>JADJYQ010000001.1:222500-1422500 GCA_016719615.1 Saprospiraceae bacterium
GGCGTTATAACATTGAAGGGAACTGACTCTAGTACGAGAGGACCGAGTCGGACGTACCGCTAGTGTATCTGTTGTGCCGCCAGGTGCAGCGCAGAGTAGCTATGTACGGACTAGATAAGCGCTGAAAGCATCTAAGCGCGAAGCTATCCTTAAGATGAGTGTTATATGGGGTCGTAGAAGACGACTACGTTGATAGGCTATAGGTGGAAGCGTAGTAATATGTTAAGCTGAGTAGTACTAATTACCCCGTAACTTCCTTTTTTTTTTCAAAATCTTCTACTCATTTCCTCTTCCAACCTTTTTTTTTTCAATAAGCTATTGCTTTTTGGAAAACTGTGCTCATAACGGTATGAGTTCATTGTGAACTTTTTTAAAGAAATATTCCGCTAACACGGAAATAAGATTTAGGTGGTTTTAGCGAGGGGGTTCCACCTCTTCCCATTCCGAACAGAGAAGTTAAGCCCCTCTGCGCCGATGGTACTGGACGCAAATCCGGGAGAGTAGGTCACCGCCTTTTTTTTTAAAAAGCCCTGCACTTTGTGACAGGGCTTTTTTTTTAACCACGGATTTACGGATTAAACGGATTGAATGGATTCGCAAGATTCGACACGATAGATGATCCGGATTGAATATATAAGCAGGTTTCTTGTGGAGCCATTTGTTCCTGAACAAATGCAATGTTTTTAATTTTAGGATGATGATGCCTTTAAACCATTGCAATTCAATCCTCCTCATTTGGGGATGCGAAAAGCCGTAATGCAGCAATTTATCATGAATATTTTAAAGTCTTTAAAAATTCATACTCAATACTAACAAGTGTTAGTATTCATGGGGGATCCAATATTAGGCCCTTCCAAGGAATCTCAAAAAATTCCGTTAGACGACTTTAAAACCTTAAATCTTGATAAAGCTTGAATAAAAGCTGTTCTTACCTGATAAGCATTGAATAAAGTATAAGCCGGAAGGTATCCATCGGATATCAAGAGCAAATTGATCTTCCTTGATGAGATGTTCAAAAATAGGGATGCCTACAGAATTCCTGATAATTATAGTGCCAGGTCTTTTTGAGAATTCCTTAAAATCTATATGTAGTTTTTCGTTTGCTGGATTTGGATGAAGACGCATAGTCGACTTATCTGTCTGCTCTGAGTTCACCGTTTGTCTTTTATGCTTGTTGAAAAAATTCCAAATCACTTGGCTGGCACTAAAATCCTGACAGGTCGTCCCAATAACGAAAGGTGTTCCCGGCCAGGTATGGCCGCCATTCAAGACTTTATAATGCTCTACTTCGTGATTGCCAGGATAGTAGTAATGCTCAGCAGTTGCTCCGTCAGTGGTGTTAACATTGGGTACATCCGTTTTGATCACAGCATGAGCATTCAACCCGTTTTTTTGAATCCAAAAATCTAATACATCCGGAATAGATAATATACCAGTGCTGCCATCGTAATTCACCACACCATCTGCAGTACCATGGATTTCCATCACCGGAATTGGTTTAGCATTTTTACACAATGCCTGTGTAAGCGCTGTCATGGAACCTGTAACAGAAGCAATAGCTGCAAAACGATCACTTACACAAGCCAAATGATAACTCATAAATCCACCATTCGACATTCCGGTGCTGAATATCCTGTTTTCATCAATGGAATAAGCTGTTGATAAAGTATCGATGATGGCATGCAAAAAGCCGACGTCATCAACATTGCTGTTCCCCACCAATCCTACATTCCAGAATTGTTGTCCCGACTGCGGAAATATTGTTCCGTTCGGGTGCACGATAATGAATCCTGCAGTATCTGCAATCTTTCGGAAATCACCGTAAAACTCCTGCTGGTCGGCATTCGAACTGTAACCATGCAAATTAAATACCAGCGCTGAGAGATTTCCTGAAGTGTAAGACGCAGGAATGTAGAACGAAAAACTTCGCGTGAGCTGATCGTGAATAAGCGTGGTTTTTATTGTTTTTTGTGAATTGATATTTTGAATAAATGCAAAACACAAAATGAATACCATATAATTTTGAACTTGTATTTTCATATGTAGACCTTTTAATAAAGCCAAATCTAAGATATTATTCGTGAAATAGTTGATGGATGATTTTACAAACATTGCAGCAATTGTTGATCTTCAATCTCCATCGCACATTTAAAATGCCCTTCTGGGCATACTTTTTTGCCGTGCAAGCCGCAAGGTCGGCAGCTCAATTTTAATTTCGTTTGTACGAGGTATGCATTTTCAGATAGCGGGCCAAAACCGAATTCAGGAACAGTGCTGCAAAAGATAGCACATACCGCAGCATTAACAGCAGAAGCGATGTGAAGTGGTGCCGAATCATTTACGTAATTCATTCGGGCTTCTTGCATGAGTTCAGCTGATTCGGAAATAGTAAGTTGTCCGGCAAGATTGAGAAGTTTTGAATGAGGCCGATGAAACTTTAAAGCATTACAGATCCGTTCACAAAGTTGAGAATCGGATTTCGAACCCAGCAAAACTATATCCATCGAATCCGGTAGTTTTTTGAGAAAATGGATCCACTTCTCTTCAGGATACTGTTTAGTAAACCAAACAGAAGCAGGGGCAATGGTAATAAAAGCTTGTTGAATGGTATATTTACTAACAATTGTTCGTTTATGTGGAAGATAAATTTTCGGAAGCGCATAAGATGCATCCGTATAGGATTGAATCAATTGGTGGTTGCGTTGTACTTCATGCGGACTTCCGACTGCATTGATCTCGTGTGAAACGCGTTTGGTGAAAAATAAGGACAAAGGGTTTTTTGTAAATCCAATGGTCTCACGAGCACCCGAAAACAGGAGTATCAAACCAGTTGATAGAAATCGTTGCAGATTGAAAATTTTATCGTATTTATTTCGGCGAATCCTTCCAATTAAACTGATGAGATTTGTTGTTTTATTTTGTTGTTTATCCCAAATCAACAATTCGTGAATCACGGTATGATGCTCAAAAACACCTTCATTGCCTTTTCGGATCAATACATCGACCTCATCATCCGGATAAAAGGCTTTCCATTTTTCAATCAGGGACGTACTCAATATGACGTCTCCAAGAAATGCAGTTTGTATGAATAGAATTTTTGACATGAAAGAAAGCAAAGTCCCGGACAAGATAATTATTAATTGGAAATTGGGGGAAGTCGGTTAGTCTGCTAGTCTGTATGTAGAGCCTATACTTATGACTATTGACCATTGGTTCGTAGGGCCCATACTTATGACTATTGACTCTTAGCTATTGACCATTGTTTCTTGGATGTTCGTCTGTGGTGTAAGGATTTAGGAGTAACGAATCTTGTTGACATCACAAACCCTGCAGATTTGGCATAAAAATCTAAGAAATGAAAGTTGATGAGAATGAAAATTTCATTTGAACCCAGAACTGCTCTCCTCTCCGCTTCGTGGAGAGGAGCAGGAGGTGAGGTGACTCTTGCTTTAGCTGAATTTCTCCTGAAAAACATGAACTTTTTATGTTTTCAAACATTTTATTTTCTGTCTGAGTAAGTTGATTTACAACAGCTTATTTAATACGATATCTTTTATCTTTGCAAAAAAAAATTAAACGTTTATGGAGCAAGTAGCCACCCACCTGAAATACCGAGTTAAAGACATTACATTGGCCGATTGGGGTCGTAAAGAAATTGAACTGGCAGAAGCAGAAATGCCTGGTTTAATGGCCCTTCGCGAAGAATATAAAGAAATTAAACCCCTCAAAGGAGCTCGCATTGCTGGCTGTCTGCATATGACCATTCAAACAGCGGTTTTGATCGAGACATTAATCGATTTGGGTGCAGAAGTGAGTTGGTCTTCCTGTAATATTTTTTCAACTCAAGATCATGCCGCTGCAGCAATCGCTGCTAAAGGCATTCCCGTTTTTGCCTGGAAAGGGATGAACAATGAGGAATTTGACTGGTGTATCGAACAAACACTATTTGCTTTTGAAGGAAATCAGCCTTTTTGATTCTCGACGATGGTGGCGATCTGACCAATATGGTATTAGATCATTTTCCTGAGCTGATCAAAGATATTCGCGGAATTTCAGAAGAGACCACCACTGGAGTGATGAGATTATACGATCGCATGCGTAGTGGAAACTTACCCCTGCCTTGCATCAATGTGAACGATTCGGTTACCAAATCAAAATTCGATAATAAATATGGCTGTAAAGAATCTTGTGTGGATGCCATTCGCAGAGCTACTGATATAATGATGGCTGGTAAAGTCGCCGTTGTGGCCGGTTATGGAGATGTTGGCAAGGGCTCAGCAGCTTCTTTAAGAGGTGCCGGATGCCGCGTCATTGTGACGGAGATCGATCCGATCTGCGCCTTACAGGCAGCCATGGATGGATTCCAGGTCATGAAAATGGAAAACGCCATTCCTTTAGCTAATATCGTGGTGACTGCCACCGGAAATTGCGACATTTTAACTGAGAGACATTTCAGAAAGATGAAAGATAAAACCATTGTATGCAACATCGGTCACTTCGACAACGAGATTGATGTTGCCTGGTTGAATCATAATTACGGACAATCCAAAGTAGAGATCAAACCTCAGGTCGATAAATATACCATCGATGGCAAAGATGTTCTTTTGCTTGCAGAAGGACGCCTGGTGAATCTGGGTTGTGCCACCGGGCATCCATCTTTTGTTATGAGCAACTCCTTTACCAATCAGGTACTTGCACAAATTGAACTGTGGTTGCATGCATCCAAATATGAAAATCAGGTGTACACCTTGCCGAAAAGCCTCGATGAAAAGGTGGCCAGATTGCATCTTGCCAAAATTGGCGTAGAGCTCGAAGAGTTAAATGAAAAACAAGCCGGATACATTGGTGTACATAAAGACGGTCCGTTTAAGGGAGAACAATACCGGTATTGATGCCCTAAATTGTAAATTTTTAACTTATTTATTTCCAGTGTAAATTTGTCTAAAATTGGACTTGAAGTCCAATTTTAGACATTTTTTATTTAGTATGAAATGAATTTAAAGGACGCTCTTACTATTTCATCTGTTAAAATGCATACGGACAGGTTCTTAGGCGATGGAATACTTCAAAAAAGGCGTTTTAATTCCATCAAAGGATTTTGTTTCGTTTTCCTAATCTTCATAAAACTAACATGTGTTAGCAGTCAAAGCCATTTCCAAAATTTTTTCATACCGTCTGATTCTTTCCAATCCAAACGCGCCTGGCTGGCCGGAGGGTTTGCAACGGTGAGTTATTCTGCTTTTTCAATAGGACTTTACAATGCCTGGTATAGTAATCAGGGTTTAGGAAAATTCCATGAATTTAACGATTACGGCGAATGGCTCCATGTTGACAAAGCGGCACATGTCTTCAACAGTTACTTTCAAAGTGAATGGGGATATCGCGGCGCGAAATGGTGTGGTTACCGTGAAGGCTCCTCTATAATATGGGGTGTCTCTATGGCCATGTTGTTTCAATCGACCATTGAAGTTATGGATGGCTACAGCAAAGATTATGGATTCAGTTGGCCGGACATGGCAGCCAATGTCATCGGCATAGGACTGTTTACCAGCCAGCAGCTGATCTGGAAGGAGCAGAAATTTAGAATCAAAATATCTCCCTGGCCGAAGAACTATTCTAACCATTCACCCAATGAGCTGGGAGATCCTGGCTATAGTTTTAAAGATCGCGCAAAGGAGTTATATGGTTCCGGCTTTCTCAACAGTGCCCTCAAAGATTACAATGCGCAAACATTTTGGTTATCGTTTAGTCCGGAACGCCTTGTCAACAGACAGTGGAAAACCTGGCCGGATTGGTTAAATGTAGCTTTTGGATTTGGAGCTGACGGATTGTTTGGGGGTTACATCAATCGTTGGGTGCGACAAAATATTATTTACAATGCTGAATGGATTCCAAGGGTCAACGAATACTATCTGTCATTTGACATTGATCTGAGTAAAATCAAAACCCGCAACCGGTTTATAAAAACACTTTGTACTGTATTCAACATCATCAAAATTCCGGCACCAGCACTTTCTTTGAATTCAGCAGGGAAATGGAAGGGGCATTGGGTGTTTTTTTGATCGAAGGACTTGTATTTGATAATTTATTCTTATTTTAGTGTTCGACTATTGAGGTCATTATGAACACACTTAACAATAAAATATTATTTTTTATGAGAGCCTTCATCTTTATTCTGGGAATAATAGGTATTCCATTTTTTCAAGAAGCCTTGTCCCAAGTGCAATGGCAAAGATTAAACAATCAAAAGACTTTTATACCAGAGGACGTTTTGGTTTCGCCATCTGGTGATAAGTTTATTTCAATTTATGGGAGAAAAACCATATTGCACAAAAAAAGTGGCGGGGATCAATGGGTAGATATTCTGGCTAATAATCCGGAGTTATCTTACTTTTTCTTTAATGATACGAAAAAGATATTCCTTGATTTTCGAGGCACCCCATTATTGTATTATAATAATGGATCTTTCGATGGGCTATTCGCAAATTCGAACGATGAGTTTGATTTAGATACAAGCACTCTAAACAATATTCATGTCAGATTCAGCAATGATCTGCATTTCGATACTTTAGGAAATTATTTTCAAATTGAAAATAATAAACTAATTAAATACAATAACAAGTTGGAAGCTCCTAAATTAATTTTTAACAAACAAGAACCTATATTAAAGATTGCCATGTTTCAGGCGGATGTCAACTATGTATTGACACAACATCATGAAGATAGTTTATATTATTATTTATTGAATTCAGCGAGTGCAAAGTCGCAACTTTTGGCGCAATTGGAGTTGCCAAAAAAATTTCAATCCTTAACTGCTATTGGGAGAAGTGGTAACCTTTTTATAGTTAAGGCAGATGGACTTTATCGACTGGACAGACTTAGTTTGGAACTGAATAAGCTGATCCTCGATCCCGCATTGCAAACTGCATATTCGGTATCAGCGTTGTATGTCACCAAAGCAGGTCAATTCATAGTTAACGCAGAAAATTACTTTTATTTTTCTGATGATGATGGTAATACCTGGACGCAATTGGCTTCGTTTGCCCATGGTTTTCCTGATTTATCCAATATACGCCAGATCGAAATTTCAGACAGCTCTAATGCATTGGCTATCGTTGAGGACGAATGTTCAAACATGACTTTAGAATTAAGTGAGTATAAAAGGGGATGGTATTTATCGGAAACGAATTATTCTTCTGTACATAGGGGAAGTCTATTGGTAAATTCGAAAAGCAAAATTTATGCTCAAAGAGCGGATTGTTATGTTGAGGAGAGTAATGGCGATGCGTTCACTTGGAAATCAACCCAAATCGAAGGAAAGGATTTGCTCGAAATCTATAAACATAGTCCGGACGATTTATTCGCAATTACAGCTGGACAAAAACAATTATTTCACTCCTTTGATGGCGGAGATTTATGGAGCGAAATAACCGAAATTCACAAAAATTTTCCTGACCTGGTTTTTTTGGATTTTAAAAATTTGGCAACAGGAGTTTCTCTCTTGTTGGGAGCTTATATAGATCCATTAAGTGGCCAAATTGAACGGTATTTGCCATTTATAAAAATGGGGGCTTCTGATTGGATAGGCCTTGATAAGGCCCAATCCGTATTTTTTAAACTGGATATAAAATTTGATAAAAAAATCAACTGATCTATTCATTAAAAGACCCTTTTGTACATCCGGAATTTTATGTCAGTGATGATTTCGGGTCTCATTTTATTTTCCCGAATAGTTTAAATGTTTTTTCCAGAGTCTATTCATATGGTGTCAATGAGGATGGGTTTTTATTTGTGAATGGAATACACAATGGTATGCTGGATTTTTATGTGAGTAGAGATCAGCAGAGATTTTCTCCTGTAGAAAACGGAAGGTTTAAGGATGTTATTCTCAATGAGTTCTTTAGTTTTCCAGACAATATTCTTGTTGCTATCAGCGTGTTTTCCAATATTTATATTTCTGGCAATGGAGGGGAAACCTGGGAGGATTTTAGTAATGGACTTGGGCTATTGCAAAATGATGTAAAAAACATTGGAGACTTTACTTTAGATGACGCCTCTAATGCTTATGCATCTATATCTTACGACGGCCTTTACAAATCCATTAATCCTTTGGTTGCTACACGGGAATTCAAACAGGATAACGATGTCAATTTATACTATGATAAGTCAGGCGAGCAATTAAAATGGCATTGTCAAATTTGTGCTTCAGATAGTTTTCTGGAAATTACTCTTTTTGATATTTTGGGTAGGGTTTTAAAGAAAAGCAAAATCAATGCTGGAATGACAAGTATTTCAATCCCTAATGAATGGACTTCTGCTCCTTATGCTTATACGATCAAAGGGAAAGGGAATTTTCAAGCGGCTGGTTATTTTGTAAAGTATTGATGATGTTTTGGATTCAACAGTTTTTAAAGTATTTCTAGGACTTCTGTATTCCTAAAAGAATCCAGGCTCATTGCACATGAAGTGATTAGACCTGAGATCATTAAAATATTGGAATCAAATTCCTGCTGAAAAAGAGAGCGATTAGAGATTTTATTAATTTGCTTCCATAACCGTCCCACTCACCTCCCCAAACCCAATCCGATAGTTTTCATGTTGTGCATACGCCCGCATCGAAACCGTATCTCCATCCCTAACGAACGTTCGTTCGGAGCCATCTTTCATCTGAATAGGTTTGGTGCCTTTCCAGGCCAGCTCAAGCATTGATCCGTAGGAATCAGGTGTTGGTCCCGATATCGTGCCCGATGCACAGATATCGCCAATTTCCATATTGCAGCCATTTACAGTGTGGTGTGCGAGTTGTTGTGCCATTGACCAATATAAATATTTCATATTGGATTGGCTAACGATCGTTTCCTCACTGTTCTCCGCAGTGATGCTGACTTCGAGTTGTATATTGAAGTTAGAGGGCTTATCTGATTTCAGGTATTCCAGTAAAGGTTTTTCCGGTGTAGGGCCCGGTACTTTAAATACTTGCAAAGCATCGAGGTCTACGACCCAGGGCGAAACACTGGAAGCAAAATTTTTACCCAGAAAAGGTCCTAGTGGTACGTATTCCCATTTTTGAATGTCCCGCGCCGACCAGTCGTTAAAAATCAATATTCCCTGAATGTGTTCTTCTGCTTGTTGGATGGGAATTGCATGTCCCAATGCATTTTCTTTTCCGATGACGAATGCCATTTCCAATTCAAAGTCCAATTGTTTGCTAAATCCAAAAACGGGGGCTTCACCATCTTTCAATTGCATTTGACCTTTTGGCCTGATAATAGGAGTTCCCGAAACTACGATAGAAGACGCCCGTCCATGATAACCAATGGGCATGTGTAGCCAATTAGGCAACAAGGCATTGCTGGGATCGCGAAACATGACTCCTACATTGTAGGCATGTTCGCGACTGCTGTAAAAATCAGTATAATTGGCTGCTTTAACAGGCAGCAAGAGGCGGACTTGGTGTATAGGAATTAAATGTTGTTCTACTTTTTGCCTGGTGTCTGCATCCCTGTTTTCATCAAGGATGGAAACCAGTGCGGCTCTTAAATTTCTAAGTGCAGGTTTACCTTTTGCCAGGACGGGATTTAAATATTTAGTCAGAAAACAGTTGGACTGAAAACCTTCGACATTGAGCAGTCCGGCCGCAGACAAACTATATAGATCGATGATAAAATCACCAATTCGACTACATACCCGTGCTGTCTGGTCATGGTAGCTAAATATACCCAGCGGTAAATTTTGTATGGGAAATCCGGAATCTGCCGGATAATGCACCCATGATTTTTTGTCTGCAGTTATGATCAAAGCCTGGTTCATATTGCGATTTATTTATATTACTAACGAACGTTAGTTATTGATCAAAGGATCTTTTCAACAATTTTACGCGTCGTATCACTGTCACCCATCGTATAAAAATGAAGACAGGGCACACCCGCTTGAATCAACTCCTTACATTGGGCTACACACCATTCGATACCGGCTTCTTTAGCGGCTTGTTCGGAGTTGGTTTTATTGACCGCTTTTACCAGTTCATCCGGAATATTGATGTAAAAATGGCGGGGTATAGAATTCAGCTGATATTTTTTAGTCAATGGTTTGATACCTGGTATGATAGGGACGTTTATCCCTTCGCTTTTGCAGGTTTTTAAGTATTCAAAATATTTTTGATTGTCGAAAAACATTTGTGTCACGATGTATTCAGCGCCCGACTTAATTTTTTCAAGCGTATGTTTGAGATCTGATTTCATATTCGGTGCTTCGAAATGCTTTTCGGGATAGCCTGCAATGCCGATACAAAAATCAGTCCTGGAACCATTTTCAATACTCGGGTCGAGGTAGGTTCCCTGATTCATTCTGCCGATTTGCTGGACGAGGTCCAGTGCATATTCATAACCTCCGGGCTCTGGTATAAATTTTTCGTCAAATTTTCGGGCATCCCCTCGCAGAGCCAATACGTTTTTAATATTCAAGAAATGCAATTCAATGAGCGCATTCTCCGTATCCTCTTTGGTAAATCCACCACAAATCAAATGGGGTACTGCCTGCACACCATAATGATGCATGATAGCCGAGCAGATACCTACTGTGCCGGGCCTTTTGCGAATAGCGATTTTCTGATAGTACCCGCTGGGTTGCACATTGTAAATAAATTCTTCCCGGTGATAGGTCACATCCACGAAAGGTGGCTTAAATTCCATCAATGGATCCAGAGTTTGAAAAATAGATTTGATGCTTCCACCTTTCAGGGGTGGCAAAACTTCAAACGAGATCAGGGTGCGTCCGGTATTTTGTTTCAGGTATTCGGTAACTTTCATGTTATGGATTCAAAGCAAAAGTAATATGGAAAAGCTTAAAGCATAAAGCTTAAAAGCGAAAAGCTGACCAGTATTATCAGGATTATTCTGATTTACAGGATTTTTGACTGGGATTTAAAGATTAAAAAAATATTTTGAGGATTTTTATACTCGACAATCATTGATCACTAATCTATGCTTTATATCAATTTTCAAAATGGCCAAATATATTTAGTCTAAAGGAAAAAGGTCAAAGCTTGAAAGGAAACACTAGCCAAGCTTTAGCCTTTTCCCTTTAGCCTTTCAATCTGCCAACCTATTCCGGCGGTTTCTTCTTTTTCTTAAAATCTCCTCTTTTAAGGGCTTTGATAAAGTCTATCCAGGCCAAAGGATTAAAGATCTGAAGGGGCTTGAATTGTCCGTCATAAACAGCATTATTGGCTTCTTGCCTGAAATACAAACTTACACCTGCCCTTCCGTCGGATGGGACTCCGGGTTCTAACCAGGCCAATACATCTGCTTCGAGATTTTTTTCGGCAATGCTGCGCATTTCATCATGAACATTCATGGCAAGGAATTCTTGTTTGAAATGTTCTTTAGATGGTATCGGGTAGACAGTGGTTTTACTAAGTTGAATGGTATCCCTTTCTAAAATGATTGCTGAAAAATAGGATGGATCAAGGACAACATTTGGCAATATGAATTTTTTGTTTTTGTAACCCAGATACTGAAACAAAATGGTATCACCCGTTTGTGCAGCTATGGAAAAGAAACCCTGTTCATTGCTGTAAGTAGCCCTCCTGTTTCTCAAAATACCAACATTTACATAGGGCAAGGGTGTCTTTTTATCGTCCTCCGATTGATATACTATTCCGGAGAACTGAAGTACTGAGGATTGTTGAGCATTTGCCCCTGGACATAAATATCCTATAAAGACGAGAAATACAACAATAATTCTTCGATTTTTGGACAAAACTGGCATATCGTTTAATAAACGAATTGCTAAGGTAAAAGAATACATGACGCGCGAATATTTTATAATCTCTTAAAGCACTGCAGCCCCGTAAATTTCACAAAGCATTTAACTTTGGAAAAAATTGAATATGCAAAAGTCATTCTGCCTCCTGGTTTGCTCATTTCTTTGGCTTACAGAACTTGTTTCCCAATTAAAAAGCGGCCCTATGTTGGGGCCAGTAGAGCTAAGAACAGCTTCTATTTGGTGCGAGATTGAAAAAGGAACAGAACTTGAATTGACTTATTGGAAAGAAGGAGATCCTGCTCGAAAATTTGAAATCGAACCTGATGTAAGCAAAAGATTTTCTTACCGCATTTGTAAATTTTACCTGACAGGACTGGACTTTGGAACAACTTATGAATACGAACTGGTCATTGAGAATAAAAAGAAGACTCCACCCATTCGGGGACATTTTAAAACACAGGATCTTTGGCAATACCGCAAACCAGCCGGGGATTTCCGTTTCTTAGCCGGGAGTTGCTCATTTACCAACGAAGTAATTTACGATAGACCCGGCAAACCATATGGAGGGGATTCCAGTATTTTTAGGACGATGGCAAAAGAACCAGCCTCATTTATGCTTTGGTTAGGTGACAATTGGTATTACAGAGAAGTTGATTATTCCAGCGAATGGGGATTATGGTATCGGGCTTCCCATGACCGCAGTCAGGCTGAGATGAAGGATTTTCTAAAGTCCATGAGTCACTACGCTATATGGGATGATCATGACTATGGTCCAAACAATGAAGGCAAAGCTTATGTGTTTAAAGAAGAGGCAAGTCGTGTTTTTCAAAATTATTGGTGTAATCCGCCCTCTCCATCTAAAGAAGGCGGTATCTATACCAAATTTCATTACAATGATGTCGATTTCTTTTTGTTGGATGATCGGAGCTTCAGATCCTCCGATGCGCTGATGGATAGCATAAATGGGCAGCCCAATCCAAATAAATGGATGTGGGGAGCAGAGCAGCTGGATTGGCTTAAGAATCAGTTGGCCAATAGCCGGGCACCTTTTAAGATGATTTGTAACGGAAGCAGTATCTTAAATACTTATAACAAATATGACTGTCTGGTCCACTACCCGATAGAATATAATGATCTGTTGAATTTTATTGAATCAGAAAAAATAAATGGAGTCGTTTTTCTTACCGGCGATCGCCATCATAGTGAAGTCATTCAACATATCATTCCAAATGGTTATCCGCTTTATGAATTTTTAAATTCTGCGCTTACATCCGGTACTTATAAAGTAGGCGATTTGGAAAAATCCAATCCCATGATGTTGCTCAATATGCTGGTCGAACAAAATAATTATACAAGGGCAAGCATCAGCGGACCACACAAACAACGGGTTTTAAAAATCGAATTCGTCGATAAGTTTGGAAAAACATTGGCATCCATGCAGATTAATCAACAGGATTTGGAGTTTAAGGAATAAGCTTTAAGGCTGAAGCTAAAAGCCTAAAGCCTAAAGCAAATTAATGCCAAAATCTATAACAGGCCTGGTTCCATAAATCATTTAAAGCATATACACTTCCTGACATCATCATCCCTTTTTTATTGAATAATTTCTTCATGTATGGGCTAATACTCTATAATCTATAATCTTTGCTCCAAACTCTATACTCCATAATCTACCCTCCTCCTTCCTCACTTCTTGCTTTCTGCAAACTTTTTAAAATCCAATAGATATTTTAACGATTGTTTTTTAAAGGCAGATTTTAAAAAAATGCTGAAAAATTTCATAAGTCCTTTAAAATGAAATTCCTGTTCACTGATATATTGTGTTTGATGATCAGTCAATGCAATAAATCTGGAAATAACCACATTGCGAACTCCATCAGCATCGTAAGCGCATTCAAATTTACCGGGTAATTGTTTGCTTATAATGGTTTCAAGTAATATGAATTCGCGTTTACCCATTTTAAAATACATTTTCGATTGAGAACCTTCTGCCCCGGGCGTACCACTGATGTGCTCAAATTTTTGAAGGCCCTCCATCCATTTGTATAAATTTGCTTCGTTGTCAAATAGATCTAAAATGGATTCGAGATCTTTGTTGATGATGACGTCTACGGTATATTTTATCATACGAACAGTTGTATGTCAATTGAAATTATTATTTAGACTAGCAAAGCTTCCTCTTGTGCCAACAATTCTTCAGCAGTCATTTGGTCGAGATCGGTTCGTAGATTTTCAATGATGAAATCCTGGCGTTCAGCTGTGTTTTTTCCCATGTAGTATTCCAGAACTTTTTCAATATGCGAATCTTCGTTCAGCACTACGGGTTCCAATTTGATATCGCTGCCAATGAATCCTGAAAATTCATCCGGACTAATTTCTCCCAGTCCTTTGAAGCGTGTAATTTCAGGTTTACCGCGCAATTTTTGGATAGCTTCTTTTTTTTCTTTTTCAGAATAACAATAAAAGGTTTGTTGTTTGTCTCTTACGCGGAATAAAGGCGTCTCCAGAATAAAAAGATGCCCGGTGCGAACCAATTCGGGAAAAAACTGAAGAAAGAAAGTGAGCAACAGCAGGCGTATATGCATTCCGTCAACATCTGCATCTGTTGAAATGACGACTTTATTAAAACGCAAATTTTCAATATCATCTTCAATATCTAGAGCATGTTGCAGTAAATTCAGTTCCTCATTTTCGTAAACTATTTTTTTGGTAAGGCCGAAACAATTTAGGGGTTTTCCTCTTAAACTAAACACTGCCTGGAGCTCCGGATTTCTGGCCTTGGTGATCGATCCGCTGGCTGAGTCTCCTTCTGTGATAAACAAGGTTGTCGCTTCTGCAATTTCTGGTTTTAATTTACTATCGGATAAATGATATCTGCAATCGCGCAATTTTTTATTATGTAAATTGGCTTTTTTTGCACGTTGGTTAGCCAGTTTTTTAATTCCTGCAATTTCTTTGCGTTCGCGTTCAGATTGTAAGATGCGACTTTGGAATTCCTTAGCAGCATCTTGATTTTGGTGCAAGTAAAGATCCAGTTCTTTAGAGATAAAATCTACAATTAATGAACGCAGCGATGAGCCTTCCGGGCTGATCGTCGTGGATCCCAATTTTGTTTTCGTCTGTGATTCAAAAACCGGTTCTTCTATGCGCACAGAGATGGCACCAATAGCTCCAGTATGTATGTCTCTGGAATCAAAATCTTTTTTATAAAATTCGCGCAGTGTTTTGACAATAGCTTCTCTGAAATAATTCAAATGCGTTCCACCTTGTGAAGTGTATTGCCCATTGACAAAACTGTAATATTGTTCTCCGTATTGACCACCGTGGGTCAACACACATTCGATATCTTCTCCTTTTAAATGAATGATCGGATAGTCCAGATGCTCGCTGTCGGTACGGCGTTCGAGCATATCCTTCAATCCATTTTTGGATACATAAGTTTTGCCATTGTAATTGATCCGAAGACCGGCGTTCAAATAAGCATAATGCCAGATGCGGCTCTCAATAAATTCCTGAACGAATCTGTATTTTTGAAAAATCTTTTCGTCTGCTCTAAACTCAATTTCAGTGCCGTTGACTTCATCTGTATTTTTCAGATTGTATTCTTTGATCAGATTACCGCGTTCGAATTCAGCCATCTTACATTTGCCATCGCGAATGGATGTCACTTTGAAATAATTCGACAGTGCATTTACAGCTTTGGTTCCTACACCATTTAAACCTACTGATTTTTTAAAAGCTTTGCTGTCGTATTTTCCTCCGGTGTTGATTTGTGAAACGCATTCAATGACTTTACCCAATGGGATGCCTCTTCCGTAATCTCTCACTCTTGCAATTCCATCCTGAACTTCAATATCGATTTCTCGCCCATAACCCATCACATATTCATCTATACAGTTATCGATGACTTCTTTCAAAAGTATGTAAATACCATCATCGATATGGCTGCCATCTCCCAACTTACCTATATACATTCCGGGCCTTAATCGGATGTGTTCTTTCCAATCGAGCGATTTAATGTTTTCTTCCGTATAACTGTGTACCTGTGCCATGTTCTCTTCTGAATTAGTCAGCCAAAGGTAATAACATATTAAAAAATATAATAATTTGTTTGATGCTCCGGAATCTGAACGGATAGAGATGAGCTAAGTTCTATAGGATTTTAAGGTCTTTATTTGGCAATTTGCTACCAACAAGGTGGTTGGTTACGGAGGCTTGCTATTTTTTTGCAGTCTCTGGTTTCATGAGTTCCAACTCTGCTTTCATGATAGATTTAAAATCATTCAGATCAGCAGAAATTCCTGCATAAATACTTGCTTTTGTTTCGGCTGTAAAAGCTTCCATTTTTTTCAATTTCAACAGCAAATTGGATTCTGCTTTAACGAGTGAAACATATTTATTCAAATAATCAGATTCTGCTTTTTGGCGGTGAATTTCTGATTTACTCAATCGCATGGGTTGGTCTTTAAGCTCTGCATTATAAGCCTTTGGTTTTTCTGCTTCCAAAAGACTATCTTTTGCATTCATCTTTGAACCTGGGTGCATTTTTTTACTTCTGCCGCTAATTTTTGTACTCAATTCATTATGCTCTTTGTAAACGGTCTCCATGAGTCTACTATATAAAGTATTCAAATAATCTGAATTGGGTTTTTTGCAAGCTTTATTCCACTCTTTGATTTGTTTTTCCAAAAGCTTAAGATCATTTGCTTCTTTTTTCCATTCTTGCTTACTGTATTTTATGGAAAGCTTTTCGGTGCTGTCGCGATGCTGTGGAATTGCTACTAAACTTGAACAATAAATTCCAAAGAGCAGTAAGATTATTCCTGATTTTTTCATGCGTTTATCAAGCAGTAATTAGAAAATGCAGCAGCCAGATTATCGGCGATCATTTGGGCAGAACGACCTTCGATGTGATGTCTTTCCAACATATGAACCAATTGACCGTCTTTAAACAAAGCAATAGCCGGTGAAGAGGGAGGGTATGGCAATAGGTATTCTCTTGCCGTTTGCACAGCTTCGCGGTCAACACCCGCAAAAACAGTAACCAGATGATCGGGCTTAGGACCCATTTGAAGGGCAACTCTAACTCCAGGTCTTGCATTCGCAGCCGCACAACCACATACCGAATTGATTACCAATAGGGTAGTACCCGATTTCTGGTCTAAGACCTTTTTAACCTCATCTGAACTGAGCAATGATTGAAAGCCAATTTGGGTCAGCTCACGGGTCATGGGTAGTACGAGTTCCTGTGGATACATGAATTGGAAATTTAGAACTCTAAAACGCTTTAAAGACAAAATTGTTGAAATATTTGATCAAATCTTTATGATTATTCATAGGTACACATTTAAAGTTGAGTTAAATTTGTTTTGGTATGAATTCTTTAACTTGAAGCAAATTAACCTTAATAATCTAATAGTAGGTGGCGAAGTTTATACTTATTATCCTAGTACATCGCCAGTAGGCATTAAAAAACATAATGATAAAATACAAAATCAAATAAAATTAAGTTCTTTATTAGATTCGAATGTAGAGCCATTAAAGATAAATATTTACTCAATTGATGGTAGATTTATTAAGTCAGTGAAAATATTGAAGCTTGGCAAAGCCATAGTAAAGATTTAGGTAACTTAATTCCTTCAAATGTGTATATTTTAGAGTATATTTATTTTCAAAAAATTGAATATAAAAAAATATGTTTATTAAAATAATCATTATTAGTTTTTTAATTGTAACCTTATTGCATCATGATATTTATGGTCAACTATCTAATGATAAAATTTCAATTGGGGGTATAGTGAAATGTAATACTCCCCTAAATTGAGACCAGAGGTTTAGTTAAAAAAACACTTAAATTTACTAGACCTATGAAAAAAAAACAAGCAAATTTACCGGGGCCTTTAAGGCCAGTGTGGCTTTAGAAGCCATTAAAAACAAAAAGACTATGGCTGATCTTAGTCTTCAGTTTGATGTTAATCCCGTTATGATTTCCAAGTGGAAAACTGAATTTTTAGAGAACATGGGATCTATTTTCGAGAACTCAAAATCAGCTCAGGATGATACTGATTCAGCTGAAATGGAGAAATTGTATGCACAAATCGGCCAATTGAAAGTAGAGAATGATTTTTAAAAAAAAGTTGCAAGAAACTGGGGATATGAAACAACGAATAGAGATGGTGCATACGAAACCACAAAAGCTGAGTATTCGCAAACAGTGTGATCTATTGAACGTACCAAGGAGCACACTTTATTACCAGCCTGTTCAGGAAAAGCCTGAAAATGTTAAAATGATGAATATCATGGATAAGCATTTGTTACAGCACCCGACAGAAGGGGTTAAATCAATGGTGAATCTTTTAAAGGAAAAAGGATATCCGGTAGGTCCTAAACGAATAAGGAGGTTGTTTAAGGTTATGGGATGGCAAACAATATATCGTCGCAAAAACCTAACAAAACAGGGCCTAAAGCAATTTATTAAACCGTATTTACTTAGAAATCTGGAAATCACACATGCCAATCAGGTTTGGTGTACCGATATTACGTACATCCCGATGGCTAAAGGATTTATGTACATGATTGCCTTCATTGATGTTTATAGTCGCAAAATCATGGGCTGGAGTATAAGTAATAGTATGAGTAAACAATGGTGTGTTGCTGCTTTAAAAGAAGCCATTGCTGTCAATGGTAAACCCAATATTATAAACTCGGATCAAGGTTCTCAATTTACAAGTGCGATGTGGACTCATTATTTGGAATCTGAAAAGATATTGATCTCAATGGATGGCAAAGGAAGAGCTACAGATAATACCTGGATTGAAAGATTCTGGAAAACTTTAAAGTACGATTATATTTATCTCAATCCATGCGATAATGGTTTTGAACTTTTTGAAGGAGTTCAAAACCATATCGCCTATTACCACCGGAAAATGCACCAAACTACCGGACAAACTCCCAATAAACGATACGATGATTCCATTAAAAAATCATGCAGCTTAATATGAATTTTATTAACTTAACGAACTCAACTTTTGGTCCAATAAATGGGGAGTATTACTCAAAACTAATGTTAATTTGCTTTTTGAACTTAAAAAACTGGTAATTGAAAATACAAATAATTCTGGAAATGAATTAGTATTAAATATATACCCTAATCCAACTACTAGTATAATAACTGTTGCCTTAGGGAATATTATTAGACAAAATATGCAATTTGAATTAGTCGATATTTTTGGACAATCAGTTATAAAGAAATATTTAGAAAATAAGATTATTAAATTTGATTTTAATTTGGAGTATCTTGAAGATGGTTTGTATTTTTTAAAAATTAGCGAACCATTGGGCTTAATTCATAGTGGAAAAATCGTTAAAATAAGTGTTTTTTAATTTGAACTAATTTACCAGCTTGAGATAGGCCTGTACGTCGTCAACGTAGTTTACCGTTTACCTAGTTCTCTTGCAATAATTTTGTTTCGAAGTTTATTTGATTTAAAATTTTTTAAAGGTTTATACGTTTTCATTTGTCATGAATTTATTGCAAAAAGTCCTTGTTTGTTATTTACTGTTTACCTTGATGGGTAACTTAATCCAAGATTTAAAGGCACAATCTAATGAATTTGAATTACCTGCCATCGATACCATCTACGATGATCGCATCAAAAGCATTTTTTTCTACCGGACTTATCCCGAAAAAGAGAGCATCGCTTTTCTTACCCATGGAAAACAGGAAGCCCTTCAATTGCAGTTTGATTTTTTAATACCATCCGCCGAGGATCTTTATTATAGTTTTTTTCATTTTGATAAAAACTGGAAACAGGATGAGCTCCGTCATGAAGAATTTTTAAAAGGATTTCAGGAGGAGCAAATCTATAGTTATGTGACTTCGAGAAATACTAAGATTCCTTTTGTGCATTATCAGCTTCAGGTAGAGAGCGAAGACTTTTTAGTGAGTGGAAATTATTTAATGTGCGTGTATAATCGTCAGAAGCAGGTCTTGTTTACGCGCAGATTTTTTGTTACAGAGCAACAATTTCATGCAGCCGTAGAATTTATCAATCCTCTACAAATAGAACATCGAAGGACACACCACTCCATGGAAATGGAAGTAAAAACGGGAGAACTTCCGGTGGCCAACAACGGACAGGAATTGTTTGTACAGGCCATACAAAACGGTGACTTTAATACTTTGATCGAAAGAAATGAACCCAATTTTTACACAGGAGATGCGTTCAAATTTACCAGACCCGACGATTTTATTTTTCCTGCAAAAAAAGAATTCAGATTTAAGGATATACGCACCCTTATATCGCGTACACCCGATATTCAGTATTGGGATGAAAAGGAAGATGGTTACCATGCCTGGTTAATTCCCGATGGCGTGCGCGAAGGCAAATCCTATTATACCGAAACAGACATCAACGGAAAGTACCTCATACTAAACCGGGATGTGTATAAGCCTGAAACGGAATCCGATTATGCCTGGATGCATTTCACCCTAAAGACCGGATATGAACTGGATGAGCCCATTTATCTTTTTGGAGCAGTAAGCGATTGGCAGATCCGGGAAGAATTCAGAATGGATTATGACGAAAGCAGAAAAGCCTATATGGGACAGTTTTTGTTGAAATTGGGTTATTACAATTATTTGTATGCCTACCGCAATAAAGATGGGCTTGCTGAAACGGACCATTTGGAAGGAAATTGGTACGAGACTGAAAACAACTATGCGGTGTTTATCTATTACCGTCCCTTTGGGAGCAGATACGATCGCCTGATGTTTGCAGGTATTTTCAATTCAAATTATTGATCTGAAAGCTTGTTCTGTCCTGATAACCTGGCTTTTTGTCTGAAATTTTCGTTAATAGCTCTAAAGCTGTAAGATCGTGCTTCAAGACACACTAATATTGTACTATGAACTTTAAATTATTAAGCTGTATTGGCCTGATTTGCTTTTTACAAATAGGCAATTCCCAACAAAGCTGGAACCTGGTTCAGTGTATCGATTTTGCTGTTAAGAACAATATAGGCCTGAAACAAAGCCAAATCGCGGTTCAAATGGCCGAACTTGATGTCAAAACAAGCAAACACCAACAGTTTCCGGACCTCAGTGCAGGCATCAATGGGGGGATCAGTTTTGGCCGAAATGTGGACCCTACTACGAATACATTTACAACAGAAAATATCCTTTATTCCAATTATAATTTGTCGAGCTCTGTGGTTCTTTTTCAAAGCGGTTTAATGCGTAATTCGGTTAAACAGAATAAGCTACTATTGAACGCTGGTAAAGAAGACCACAATCAGGCTGTCAATGATTTGAGTTTGAGTATTGCTACCTTTTATCTGAATGTTCTACTTGCTGAAGAGCGATTGGAAGTAGCAGGACGATCACTCGAGTTGCAGCAACTCCAACTCGATCAGATCGAAAAATTGATCAAGGCAGGTGTCAAACCGGAAGCTGATGCCCTTGAAATTAAAAGTCAACTGGCACGTGCAGAACAATCAATTGTACTTGCAGAAAACGGATTAGATTTGGCCTGGTTGCAACTGAAACAGGCTATGCGAATGGATCCGGAAACGGATATGCAATTGGTACGATTGACCGAGGAACAATTGAATAAAATCGAATTGGAAATTTATAGTTTCAACCAGATTGAAGCAAAAGCAGTCGATCAGCAAGCTTCGCTCCGGGCAGCAAAAATCAGATTGGAATCTGCAAAAATTGGCGAAAAAATGGCCCGGGCATTATTATATCCATCTGTGTTCCTGAGTGGGAGTATTGGCTCCCGGTTTTCCGACGCAGCCATTAGACCTACAGCATTTGGTACAGAACGTCAAACTTACGAAGTATATATTAATAACCAGTTGGTCAAAGTCGAACAAGATTATCCGGTCATCACCCAAACGGAAGTGATCCCATTCAATACACAGTTTGATCAGTTTTTGGGTTACGGAGTAGGCGTTTCAGTTTCCATTCCGATTTATAAAAACTATAGTAATAAAGCTGGGTTGCAAAAGGCAAAACTGGCTACCAAACTTTCTGATCTGGATTTACAACTGAAAAAGGAAATTTTAGATCAAAATTTATACACGGCCATCGCCAATGTCAAAGCAGCACTTAAAGAGCATGAGGCTGCCATGAAGTCTTTTGAAGCCGGTAATTCTGCATTTGAAAAAACGAGCAAGAAATTTCAAATCGGGGCAGCAAGCACATTCGAACTCAATGTATCACAAGCGAATTTGCAAACTACCGAAATCAATTTGTTGATTGCAAAATACGATCTCATCTTCAAACAAAAATTGCTCGATTATTATGCGGGCAAAAGAATTGAATTGTAATTATTTTAAACGAAAAGAAAAATGTTCAACTTAAAAAATATCAAATGGTATACCTGGGTTTTGTTGGCCTTGATACCTGTATTGATCTTTGCTGCATACTTTAAAGCAAAACGCAAACCAAAAGGCGAAGAAGTTACTTATGAAAAAGTAGAACGCAGGTCCATTGTAGAAACGGTATCGGCAAGTGGTAAAATATTTCCGGAAACCGAGATCAAAATTTCTTCAGATGTATCAGGTGAAATCATTGAGCTCTATGTAAAAGAAGGCGACAGTGTAAAGGCCGGACAAATTCTAGCCCGTGTCAACGCTGATGCTTATGAGTCGGCTGTTGAAAGAAGTACTGCCGGGGTCAATGTGGCACGCACACAAGCCAACGCAAGCAGCAATAGTATTGAAAGTGCGCGACAGTTGGTGAATCAGGCCAGACTGCAAATGGAAAATGCAAGGAAAGTTCACGAACGGAATAAATCCTTATATAAAGAAGGAATCATTTCACAGGCGGATTTCGAAACTTCAGAAACCAGTTTAAAAAATTTAGAAATCGGATTTAAAAATGCAGAAACTGCTTTTAAAAATGCTTCGAAAACATCTGAAGCAGCGGGTTATCAGGTCAAGGATGCGGAAGCTGTATTAAAAGAACAGCGAACCAATTTAGGGCGCACTATCATCAAAGCTCCGGCTGGCGGAATTATTTCCAAATTAAACGTCGAAAAAGGGGAACGCGTCGTAGGTACCATGCAAATGAGTGGAACAGAATTAATGCGCATTGCCGACTTACATGCAATGGAAGTTCAGGTAGAAGTCAGCGAGAATGATATCGTTCGCGTAAAAACGGGAGATGATGCAGATATAGAAGTAGATGCCTATTCCAACCGCAAATTTTCAGGCAAGGTGACGGAAGTTTCTAATTCCGCATCGAATGTTGCATCTATAGGTGGGGCTAATTTGTCGACTGATCAGGTGTCCAAATACATCGTAAAAGTACGAATTGATAAATCGGGTTATTTAGACCTCACCGATCAGGGCAAAACGCCCTTTCGTCCGGGAATGTCAGCTACGGTTGAGATCAAAACGGCAAGAGTAGATAATGTTTTAAGTATTCCGATCCAATGTGTCATTGCTTATGATCCCGACGAGCAAAAAAACAAAGAGAAGGCAAAGCGCGCGCAAGAAAAATACGATCCAAAGCTGAATCAGGACAATGATGAACAAAAAGCCAGTCAATTCAGAGAAGCCGTTTTTGTAGTCAGAAATGATACGGTAGCACGCATCGATATCACCACCGGAATCCAGGATGTGGAATACATTGAGATTAAAAGCGGACTCGAAGAAAGTGATATGGTTGTGACAGGTCCCTATGCAGCGCTATCCAAAAAATTAAAGAGTGGTAAAAAAGTGCATCAGAAAAAAGAGGAGAAGAAGAAGGAGGAGGAAAACTAACAATTGTTAGTCTTTTAAAAATAAGGGCGCATCTCCAGATATCCTCAACAATTCCTCCAAATGATTTCGTTGATTCGACAATCTGGGAACTTTTTGTTGTGCTCCGATTTTGTTTTTAGTTTTCATCCATTGAAAAAAACTGCCTTTTGGCGCGACATTCAGTTTGAGATTTTCCAATGCAAGATCGTGAAAACGTTTGGCCTCGTAATCGGAATTCACTTTTTTTAATTCGTTGTCCAATGTTATTGCGAAGGCAGCAATATCTGCAGGAGCAAGTTCAAATTCAACCAGCCATTCATGCCCGCCTTTTCCGGATGATGTGAGAAATATCGGCGCGACCGTATATTCAGTAACTTTTGCTTTGTGAATTTTACAAGTCGCTGACAGAGCTGCATCCGTATTAGAGACCATGACTTCTTCACCGAATACGTTGATGAATTGTTTGGTCCGTCCTGTAATTTTGATCTTATAAGGATTGAGCGAAGTAAACTTTACCGTATCACCTATCTTGTATCTGAACAAGCCGGAATTGGTCGTGATAACCAATGCATAATTTTTATCCAATTCCACATCCTCCAGGTATAAAGTTTTTGGATCATCGCTTTCCCATTCATCCATGGGGATAAATTCATAAAAAATCCCATTGTCGAGAAGTAGTAACATATCGTCTTTGCACGTATCAGATTGTACTGCAAAATAGCCTTCAGAAGCATTGTAAGTTTCGATGTACGTGAACTCATTTGATGGGAAGAAATCCCTGAAGGGTTCTCTGTAAGGCACAAAACTCACAGCTCCGTGCACAAATACCTGCATATCAGGCCAAATTTCGAGAATATTGTTCTTTCCGGTATATTCCAGCAATTTTTTAAATAGAACGATGGCCCAGGTAGGAGTTCCTGCAATCAAGCGGATATCAATGGCAGAACTGTTTTTGGCAATGATGTCGAGTTTCTTTTCAAAATCTTCCATCAAGGCAATTTCTTTAGAGGGATAGAGCCGGTTAATTACGATTGGATGAAGTCGTTGATAAATAATAGCAGATACGTCTCCAACAATGCTACCAGGATATTCAGGCAGGCGATGATTTGAACTCCCTGCGAGTAATATGCTTTTCCCTTCAAAGACTCTGGGTTTTGGTATGTTGTCAAACATGCTGACGACGAGTCGCCACCCGCCCTTTGTGTGACAATTGCGATGGTTGATATCTGTAACTGGAATATATTTGCTCTTATCGCTGGTAGTACCTGAAGATTTTGAAAAATACTTGACCCTACCTGGCCAAAGTATATTTTTTTCACCACGCATCATTCGATGAACATCATCTTTTACCGTATCGTAATCTTGAACAGGCAAAAAGTCTTTCCAATCGGCAGTTTTTTTATAACGCGCAAAACCGTGTTTCATGCCCCATTCGGTACTAGTAGTGGCTTTTACAATTTTGCGTAACTCTTTTTGTTGGGCTTCAATAGGACGCTCCATGAATGCCTTCATTTGCGCACGATGGAGCTTTAGGTACTGACTCCACAATACATTAAAGATTTTATTCATCTGGTAGCAGCCTGATTTTCAGCAAATGTAAGCAATCAGTTCGTTTTTTACAGCTCGTCATGACTTCAGTTAGCTTATAGGTCCTGCAATCTTCTAAAAACTACAAGCGTCTAAAATTTGAATAAAATGACATAGGCAATCCCAAATCCAAAGAATGGGAACGAAACTGAGCTTATTTTGGGATTTTAAAATGATACTCCTTTTGGGTGGGATTAGGCAATTCACTCTTCAATAACCAGGGATTAAATAATTTTAATTGCCTGTAGGTAATCTGATGTTCGTGTGCAAAATCTGCCAAACTCGGAATCCCTTCTGCATGACTCACCAGTGTAAAATTATCAAGTGGCGAATACATTTCATTCTTGTGCAGGTAAAATCCAAACTTATCCGGATTTTTCATAATCTCTTTAATGGCCACGATCCGGAAAATATAGCGATTGGTCTCGTCACTGAGATTCATATCGTAATAATTGTCTTCTTTTTGTTCGGAAATTGCCCTGGTGAGTGCTGTTGGGCCCATATTATAGGCTGCAGCTGCTAAAGTCCACTTGCCAAATCGCTCTTTGAGTTTTTTCAAATACTGGCAAGCTGCGCGGGTTGCTCGTTCGGGATCATTTCGTTCATCGACATAGGTATTGACTTCGAGGTTTAGTTCCTTTGCGGCTTCTTCTCGAAATTGCCAGATGCCTTTTGCTCCGGCAGATGACACCGCATTGCGCAAAGAACTCTCCGCTACGGCCAAATACTTTAAATCTTGTGGAATGCCTTCGTCCTTTAAAATGCGCTCAAACAAAGGGAAAAACCGCAGCGCTAATTTGATATGCAATAAAGTGGAACTATGGTAATAAGTATTAATCAGTAATTCTCGTTCCAGGCGTTCAGTAACATCAAAATAATCCATCGGGATGGGCTCTCCGGCGAAATCATAGTTCGAAGCCAATTTTACCGCATGAATCGTTTGTGGCAGAGGATCGTATCGGTTGTTGAATGGAATTTCAGATGATGAAATCAACAACCAAACAAACAAGCTTCCAACTAGTAAACCTCCTGTAAAAAATAGAAATCGGTGCTTTTGACTTTTGTACATAATGAATAAACGTTGTACTTGACCCTTCAAATATAAGCTTTTGAAACAATAAATACAAGTTGAAAAGATCTTAACGGTAGTAAAATTGCTATGGCTGTTTCCCGGAATAACAAATTTGTATGCTATACAACTGCCCAGCCGAATCTAACATCTCTCAAACCGTGTAATCCGTGATAATTACTACTTACTCCCATTACAATAGGATTTGCTTACAAAACGGTTAAGCTGCCCAATTGAACTTCTCTTAATCCTCTTAATCTGTTTAATCCGTGCAATCCGTGATTAAAAAAGCCCCGATGAAAAATCGAGGCTCCGTTTCAATGAATTTCTGGTCCCAATGGGGGACCCGGGTTAGGAATTTATGATTGTCGAACGAGGACATTCACCTCGTTCTGTAAAACTTCTACGAATCCTTTGGTGATCAGGAATTGATGTTTTTCACCTTTTATATCTGTGACATGGACCGTGCCTTTGCCTAACGAAGATACAATGGGTGCGTGTTTTTCCAAAATTTCAAATTGTCCCGTTGTGCCGGGTACTTTCACAGCCCGGGCTTCCCCTTCAAAAAGCTGGCTGGTCGGTGTGAGTATATAAACTTTCATTTTTATGAATTGGCTTCAGCGAGCAATTTCTTACCTTTTTCTATGGCGTCATCTATGGTTCCCACCAGATTGAACGCCGCTTCCGGATATTCGTCCACTTCGCCATCCATGATCATGTTAAATCCGCGAATGGTTTCTTCAATGGGTACAAATACTCCCTTTAAACCAGTAAACTGTTCGGCAACGTGGAAAGGTTGTGACAAGAATCGTTGAACACGTCGAGCACGGTGAACGACCAATTTATCTTCTTCCGAAAGTTCCTCCATCCCCAGGATGGCAATGATATCTAACAATTCATTATAGCGCTGGAGTATCCCTTTGACGCGTTGAGCTGTATTATAATGCAGTTCTCCGATCACCAAAGGATCCAGAATTCGGGAAGTAGAGTCAAGAGGGTCAACCGCAGGATAAATCCCCAAAGCTGCAATTTTACGACTTAATACCGTCGTAGCATCCAGGTGGGCGAAAGTAGTCGCTGGTGCAGGGTCAGTTAAGTCATCGGCAGGTACGTAAACTGCTTGTACTGATGTAATAGAACCTCTTTTGGTCGAGGTGATTCTTTCCTGCATCAGTCCCATTTCAGAAGCGAGTGTAGGCTGGTAACCAACCGCAGAAGGCATCCGACCCAAAAGGGCTGACACCTCAGAACCCGCTTGTGTAAAACGGAAAATATTATCGATAAAGAACAAAATGTCTTTTCCTCCTGCCGGATCATTCATATCCCCGTCGCGGAAATATTCAGCAACCGTTAATCCGGACAAAGCTACGCGCGCACGCGCGCCGGGAGGTTCATTCATCTGTCCAAAAATAAATGTAGCTTTAGAATCTTTAAGGCCTTCCATATCAACTTTACTTAAATCCCAGCCTCCTTTTTCCATGCTGTGTTTAAAGTCATCGCCATATTTTATAATCCCAGCTTCGATCATTTCTCTCAAAAGGTCATTTCCTTCGCGCGTACGTTCGCCTACACCTGCAAATACTGACAATCCGCCATATCCTTTTGCGATGTTGTTGATCAACTCCTGGATCAATACGGTTTTACCTACACCAGCACCACCAAAGAGCCCGATTTTTCCACCTTTTGAGTAAGGTTCGATCAAGTCAATAACCTTTATTCCAGTAAACAATACTTCCGTTTCTGTAGAAAGGTCCTCGTATGTTGGTGGTTTTTTATGAATAGAATAAGCGTGTTTTTTCTCAACAGTTTTCAAACCGTCTATACTCTGTCCGACCACATTGAACAATCTTCCTTTGATATCTTCTCCAACGGGCATAGATATTGTTTCTGCCAGGTCGATGACTTCCGCCCCTCTGGTAAGCCCATCAGTGGAATCCATGGCAATAGCCCTAACACTGTCTTCTCCAAGATGTTGTTGAACTTCGAGAATGAGATCTTCCTTTCCCTGTCTTTTAATACAGAGCGCATTGTAAATTTCAGGAAGATAAGAACCTTCCGCTGAAAAGCTCACATCCACCACAGGACCAATGATTTGCGATACGCGACCCAGATTTGCCATACTGATTTTTTTCTATAAGTTTTTAAAAGTCGCGCAAATATATGTACATCTTTGCCTAGAATCAAAAACATTGACAAAGCCTTGACAAGTCATTTATCAGCTCATTTGATTGAACTTTTTGACGGGCTCCGTCAGAAACTTATGGAAGGCTGTCCTGACAATGCATTGAAAGATTTGTCAGATGCCATCATTTCAGCCGGATTGTTAGCAAAAGGGGCTGCTGTTAACACTATTGAAACAGACTACATATTGTCGCAGGAATTCCAATGGGTTTTTCCAGATATTCAAAAAATGGTTGAGGAAGCTCTGGAAGTGGGATTTCCCGAATTCATCATCGAATGGGCACTTCTACTAGCGAAAGACAAAAAAGTGCTGCCCGCCAACATATTAACGCCCATGATGAGGTATTTTTCGAAGCATCCGGATTTAGCGGTTCATTTGGTTCCAGCAATAGGTCCCAGAGGTTTTCAATTGGCAAAGCACTTTGATGAATTTGCTTTGTTCGATCATCGCAAATGGCAGGACCCTTTATCTTTCAAACAGCGTGCGCAGCGCAAATTTGCATTTAGTCTTTTATGCCTTCAGGATCCGGAAACGGCACTTCAATACATAATCGCTCATTTTTCGAAAATGCATGAGGATGACAAGAAAAATTTCTTGGGGCAAATTCTCAAAAACGGGGTAGAAGAAAACCAGATTCTATCAGATTTTCTTTCCAAAGGAAAATCCCAAATATTGCAGATCTTTTTCGTTCGTTACTGTTTGTTACATCACAAGGACTTTTACGAAATCAATAAAGAACAGCTTCAAAATTCAAAAAACAAAAATGATCTGCTGTCCTTTCAATTTCAACAAACTAACGGTCGTAAGTTTCAATGGGCTCCGGAGTTAGTCATAGCAGCAATGAACCCCGATATGATTTCAGAACTGGGTATTGAATCTTATTTTTTTGAATACATTCAACAACAGCAGATGGAATCTGCATTTCTGGATTCTTTCCAAGGATATCCCAAATCTAAACTCAGAAATCAATATTTTAAATGGCTGATCAAAAACAAATGCTTGACTGAAGAATTTCCAATGGAGAAACTTACACAGGGTATGGATTTTCTTTCTTACAATGCCTGTTGTATAGAATGGCTGGAAACCCTGAATGGTCAAACGGATATGGAAGCATTTTACAAAGCGTCTCTACATCACCGGCATTTTTGGTCGGATGAGTTATGCCAAACAATTATAAGTATTTCAAAGATTCCTGAAATTACTAAAAAATTTGAAATGATGGTATTCTGGCAGTTGATGGCTTTTAAAATGAATCCAGTATCGAATTACGCAAATAAACTTCCCGATGAATACAGATTCAGGATCAGCGATCATTTAAATTTCGAACAAGTGATCCGGTTTAGGAAGTTTATGAGGAAGTTGGATAAAGCCTAAAGGGGAAATGTAAAAGGCAGAAATTGGGGATGAGGTTAGCTGCAATTCGCTGTTTTTTTAAATCTTTTAAATCTCTTAATTCTTCATTTCGTTGTTCATTATTGGCTTTCATGCAAAAAATACTAACAAACGTTTGTAAGTATCTTTGAATATAGACATCCACTTCAGCCTTTGACCTTTTCACCTTTCGTCCGGTACTCTATATCGATTCCAGATCTTGTTTTCTATTCACCTCCAGGTAGGAAAACTCAGTTTCCCACTTGCGGCGGGCAAGTCCCGGCAGTCGAGTCAAGACGCAGACTCCGCTCAACAGGAAGAGTCAAAGACTCTACTCAGTACAGGGTTAATCTGATCATAATTGATGTTAAATTATTAAACACATTATAGCAATAAGCACTTAGCTTATAGCATTCTTCCTCCTTTACTCTTTAATCTTCAGCCTTTAGCCTATCCTTACTCCTCCGCTTCTTTATGGATCGCTTTATATTCGCTGATCAACCGTTGTTGGATGTCAGGACTTACAGGTGCGTATTCATTGAAATGTAATTTGAACTTTGCTTTTCCCTGGGTCATTGACCGTAGACTTGAGGAGTAATTATGCATTTCAGATAAGGGGACTTTTGCTTTTATTTTTTTGTAATGGCCCTCGGAGTCCATACCGAGAATGATGGCTCTTCTGGTTTGAAGGTCGCCCATTATGTCGCCCATAGCTTCATCCTGGCAGAGAATTTCAAGTTCATAAACGGGTTCCAGTATTTGAGGGGCAGCAGTGTGGAACGAATCTTTAAAAGCCATAGTTCCGGCTATCTGAAAGGCCATATCATTACTGTCGACCGGGTGCATTTTTCCATCAAAAACAGAAACTCTGATGTCTGTACAATAAGAACCTGTAAGGGGCCCTTCGATCATTTTATTCATAATCCCTTTTTTAATAGCGGACGAAAACTTGGTATCAATAGCACCTCCAACGATACACCAGTAAAACGCCAGTTTTCCGCCCCAGGGCAATTCTTCAGTTTCCCGGTTCCGCACGTTAAGGCCAGATGGATCTCCAATGCCTTCGTGCCAGGGTTCCACTCGCATATGTACTTCTGCAAATTGTCCGGCGCCACCCGATTGTTTTTTATGTCGATAACTCGTATCGGAGGCTTTCGTAATCGTTTCGAGATATGGGATTCTGGGCTTCAAGAAATCAATATGCAGACTGTGTAATTTCTCTATGCGGTATTTCAGCAAATCGAGATGCAGCTGACCTTGACCATGAAGGATATTTTGCTTTAAACGTTGTGATTGCTCAAGGACCAATGTAGGATCTTCTTCCTGCAATTCGTGTATGGCTTTAATCAATTTTTCAAGATCGTTTTTATTCTCGGTTGATATGGCAGCCCTGATTCTGGGTTCCGGAAATGGAATCGGCTCTATCTGTACATCATTACCTTTGATGCTTAGCGTATTGTTGGTGTGGCTATCTCTCAATTTTACGATGACGCCCAGATCTCCTGCAACCAATTCAGAAACGGCTTCCCGCGTTTTTCCGTTTGAAACAAAAATCTGATTGAGTCTTTCGGAATTTCGGTTCGAGTTATTCACCAACTCATCTCCAGTTTTTATTTTACCACTGAATACTTTAAAGTAGGATACTTTTCCAACTTTAGCTTCACTCATCGTTTTATAAATAAATAAAACAGGTGGCCCACTTAATTTGGCAGGCAATTCTCCATTGGTAAGTCTGGCAGGTGGGCGATCTGCCGGTGATGGACACACATCATTGATGAAACCCATGATACGACCGCTTCCCATGTTCTTTGTAGCACTTGCACAAAAAACAGGAAACAAACTCCTGGCAGCAATACCTTTTCGCAAACCATCGGCTAACTCCGATTCTTCCAGAGTGCCCGTTGCAAAATAATGATCCATCAGGGTATCATCATTTTCTGCCGCAGCTTCAACGATTGCATTGTGTAGTTCTTTGGCTTTGGCCATATATTCATCGGGTATAGGTTTTTTAACAGGTTTGCCCCCATCTGCAGCAAATTCATACAGGACCATTCTTAAGGCATCTACAATGGTCCGAAAAGAGCTTCCGGTGTTGACCGGAAACTGAAAAGGTATGAGTTTATGCCCGAACCTCTCGCGAGCTTGCTCCAGAGATGCGTCATAATCCGATTTTTCGTGATCGCATTGATTCATTACAAACATCATGGGTAAATGAAATTTATCAGCATATTCCCAGATGAGCTCGGTGCCAACTTCAACCCCATGAGCTGAGTTGATAACCATCAAGCCCAAATCCGCCACCTTCATAGAAGAGAGTATTTCACCTACGAAATCGTCTGAGCCCGGTGTATCAATAATATTGATTTTTGATTCTTTCCAGCTCACATGCATGAGCTTGCTGAACAAACTGGATTTTCGCTCCTGTTCAATATCTGAAAAATCAGAAACGGTATTACCCGCTTCTACCGTTCCCCTACGGGTAATGGCTTTTGCTTCATACAACATACTTTCGATCAGGCTGGTTTTTCCACTATGGGAGTGGCCCAGCAAAACGACATTCCTGATGTGCTTGGGATCCTGGCTCATACCTTTTGTTTTATGGTTTTCAAATTAGATTGCAACAAGTTATTTGATTTACACAGATTAAAAAAAATTATTAGCCAATTATTTTTAAATTAGAAAATACTCTATTGTATATCTAATTGAATTTCAGTAATTATGATTTGTAATGTCAAAGTCAATCTTTCTAAACATGAGCCGTCGACAGAATCACCATTAAAATTGATTCATCATCAACCTGAAAAAAGAAGAATTTTTATGGATAAAATTTCAAAATTTTAATTTTAATATACTCATTATAAGTATTATACAAATATATATTATTTTAATGTATTAATCATTTGGCTATTTTATCCATATTTTTTACTCCATTTATCTGAAAATATCTATTTTTGCAGTCCAATTTTAAAGACCTCTAGGTATATGATCGCAGTAGTGAACATCGCAGGACAACAATTCAAGTGCAGCTCGGGCCAGAAGTTATTTGTCCACAGGCTCGAAGCAGACCGTGGCGCTCAAGTTAATTTAGACCAGGTATTGATGATCATTAATGGCGACCAAACAACTGTTGGGACTCCTGTTGTGGAGGGCGCTAGTGTTTCAGCTAAAGTTTTAGACCACGTAAAGGGCGATAAACAAATCGTTTACAAAAAGAAGAAGAGAAAAGGATACGAGAAGAAAAACGGACATCGCCAGAGTTTTACACAAATCGAAATTGAATCTATAAAATCCTGATTTTTTAAAAATTTAAGCCATGGCACATAAAAAAGGGGAAGGTAGTACCAGTAACGGTCGCGACAGTAATAGTAAACGTTTAGGTGTCAAATTATTTGGCGGTCAGCAAGCCATTGCAGGCAATATTATTGTGCGTCAGAGAGGTACCCGTTTTCATCCGGGGCAAAACGTGGGCATCGGTAAAGATTTTACCTTGTTTGCCTTAAAACCTGGTGTGGTTACTTTTAAGAAAACACGTCAGGATAGAACCGTAGTAGAGGTTCTTTAATCCATTTTAAAAAATTCCTATTTCAAATTCTTAAAGGCTTATAGCTGCAAGTTTATCTGCAGGTACCCAGCCTGAATCGAATTCTGTCGTTTCAACTTTGATCCATGTTCCCAATTGGAGGGTCTTTTTAAGTTTCATCCCGGCTAGAAGTTGCTGAATATCTGGACTTTTTTCATCAGGAGATTTTTTAAGAGCAACAGGCATCATCAAAATAAATTGGTCCGATTTCAGAAAAAGGTACTCTCTGTGTGCCGCCATTAATAAACTTATTACCGCGACGACCAACAAAGCATTTATGAAATATGGAAATTTCAAATACCTATCAGCTCTTTGCCAATAATAATTCAGGTACAAAGTAAAACTGATCAGCAACAGCGCTGCCATAAACCAAATTAATGTTGGCCACTGATTTAATACCGAAAAGTATATGCCTATGACTTTATTTTCAGGCAGCGCATATAATTCTAATCCTGTTTTTTTTTGCGAAACAGATAACATTTGCAAACATGATTCGCAGTTAGGGTCCCACTTCAGTGCCTTTTCAAAATAAAGTATTGCTGAGGGGTATTCAGAAAGTTTGTAATGGCACATGGCCTTATTAAAGTATAATTCAGATCCCTTGTTACCTTCATTTTCCAGTTTCGAAAGCGCAAACAATGCCTCATCAAATTTGCCGGCATTATAATATTGTTTTGCATCTTCTGCAATTACTTGAGTAAAGAAGAAGAGCAATAATGGGAAAGTAAAATATCCTTTCATTCTTTATTCCATTTTAAGATATCATCCAGAGATTCAGGCTTTTCATCATATCTTGGATGATGCCCTTCCAAAAACTTTTTCCGACCTTCACTTAGTGGTAAGATCTGACCTTGAGGTTTTATAAAAAAATCGATGTAATCAATTTTTTTATCGGATGTAAAATTAAATTTCATCCTGCTGCATTGAATAAAGTTAGTACCCATATAACCCTTATCTCCATCTTGTAGAAAATATACGGATTCTGCATTTCCTTCCACCAACATATGTTTTATTTTTTGATCTTCAAAATGTCCTTGAATAAATCGGCCCTTTATCTGTTGGTCTATAATTTCATGTTCTCGATTGATGATAAAGCCATTTGGCGACAGAAAAAAATCTTTTAAGGATTTGTCCTTCAGGACCATTCTAATGGTATCACCGGTCATTTGAGAACTGTCAGACCACATCACAGGATTCTCGAATAAATAGAAAGAAGAATCTTTACCTGAAAAATACAATGAATCGCATTTACCACGTAAATGTATATGCCAGATTTTGACATGGCCCCAGGCTTTTATCGTTTGAAAGCTATCATTTTCTTGTTTGATATTTTCTGAAAAAAGACTGTCTGCTGCGAGATATAATGAATCTCCGTCAAACAATATGACGAGATAAGGTCTCCGGTTCCAACCAATAGCGGAAAACATTTTTTCGTTTTACTGTAACTGAATGAATCACTTACAATGGTGTATCCTTCAGTGGTGTCAGTTACTACTACAGCTCCGCTGGCTGTTCCAATATCAGTTTTGCCATCGTATTTTAATCTCGCCGATTGAATCATCCGTCCTGCTTCTAAAACCCGGGGATTCCCTTGCACCTGAAGCGATTTGCTGAATCTGTTGTATTCAATATTTTGTCCTTCGAGGATGCGCTCTCCTTCCTGGTAATAAGCATTTCCAAAAAGCAACACGTCACCATTGGATTCATTAAAAACAATACTATCGGCTTTAGCTTCTTGTTGATCGTCTTTGATACTTGCATGCCCAACCAAAGTAATTTTTTTACGCAATGCATCGTGATAAATAATTTTTGCATCTGCTTTTTGAGATCCTCTGGTATATCTTGGAGAATTTCCAAAGTATGATTTTTGTTCTTCGATCAGGTAATATCCTTCGTCGGTATAAATCTTTAAAGAATCCTGTTTTATCAAGCTTGGTCCAATAAAAATAACTTTGCGCTCACGGGTTTGATATAACAAAGTATCTGCAATTAAACTCATGCTATCTTTTAATAAAACGACAACACTATCTTTGAAAAAAGCTTCACCCGTTTTTGCATCATAATATCCTCTGCTGCTTCTAAGTTTGGCTTGTTCCGAAAACATAACACCGCCCTGCAAATATTTTGAAATTCTAGTATTTAAATCATATTGCATGGATTCTGTGAAAAGCTGCTGATCTTTGTGTTTGAGTACAACTTTTCCTTTGAGATTTGCCATCCGCTGATCTCCATCGTAAAACAGGCTATCGGCATATAATTGCAGACTGTCTCCTTCCAAAATGCGGACATGTCCCATCGCCGTGACTTTATTGGAGTCGATGATTGCAGAATCGCATAACAAATAACTTGCACGATGCCTAACCAAAACATCCTTCGATAAATATTGTAATTCTCGGCCTCCAATCCTTTCGAAACGCAATACATCTGCATGAATGACCTGCACGCGTGAAGAAATGGAATCTTTTTGTTGTGCATTTACAATTACACCAAAAAGCAACAGGATGTAAGTAAAAAAAGAAGGTTTGAAAAACTTAATCCTATTTATCATTTGAGCGGATTTTTTGGTTCCAGCAGCATTATTGCGGCTTCTTCACCAACCAAACTTGCCAATGCAACTCCCATGCCTCCCAAACGAACTGCTACTCCGATGTGATCGGAGATCATTTTTATGATGGGACTTTTAACGGAACCTAAACCCATGATGCCTGTCCAATTTTGAATGTATATATAATTTGTATTTTGAAATATATGATTTTCCGCAAACTGCAATAATTGGCTTTCAATAAGCGGATTGATTTGAAATTCGGTAGTGTATTCTTTTTCCGGATCCCAATTTCTCCCACCTCCAATCAATAAATTTCCATCAATGTTGCGAAAATAAATATATCCTCTGTCTACATGAAAACAACCCTTTAGAAGTAAAGGTTTGGAAGGTTTTAAGATCAACACGGAATTTCTTGCTGCTTGAACAGCTAATTCAGAAAAATATTGTTTTGCAAATCCATTGACACAAAATATCATTTGCCTGCAATAAAAGTCAACACCTTCGGCAAGTTGGATTTCAACAAGTTGTTCAGATTCATTCCACTTTTTGACATTCATTCCATACAAAATGTGGCCGCCCATTGAACGATAAATTTCATGAAGACAGTTTAATGTTTTTACCGGATCTATACTTGCTTCATAGGCGTTGCAAATAATTCCTTCAAAGCCTTTTAGTCCGAATTTTTCCACCAGATCGTCTCTGAAATAGAAATAATCTTTGAGTCCGGTGACATTTTCAATTCCTGAATTAAGAATATCCAAAGTTTCTTGAGAAATGGATTCGAATTCAGTGTTTTTTAACAGCAGCTCATAACCTCCATCTGGATGGTAATCAATTTGAGATTTGTTTGTTCTTTCAATCAGTTTTTGAATGCCGCGATACCTTTGCGAGAACAAACTAAAAACTTCGGAAGCGGGTCTGCCTTTGAGATCATCTAGTAATTCGCTGGGACTTCCAAAGCATGCAAAGCCTGCATTTTTAGTACTTGCGCCATGAGGTATGGAATGCCTTTCCAGGATCAGGACCCTGAGGTTTTGGTTTTTTTCAAGTAGGGAAATTCCCGTAGAAAGACCTACCAAGCCTCCCCCAACAATGGTTACATCCACATTTTCAAAATATGCTTTCCGTTCCCAAAAACTCAGCGTATGCATTCCGCAAAAATACTCGAATAAAATACCTGAATCAGGATGGATTCATCAGGAATAGGTATTTTCGACCCAAAATCTATTATGATACAACGCATACAAACGATATGGTTATTATTGGCAGCCGGCTGTTTTTTAGCCCAATGGATGCCAGCTTTAGTGCTTGCAAGCACTCCATCAGAAGGTTTAGGGGTGTTTGCAGATAAGGTATTTTGGAGTGGCGAGAGTTTTGTTGTTCTGATGGGTTCGGGTGTTTCAGGAATTCTCGTTTTGATATCTGTTTTATATAAAGAACGCGTCATGCAGATTTTACTCGTAGCAGTCTCCAGTTTGATTCAAATGATCATGGGGGTAGGAGTTCCTTTTACATGATCCAAAAAGCCGGTAAGATCAACCAATTTGAACCGGGAATTGGGTTATGGTTATCCGGCATCGGGCTTTTCATGTGTTGGCTTGCTACGCGTTCTATTAGAAAAGACGAAGCATTAGTGAGATCGATGGACAGACTTCGTTAATTATCAATTGGTTTGGACACTTTTTCTACTCAGACTGCCTTAATTATTTTTATCAAAAATTCCATTCCGGGAAAAGTTAAAACCAGAATTGGAAGTGTTTGGGGCGATGTAAAAGCGCTCGAAATTTATTTTGAACTTCAGCGAATAACAAGAGCCGTATGTGATGAATTTGAAGGGCCAAAATACTTATATTACAGTGATGGTATCTCACCAACAGATGATTGGGATCCATCCATTTATAATAAAAATGTGCAATCAGGAGAAGAGTTGGGAGATCGAATGTATCAAGCATTCAGCAACGTTTTGGACAGGCATCCAAAAGCCATAATTATTGGAAGTGATTGTCCTTATCTTCAATTAAATGATTTCCTGGAAGCTGAAAAAAAATTGGAATCAAGAGATCTGGTCATTGGCCCTGCTGGCGATGGCGGTTATTATTTATTGGCTTTGAGACATCCCTATCGTGAATTATTTGACGGTGTTCCCTGGAGTAAGTCTGAGGTATTAAAAACAAGCCTGCAAATTGCCGGAAAACTAGGACTCAAAACAAGCTTCCTAAGAACACTGTGGGATATAGACCTTCCAGACGACTGGACGATTTATCAAATGTTGCAAAAGGAGATGAGGAAACGTTAAAAATATGAGCTGGAGCAAGCTTTTTATTGAATGAGCATATAGTTTCTGTATCTTTCGGCTTTAAAGATTTTTTGCATGAAATTTTCATTTTGTCTGTTTTTTATAAGTCTGGGTCTGTGTATCGCTTTTAAAGCCAATGCTCAGGATCTACATTTTACCCAATTTGAATTTACACCTGTATTGATGAATCCGGGCCAAACCGGAAACTTTAATGGAACTTACAGGATCAGCGGACTCTATAGAGATCAATCTGTATCTCCGAGTGGCTTTACCGCAGATTTTAAAACGCCCTACATTACAATAGATGTAAATTTTGGATTTGCTTTTCGAAAAAAGGACTGGACTTCATTGGGGGTAAGTTTGTTTGACGACCGTTCGGGAGATATCAATATTGGTAAAGGTGGATTTTTAGCTTCTGGTGCTTACCATTTCGCTCTTGGAGGGGGTGATTTAGCTCTGGGTGCTCAATTTGGGAGTATTAGTTTTAGCACTAAAAATCCTGAAAAAGCAATTTTTTACGATCAACTTCAAACCGGAAGTGGAAGTTCACAAGATTTGCAAAAATTACAACAGGGAAAAGGAAGTTACAATGATCTTTCTGCGGGCTTGGTCTTGACCACACCCTTGAGTGTTAAAAAACATTCCTTAAAAATGGGATTTGCATTAAATCACCTGAATAAACCAACGGTGAGTGTATTGGGATCTGGCGGAGATAAATTAGGAATGTTACTCAATGTTCATGGTTCTTTACAATATCATTATAACGAGAAAATTGATTTCATTCCAACTGTTTATTTCAGAAGTTTGGAAAAAAATAAGGAAACCATTGGGCAATGCATGGTCAGCTACCTATTTAATGTGGAGAAAAAAGTTCGCTTAAATGCGGGTTTGGGTTATCGATTTGGAGATGCAATACAAATTATGGCCGGGATGGATTATGGAAAAATCAAAGCACAAATCGGATACGATCAAACTATTGGCGATTTAAAAGATGCCAAAGATCCTGCTGGTTTTGGTGCCCTTGAAATCGGGATAAGCTACACAGGTGCGATCATTAAAAAGCCAAACCCTAAACCAAAAGTATTTTGCCCTCGTTTTTAATCATATTCTTCTAAAATCTGTATGCTAAAGATTTATTCTTAATCAGGAAAATTGAGTTTTATGAATTCTAAATGGATTTTTTCTTTTATAGCCTTGACAATTTCTTTAATGGCTTTACATGCCCAGCCGGCTACCGGAAATACTCCGGATGCTTTAGTGCGCTCCGGAGATGAGCAAATTGAGAAAGGTCAGTATTACAGGGCGCTTGAGCAATATGAGAAAGCCTATAAGGAATTTAAAGAACGCGATATTGCCGTAAAAATCGCAAAGGCTCATTTATTGTTAAGAGATTATAACAAAGCTTCTATATGGTTTGGAAGGGTGTTGTCAAGGGATCGCGCAAATAAATACAATGCCTATAGATTTGATTATGGTGTCGCATTAAAAATGAATGAAGCTTATACAGAAGCAGCTGAAGAATTTAAAAAATATCTCGAAACCGGATCTGATGATGCTTTAAAAAAACAAGCACAAATTGAATTGGAAGGTATCGAACTTAGAGCTCAATTGAAAGAGAATGTCGGCATTGAAGTTAAAAATGCTGGCAAAAATATAAATACACCGGAATCTCAAAATGGACCGGCCATTGATCGCGAAGGAATTTTATACTTTGGATCACTGGACGCAAAAGATGAAAAAAAATCCAAAAAAGACGATAAGAAAAAGGATGATAAGAAGAAGTCTGGCAAAGAAGGCGAGGATGAGCCAGCTAAAGAAGATGCTCCCGGTTCAGAAGACGATCCCGCAGCATTTATGAAAATCTACAATGCTTCGTTTTCTGAAGGAAAAGGTTGGCAAAAAGCAGAAATACTTCCTGAACTCATTAATCGCAATGGATATCATAGTGCGAATGTGAGTTTTTCAAAAGACGGTCAAACTATGTTTTTTACGAGAGCCGTGTCGGAAGGTGGTTTTATGGAAGAAAGTAAAATTTATGCTTCATCAAAAACAGCTACCACCTGGAGTCCTGCCATTGAAGTAAAAGGGGTGAATGGAGATTTTCTGGCAAGACACCCCGTAGAAGGTGAACTTTATGGTAGCAGGGTTTTGTTTTTTTCAGCGAATATTCCCGGAGGCAAGGGTGGTTTTGATCTATATTATGCAAACAAAATCGGCGAAGCGGAATACAGCGCACCTGTGAATATTGCAGGATTAAATACAGAAGCTGATGAATGGAGCCCTTACATGCAAGAAGGCACATTATATTTTAGTACCAACGGTTTGCCTGGAATTGGCGGTTTCGATGTATTTCAATCGAAATGGACCGGTTCAGATTGGACAAAGCCTGAAAATATGGGAATGCCGGTCAATTCTAGTGTCGATGATTTATTTTATAAATTAAGTCCGTCCGGAGACCGCGCTGTCATTGTTTCAAACAGGGCACATCCGGATTCGAAATCATTAAAAAGTAAAACCTGTTGCGATGATATTTACTTTATTGAAAAGCGGAAACTGGTCATCGATTTGACAACCATCGTTTTGGATGAAAAGAAAAAGGGAATTAAGGGAGCCACTGCCCAATTGATCGAAATGAAGACCGGAAAAGATGGAGAAATTCAAAGTAAATCAAATTCTCAGGGCAATGAAATTTCACATCTATTGGATAAAGACAGATCCTATAAAGTCGTAGTAAGTAAAGATGGCTTTTTCCCGGCTGAGTTCGAATTAAATACGGTAGGCATCGAAAAAGATCAAAGTATAAAAAAGGAAGTTGTACTTCGCGTGTTACCACCCGAATCAGATGTGGAAATTGTAACGATAAATGAACCCATCCGATTGAATAGCATCTATTACGATTTTGATGATGATAAAATACTACCTGATGCTGAAAAAGATTTGGCCTACCTGAAAGAATTAATGGACAAGTATTCAGATATGGTGATTGAATTGAGTTCGCACACCGATTCAAGAGGAATTGATGATTATAATGAGAAACTTTCCCAACGCAGAGCCAATTCCGCTAAAAAATGGCTGATGACTAAAAAAGTTAGTGCACAACGCATAGTTGCCAAAGGTTATGGAGAAGAAAAAATTCTCAATCATTGCAATAACGGCGAAGAATGTACGGAAGAAGAACATCGTTTTAACCGTCGCACTGAATTCAAAATCCTTTCTGGTCCGACGACTATTGAAGTCAGAAAGGAAGTTATGAATAAAAAGGGAAAAGGAAAATAGAAGACTTATCTAAGGGGCAAACCAGTTCAGTTCGCTTTAAGTATATCCTACCTTTTTATGAAGATTTATTTAACCGAAAATTTGTGGAAATGCTATAGAAGCATAATGTTTTTCATTACTATTTGTTTTCTTTTTACAGATTGTACTGGAAGTAAATCAATGATCCTGGATGCTCAAACAATAGACACCGCAAATTCAGTTGTAGAAGAAGCCATGCAAGTCGTTTCTCCATCTTCTGCACATATTTTATTTGATTCGAGCAATTATCATTTTGGCTCCGTAAAACAAGGTGGCATCGTTTACCGGGAAATACTTTTTACCAACGATGGAGGATCAGATTTGGATATACAATTAATATCAGCCTGCGAATGCACGCAATTGGAATGGCCACAATTACCAATTAAACCTGGTGGATCAGGAATCATAAAAGTACGATATGACAGTAAGGACAAATCCGGGCCCCAAATTGTGGATATTGAGGTATTGGCCAACACCACTCCCGAAATGAGCTACACTAAGTTCTTCATACACGTCAATCCTTGAGTCCTAAAGTTATAAGCTGATAGCTAAAAGTATTGAGAGGATGGATTTGAGAGCAAATAGAAGGAAGGATTATTGATACTAGATTTTGGATTTAGATTATAGAGTTTCAATTGTCAATGCCTAAACTGAGTCGGGTCAAGATTTCACCATTCTTCCTCTTTTAATTACTTCCTATGTCTATGCCTGAAATAGGTTGACCAAAATCTGGTCAAAAGTCAACCGAATGGAATCCAAAAATAAGCAAAAATTAAGCCTAAAAGTGCAACGTGTTTTTAGTGTAGAGATACGCCGCAAGACAGTTCGAGATGTAGAACGAGGCAAATGCACAATTCTTCAAGCATCCAATGAGTTAGGAGTGAGCCAGGGCAGTATATACAAATGGATTAACCAATATAGCTTATATTTAAAGCAAAGTAAGCGCATGGTAGTCGAAGATAAAAGTGAGGCATATCGTAGTAAAGAATTGGAGAATAAATTGAAGGAAGTTGAAGCTATGTTGGGTCGTAAGCAAATGGAAATTGAGTTTTTAAATAAGATGATTGAAATTGCGAATGAAGAATTCAAAATTGATATTAAGCAATCTGTAAAAAAAGACTTTCGAATGGTATCGAATCAACAAAGGAATAAAACATAGATATAAACTGAAGGAAATTAGTGAACTGGCCGGAATAAGCAAACAGGCACTCTGGAAAAGCCGGATTAAAAATGCAAAACAAGACAAGTTCATAAAATCAGTAGTTGATCAACTAAACGAAATACGAAAAATACATAAAGTAATGGGTTGTAGAAAGATGTATTATAAAGAAGAAAATCAATGGCCAGTTGGAAGAGATAAGGTAATTGAAATAGCGAATGCCAATGGCTTTAAAATGCGTAAAAAACGCAGTATAGTTAGGACTACGTGGAGCCAGGCAGAAGTCTATCCCAATTTAATCGAAGGAATGCAGCTCAATGGTCCTAACCAGGTATGGCAATCTGATATCTTTTTATTTTAAGGCTGGGCAGATCAACTATTATGGAGTAACCATCGAAGATGTGTATACAAGAATATTGAAAGCGTTACATATGTCACAAAGCTTAGCAGCCAGGCATACAGTGATAGCTTTGCAAAATGCAATAAAATCCACATCAAATAAAGAAGAGATAATAGGTTGCATATTTCATTCAGACAGAGGCAGTCAATATAAAGTAAAGAATTAAAGGAATTAATTCGAGAAAGTAAAATGAATCCAAGTATGTGTCTAAATCCTCAAGAAAATGCCTATGTAGAAAGAATACAAGGAACAATAAAGAACGAATATTTGAATGAGTATGAAATAACCTCAAAAAATATCATGCAAATGAGTAATAAAATAAAATTCTGGTACAACGAACAAAGGCCACATAAAAGCTTAGGAATGTTAACACCTAAAAACTTTGAAAACCTTGTTAAAAACTTGACAGAAAAAGACAGGCCTAAAATGATTATAAATCAAGGAATTAAAGAGTTTTCAACAGAAATTTGTGAAATTAACAAAAAGAAAAAAGAAGCAAAAAAGAAAAACTTATCATCATCATCACTATCTTTAATTTAACTTAAAAAAAGTCAACCTATTTCAGGTAAGGACACTATTTAATCCTTGCTCCTTGCACCATAATCTTTAATCCATGCTCTGCGCTCTTATCCAGCATAATTTAACGTATATAAGCCAAAATATGACGTATATTATTGAATGATATATATTTATACATATAATTATCTATATATTAGAATTTCAGCGGTTTATAAACACTCAGGGTAAACCCTGATTTTTTAAAATAAATGCTCTAAAATTTGGAGAACTGATCATACCCGGCTTAACTTAGTGGCGTATTAATTCCCTTTGTTACTTTAGATCGGTTCCGGTCTAATGCCTCAATCACTATATCTGGTTAGAACTTTTCGACTTAGCCAGTATATATCGATCATTTTGAAAACTATTTAAAATTAAAGATCATGAGGCAATTAGTACATTTCAAAGCATCCCTAGTAAACTGCTTGTTGGCAGCTGTAGTTTTTTTAACTGCCTGTACTAAAGAAGAGAGAACGACTTTTAGCGAAGAAGTAAACAAATCTACCGTTGAGAACGGAAGCATTGCAATTGAATGGATGCGACTCGCGGCTAGAATTACCCCGGAGATCCCCGGATACACTCCACCAATAGCAGCCAGAGCTTTTGGCTATTTAGGTTTGGGATTGTATGAATCCGTTGCTCAGGGCATTGATGGCTATCCAAGTTTTCAAGGAAAGTTGAATGGTTTATCATCCCAAAGCCTTCCGGTCATTCATGAAGGCGGCCAGGTAAGCTGGGCCTTAGTAATCAATGAAAGCATGCATTACTTATTCGGAAAATTTTACAGAAATGTAACTCCCGAAACGCATGCACACATTGAATCTTTTTACAATGATAATAAATTGACACTGTCTGCAGGATTATCGACGGATGTCATCGAAAAATCATTGATGTATGGAGCCATGATGGGTAAAGCTATCTACAATTATTCCATGACTGATGGTCAAGATGAAGCTTATCTGAATAATTATCCGCTTGCATACAGTGTACCGCAAGGGCAGGGTTTGTGGGCTCCTACATCCAATCACATCAAAAGACCCTTATTGCCATATTGGGGTGAAGTTCGTTGTTTTCTACAGCATGAGCATGTGATGGATATGCCAACACCGCCTGCATTCTCTACAGCTCCTGGATCTCAATTTTATGCAAATGCATTAGATGTAAGAAATCGCGTGCGCAACTTGGATAGAAATTCTGAAACAATGGTCAAATTCTGGAATGATGACCAAAATCAGTCCATAACAACTGCGGGTCATATGGTGAATATTTTGAGCGATATTCTTAGCAACGAATCCCGCGATCTGGCTTTCACAGCAAAGGCTTATGCCAAATTGTGTATCAGCTTACATGATGCAACTGTTGCTGCCTGGAAAGTGAAATACAAGTACAATATTCTAAGACCAGAAACTTATATCAGAGAAAACATCGACGGCGATTTTTTACCCTTGGTGGATCCACAAGCTACGCCAGAATATTCTTCAAGTTCATCTGCAGTGGGAATGGCCAGTTCAGAAGTAATGAGTGAAATTTTTGGTTACAATTATGCATTCACAGATCGCACACATGAAAACAGAAAAGATATTGATGGAACACCTCGTTCTTTTAAATCTTTCCAACAAATGGCAGATGAAATTGCTTCATCTTGCCTTTACGGTGGAATTCATTACAGATTTAGTCTGGAAGCAGGTCAGGAACAAGGTTCTATCATTGGCCGCAATGTCAACAAATTGAAGATCTAAACAATTTGATTATATATTGTAATTTTTAAGGGCTCTTCCACAAGGAGCCCTTTTTTATTACTACATTTAAAATCTCACCAATTGCAGATATTGGGCTTGTGCATATCAGCAATATACTTTAATCTGGAAAGCTCAAACAAAACTTCGATGAAGTCATTCGTTCGTACCCTATTGTAGAGTGCCTCAAAAATGCTGGATGATTTATTTTAAAATAACTCCAATATGAATTGACACTAACCAATCTGTAAAATCAAAAGTCCATACAAGCTTTTATTGTATGTTTTGGCCTTCGATTTTAAAAGGGAATCGAGAGGTGATTTTAACAGCAGACTTATTGGTTTTTTCTTGTGGACAAAAGTTCTTATGCATTCATCGCTAAAATTTTCATCATCTTTTTCTTTTCGCGAAAGTTGGAAAAGAAACGCTTCCAAAATGGGAACAGCGGGTCGATACAGGATCCCGAAAACGATACTTACTGCTAAATTGATAAAAAAAATTGCTCAATTTATCATATTGCATATGCCTGGAGTTGGGCTTTGGAAAATATACGATATGTTGTAAACTTCCATCTTCATTGAAAAAAATATTGATCCATAATTTAAGTCCATTCAAATCAAATCCGTTCTCTTTAGCACTGTCTTCAAAATCCAATAGAACTTCAGTCCAGGCATCAAAAGCAAGTTGAAGGTCATCATTGAATATATAAAGAAGAGGCTTATCATACCTAACCATCATTTTTTCATACAGATTTTCGTACTCGCCAATCATAAAAACCCTAGGTAGTTGTACAGATTCCTGTTGACCGATCAAATCTTTATTTAATTGACAGTAGACTCCGGATTGGAGTATGAGCAAAAGATATATGATAAAATATTTTAACATAAAAAACCTTACAAATCTAGCATTTATGTAGCAATTTAGTTAAAATCGGCTTAACTTTCGGCTCTTTAATCAAATTTTTATGTTTATTGATATAACTTTTGCCATCCTCATAGGCCTGAGTTTTTACCTGGGCTATTCCAAAGGTATCATTAAATCCTTTTTTGGCATCATCAGTATTGTATTGGCGGTGCTTGTAACACTCAAATTCTCTTTTCTGCTGATCGGTTTGATAGAGCAATTGTTTGGCATGGATACGCGTTTTTCGATCATCCTCGGATTCCTCCTGACTTTTTTAATGGTCATGCTAGGTGTTAGAATGATAGGAAGAGGCCTGGAAAAAGTCCTGGAAACGGCACAAATCAACTTTATCAATAAGATCATTGGTGGTTTATTGAGCACTTTTATAGCCCTGACGCTTTATAGTTCAGTGATCTGGTTTCTGAATAAAGTCAAATTAATCGATGCTTCCACCAAAAATGATTCTAAATCTTACGCGATCCTGGAATCTTTTCCCGAAAAATCAAGATGGATCTGGGATAAAACCAAACCTATTTTCTCAGAATTTTGGGATAAAACCCAAAAAGCTTTGGATGAACTGGAAGTCAAAAAGCAGGAAAAAGAGCCCGCATCTGGAAGTGAATTGTAATTTACTTTTACGGATTCCAATTAAAAACTAACTAACGTACGTTAGTATGAATAACTGCATTTAAAAACTTCAAATAGTTTTTCAAGTAAACATTGGTTTTAGATCAATTTTAAATTGTAAACTTAAATAGTACAGTACGATTTAGATTTCTTGATAAGTAGCTTTTTATTTATAACCACCGGCATGGGTGATATTGTTTCAATATTTACAACACTATTAGCACCTGACCAAATCAACCGGAATAAAACACCTGGATCTACCATTGCTAAATTGAAAACTATAGCTGAATAAGCTAGGTGTTAGCTTTAACAATTGCAGTTTTTAAGAAACAGAGCCGGAGATTGGATGATATCAAAAATCCGATGAGAATTACCTATTTAACTGTGTCCATAACATATCCTTTAATTCCTCAAGACCTTTTTGCTGAACTGAGGAAATGAAAACCACGGGTAGATCTGAAGGTAAATCTTTTTTAATGAGGTCTTGCCATTCCGGTTCTACGATATCCATTTTGGTGATGGCAAGTAAGCGCGGTTTATCTAGGAGTTCGGGACTGTATTGCTCTAATTCATTCAGTAGAATGCTGTAGTCCTTCTGTATATTTTCACGATCACAGGGAATCATAAACAATAAAACACTATTTCGTTCGATATGTCGTATAAATCGTAAACCAAGTCCCTTGCCTAAGTGTGCATCTTCGATAATTCCAGGAATATCAGCCATTACAAAGGATTTCCCTTCTCGGTAAGCTACAATTCCCAGATTAGGTACCAGGGTAGTAAAAGCGTAATCAGCTATTTTGGGTTTAGCAGCAGAAAGCACTGAAAGCAAGGTGGATTTTCCAGCATTTGGAAATCCAACCAATCCTACGTCTGCTAAAATTTTTAATTCGAGAATTTTCCATCCTTCCTGGCCTTCCTCGCCGGGTTGTGCATAATCAGGTGCCTGGTGAGTAGGAGACTTGAAAAAAGTATTGCCCATGCCGCCTCTCCCTCCGGGCATTAAAATTTGTTCTTCACCGTGTTCAGTGATTTCAACTTCCTTGTTTCCTGTTTCAGCGTCAATGGCAACGGTACCCAGAGGAACTTCAATAATCATATCTTCTCCTTCAGCGCCGGTTCTGTTATTTTCACCTCCGTTTTCTCCGGGCACCGCATAAATATGTTTCCGGTATTTTAAATGGAGCAAAGTCCAAAGTTGTGAATTCCCCTTTAAAATTACATGGCCGCCTCTTCCACCATTTCCACCGTCAGGTCCTCCTTTCGGATTATGTTTGCTGCGAAAGAAATGGACAAAACCTGCACCACCTTTCCCGGAACGAAAGAGTATTTTTACATAATCGACAAAATTTTGTTCGGCCATTTATGATTATAATTAAATGAGTGGATCGACCATTGCACACAATCTACTAAAAATTTCATGGATACTTCCGACTCCATGAATTTTATGTGACTTTTCAAAATGGGCATAGTGTTCATACACAATCGCGGTTTCCTGATAATAGACCTGGATTCTCTTGCGTATGACCTCCTCGTTGCTGTCATCTGGTCTGCCAGAAGTGAGCCCTCTATGGAGCAGTCGTTTCACGATTTCGTCCTCAGGAACTTCTAATGCCAGTAATACACTGATTTCTTCTCCTTTTTCACATAACATTTCATCGAGTGCATCAGCCTGTGCAGATGTTCTGGGAAAGCCATCATAAATAACTCCTTTGACATCAGGCATGGATTCCACTTTTCTTTTAAGCATAGCAATGGTGACTTCGTCAGGTACCAATTGTCCTTTGCTCATGTATTCCAGTGCTTTTAGACCCAGTTCTGTTTTTTGCGATGTTTCACTTCTAAAAAGATCACCGGTTGAAATATGGGCCAAACCATATTTTACAATGAGATTTTCTGCTTGTGTACCTTTTCCACTTCCGGGAGGTCCAAACAATATAATATGAATCATTTTTTAAAATTAAGGCGCAAAGATAAGAGGGAGTTGGAGTTATCAATCATATGTCAGGCTAAATGGCTGTCCATTTAGAATACATTTACATTGGTCAGAATCATTTCAATAGACTGACGTTGCCTTTTTTGAATATCCTACGTCCTTCACAATCAAATTGGAGAAAATAAGCAAAAACATCAGGATGCAGGGTTTTCCCCCGGTATCTGCCATCCCAGTAAATGTTTTGGTCTGCAGTTTCAAAGACAATTTCACCCCAACGGTTAGCAATTCTTAAATTAAAATTTTCCAAAATTGGGCCACGTATCCTGAAATAATCATTCGATTGGTCGCCATTCGGAGAGAATGCATTTGGAATACCTATGGGCAATTGCTCGCAATCGGTAACTATTAAACGGACCAAAACATCAAGCGCATGTTTGCAGCCCAAAGAATCTGTTATGATGACGGTGTATAATGTATTTTTTGTTGGGCTGGCCAAAGGACTTGAACAGTCGGTACAACTCAAATCCTGGGCGGGCATCCATTCGTACCGATATCCCGGAGTCACATATAATGATGCCTTGTCTCCTGCCTGGATAAGCGTATCCGGACTGATCTGAAATCGCGTCGTATCACTATTAAAATAGAAATCAAATGTATCTGTACTCGAACATGCATCATCATTTGTATAATGCAAAACATACCTCACGGGATTGCTCACATTTATTTTTTGTAGAATCTGCTTTGGATTTATGATTGCAGGGCCTGACCAAAAAATGTTTTTACGCGATCCGCCATCTAAAATGATGTCTTGATTTCTGCAAACTTCCTCAATGGTATAAAGCCCTTCTGTCGGAGGAAAGTTTAGTATTTTATAAGTATAGATCCGCTTGCAGTTTTCATTTTCCGATAATTCCAATACAAAACTATCAACAAGAACCTGTTTAATTGCATTCGAAAAATACCATTGTTGCTGACATGTATCACATGCAGATGGGCTCATGGTCCATTTATAATTTTTCGCCAGGTGAAAAGTATTGCCCAATAAAAGAGAATCGCCGAAACACAAACTATCACAAAAGGTATAAATTTGAATCGAGTTGATCGCGGCATGTAAAGTATCACCTTGGCAAATACACGGATTTTTTAATATGGATAAAATATAATGGCAACTTAAAGTATTGGGTATCTGGATACTCGCCTTATGGTTATAGCGGGAATTCGTTTTCAAAAGGTCTGCGGAAAAATTAAAGATATGCACCAGCGAATCATTTGTTTGAAGCACACTGGTTTGTTCACGATCTATGAATAAACCAACGCACAAAACCGAATCTTCCAAAAACTCGGCTCCGGAAGTCAGGAGATCGAAATTTATATTCAAATGTGCTGAACTGTCTTCCATAAGACTCAGATTTTCCAAACGAACGTTTGTTAGTAATTTTGACATAGGCACTTCGATTTGTCCGGTGACGATAAAAACAGAACAATCCATTTGACTTGCTTTGCAATATGCATTACGTCTGGTATAAAACTCCAGCTTTATGCTATGATCACCACACTTTAAAAGCTCCCATCCCTGGACTTCAAATTGAAATTGGATGATTGAATTTGCAGGAATACCTTCCGTAATTTTAAATCGGATCAACCATTCATCTGCCGTTTCTTCTGTGACTAAGCTTGGGCTTCCCAAATTTTGTATGGGTTTAAAACTATTCTCAAGCAAACGCAGGGGTTTAGGGAAACGGATCAGGCAACTGTCATTGAATTGTGAAGTCTGATCCATCTCAAATTCAATTTCTAAGAGGGGATTAATATTTTCGCATGTTTTAGGAATCATAGATTTTACCTGGGCTCTGATTCTTGGGACTTTCGTCACTCCATCAATTTCTATTTCATTGCCAGCTTTGCGGATGGTATTGCTTGAAGAATTACACAGATCCATACCTGTGGCAGTATAAATAAAATAATTGTTGGCTTCTATGTCGCAACTCGTCAGAGCTGTAAATTTAATTTGAATGCTGTTTTCCGGCTGAAATTGAATTCCAGAAAGTCCCTTTATTTGAAGTGGCATAAGTAATTCGCTAAGTTTCCAGACATATGTTTTTCCATTGACCCAAACAGGTAGTGGTAGCGGAATAAAACTGGAACCTGAGGGATATGCAACATAAACGGAATTAGGAATTATCGTAATTCCATTTGGAATCTCAATAAAAAGTTCCGGCTGATAGGCTGTTCCTTTATTGGCGTTGAAAAACTCAAGCATTATTTCTGATAGGGTATCGCAAAGCAATGTAGTTTTTTGTTCCTGCCGGATATCCAGTTCCAATTCTGGTTTGGCAGGTATGACCGGTATGATAATTTGAGTACGCAGGCATGTATCCAATGACATTATAAGGGCTAACGAATCACAAGACCAACTGGAATATATGATCAGGGTATCCTGTTCACAGGATTTTTCAAAGCCACTCATTTTAAAAATGTATGTACTGTCTTTTACAAAAGGACCAAGTAAAATACAAAGTGGATTAATATCGTTTATAGGTACTTTAGGTTCTGTTACTATTTTGAACTGGTCAACAAGACCTTTGGCAGATTGCATTTCAATTTTTAAGAAGCCAGCTTCTTCCTCAACCGGGTATAAAAGATCCCACAACAATTCATTTGAAGAAATATAGAGTTCTTTTTGTTTAAACTCAAGTTTATTCCCGGGATTGAGTAAGCGGTATTCAAGACTACTGTTAATAGTATATCGGTTGTATAGTTTTTGCACATCCGGAGCTATCCAAAAAATACTGTCCCGACCACTGCTTATAAAATATTGGAATGTTAAAAGGACTTTGTCATTTTTCAACACACTGCAACGATCTACTACCAAATGTGGAAAAAATTCCAGTACATGTGATTCATCCCATATGATAGCTTTGAGTTGATCAGGGTCCACGTAAAAGAAACCGTTGCGTTTTTGTGGTAACAGAAAAATTTTTCGAATGAGCTGTTGTCCGGATGAATCAAAGTAAGATGAATAAACCCAAAGCGTATCCAGGGTGATTCCATCCGGTAAAAAATATTTAATGCTATCGAGAATTGTTATTGGACGAAATTCATTTTTGAAAAAGTCTGAAAGGTTCTTATTTCCTTTAATAGTGAGCGCTTCCAATTGTAAGGCATTATTGCAATAGTAGATATCCGTAGCCGGCAAAGAGATGATTAGCCCAGGTGTTGCTGTTGCGAGCTGATGACTGATAACCTGACAAGAATATGGAAATAAAAATCCTGAAGTCCGGCTGAAGAGTTGAACATAATTGGCTATAGAAGTATTATAAATCCGGTCATTCACATTTCCAAGAAATTTGAAATGAAGTTTTACTTTAAAACGATCTCCGTTTTTGATCAAAGTATTTGGTGGAACTCCACATTTTAATATGAGAGAATCTATAGGTAATGAAAAGCGATGTCCAGAACCATAGGATTCACTTCTGAGGGCAATTTTACCACAGACTACTGATGAACCCTGACTGGAGTATTTTCCAATTGAATCAAAAGTACAAGTATAACTTAGCCCTGTTTCCTGATTGTAATACTCCATTTCCGCTTTGAAGGGGACCAATATTAAATCATGTGAAACGAGAAAAACAATGGAATCACTAGTGAAATTTTGAACATCGGCCACAATTTCAGCTTCAAAAATATTTATCAGAGTATCACCAGTAATGAATCTATTTAATTGTACATCACCAGTATCTGCTTTTCCGGTTCCGTCATTGAGTCGATTTCCATCTTTATCACTGTCGTAAATATTTGAACGATAAATGGAAGAATTGAAATGAGCATATGCGGGAATGGTATCTATTTGAAAATTTAAACTTGAACAATTCATAGAATAGCCAAAGAGAGCTCTTAAACGAGGTCCGCAACTACAAATTCCATCATCATAACAATTCAAACTCAGTTCGCTGCAAAGTAAACCCTCAATTTTCAAAGTATCGTTTTTGTTTTCTTCGCAAGAAGTAATAAACCTTCTTGAAGTTCCGCCCAGGGTTTTTAAACAAGGAGCTTCACAATCTACTTTTAAAGGGATTGAAAGTAGGTGAAGTTTTTTTTCAAAAAATCCGGGCCTGTACTGGAGGTAGATTAAAGATGCACTAGGGTCCGTATTGTCATAATCAATATTTATGGGGCGGATTCCTTCTAAAATGAAACTTGAATCCAATAATATTAAACCGCATGGTATGACGAGGAGTAGGTCTATAGGTGCGTCATTGATGGTTTGATTTACGCGAATACTGTCGTGTAAATAAATAGTGCTGTCTTTTGTAAATACTTTTGATTTGTTTGAGGTGCCGAGTATATGTGAAATGACCTGTGTTTTTCTAAGATCTACTGAATATTCGAGTGGATTCAGATTCATAGAAACTGTATTCTTGCACGATGTGATGTAGCGGTAATTATAAAAAAATGGAAACTGATTGCCATTAAATTGTGGCGAGATGAGTATGCGACCGTGTAAGGTAATTTGTTGTCCCGGTAAAATGGGGCTGATGGAAAGTAAGGCCTGTTCAGCAAAAGAACCCTGGGCACAATTGTTTCCGTTAAATTCATCGATAGTCTCGATTGAAATTATAGACGCATTGCCCTGAATCCTGAAACTATCGATTAAAAATGAAAATACTTCTGTAGAGCTTGCAGGATATTCTGTCAATAAATCTAATAATAGACTGTCAGCTCTGCGGGTCCCGGTATTTTGAATGTGCATTTGAAACTTCACACCTTCAGGTTCACAATGACAAGATGGGGCCTGAACATCAATGGAAAAATTTAATCGCGCATTTCCGGACGGATTCGTAAAGATTACATCTGCTGTTTCCATATCCGACTGGCAAAAGGATTGTGAACATCCCCAGGATACCGAAAAATTTGAATGGATGGTTTTGGCTTGGCAGTTGCTATCCATTAATATTTCTTCTATAAAAATCGATTCATTTCTTTCAAACAAAGAATCGCGATCGCCTATAAGGATAAAATCTTTACTGCTGAAATGCAGTTGCAAATTTTGAAGATCCTCCATCAAAAGGGTTCCTGAATTGGATGTCAATTTTAAAGGATCATGTTGGTCTGTAAATGTGAACTCCTTTATTGGACCTAACCTTGAATTGAGAATTTGTATGGTTCGTTTCATTTGATTACCTGCTTCAATAATGGTATCTCTCACCTGGGGGATCACCAGAAATCCTGTTTCGATCCGGTAAGGTGGTTCGGTAAGCAGGGAATCAATTCCTGAAGAATGTCTGAATATTAATTTATTTTGAAATAATGCTCCACTGTTAACCTGATCGAATAAGGAACAACTTATTTCAAATTGCAATTGGAGTATGCGTTTTTCACCAACAGCAAGTGGTGTAAGTGTAAACTCTGGTTGATGTGGAATGCTAAGGTTAAACTCAGTTGCATTGACTGCAGAACCCTGAATATAAGAAGTTCCAGATGGTAAAATCAATTGAAAATGCAGATTACTAAGAAGACTTGACGAACTGTTTTCCACTTCAATTTTCAGGAGACTATTTCCGCAGACAAAAGCACTGTCTTCCAGGCTATGATGGATGATGAGACTCTGCCCATGTAAACCACTGAAGAGTGATATCCAGATAAGGCTTATAACAATCCGTTTCAAAACTTAGGCTTTGTTGTAAACAAAGATAACCAAAGCAAAGTAGTAGATTGTTAAATTTGGAGTCTTCAATAAATTTCTTAATAACTTTATATGAAAAATTAATATGGCCAAAACAAAGAACAAACCATACGGAAGTATTAAATTTCAAAACATCGATCAGTATCATAATGCTTTTTCAGAACCTGTAAAAACTCGCTTAAATGAAATAAGAGACATCATTCAACAAACTGCACCACAAGCGGAAGAATGCATAAGTTATAATATTCCGACATATAAGCTCAATGGAAACTTGGTACACTATGCGGCTTTTAAGTCACATCTGGGATTTTATCCGGCTCCGGAAGCCATTACTTTATTCAAAAAGGAACTGGAGCCTTATAAAACTTCAAAAGGTGCTATACAATTTCCTTTTGAACAGGAATTGCCAGTCGGATTGATCAAACGCATTGTTCAACATCGCGTTCAGGTCATGCAGCATAAAATTTGATATGGCTGGCTAGATAAATCTGATAAATGCATTTAAAAGTAGCAGAAACATTCTAAGCATGGGGCTCTGTTAAGTTAGAAGAGTGAAATCGGATATTTTTTAATGAATCACGTATGTATAGGAGATTTATGAGGTATTCAAATTGGGACCTAATGGAAAAAGAATTATTTTTGATGAAATCGAAAAACGAAGCTAAAATAAAAAAAATATGAAAAAAAAGTTTGTACCTGGACAAATTCTCAAGCTTCATTTAGGAACCATAAATCAGATCCAAACTTCGCGTTTACCCGGCTTTGGATTTTTGTGCTTCATTCTTATTTGCAGCACAGTTTTGGGTGCTCAAAAAAAATCAACATGGGCCATCGCTATTCACGGCGGTGCAGGAGCAATTTCCAGGCAAAATATGACTGTAGAAAAGGAAGCAGCCTATCTGAAGGCATTGGAGCAAGCCTTATCCATTGGTGAGGGTGTATTACAAAATGGAGGTACAGCACTTGATGCGGTTGAGCAAACGATTGTGTTTATGGAAGATTGTCCTTTATTCAATGCAGGAAAAGGAGCGGTTTTTAACCGGGAAGGAAAAGTGGAATTAGATGCAAGCATCATGGATGGTGCTACACATTCGGCGGGTGCAGCCGGCGGTGTTCAGGGTATCAAGAATCCTATCCGCCTGGTCAGGGCTATTATGGAAAAATCACAACATGTTTTTTTAGTCGGAGAAGGTGCTAAAGCTTTTGGAATGGAAATGAGAATGGATACTGCAGATGCGAATTGGTTTTATACGGAAGAGCGATGGCTGCAACATTTGAATACCTTACAAAAATTGAAAACAACTAATACAGGGGCACTTCAAGAAGATAACGAACGTTCGTTAGGCACAGTGGGTTGCGTGGCGTTGGATCTCCGTGGAAATCTTGCAGCCGGCACATCGACGGGTGGCATGAACAACAAGCGATGGAATCGCCTGGGCGATAGCCCGGTGATTGGTGCCGGTACCTATGCAGACAACAGAACCTGTGCAGTTTCCTGTACCGGACACGGAGAATATTTTATTCGGTATGCTGTAGCACATGATTTGCATGCAAGAATATTATATGGAAAGCAAAAATTGCATAGAGCCGCGGAAACCATTATTCATAAGGAATTAAAATCGATCGGTGCAGAAGGTGGATTGATTGCCATAGACCGATTCGGAAATATTGCAACTCCGTTTAATTCGAATGGTATGTACAGAGCCTGGTCTAAGAGAGGGGAAAGAGAAATTAGGATTTATAACGAATGAATGCGCTTAAATGAAAATGATAAGCTAAGCTTAATGCTGAGTTAACAAGTTTTCAGGAAGATAGGATTCAAACTGATTGATGCGTAAAATTTTGCGCAGCCAATAGTCAGATGCTAGGATGTTTTCATGAATTACTCCTTTAGACGAAGTACTATGTATAATGTATAATTCATTTTTTTTATTGCTACAGATCAGTCCGACATGGCTCACTTGATTCTTAGTACCAAAAAATATGAGATCCCCGGGCTTGGCAGCATCGAGATCAATTTCCGTTCCCTTGTTTATTTGGTCTCGTGAGCTGGGTCCTATGCTTAATCCGGTTTTTGAAAAGAGAAATTGTACCAAACCGCTGCAATCGAAACCATCTGTATTTTTTCCAGCACGTTTATAGGGCGTCCCTAACAATTGCATTCCATTCGATAGAATGCTTTCTCTCATTTTCCAGGGATCATTTTCGTTTAGTTTTTGATCGCCAACGACTACTTTGGGCGCGGAACATGAAATACAGAGACAAACCACCAAAGCCAAGCAGCCTTTAAGGCCAGGATATGTATGTCGTAAAATAAGGATAATATTCATACAAGCTGCAATATAATAAGATTATACATATTAAATAAATATTTAATATATTTTTAACTATCTGGAAAGCAGGAATGATATAACGCCTTAGGAGCAGCTTTGTTTAAACTCGTTATGATGCTTATTTGAATTCAAACAGGTCCCGGTCTTTGAGAAAAGGGTAGGCCCGGCGATATACCTGGAGCGAAGCAAGATCCAGTTCAAGCTGAGCGATGCCATGGGCTGAATTTAGATGGACCATAGGTCTTCCTTCAAAATCATAGACTGCAGAATCCCCCTTATAGTGAATTCCCATTTCATCACTTCCAATTCGATTGACGCCTGCCACAAAACTTTGATTTTCGATAGCCCTTGCTGGCAAAAGGCTATTCCAGGCAAGTTCTCTTTTTTCAGGGAAATTGGCAACAAACACGATGAGGTCGGCGCCATCTTCATTTCTGCACCAAACCGGAAACCTCAAGTCATAGCAGATATAAAATGCAATTTTCCAGGAATTGAGCTCAAGTATCATTTTGCGTGAGCCCGGGCTATAGTGTTGATGCTCGTTGGCCAGGGTAAAAAGGTGCTTTTTATCATAAAACGAGGCTTGGTCACTTTTGGCTCGGACTGCGATTAAGCGATTATAAAATTTAGATTCTTCCTTGATGATGAGACTCCCTGCAACAGCGCAATTAAACATGTCTCCAATTTTTTGCATCCAAATGCGCGTAGGTCCGTCCATGTTTTCTGCGAGCCTATCCGAAGCCATGCTAAATCCGGTCGTAAACATCTCCGGGAAGATCAGAAGGTCAGTAGGCTGTTTAAGTTGCTGGAAAAGCAATTGTTCTATGGCCTCTCTATTAGCAGCTGGATTTTCCCAAATTATGGGGATTTGGCATAAACTAAGGCGTAGGGAAGACATGTTTAAAGTTTTCCACAAAATACAAAAGCCGGCTTTGGGCCGGCTTTTGTATTATAAAAAAGGGATTATTATTTTTTAGCAGGAGCTCCAGCAGCGGCTTTGGTCTCCTCAGCAGCGGCACCTTTCAGAGCACGTGGAATTTCAACACCTACAACCGGCGTACTAGCTGGATTTACGATTTCAACACCTGAAACGGGGATGATATCGCGAACTCTCATGGTTTGACCCAAATCGAGTTTGGTAACGTCCAAATAAACTTCAGGTACAATGTTTTCGGAAGAAGCCTTAATGTGGACGGTGCGAATTCTTTGAACCAGTTTACCACCCGATTTAACACCAACTGCGGCACCTTTTAAAGTCACGGGAACCTCCACTTTTACAGGAGTACCTTTGATGAGCTTTAGAAAATCCAAATGTGTAATTTGATCGGTTACAGGGTGAGTTTGTACTTCTTTTAAGATGCAACGGTGAGTCTGTCCGTTGAAGTTTATTTCTGCAACCTTGAATTTTGGAGTGTACAACAAGGCTTTCAGTTCAGAAGGTTGAGCATTAAATTGCAAATTGCCTTCTTTAGAATACAAGACACAAGGCACAACACCTTCTCTGCGGTAGCGGTTAGATGCAACTTTTCCGGTGTCTGTTCGAGGGCTGGCGTTGATAACGACGGTTTCCATAAATCAAAATTTTATTAAAATCCCTTTTAGGGAGCGCAAAGATATAAAAAGATGGAAAATGTCAGCTATTTATCAATAAAAAGTGCCTCGATGGAGCGATGTTCGTGCGTATTCCGGATCGCCTTAGCAAATAATTTGGCAGAATTGAGGACTTTGATTTTTGAGCTTGTGCGATTTAAAGGGATGGAATCGGTTACGATCATTTCCGAAATTCGACTGTTTTCAATGTTTTCGAATGCTTTTCCCGATAATACAGGGTGGGTACAGACGGCTTTAACATCTAATGCACCTTTGTCTATTAAAGCTTGACTGGCTTTACAAAGTGTTCCGGCAGTATCTACGATATCATCGACCAGGATGACTTCGCGGTCTTTCACATCGCCAATGACAGTGATATTTTCAACTTCGTTGGCTTTTTTGCGGTATTTATCGCAAATGACCAGGTCTTTTCCAAAATGTTTTGAATAACTCCTTGCCCTTTTTACTCCGCCCACATCTGCGCATGCAAAAACCGTATTTTCCTTCATATAGGAATCCAGAAAAGGCATAAAGATGGCTTCGCTTTTCAAATGATCGAGAGGAATGTCAAAAAACCCCTGGATCTGGTCAGCGTGTAGGTCCATGGTCATAATTCTGTTGGCGCCGGCAGCCTGAAGTAAGTTAGCTACGAGTTTTGCTGAAATGGGTACTCTGGGCTTATCTTTTCGATCCTGCCGGGCATACCCAAAATAGGGGATAACGGCAGTGATGTAACCACCGGAAGCCCTTTTGGTAGCATCAATCATGAGCAAAAGCTCAAAAAGGTTTTCGGAAGGCGCGTATGTTGACTGAATGAGAAAAACATAACTACCGCGCACGGATTCATTAATAACCGGTTGCATTTCTCCATCGCTGAAACGCAGTAGGTTCAATTTTCCGAGAGAATCGCCGTAATGGTCGGCAATATCTTCAGCAAGCGCCCGGGAAGCGGTCCCGGAAAATAATTTAACATCCTGCATGAGCATCATATACTGGCGCAAAGCTAATAATTTTACAGCCAATTGAAAAGCAACATGCAGAGATTAGCAGGTTTATACATTGCAAATGTTCGCAACAAGGGGCGAGCTGTTTTTTGTGCAACGGACATACCCAAAGGGGCTTTAATCGAAATTTGTCCGATACTCATTATTCCGGAGAATGAAGTGGACATCATCCACCACACCGAATTGCACGATTATTATTTCGTTTGGGGTGATAATGATGAACAGGCAGCAATAGCTTTGGGTTATGGATCACTTTATAATCATTCGTATAGCCCCAACTCCGAATATATTTACGACCCGGACAATGATTGTATCGAGGTACATGCCATCAAAAATATTCCGGCAGGAAAAGAGATCACATTTAACTATCATGGCGATCCCAATTGCAAAGATGCCTTATGGTTTGATAAAAAAGGAAAACGGATGCTGCGGTTAAAAGCAAAAATGAAATGACAGGATTTTACGGATGGAGGAGATTTACTGGATGGAATGGATTCTGGAGCTAGGATCAAAGAGTCCCGAGATGCAGAAATTAATCAGTAAACAGGTGATGATGATTTCGGAAGGAGCAAATTTCAGAAATTAAAAAAATAATTTCCATTTTTTGTACTAACATTCGTTAGTACGTGTCTTTTTCTATCTGACGATCCTGCTTACCAATAATCCTACTCTTGCCTACCTGCGGCAGGTAGTTCATGATTTTCCTAAAAGGCTACCAATATTTTGTCCCTACGGGACATGTAAAAGATTAAAGATTAAAGTGCAAAGTGCAAAAAGACAAGCTTTGTTGCAACTAAAGTTATGAGTAATAATTTGAAAATAATTGAATAATATTTGAACTAACATTCGTTAGGGCTTGTTTTTTCCTACAAGCCTACAAGCCTACAAGCCTACAAGCCTACAAGCCTACAACAAGCCTACAAGCCTACAAGCCTACAAGCCTACAAGCCTACAAGCCTACAAGCCTAAATTCCTACACCCTCTCCACCCGGATGGTTTCGATCTTCGTATCGCTGACTTGCTCCGCAGTAAATTTGTATCCATCTTGTTCAAGGGAAAGGCCTTGTTCGGGAATGTTTTCTAAGCTAGCAACGAGGTAACCGGACAGTGTATGGTAGTCTCCTTTGGGAAGTGAGATTGCGTAAGTATCTTCCAAATAGGATAATTCCAATCTTCCTGAAAATAAATATTCATGATCTGAAAGACGCTCTTCAAAAAAATCTTCTTTATCATGTTCATCCTCAATTTCTCCGAAAATTTCTTCGAGAATATCTTCAAGTGTAATGATTCCTGCTGTACCTCCAAACTCATCTACAACACAGGCAATTGAGAGATGCTGCTTGTTCATTTTCAACATCAGATCATAAACGTTCAGGGTTTCCGGAACAAAGGGAATCTCCATAAAGATGGATCGGACATCTGTAGGATCTTTAAACATTTGCTGATGGTGGATGTAACCCAAAACATCATCAATATCGCCATCGACAACTATGATTCGGGATAAATTTGAGGCAGAGAATGCCTTTATGACTTCTACCATAGGATCGGATACATCTACATACACCATTTCAGTACGGGGAACCATGCAATCTTTGACTCTTACCTGTTTCAGATGGAGCGCGTTTTTTAATATATCTGTGTCCACATCTTCTTCTGATATCGAAATGGGTCCTTCCAAATAGGTTTCCAGGTCGTCGTGTGAATAGTCGCTGGGTGTACTAACGTACGTTTGTTTAAATAGTTTGCGGATGATACGGTTGGAGACAAAGGACAATATTTTCGAGGGAACGTACAAAAGTTTGGACAGTATAAAAATGGGATAGGCAAAACTCTGTAGAAACAAATTGGCATAGGTTCTGAATACGAGTTTTGGAAAAAATTCACTGATCATGAGTATGACTGGCGCTATCATGGAAATTTGGAGAAATAAAACGAAAACGGGATTCCACCCAAACGCTTGCAAGGTGTTTAACAACATGTCGCTGAGCAGGTAAATGAGGACTACGATACTTAAAGTTTTACCGACCAACATGGATGCTAAAAATTGGTTGGGTTTAAGGTACAATGCAGTCAATATCCTGCTGCTCCCAAATCCTTTATTCTTAAAAACGTCTAAAGCAAATTTATTTGCAGATAGAAATGAAATCTCTGCTCCTGCAAAAAGCAAGCTTAATAAAATAAACAGGAGGATGTATAGTCCCAACATGGGTCAAAGATACGAAAAGAGAGCCTGTAGGCTTTTAGGTGTGTAGGCTATTAGGCAAATAATTAAGTAAACTTAGAGGGGATGTAAGGAAATCGTTTAAAATTCTAATGGAATGTCAGCATATTTGATAAAAGTTTAAGCTTTGCAATGCGTTTCATTGGTAGATGTCTCCAGGTCGAAGTTGTAAAACACACCCGATCAAACAAGAAACTAATTCTAAGTCCTCGGGCAGTCAAGCAGTCAAAAAGTCAAACCGTGTACTTCAAACATTCCGTCTTTACTCCTCCTTAAATAACTTTTCGGAGGGAATGATCGCATCTATGGATTTGATCGTTCCTTCCCGGAAATTTTGGTCGGTTTCAAAACCGTATCCCTGCAGGATTTCGTTTTTACGGATGATGCGTACAAATTTGTCAGTGAAGAGACGGCCGGCGGTTTCATTCCAGACGAGCTCGGCTGTTTTTAAAAGCTCACCTCCGGCACTGGAAAAAACGACACTGTCTTTCATGTAAGTTTTACCCTCCGCATGGACGCGAAGGGCATATTTTGAAGACAATGTATTGCTGGCTATATTGCTGTTATTATAAAAATAGGCTAAAAATCCTTTTGGAAATTCTTCTTTCAGTTTTCCGGATTCAATGTACCGGATCATTTCCGGAGCCTGGATTCGTATTCGGATTTCAGCAGAATCACTGTAGCGGATATGGACGTTTTGAAAATATTCCTTATCTTTTAATTGCGCTGCATCCAGATCTGATAATTCTTTTTTTTCTTCCTGGCAGGATAAGAGAAGGCTCGCGATTAGAATGCAATAATTGGAAATAATTTTCATCGCAAAAGCGTAAGATCTCCACTTACCGTTTTTACAAAGCCATCCAGGAAGCGCCCTTTGATTTGATACACATAAACTCCGGGCAGGCAATTCTGATCTCCGGATCTTCCATTCCAGCCACTCGTAGGATTTTTTGGAATCAAATCTATTGCTCTGAACACGAGGTTGCCCCATCGATCGAAGATCAGCATTTCATCAATATTTAAAAGCGATTTGCTACCTCCTGTAAAAAAGATATCATTGATATTATCCCCATTCGGACTAAAAACATTGGGTGGATAAATTTCATAATTTTTTCGGACGCGAACAAAAAAACTATCTACTCCAAAACACCCTTTACTGTCGGTTGCCTGTAAGGCATAATACCCGTCATTAAATGGAAGTGCATTTGTATTTTGGCAGCTAACACAATCTATGCTATCTCCGCGGTACCATTGGTATTGATAAAATCCAGCCGGGATCACAGATGCATTTAAATCTATTATATCACCAAGATCAATTTCAATATCGCTTCCGGCATTGGGAATAATTTTTTCGGGTTCTTTAATGTCTATTTCAATCGTGTCGACACATCCTTTTCGATCTTGTACAATGATGATATGTTTTCCTGCCGGAAGATTTGTGAAGCGACTGGTCGGACTAAAATCCTGTCCGTTTAAGCTGTATTGGTAATAAGTGATTGGAACACCACCAATAATATCTTCAAAAGGAGAACCCTGATCACCGCTTATAGCTATCATGCCATCGCTATCACCAAAACAAGTTACATCGCGCAAGCTGTCTATTTTTAGGGTCAATGTGGGCAAGTCGTCACAACAGGGTTCAGCTATCAATCTACGAATGTCGGTCACTTTGCAACCGGTACTCGTTTCAATGGTCATGGTAATATATTTTTCACCAACTGAACTGTACCTTACAAAATGGGGACCTTTTCCATTGGCAGTTTGCGGTATTGCATCCTTTCCAAAATTCCAGGTCCATCGCAATATAGTACCCTGGTTAATGTAGGAAGAATCAACAACCATGAAATCGGTTTCACAGCGCAATCCCGTCGGAGGTTCAATGCCAAAATTTGCGACTGGTCCCAAAAATTCTCCCGTGCCACCCCAATCTATAGAAAAGCCAATACCGGTGTTCGTAAAATTATTAATGACCAGAGTGTAGGCTTTACCTTGTTGCATATCGATAAATTTGCAGTAACCATTTTCACCACTGTTGCAATTGAGATCTTCCGTGATATCGGGATCGGTGAAATTGAGCCCGGTTGGGCCGGCGCAAGGTGGCGCTGTAGCATTACATCTCAGTACTTGCTTGTCTGCACAATTGTGAATGCCGCTTGGGAGCTCATAGATGGCAAAATCGATGTCATCGGACGGATTGAGGGGATTTAAAGTAAAAGTTAAGCTACCATCGTTTGCAGCTACCCATGAATACCAAACGGAAGAAGATTCAGAATTGGTGGTATTGTTGTCACCTAGACAGCTATCGAAAGCTTCATCTGAAAAAAGTCCGCTGCCGGTCAGGCTTTGGACCACAAAAGGAGATTTATCGCATAAAACGGTAGAGGCCGGACAATCCTGTTCTGCTTTAGCAGGAGGATTAAAATTATTAATGCATAATTGAAAGGTACCGGTGGCATTGTTTATGCCATCGACTCGGATAAAATAATCTGCACCAACCACCAATCCGCCCTGGTAGATATTGACGATTCCATTTCCCATAGTTGCTGCGCCACATTCCAATTCAGAAATGGTACCACCACAAATTCCACGATATAAAGCAACCATTGGTGCCGACAAAGTTCCACCCGGAGTTCCACCCCTGTTTGTGCCAATGATTGTGATGCTTACATCTGTAAAAAATGCTCTGAAACGAAACCAAACATCTCTGCCTGTACTTGACCAGCAGGTCGCTGAACCATATCCCGAAGGAGTAGCTGCAACGTTTGTATATTCTCCTGTTTTGCTGCAAAATTTGGTTACATCCCCAATAATAATGGGATTGTTGCAATTGTCATTGGATGGTTGTGCCCATAATTGAGCCCAAGAAAGCGAAATAAAAAGGCACGATAAAAAAACCTTGTTCATAGAGATCTTTGATTCATAACGCATTTTATAAGTAAAAAGACACTATAAACCCTGATTTTGTGTTAAAATGTGGAAAACTTGCCCAAAATTATTAAAAAACAGATTGACTTTGTAAATTAATAATCTAAAGCTGATGTGAATTACTATTACTTTTGCGATTCATTCAGGGTAGATGTTTACCATTCCCAATTTATTAACCTCGTGTAATCTGTTATTTGGCTGTTGTGCACTGATCAGCCTTGAAAAAGGAAATTACGATTGGTGTATCTATTTTATGGTTTTGGCAGGACTCGCCGATTTCCTGGACGGCTTTGTCGCAAAACGACTTCAACAAAGCAGTGAATTAGGAGTGCAATTGGATTCACTTTCAGATGTTGTGAGTTTCGGATTAGTGCCTGGGATGATTGCATTTCACATCCTGGAAAAAACAAATCCGGTCATGCAGTGGGTTCCTTTTTTCGGATTTTTATTGACCCTGATGGCGGCATTCCGTTTAGCCCGGTTCAATGTCAATATCAAACAAGGAAACAATTATTTTACGGGATTGCCTGTACCTGCCAATGGTTTGTTTTTTGCGGGCTTGTTAGCATTGTATCAACAGACAGACTCCTGTTTAAATTGGATTTTTCAACCTTTTGTGTTTCTCAGTTTAATTATCATTTTTTCGATATTGATGGTAAGTCGCTTAAAGATTATTAAAATCCAATTTTACAGGGAATGGCTTCAAAAAAATGCAGTATTACTTTTTGTTGAATTTATATGTATCATTTTTAGCTTCTGGTTGGGTGCAGGGGTTCTAAGTCTGATCATTTTAATCCATATACTCTTTAGTTTGTTTCATCCATTTAGAAATCTTCAAACGCATCACTTATGAAATCGTATAAAGCATTCATCGACATTATGCCACATAAAGAACTTCTGGATCCCCAGGGAAAAGCGGTAGTAAACAATATCCATTATCTGGATATTCAGGGCGTGAAAGATGCCAGAATTGGAAAACATATAGAACTGATTGTGGAGGCAGAATCAGAGTCACTTGCTCAGGAAATAGTAGAAAACAGTTGCAAAAAATTATTATCAAACCCGATTACAGAGCATTATCAGTTTACCATGACAATAATATAATTTGTTACAGGTTCTATAGATGTAATGGATAAACAACGCGATCCGAAACCCTGCCTTTATCTCGTTCCTACACCAATTGGAAATTTATCTGATATGACCCCAAGGGCATTGGGCATATTATCTTCGGTAGATCTCATACTTGCGGAGGACACACGAGTGAGCAATAAATTGCTCAAGCATTTTAATATAGACAATTCACTCAAGAGTTTTCACAGTCAAAATGAACATCGTTCTTATCAATTGATTATCGAAAAACTTAAAACTGGTTTAAGCATGGCGTTGGTGACCGATGCCGGAACTCCGGGCATTTCTGATCCCGCTTATCTGCTGGTTAGGGCATGCCGTGCCGAAAATATTCCGGTAATTGCATTACCCGGAGCAACGGCATTTGTGCCTGCATTAGTAGCTTCAGGACTGCCTTGCGATAAATTTTTTTTCAATGGTTTCCTGCCTCAGAAGAAAGGAAGAAACAGCCAGATTCAGTGGCTATCCCAATTGGATTGTACAATGGTTCTTTATGAATCGCCTCACAGAATACTCAAATGCATCGATGAATTGATGGATGGGTTCGGTGCAGATCGGCAAGCTTGCTTTACCAAAGAAATATCAAAAATATATGAAGAATATATAACGGGTACCCTTGGTGAAATTAAAACCAAGCTTGCATCTGTAAAAATTGTTGGTGAATGGGTAATCGTAATTGGTGGAAAATCGCAATGATTCAACATTACTCAGATACCTGTGGGATTCCAATATTGATTTCAAGGCTACAGTTCATTGATTAATCCCTTACATTTGTTCGGAGCATATGGTATTCAGCAGCATCGTTTTTATTCTCTACTTTCTTCCGGCATTCCTGATTTGTTATTATCTCGTAGGGAAGGCCTATAAGAATATAGTTATACTCGCATTCAGCATTTTCTTTTATAGCTGGGGAGCTCCGAAATTTATTTTTGTAATCCTGGGAACGACCTTCCTCGATTTTCATCTCGTTCGATGGATGGACCAATCTAAACAAGAAATCAGGAGAAAATTATTGTTGCTGCTTTCTCTATCTGTGAATCTTGGATTGCTGTTTTATTTCAAATATTCCAATTTTTTTATCGACAATGTCAATGTTTTCTTATCCTGGATGGGTATGGAAGCGGTGCATTGGACTAAACTCATACTTCCTATTGGAATATCATTTTATACTTTTGAAACCATCACATATGTTGTTGATGTATATCGAAGAATTCATAAACCCCTCCGGCATTTTTGGGATTATCAAACGTATATCATATTATTTCCTAAACTTATTGCAGGCCCCATTGTCAGGTACCACGATCTGGCGGATCAAATCAGTGATCGGTCGGCTCATGATAACTATGACTATAAATTAAGGGGGTTTTACAGATTTGTTTTGGGACTTTCAAAGAAAGTCATCCTTGCCAATCACATGGGACAATATGCAGATGAAATTTTTGCTGGAGATTTTATGAGTTTATCTACGCCAATGGCCTGGGCAGGGATCCTTGCATATACGTTTCAGATTTATTTTGATTTCAGTGGTTATTCAGACATGGCAATAGGTATAGCTAAAATGATCGGATTTCGATTTCCTGAGAATTTTGACAATCCCTATATTTCCGGTAGCATCACAGAATTTTGGCGACGATGGCACATGACCCTCGGAAGTTGGATGAAAAACTATTTATACATTCCGCTTGGAGGAAATCAAGTAACAAACAAATCGAGATTGTATTTTAATTTATGGCTTGTGTTTCTCGCATCAGGATTATGGCATGGAGCTTCATGGAGTTTTGTGATTTGGGGAGCTTACCATGGATGTTGGTTGGTCCTCGAAAGAATGTTTTTAATGAAGATTTATGAACGCATGGAAACGGGATGGCTGAAAATCATCAGGACCATTTGGTGTTTTGTCATTGTTGTTATCGGTTGGGTGTTTTTTAGAATAGAGGAAGTCGACAAGGCCTTTTTATACCTTCAGAACATGTTTCATTTTTCATTTGATCATAGTTTTCAAGCGGATTCGTCTTTTTATTTTTACGGAGCTTTATGTCTGGTGTTTTCATTTTTTGCATTTAGTAAATCGGGCAGTAAGATTCAGCAACTCATTTATTTTGAAAACTACAGTTTAAGAAGGCATTACAGCATGGCTGGGATTTCACTGGTATTGTTAAGTCTGTGTATTGCTTTGATCAGCTCAAGTGGTTTCAATCCTTTTATTTATTTTAGATTTTAATGAAAGTGGGAGAACAACAGCATCAATTGAAGTTTTTATTTTATGGCATTTTGCTTTTGTTATGTATTCCCTGGCTGCAAGGGGATTTGAAATGGATTTCGGAAAAAGATTTGTCGGGAGGTATAGAGAAAAAATCATTGATTACTTTTACGGGGACCAATTGGTTTGAAGCTAGATACCAGCAATACAAAGAAGCCTGGTTGAATGATGAATTTGGCTTTAGGAATTCATTTGTGCGATTGAATAATCAATTGGATTATTATTTGTTCGATAAAGTACATGCGCGTTCTGTCATTAGGGGGAAGGAAAATTATCTCTATGAGTATAATTATATAAGAGCCTTTTACGGCTTTGATTTTGTAGGTAAAGACAGTATTTACAATAGAATGTATAGAGCAAGTGTTATCCGGGACTTGCTCAAAAAACGGGATAAAGATTTGTTATTTGTATTTGCCCCTAGTAAAGTGCAATTCTACCCGGAATATTTACCCGATAGCATTCAATATTCAAAAGCTGAGACGAATTACGAACATTTGTTAGCTGCTGCTGAACATTATGGACTGAACTACATCGACTTCAACCAATTTTTTCTAAAAGCAAAAGATAGTTCGCGATATTTATTATATCCCAAATATGGAATACACTGGACTCATTATGGTGCTTGTCTGGTCGCCGATTCTTTGATTCATACGATCGAAAAAATTCGCAACAAGGACTTACCTGATATTTCCTGGACAGAGATAAAGATGGCCACACCGCGATTTGATGACAATGATATCGAAAAGGGACTCAATCTAATAATTCCAATGCGTGGTCCTCTATATGCCTACCCTGAATATCAATTTGAAAAGCCGGATGGGAAAGCGCTCCCAAATATTTTGGTGATTGCCGATTCGTATTATTGGAGTTTATTCAATTTGGGCATTCACAAAAGTTTCAAAAGAAATCCATTTTGGTATTATCATAATGAAGTTTATGAAGCCGGTGGTCTGGCTATGAAAGTAGGAAATCGCGATTACATGGCAAATGATCTGAGCGAATGTGAATTGGTTGTGATCATATCTACCGATGCGAATTTTTCTAATCTGGGTTGGGGTTTTTTGGAAACGGCTGAAGCCATTTTATTGGATAAGAGTATTAGGAATTCAGCTTTTTATGAAAAGGTACAAAATCTTATGAATTATATCCCTACAGATTCAGCCTGGATTCAACACATTAGAGAAAAGGCTATCAAACTGAAGTTGCCAGTGGATAGTATTATCAAAATGGATGCTACCTGGATGGTAGAGCAGGAGTTGAATGGGAAGTGAGATAGATTAAAGATTAAAGATAATAGATAATAGATTATAGATTATAGATTATAGATTATAGATTTAGTTTTAACTGATAATGATATTTAAAATAATTTATTAATATTTTAAATTTATAGAACTAACATACGTTAGTTCGTGTTGTTTACTAACAGACTAACAGACTAACAGACTAACAGACTAACAGACTAACAGACAAATAGACAAATAGTCAAGCAGTCAAGCAGACATCCAGACATCCAGACGCTCAAACTCTATTCATCTCATCAGGTCATTACAACCACCGCCTAACCTGATCGAGACTATTGCGAGTGCGTTCTGTGCCAGGATTTCCTGACCAGCCCATATAAAATAAACCCATGCATTCCTCGTGTTCGTGGAGTTGAAGAAATTCATTTAGATTCTTGATGATGCCGGGAGTGCTCCAATAGGCTCCCAGTCCAATTGCAGTGCAACTCAGCCAAAGATTTTGAACTGCGCAGGCGACGGCGGCGCTTTCTTCCCAGGCAGGGATCAAGGCTTCAGGACTTCGGTGGATGCAAATGGCAATGATTGCACCCGATTGGAGCGGTTTTTCTGAAGCTTTTCTTTGTTTTACTATATCAAATTTGTCGGTAGGTGTGGTTTTTAGGTAATGTTCTGCCATAAAATCTGATAGTTCCTGTTTCTTTTCGCCATATACGACTACAAACCTCCAGGGTTCGGTTTTTTTATGATTTGGTGCCCATAATGCGTTGGAAATCAAGTCATCAATAAGTTTTGGGTCAATGTTGCCTGATTTGTAGGTAGATGGAAATTCGGACTTACGCGCCCTGATAATGTCTGAAATTAGAATAAATCGACTGTCCATAAATTATATTTTGATACGTCTTAAAAAATATTTAGATTTGCCTAAATTTAGAATATGCTAACTGTTTCCGAAGAAAATTATTTGAAGGCAATTTACAAAATCATCCAGAACAATCCTGAAGCATCGGCAGGTACTAAGGAAATTGCCAAGGAAATGGGCACGACGGCCGCATCGGTTACGGATATGATCCAACGGTTGGCGGAAAAAGAACTGCTTACCTATCAAAAGTATTATGGAGCGAGTTTAACGCGAGAAGGTCAAAAAATGGCATTAATGCTGTTGAGAAAACACCGCTTATGGGAAGTGTTTCTTGTTGAAAAATTGGGCTTTAATTGGGATGAAGTACACGATGTTGCTGAACAATTGGAACACATACAATCTATTGAACTTGTGGAGCGACTGGATGCTTTTCTAGGCAATCCAAAATTCGATCCGCATGGAGACCCTATACCCAATGAAAACGGAAGTTTTACTTATCGACAGCAAGTAAGTCTTGCCAGTGTTGGAGTGCCTGGTAAAAAAGTACTGGTATTAGGTGTCAGACAGCAAAAACCTGAATTTTTACAGTACCTCGATAGTATAAAATTAAAACCGGGTTCTCACATCGAAATTCTCCATAAAACATCTTACGATCAATCCATTCAACTCAGGGCGGAGCAGGAAGAATCTGCCTGGATAAGTCATCAAACCGCATTAGATATTATAGTAAAACCTTAAAATATGAAAATTCACCTAACTCTTTTGTTTTCCTGTTGGATTGCATTTTCTGCAATGGCTTCCAAACCCGTTGTTTTAGCAACTGCCTCTATGTGGGCTGATATGGCTAAAGTCATTGGTGGTGAACTCATTGAAGTAGAAATGATCGTTCCGGTTGGATCCGACCCGCATTTGTATGAACCTACGCCCGGAGATTTACGAAAAGTCCACAGGGCAGATTTGATACTCATCAACGGACTAACTTTTGAAGGCTGGTTGGAAAAGTTAATACAATCTTCTGAATCGAAAGCTTTCAGAAAAATTCTTACTGAAGGCATTGTGCCCATTACCAACCCGCATTTCAAGAATTCGACTGATCCACATGCTTGGATGGATCCCATTAATGGAAAAACATATGCCAACAATCTCGCAACGGCGTTGATAGCGATTGATTCTTTGCATGAAAAGGAATATCGATTCAACCTGAATATTTATTTACAAGAATTAGATGATTTGCATAACTATATAAGTTCCAGAGTGCTGGAAATTCCAATGGAACATCGGGTGCTGATTACGTCGCATGATGCATTTCATTATTTCGGAAACAGATATGGATTAGAGGTAGAGTCTTTGCTGGGCACATCTACTGATGCAGATGTGCAAACAGGTGACTTTTTGCGGGTAAATCAGCTCATAAAAAATCAAAAGATACCTGCCATATTTATTGAAAGTACGATTAACCCGAAATTGATGGAACAGATCAGTAAGGAAAATAAAGTAAAAATAGGAGGTAAATTATTTGCGGATTCATTAGGAGATGAAGGCACTATGGCCGACACCTACATCGGAATGTTGCGATCAAATGCTGAGATTATTTTTAATGCCTTGAGTCAGAGAGAAGGAACTACTGAATTGGACACCAATCATCACAAATCTAATTGGAGTTTTGACTCAAGTAATTATTATTTTTTCATTCCGCTCTTTCTATTGCTTATTTTAGCCGTTTACTTTTTGCTTAAACGCATGCGATCTATATGACAGCACAGGCATATTCACTGGAAATATCAGGACTTTCTGTCGCTTACGACGAAAAGCGTGTATTGTCAAATATTTATTTAAAGATCGAAGCCGGACATATTTATGGATTGATCGGACCGAATGGTGCTGGTAAATCGACCTTATTCAAAGCGATCCTGATGCAGGTTCCCATAAGTGCCGGACACATCCGATTTTTGAATAAAGATGTAGCAGAATGTATGACATCCATTGCTTACGTTCCTCAGAAAGATGACGTTGATTGGCAATTTCCGGCTACCGTCTACGACATCGTAGCAATGGGACGATTTTCACATAAGAAATTATTTTCGCGATTCAATAAACGCGATCACGAAATCATTCAACAAGCCATTGAGATGCTGGATATTCAGAAACTTTCAAACCGGCAGATCGGTGAATTGTCTGGAGGACAACAACAAAGAGTATTTTTGGCCAGAGCACTTTGCCAGCAAGCTAACATGATCTTGATGGATGAACCTTTTGTAGGTGTGGATGTAAAAACGGAACAAAGGATCATCGAAATATTAAAGCAATTGGCAGCCGAGGGAAAAACAATTTTGGTAGTACACCACGACCTCGATAGTGTTCAAGCATATTTCGATCGCGTGATTCTCATCAATCACAAACTAATGGCCTATGGCGATACAGATAAAGTTTTTACCAAAGAAAATATTTCGGCAACCTATGCAAGCCAATCGAGTTTGTTTCAATACATGAAGCGGGGAGGATAGATGATGGATGTCCCGACATGAAGATGTTACTTTTTAACAACAACATGATGATGTCGGGAGATGATTGATGATGGTATTATTTTTACTGATAAAGATAAGAGAAATTTAAATTTATTGAACTAACATTCGGTAGTGTGTGTTGATTTCTATATGCCTCCAAAAAGAAGGTTTCAGTTTGATAGAGCCTAACCGCCTAACAGACTAACAGACTAACAGACAAGCAGACAAGTAGACTTCCTCCTCCATGCCTACAAACCTACATTAAGAAGTTTTCAGTTTGATAAAGCCAAACCCCCTAACAGACTTTCAGCCTAACAGCCTAACAGCCTAACAGACTAACAGACTAACAGACAAGCAGACAAGCAGACAAGCAGACTTCCTCCTACCTGCTATTATCCTCAACTCATCAAACAACTTATGATCCATGAACTTCTACAAGCTGCCCAAATTCCGGAATTTCGGGACGCACGAAGTGTTGGCTTTGTAACATCTGTTGGTATTTTTGCTGGACATCGTAATCGCCATGTACCAGATACATTTTTTTACAACTGGATTTTTGATTTGATAAATATTCGATCATTTCATGTTGGTCGCCATGCGCAGAAAATGAATCCATGATTTCAATTTTTGCATTTACTTTTTTAAGTTCTCCAAATAATTTGAGAGAATCAACATGGGCGCGTAATTTTCCGCCGGGAGTACCCGGAGAACTGTAACCAACAATAAGGATCGTATTTTTGGGATCTTCTATATTGTTAAAGACATGATGTTGAATCCTTCCTGCATTGATCATTCCGGCTGCAGAAATAATAATGCAAGGTTCTTTACTGTTATTTAAACTTTTAGATTCATTGACGTCTGTAATATATTTTAATTTTCGAAATCCAAATGGATCGGGGTCCTTTAAAATATATTCATAAAGTTCTTCATCGAAACATTCAGAATGTGCTTTGTAAATGTCAGTTGCACTTACTGCTAAAGGACTATCGACATAAACTGGAACATTCGGTAGTTTAGCTTCATTGCACAATTGATATAAAAGATAAACCAATTCTTGTGTGCGACCCAGACTAAATGCCGGTATAATAAGTTTGCCTTTGCGGCTAACACAGGTATCTGAAATGACTTGCATGAATTGTTCCTTTTCTGCAGGCCTTTGTAAATGAAGTTTGTCACCATATGTCGATTCAGTGATCACCACGTCTGCAGGCCACATTTCTTGCGGGTTTTTAAGGATTGGCCGATGGGGTCTACCAATGTCGCCTGTAAAAGCCAATCGCAAATCATCGCCGCCTTTTTGAATGACGAGATTAACTGCAGCGGAACCAAGTATATGACCTGAATCTGTAAATAATAATTTTATGCCTTTTGCAAGCTCTACCCATCGATCATAAGAAACAGTAATAAAATGTTTCATGGCATTGGTCACATCAGCAGATTTATAAATGGGCTCGCGGTACTTCAATTTTTCTCCGGTGTGTTTTTTTCTTTTCTCTGCTATTTTTCTATTGAAATACTCTGCATCCCGTTCCTGAATATGAGCTGTATCCATCAGCATGATTTCGGCTAGATCACGAGTGGCGTGTGTAGAAATTATATGACCTTTAAATCCATCTTTTACTAATTTTGGAAGTCGACCACAATGATCAATATGTGCATGAGATAAGATCATAATGTCGATTTCTGCAGGATCAAAGAGCCATCTCGAATTGATATCGTCATCGATCTCATCTTCGCCCTGAAACAAGCCACAGTCTAATAATATTTTATAACCATTTTCCAGTGTCAGTAAATGGCATGAACCCGTTACTCCCCGGGCAGCTCCGCAAAATTTTATTTTCATACAGTAAGATTCTTATCTATAAAATCCGAAAATAGTTCAATTCTTTGATTTAGCTTGTCTTTTCCCATGAATTCCATCATTTTAAATACATCGGGGCCTGTTGGAATACCTGTCATCACAAGTCGGAGAAGTGGAAATAATTCTCCTGGTTTGATATTCATTTTTTTGATAAACTCCTGTAGTAATCCATGAATATTGTTGGCCTCGAAAAGAGCTAAATCTTGCAATTCTAGTTTTAATGCTTTCAGGACTGACAAATATTCAATTTTAAATTTTTGCTGGATAAAGTTTGCATCATAAGAATTCGTTTCTTTAAAATAAGCCTTGGCTTGCTCGAAATAATCCTTGAAAAAAATGACCCGATCTTTATACATGCTATAAATGCTTTTACTTAATGCCAATGATAATTCAATTCCATGATCTTTAAATACTGCTATCAAACGGTCACAAATATTTTCTTCAGGTATTTGCAACAAATGTTGTTGATTGAACCATTTGCTTTTTTCAAAATCAAAGCGAGCACCGGATTTAACTATTTTGTCTAGCGAAAACAAAGGAATCATTTCTTCAACACTAAACAATTCCTGATCTCCTCCCGGATGCCAACCTAATAAAGCAAGAAAATTTAACAAAGCTTCCGGTTCAAATCCAAATTCTTTAAATCCCATAAGTTTACTTCCATCATCATTGTTCCAATCCATGGGAAATACCGGAAAACCAAATTGGGCGCCGTCGCGTTTTGACAATTTTCCATTTCCGGTGGGTTTGAGAATCAAAGGCAAATGTGCAAATTGTGGCATATCCTCTTCCCATTCAAATGCTTTATACAAAAGATAATGATGTGCTGTTGAAGATAACCACTCTTCTCCCCGGATGACATGTGAAATGCGCATAAGTTTATCGTCAACCACATTTGCCATGTGGTAGGTAGGCATATTGTCTGATTTGATCAATACTTTATCATCCAATTCTGATGTATGAAATCGAACTTGTCCGCGTATGGCATCTTGAATGACAACTTCTTCATTTTCCGGAACTTTTAAACGGATCACATAAGCTTCGTTTGCTTTGAATGCAGCTGACAATTGTTCGGCATTCATATTCGTAGAATTGCGCATTTGGATTCGGGTGTTGTAATCATATTTTTGATTTCCATCACCTGATTTTCTCAAGGCATCCAAAGCCTCTGTGGTATCAAAGGCATAATAAGCTTTCCCTTTTTTCAATAAAATCTCAGCGTGATCGCGATAGATTTGTTTTCTTTCAGATTGTCTGTAGGGTTGATAAGGGCCGCCATTTTCAGGACCTTCGTCTGGAAGCAGATTCAACCATTCCAGACTTCGCAGGATATATTTTTCTGCTCCATCGACATATCGTCCCTGATCCGTATCTTCAACGCGTAGTATAAATTTGCCGCCCATTTTCCGGGCAAACAAATAATTGTATAAGGCAGTTCGGATGCCTCCAATATGTAAAGCTCCGGTTGGACTCGGAGCAAAACGCAGACGTATTTCTTTTTGAGCCATATGGAATTATAAAATGCATGCAAATATGCACACTACTCTTCATAAGATATTGTTAATCATGAAAATAATTGGTCTCTAAAACAAATGTTTGGTGACCTTTATACGTCTTTATTGAGAAGCAAACCAGTATGGTCTATTTGAGTTTTACCCCAAAGTTTCTCCAGCAGATATTTCCGGACCTGGTTTGGAGAATAGAGACGTCTAATAAAGAAATTTACCTGAGTTTTGATGATGGGCCGATACCGGAAGTAACTCCCTGGATATTAGAGCAACTCGAGCAATTCCATGCCAAAGCCAGTTTTTTTTGTGTAGGCCAGAATATTGAAAGGCATCCAGAAATTTTTGCTCAAATTATACGTGCTGGACATACTGTAGGGAGTCATAGCTTCAATCATCTTTCAGGCTGGGGAACCGATAATTTGGAATACATACTCAACGTACGCAAAGGAGCCAGAGCCTGCGGATCGAATTTATACAGGCCACCATACGGAAGACTTAAACCATCACAAACAAGAATTTTAAAGCATCATTACAAAATTATTATGTGGGATGTATTAAGTGGAGATTTTGATCCGGATTTATCAGCGGAGGCTTGTTATCAAAATGTCATTCGCAACACCTTGCCAGGGTCCATTGTCGTGTTTCACGATTCTATAAAATCAAAAACAAAATTGAAATTTGGTACTAGCCTTTTGTTCATATACCATTTAACAAAATAGGGATCCCATTCAACGGCATATACATTCCATTCCTCCTGATCTGCAGTCCAATGCCATTTAGGTTGTTGGCAGCCTTTTTGATTGTAACAATGATGATAGTTGGATTGGGTTTGAGTTTGGATATGCCCTTTACTTTCAAAAACATCTATTTCTTCTATAACTCCATCACCGGCAGTCCAGAATGCAGGCCAGAATCCTTTTCCTTTTGGTAATTTGCACCGGATTTCGAAACGTCCATATTTAAAACCCAACATCGAAAAAATATTTCCAGAAGTATATTCAAAATTTCTTCCAAACCACGAAGCTTTTTCCTTTTTGGCGATGATATGTAAAATTCCATCTTTGATAAGCAAATTCGAATCTGAAATAAATTCTCCGCCCACTAAACCTCTGCACGCTGCACAAGAGTCGGATCCATCTGCAGTAAATGGAAAATAACTAAACCATTTGGTTCTGTCGAGTTGATCACCGTTAAATTCATCTGCCCACACGAGCTTCCACTCTGATTTTGAGCATACATCCAATTCCTTTACATTAATTTGTAGAAGAGAATCCTGATGTTGAGCGTTTAATTTGAAAATACAAAGCAGGCTGATGTAAAAATATTTCTTCATTTGCCCAATATGAAAACAGATGGTAAATCATAATGCAATTTACTGTTAGCCTCCGTCCAGTCTCTAATTGGACGCGTATAAATGCACTGTTGTGGATTTCCCAATTGGCTGGCTACACACAATTCTAAATCGCCCGGAACATGGCTTAACAGAATTTCAAATACTTGTTTGTTTCGGTATGGAGTTTCCATAAAAATTTGAGCCACGCCAGTTTTTTTAAGAATTGTAACCAGTTTGATCACCTGTTCCCTCAAAGCTTCTTTTTTTGCAGGGAGGTAGCCGTGAAATTGAAAATTTTGACCAGAAAAACCTGATGCCATTAGTGCCATCAGCATTGAATTAGGACCTGCGTATGGCCAAACGGGAATTCCTTTTTGATGTGCCATTTTAACCAATTCATGTCCCGGATCTGCAATGCATGGCATACCTGCTTCTGAAAGCAGGCCAAAGCTTTGGCCTTCCAGAATTCTGCTGATGATATCCTTAAAAAAAATGTGGGTGTCGGTGATTGGAATTTCGCATACTTCAATTTGGGCCAAAGGCAAGGGATGTTGGATAGATTTAAGAAAATGTCTGGCCGTCTTAGCGCGCTCTACTACACACATATTCAAGGATTTAGCGGCCTCTATAGCTTCATTACTCATCTGGTTAATAGAAGCGCAACTCAAGGCAACGGGCAGGAGATGGAGGGATGACTGGGTCATGCAGCTAAGGTAATTAGATTCGCAACAATTGTTGGCTATTACAGTCATTTCCGCTAACTTCGCCAGCCTTTTGATACGATATGAATACCTATACTATAAAACTCCAGCAATTTGAAGGGCCATTTGACCTTTTGCTGTTTTTTATTGAGCGTGACGAGCTGGATATTTATGATATTCCAATAGCTAAGATTACCCAGGATTTTCTGGACTACATCCGCCATATGGAGCAGATGAACATTGATCTGGCCAGTGAGTTTATCCTGGTGGCTGCAACATTGATCCGAATTAAAGCTAAGATGCTTTTGCCTCGTAAAGAACTCGATGAAAATAATCAGGAAATTGATCCTCGGAAAGAACTTGTACAGCGATTGTTGGAATATAAATCGATTAGGGAAGTTATAGAGGACTTCAGCCATATGGAGGATGATCAATATTTTAGAATACCACGAGGTAATTTGAAATCTGAATTCGAATCCTTAGCACAAAAAGCGCTGGTAGATGCAGAGTGGGAAACCTTGAATTTATTTAATTTGATGAAAGTGTTTCAACGGGTCATGGACCGTTTAAACGAAACACCTAAAGCTGTTGTACATCGCATTTTTAATTACGTATACGAAATAGAAAAGGAACAAGCCAGAATTATTGAAAGTATTCGCGTTAATGGAAAAGTTCATTTTGAAAATTTGTTTGATTCATGTGAAAATCGAATACACGCAATCGTAATTTTCTTGGGAATATTGGAGCTGGTAAATCTCCAGCAACTGCACCTTATAAAAAGTGACCATCTTAATCAATTTTGGCTGGAAGAAAAGAAAGTCGAAGAATTATCAGAAGAAGAGTAATCAGTGGCTTGCATTTCAACCAGGAAATTGTATTTTGCTTTTAAAAAAAACCAGGTTTTATTTTACATCTGGGTTCAATGATAATCATGATCAAGTGATGCAAAAATAATTGCAGTTCAATTTTACATGCCTCAATATGATTGATTTATTTGTAAGCATCTGCTTTAAATTTTTAAAAAATAAAAGGAATAAATCTAATTTCCATGAAATCTGAGGCTGTATCATTGAAGCGCCCTTCTGATTTTACTATAAGTTTAATTTTATTCAGGAGAACTTAATTTCTCTAAAGATTTGAGCAAGATATTTTTACGGGAATCATTCAGTCTCCAACGAAGGGATGGAAGATTTGATTGATGATGAACAAGTCTGAAAATGCGCATACGTTCGCTTGTAGAAATTTGAGAAAAACATCTTCGCAACAGAGGTAAATAGTTTTTAAAATGTTTGGGATCAATTGCAAGTAACCATTTATCCAATGCTTTGACCACGGATGGATGCATTAAAAACAATGTAGTCTGCGACTGAAGGAAACCTTCCAGCCACAGTGCAGCTCTTGGAATTTCGGAATGTAATGAGAATTCAAGTTGGAATTCGTTCAGAAATTGCACTTCTTGAATTTTGTTTTTTTCTAGCAACAGACTCCAACATTTTCCTCTTATAAGAGGGTTGCATTCGCGATTTTCGGATATTGATTGTAATTGATCATACCAATCTTTAGAGGATTCATCATCCGGGTAACGATTAAAATAATTTTGCAGATTTATTATGGCTGACAACATTTTACGGGCGCGATCATCAGGAATGTATTTGGTGTTGTCCGGCAGTGATATGATAAGTTTGGGGATAAGTTTCGAAAGGACCTTGAGTAACCAATGAATATCTGTTTTATGCAAAGACCCGAAATCCCGGATGGCCACCAAAGGATGTATTAAGGATGTCAGCTGAAGGTAGTCCTGATTTTGTATCAGTGCATCATCCAATGCCTGTGAAAGTAATGGCCAAAGTTCTTCGATGTTAGCTTTTAAAGAGTGCTCCAGCCATTGTGCAATCTCTGAGATGGGAGTATTTTGATGCAGACGGCTTTTGATATACTGAATGCAGGCATCAACCAAAGTATTTCCCAATAATCCTCTTTGGATGAGGACCATTTCCAGATCCGGATGCCATTGGAAAGTCCAACTTTCGTGAAAACTTCCCAAGGTATTCCAATCTACCGGTAACTGTTTATTCCATGGGATTTCCATCAGTGTACAAAGCTGTAAAAATTGAGAAATTAACAAGTGTTTGTCTTTGCGAAGGTCCAGCAACAAACTTTCCTTGGGTGTTTCCTTCCAATAGCGATTCAGTTTTAGGATTTTTAATTGGGTGTAAAACAATTTGACGAAAGGAAGCGTCTGATGGTTTAGATTAATTTGACCTATCGTTTCTCCGCACATAATTTTTTCACGGAACCATTCTATTTTATGTTGCATACCATGGCCAAAATGAAGAACTGAAGATTCGATCAGTTCTTCGAGGCCCGGGCAAGGTAATTCCCGAAGTAAGGCCAGCTGATCTGCAAAATAATTGGCATCAATCACAGAAGCCGGTGAAATTGCAAATCCTTCCTTTCGCAATACCTGAGCAGCTTTTGTGAGAAAAGACGCCGGTGCTTTTTGGCTATTGAGGTACATGCTTTCATGCCATAGCGGAGCTTTAATTCCAGCGGTATAATTTTGATTTAGGCTAAGATGTTTATAAGACCAGGGAATCAGACAACTGCGAACAGTTGTTAGTTTTAAGTCGGGTTCACCTTCCAAGTGTGTGTTTTCAAGGACATGTGGAGTCAATACGGGGCCATGCCATGCACCGCAAATTACTGCAATTTTGGTGTGACCTGAATGGATCCATTCTCTCAAGCGACATCGCATAAATTGTTCTCTCGCCAATGTTTCGAAATCATCTATGCCCTTACTTTGGCGACGTAATTCACCCATAAGGTCCTGAACAATTGAAAAAAGTTTTTCATGATCATGCCATTGCTCAAAATGTGACTCCCACCATGATTCTGCATCTTCATAACCGGCTTGAGTTGCCAGGTATCCTATAGGATCATTGGTAATATGTTGATACTTATTTTCAGAATCGGAGTCTTGCCTTCGAAAATATAAGTTAGTATGCAATGAAGCGCTTGCTGGGATATCCATACAATGGATTGGTATCTTATTTTCGAAGGCATAAAGAAGAGCCTGATATTCCGGTGAAAAAACTGCCATCGGAAGATATATAGATTTGGAGGTTTGGTCCACATCATAATATAAGAACGCAATCGGGGGTTTATGTTTTGCATTTTGCAATTCGCTGATGAGGGATTGAGAATCAGCAGGTAGTTCGATAACAACAGCATCAGGTTGGAAGGAATTTAAAGCATTTTTAAGTCTTCGGGCCGATCCGGCACCGTGATGTCTGATCCCAAAAATTTTTATTTCACCAACCAACATAAATATAACGAACGTTTGTTAGTTGTTTTTAAGACTTTGTTTAATGGATTCGTACCATTCTTTATATGCTGGCCTTTTTTTAAGTACAGTTTCATTGTATTCGATGAATGTAAGTTTTTCGTCAGGGTCATTTTTAATAAACGTTTGAAGCATGGATTGAATCATATCTGCTGGCCCGAATTCTTGATCGGAGAAATAATGATGTTGAATACGGGCATGGTGAAGCATGGAGATTGTTTCTGCCGGACTGAATGCACTTTTGGATGCTTTGATTTTTTGTTTACCATCCTGAGTGATCCCACTTCTCAATTCCCTGAACATGACCAGCAATTTTTCAGTGTGAATTTGCTTTAATTTTTCCAGGTCAATATTTAAAGATTTTTCCATTTGTGATACCCTTTGATAAACAATTCGCATTTCGTCCTCCAGATTATCAGGTAGTGGCATCACCAGTGTGTTGAACCGTCTTTGCAGAGCTGACGACAGTGGGTAAATTCCTTTATCCATATCATTTGCGCTAGCAAGGACATTAAATCCTTGACGAGCCTTTACTTCGATACCCAGTTCAGGAATTGGAATTAATTTTTCTGAAAGTATACTTATCAGTGCATCTTGAATTTCAGTAGGGATGCGGGTGAGTTCTTCAATGCGAACCAATTGGCCGGATTCCATTGCGCGCATGACCGGACCTGGCACCAGTGCTTGTTGGCTAGGGCCTTTAGAAATTAGTTCTGCATAATTCCAGCCATAACGCAATGCATCTTCGTTTGTTCCAGAACTTCCTTGTACCAAGAGATTTGAATGTCCGCAGATCGCTGCTGATAAGTGTTCGGCCAACCAACTTTTTGCGGTGCCCGGAACACCCAAGAGTAGCAATGCCCTGTCTGAAAGTAAGCTTGCAATGGCCATCTCGATAAGCTTTCGGTCACCAATGTATTTTGGACTGATTTCGATACCGCTTTGAGTTTTTCCGCCCAGAATATAATGTAAAACAGCCCATGGCGAAAGTTTCCAGTGTGCGGGCTTTTCGCGTTTGTCTTCCAAAAGTAAAGCACTCAGTTCATGTGCATAAGTTTCTTCTGCATGCAGTCTTATATAATTGTGTTCCATGAAGCTTTATTCTTTTATTCAGAAACTGGGTATCATTGTTTTGATACTAGACAGGATCTATGGGCATAAATTTTTTACTGCAATTTGATCAAATACTTTTGTTTCCATATCCAATTCTTTCCATGCATGCAAAGGCAAATCACCCATTCTTCCTTTGAATCGTTCCATTTGGATCATAAATTCCTGAGCACTGACTTTGAGTTCTTCATTTTCCCCCAAACAGGCATTGCCCTTTTTATCTGTACTGAATCCGGCCATGGTAAATAACTTATCCCAGATTATCGTAAACGAATTTTCTGATGGGATTACAGAAATGGCTTGTTCGTAATTGGCAGATTTTGATTTTCTGGCCCATTCAATCTGTCCATCTTCGCGTATGCTTGCATAAACTAGGCCGCCATTTTTTCCATAACCATCTCCAATAATAAAGATTTTTCCATCTTCTCCTATACTTGCGGATTTGAAAACATAATTTTCTAAACCGACATAAAATTTACTCCAAAGAATTTTTCCATCTGAATTTGTTTTTACGATATAGGCATTTTCTACATTGGCTTGAAAAGCGATATGTCCTATAAAGTAAAGTTGTGTTTTAGAATCTTCAACAACTTTTGTAAAATAACTGTGATGGACCTGATCGTCATCCATATGAAATTTTCCTGCCCAGACTTGCTGTCCTTCTGTATTTATTTTATAAAATGAATTCATAATATAACGCTTTCGCGTCTGCCCATCAATATATGCCCCTTTTTGTTTAAAGCTAATTAAAAAATTCTGATCTTTTGTTGGCAAGATATCCTGTAATATTTCTACAGAAGGCATAGATTTTGACCACAAACAAGCACCGTCGCCATTAAAAAGGTGTAATTGTATTTGGTATGATTCATCTGCAGAGTTTTTCCCGGCCAGTAAAATATGAGATGATAAATTGACAGCCAATTCAGGTTGATCAGTTGATTGAATGCTATCAGAACTTCGCGCCCATATCAGATTAAATTTGTCGTCGAGTTTGGCAACAAACTTATTTTTGTTTTCGCCAGAATAACCACTGACAAAGTAATGACGATCCTGGATTCTTATTTTTTCAATTCGTTCTTGTTGTTCAGATTTTCCTAAGGCAAAACCAATCCCTGTCGAACTATTATTAAAATTTCGAATAAAACAAAATCCATCTTTATTGCCAGCTGTTGCTGACCCAGTAAAAGCAGATGATTCCCCACAAATGATAAATCGCTCTTGGTCTAGTTTTTGTGCATCGCAAGTAAGGCCTTTATTTTCAATCATAAACCCATGTTGATTGTGCATCGTACCTGAACATGCCAATATTGCTAAAGGCCAGACAAACCTGATCATATAATTTTGAATCTTGTACATTGACTTTATTTAAAATGTAAAAGTAAGCATTTAGATCGCAGTTTGGTTGGGTGGGCAGGATTGTTAAGGGAATATTCGCACGCGTACATGAATATTTATTTTAATTAAAAAATATTTTTAAAAACGGCAATGCCCAATGTTAATGTTTTTTGGGCTTCTCATTTTCTTAGTTATCATTGTAGTCATTTTTAATAATATAATACAAGATGAGAATGCAATTTGTTGTAATAGGTTTGGCAATATTAGTCAGTATAAACGTACAGGCGCAGTCCAAAATTAATGCTTACACTTTTGGCGCTATGGAGGCAAGGGCTATGGGGCCAGGAACGATGAGTGGCAGAATTACCGACATCCAGGGCGTGAATACAACACCAAAGATCATGTATATTGGAACGGCAGGGGGAGGTGTATGGAAAACGACCAATGCTGCTGTATCTTTTAAGCCTGTTTTTGATAAATATTGTCAATCGATTGGTGCAATTGCCATTGATCAGAAGCATCCCGATACTATTTATGTTGGCACAGGAGAAAGCAATATGCGCAATTCAGTTTCTATTGGAAATGGAATGTACAAATCCACTGATGGCGGCAACAATTGGATAAAAATTGGTTTAGATAGTACAGAACATATTTCCAAAATTCTTGTAGATCCTTTAAACTCACAAATTCTTTATGTTGCTGCTCCAGGTCCACTTTGGTCAGATAGTCAACACAGAGGTTTATATAAATCAATCAATGGCGGTAAAACCTGGGATAAAATATTATACATGAATGAACGCACTGGTTGTGCTGATATAGCCATTCATCCAACGCAAACAAATATCGTCTATGCTACGTTTTGGGAATTCCGTCGCAAAGCTTATAGTTTTGTGTCGGGAGGAAAAGGTTCCGGAATTTATAAAAGTGAGGATTCTGGAAAAACCTGGCGCAAGTTAAGTAAAGGATTACCGGAGGGTGATTTCGGTCGCGTGGCATTGAGTTTGGCACCCAGTGCTCCGGAGAATATTCTTGCAATTGTTGAATCTAATAATACCGGACTTTATATTTCTGCAGATGCCGGCGAAAACTGGAAATCGCAAAGTGCTTCAATGAATGTGGTTTCACGCCCATTTTATTTTTCTACTCTGGTGATTGATCCTTTCGATCCAAAACGAGTCTATAGACCTGCACTTCAATTCTCATATTCAGATGACGGTGGGTATTCATGGAATGAAGCGAGTTATGATGGAGGATGGGTGCATGCCGATCATCACGCACTTTGGATCAATCCTAAAAATACAGACAACATGTATTTGGGAACAGATGGTGGGGTGTATATCAGTAATGATCGTGGAGCCAGTTGGATGTTTTGCGGTAACTTACCGGTTGGCCAATTTTACAGGATAGCGGTTGATAATCATGAACCCTACAGAATTTATGGAGGATTACAGGATAATGGTTCATGGATTGGACCCAGTGAAGGACCTGGAGGCGTTGGAAATGGAGATTGGAAAACTTTAAATTGGGGTGATGGATTTTGGACAGTACCCGATCCCCTGGATTTGAAAACTGCATACGCTGAAAGTCAGGGCGGCAATGCAGTAAGAATAGATTTAACCAACTTTAAAACCTATTCTATCAAACCTCAAAAAACCAAAGAACAGGAAAAATTGAGATGGAACTGGAATACTCCTATCGTAACTGGTATGGCAAATAAACAGAATTTGTACATAGGTTCCCAATACCTATTCAAATCAACAGATCAGGGAAGAAATTGGACTGCGATTTCTCCGGATTTGACAACCAATGATAAAAATAAACAAGATCAGGAAAATTCCGGAGGACTGAGTTTGGACAATACAAGTGCTGAGAATCATTGCACGATATATAACATTGCTGAATCTTCTTTTGATGATCAGATGATTTGGGTAGGTACAGACGATGGCAATGTTCAATATACAAAAAATGGTGGAAAAGTGTGGCACAATTTGACGCCTGCTATCAGATTATCAGGAATTCCCCTTCATGCATGGGTAAGTTGGATTGAATTGTCTCGACATGATTCACAGACCGTTTATATTTGTTTCGATCATCATAACACAGGAGATCATAATACCTATCTCCTGAAAACTAAAGATCTGGGTAAAAGCTGGCAGCGGATTCAAAGTAGTGAGTTTACCGGATTTGCACATCGCATCAAGGAGGATCCGGAAAATGAAAATTTACTTTTTTTAGGCACAGAAATGGGACTGTTTGCAAGTTTGGATGCCGGAGAAAACTGGTTTAGAATGCGCAATAAAATTCCCGATTATGCACTGGTTCGGGATATACAGATTCAGGAAAGAGAATCAGCTCTTGTCATTGGTACCCACGGACGCGGAATTTATATTTTAGACGACATCAACGTAATGCGAGAAATGACTGGATCGTTGGCCGATACAGAAATTGCATTGTTCGATAAGAAACAAATGAAAACTTCATCTGGAAAATATGGAGGAAGTATGGCTCTTGCAGGAGCTTGGCTGGCTCCCAATCCTGTTGAGATTCAACCTTTCAAATACTATTTAAAAGATCGCATTATGAAAGGCGAAATCAAAGCTGAAATTTATGATATCAATGGAAAACTCATTCAAAGTTTGACACCCAGCAATCGCAAAGGGATCAATAAAATTTACTGGAACCAACGCATGAAACCCGGTAGAGTTGCAGAGGGAGGCAGTAAATTAGATTTTTCTGCATTCGCTGCTCCAAGAGTATTACCCGGTTACTATCTATTCAAATTGAACATCGGTCAAAAAACCTTAGTAGATACATTTGAATTGATCCATACCGGAAGGCCGGATTATACCATTGAAGACCGAAAAGCGCAATTTGAATTATGTATGAAGTATTACCACATGCACGAACAACTTGCACGGATAGTAGAAGAGATTAGCAATAAACAAAAACAATTGAAAGACTTTATTGCAAATTCCAAAAAAGACAAGAGCCGTAAGTTTTTGGAAGCATATCATCGTGAACTAGAAGTTTTAAGAGCCAGCCTACTGGCCACACAGCAGAAGTCAATTTTTGCAGATGAAGAACAGTTGCGCGAGCGCATCTCAGAGGCCTATGGAGCTATAGCTTGGCAGGAAATCAGGCCTTCTAACCTCTCAAGTGATCGCGCATCTCAGTTGCAAAGCGAGGTAGATGCTGCAGATACCCAAAAAAATGAGATCTTTGCTAAAAGCAAATTGGGATTAGAAAAAATCATCAAAAGTGAAAAATTAAATCCAATTATGAAACCTTAATATATGGTTGTTTGTGTTTAAATAATGTTATTATTACTTAAGTAAGTAATTCTTTTTAGGTCATTAATTTCACGCCGGGAATTTACGTTAACTAACAAACGTATGTTATATTTTAATTGAAAAATGTGGGCTTTATTAATTTTATAACTAACGAGATATCAATTTATACGAAAAGTTTAAATATCAACTTGTGTTCATCTGGAACAAACTTAACAATATATTTAGGTATAAACTAACAATTGTTAGTCATATATGATAATGAAATGTTTAAGGTATTCTGCTTTGAAAGTACTGGCTTGAGTTCAATGGAATTTTGTAATCTTACAAACATTTGGTACGACCACCGTCTACTGGAACATTAATTCCTGTGATGTAAGATGCCAGCGGGCTGGCCAAAAAGGCAACGGCATAGGCTATTTCTGTGGCCTGACCGAATCTTCCGGCAGGTATGGCAGCTAACATTTTTTGAGCAATATTGTCGGTTGTGGTATTTTTATTATTAGCTTCAGTTTCCAAAATAGATTGCAGGCGATCCGTTTGTGTAGCGCCTGGTAGTACATTATTGACTGTGATGTTAAAGCTTGCTAATTCATTGGCAAGTGTTTTAGCCCAATTGGCAACAGCCGCTCTAACTGTGTTTGAAACTCCAAGATTGTCGAGAGGTTGTTTGACAGAAGTCGAAATAATATTAATGATCCTCCCATAAGAGGAAGACTTCATACCGGGTAAAATTTTTTGGACCAAAATATGGTTGCAAATCAAATGTTGTTGATATGCTTGCAGGTATGCTTCAACAGTTGCAGTGTGGGCCGGACCGCCCGGTGGGCCACCAGTATTGTTGACGAGAATTTGGAAGGAATGATCTAACAATAGTGCGTTTAGTTTTTTTTCTAATGCTGGAATATCATTTAAATCCATGACAAGAAAACTATGTTTCTGATGCGGACCTGATGGCAATTTTCCAATGAGATCTGCCAATTCTGTTTCAGTTCGGGCAACTGCGGTTATGGAAGCACCTGCTTCGGCCAGGGCGTATGCACAAGCTTTTCCAATTCCTTTGCTGGCACCACAAACCAATGCGTGATAGGGTCTTAAATCAATAACTAACATTAATCTATCAAATTAAAATTGCCTTTGAATATTTTTGTGGTGACTGCATTACAATCCTGATAATTTATTTTATACATGTATAAATAACTATCAATTGGATTTGTGTCGGCAGGTTGCCAAACTGCATTTTGATCTTCGCTTGAAAATATTTTTTCTCCCCAGCGATTGAATATACTCCATTCCAAATTGTAAATTCTGTGTTGTTGCTGAGGTTTTATGAATGCTTTAAAATTTTGATTTTCAGGTAAACCACTTCGCGTTATGATATTTGGAAATTGGACAAAAGTTTGTACCATTCGATGAGAAGGAAAAATTTCCTTGGAACGCATTAAATCATAACAAAATGTTTTTGCCCGAACAGTATAAATTCCTGGAGCTGTTATTTTAGCAATGCGATCTGTTTGTTGATTATTCCAGATAAAATCAAAACATTTTTCATTACAAATTGCTTGCAATTCCAAGGTATCGCCAGTGCAAATACTGTCTGCACTGAGGATTTTCATATTGACATCTTTGAAATATTGAATCTGAATCGTATCGCGTAATATAGATTTACAGGCATCATCTAAAATGATTTCTACCCAAATGAGGTCTTCATTTTTAAACTGGATTTCGGGGCCAGTTGCGCCTGTGCTCCATTTTATGGGCAGACCTGCATATAAATCGTGTATACGCAGTGATTTAAGAGAATCTTTACATAGTTCCAATTCGGATGGAAGCGGGTCAGCAATAACCGGAGCAGAGATTTCAATCATTTCAAAATCATCGACGAGATAATAAATGGCTTCTAAATATGGATCAGCAGGTCTTTTGGATCCAACGAAAAAGGTGTCCATTTTTTCCAGGGCTTGAAAACGACCCACAATGAAATGATCTTCGCCACCACATGCTTTGTACTCAAAAGTAAATTGACGATAAATTTTACCGGCAATATAATCTTCATCAGGGCTTTTAAAAGTGGGCATTATTTGCCTTAAAGGTTCGGATTGCGGATAAACGGCTTTCCCTTTTTGAATATGCACACCTATTTCGTCTATGATATAATTCAAATTCTGAGGATTTGCCATAAGCCAAAAACTGAAGCGATAAGTTGCGCCCATTTTTAAAGATTCAGTGAAATGATTGACGAGATATTCGTGTTTTCTGAACCCGGTAAAAAAACCACCATGTCGTTTGCCGGTTTTTGGTAAGTTCGAATAAATGTCGGGCGAACCGTATGTGGCCGAGTTCCAATCAGCCGGCACGTTCGCACCAAATCCAATTCCCAATTCTTTGAATCCCCGGGAATCGCATAAGTCGCATTGCTCGAAACCGGGATTGGGAATCAGATTTTGACTGTAATTTTCAAAATGAAAAAATAAATTTAAAATAAGGAACCAAAAAATTTGACGCATATCATTCAATATTTGACAAAGTTAAGGTAGTGATTTTTCAAGAAAAAATGCTAAAATTGAAATGACATAAAATATTTATCCTAAATGGACAATATTGATTATCTCTTATATTAAAATGAATAAGGCTTTCATTGCGCGAAGTGCATAAATATGGACCTGTCGCTTGGCAAAAAAAAAGTCCCGAAGACATGTTCATCTTCGGGACTTTTTTGTATTTTTTTGAATTCTAAAATCTATTCTGCGATGACTTCAAAGTTTACTTTGCAGTGAACATCTTTGTGAAAGTCAATCGTTGCGGTATAACTACCGGTGGTTTTAACTTCATCATCTAAATGAATTTTTTTGCGTTCAACCTCCAAATTGCATTGTTCTTTAATAGCTTGAGCTATTTGTAGACTGGTTACACTACCAAAGATTTTATCCGTACTTCCGACTTTGGCTCCAATTTTAATAGTTGCATTGGCCAATTGATCTGCCATTTGCTTGTAATCGTTCACTTTCTTATTTTCCTTAGCATCTTCCTGTTTTTTCATTTCTGCCAATTTTCTCAAATTGGAGTCATTCGCCAGAAGGGCTGCACCAATGGGAATCAGAAAATTCCTTCCATAACCTGGTTTGACTTTCACGATATCGTGTTTGTCTCCCAGATTGTCCATATCTTTTAATAAAATGATTTGCATAAGTTTTCGAATTTGAATTATTTCAACAAATCGGTTACAAACGGTAAAAGAGCGAGATGCCTTGCACGTTTCACAGCGGTTGAAACCCTTCTCTGGTATTTTAGAGAGTTTCCTGTGAGTCGTCTGGGTAATAACTTTCCTTGTTCATTAACGAACTGGATTAAAAAGGCATCATCTTTATAATCGATGTGCTTCAGTCCGAATTTTTTGAAACGGCAGTATTTAGATTTCTTTTGACCTATATTTGGATTGCTTAAGAACTTTATTTCGTCTTGCGTTGCCATAATTATTTTTGAATTGCAGGATTAGTGAATTATTCTTCTTCTTCAACGATGACAGGTACGACATCTGGTACTTTTGGCGCGACGACAAGGCGTGGGCTGTCAACGCCCTCTGGAACTGTTTTAAGCCTTTCTTTTCTTACTTTTTTGCCAATTTTTCCATTTCTTTTGTCTTCATTAAACTTGACACCATATTTGTCAAGCTTTACAGTGAGAAAGCGCATAATGCGCTCATCGCGTTTCAGAGCCAATTCTACCTTTACCAGGTATCCGGCGGTCTCGGAGGCAAATTCAATACTGAAATACACCCCGGTGTTGCGTTTATTAATGGGGTAGGCCAAAGGCCTCAAACCCATCTCATCGACATGAATAATACTTGCACCTTCTGCCACAAGCATATCCCTGTACGTTTGAGCTGTCGATTTTACTTCATCGCCCGACAGTACTGGATCTACGATAAAGGTTACTTCAAAATGACGCATATTTAATAAAATGTATTTTTTTTAAGGGCTGCAAAGCTAAGCAGTTTTCAACATTTAGCCAAAAATGAACACATTTTTTACGTTATTTTAGACTAATTAATGCCAATTTTAGCACTTCGAGGCATTTTTCTATGGTAGACAAATGGGTTCTGAAGCTCAAAACTGCAAGCCGGAGCCAAAAAACACCTTGGATGGTCGTGGAAGAAATAAAAACCCGGCCATCATTGACGACATAATCTAAAATCTTTTGGTTGTACAAATTGGCATCTTCATTTTCGGGTAAAAATCGATAAATGCATACCGAAGTCTCAGGGTAAGGCCCGGTCTGGAAACCAAGTTTTGCGATTTCCGCATAAAAATATCTGCATAGTAAGACCTTTTCATCCAAGCAGGCGATAAACGGATTGAGTCCATATAAGCGGAGGGGCAACCACAGCCTAAGTCCTCTGAAATGTTTGGTCAATTCAGGTGAAAGATCGGCCGGACTGAGTTCATCCTGACTCGTTAAGGTATCTTGCATATAAGCTGCTTTATAATAATGTGCCTTATATAAAGAAGTCATGTCTTTAATTAAAACAGCGCCAAGGCCATAGGATAAAAACAATCCCTTATGCGGGTCAATGGCAAGGCTATCAGCTCTCTCCATCCCATTAAATGCTGATTTTAAAGCTTTTCCGTCGGGATTTTTCAATTTGCTTAGAATAAAAAACCCGCCATAGGCTGCATCAATATGAAACCAAATTTTGTTTTCTTCACAAATTTCTGCCAGCTCTTCGAGAGGATCTATTGCACCGGTATCCGTAGTTCCCGCGGTACCAACAACCATAAATGGGATAAGACCCTTGTTTTGATCTGAGGTAATTTGTTGTCTCAAATCATTGGTTTTCATTTTAAATTCATGATTGACGGGTATAGTACGGACATGCGCAAATCCTAAACCGGAGATTCTTATTGCCTTGTGTACACAATGGTGGACCTGTTCGGTCAGGTAAATGCAAAGTGAAGGAATTTCTTCAGGTCTGATTTGTCGCGATTCACGTGCTGTTACAATTGCAATAAGATTTGCCATGGATCCGCCACTGGTCAAGTTGCCAAGACTCCCATTTGGAAATCCAATAATCCTGCAAAGCCAGCGAAGCAACTCATTTTCAATCTTTACAGCTCCTGGACCACCATAATATATTCCTGCGTATTGATTGTAGAGCGCAGCCAGGTAATCTCCTAAGACGCCCGCATATATACCTCCACCTGGAATATACCCCAAATGACCGCCTGAAGCAGGATTTAAACCCTTATTTAACATATCGCGACCCAATTCTTCCAATATTAGTTCAAGTGCTTGTCCGTCATTTTGATCAGGGTTAATATTGAGTAAACCATTCATACTCTGGAACATATGAAATGCTTTACCTTCTTTTAGGGAGTCAATAAATGAGTTGGTATTTTGAGAAATATGGTGGATCCATTCATTGCGCTGTGATTCTTCGGGTTCTAAAACCCTGGAAATGGGTTCTAATGCTGCAATTTTGGATAGTAAATCTTCTTTTGTTGTGTCTGAAATCATTGCCCGGAATTAATTAGCTTCAAAAATTTTGTAAAAGAATTGTAAAAAAATGAAAATGCTATGATATGGTTTAATAAATAATCGTAATTTTCGTACCTCTTAGGAATAGAATGAATTCTACAGAATCGACGGGCTGCTTCAAACAATTAGTGTTAGTATTCAAAATGATTGCTTAAGGAAAGTTTGATTTACCAGCTTTCAACCAGACATACGCGATTTCTATTTGCCTTGATGCTTTTTTCAAGGAAAACAGATTTTGTTTCTAAATTTGGAAAATACTGGTCGAATATGGAGTTTATTTTTTATATTTCTAATTCATTATTTATAAAACTAAGGAATTCTCTTTTTATTGAAGAGGATAGTATGAAGAAACTATGTTGACGAAAGATTCAGTTTTTGATGCGCTCAAATACCATTTTGGATTTGAAGCTTTTAAAGATAACCAGGAACACATTATAAAGAGCTTGCTAGGTGGCAAAGATACTTTTGTGATCATGCCGACAGGTGGCGGTAAATCTTTATGTTATCAGCTGCCTGCATTAATGTTGCCAGGTACTGCCATCATCATTTCACCTTTAATTGCTTTGATGAAAAATCAAGTGGATTCTATCCGCGGTTACGGTCAAACAGATGAAATTGCTCATTTCTTGAATTCATCTCTTAACCGGTCTGAAATTAAACAAGTAAAAGATGATATCTCGGCTGGTAAAACGAAGTTGCTTTATGTAGCACCTGAAACTTTGCAAAAAGATGAGACTATTGAATTCTTAAATTCAGTAGACCTTTCTTTTATTGCCGTTGATGAAGCCCATTGCATATCAGAATGGGGACATGATTTTCGACCTGACTACCGAAGAATCAGGGATATGATCAACTCGCTGAACAAGCACATCCCAATTATTGCTCTCACAGCAACCGCAACTCCGAAAGTTCAAATTGACATTGTCAAGAGTTTGGAAATGGTTGAACCGCATATTTATGTGTCCTCCTTCAATCGCCCAAATTTATACTATGAGGTAAGGCCGAAAATAAGCAAAGATCAGGCGATCAGGCAAATTGTTCAAATCATTAAAACACATCCCGGCGAATCGGCGATCATTTACGTACAGGCTCGCAAGACTACCGAAGATCTTGCGCAAATTCTACAAATAAACGGGATTAAAGCATCACCTTACCACGCAGGAATGGATGCAAAGGCCAGAACCCAGGTACAAGATGATTTTCTCATGGAGCAAATTGATGTGATTTGCGCTACCATTGCATTTGGAATGGGTATAGATAAACCAGATGTGCGATGTGTTATCCATTTTGATATACCCAAAAGTTTGGAAAATTATTATCAGGAAACAGGAAGAGCTGGACGCGATGGTATGGTAGGAGATTGTTATGCTTTCTTTTCCAACGCTGATTTGCTCCGTTTGGAAAAATTTCTTCGCGACAAGCCTGCTTCCGAAAGAGATATGGGTGCTCAGCTACTTGATGAAATGGAGGCTTATGTCGAAAGTGCCGTTTGTCGAAGAAAATTTGTTTTGCACTATTTTGGGGAAGAGTTTGCCTCAGAAAAATGCAAATCCATGTGCGATAATTGTAGAAATCCAAAACCACTTATAGAAGCACAAGCTGAAATGATTCTGGCTTTGAGTGCGATCAAAGCATTGAATCAGAATTTTGGAATCAAAACACTGGTTGAATTTTTATGCGGGGTCAAAACAAAAGATATTCTCGATTATGATCTCGATCATCACGAACTTTTCAATAAAGGTTTGGAAAAAGGAAACTTGTTTTGGTTTTCCTTATTCCGACAAGGGATCTTATTAAATTACATCATCAAAGATATTGAGACGTATGGCATTCTTCACGTGAGTGAAAAGGGAGAAGAATTTCTGAAAAAACCACATCCGGTGCAAATCAATATCAATCACGATTACAGTGATACCACAACTGTAATTGAAGATGATGGCGGACCATCCCAAGGCGCTGCACTCGATCAGAATCTCTTTAATATTCTGAAAGAAATCAGATTGGAAGTTGCGAAAAAGCATAAAGTAAAGCCGTGGGTTATCTTCTTTGATCCTTCCCTTGAAGAAATGGCGACGAGATTTCCGATCAATATTGATGATTTATGCAAAATTTCCGGAGTCAATCGAGGCAAAGCAGAACGATATGGACAAGCATTCATTGACTTTATCGGAAAATATGTCGAGGAAAATGAAATCGAAAGACCCGATGACTTTATTTTCAGACAGGTTGCAGATAAATCCAAAAATAAAGTTGACATCATCAAATTTATTGATAAGAAAATACCTTTGGAAGACATTGCACGAAATCTTCAAATGAACATGGAAGACCTGATGGATGAACTCAATATGATCGTTTCTTCAGGCACCAGGATTAACATTGATTATTATATCAATGAAAATGTCGATGAATATTCAAAGGATGATATTTATACCTATTTCAAAGATGCTGATTCTGACTCTCTCGAGGATGCTTACAAAGCATTGAAAGAAGATGATATCACCTTTGAAGAAATAAGACTCATTCGTTTAAAGTACATGTCCGAAATCGTAAATTGATGTGGACAATTCCAATCATTAATGGGCCCAATTTAAACCTGACAGGTATAAGGGAAATAGAGATCTACGGAAGTGAAAGCTTTGAGGAATATTTCTTATTATTAAAAAATGATCTGCCGAATGTAAAATTCAGTTACCACCAATCAAATCATGAAGGCGCCTTAGTAGATATTATTCAATCCTTCAGATTGACTGCAGATGCACTTATTATAAATCCGGGAGCTTACACCCATACTTCGGTTGCTTTGCGGGATGCGCTCTCTAGCGTGGACTTTCCCATAGCAGAAGTTCACATAAGTTCGGTAAGAAATCGGGAAACTTTTCGTCAAACATCAATGATTCAAGACGTATGTTATTTTCAATTGAGCGGATATGGATTGGAATCTTATCGTATGGCATGTCTTCGATTACTTGAATATTTAAATGCAACGGCATCATCGCCGGTCAGTTAATGAAAATGAAACCAGTCGTCATTTCTAGAATTTTTCAAGCCCGTGCATGGGAAAAATTGAATGAGTATCTTGAACATCAGGATTACAGTTCCATTTTTATTGTAGTTGATGAAAATACAAATAAATTATGTTTGCCTTTATTATTAAGTAACCTTTCTCTTTCGCCAAAAGGGATCACAGTAATTCCTGCAGGTGAATTGCATAAAGATATTGAAACTTGTATGCTAGTTTGGAACGATTGGTTAGGCATGGCAGTGGATCGAAAAAGCCTGATCATTACTCTTGGTGGTGGTGTTTTATGTGATCTCGTTGGATTTTGTGCAGCTACATTTAAGAGAGGCCTTGATTGTGTTTATATTCCAAGCACATTAATGGCAATGGCCGATGCCGCTTTTGGTGGAAAAACGGGAGTTAATTTACATATGACTAAAAACATAATTGGCTTGTTTCATTCGCCACAGGTCATAGTACTTGAGCCTCTTTTCCTGAACAGTCTGGACGAAAGACATATGCGCAATGGCTTTGTGGAGATTATTAAACATGCATTGATCCAGGACCCACCTTATTGGCAGGATATTGAAAATTTGGAATGGCCTTTATCAGAAGAAGACCTTCAAAATTTTATAAGAAAATCCATGCGGACGAAAATGGATATTGTAGAGCAAGATCCTAGCGAAATCCATATTCGGAAAGCATTGAATTTTGGACATACCATTGGGCATGCCATCGAAAAATCTACTTTAGATTCAGACCAAGCTATCCTGCATGGTGAAGCAGTAGCAATGGGCATGATTGCAGAGTCTATTATATCAGCGCGTAAGTTTAAATGGAAACCGGGATTTCTCGAAAGGATTACTTCTATGTTGATTCCTTTTGTAAAAAATATTTCCTGGGATGAAGAACGCATTGAAAGTATTTTAAAAAACATCCATTTTGATAAAAAAAATATTCAAAGTCAAGTCTTGTTTAGTTTGCTTGAACAACCTGGTAAACCAGCTTTAGATGTAAAACTGGATCTTGATGAAATTACCAGTTCATTGGAATATTTTCACAATAAATCCTATACTTTAATGCAATGATATGGAATGGGTTGAAAAATTAAAAAGCATTCTTCAGAAACTTCGTCATGAGTTTGTGTTTACAGATATTTTCTCTGGTAAATCCGCCACAGACAAACCTTGGTTTTCACGATTTGTACATATATGTTGGAAATTATTTTTTGGAGGACTTTTCCTATTTTACATATGCCTTATTCTGGTGTCATTTGATAATTTACCAACGTTTGAAGATCTTGAGAATCCCAATTATAATCAAGCTTCGATTATATATGCAAGTGATAAAAGTATTCTCGGAAAATTTTTTACAGAGAATAGAGAATTCCTACCCTATGATAGTATTAATAAGCAATTGGTGAATGCTTTACTGGCTACTGAAGATAACAGATATTATAATCATTCTGGAATAGATTTCCTGGCATTGGCTCGCGTTGCTGTCAGAACCATCATTTTGAATCAGCAAGAGGCTGGTGGAGGAAGTACGATCACACAACAATTGGCGAAATTACTTTTTGAACGGCCTTCCCTCGAAGGAAAAAATACTTTTGTCAGAAAATTTTTACTGATACGTACAAAATTTAAAGAATGGTTAGTTGCATTAAAACTGGAGCGTAGGTATACGAAGGAAGAAATTATTGCATTGTACCTTAATAAATTTGATTTTTTGTATGGAGCAAATGGTGTTCAGACGGCTTCTCAAACTTATTTTGGTAAAAACCAAAAACATCTGGAAACGGAAGAAGCGGCCATGTTGATTGGGATGTTAAAAAATCCTACGCGATATAATCCAAAAAGATTTCCTAAACTGGCTTTAGGCAGGAGAAATACTGTATTGGAATTGATGTATGAAGATGGGCATATCAATAAAGAAAGTTACAAGCAATTAATAGAAAAAACAATAGACATTACTTTGTTTAAACGAGATTCACATTTGGAGGGAGTAGCTTTATATTTTCGTGCAGAACTTGCTAAATGGTTAAAAACTTTATTTGAGGATGAAAGGTATCGCAAACCAGACGGTAGTCAGTACAATCCATTTCTGGATGGTTTAAAAATATATACGACAATAGACCCAGCATTTCAGGATGCTGCAGAAAAGGCTGCAAGAGATCACATGAAAAAAATCCAAAAGGCATATTTCAATGTATGGACCCAACAAGATCCATGGACTTATGATGCAGAAGATCCAATCCTGAAAATAAGAAAGGAGTCCCTCAATCAATCGATCCGAGAAACGGAAAGGTATCAAGCCATTTGGAATAAATACTATGCAAGCCTTGTTTCACAATTGGAATCTGAAATCGGTAGTATAGATATCAATGATAATACCATACAGCGGCTCTATAATGAAGACAAGAAAAAGGGTTTTCTAAAATCTGAATTGCAGAAAAAAGTGATCAATCAAACACAATATGATTACTCTTTGAGAATCAAAAAATCAGCTTTGTGGCCGGAATTCAGTAAACGCTGGGTAGCATTTGAAAAAGAAATAAAGACTTCCATCACCACACCGGTAAAAATGGTAGTTTATGATTACAATACAACAGGAGAAAAAGATACTGTTATGAGTCCCCTCGATTCTATAAAATACCATCGAAAACATTTGCAAATTGGATCTTTGGCAGTTGATCCGCACACCGGAGAAATTAAAGCCTGGATTGGCGGCACCCATTTCAAGTATTTTAAATACGATCACGTAAATTCCCGAAGGCAAATAGGATCCACCTTTAAACCTTTTGTGTATACCACGGCCATTGCTTTGCAAGGGATTTCTCCCTGCAATGAATTTCAGGATATTCAGTACACCATTCCGGCTAATGATCCAAATTTTGGTTTGCCTGAGCCCTGGTCACCTGGAAATGCTGGAGAAGATTTTAGTGGAGAAAGTATGAATTTATATAGAGCATTGGCGCTTTCAAAAAACTCGATTACAGTTAAACTGGTGATGTTACTGGGAAGTGTTGAACCCATAAGGGGTCTATTACATAATATGGGGATAGATTCCTCTTTGAAAAGAAAAGATGGTGGTTACCTGATTCCAAAATTCCCATCCATTGTTTTGGGATCTCCTGATTTATCGGTCATGGAAATGACAGGGGCTTATACCACATTTGCCAACGAAGGTGTATACACAAAACCGTTTTTCGTTTCGAGAATTGAAGATAAAAATGGTAAAATTATTTATAAAAATACTACGGTTCACAATGTTGCTATTCCTCCAAATTATAATTATATTATGTTGGATTTGTTGAGAAGATCCGGGGGGTCGTATAGTTTGAAAACGCCTAATGGGGGTAAGACGGGAACAACCAATGATTATGTTGATGGTTGGTATATGGGCGTTACACCTGATCTTGTGGTGGGTACATGGGTTGGTGGTGAAGATCCATGGATACGATTCTTAAGTTTAACTTTAGGGCAAGGATCTGTCATGGCAAAACCTTTTTTTGTAAATTTTATTTCAAGCCTGGAAGCCAATCCGGAATCAGGTTACAATCCCAATGTTCAGTTTAAACATCCAAAGGGAGATTTAGGCATTGAGTTGGACTGTGAAGCTTTTAAAAAATTCATGCAATCCCACCATGGCGGAGAATCTAATGTACCAGGCAGTAACCCTAGCCGCAAGGATGAAATTTATGAAGATGAGTAAATTGTTAAAAATAAATTTACAAGTTCTGTAATAAGAGTGTTGAGAATTAAAATGACTTTTGCTCCTTATGGATTTTAAACTAAGTTTGCAAATAAATGGGATTTGATTTTCTTAAATAATGTAGTATCATAAATGAACAGATTCAGGATAAAAGATCTTTTAATTTGGAATGGTATAACACTTGTTGGAATTGGATTGATCGGATTTATTGCCAATAATTTTGTGCTGCATACCGGATTGACTCCAATCATTTCAGGCATTTTATTTATCGTTTTAGCCGGTTTATGGAATCAACGGCGCGATCTCATTCAAAAAATCGGAATGACATTGGCTTTTATATTATCGATCGCTTTTATTTGGCCGTTTATGAGGAATTTAGAACAGATGGATTACTGGGGGATGTTGCGCAGTGGTATCGAAATATTTACTTGTTTAACCACCGGAATAGGGGTGTACAAAATTTCAAAAATGCATGAAACCAAGTAGCATTTTAATTGAGAAATTTTCTGGAACATTTAAAGCTTTGGCTTTTATTTTACTTCCTGCTTTGCTGGTTGTTTCCTGTTTTCCGCCCATTGAGGAAGATTTAACTCAAATAAAATATTCCCTCAAAGATCCGAATGTGCAAAATATTTTCGATGCACGGGATCACAGAAACAGTGATTCATTATTTCTCTTTCTCAATCACCCTAAAGCCTCTTATAGATATTTGGCGGCAATTTCATTTGCCTCCTATAAAGATAGTTCTGCCATTGAAAAATTGCAATCAGCATTAAAGGATCCCGTTGAGGAAGTAAGACAAGCTGTTGTTTTTTCATTGGGCCAAATCGGACATTCATCTGCTGAAGAATCTCTCATTCATGCATTTATCCCGGTTGATTCTTCGGGACCGTTTAATCTGACAAATGCAATGATTTTGGAAGCTCTGGGAAAATGTGGAACAGATTCTACCTTGAGGTTTATATGTGATATTTCGAGTTATGCTCCTGATGACACACTTCATGTATATGGACAAATGCTTGCTTTTTATAGATTTGGATTGCGCAATAAATTTTGTGACAAAGCTTTGGAGAAAATCATCAAAGTGGCCACAAATGATGGCTTTGACTCCAAATCCAGATTAATCGCATCACATTGTCTGCAACGTTTTCAGTTTTCGGAATTAAACAATCATTTGGAAACGATCAGAAGAGCGTGCAATGAAGAAAAAGACCCTGAAATAAGAATGTGTTTGGTAAGCGCGCTGACCAAAATTTCGGGCAACACTGCATTAAACTCCATTGAGGAATTGTATTCGAGAGGATTGGATATAAGGATTCAGGCCAATTTATTAAAAGGCTTGAGCAACCATTCAAGTCTTCAGGCTCAGTTTTTTGCATTAAAAGCCGTGCAAAATCCGTCTGTTGCAGTTGCATCCCTAGCCGCTGAATACCTGGTAGCAAAAGGCAGCTCTGAGATTTTTGAAGAACTTAAAAAAATAGCAGAGCAAAAAACATTGCCTTGGCAGGTAAGAGCTGTAATCTTTCAAGCAGCACTAAAACATATTCCCAATTTTATGGTGATCACGCGAAATGAACTTTTATACACCATAAAAACTAATATTTCACAGACCAAGAACCCATACGAAAAGGCTGCTTATGTTAAAGCTTTATCGCAAGTATCTAAAGAATTGCCAAACATTCTTTCATACAGTCATGCAAAGCAGCATCCTTTTGTAGAAGTGACTATAGCACAAGCGATTGAAAATATTCTCAACAAGCCTGATTTTTATTTCATTTTTAAGGGATCTTCAAATCCAATTTATAGATTGCTGGGAGATTATTTCAATAAACAATGCGACAAAGCAGATCCTGGAACACTTGCGATTGTCGCATCCATTTTTAAAAAGCAAAGTATCTTTCCCAAAAAGTATTTCAATGCAGACTCAATGTTGGTTCTTGCACGCCAGAAATTGAAACTTCCCAGAGATATGGAAACGTATAATGAATTAAGTGAAACCATTGCAAAATGGAGTCAAACTAATTTTCATCCACTCACTCCTGCATTTAATCAGCCGATAGATTGGAACGTTTTGACTGCATACAAGGATACAATTGAAGTAAAAATGATTACCAATAAAGGTGATTTGCATTTAGAAATATATCCTTCACTTGCTCCGGGTTCCGTTCTCAATTTTATCAAACTTGTAAATGACGGGTTTTATAAAGACAAATCATTTCATAGGGTCGTGCCAAATTTTGTAATACAATCAGGCTGCCCCAGAGGAGATGGCTATGGCTCATTAGACTATTCGATACGAAGCGAAATTAGTTTTATGAATTACCAACAATCAGGGATGATAGGAATGGCAAGCGCAGGACCTGATACAGAAGGAACCCAGTTCTTTATAACACATTCACCAGCGCCTCATCTTGATGGACGTTATAGTATCATGGGTAAGTTAAAGAGCGGGCATGATATTTTATGGAGTATTTATCAGGGCGATGTGATACAAAATGTTGAAATAAAATAATCAATAAAATATAAACAATGAAAAATACACCACTTACTGAAAAGCATATTGCACTTTCTGCGAAAATGGCTGAATTTGCAGGATACAATATGCCTATTTCTTATTCAGGTATTAAAGAAGAGCACGATGCTGTCAGAAATAGAGCAGGAATTTTTGATGTTAGCCATATGGGCGAATTTATCGTTAAAGGCAAACAAGCCCTGGATCTGGTACAGAAAGTTACGTCTAATGATGTTTCCAAATTAAAGATTGGACAAGCACAATATTCGTGTTTACCGAATAGAAGTGGCGGAATCGTTGATGATTTATTGGTTTATAGATTATCTGAGGAGATGTGCAATGAGGGTGAACAGGCATTTATGCTGGTAGTGAATGCTTCCAATATAGATAAAGATTGGAATTGGATCCATGACGCAAATTCTTTTGATACGCGATTGGTAAATATCTCTGAACAAACAGGCTTAATCGCTCTTCAGGGACCCAAAGCAATTGACATTCTTCAAAAACTAACAGATGTTAGTCTATCAGAAATCAAATATTACCACTTTGAGAAAGGTCGTGTTGCAGGTATGGATAATATACTCATCTCTGCTACAGGTTATACAGGTGCTGGAGGATTTGAACTATATGCTGAAAATGCGCAAATAGCTACACTATGGGATCATATCATTGAAGCAGGAAGTGAATATGGATTGATTCCTGCAGGATTAGGCGCCAGGGATACTTTAAGATTGGAAATGGGTTTTTGTCTTTATGGAAATGATATTGATGACACCACCTCACCATTAGAAGCTGGTTTAGCTTGGATAACCAAATTAGATAAAGCTGATTTTATTGGAAAGGATTGGATGAAAGCGCAAAAACAAAGCGGCTTGAAAAGAAAATTAGTAGGATTTATAGTAGCAGATCGAAGAGTTCCTAGACATGGATATCCGGTTTTGGACGAGCAAGGTAATGAAATTGGTGTGGTTACTTCAGGCACTTCATCACCTTCCTTGAATATTCCAATTGGAATGGCCTATGTACCTATAGAATATGCAATAGAAGGAAGTCCTATTTTTATTTCTGTTGGAAGCAAGTCCTTGGCAGCTAAGGTCACAAAATTGCCTTTTTATACTATTCGTTAAATTTTATTAATGAAAATTTAAACCTTTTTTGCTTTCATTGCTTAGTAGCTTAAAGAATTAGGCTTGGAGTACCTGGAGTGTAAGCAGAAATTTTTAGATACCTGGGGGCGATTGGGTCCACAATGGGGTATTAATAAAACCATGGCACAAATTCATGCTCTTTTGTTAATCTCTGTTGAGCCTTTAAATGTAGAGCAGGTTTTTTTAGAACTGAAAATTTCTAAGGGAAATGCTCACATGAATATAAAAACATTGATGGATTGGGGTTTGATCTATAAGGATTGCAGGGAAGGATGCAGGTGCGAATATTATGTAGCTGAAAAAAATCTGCACCAAATTTTCAAACAAATATTAATACATCGCAAAAAAAGAGAGTTGGATCCCATTCTTGAAGAGCTAGATGAAATCGTCGCTTGTACAGAAAAATGCGAAAAAAGCAAGGAATTCAGAAAGATGCTGGTCGAGCTTAAAGACTTTACATATAAGGCAGATCATGCCCTGGAACTCCTGACGCGCACAGATTCTCACTGGTTCTATAATACTCTTATGAAAATGCTTTGATTTGATATGAATTGGCGAACTTTAGGCCTCTAAATTGGAACAGTGTGAATATCAAACCTTTTCATTATTTGCATCCGGATTATTCAAAAATAGCAGATGTTGAAAATTTTGTAGATCAATGCCGTGGGTTGTATCCGGATTTCCAAAAAGAGGGTATGTACCAGGTTGGTGCTGAAAAATCTATTTTTGTTTACAGAATTAAAACCAAAACGAGTTTATATCACGGTATTATTGCTGCGGTTGATATTCATGATTACTTGAAGGGACTGATAAAAAAGCATGAAAATACCCTGACCCAACAAGAAGACAATATCAGTAAATTGATGATCGAAAGACAAGCAATTATTAAACCGGTGTTGATTGCATACAATGAAAATAAAAAAATAAAAGACCTTATCGCAAAATGTTTTTTAGGCGTCAAGCCAAAGTTTAAAATCAAGTTTGAAAAGGATGACCAGATTCATGAATTCTTTGAAGTAGACGACAAAAGTAAAATAAGCCTGTTCCAAAAAGAATTTAAAACAAAAGTTAAAAAAGCTTATATCGCAGATGGTCACCACAGAATGGCTTCTATAGGAAAGTTTTTATTGCAAAATCCTGAATTGGGAAAACAGAGTCTTAGCCATATCATGTGTGCATTGTTTGATTTTACAGAGTTAAATATTTTTCCTTACAATAGAATTATTAAGGCTTTAGATCTTTACAACATACATGAATTGTCTAAATTCCTGAGTAAGTATGCCATTATTACTCCCCTTAAAAAGCCGAGAAAAAGTAAGCAAAAACATGAGATTGTATTTGTATCTCTGGAAAAGAGTTTTGCATTTCAATGGAACAAAGATGTTATTCAGTACTTTAAGCAAAAAAACGGTATTGCATTTGATATCGATATTTTTAATGAGTTGCTATTACATGATTTATTGAATATTGAAAACGTACGGTCAAGTGACAGGATAGCATATTCAGAAGGTGTTAAATCTGTAAAACTTATTATAAAAACCCTTCAGACAAAACAAGACACAGTTGGTTTCATCTTTTATCCGGTGTTGAAACGCGACTTTGTTAAAGTAGCGGATGATCACATGGTGCTGCCTCCTAAAAGCACCTGGTTTGAACCGAGAATCAGAAATGGTATTATCGTGCAGGACTTAGATATAGGATGAGCAATGATGCTCTTACGTGGCATCACCAAAGATCCGGGTTTAAATTCTGTTCATCCGGATAATTATTTTATTCATGATCAAGTAATCAACTAACTACTTATAACTGTAAAATGGGAGTAGTATAATTGTTTAATACATATGAGAACAGATCACGTGAGATTGACAAAGATTGTTAAAAAAGGAAGATTAAAGTTTCAAGCACCATTGCAAATTAATTGTAAATAATGAATTTAAAATTAACCGCGGATTACATTCACGATGGTATTGAAGGATTTAAGCGACATCATATATTGATCGTCGATCACCAATACAAGATTCTCGATTTTTATCAAGGCAGCGAAGTTGAATTAAAAGAATGCATCTACTATCCGGGCCTCCTGACTCCAGGTTTTGTAAATGCCCATTGTCATTTGGAGCTGTCTCATTTGCGGGGTAAATTTCAAACAGGAACCAAATTGATTCCTTTTTTAAAAAACGTTGTGAGTACCAGGGATGAAGAGAAGGAGGCAATTCAAAAAGCAATAGTAGAAGCAGATCAGGAAATGTATCGCGAGGGAATAGTGGCAGTTGGCGATATTTCAAATAAATCTGACACAATTGATGTCAAAAAAATAAGTAAACTAAAATATTATACTTTTATTGAAGCTTTTGATTTCTTGCAAAACTCGCTTACAGAATCCCTATTTGGAAATTACGCTGAGGTATATAAATCTTACGGTGATTTGCCTAAGTCGATGGTTGCACATGCAGCCTACAGCGTTACACCTGGATTGTTTAAAAAGATTGCTGCAATAAACAATACGCAAAACAGCATTATGAGTGTCCACAATCAGGAATCTGAGGACGATGATTTGTTATTTCTGTCAAAGTCTGGTGGATTTCCCGATTTTTGGGAGTCATTTGGATTTTCGATGAGTGCTTTCGAGGCCAATGGAATGGACTCTGTGAATTATCTAATGGATCATTTGACGAAAGACAGGCCTGTATTATTTGTTCATAATACCCGTTCCGAAAAACATCATATCGAACGATTAATGAAATGGAATACCCAAAGTTATTTCGTGACTTGTCCTAATGCCAATTTATTTATCGAAAACGCTTTGCCAAATTATAAAAACTTTATCGAAATGGGTGCAACAATAGCAATTGGAACAGATAGTTTAAGTTCTAATTGGAAACTTTCGATACTTTCAGAGTTGCAAACTCTTTTAAAATTTAATGCATGGTTGAATTTGGAAACAGTTTTAAAGTGGGCAACTTACAATGGGGCAAAAGCACTCGGCATGGATGCCCATATGGGCAGTATACAAAAGCATAAAACGCCGGGGATCAATTGGATTCAGGAAGTATATGAAAATGCAGGATCTCTTAAAATAAACGAGACTGCCAGAGTCCATAAAATCTTCTGATTATTTGCGATTAAAAATCAACCGGTATTTGTCATGGACAAGTACAAATCCTTTAGGGCTCTTTTCCAGAATCTGATAGGTTTGTACAACGACTCCCTGATCATCTTTAAAGGTTATTGAATCATTTTGGACTTCCCATGCAGAACCTACAAATTGAATTTTATTGGCAATGTCTGAACTGGTAACAATTTTGCCATTTTCCAATAGTTCAATATCTAATTTTATTTTTTGAATCAGGCTTTCTGTAAAATCCATAGCTCCCGTTGCAACGTCGCCGGCAGCCTCACCCAGGAGTATTCCTAATTCTCCTAAATCTTTCCCGAAGCTGGCCATTGATTTTGCAAAAGATTTTGCAAAGTATTCCATTTTGCCTTCAAAGCTTGATGTATCAATAAATGCAGTGTCCATTTTCACATCTACTTCTTCTTTTACTTTTGCAATATCATCTTTAGCTTTTGTCAATGCTTCTGTGATACTATCTCTGACAGCTTGTTTATTAAAATTTTTTTGATCTAATTCCAAATGAACTGAATATTTTCCGACCATTTCTGAAGGTTTTACTTCTGGCTTTTTACAAGCCAGAGTGGTGATGAAAAAGAGAACAATTCCAATTCTTAACATGAGGATCCGCTTTGTTAAATCGGCATAAAGGTAGGAAACGTTTGCCATCACAAATTAGTTCCCAAACCCCATGATAACATAAAATATTGAATTTATTAAATTGTTACGCATTCCCGGCAGTTGAGAAATTTAATTTGGATCAAATCGATTAATTAACATTATTTTATTGAGAATCCTTAAATTAGAGAATTATTTTTGAACTTAAATTCTTGGTATGGAACGCAGTGAATTCTTACAAATTTGGAATCGGAAACAGACCAGTAGACCTCTGGCACCCTCCGCAGCTCTGGATCCTTATACAGGCCCGTGGACCCAACGCGAAGCGGCTCATTTATTAAGACGACTATGTTTTGGGGTTAAAAGACCGGAAATTAACTTGGCAGTATCCAAAGGATTTACAACTACCTTGAACGATCTCTTAACAGTTGATGCTATTCCATCACCGCCCTTAAATGTTTATGCAGTAAGTCTTAATGACGATCCGGATGTACCCTTTGGTCAGACTTTCGTAAATGCACCCATTAATGCTGCCTTACCGCCACAGTATTATCAAGCTAGGATAGATACATTTAAAGCCTGGTGGGTAGGCAATATGATCCGTCAAAATACCAACATTACTGAAAAATTAACGCTCTTTTGGCATAATCATTTTGCTATTGAATCCCAAACGGTCTTATTTGCACAAGCAATGCATCAATATTACAAGCTGCTTAGAGATCATTGTTTAGGAAATTTTAAAGACCTGGCCAAACTTGTAACACTAAACCCTGCCATGTTGAGATATCTGAATGGTTATTTGAATTCTAAGGCGGCTCCGGATGAAAACTATGCCAGAGAATTGCAGGAATTATTTACAGTTGGTAAAGGTCCTGATTCAAAATATACAGAAAACGATGTCAAAGCTGCAGCCAAAATTTTAACCGGTTTTCGCATCAATCCTTTGGTGATGCCTTTATCTTATTATTTTGATTTTACCCAACATGATACTTCAACTAAAGTGTTTTCCTCTTTTTATGGAAATAAAATAATTACTGGGAAGTTCTTAGGCCAAGGTGAACAAGAACTAACTGAACTCATCGATATGTTGTTCGGAAATCGGGAGACTGCCAGGCATATCTGCCGAAAAATTTACCGTTTCTTTGTTTACTATGATATTGATAATTCTGTTGAGAACAATGTCATACAACCGCTTGCAGATTTTCTCATTCAACAGAACTTTAATATCAAACCGGTACTTCAAAAATTATTTTCTTCTCAGCATTTTTACGATGTTGCCAATTTGAATTGTGTCATTAAAAATCCATTGGATTATGCAGTCGGAATGTGTCGGGAATTTTCAGTCCAATTTCCTGAACCAACCAACAACACTACCCTACAACAACAATATGTCGCATGGGGCGCGGTGTTTTCATTAGCATCTTATCAAGGATTAAATGTCGGTGAACCTCCAGCTGTAGCCGGATGGCAAGCCTGGTATCAACAACCACAATTTCATGAAATTTGGATCAACGCCGATTCACTAGCCAATAAGAACAGAATAGCGGAAAATATAACCAGTCCGAATGGGATAGATTTTCTGGGTATAAAGTTGAAAATTGATCCAACGATATTTACTGCACAATTACCTAACCCGTTTTCTGCTGATCAATTGGTAAGAGATGCAGTAGCAGTATTGTATAATTACCCAATATCAGATGCATCCTACAATTATTTTAAAAATAATCTGGTCAGTGGTTTCCCCAATGAAACTTATTGGACTGATGCCTGGGACCGCTTCAACACGAATCCCTCAGATCCGGTTGCACGTAATGCGGTTGAGACAAGACTGAATGCATTATACAGGGAGATCATGTCGCAAGCAGAATACCATTTATCATAACAGCGCATCAAAGATGTTTAAGTTACCAATTTTATTATTTTAAAAATTAACAGATGAAACGTCGTCATTTTATACAATCAGCTGCATCCGGAGTCGTCATACCAACAGTTCTGAATGGCCTACCGGTAAATGCATATTCCAATGCACAATGGCTGCAAGAATTGGTCAATCCCAATGTAGATACCGACCATGTTTTGGTTCTCATTAATTTAAATGGAGGCAACGATGGACTTAATACTACCATACCTCTCGATCAATACGATAATTATGCAAAAGCACGGCCGACGATTTATTTGAATTCGAAAGACATCTTAAAATTAAATGGCGTTCCAAATTTGGGCCTACATCCCTCAATGACAGGATTTCAAACCTTGTTTAATGAGGGCAAAATGTCGATTATCCAATCTGTAGGATACCCAAATCCAGATTTTTCGCATTTCAGATCAACAGATATCTGGGCAACCGGTTCTAATGCAGATGAGTATCTGGATACTGGTTGGCTGGGTCGATATTTGAATACTGAATTTCCGGGTTTTCCACTTGGATATCCAAATCCGCAAAATCCAGATCCCCTGGCAGTTCAAGTAGGAAGTAATCTGCCTTTGTTGTTTCAGGGACCCAACGCACAAATGGCAATGAATGTATCCAATCCTGATATTTTTGGATTATGGCCGTCGGGCATTAATGATCCGGCGCCTAACAATAATTATGGTAAAGAACTCAATTTCATCAGAACCATAAGTCGCCAATCCGAATCTTTTGCAGAAGCTTTGCTAGCCGCTTATTTTAAAGGAAATAATCTCGCCAACTATCCTACAGGTAATTATCTGGCGGATGCCTTAAAAGTCATCGCCAGAGTCATTAAAGGAGGAATGAAGACGCGATTATATATTGTTAGTCTGGGTGGTTTTGATACGCATTCAGAACAAGTTGATGCAAGCAACAGAAATAATGGAATGCATGCAAATCTTCTTAAATTATTGAGTGATGCTTCATTGGCTTTTCAACGCGACCTGGAAGCCATGAAACTAGACGAACGAGTGTTAGGTATGACCTTTAGTGAATTCGGACGCAGGATCAAAGACAATTTGAGTGGCACAAACGGTTCAGGGGGAACTGATCATGGAGCTGCAGCACCTATGTTTATTTTTGGAAAAAATGTAATACCGGGTGTTACGGGCAGCAATCCCTTTATTCCTGCAACTGTCAATGAATTTGATAATATTCCAATGCAATATGATTTCCGGTCAGTTTATACTTCTGTGTTACAAGATTGGTTCTGCGTAAAAGATCCTGCACTTTCAGAAATCATGCTTAGGAATTATCAGGCTTTGCCGGTAGTAAAGAAATCAAATTGTATCACTGCAGTAGATGATTTTAACGCAGAGCAAGAATTATTAGATTTGCAGATATTGGGAAATCCTCTGTATTCCCGTTCTCAAATTCAACTTAGCAGTATGGAGGGCCATGCTTTGGTCCAGTTGATCGAACCCATGGGCACGGTTATCAAAACAATATTCAATGGAAAATTAAATGCAGGTGTTCATACTTTTGATATTGAAAATGAAAATTATCGTCCTGGAAATTATTATGTGCGGGTTCAGCAAAAATCTGCACAAAAGACCAAACCACTTATAGTGGTGTTGCCTTGATTTGATTTTTAAAGTCTGGAGTTTACACGCCCATTTTAAGCAGATTTATAATCATGCATGCTGGTTAATTCCGGCAAATCATCAGATACTCAGCTGAGTTATCTTTTTATAATACCATCAGAATTTAATCCAGATTCAACACAAAATCTTTAGGGCAGGTTACAACATATTTCAATTTGAGTTTTTTGTCTTCTTTTGATGAAAGTTTTAAATTCCAACGAAGTTTTCCGGTTTCTGATTCTAATGTTGCTGCTGAAATATCTTCAGCTTCTATCTGAATTTCTTTTTGAGTAGAAACGGGAATTTGGTCTTCCAGAATCAATTCAATACTTGTAGACTTATTATTTTTAATGCCTAACTCATAGCCCTTGGTAATTTCTTTTTTATCAGAAAGGAATTTGTTTTTGGAGTAATCTTTGATTTTAGTTCTGGTCAGAATCACATTTTTGTCACGTCCCAATGATAATCTCAGAAAATCCTGAATGCTTCGGGTATCTATAAATATTTTGCCCTGATAAGTGTTTTCCAGAAATAATTGTGCTTCTCCATTCATGAGATCTAAGTCTTCCCAATCAGAAATTTCAGCCGTTAGAAATGCATCCGGATCTAGTTTAGGAACTGCAAAATAAATGTATTTAGCGTTTATACTTGCTTTTCGCACGGTTACATGGAAAGGTTTATTATTTGAAAGTACGGTATAAGGTAAATCAATGTTGTAAGATCTTGTCGTAAGTTGTTCCTGCACCTGGGTGAACTGCTCTACACCCTCTGGTGCCTGCATCAGATCGGCAGCTTGATTTTGTGCCATTTCAGGGGCTGATCTTTTTTGTTGATATACAACCGGAGGGCGATTACTCAGATACCATGGTTGTAATATTGGACGATCACCACTTTCAAGTGGATTAGCGGTAGACAATTGAATCTTTATATTCTTCCAGTCTTCGCCACTATTTTGATAAACATTGGCCTTATAAGTAATTTCCATGGGCGACTGAATATCCTTTACATGAATGTCGTAGCGCATTTCCCAGCGGGCATCATAAACGTAGTAACTCATCGTAAAGTTTTGATTGCCTGCAGATTTACTTAAAAGCTGAAGTACTACTTCACTACTGGGTTGCTGGGAAGTTTGTAAGTCAGCAATCTGACGATCTATTTTTTCAATTTCTGATTGCTGCATTTTTTCCTTTTTTTCAAGTTCTGAAATTTTAGGAAGGAGATCAGCTAATTTTAATTTGTGAAATTCAATCAACAATTTGAGGTCCTCCAATTTTGCATTGGAATTGGGTACACTTACTACCTGCACTTGATTTTTTAAGAGCAGATTTTTCTCAAATTGTAAAATATAAATTTGCTGCTGAATTTTAATAAGTTCTTCTTTGAGTTGCTCTTTCTTTTTGATCATATCATCAGCTGCATTTTTGCGTTCGTTGATATAATTTAATTCATGCTTCACTCCTAAAAGCACCACATCTCCTGCCGCACGCAATTGAATACTGTTGGGGTCGAGATTTGTAGCAAGACCTTTAATTCGTATTTCCTGTTCACCTGCATTGAGTTTTAATTCAAGTGACCGGAATATTTGCGCACCTTGTAAAAACACAGATACTTCTTTGATTTGATTGGTTACTACAGATTGAGCATCAAGATTTAACATGTTCAAAAGAATAAAAGGGACAAATAATTTTTTCATGGATTTCCAATTTGATTCTTAACGAAAATTCAGTTATAAAATTCCAAACTTGAGTTTTTTTAGCAAGAAAATAACAATTGAATCACTTCCCGGCTTGTTTGCAGCTTGTTATCATCATTATACCCGGTTTGTTTTCTTCAAGATAAACAAAACATAGTTTTTCTATAACAGTGCAGCTCCAACAACCCCGGCACTATCTCCCAATTTGGGTTTTACAAAAAGTGTTTTCAGTTCGTAATTAAAAACATAGGGTTTGATTTCTTCTTTTCCTCTGGTGTAGAGTATTTCTAAATTTCCCAATCCTCCACCCAAGACGACAATATCGGGATCTATGATATTAATAACAGTAGCCATCGCCTTTCCAAAATAATGGATCAATCTTTCGATCGTTTCAACTGCATTTTTTTCCCCTAACAGAAAGCGTTTATATATTTCTGCCATAGGAACAGACGTATCAGAAATTTTTCGATAATATTTCTCACAAGCCGGTCCGGATATAAAAGTTTCAACACATCCCTTTTTACCGCAATAACAGGAATCTCCGGAGGGATCGAGAATATTATGTCCCCACTCGCCACCAATTCCATGTTTACCATGTATGACTTTTCCCCGCACAACAATTCCCGACCCGACACCAGTGCCCATAATGACTCCAAATACCACTTCCGGATCTTTGATGTAATCTGGAACGGCGCCATGATGATTTTCTGCCATGGCAAAACAATTGGCATCATTGGCCATCCGCACTTCGTAACCTAAAATTTTTTCGAGGTCTTTTTGCATGGGTCTGCCGATTAAGCCCAGGGTATTGCTGTTTTTGATCAATTGGGTGTCTTTATCGATAATGCCCGGCGTCCCTATCCCAATGTGCTTGGGTATGAAGGAATATTTATCAGTAAGGGAATGAAGTATTTTTTGAATTTGCAAAAGGATATGATCATATCCCTTATCCGCTTCAGTTGGAAGGCGCAATCTTTCAAGGATTTGAAGAGGGCCATTCACGTCGATCAGGGCTGCTTCGATCTTTGTGCCACCGAGATCTATTCCTATTAAATATGGACTCATGTCGAAAGTTAAGCAATAATTTGAATGGCTGAAGGGATCATTTTTACTTGTAATTGAGAACATTGGCCCTGATAATCACCATCAATGTGGTAGTAAAGCTCTTCCTCGAACTGTACTTCCAGTGCTTCAGCTCTTCTGTATTGGCTCAATTTGGAGTTGAGAATATTTTTACTAAAAACCATAAAAATCATATACGGAGCTTGCCACATTTTTGGCTTTTTCAAAATCAGGATATCCATAATACCATCATTGACAGAAGCCAATGGTGAGATGACTGCATTGTTGCCTAACTGCGAAGAATTGGCAATTTCAAGAGCCCAAACATCCTGAAAGCTTTCGCCATTTATGTTCACAGAAAAAGTGCTGCTTTGTTGATGTAAAGTAAAGGCGAGTTTAAAATAATTCCAAAAACCTCTATTGCCGTCTCTTCCAAAATATCGCGTCACCATTGCGCTGAATCCGACTCCGCAGGTATTGCAACAATATTTATCATTAACATTTAATACATCCAGGGAGTGAATATCGCCACGTGCTAGCTTTTGCAAAGCCTTTGAAGCTTGCATGGGTATTTTTAGGTGTCTAGCAAGTCCGTTACCGGAACCCGTAGGCACTATTCCCATTGCACAGCCGATGTGCATTAGAGCAGGAATCAATTCGCTCACAGTACCATCGCCCCCAACAGCAACCACGCATAGATCCGGTCGCTTTTCGTAATTAGCTAAAATGCTATGACTATGACCAGCATAGCGAGTATATAAAATTTCGAAAGATTGGGGTTCAAAAAACCTGGATATGAGTTTTTCCCAATCGCGCAATCGTTGACTTCCGGAATTGGGATTGATGATAAAAACAAAATGCTTAGGTACATTCTTCATGGGAGGCTCAAAAATAATGGAAATTGAAAGAAGCAAGGGCTCATTCGGGTAAATGAATGCTAACTAATTGGATTTATTATAGTTATATCGATGAATGTAGGGCCGTTTGGCGATCATTTGTTGCGATTGGTCGTTTATTCGGTATAATTTAGAACTATGTATAGCATAGTACTTGTTTATGCAGTATATTTGCACCATGATGAAAACAGACAATGCCATAGCCCAAATGAAAAAAGGAGTCTTAGAGATGTGCATACTGAGCATAATCAATCAGGAGGCAGCTTATCCTTCAGACATCATCCAAAAACTAAGAGCTTCAGAGCTGATTGTTGTAGAAGGAACCTTGTATCCGATCCTCAGCAGGCTGAAGAACAGCTCTTATTTGGAATACCATTGGAAGGAGTCTCAAGCTGGTCCGCCGAGGAAATATTTTACGGTCACCGAATCCGGGAAACAAGCTTTAATGGTCATGCTTGAAAGCTGGGATCATTTTGTAAATTGTGTCAATCAATCCATTCAAAACAAATCAGAAAATGAATAAAATTCAATACATCAATGTCGGTGGGTATCCTTTTTCGATCAATGAGGATGCATTTCATAAACTGGACACTTATTTGTCTAAGTTGGATAGACATTTTGTGGCATCAGAGGGCCACAAAGAAATCATGCAGGACATAGAATCTCGCATAGCAGAATTACTGCTGGAAGATTTAGGCTCACAAAAGATACTCTCCCTTGAACATGTTGAAAAAATGATTGGAATTATGGGTACCGTGGAAAACCTGGTCGATTCAACAGCTTCAAATGAAGAGATCCCTGGCGATTCGTGGAATTATTATACTGGTAAAAGGTTATTCAAAGATCCTTATGATAAAAAGATTGCTGGGGTGTGTTCGGGAATCGCGCATTACTTTGGAATTGAAGATCCAACCTGGGTACGGGTAGCATTTGTATTCTTTGGTTTTTGGGGATTTGGAATCATTTTATATCTGATCATGATGTTTGTTTTGCCTTCGGCAATAAGTCCCTCAGACAGGCTTTCCATGAAAGGAAAACCAATCAACATTCAAAATATTGCCGACAAAGTGGAGGAGGAATTTGACGACATCACCAATCGATTTGATGACTGGCGCGAAAAATGGAGAAATAAGAAAAATAAAAAATGGCATAAGCGGTATTAGAAGATCCTTTATTCGTTTGATCATAGCGCACTGTGGAAGATTAACTGCAGTGCGTTTTTTTTAAGAAAGTAACTGTCTACCCTGAAAATTTTAACATCCTGAATTATTCTTTATAGATTTTTCCGGTATGTATTTTCTTTTGATCAGTAATAGTGTAGAAATAAATGCCGCGAACCAGGTCATCGGGTAAAATAAAAGCATTACTTGTTTGTGTTTTGTTGATCAGCTCCACACCATCAGCGCTCAACAATTTGAAATGAATGTTGGATGGCTCAGGGTAATTTCTAATATACAACACATCTTGAGCCGGATTTGGATATACCCATATTTCGGAAGCGGTGGAATTGTTTGTACCAACAGTTTGAACATCAGAATAAAAATACGTTTCGAATGCATCATTCACCGGATTTCCGGCATTGTAACCAAAATAATTTGTTCTCAGTAACATATGGTTGAATTCCCGCTGTCGGCCTTCATCTTCGGGATTGGGGATTAAAATATCTTGGAAGCTGAACAAATTATCATATTCATTTTCCCATTTAAAAAACAATTCCCACCTATTCAAGGTTTCATTCCATAGGGAGTTGACATTCCTGACCGGATTGTTGTTGGGGTCATATGTAATTTCAGTTTTGGAATTAGGAATCCATGAAGTTCCATCATAAACATGTTGTTGAAATAATATCAGTTTGCCACTGGCATCGTATAGGTCACTGAATTTGTTGGAATAAATCCAATCCGCTGAAACATCATCCCAGTTGGAAGATATGAATTCAAATTGTTTTCCATTTGGATGATATGTCCATTCTTCGCGGGTTTCAAAAAAATAATTATTAAACTGTTGATTCCATCGGGAATAGGTCGTTGTAATTATTTGCGATTTTGCATTATACTCATTTTCAGTTAAAATTTCTTTGGCCCATTTTTTTTTGATGGCATCCCATAAAAAATATTCACCCGTTTTAATATTGAATTTATTGTCGTAAAGAAAAGTATCTTTTGATAAGGCCTCCCACATTTTTTGAACTGAATTCCATTCGTAATAAAGGATTCGATTGATATATCCGTCTTGGGAATAGTGGTAGTCGATTTGAGACTCATTTACCCAATTATTTTGTTCTGCAAATTGAAACAGATGTTGAACAATTTTCCCATTCAAATCGTACATAATATCAATTCTGGTTTGTGGAAGCCAGCTTTGAGTAAAACCACTCCATGTATAATCTGTTTGACTTGTCAATTTCGCGTTTGGTTGTATTGATTGATATGTGTAGCTCGACTTGTGTTTGAGGTCAGGAAGGATTTTTTCTTCTGAGATCAGACTATCCAATCTTTTTTTAAAGCTTATGGATGGGTGGACCGGTTGAGCTGAAAAATCAGGAAAGTTATTTCGAAGGTATCCCAATACTTTCTGAGCTCTTTGTTCATACCTCAACCCTGAGTTCATTTTTTCATAGGGAGAACTTTTAAATTTCTTACCGTTTTGACCATAAATCAGATGGCTTAGGAAAAGCATGAGGTACACAAGAAGAATTTTACTTTTCATATGATACATATTGTGTTCCTAAAGATAATCATCTCATTTTAGATGGTTAATGAATGCTCAATACTTTTTTAGAAATTCTTTTCAAGATTAATAACAGAGTATCTTCGCATCCAATGAAACGTATCAATAATTTCATCAATGGAAAATACGTCGAATCTTCTTCTGCAGCGTATTTTGAAAATATAAATCCGGCAACCGGAGAAGCTATTTCCCATGTTGCGAGAAGTAGTAAGAGTGACTTGGAAGCCGCTCTCCAAGCAGCAAAATCAGCTTTTTCGGATTGGAAAAAGAGATCCATTGAAGATCGTGCAAAGATTTTATACAACATTGCGGAAGGGATTGAAGCAAAACTTGAGGACCTCGCTCAGGCAGAAACAGCTGATACCGGCAAACCTATACAATTTTCGAGATCCATTGATATTCCCAGGGCGGCTGCAAATTTTAGGTTTTTTGCTGCTGCAGCGTCCCAATTTGCTTCAGAATCGCATGATATGGCAGGTAAAGCCATTAATTATACTTTACGGCAACCTATCGGTATTGTTGCCTGTATCTCACCATGGAACTTGCCCTTATATTTATTTACCTGGAAAATAGCTCCCGCCTTGGCATCGGGAAATTGTGTCATTGCCAAACCATCGGAGCTCAGTCCAACAACAGCCTATATGTTAGGTCAAATCTGCAATGATGCGGGGCTTCCGCCCGGAGTTTTAAATATTTTACAGGGTTATGGATCAGGGATCGGCGAAGCCATGATCCAACATCCGGACATCAAAGCGATCTCATTTACAGGAGGCACAAAAACAGGGGCGCGAATAGCATCCCTCGCTGCACCTCAGTTTAAAAAATTAAGTCTTGAACTTGGAGGAAAAAACCCATGTATCATTTTCAGCGACTGTGACTATGATCGAACACTTAAAAATGTTGTCCGATTGGCGTTTTCAAACAGCGGTCAGATCTGTTTGTGCGGGAGCCGGATTTTAATTGAACAAAATATTTACGATCGATTTAAAGCGGATTTGATAAAAGAACTGGAATCATATATTCCTGCAGATCCATTGGATCCTCAAACAAAAATGGGTTCTCTAATTTCAAATGAACATTTGGAAAAAGTCGATTCATTTGTAAAATTGGCAAGGGCAGAAGGTGGTAAAGTTTTGTATGGTGGAGAACGACCCCGAATGCAAAATCAACAAAATAGGGGTGCATTTTATTTACCAACAGTTATTGAAGGACTGGCGCCTAATAGCAGATGCAATATGGAAGAAATTTTTGGGCCCGTGATCACTTTGCAAAGTTTCCAATCGGAAGAGGAAGCACTGGAATTGGCCAACGCAAGTGCCTATGGATTGGCATCTACGCTTTGGACTGAAAACCTGTCGAGGGCTCACCGGATGTCGGAATCCTTGCAAACCGGAATTGTGTGGATCAATTGTTGGCTGCTCAGAGACCTTCGCACTCCGTTTGGTGGGATGAATCAATCCGGAGTTGGTCGGGAAGGTGGATGGGAAGTTATGCGTTTTTTTACAGAAGCCAAAAATGTATGTATTAATTTCGCGGCTCGTTAATATGGTAAAGCTACTATTTCATTTAGGCAGATATGTATTGTGGTTAGGTCAGGCCTTTCATAAACCTGAACGCATGAATATGTATTGGAAAGAAACCTTGCGGCAGATGAACAGTATTGGCATTGGCTCGCTGGTAATTATTGGGGTTATTTCCATCTTTATCGGTGCAGTTACGGCAATACAGTTTGCCTATCAAATGGAAGGTTCTATTATACCAAGGTATTATGTTGGTTATGTCGTCAGAGATATGACTATAATCGAACTGGCACCGACGTTTTCCTGTATGTTATTAGCAGGGAAAGTCGGTTCGAACCTTGCAACTGAACTGGGCGGTATGCGTCAAAAGGAGCATATCGATGCGATGGAGATTATGGGTGTCAATACAGCCTCTTATCTTGTACAACCTAAACTTCTTGCTGCGCTAGTCGTCATACCTATGCTGGTTTGTATTGGGGCCTTCATAAGTATCATCGGTGGTTACATGGCGGTAGTGCCAACTGGTGTTTTTTCACATGGAGAATATGTACAAGGCCTTCGTTCGTTTTTTCTACCCTATAATGTTTGGATGATGTTTGTCAAAGCTTTCGTATTTGCTTTTATTCTGACCACAGTTTCATGTTATCAGGGTTATCACGTTAAGGGCGGGAGTATCGAACTGGGAGATGCGAGCACACGCGCTGTTGTTTATTCCAACATCCTCATACTTCTTTCCGATTACATCATTGCAATGATAATGACCTCATGATAAGAGCTGAGAGCATATGCAAAAATTTCGGAGGACAGGAAGTATTAAAAAATATTTATTGTGATTTCGAACCCGGAAAAGCAAACCTGATCATTGGACGATCCGGTGCTGGTAAAACAGTATTGCTTAAAATATTGATCGGATTGTTACAACCCAGCTCCGGAAAAGTATGGTATGATAACGTCGATTTATTTTCTTTAGACAAACAACAATTGCGCGAACTCCGCATGCAAATTGGAATGCTGTTTCAAGGATCTGCATTGTTTGACTCCATGTCGGTTGAAGACAACATCCGATTTCCCTTGGATATGTTTTCAAATATGTCCAGAAATGAAAAAAACGACCGCGTAAATTATTGCCTCGAACGCGTCAATTTGGGCGGTAACAATAAAAAATATCCTTCCGAATTATCAGGAGGAATGCAAAAAAGAGTTGGCATCGCGCGTGCTATAGTACTTCAACCCAAATATTTATTTTGTGATGAACCCAACTCCGGACTTGATCCCAAAACTTCGATCGTCATCGATGAATTGATTTATTCTATAACCCGTGAAAACAACATTATCACCATCATCAATACGCATGATATGAATAGTGTCATGGAGATCGGCGATAATATATTTTTACTGCACGAAGGTGAACTAGCATGGTCTGGAAACAAAGACGAAGTTCTTGCGAGCGATAATCAAACGCTTGAATCTTTTATGTTCGCATCCCCCTTTTTACAAAAATTGAAAAGCAAGTTTATTGAACACTAGGAACGATAGTTGATAGTTGATAGTTTGCTGGCTTGGCATGAAGAAAATGCTTATGAATAATCATTTGATCATTTCGGGGGTTGATAGTATAGAACTAACAAATGTTTGTAAGTTAATTATCGAAGCTTGAAGTAAATATTTTTATTTGCAACAATTCACATTTTGAAAATTCTATAATTCAGTAAATTCTGATTCAGACAATGAATTTGATAATGCAAAACAAACAAACGTTCGTAAGTAAATGTTTCCCTATTTACAACAATTCACATTCTGAAAATTCTATAATTCAGTAAATTCTGCTTCAGACAATGATCGTTGATAGTACAAAAATTATCAATCGTAAGTAATTCAAAAAAATATAAAACAAATTTTGGCCTTCAAACTAATTCCTACTCCGTCACATTACCGACTTCTTCAGATTTTAATTGAGCAGCTTTGCGAAATGCATCCAGGCCGCAATCCAGGAAAGTAGCATAACTTTCAACACCCTCACGATAACCTCTTGGTTTAGCTAACACTTGTTCGTCTGGACTCAGAAGGATGTACAATGGTTGACTATTTTGGTTGAAGTTGACAATTTGAAAATCAGCCCATTTATTACCTACATTGCGCAGTTTCGTGTTTCTGCTGATGGAAAATAATTCTTGATCGAGAGGCGCACGATCATCCACATACAGAGATACCAGAACATAGTCTTTTGAAATTTTGTTTCGAACATTATCATTCACCCAGATATGCTCTTCCGTTTTTCTGCAATTGACGCAGCCATATCCCGTAAAATCCAATAGGAGCGGTTTTTTGACTTCTTTAGCGTAAGCCAGGCCTTCATAGTAATCTTTAAAACAATCCAGATTGTTTGCACATTTTGAAAACGAAGGATATTTTGATTTAAGATCCGCGTTGATTTCCGGTTCTGCTAAAAAATAATTGTAATGAGCGGGAGGTGCAAGTCCACTCATGAGCTTTAAGGAATTATAGGATTTTAGATCGTTGTTGTAAAAAAAACCGGTCATCAAATAAAATGTTGCTGCTAATGATCCTAAAGCAAAGATCCAACGTGTAGCCGATAATTTTTTAACCGGACTGTCATGTGGAAATTTGATCAAGCCAAAAAGATACAATGCCATTAAGCCAAAAATGATGACCCAGGCGCCCATAAAAATTTCATAACCAAGAATTCCCCAGTGTTGTGTCATGTCTGCCACTGATAAAAATTTAAAAGCCAGTGCAAGTTCCAGAAAACCCAATACGACTTTAACGCTGTTCATCCAGGATCCTGATTTTGGCAATGAATTGAGAAAGGCTGGAAATGCAGCAAACAAGCCAAACGGAATAGCCAATGCAGTTGAAAAGCCAAGCATTACTATAAAGGGACCCATTTTAGAACTTGCCGATTGAACGATAGCTGATCCTATGATCGGACCCGTACATGAAAAACTTACAATTGCTAAAGTAAAGGCCATAAAAAAGATGCCAAGTAAACCTCCGGATTCAGATAATGCATCGCTTTTATTAGCCCAACTGCTGGGCAAGGTAATTTCATAATATCCGAAAAACGAAAAAGCGAAAATGATAAAAATGATAAAAAATAAACTGTTTGCAATCCAATTTGTAGAAAGCTCATTTAATGCTGTTGCACCAAATACAGCTGTTATAAAAATACCTATTGCAACATAAATGACGATGATTGATAATCCGTAGATTAATGCATTCTGGAATCCTTTGCGTTTGGTATCTTTTGTAAAAAAAGAAACCGTAAGTGGGATCATCGGAAACACACAAGGTGTCAATAAAGCTAATAGCCCGCCAAGAAAACCAAATACAAAAGTCCACCAGTGATTTTTGCCCCCAAGAATTTCTTCCCCGCAATTTCCAATTGGATTTTTCTGACTTTCTACCAGGCTGGGTATGAGATGATCAATCTTATTACCATCTGAGCCGGGGGCTGTTGGTTGGGTTTCTTCAGTTTCAAGTTTGAAATTATTTTTTGCAGGATCAAATGTAAAAGCGACAGTTACAGGTGTAAGGCATTTTGTATCATCGCAAGTTTGGTAGGTAAAGAAACCCTTGATCGGGATCGCCGGATCAATGACTTTTATTTCCTGCGAAAAACTTACAGACTCTTTGAATTTAGTCAATTCCATTTCAAAAATTGCATCAAAAAGTTTTACACCATGATCTGAAGTTTCCGTCAACTTGCCCATTAATTCAATAGATGGCGCGTTTGTGATTTCCAAGTTACTCGGTATCGGCCCATCTTCCGGAATGTAATGACTATAAATAAACCAGCCCTTTTGAATTGTTGCATGAACAATCAAAGTATATGTTCCGCTAGCATTTTGTTTTAGTTCTGAACGAATGGAAACCGGATCGAGTAAACCCGTTTCTCCATCTTGCATTCCAGCATCCGTGCCAGTATTAAGTCCCCCAAATTGAACACCGCCAATACCGGTTTTGCCCTGATCAATGGTTCCATCCGGATATATCTGAAAATCTTCGTTGGCAGGAGGTATACATTTTTCACTATCGCAACTCATGAAATAAGCGGATAACTTAATTGCTGTGGAAGGATCTTTGATGCGGAGCTTTTGTACGAATTGTACTTCATCGTAATATTTTGCGACGATCAAATTATCGAACAAAGGTTCCGGGCCTTGTTTTTTATGCCCTTTCTCCATCATGTCTCCAATAAGTTCGTATGTAGCACTCTTTTCAAAGCTGAATTCAGTGGGCTGTGCCGCATCGGGATCTGAACTTTGGCTGTAAAGAGCCCAGCCTTTGTCCATTTTTGCGGTCAGGGTGAGTTCATATTCATTGCCGCCGATGTTTTTGATAGAATGACTCCAATGAACAGGTTGTAATAATTGTGCCGTTGCAATGTTGTAAATGATTAAGACACTGATACTTATGAATATTTTTTTGAACATGATCCTATTTTTCGATAACAAAAATAGAATAAACCCTCCAATACAGGGCTTTGTTTAAGAGTCCTTTAATTCCAGCTTAACCTATGTTTAACGAAACGAAGTGGTGGATTTAAGCAATGCTCATCGAATATTGACGTATCCAACTGAAAAGGGATTCAAAAATATATTTGCCGTCTTCGTTTCCAAGTGCAGGTTCAGAAGCACGCTCCGGATGAGGCATCAGCCCACAAACATTGCGTTCTGCATTGCAAATTCCGGCTATGTTTAGAAGTGAACCATTGACATTATCTTCAGCATTGACCTCAGCAAATGCATTGCAATATTGAAACATAATCTGATCATTGCTTTTTAACTGTTCAAGCGTTTTGGTATCCGCAAAATACCTCCCGTCAGCATGCGCAATGGGTATTTTGTAGGCCTTATGTGTATCTAAAGTGCAAGTGAGCGGTGTATTTGAGGAACTAGCTTTCAAGTAAACATTTTTGCAAATGAATTTTTCACTCATATTCGACAGCAATTGGCCAGGAAGTAATTGTGCCTCACACAAAATCTGAAATCCGTTGCAAATTCCAATTACCAGGCCACCTTCATTGGCAAAACGGATGACCTCTTTCATAATTGGGGAGAATCGGGCTATCGCCCCGCACCTTAAGTAATCTCCATATGAAAATCCTCCTGGAAGAAACAAACAATCGCCTGCTTGGAACCCTTCCAGCTGAGTTTGTTTATGCCAGATTTTTTGAACCGGTTTATTGAAAACATTTGCAAGGACATACACCATGTCATCATCGCAATTGGATCCCGGGAAAACGATCACGCCAAATTTCATATTACCAATTTTGAAACTGCAAAAATAGCGAAATCATGATCAAAAACAGATGTAAGGTTTCAGCTATTAAAGGATTTTTTAATCTTGAAAATAATAAGCCGCAAAGTATAGCTAAAGGGGTAAAAGTCATTATCAAGTGGGCCGGATTGTCAATTCGAAGAAAAAATGTACTGAACAGGCTTATCAATAAACACCAAAAGAGGATATCAAATATTTTCTGGACAATGATGCTTTTTTTGATCTGAAAGTAAGAATAATTTGCTATTGTATAAAGTATACAAGTAATGGTTATACCAAATAATACCCAAGCTTCATTTTGAAATTTCATCGAAAAAATAAAGGGCCTGAAAAATGATACAATCTGATTTTGATAAAATGCTCCATGATTGTTGAGTAAAAATAATATAAAAAATATCAGGATGTAGACATTGATAAACCCGCCAAGAATCTGAAACAATTCTCTGGGTTTGAATCCTCTCAAAATAATGAGCCCAATGATTCCAATAAATAAATAGTAAAAATATGGAAGATAAAACAAACTGGAAAGTCCGATCAGTAAACCAAAATTAAAGAGTGTAACTGGAACGTGCTTTTTTTGGTAAATTTGAAATAATTGTAACAAACTTATTGAAAAAAATACGTTGGCAATTAAAATTGCACTAAACTCTAAAGTTCTGAAATGCAAACCACAGAATAAGATATAAAATAGGCTTGGGAATAGTTGAGCATCCTGCATTAATTTAAATTTGCTCACAAGTTGCCCAATGACGAAACTGGTAAAAACGATGAGCAATGTAGATAATATCCATTGGGCAGGTCCAGAAGTAACGTATGGCAATACAGCATTTGTGAACACCCATGTTTTGCTTGAAGTATATGCTGGAATTTCGACAAACCAGGGACCTAGATGTAACACAATAGCGTAAGGGATTAACAGCATCATGCTGAAGAAAGTATTGCGTTTAAAGATTTCTAACAAGTTCCCGGTTTATAGCTCAAATTTAAGGAAGGATTCTTGAGTTTTATGAACTATCTGCAATATTAGGAAAATGACTTCAAAACACAGCGAATGCAGCTGCCATCTGGTATTGGTCGACTATGGATGTTTTTCGGCGAATAAAGTCGCTTGCCTGATGATAAATATTATTATTGTTTGGCTTATTTGTTTAAAGCAGCGCAGTGAATCGGGGCCTAGTTTTTTAAATTAATTTCCTGGCTTCCAAGATATTTTTACATGATATTTTGATAGTAGATTGTCGGTGCCACACGAAATAATCGCAAGGATTCCTCATTCCAATACTTATCTTTGGCGCGAAATGAGTGTTCGATATCGCTTGGATGAGATCAAAGCCCCGGTTCTTGATGAATTGAAAAATTTGATCATCATTTTAGGGAAGCCATGAAAAGCCGTGTTTCCTTATTGGATAAAATTACTTATTATATCGTTAAAACAAGGGGGAAACAACTTCGGCCATTGATTTCTTTATTGTGTGCCAAGCTTTTTGGTGAAATCAATGAAAAATCCTATAGTGCAGCAACATTAGTCGAATTATTGCATACCGCTACATTGGTTCATGATGATGTTGTCGATGATTCTTTTCAGCGCAGGGGATTTTTTTCAATTAAAGCATTGTGGAAAAACAAGATTGCAGTATTGGTTGGAGATTATCTTTTATCGAGAGGATTGCTTACTGCACTCAAACGAAAGCATTTTGATTTATTGGAAATATTATCTACAGCTGTTAGTGAAATGAGCGAAGGTGAATTGCTGCAATTGGAAAAAGCAAGAAGGTTGGATATTACTGAAGAAATTTATTTTGACATCATCAAAATGAAAACTGCCTCACTCATTACCTCCGCTTGTGTATGCGGAGCCAAAAGTACCACAGAGAGCGATGAAAATCTCAAGCAAATAGAGCAATTTGGAGCGCATCTGGGTATTGCTTTTCAAATCAAAGATGATTTAATGGATTTGTCTGAAGAAAATACAGGTAAGCCTAAAATTTCAGATATCAAAGAAAAGAAAATGACCCTCCCTTTGATACTGGCCCTGGCATCAGCCCCTGAGCCTGAAAAAAATCAAATCATCAGGTTTATTCGCAAATACAATGAAGATCCAAAAGCAATCAAGCAAGTTGTAGACTTTATACATAAATACAATGGCGTGCAGGAAGCCCAAAAGAAAATGAATGCATATCGGGAAGTTGCCTTAACGGCCTTACAGAATCTACCAGATAATGATGCTCGCACAGCTTTAGAAAAGCTTTGTTATTTTGTGACTGAGAGGAGTAAGTAGGGAGCCTCAAGCCTTCAGTATTCAGTAAATGCATTTGAAATCCTAAGATGCTGTTGCGTACCTACGGCACGCGATGGAGTTTTTTTACAAGTTTTTACCAATATATTGTCCCTACGGGACAAAGGAATAACGGCTCCTTAATAATAATTCTTATATGTTTGAAATTTAAAAAACTAACGACCGTTAGATTTTTAATCAGTCAAGCCCTCCAAATATAACGATCAACCAATCCTGCCATATCTCGGTGGTTCATATTTCAAGAGTGAAATAAAACGCAATTTCACAAACCAATGCCGGCTTCAGCCGGATACGTAGAATAAATCCTTGATAATTTTAAAGTAAAAACGGAACTCCAAAAACCATGAAATGAACCCGGAACAATAATTAGGAATGGGTTTCAACCCATTCCTACCAAACAGTCAAACCCACCAAATATAACGATCAACCAATCCTGCCGTATCTCGGTTGGTCATATTTTAAGAGTGAAATAAAACGCGATTTCACAAACCAATGCCGGCTTCAGCCGGATACGTAGAATAAATCCTTGATAATTTTAATGTAAAAACGGAACTCCAAAAACTCATGAAATGAACCCGGAACAATAATTTGGAATGGGTTTCAACCCATTCCTGCCAAAGAGCCAAACCCTCCAAATATAACGATCAACCAATCCTGCCATATCTCGGTGGTTCATATTTCAAGAGTGAAATAAAACGCAATTTCACAAACCAATGCCGGCTTCAGCCGGATACGTAGAATAAATCCTTGATAATTTTAATGTAAAAACGGAACTCCAAAAACTCATGAAATGAACCCGGAACAATAATTTGGAATGGGTTTCAACCCATTCCTACCAAACAGCCTTTGACCTTTTGCCTTATAACTTTTCTCCCTAAATTGTCGAAGTCAATAACAAATCGAGATGCGTGTATTTGATTCCAAATCGTTGACTTAAGTACTCATTGGTCAAACAACCTTTATAAGTATAGATGCCATTGCGCAAACCTTTATGTTGGTAAATCAAATGATCGAAACTGCCGGTATCACCTGCTTCCTGTAATACGGTGGTGATGATATTACTAACTCCGATAGAAGCAGTACGGGCAACTTTGGACGGAATGTTAGGTACACAATAATGGATAACTCCATGAATGATTCGGGTTGGGTTATCATGAGTAGTGATCTGGCTAGTCTCAAAACAACCGCCCTGATCGATGCTCACATCAATGATGACAGAACCAGGTTTCATTTGCATCACCATTTCTTCTGAAACCAATAATGGAGCTCTTCCTGTTTTACTATGAATAGCCCCAATGACCACATCGGCAGTCATGAGCTGTTGTGTGAGTGTAACCGGATTGAGCGACGAAGTGTACATCTGCCTTCCTATTCTATTTTGAATTCGAATCAACTTGTGAATGTTGTCATCGAAAATTCTAACGGACGCTCCCAAGGCCAATGCTGCCCGAGTTGCAAATTCCGCGACCACGCCGGCACCCAGTATGACAACTTTAGCCGGAGGAACACCCGAAATACCACCCAATAAAAGTCCTTTACCATGAATTGGATTGGATAACAATTCTGCAGCTGTTTGAACTACTGAAATGCCTGCTATTTCAGACATAATTCGTACTAAAGGGAAGGTACCATCATCAGCCTGAAGATATTCCATAGCAATTGCAGTCACCCTTTTTTGTCTGAGGATCTGAATATATTCATTTGTGATGACGGGCAGATGCAAAGGAGATATCAAAACCTGACTCGGATGGAACAATTGCAATTCTTCTAATGAAGGTGGTGCTACTTTTAATAAAATATCACATTCAAAAACTTCTTTCTTATCGTGGCTTATTCTGGCCCCGGCCTCCGAATAATCCCGATCACTATAGTGTGCTTTCTTACCTGCGTCTGATTCCAGGATCACCTGATGCCCTCTGGCTACAAGGTTGGTTACAGATGCAGGAACCAACGCAACCCGGTTTTCCATGAGCATGGTCTCTTTCGGAATTCCGATTTTTAAAGAAGATTTAGCTTTGTATAAAGCTAGCATTTCCGGTTGTGTCAGAAATTCCCGTTGGGGCGATGCGTAATATGGTGACTCCTGCATAATTTAAAAGGTTAAGATAATCTTTCTATCCTGATTATCCAAAACTTCAATGTGAATTTGTAATAGGGAATAGCCTTTATAAAATGGTTCGGCGATTTCAGGCCATTCAATTAGAACCGGAATTTCAGATTCAAAATATTCAGTCAGTCCCAAGTCAATCACATCTTCAATTTTATTTAAGCGGTACAGATCCATATGTATGATTGAAGATAAGGACCAAGGATTTGGTTTGCAATGGTATTCATTGACGATGGAAAACGTCGGACTTCCGACTTCAGCATCGCATCCCAAATGATTGCAAATGGCTCTGACCAAACTTGTTTTACCTGCACCCATTTGGCCTTTTAGTAAAATCAAAACATCATTTTTAATGTATGTAAGGATCTGCTTAGCTACATCAGGCAATTGTGCTTCAGAAAATGTGATTACAGTCTGATTCATTTCGACAACAAAGGAAAAGAGTTCTGTTCGTATTTGAAAATATATTTAGGCTGAAGCAACATTATCAACGCTTTGTGAAACAAACCAGAAATTTGTTCAAATCTTATGAAATAAAAAAACCACAGCGCCTGCTGTGGTTTAGTTTATCTGAAAAATTCTTTTTTATTGATTTGAGATCAACAATTTCGCATCTGGTACATCTACATTTACAGAAATTTTAGTGAGATCCATCGGTCCATTCATCGACTCAACAGTATGTGGATAAACAAATCCGCCTTCTATTTCTTTGTAGTTGCTGAATTTTGTTTCTGCTTCCATTTCCTTACCTCCGGCATTGATTTTAGTTATCGTTTTTACCAGGAAATAAGTTTTAGGATCGATCAAATAATAACTCACATTTCCATTTGGATCGACACATTTTAATTTGTGGCATTCTGTTCCTTCTACATCATCCAATCCCAGATATTCCACTTTATTGCCTTTGGAAGTGTATTCATATAACTGTCCACTCAGGTCCCATTGGTTGGCACTTTGTTTGAGCATTTCGCTAGGAATCGGTTCGGGTTTGGTTTGTCCGCTAAACGGCATAAAGCTCCAACCGGAATCTGGCCTCATAATTGTCCAGGCATCCATTCCCATCACACTAAAGTCAATTCGCATCCCTTTTTTGTGAACAATGGTTGTGGTTACAGGTATTTCCATACCCTGTGCACTGACAATTCCTTCCATGACAATGGTTCGGAGATTGGTCAATTTGTCTTTGCCGCCCAATGCAATGACATATTTGTCAATAATTTCATCGGCTGATTGTGCAAAAGCAAATCCGGATACTAAAAAGAGCGTACTAATACTTAAAATGATTTTTTTCATGTATTTCAAAATTTAAACACAAAATTAGAACTTTCACAAGCCTTCCGCTAATATTTAAGTTTAATTATAGGATAATTAAGATAAATTAATTGAAAAAGCCGATGGATAGAAAAAAACCCGGCCTTCGCCGGGTTTGACGGTATCTGATAATTGGGTCTAATTGTTAACGTCTGCCATACCTTCGATCGCGATCATTTTTTTGGTTCCATAACTCCTTGTTGAATTCGCGATACATTTTCTGCAGCTTTCTTTGCTCCCAGCGATCGAGATGACCATCGCGCAACATCCATCTTTTGACTTTGCGGATGCGATCCTCCTGCATTTCCAGTAATCTAATTTCATCTCGGGTTAATTTTCCATGCCGCCATCCTTCTTCAATGTGGTCTTCAAAAATGTCGTCATCCCAGCGATCTTTTTTCTTTCCGTCCCAATCCTGGCTAAAAACGGGTCCGGAAATCCATAAAATCAGTGCGAATAGGGTCATCATTTTAGTTTTCATTTTTTTTAATTTAATGGTGAACGATTACTGATGAGATACTTTAACTGTATGATCGCTTAATCCTGTAGTTGTCTTTAACTTAATTTTAAAGCATTTGCCGGATAAAAGCCTGAAAACAAGCTGGAAAGTCAATTTATATATATTAATATCATAATACGTAAACACATTGATTATCTTTGCGTCAAACTCAAAATATGGCAAATTTGCCCCCTAAAGATGCGATTGACCACATTCTGACACTTGATGGAATGTATCAGAATTATTTTTTGGATTATGCTTCTTATGTCATTCTGGAAAGAGCAGTTCCTGCCATTGATGATGGACTCAAACCCGTGCAGCGCAGGATCTTACACAGTATGTATGAAAAGGAAGATGGACGCTATCATAAAGTGGCCAACCTAATTGGACATACCATGCAATATCACCCTCATGGTGATGCAGCCATTGGTGATGCTTTGGTTAATTTGGGTCAAAAAGATTTATTGATAGACACCCAGGGAAATTGGGGAGATTTCCGCACAGGTGATTCTGCAGCCGCCGCCCGATACATTGAAGCCCGGTTAACCAAGTTTGCTTTGGCAGTTGCATTTAATCCAGACACTACAGGTTGGCAATTATCTTATGACGGCAGAAATCAGGAACCCGTTGCATTGCCCATGAAGTTTCCATTATTGCTTGCACAGGGCGTTGAAGGAATTGCAGTTGGACTTGCAACAAAAATACTACCTCATAATTTTATTGAACTCATCAAAGCATCCATTCAGGCATTAAAAGGAAGGAAGTTTGAACTCTATCCTGATTTTGAAACAGGCGGTTCAATAGATGTAAGTGAATACAATGAAGGATTAAAAGGTGGAAGAGTAAAAGTGCGCGCAAAGATTGAATTGGAAGATAAAAAATATCTGGTCATTCGCGAACTACCTTTTAGTGTGACTACGGGAAGTTTGATCGAGAGTATCGTTAAAGCAGCAGACAAAGGAAAAATAAAAGTCAAACAGATTTCTGACAATACAGCCAAAGATGTGGAGATCCGCATTGAATTACTGCCGGGAATTTCTCCGGAAGTCACCATAGATGCTTTATATGCTTTTACACATTGCGAAGTGAGTATTTCTCCGAATTCTTGTGTTATCGATGGTGATAAACCTAAATTTTTATCCGTTCACGATCTACTGAAGCATTCCGCCCAGCACACGCGTTTTTTATTGGGTCGGGAACTGGAAATCAAAAGAGCAGAACTACTCGAAAAATGGCATCTTACATCTCTTGAAAAAATTTTTATTGAAAACCGGATTTATCGCGACATCGAAGAATGTACAAGTTTCGAACAAGTTCTTGAGGTTATCGAACTGGGTTTGAAAAAATACGTGCATACCCCCTCGATGGGAACGAAAGTCGGTAATGCGAAATACAGATTGAACCGCGAAATCAGTAAAGAAGATTTATTACATCTTACGGATATTAAGATCAAAAGAATATCCAAGTACAACAAGTTTAATACTGACGAACAGTTGAAATCTATAGAATCTGAATTAAAACAAGTTCAACATCATCTCGACAATCTTACGGAATACGCAATAGAATATTATGAGAATATACTTGAAAAATTCGGTAAAGGCAAGGAACGCAAAACGCGTTTGTTGCAATTTGAATCCATTCAGGCAACCCAGGTAGTAGCCAACAATAGTAAACTCTACGTCAACAGAGAAGATGGTTTTATTGGTTATGGTTTAAAGAAGGATGAATTTGTTAAAGAATGCAGTGATATAGACGACATCATCGTTTTTAGAAAAGATGCGAAAATGTTGGTGAGTAGAATTTCTGAAAAAACATTCGTCGGAAAAGATATTGAGTTCGTAGATGTGTGGAAAAAAGCCGACGAACGAACCACCTACAATGTCATTTATCTGGATGGGGAATCCGGCCGCGCTATGGCAAAACGTTTCAATGTTACAGGGATTACACGCGACAAAGAATACGATTTGACCAAAGGGCATCCCAAATCGAAATTGCTCTATTTTTCTTGTAATACAGAAGGGGAAGCAGAAATTGTAAGTGTATTTCTAACTGCAGGCTGTAAAGCTAAAATAAAAGCCTTCGATTTTGATTTTTCAGAAATAGAAATTAAAGGACGAAGCAGTCAGGGAAATATTGTAACCAAATACCCTGTTAGAAAAATTCAACTCAAAGAAAAAGGAAAATCAACACTGGGGGCGCAACAAGTTTGGTATGATCCTGCAACGGGTCGATTAAATACCGAAGAAAGAGGTCAGTTCCTGGGAGGTATGAACCGGGGCGACCGGATCATTTGTATTTACAAAAATGGAAGTTACGAAATTACTGAATACGACCTGAATAACAGGTACAGCTATGAGGAAGTTCTTTTTATAGCCAAATTTGACAACGATGATATTCTTTCTGCCGTTTATTTTGAAGCCGAGAAAGGCTGGTCCATGGCCAAGCGCTTTAAAATTGAAACGACAAGTTTAAATCAACGATTCGGATTTATAGGCGAAAACAAAGCTTCCAAATTGTATTACGCAACAACACATCCGGACCCTGAAGTTTTATTCACTTACAAGCGTAAAAAGGAAAGTATAGATGAAATATTAACCATAAGGGAATTCGTGGATGTGAAAGGCTGGAAAGCAATTGGTAATAAAATTGAAGATATACCTTTGGTAAAAATAATAGATCAAAGTAAAGCGGTAGTCAAGAAAGCTACCAAATCAAATTCCACTTATAAAGCCGGTGATACTTTAGAGTTTGATATGTAAATTTCAAATTGTGAGGGCAAAACTTGCTATTAAAGTTAGTTGATGGATTCGTATAAAATGATTTATTTTTTCCTGGTGCTGTTATTTTTTACCGGCTATTCTGATCAATAAACTAACAACTGTTAATATTAAACTGATAACAATATGATATTCAGATTTTTTATCGCGATCACCTGGGTCTTCTGTTCCTGCATTTTGTGCGGTCAATCTTATCCCGACAGCAGGAAGGATGGCCAATATTATACGATCAATGGAGCCAAAATTTGGACTGTAAGCCACGGGAAAGGAGATCCTTTGTTTGTTATTGCCGGGGGTCCCGGTAGTGCACATGTAGGTATGCGAAAATTGGATTCTTTATCCGCATTTTGTAAACTTGTTTATTTTGATGGCTTCGGACGTGGCTTATCAGACACTGCTTTAGATGTGAAGGAATACAAGCTCGACAGAGATGTTGCAGATCTTGAAGCTTTGAGAATTGCGATGAACTATCAAAGGATCAATATTTTCGGACACTCTTACGGAACAGTGGTAGCGCAGGCTTACGCTATAAAATTTCCGGAACAGGTGAAGCATTTGATTTTATCGGCTCCTTTTCACAGCCATGCGATGTGGCAAGAGAATGATGATAATTGCAATCATGAGATCCGGGTAAATTATCCCGAAGTTTGGGATACACTCCAAATATTGCGCAAGCAAGGTTTTAGATCGAGCGACCCTATTCATCAGGATGTTTATGGTAGGGTGCCTTATGGATTTCTCTACGCTTACAACCCCGAAAACTTTATGAGCAGAGGTCAAAATCCTTATCCGAATCGTTTTAATACAAAACTATACTATCAGATGGTCGGTAAGGATGGAGATTTTAAAGTTGGGAGTGATATTGGACGGTTTGATTTTAGAAAGAATTTGAAAACACTAAAAATGCCGGTACTCATTTTAGCGGGCAGGTATGATCGCGTTGCGGTTCCCTGGATGCAGGTTCAGTATAAGAAATTTTGTCCGCAGGCGGAGTTTCATCTTTTTGAGAAAAGCGGGCATAATACCTTCGTTGAAGAACCTGGAAAAACATTTTCTATTATTCGCCAGTTTTTAAGTAAATAAATATTTGCCTTTTCATAATTTGAGCGCCAGATGATTTTCGCTTCTGAATATTAATTTTTTCCTTAATGGTGACTACATTGAATTCTGGGCATTAAAAATTTATTTGAGTAAAATTAATTTTTCCTTGATTATTAAACTAAAGCCAATTAATTACGTTCCTATATACTTATGAATCATTTAAAAATATATCGCCTCGTAGGTTTTCTTGAAGGCATTTCTTATATTTTATTATTGGGGATTGCAGTGCCCTATAAATACTTAGGAGGAAATGATATCGGTGTCAAACTATTGGGTATGCCCCATGGTTTGTTATTTATGGCCTATATTGGCTATAGCATTCATTTTTATGATAAGCTGAATTGGAAATGGTCAACGTTGGCATATGCTGTATTGGCCTCTTTACTCCCCTTTGGCACTTTGATTTTCGACGCCAAAGTTTTGAAACCAATTAAAGACCAAGTACCAAAGTCATAGAGCAAAGATTATAGAGTAATGATTATAGAGCAAGGATTATAGAGTGAAGATTAAATTTGAAATTCGGACCCCATAAATAAATTGAAAATAATTGTATTATAGTTGAACTAACATTCGTTAGATTTTTTTTTTCTATCAGACTATCAGACTATCAGACTATCAGACTATCAGACTATCAGACTATCAGACTATCAGACTATCAGACTATCAGACTTCTTGCTACTAGCCTAAAATTTTATGAAAACGCTAAGGCACATGATCCCAGAAAGCAGCAATTAAAAATCCAAGAACTTTAACATATAAAATATTTCATTATATCATAAGTGGGTCCAAAATGGACTTGGATATTCTTCATGAACGCGAAAGAGAGTTGATCAATTTTCTATTTAATTACAGAAGAATACTTACAAATTGAAATGGTTTAAATATGGATGTTTTGAGATTTTGGATGGGTATTTATACTAACATATGTTTGGTTAATGAACAAACATGATCAAACAAAAAATATTCTGCTTCCAAAAATGCTGTTGCGTACCTACGGCACGCGCTTTATGTAATCGCATTGAGCTACCGATATTTTGTCCCTACGGGACAGAGGAGGGTAAGATGTACAGATAATTATGTTTTCTACGGATAGCGGAATCCCTTAAAAAATCAAAAAGCTTTGTGTTTTGGTCTTCCAGCTCTATGCTTCCATCTGAAAGCTTTCAGCTTATAGCTTTGAGCTTCTCGCTTTAATCTTCCTCCTTCCTGTAATACAAACTAATTTTTTCATCAAATGGAAAATATTTTAAAGCAGCCTCGCGAATGTTTTCGGTTGTAAGTTTTTTGTAATTTTCCAATTCTGTAAAAATCAATTCCGGATTTCCAAGCCATTCGGCATAGGAAAGATTGAGTGCTTGATTCATCAATCCTACCTGACTGAACAAATAGGCACTTTCGTTTTTGTTCATGAATTTTTCCCAGGTGTGATCGTCCAAGTTGTCTTGTTGAAGAGTTCGGATTATTTCCCAAAACTCGGATTCTGCTTGCTCTATGGTGTGTGCAGGATTTATTTTTCCTTCAACAATGATTAAACCCGGATCTATTGTTGACGTGATGTAACAATCGATGGCGGAGCAAATCATTTTTTCTTTTTTAAGAATTTTGTAGAGTAATGAACTTTTGCCTTCAGCCAGGACATCTGTTAAAAAATCGACTGCATAAAAATCCGAATCCATTCTTCCGCAATATGGGAAAGCATAATAAAAAGCTTCTTCGGGCAATTGTTTTCTGTTAGTATGGGTTCTGCTTTCAGTTAGTTTGGGTTCGACAAGTTTTTTTCTAAGTACAGGTAAGCCGTTTTGAATACCAGCAAAATGTTTGTTGATGTATTTTTTAGTTTCTTCGATATTTATTTTTCCACTGATCACCAATACCGCATTTCCGGGATGGTAATATTGATTATAAAAAGCCTCTGCATCCTGTATGTTCAGTGTTGCCAATTGTTTTGGATCTGAACCAATAACCGGCCAGCGATAAGGATGAACTTTGTAAGACATTTGCATGAGTTCATGTGAGAACATTCCATAGGGATTGTTCATATACATTTCACTGAATTCTTCCAGGACAACGCGCTGCTGTGTTTTAAAATCTTTTTTAGAGATATGAAAACCACTGATCCGATTGGCTTCCAATGCTAAAATCAATTCCAATTGAACCGCTGGTGCAACGGAATAATATTGTGTAGTATCCGTCGTTGTGAAAGCATTACAATCGCCCCCAGCATTTTGCAATAGTTCGTCAAAATCGACACCAGGTCCGCAGTTTGAAAACATGAGATGTTCAAATAAATGGGCCAATCCCGTTTTGTCCGGCTGTTCATCTCTGGAGCCTACCTTGTACAACATACAAACGGCAACCAATGCGGTATTTTCCTCCGGTTGCAGGATGACCGTCAGTCCGTTATCGAGATGATATTTCTCGAAAGCCGGAATGAGAGCATTGCTATTTGTTGGAAAAGGATTATGATTTTGTTTCACCTACCATATTTTCGGGAATGACCCATTGATCAAATTCTTCTGCAGTAAGGTATCCCAGTTGAATGGCTGTATCTTTTAAAGTAAAACCATTTTTGTGTGCGGTTTGGGCAATCTCTGCAGCTTTGTAATAACCTATTTTCGGATTGAGAGCCGTCACCAACATCAGCGAATTGTCGAGATGCTTTTTAATATTTTCGGGAATGGCTTCAATCCCTGTAGCACATTTGTCGTTGAAAGAAACGCAAACTTCACCAATCAGCCTTGCTGAATGCAGAAAATTGTAAATCATCATGGGTTTGAAAACATTCAATTCAAAATGTCCGTTAGATCCACCTATGTTGATCGCCACGTCGTTGCCCAAAACCTGCGCAGCAACCATGGTCATGGCTTCACACTGTGTAGGATTCACCTTTCCGGGCATAATAGAAGAACCGGGTTCATTGTCGGGAATGAACAATTCACCAAAGCCACATCTTGGGCCGGAGGCTAACAGTCGTACGTCATTGGCTATTTTCATTAAACTGCAGGCTACTGTTTTTAAAGCGCCATGTGATTCGACGATGGCGTCGTGAGCAGCCAGTGCTTCAAATTTGTTTTCGGCTGTTCTGAAGGGTAATCCCGTTAAATTAGCAATATGCCGGGCCACATTTTCCGAATATCCGGGCGGTGTGTTGATCCCAGTTCCGACCGCAGTAGCTCCTAGAGCCAATTCAGACAAATGGTCCAGCGTATTTTCAATGGCGCGTATTCCATGATTGAGCTGCGATACATATCCCGAAAACTCTTGGCCCAGGGTAAGGGGAGTGGCATCCATCAAATGCGTACGTCCGATTTTAACGACTGTTTTAAAGCTTTCTGACTTTGACGGAGTGTATCTCTTAGCTTTTTCAAACCCGGCAGTGTGACATCGTTTAGGATCTTATAAGCAGCTAAATGCATTGCCGTTGGAAACGTATCATTGCTGGATTGAGATTTGTTGACATCGTCATTGGGATGTATCGATTTTTTTTCATCGAGCAACGAACCTCCTTGCAGTACATGAGCTCTGTAGGCGATGACTTCGTTGACATTCATATTCGACTGGGTTCCCGATCCCGTTTGCCATACTACAAGAGGAAACTGCTCATTCCATTGCCCGCTCAGTATTTCATCGCAAACCTTTGAGATCATCGAGCATTTTTCAGCTTCGAGCACTCCTGCATCGAGATTGGCCAGAGCGGCAGCCTTCTTGAGATATGCAAAGGCAAAAATGATCTCAATGGGCATCCGGTTGGTATCGCGGGCAATTTTAAAGTTTTCGATAGATCGCTGGGTTTGAGCACCCCAGTATACATCGGCGTGGACTTCAACGATCCCCATGGTATCTTTTTCTTTTCTATAGTTCATATATGGAATTTGGCAGCGCAAAGGTATAACGATATGGAGGAATTTTGAACAGAAATTTTAGAATCAAGGCCTTTTCACTATATGGCTGAGTAAACTCTATTTTGCCACTACTAACATTTGTTAGTTTTGTTTTATACTTTTTAATTTGTAATTATACAAAAGTCAAAATGGTTTATTTAAACAATCATTCCAAATAAACGCTTTTGAGCTTTATCAATAATGAAAATTGCATTTTACATTTTCACGAATGTTCCTTTGAAATTTCTACCGCTTACATATAACCAATACATACCCGGTGGAAGTTCTGATATTTTAATTACATGTTCTCCATGAAGTATGTTTGCTAGTTTCATGTGGACTCTACCGTAAAGATCTGAAATATTCAAAGTTGCAGGGAATGGAATGTTATCCGGAAGAATCAAATTAATATATTCTTGTGCAGGATTGGGATTCATTTCGATAGCTCCGTAAGTATTTTTTGATCCTGAATTTACTTTACCCTTACATTGAAAGCCATCAAAAGCTGCAATCAGCCGGATCTCTTTGTAAAAACTATCCGGATGGTTGTACAGCGTAAAGATGAAATGCGCAGAATCGCGTTTATATCCCTCCACGTTTAATTGAATGCTCGATACAGGATTAAATTGTCCGCTTAAATTCTCGGAAACGTTTTCCAAATATAAAAGGGTATCATTGAGTTGTAGCCAGATTTGTTTGGTCGATTGGTAGCCGCCATATGCCCAGGCATGGTAACTGAGTTCGATCTCGTCGTAAGCACTCAGATCCATGGGTGGCGATTGCAGGGATAATTGTCCTTTGAGATTATAGGCTGTATCCGAAATTTCGTAGTTGCTGGTATAATATGCATAATTCCCAAAATCAGTGTCTATGTCCTCAGTTGGAAAATTGCTGAAACGAAAAGCAAGTTCTTCAAATGTTCCTCTTTTCCACGATACCTTGGAATCTTGCGATGCATGGCTTGTCCATTTCAGATCGTGCAAAAATTCATCCTGATAAGCTTTGTTTAAATCCAGCTGTAGTTGCAGATTTCCATTGACGGAAACATCAGCTTTAAATTCTGTTTGATATGACCATTTTCCGGCGGAGATATTCCATGGCTGGCTGTAAATATTTGTAGCATACACCTGGCCTAAAGAATCACTTTGATAGCGATATTCAAAATCATGATTATATAAAACGACTTCTGCATTTTGAATGGCCAGACCTGTTTGTCTGTCGCTTATCTGCAAGGACACATCATAGACCGGTAGTTCCAACAGATCTATATTCAGGTAGATGGTGCTATCCTGTTTAAGTAGAATCGTATCTCTGTAAGGATAAAATCCCTTTTTCGAAACGAGGATATAGGCCGTATCGGATAAGCCAAGTCCTGTTTTAATGACACCATTTAAGCCAGAAAAAGCCTCAGCACTAATACCTCTGCTGTTCAATTCCATTTTAGCGTTGTGGATGGCAGAACCGTCCCGAAACGAACGTATGTTAGCCTCCAAATAAGCTGCCTGGTTGTTGTCGTATTTCAATACAAACATTCCGTTTTCGATATCTGAAGCTATACACAAACCGTTTTTAAAAAAGGGGTAAACGGACCAGCAACCATGGAATCCCTCCTTGTATTCTTCATGGGTATCGTACCAGGCTACTTCCACCAAATTGTATGGATCGCGCGTATCCAAAATACGAACACCTTCTGTATAATAGGATACATACAAACGATCGTTAGTATGAAAAACATTGTGTGGGATGACCGTTGGATATTCTTTGTTAATCACTTTGTAACTGTCTGATTTTCGAATCAATTCAAGATCTGTCAGGTCCCATGCCTCCACACTGGCGCCTTCCGTTTCGTCAGCGGTATAGAGTATTTTTCGATCTTTTTCGAGCCATACGGAATGGGTAAAATGACCGGCTGTAACTTGGTCGGTAATCCGACTTACTTTCATTTTATCTTTACTATCAAAGATGCTGAAAACTCCGTTCAATAATTCGGCGCAATAAATAGTATCTCTATAGGCAAATACTTCATGACAATAATGTTCCTGGTTATGGTAGATCACTACCGGATTCCATGGATCTTGAGAAGGATCAAGGATTGCAAAAGCATTTCCAATTTTTTTTGCACCCGACAAGTAGATCAGCCCATTTTCATCAACAAATAGGGTATGTGCTGTATTAAATTCCAAGGTATCACCAGTACTGGCCAAAAAATGCTTAACAAACTTATGCGGTAGGGAATCTTTTGGCGAATGAAGGTCCACTACTAGCAAACCGCCCGAGGATTCATTAACGACATAAGCAAAGTTGCCACTGGTTTTGATCTCGCGCCAGGGAGAAGAAAATTCTTGGATGAATTTAAGCTCAAGTGGTTTGGAAGGATTTTCGAGAGAATAGATGCGCAAACCTTCATAAGTTCCTAATAGGGCATATTCGATGCCACTTGCATCCGTATAGCCCCAGATACTTGAAGCGTGTTCGGGAATTTTTACTTGTCCAGCTTTTTCAAGATGAAAACCCTTTTGACTATTTGAAGTAGCTGATAATAAGGATAATACACATATTAAATATTTAGCAATTAATTTTTTTACATTAAATTTCATGTGGTTTTTGTTTTTTTTACGGTTTTCAACCAAGACTCCAGGATGCATGAGAACTTGTTTTTCTTAAAACATTTAAGATATTAACACCCGAAGCTAAAGTTAGGTATGCGCTATTTACTAGGTCAAATTTTAACATTCACACCGCTGTTAATTAACTATTTTTGTCCCGCTTAAATAAATTCTGATGCGAATAGTCTTTGCTTGTTTTATAGTGAGTTTCTTTCAATTGACCTTAGGTGCTCAACCCTTGATGTTTATCGATAAATCTGATTCCATCAGGGCGAAAGCCGTAGATGTGGCCGGCGATGATTTCGGGGCCTGGTTTTCTGTGATCACCAAGGAGGATTCCACATTGGCCATGATCCAGTTTGATTATTGTGGTGAAGTGGAACAAAGCCATCGAATTGAATTGCCCTTGGGCGTTAAAATCAGTCAAGCCCAAGTCGTTCATTTGGGCCAAAGAAAATACCTGATCACCGCAGTAGCTCATGCTGGTTTGACATCGCGTATTCTGGTGTTTTATGCGAATAATGCAGTGATCACTTCCGCCCAAGTTCTGGGTTCTGCAAGCGCAACTGAGCATTTAACACCAATGCTTTCTGTATTCGAAAATGATCAAATCCTATTGGGCTACCAGTATCGCAATGCAAATAGGATTTTAAGCAGCCGAGTTGTTTTACTGGATAGTTTGCTGAATCCTTTATGGTCTAAGCATTTATCAGATAGCAGCGATCTGAGATGGGTCCTGATGACCAGAGATGATGAGTTTGTAGTAGGAGATGGAATCCACGTTCGTAAATACAATACCAATGGAAATAATATCTGGTCCAGAAGTATCGGTGGAGCCACGCTCATGCAGAACACCGTTTTGCATAGTGACAGTCTGATCATTTTTGGTACGGATTACATAGATCCCATTCCTGACACCGGGCAAATTAAGCGATCTAAATTTAAACAAGTAATAGCCATACATGAAAATGGAGATTTCAAATGGGAATCAGACCGCATCCGCAATTTGCGTCAGCCCGGAATATTAAATGAATACAACAATAGATTGTTTTTGGACGGAACCAGGCAAGTAGTTTTTCATGGTGTAGATACGGTATCCAGCAATCAAAATCCATCTGTGTTCGCACATAAGATCAATAATACAGGTCGTGTTTACGAATCACTTTATTTCAAAGCAGAAGATACCATTCGCGATTATAAAGCTGGTCTTATCAACGATGGTAATGTGGGGATCTGTGCTGTATTGGGCAATGACAGCATAGGCAAAGGAATGTTGAATGTAAAATCGGCGACCAAACTGGATGTTTGCGATAGTGCGAAATTCAATTTTTTGCAGAGAGGATTCATTAACATCCAGGAAATGTCAAACTTGAATGCCAGAGATTCTGCAACCACCAGACAAGCCATCAATTTTAGAGCTATAGAAGAATCAGCATCATTTATCAGGCAGTGTGAAAAATTCGATTTACAGGACAGCGAAATTCCAGAAGTTTTGTGCAAAGGTGATTCTATTTTCCTCGCAGGTATCCAAATTCCCAATGCACGATATGAATGGAGTAATGGTTCGATGCAGGCAGGCACCTGGGTAAAAGAAGCCGGAAGATATAGCGTTAAAATAGAGTATTGTGGAAAATCTGCAGTGATCACATATATCGTCAGTTACAGGACATTTCAGGATGTTGTATTCAATATAGCTGAATGCAATTATCCTAGAAGATTGTTTGCCGACCAATTTGAAAACTCTCGCTACAAATGGCAAACGGGAGATACAACTTCAGCCATTGATGTAAATGGTCCGGGTACCTATAACGTAACAGTAACCAAATGTGAAGTAGATTTCAAAATTACCTTTCATGTAAGTTTACCGGTTTTTCCAAATGATGTTTTTGATTTTAATGTGTGTGCTTATCCGGATACCCTATATCCATTTCAAGGATCCGGAGCAACATATGTATGGGATAATGGTACTACCAACGGCTTTCGCCAGATTACCAATCCGGGAACATACAAGGTTACCATATCATATTGTCAATCTACATTTACCAATACATTTAACATTAGTTTACTAAGTGACAATGCACTTTTTATATCCGATACATGTAATGCTTTTCCATTACCACTGGCAGTTGTGAAACCCAAAGGAACTGAAGAAGTTATTTGGAATACCGGTCAAACTACAGATACCATTCAAGTCTCAAAACCGGGCAGGTATTCCGCACAAGTTGGAGATTGTATACAAAATTTTGATGTAGGAGTTATCGAGGAAAAAATCTTGCAATTCCCCAATGTATTTGTTCCCCAATCGCAGATCATGGAAAATCAATCTTTCAAACCCTATTTTAAAGACGCTTCCACCATTACCAAATATCAACTCAGCATTTTTAACCGTTGGGGACAAAAAGTATTCGAGACCACTAAACTCGATGAGGGCTGGGATGGTGTTTTTGAAGGCAATCCCGCTAACGTTGATACCTATACCTATTATGCAAAGTATGACCGAGCCGGATGCGGAGTGAGTTCGCATGTCAAGGGATCGGTGACGCTGGTGAAGTAGTTGGCAGTTTGCAGTCCCGATAAATTTGTAACATTATTTAACAATAATATTCTAAGTAAATTTATCGGGATCAGTAGGCAGTTGGCGGTGATTGGTTGTTAGTTGCTAGTTGTTGGTTGTTACGACTAACAATTGTTCGTTTTAAGATAAACAGCCATCCTGATAAAATTGAAAAGATCTTCAAATACGAAACAATCATGACCAATTTTATCGGGAAGGCTCTCAGACTAACAAAAGCCATTCCTCCAAGCCTACAAAGCTCCAGGCCTACATGCCTTTATCCTGATCTCCTTCATTAGCCTTCCTCCTAAATCTTGACCATCTTCTTAACAAACCACAATTCATCCCTTTCATAAACCCGGACCAAATACACACCGGGTAGCCAATCTTTAGTATCAATTAAATGACTGCCCTGTTTGGCTTTCTGGCTATGTACCCTATTGCCATGAATGTCTGTAATATCAATGAGCATATTTTGTGGATTGTAATCAAGAATATTGATCACCATCGTATGGCTAAAAGGGTTGGGCCAGCTTTGAATTTCTATGTCAGTGATAAACTCATCTTTATTGCTAACAACTCCAATGCGGACCGTTCGACAAAGCGTATCAGCGTCATTCTTGTTTTTTACAATGAGACATACTTCGTAAACGCCAAGTGCTGAAAAACGATGAATGGGATTAACTTCCCTGCTTTTGTTGCCTGGACTGGCAGGATCTCCAAAATCCCAATACCATTCTTCCACTTCATAGGCACTCAGATCGGTAAAGTAAAAGTTTAGGAAGTCTGTACTGTCCTGATTGTACCTCCAGTGACACCGAGGCACATTGTCTATACCCAAACTGTCGCAGATACTGCCATCAATAGGCCCTAATCGGTAATTTGGGAAATTGGGGAGGCACATTTTAATCGTTGGCGAGTATATATCATGCTGTTTGAAATTGCAATTCTCATGGTCTTCATTGGGATTATGAATGACGTGCATGGATCTGGACTGTAGACCTATTTCTTGAAAATATATCTTGCCATCGGGAGCAAATTGCATGGGCCCAAATTCTGTAGAGTTCATAAAGTTTCCCCCAATGTCTTCTCTGAAACCATCGTAAATGCCTGCTATTTCCCTATCTCCCAAACTGTCTCCAACAATTGGAAATTGATATAAAGTGTCCAAAGTGGCATAATATAAATATTTGCTATCTGGTGAAAAGGCACAGCCAGCATCCCAGATAATTTTTTGAAAAGGAACAAATTTTTTCTGAAAATACTCTATTTCACCGCTGCACCTATTGAATTTCATAAAAAATAAATTGTATCTATTTAATAACCCGTCACCTGCTGCAGTAGCTATATAATTTCCGCATTGGGAGAAGAATGTTTGGCCGGATTCTCCACGAGATTTTTTAATCTTAAAGTTGAAGTAGTTATGAAGTTTAACTACTCGGCCACTTAAAAAAAATATATAATACCCAACTTTTGTGTCTTCTGAAATTATTATCCACCAATCTTTACCGTTTGCATGTTTAGTCGCAATTAATGAAGCACTATCTAAAGTGTCACTTAATGTCAGGTTTCTTCGTGATATTAACTCGCCATTATTTTTATTTCTTTTCATATCAACAATGGAATGTTCTAAACTCTTAATGCTTAATCCATAATTTTCAAAATAATAAAATATCTTATTGAAAAGAAAATACGAATTGCTATTTTCAAGGTCTGGAAGTATTAATGTATTCTGCGAACCAACGACCCCTAACTCAGGATATTTAATATCATTGCCCAAATCATCTCCATTTAACATTAAACTGTCATTTGGACCTTCTACATAACCTCCATTGCATGCAAATAAGTAATTTCCATTTATATCGCAAATATTTGCACTGCTTGCTAAAAAATCAATTAGCTTATATTTTTCTTCATAGAATATTGGATTGCCATCTGGCGTATCAAAATCCATGATAGCGCAACCCCAACCTGTGTCGTAAGGATTATCAGCAAAACTTTGACCCATCAACCATTTAAAATCATATTTTTGAGATGATAAGTTTAAAATAAATATTAGGTTGATAAATACAATTGTTAATATAGTTTTCATACTTGTTGGAAAAACCGGAAGCAATGTAAAAATTATTGTACTTGCTTCCGGTATGGTGATTAAAAATTGTTGTAGTGGATTCGCTCCATCTTAACGAAGTAAGACCATTCTTTGATTTGCAAGGGTATTTTTGCCCTCTTTCAATACCAGATAATACATTCCATCAGGTAGCTCTGTAGATTCTAATATAATCACATTAGTCTTATTAACTACTGGATGCTTATGTAACATATGGCCTTGCATATTCAATAATTCCAAATGCAGTGATTCAGAATACTCTGTGGCTTTCAATAGAATAGTTATTTCTCTCGAAACCGGATTTGATTTTAACTCAAAAAAGGGTTTCATTTGAGAAGTAAGCTTGTTTCGTATAATCATCGATGTATCCAAACAATCATAATCGTCATAGCTCTGACTGCCGTACAAATGATATAAGGCTCTGGCTTTATAAACTATGGTGCCGCCAAGTCTGGGACATTGTTCCGCAACATCCAGCAAGATTCCAGCCTGAGTACTGTTGAACGAAAACTCATTTTCTGCAAGCATGGTAAGATGCATTTCGTTTACAGAAACTTCATTGCTGTCAATGATATTTTCCATGTCCACTTCCCCATTAGCATAAATCAGATCATCTTTTCCACTCAGTACTTCGTTGAGATGATCGTCATAGATGCTTAGGAGATCCATCAGCAAGGTATCCATATCGGCGAGTCTTGCTTCGCGGAGGTTGATAGAGGTGGTGCTGTCAGTGTTGTTGCTTGCAATGGTGATCAGACTATCCAAAACCCGGATGGAATCCGATGCAGCTTTAATTCCAATTCCGATATCTTCGAGTTGTTCGAGCTCTGTGCCCGAATACGACAAGAGAGTATCGAGATCAAACCGGATCTCCATCAAATCTGCATATGAACTTCCTGTACTTGATGTATAGAAACTATCCACATAACTGTTCTGGCTATGAGCACTTGCATCTACCCGCAACCTCTCCAACAATTGTCTGCGTCCTTCGTAATCCAGGCTAAAGCCATAATCGCCATCTGCCATTTGTCCGCGAGCAATGAACTCATCGCCCTCATCGATGTCGGCAAATTCCAATTCGCGATCCGGTCCCAGGAATTCCGCATCACAAAGATTGTCTTCAGAACATTCAGCTGATGAACCATCAGATAAACGAAACCAATTGGTCGAGGTATTATTGCAACTTTGTGAAGGATAAATTGTTGGTGGCCATAATGTGGCATTACAAGTCTCGACATAGAACCAAGAAGTTCTTATATCATTTTGATTGCCATTATTGACAGCACCTACTTCATAATATGTAGCAGTTGGAAAAGTTCCGAGCCAAAAATTTCCTTTATCCACCTGACTACCCATCATGGTCGAACCAGAGAGTCTCAGGCCAGCCGACAAACCGCGGATCTCATTGTGTCCATACCCATTGGTGCGCCTGCAATTTCCAATAAAATTGAAGCCATAATCAGTGCCAACGGTATAGTTGCAGCAATAACGGGTATTGCCGGCGTTGAAAGAATGAAAGCCTACAATTTTTTCGAATTCACTGTTGGTCGTTACTGTATTTTCAATGACAAAGCCGTCGCGCGTATCATTGTGAATGATACCCACACCTGAAAATCCTGTTTCGCTTTCATCGTCGAAAGTAACGATATTGTATCCTACGCCGACGTTGATGCAATCTCGTATATCGATACCATTGCATTTGGAGTGCAAACTAAGTTCGTTCCAAGAGACAACCGATCCCAATCCTCTTGCACCAAGGCTTTGAAGCAGAATGCCGATCATGAAATTTTCAGTTGATTCTGTGCCATCCGTAGAGATCACATTATAACTGATCAAAGGAGCAATCAGTGAAGCAGGGAATTCGACGTGAATACCGCGGTTTGTTGCATGGTGGATCACATTGCTCAAAATTTCCGGGGAGTTCATTGCATTTATATCGTGAATGCCAGCCCTGACATATCCGATTTCATTCAAGGCAATATTACTCAGCCAGGCACGATCTCCTGAAATTCCACACAAAGCATTTGTGATGGTATCTCTGTTGGCTTTGAGCCGACTATCTTTAACAAGAATTCCGACACCTTCAGGGTTTGTATAAGCCCTGTTGGAAGCTCCGTGATTCAGCATATTGTTTATAATAAGCCGGTAACATTCCAAATTGGAGTAACGTCCATACACACCCACTTTTACATTGCTGATATAATTCCTGTAATAAGGACTTGCCAAAGAATTACTACCAATAACCAGATTGGCATTGTTCACTTGAAAGCCTGCGTAGGCGCGGCCTCCCGGATTCGGACTGATGCCTGAATAATTTGGTCTTCGCAACATTCCCGCTCCAGAACCCAAGGAAGGATTATCAATCGTATTGTTCTGAAAAATGAGCCGGATATTATGCACTTGTGTAGAGAATCCTGTTCCAGGTATGTAAAAGGCCACATAATTGTGGTAAAATTCATTGTTGTACAAAGTAATATTTGCGGTACCGGAAGCTTTGATTGCATATTGCGCATCATAAATTTCATTTCCGGAAGCCCACAATCGAGCACCTGTATTTACCGTAATTCCTTTCCACAAGGTATCACAAGCATAAATATTATTGTCGATCAACGTAAGCCTTTTGGTATTCAGGATTTGCATCTCAGATCCGGCTTCCATTTCCAAATTACAGCCTGTTACAAAAACATTGATATCCATTTGAACCGTCCCTCTAAAAACATAACACCCGTTGGCCAGATAGCCAGATGGATAATAAGTCGAGAAACTGGTGGTTTGTCCTGTGGCCCCAATGTAATTCGGGTTTTGGACATTGCAATTACATCCGGCATGCAATTGCTGAACGAGCGATAATATCATAAAATAAATAATTGTAAAAGCAGAACGAAGCATTCGCAAATTTACCAGATCCAACCAATGCGCTTTTTTCGAAGGTGCATTCGACCGGAATTTAGCAATGAAGAATTTCAAGCGATTCCTGCCCAAAGACACGCTCTGTTGACCTTGGGGGGGGAGGGCAGTGTTAAATAATGTGAACATAACAATAAAATTAAAAAATGAATAATCAATTACTTTAGGATTCATTGATTTTGATGAATACGAAAACCCCCGCAAGTTTATATAGTTGTTATCACGAATGTATTGTAAAATATTTTTTTTATAAGCACTATAACTGAATACCAAAGATAATCGAAGCAAAAAGCATTGTCAAGTTTTTTAGTTAAATTTTGAAAAATCAGGGTTTACCCTGAGAGCTTGTTTAGACTATAAAAGCCTGGTAAACTGTTAAAATTACGGTGAGTTGAAAGTCAGCCTTGCCGCTAGAATTTTGATTGATTAAATATACTAACATCTGTTAGTAATGATAAAATTTATACGTTGAACTTATCTTCATCAGTTGCAACCTTTAATACCCATTTACCGGGCAAAACCCAAAAAATTAATTAAAAATAAATGCAATTGATAAAACTAACATATGTTAGCATTTGTTGCTTCTAACAGACTAACAGACTAACAGACTAACAGACTAACAGACTAACAGACCTCCCCTCACTTCACAATCGAACCCGTAGCCGCAAATGCATCTGCACTAACAAATGTTAGTTTTCCTTCGCTGTTTTCAGCCATGAGGATCATGCCGTTGGATTCGATGCCTTTGAGCGGTCTTGGTGCCAGGTTGGCCAGGAGAAGTACCTGTCGTCCAATGATCTCTTCCGGTTTGTAGTGCAATGCGATGCCACTTACGACTGTTCGTTTTTCAAAACCGAGATCTAATTCGAGTTTGAGGAGTTTATCAGCTTTGGCTACTTTTTCGGCATGTACAATTTTAGCGGTGCGCAGATCCATTTTGGTAAAATCATCATAACTCACATGAGGCTTCAAGGGTTGATAGCTTGTGTTGATTTCAACTGTAGCTTGTGGCTCGCTTGTGATCTTCGATTGATGCAATTTATCGATTTGCTTTTGGATGGATTCGTCTTCTATTTTGCTAAACAAGTATTGAGCTTCGTTGATTTGGTGACCGCTTTCAATGAGGAATCCTCCTTCTGCAAGATTGTCTAACAGGATGTTCAATTCATTTTCTTCTTGCAGTTCGGGTAGGTTCATCATCTTGCGCAAACGCGATGCAGCAAAGGGCATAAAGGGATGTAAGATCACGCTCAGGGCAACGACGTATTGCAAACTTAAATTCATAACGACCTGGACTGTATCCGGATCCGTTTTTTGCAGTTTCCAGGGTTCGTTATTCTGTAATAATTGGTTTCCGGCCGTACTAATCTCCATCAATTCTTTTAATGCAGATCGGAAGTCGTATTCGCGGATGAATTGCGTGAGTTCCTGGATCTTGTCAAAAAGATAAATCATTTCGGCATCGTGAAATCCACCCAGCTCATCGCCTGCCACGCCTTCGATACTTTGATCGGGATCAAAGTCCGGTACCTGTCCGCCATAATATTTATGCGTGAGACTCAATACTCTGTGAATGAAGTTCGATAAATTATTGACGAGCTCATTATTGTGTGCATCCTGAAATCCTTTCCAGGTAAACTCGCTGTCTTTTTGCTCCGGCATGTTCTTCACGAGATAATACCGAAGTGAATCTTCGTATCCGGGTAGTTCATCCAAAAATTCGTGAACCCAAACCGCCCAATTTCTCGATGTGGATATTTTATCTCCTTCGAGGTTCATAAACTGGTTGGCGGGAACGTTTGCCGGAAGATTAAAACCACCATGTGATCTTAAGATCGCGGGAAATATGATGCAATGAAAAACGATATTGTCTTTACCGATGAAGTGTATGAGTTCAGTTTCCGGATCCTGCCAATACTCTTTCCAATCTTTATTATTTTCTGCTGCCCATTGTTTGGTGGATGAAATATACCCAATCGGGGCATCCATCCAAACGTATAATTTTTTTCCTTCCGACCCTGCAATTTCATGGGGAACATCAACGCCCCAATCCAAGTCGCGAGTCATTGCTCTGGATTGCAATCCGCCATCCAGCCAGGATTTACATTGTCCGATGACGTGATTTTTCCAGGCATCCGGATCGTGGTGGTAAGCGCCATCCAAAGTCCCTTCTTCAATAAAACTTTTCAGCCAGGATTCGTGCTGTTGTAAAGGAAGATACCAGTGTTTGGTTTTTTTGATCTCGGGTGTTTCTCCGGTGAGTACACTTTTAGGAGAAATGAGGTCCATGGGATTTAAGCTGCTACCGCATTGTTCGCACTGATCCCCATAGGCGTTTGTGTTTCCACATTTCGGACAAGTACCCGTGATGTAGCGGTCGGCCAGGAATTGTTTGGCGACAGGATCATAGTATTGTTCGGATTCCAGTTCTTCAAAAGCCCCTTTTTTATAGAGTTCCAAAAAAAATTCCTGGGAGGTTTCGTGGTGCAATTTTGCAGAAGTACGGTGATAATAGTTGAATGAAATGCCGATCCTTTTAAACGTCTCAACAAACTGAGAATGATAGGTGTCTATGATTTCCTGTGCAGTCTTTTTTTCTTTGAGAGCCCTCATGGTAATAGCTGCACCGTGTTCATCCGAACCACAGATAAAGACCATGTCTTTTCCTAAGAGTCTTTGAAAACGAACGTAAACATCAGCTGGCAGGTATGCACCGCAGAGGTGACCCACATGCAGCGGACCGTTCGCATAAGGAAGAGCTGCAGTAACCAGATGTCTTTTATAATGAATCATGGTACCCGGATAATTCCTGCAAAGATAAGCGGAGCCCCGATATATAAGCTTTTTTTATATATTAATGCAGTCCATACATGAATGCCTCTTCTCCTTATTTTTGCACTCCGGTTTTGAGACCGGAAGCAGCCGAAGTGGTGAAATTGGTAGACACGCACGTTTCAGAGGCGTGTGTTCGCGAGGACATGCGGGTTCGAGTCCCGCCTTCGGCACGAGCGATGACAACAAAGTTGTCATCGTGGTGACAATCCCGTTGCCTGATGATTTGGTGATTGAAGAAGTAAGCACGGGATTCGTCAGCATCCCTCCTTCAGCACGAATGCTGACGAAACGAAGTTTGTCAGAATGCCGACCATTAGCGTCGGCATTCAGCATGGGTATGGGTGTGTGAATTTGTTCGAGTGCTGGCTATTCAGACAAATCGCATTTTTAATAATCAATGTTAAAATGTCAGTAAATCAGCTTGCAGACATCCCAGCAAGAATTCTATTTTGAAAATTTGTATTGTTAAATAATTTGAATTTTCAATTCTAATGCAGCCCATTTCCAGTATTCCACACCTAAGAATACCAAATTGAAAGGCAGCTATCCATAAACTAATTCTGAAATCCGATAAGGGATATTTGCAAAAACTGAATACATTTACAAAAGCGGTGTGTTTTTTGCTTGATTTAATTTCGACAATGATAACCCACCATGTTGTGAATTTGGTTAGTGCAAATCAATGAAAGCTTTCTTCATAAATATAGTATATTTCTTGCTTACGGGGACGGCTTTGCTCCGGGCACAGACAGTTATAGAAATACCTACTGATCGAAGCGTATTAAATATTGGCAAGTACGTCGAGATCTATATAGATAGTTCAGCAACACTAACCATGCAATCTGTTTTATCCAATAAACAGAATCTCCGCTTCGAAGCAAGTAAACAGGATGTTCCAAATATCGGAATTACAAAAGCCGTGTTATGGATGCGGTTTAGACTATTCAATCAACACACACAAGATTGTTACCTTGAAATATCTAATAATGGACTTGACAGTATATTCCTGTATGAGGTCCTTGGCGAACAAATATTGAAAACTACAGAATCAGGAGTGGGACTGAGTATACAAGAGCGTGAACTCCATAATAATAATTATCTTTTTCTGCTATGTAATAAAACGGATTCCGTGAAAGAATTCTATCTAAAAGTCCAACATAGCAGAGGAACTATTGTCCCAGTCAAAGTGGGGACATTAAAAGGTTTTGCAGAAGTCTTCCATAAGGAAGATTTTATGATGGGCATCTACATTGGATTTATGTTTTTGATGATCCTATATAATTTGATTCTTTATTTTTCGGTAAAGGATGCGTCCTACATATACTATGTCATTTATGTTTTCTTTATGGCATTTATGAATGCTTCACTAAGTGGATATGCACATGAATACCTGTGGGGCGATTATGCTTGGTTGGGGCAATATGAAGATGTGATTTCCTCCTTATTAGGAATTTCTGGGATATTGTTTGCCATACATTTTCTCCACACCAAGCAGAATGCACCAATTATACATTATGGCTTTGTCGGCCTATTATTGTTATTCAGTATTAATATAGTAATAGTATTATCCGGAAATTTCATGTTGGGAACCATTTATGTTGAAATTTCTGCGCTCTTGTTGATTTGTATTTTTTTTATCGGAGCGATCAGGGTTTTACAATCCGGTTACAAACCTGCTAAATTTTTCTTGTTTGCGTGGACTGCATTACTATCCAGTTTGGTAGTATTTATCCTGAAAGACTTTAATTTAATTCCATATAATACAATTACAGGACATTCATTAAAATTTGGTTCTGCGACAGAAGCTTTGTTGCTTTTATTAGCCTTAGCCAACAAATTGAATACAATTAATAAAGAAAAAGAAGATGCCCAGTTATTGTCACTTCAACAATTAAAAGACAAAGAGATTATCATACAGTCTCAAAATGTGATGCTGGAATCGAAAGTCCGGGAAAGAACGATGGAATTGGCGCTAGAAAAAAAGAAGACTGACGAGTTACTCCTCAATATCCTCCCTGAAGAAACGGCTGAAGAACTAAAGCAAACCGGCATTGCCAAAGCCAAGCGATATGATTCAGTTACAGTGATGTTTACAGATTTTCAGAATTTTACAAAAACCAGTGAGCAATTGGCTCCTGAAGAGCTCGTACAAGAGATCAACCGTTATTATATAGTTTTCGATAACATCATTTCGAAATATAATATTGAAAAGATTAAAACCATCGGAGATAGTTATATGTGTGTTGGTGGGTTACCAGCAGCCAATGAATCACATGCCTGTGATATAGTGCTGGCTGCATTGGATTTTCAAAAATTTATGGAAAAAAATAAAAGGGAATTGTCAGCACTTGGGCTCCGTTATTTTGAGCTGCGCATAGGTATCCATACTGGTCCTGTAGTAGCAGGAATTGTCGGAATTAAGAAATTTGCATACGATATATGGGGCGATACTGTTAACATTGCTTCGCGTATGGAATCATCAGGTGAGATTGGAAAAGTAAATATCAGCGGCGCAACCTATGAATTGGTAAAGGACCAATTTTCATGTTTTTATCGGGGTAAAATTGAAGCCAAACATAAAGGGCAGATCGATATGTATTTTGTAGAAGAAAAGGAAACGTGAATCGTGGTCAGATCAGAAAACCAAAAAAAATTCAACAGCAATTAAAACAATCAATACATGAAAAATCCAGCAGGCTCTTTTGGATGGGCTGATCTTTGCGTGGAAAATGCAGATCAGATCCGCGATTTTTATTCCGACGTCATTGGTTACAATTTTAGCGAAGTGGACATGGGTGGATACTCCGATTTTTGTATGAACTCTCCGGACGATGGACAAACGAAAACGGGAATTTGTTTTGCGCGAGGTTCTAATAGTGAGCTTCCGCCCGTTTGGCTCATTTATTTTTACGTTCACAATCTCGATGAAAGTTTGGAAAAATTAGTTGCCGGGAACGGAAAAATTATTTCCGGCCCCAAGAGTATGGGTGCTGCTAAATATGCGATAATCCAGGATCCGGCCGGAGCGTATTGTGCTTTGTATCAGGAGTAGCAGGAATGTTATTTTTTATAACTCACAACTGTTAGTGTTTATAACAAAATTTCTATTGCAAGCAAATAAAAGCTGTTCCGAAAATTATGATGATCTTGCGTAGCTATGGCACGCTGCGTTTCGAGGATATATTTGGCTATCGATATGCTGTCCCTGACGGGACGCAGAGATGCGATGCGCTCTTTGAACAAGCAACAACTCGCGACATGATCAAGTAATTATCAATAATAAGATTTTTTATGTAGGTCATCCAACATCCAACATCCATCAACCAACAACTAACAACCAACAACCACCCCCCATTATCTCCTTGTATAATTCGGAGATTCTTTGGTGATCGTAATATTATGAGGATGTGATTCGTTGAGGCCACTGTTGGAAATGCGGACGAGTTTTGCTTTGTGCATTTCTTTAATGTTACGGGCACCAACATAACCCATGCTAGCGCGCAATCCACCAATGTACTGCACCATTACCTCGGAGACAAGTCCTTTATAAGGAACGCGCCCTTCGATACCTTCGGGTACTAGTTTTTTAATATCATCTTCAACATCCTGAAAATATCGGTCTTTGCTTCCGAGTTGCATGGAGCCCAGTGAGCCCATACCGCGATAAACTTTAAATTTTCTTCCTTCGAAAATAATTGTTTCGCCCGGAGCTTCTTCAGTTCCGGCAAAAAGTGAACCGGCCATTATGGTGCTGGCTCCTGCTGCGAGAGCTTTAGGTATGTCGCCAGTATATCTTATTCCGCCATCGCCTATGATGGGAATACCTTTTTTGGATAGCGCTTTTGCAGCCAATGCTATGGCCGTAAGTTGTGGAACACCTACACCTGCAACAACCCTTGTTGTGCAAATACTTCCGGGGCCTACCCCTACTTTTACAGCATTGACACCTGCGGCAGCCAAAGCTAAAGCAGCCTCACCAGTAGCAATATTACCACCAATGATTTGCAGGTTTTTAAATTTCTTGCGCACTTTTTTGATCATATCTATCACTCCTTTTGAATGGCCATGAGCTGTATCTATACAAATGACATCTACGTCAACCTGTACCAATGCTTCAATGCGGTCCATGGTATCGGCCGAAATACCCACAGCGGCACCAACAACCAATCTGCCCAAGGCATCTTTACAAGAATTCGGATAATTATGAATTTTCATGATATCCTTGTAAGTGATAAGGCCAATGAGTGTCCCGTCCTTTTTGACGACGGGTAGTTTTTCGATTTTATATTTTTGGAGTATAGTTTTAGCTTTTTCTAAAGTAGTGCCCGCTGGAGCAGTAATCAGATTTTCGCGGGTCATGATTTCCGAAATAGGTTTTTGCGGATGAGCCTCGAAACGTAAGTCCCTGTTCGTCAAAATACCCACCAATTTGTAATCAATATCTACCACCGGAATTCCACCAATCCGATGTTTGGCCATAAGCCCCATGGCGTCCTTTACCTTTGCATCGACACTCAGCGTAACAGGGTCGATAATCATGCCACTTTCAGATCTTTTAACACTGCGCACCTGTTCTGCCTGTTGCTCAATACTCATATTTTTATGAATGAATCCTAGCCCGCCTTCTCTGGCCATCGAAATGGCAAGGTCTTTTTCGGTTACCGTGTCCATAGCAGCGGAAACAATGGGGACATTGATCCGAATATCACTGGTTAATTGGCTAGAGATATCAGTCTCCCTGGGCAATACCTCAGAATAAGCAGGGACTAGTAAAACATCATCGAAAGTAAGGGCTTCCTGAGCTGGAAATTGTGTGGAAAAGAAATGTGGTTCCATGTGCAAAGATATAACTTTACCCGTGAATTGACAAAATGATAGAAATGATTCAGGTGTTTGACGATGATTATTTTATGAAAATGGCATTGGAACAGGCGAGAAAGGCTGGTAAGGAAGGAGAAATACCTATCGGGGCGGTTCTGGTATCCGGGCATTATATTCTTGCTAAATCGCATAATCAAACAGAGCTTTTACATGATGTTACTGCCCATGCGGAGATCCTATGCATAACGTCTGCATCTCAACATTTACAAAGTAAATATTTGAAACAATGCACCTTGTACATCACCCTCGAACCTTGTCCAATGTGTGCAGCAGCCCTTCGATGGGCTCAACTGGGGCGATTGGTTTATGCAGCCGAAGATGAAAAAATGGGTTACCTGCGCTATGGGAATACGCTGTTGCATCCGAATACAAAAATTGAGTTTGGCTTGAGAAGAGAAGAGGCGGCCAAGTTGTTGACAGATTTTTTTGTTCAGAAAAGGGAACTGAAGGCCTTCAGAAAATAATTTTAGGAAAGCTTCAAAGCTAATTTTTGTACTGATTGAATGACAGTGCGCGATATTCGTTAAGAAAAATAAAAAATAATTGGGCTTATGGTTAAATTGTATTAAAGTTTCAGAGTCTAAGTATCAATTGACCTACCTTCGAAAAAAAAAGACTATGAAATACTTGACCGTTTCAGCATTATTCATTTTCATGTTGGCCATTAACAGCTGCAGTCCAACATTGACACCTTTTACCCAAAAGTTATATGAAGATTACCGATGGACCGAAGAGGATCTCAAGCGCATCCAATTTTATTTATCAGAAGATATTGTTTTGCGCAGAAAGTTTACTGATGGCGAATCAAGGATACAGGATGGAAAAATCAAAACCATCAAAGGCGAAAAAGTGGAAGAGGTCATTTTTCGAAGAGGCACACCTTGTGTCTACCTTTTTTCTCCAAAAACGAATCGGTTTGCCATCAGCTTTGAATCTGCAGAACCTCCAAAGTACCTGATGTTTGGACCGAATCCAAAATACAGCAACCGATTTATGTTGTTGGGCAAAGAATGGGACCGAAATTCAGGGACCATTACTTATAGTGGTGTGAATTGGTATACCACCACATCATCTGCGGTGAGTTGTTTGTTGGTTGACCTACAAAAAGCCAATGTTACAGAGCATCAAACTAAAGTCGTAAAAGGTCAGAGAGTAGGCGATAGATGACGCAACTAACAATCGTTCGTTGGGCTAATATGTCTAATTTTTGCTCTATAATCCATAATCTATTATCCATAATCATCTTGCCTACCTACGGCACGCGGTGATTCATTTTACATTTTTCTATCGATATTTTGTTCCTTTGGGACAGGGGATCATAAGTCAATTTAATGCAAATCAATGCCGGCTTCAGCCGGATACGAAGACGAAAAGACAAAAAAATAATAATATGAAAACGTAATCCATAAGGCACATAAAATGAACCTCAATTATCAATAGGAATGGGCTTCAACCCATTCCGGTCCAGGAGTCTTATCAATATTTATTAACAATAAAAGTTCGGAAAAATAATTTAAAAATAATTGAAATTTATTGAACTAACATTTGTTAGCACTTGTTGTTTTCTATCAGACTATCAGACTATCAGACTATCAGACTATCAGACTATCAGACTATCAGACTATCAGACTATCAGACTATCAGACTATCAGACTATCAGACTATCAGACTATCAGACTATCAGCCCTCTCCTTCCAAGCTTCCTCAAAATTTCATCACCTTTTTATGTAGGCTTCCTCTTTCCATTTCAAGGACAACTACATACACTCCATTTGGCATCAACATTCCATTGGAATTCAATCCATCCCAGCGGTAACTTAAATAATTGTTTTTGTTAAGTTGGGTTTCAAATTTGCGAAGCAGGCGTCCAGACAGATCCATGATTTTTCCTTGAATTTTATTATTATCAGGAACTTGATTTTTAAAATGGATTTCAATATTCAAATGGTCCGCAAAAGGATTGGGGTAAACTTTAAGATCCCATAAACTATCTCTATTGAAATCATCATTTGCGGTCGGTACGTTATTTTCATCTATACAGTTACTACAATATAAGCTGGTATCTTCTACGCAAAGGAAGGCAGTATATAAACTTAAAACACGAGCATCTATACTTTTTCGGATAATGTCAATGGAGTTTGCATTTCCGCTGGAGGATGATTCCAGACTTTGAATACCTTGCGCCTGCCATTGTGTTTTTGCACTTGAATCCATTTGAATGACTGAATTTTCATCGATGGTAAGTGTGTGAAAAAATAATTCATTACTAATTTCACCATTGAGTTCAATAGTTAGCGGAAATGAGCCTTTAAAAATTCCTGTTTGCCGGATGTATGCATTCACAGAAGTATTTACTCCTGTATTTTGTAAATTGTATTTTCCATAACTGATACCTTGTGAAGGTTTAAAGTACATGTCAAAATGTTTAATAACAGGTAATGCGTCACCAGCGGCTTCCGACAAAGCATTTATAAAAGTTTTGCCTGATTTTGTATTTATATAATAACCACCAAAAAGCGTTGCCAAATTTAACAAAAGGTACTCGTTGTCGTAATAAAGTTTGTTGTTGAAATAACTGGATCTTATTCTTTTGCCATAATCGAGTATGGAAAACTTATAAGCAGATTGATTGAGTATTCTTATTTCTTTGATCAATCCATTGGCGGCATCAAAATTGTTGAACTGATCTGAATTGTTAAGCAAGACGATGTTTCCGGTATTGCCTTTTTCATCCATAAAGTTGATACCCGATGCGATCATGGCAGGCAAGTTGCTAAAATTAGAAATTCTCGATTTTGCCAGATCAAAAGCTAAATCAATGTTTTCTGCGGTTGCAGAATGCCAGGTGCTAAAAGTAGGCTGGACATTGATATGAGTAACGATAAGGTTGAATGAATCTGTAGCTTTTAGTGTTTTTTTAAGTTCATTTTTAAGATTTGTTAAAACAGTTTCTTTTGGTAGGACTGGGTCTTCCTGGTAATCCACCAGGTACATTATTTTGCTTGATTTTACTTCATTGATGAAATAGCCTGGCTGAATGGCAAGTTGATAATAATTTTCTTCACCGTTTTTATAATGGCCCACATAAACAGGTTCTTGCTTGGGATGTGAATAAAATAAATTAGTGGATTTAAAACTACCAATTGGCGCAAGAGTTGTGGTTTTATAGTTTCCTAAGACAGGATCTGTTCCACTTACCAATGGCGAAGTATTTGGATTATCCAAACGTATAAATTTGAAATCATCATTTTCCCAAAGGAGAATCGGAAAATCCAATGGAATGTTTTTACTGGCATTGGGAATGTCGTGAGGAATGGCGACCGACAATTCTGAATTTCCCCATTCAAATGGAACCAGATAAGTAATTTTAACCTGCCGCTTTTCAGATCCGCCCATAGGAAAAACACGCAGACTGTAATTTGTCGATGTATGTTTTCTTAGCAGTGATGGGTCTTTTCTGCGGTTTACAATATTTTCATAAATGTTAGAAGCAGTCCAGACATCTAATATGGCAGCCTGGCAAATGTCGTTGCCAATCCATAACCATGAATCTGTGACAATGGCTTTTTCGGGTAGATTAAATTGAAGCACCACTTCCAGAGAGTCGTTGACTTTATAGTTTAAATCTCTGGCAGAAAAAGTCAGATATAAACCATATTCCAAAAAAGACCTTTCGGCCTGACAGATAAGAGTATGTCCTCTATAGTACCTTGTTTTGTGACTCCTGTTACCCTTACATCACCTACGCGTAGCGAGGTTTGTCCAAAAGTAATAAAGCTCAGGCAAAGGAAAGCCAATGAGCAAAAAACTTGTCTCTTTTGCATGGTTATTGATTTTAATAGTATAACGATTTGTTTAGGACAAATGTTAATGAATACTGAAAAGAATTTTAATGTTGATAATCCTGACAATGGATCAGGACTAAAGGAAAAAGACCAAAGCCTGGAGTGAAATACTTTTCAAGTCCGACAAGCATAAATTCATTCGTTTTCACAATATGATGATGTCGGAACCAGTTGGCAATTATTGAAAGAGAGAATTTACAGATGAAAGAATTAAGGAATAGGATCAAAGGCAAAAGTTCAAACTTTTTAATACAATACTTACAAACGTTCGTTAGTTTTATCAACTATCAACTATCAACTATCAACTATCAACTACATTCCTTTGACCTTTTAGCTTTAGTCTTTTAGCTCTAAGCTTTTAGCTCTTCTCCGGTGTTCTATCAAAAATATCGATGGATCCGTTTTCCAATTTGAGTACACCTCTCGGACATACGGCGGCGCAGATTCCGCAGCCTACACAACTGGCACGAACGATATTTTGGCCTTTTTGTGCATAGGCTCGCACATCGATACCCATTTCACAATAAGTCGAGCAATTACCACAGGATATACATTGCCCGCCATTGGTGGTAATTCTAAATCTTGAAAACAATCTTTGCTGAATCCCTAAAATTGCCGCCATCGGGCAACCAAAACGACACCAGACCCTGCTTCCCAATAGTGGATAGAAACCGACACCTATGACTCCCGAAAATGCAGCTCCTATGAAAAATCCATAACTTTTGCGCATCTCTGCCGTTGAGATGCCAAATAATTCAGCTTGCCCCGTTTTGTAGGTGTATAACACGCCAGCAGTCATGACTATTGAAAAGAGAAGGATAGAATAAATAAGGAAACGTTCGAGTTTCCAAGCTTTTAATGATTTATCCGACAAATGACGAAAGGGATCACCAGCTGTTTCCGCCAGACCGCCACAACCGCAAACCCAGGAACAATACCAACGTTTTCCAAAAAAGTAAGTGAGGCTTGGGGAGATGACAAAAATCATGAGCAATCCGAAGACTAAAAAGAACCATCCCATGCCACCGCTGGATTTAAAACTTTCGATATTCCAGGCATCAAAGAAATAATAGTTGAGCGGCCACATATTTTTAAGATCGTTGTAAGGAAGGTTCATTCGCAACATCCATTCTGGAATCAGAAATGCAAAAAACAATTGGAAGAACATTACAGAAATGGTTCGAAGTTTTTGATATTTATTGTGTTTATACTTGAGCAGGAATTTGTAACCGAAACAAAGTATGCACAGCGTATAAAAAACGCCATACACAAACCACTGGGAAGCAGCTTGTTTTTTGAGCAACATACTGAGGGGATCGAATAATGCGATTAAACCAGTATTGCCACTTGCGTTGAGCCCTAAATACTCGGGCCACCAGTAGAGCAGGCAATAAAATGCAGTGAGACCTAAGGCTGTTGCCCAGGCCAGCAATCCCCTTGAAGTGAGGCTACCAAACCAAACTCCATTATTTTTAACACCCTCACTTTGCTCCCGGTATTGGTGATAAGCAAAACCCGTAATGGAAGTTGCGAATAAAAAAATGATAAATCGCCAATCGTCATCTGTAAATAGGATGTTCACCGATGCTAGCACTAATAAGGAGATAGTTAGCACTCCTATTCCCAAATGGATCCATTGCAATTTGTTGAGAAAAGGAGGTTTGACGATTCGATGAAACATGGTGACAGATATTATGATTTTAGAAAATTTAAAACAGCATTGAGTTTCCCTGAGGATTTAGGAATAATTTTTTTTCCGGTTTTTTGAAAGTAGGCATCCAATATCCCTGAAGAGTAATCAGGATAAAACTCAGGATCGAAAAATGCCATTCTGATTTTGGCCAAAACTTCCTGAATAGATGAATTTTGAGAGATCCATTTTTCGCAGACTTCGTGTCTAAAGCGGACACCCATGAGATTAAATCCTGAGATTTGATGGTTGGAAAGATCATATACTAATCTTATGCTTTTTTCACCAGCCGGATCTTCCCAATAAATGCTATCGAAAGGCGCTACAATTTTTGATGGAACATATCCATATACCTGATATTCAATATCAAAGAACTTAGCAGAGTTGAACCATATACCTGGATTGTAAGATTTCGTATTTCCACTGAGATTAGCAGCCAGCGTCTCACCCATTTGTCGACCGCTGTACCAAATGGCTTCGATGGCTTTTCTTCCTTTACTAACATTTGTTAGTTGAGCGCAATCTCCAATGGCGTAAACATTTGGTATATTGGTTTGAAGGTATTCGTCGACAAGTATGCCTTTGTCAGTTGAAAGTTGAGATCCTTTAACGAGGTCTATATTTGGACGAACACCAGCAGTGATACCTACAAATTCGCAGGGAATGTGTTCTTGTTGATCTGTAACAATGGCATTGACCTGACCTTGGTCACCTAGAATGGATTGTAACTGGCAATTTAAGCGAAGGTCAATTTCATTTTTGCGGATATGTTTTGAGATCATGGCTGCCTCTTCGGGTGGAAGAACGGAACTCCAGTATTCACTTTCTCGTACCAAAATGGTGACCGGGATCTTTCTTGAATGAAACATTTCTGCCAGTTCGATGCCAATCAAACCTCCGCCGACGATCACCGCACGTTTTATGTTATTACTTTTTTGTTCGATATATTCCAGATCTTGTTTACTGTAAAAACCTGAAACGCCCTCAAGATCTTCACCGGGCCAGCCGAATTTATTTGATTTGGATCCTAAGGCCAGGACAAGCCGGTCAAACGCTAGCGTTTTTTCATTTTCCAAATAAGCGATTTTCAATTCATAGTCAATAGAAAGCACCTTACCCTGAAGGAGATCTATTTTGTTTTTAGCCCAAAACGATCTTTCATAAGGTTCGAGGTCCTGCCAGCGCATATGACCCATATACACATACATCAGAGCAGTTCTCGAAAAAAAATATTCGGATTCCTGAGATACCATTTGGATTTCATCGTCGGTGTTTTTTCGCAACCAGCGGGCGCAGCTGACACCTGCAATTCCGTTACCGATGATGAGGGTTTTATACATGATGTTGAAACTAAAGCTGCCTATTTTGTATCCATAACAAACATACAAAGTAAAATGAATGGAAGCTTGTTTTCTGCGGTTTGGTGAATTTGAATTTTCCTAATTTATCACCGTGGATGTTGCTGATGTTGATCCATTTAAGTTGCTAAAAATTGTAATTTTAATACTTTTAAAAAAGAAGTGTTTTCGGATAAAGGAATTAATGATTAATTTTAACTATAATTTTAGCGGCATAACCATTGAATTAATTTATATTTACAGTTGGTTTAAACTAATTATCGGCCTATGAAATGTATTTACTTGATATTCAGTATTTTATTCTGCAGCTACTTCATGGCTCAAGGCCAGCGATTCTCTGTGAATCCTAACCCGAATACCATTTATTTCACTCCAGATAATACAGATCACTACAAATCTGGAAAAATCAGGAATCACACAGGTGAAGTTTTAAGTATGCTCTGGAATCGCGAAATTCTTATGATGCCCGCCGGCTGGAGTACTTATGTCTGCGATGCAAATAATTGTTATGCAGATAAAGTAGGCAAGTGTCCTGAAATCTACCCTAACATTATAGCTCCATATGATTCAGTGAATCTTGATGTACACGTCTATGAAGATGGAAGTATGGGTGAGGCGCATGTGGTTATGTGGGTGTATGAAGCCGAAGACACTTCCAAAAAGGTAAAAGTTGATTATACTTTTAACAAAGTGGTTTCAAATAAAGATATCAAAAACATCGCTGTCAAAGTTTATCCAAATCCGGCATCGAATTCTTTTACGGTTGATTACAACACCGGATTAGTTCGAATAGATATGGTCAATATACTTGGGCGCAAAATTCGTTCGTATAGAGCTTTTCCAAACAGCTCTTACGATATTAGCGATTTGGAGGATGGCTTGTATTTCATCCGTCTTATTGGTCCGAATGAGCAAAATCTTCGCACTTTAAGGCTGCAAAAGAGAGGGATAAAGGCCTAAGCACTTAGGGTATTGAGTTTATTAAAACTTTCAGTGATTTCCTGAATTTTAAGTAAACAAAGTTTTCATCTATTGTTCTAAAACCATTCAAGGTCTATCTAAGGGCTTGCCCAAACAAGTAATTTTTAAGCGGGGTACTCTACAAAATTTCTAGGGGTTTCGGATAATCGGATCTGAATATCTAAATGTGCAGGAATCACTTTTCTCAATTTATTGTAGATTTCGATGCAGATATTTTCCGCTGTGGGTATAATATTTTCGAATTCCGGACAGTCCATATTTAAATTTTTATGGTCGAAATCAGACTCAACATGTTTTTCAATCAGGTCTTTTAAAATTTTAAGATCTATGAGTATCCCCGTTGATGGGTCTAATTCTCCAGATATTTTAACATCCATTTCATAATTGTGCCCATGAAAATTGGGATTGGCGCAAATGCCAAATACCTCTTTGTTTTTTGCATCTGACCAATCTGGTTTATAAAGACGATGAGCTGCATTGAAATGACCTTTGCGGATCACGGATATTTTCATTCTTTTTTTTGTGCAAAAGTATGAAAATCAGGTCTTCAAATAGACCTTAAAGCTAGGCTTTTGAGCTTTAAGCTTGTTTTGACCTAAATTTTATCCTTTTAGACTGTTCTGGCTTATATTTGCCGGGCCAAATAGAGGCATTTTTATGCGAGCCTATTACATACCTCAGGATTATTTTCCGATTTTTCTCCAATTATTGGTAGCCCTTGGATTTGTCGTGTTTGTATTGATCGCGACCCATTTATTGGGTCCTAAAAGAAGCGGTAAGCGCAAGGATGCTACTTTTGAGTGCGGATTGGACAGTGTTGGAAATGCCCGAAATCCATTTTCGGTGCGCTATTTTATGACCGCAATCCTATTTGTATTGTTTGATGTGGAAATAATTTTCATGTACCCCTGGGCGGTCAATTTTAAGAAACTAGGGTGGTTTGGTTTTGCTGAGATGTTTATATTTTTAACTTTATTGATGGCGGGTTTCTATTATGTTTTATTGAAAGGGGTTTTGAAATGGGAAACCCGTGAAGATATATAGCAGATTTTTTGGAATCAGTATTGATACGTTTTATTTAACTCTGGATTTTATAAAAGCTTAACATGCAATCAAAAGTTCAAGTTGCCGATGCGCCGGAAGGAATAGCCGGACAAGGTTTCTTTGCTACGAGCCTGGATGCTGTCGTTGGATTGGCCAGGAAAAACAGCATTTGGCCGCTTCCATTTGCGACTTCATGTTGCGGAATTGAGTTTATGTCAACGATGTCTTCACATTATGACCTTGCCAGATTTGGATCAGAACGTTTGAGTTTCACACCCAGGCAGGCAGATCTATTAATGGTCATGGGTACGATCGCTAAGAAAATGGCTCCTATTTTAAGGCAGGTTTACGAACAAATGGCAGAACCCAAATGGGTAATCGCTGTAGGCGCATGCGCTTCAAGTGGAGGGATTTTTGATACTTACAGCGTTTTGCAGGGGATTGATCGGGTTATCCCGGTTGATGTTTACGTACCTGGCTGTCCGCCACGTCCAGAACAAATCATTGAAGGAGTTATGCGCATTCAGGACCTCATCGGGAAGGAATCTGTTCGCAGAAGAAATTCAGAGGCTTATCAAAAATTGATGGATTCTTATTTTGTCAAATAATGGAAGAGATTCAATCAGAACAGCTACAACAAAAATTACAAGAAGCCTTTGGGCAGATATATGATATCCAAGGAGATACATTTGGAGTATTTAATTTGGAATTACCTGTAAATCAAGTATTTGGACTTATTCTACATTTGTTTAGGGATAATGAATTAGGATTTAATTATTTGACAGATATATGTGGTGTGCATTTTCCGGATCAAAAAGGGAAAGAATTAGGGGTGGTTTACCATCTGCAAAGTATGCGTAAAAGTAAAAGGTTGAGAATAAAGGTTTTTGTTCCACTTGAAAAACCGGAAGTACCCAGCTTAACTGGTATATATGCATCAGCAAATTGGATGGAAAGAGAAACCTATGATTTTTATGGAATCCAATTTGTAGGTCATCCTAATTTAAGGCGCATCTTAAATATGGATGAAATGATTGACTTTCCTATGCGCAAGGAGTTTCCTTTGGAAGATCCATTAAGAGAGGACAAAGCAGATTATCAGTTTGGAAGATAGGCATGATGAAGACAAACCAGGAATTTTTAACAACTATTGAACAACCGGGTCGGCCGGAAATTCCCTATACTACTTTAAATTTAGGTCCAACCCATCCGGCCACGCATGGCATTTTCCAAAATGTCCTACAATTGGATGGCGAGCGCATTGTAAGTGGCGAACAGACTATAGGCTACATACACCGCGCATTTGAAAAAATCGCAGAGCGAAGACCTTTTTATCAAATAACTCCGCTTACAGACAGACTCAATTATTGTTCAGCGCCTATTAATAATATGGGTTGGCATTTGACTGTCGAGAAATTGTTGGGTGTACAAATTCCCAAGCGGGTGGATTATATGCGCGTTATGGTCATGGAACTTGCGCGTGTTGCAGATCACATTATTTGCAACAGTATTTTAGGAGTAGACACAGGAGCATTAACTGGGTTTACTTATGTTTATCAATGGAGAGAATTTATTTATGAAATCTACGAAGAAATTTGCGGGGCCCGATTAACGACCAATATGGGACGTGTTGGTGGATTTGAACGCGATTTCAACAAAATAGTATTTGAAAAAACGCGTAAATTTTTAAAAGATTTTCCGCCTGTGTGGAGAGAATTTGAAAACTTACTCTCAAGAAATAGAATCTTTATGGATCGCACCATTGATACTGGTGGATTGAGTCTGGAGAGAGCATTGAATTATGGGTTTACCGGCCCCAATTTGAGGGCTTGCGGACTAGATTACGATTTGCGTGCTGCCGAAGCTTATTGTTCTTATGAAGATTTTGAATTTGATATTCCGGTAGGAACGACAGGTGATACCTATGATCGCTTTGTAGTTAGAAATGAAGAGATCTGGCAAAGCTTAAGAATTATTGAACAGGCTATGTTAAAGATTGAGGCCATGGAACCGGTTTTCCATGCTGATTCAGATCATTATTATCTTCCGCCAAAACAGGAGGTATATAAAAACATGGAAGCTTTGATTTATCACTTTAAAATTATTATGGGTGAAATTGAAGCACCAGTAGGAGAAGTTTACAATGCAGTCGAAGGTGCAAACGGCGAGTTGGGATTTTATCTCGTCAGCGATGGCGGTAGAACTCCCTATAGATTACATTTCAGGAGGCCTTGTTTTATATATTATCAGGCATTTCCGGAAATGGTTAAAGATCAACTGTTGTCGGATGCGATTGTAGTCATGAGTAGTCTGAATGTTATCGCCGGAGAATTGGATGCATAAGGCACTCCATTTAAAAATATTTTTGATGCCAAACAATGATGGAATTCGCGAAATCATTTATTGGATTTGATAATAAAAATAAAAATGTCTACGAGTACAGAACAAAGCTTTACACATCTTGCGGGTCTTGAACACCAAGCGGATGAAATTGTAAAACGTTATCCTGAAGGAAAACAAAAATCTGCATTATTGCCATTGTTGCATTTAGTGCAAGCCAAAGATGGGTGGTTGCGCACAGAGGCCATGGATGAACTGGCGAATTATCTCAACATTCAAGCTATTGAAGTATATGAAGTGGCATCATTCTACACGATGTTCCATTTAAAACCAGTTGGAAAGTATGTGCTTGAAGTATGCAGAACAGGGCCTTGTTGTTTGGTAGGTGCTGAGTCGATCGTTCAATATCTCAAACACAAATTGGATATTGAAATAGGAGAAACTACTGCAGATGGATTATTTACTTTAAAGACTGTTGAATGTCTGGCATCTTGTGGTACTGGTCCCGTTTTGCAAATAGGTCCGGAATATGTTTATCACGAAAACCTGAATGAAGAAAAATTAGATCAGTTAATAGAAAGCTTAAGAAGCAAATCCTGATATGTCAAAAAAATTATTACTCGAACACATTGATAAGGATGGTATTCAAAATTTGGATACCTATGTGAAGTATGGAGGCTATGCAGCTGTAGCTAAAGCGCTAAAGTCTTCAAGCCCTGATCAGATTGTTGAAGAGGTAAAAACATCCGGACTTCGCGGCCGTGGAGGCGCAGGATTTCCAACGGGGATGAAATGGTCATTTCTCGACAAAAAATCTGACAAGCCTAAATATCTCGTTTGCAATGCTGATGAGTCAGAACCCGGTACTTTTAAAGACCGGTATTTGATGGAAAAAATTCCGCATCTACTTATAGAAGGCATGATCGTTTCTTCTTTTGCTTTGAATGCAAAGACTTCTTATATCTATGTTCGGGGAGAAATGATGTACGTTATAAAAATTCTCGAACGCGCGATTGCAGAAGCTTATGCAAAAGGATATTTAGGAAAAAATATTTTAGGTTCAGGATATGATCTTGATTTGTATGTTCATCCTGGAGGAGGAGCCTATATCTGTGGAGAAGAAACCGCATTGCTTGAATCATTGGAAGGCAAACGCGGAAATCCACGAAACAAACCACCTTTTCCTGCAGTATGGGGTTTGTATGGATGTCCTACTGTAGTTAATAATGTTGAAACAATTGCTGCAGTGCCATGGATTGTAAATCATGGTGGCGCAGCCTACGCTTCCATAGGTATTGGAAAAAGTGCCGGCACAAAATTGATCTCAGCTTGTGGCAATATCAAAAATCCGGGCGTTTATGAAATAGAACTGGGACTTCCTGTTGAAGAATTTATTTACAGCGATCAATATTGTGGAGGAATAGCAAATGGGAGAGCATTAAAAGCAGTAGTTGCCGGAGGATCGTCCGTGCCCATTTTACCCCAAAATCTAATCCTGAAAACCGCAGCAGGTGAAGCACGACTGATGAGTTATGAATCATTGGCAGATGGGGGTTTTGTAAGTGGTTCAATGTTAGGTTCCGGTGGATTTATTGTCTTTGATGATCGTGCATGTATTGTGAGAAATCTTTGGAATTTTACCCGGTTTTACCATCACGAAAGTTGTGGACAATGTAGTCCCTGCAGGGAAGGCACAGGTTGGATGGAGAAAGTATTACATCGCGTCGAACATGGTCATGGCAAAATGACGGATATTGACTTATTGGTGGATGTTGCAAAAAATATTGAAGGAAAAACCATTTGTCCATTGGGAGAAGCTGCAGCATGGCCGGTTGCTAGTGCAATTCGCCATTTTCGCAGCGAATTTGAAGAGCATGTTAGAAATCCGAATGCCTGTCTAGCAAAACATTTACATCATGAATTTGCAATGGCGCATTAAATTATTTAGCGTATGAGTGAGTTATTAAAAGTTACCATAGACGGAAGAAGTATTGAAGTACCATCAGGTACAACGATACTACAAGCAGCGCGATCGCTAGGTGGAAAATATCCACCGGCAATGTGTTATTATTCTTCTCTTAAAGATACTGGTGGTAAGTGCAGGGTATGTTTGGTAAAAGTGGCACAGACCAGTGAATCAAATCCTAGGCCTATGCCCAAATTAGTGGCCAGTTGTATTACCCGTGTTGAAAATGGAATGGTTGTAGAAAATGAAACCAATCCAGAAGTTATTGATGCGAGAAACGGCGTCGTTGAATTTTTATTGATCAACCATCCGTTGGATTGTCCGATTTGTGATCAGGCAGGTGAATGCGATTTGCAAAATTTGTCTTTTGATCATGGACGAGAAGCTACGCGTTACGAAGAAGGGAGGAGGGAGTTTAATAAAATTGATATTGGTGAGCATGTACAATTGCACATGACCCGATGCATCTTGTGTTATAGATGTGTTTATGCGGCCGAACAGTTGACCAATCAGCGCGTACATGGCGTTCTCAACAGAGGTGATGTTTCAGAGATCAGCACCTACATACAAAATTCAATTGATAATGAATTTTCTGGAAATATTATCGATGTATGTCCTGTAGGAGCACTTACTGATAAAACATATCGCTTTAAACAGCGGGTTTGGTTTTCAAAACCATATGATGCACATCGGGATTGCCCGACTTGTTGTGGAAAAACAGTCTTGTGGTTGAAAGGGGATGATATCATCAGAGTAACAGCCAGAAAGAATGAATTTGGTGAAGTTGAAGAGTTTATATGTAATACTTGTAGATTTGAAAAAAGATTAAAAAGCGATTGGGAAATTGGTGGTCCACGCAAAGTTGATCATGAATCTGTAATTGCTTCAAATAAATATGAATTGCCGGTAATTTCACCGGCTGTAAATGTGGATGCAAAATTTGTTTCAGAATGAGCGATTTGATATTTAAAATTATTTTCATTGCATCTGTATTTGGCATCTCATTGTTCATTGCCATGTACACTACATATGCAGAACGCAAAATCGCTGCATTCTTACAGGATCGATTAGGCCCAAATCGAGCCGGGCCATTTGGTTTATTACAGCCTCTGGCGGATGGAATTAAATTATTTTTTAAGGAAGAATTTATTCCAAAAGTATCTGATCGGTTTTTATTTATTTTAGGTCCATCTCTGTTCATGTGTACAGCATTGATGACCAGTGCGGTAATTCCCTTTGCACCTGATTTAAAAATTGGAGACCGCATTTTTGAAATGCAAGGTGCTGATTTGAATGTCGGTATACTTTACATTTTTGGTGTAGTCTCTTTGGGCGTTTATGGAATATTAATAGGAGGGTGGGCATCGAATAATAAATTTTCATTACTTGGAGCCATTCGCGCGGCTTCGCAAAACATCAGTTATGAATTGGCGATGGGTTTATCAATTGTATCGCTGATCATGGTGAGTTCAAGTCTTTCATTAAGGGAAATTGTAGAGCAACAGGCTGGAATGAATTGGAATGTTATTTATCAACCTCTTGGTTTTTTAATATTTATTATTTGTGCATTTGCGGAGACCAATAGGGCTCCATTTGATTTGCCGGAATGTGAAACTGAACTGGTAGGTGGATTTCATACGGAATTTTCATCCATGAAACTGGGATTTTATCTTTTCGCCGAATATATCAATGTGTTTATAAGCAGTGCTGTCATCGCGACTTTATATTTTGGAGGATATCAATTTCCATTTATAAGTAGTATGGATGCGGGCATATTGAAGACGGTTTTGGGTGCAGCAGTGATGTTTGGAAAAATTACTTTTTTTATATTCCTGTTTATTTGGATTCGTTGGACATTACCCCGTTTTCGATATGACCAATTGATGAATCTAGGCTGGAAGGTATTAATACCTTTGGCAGTCTTGAATATTTTATTGACAGCTTTATTTATATTATTTTAAGTTAAAAACTATGCCTGCAGTAAAACTAACGGAGCGATATAAATTAATGTCCAGAAAGCCCATGACTTTTTCGGAGCGAATTTATTTGCCAGCTATATTTAAAGGAATGGGGATAACGATTAGCCACCTTTTTAAGAAAAAGGCAACCATTAGTTATCCGGAGGAACAGCGGCCGATGAGCAGTGTATTTAGAGGACTGCACATTTTGAAGCGCGATGAGAAAGGAGCAGAAAGATGTACCGCTTGCGGGCTTTGTGCCCTTGCTTGTCCGGCTGAGGCCATCACCATGACTGCGGCTGAAAGAAAAGCAAATGAAAAGCATTTGTATCGTGAAGAAAAATATGCTGCAGTGTATGAAATCAATATGTTGCGTTGCATTTTCTGCGGACTTTGTGAAGAAGCTTGCCCTAAAGCGGCGATCTTTTTGCAAAACGATAAAATGGCTCCGGCAAGTTATGAACGGGAAGATTTTATTTTTGGAAAGGATCGTTTGGTGGAGACGTTTCAACAAAATTAAAAATAGATGGATAAAATATTTTATATCATTTCAGTTTTAACGATTTTATGTGCGATATTAGTAGTTGCGACCAGACACCCTATACGAAGTGTCTTGTTTTTAGTGGCGACGTTTTTTTTAATCTCGGCACAGTACATTTTATTAAATGCACAATTTCTGGCACTCGTGAATATCGTTGTTTATGCCGGTGCGATCATGGTGTTGTTTTTATTTGTGATCATGTTCTTAAATTTGAATCGTGAATTGGAGCAGATCAAATCATGGATTCCTGCTTCTGCAGCTTTAATAGCTTCCGGGGGCTTGTTGCTCATCTTTTTGTCAGCCTATCAATCGAGTCAGATTGAATTGGAATCTTCGGGTGTTTACAACATTGGGCTTGTGGAATATATCGGTGAAGTATTGTATCGCGATTATTTGTTTCCAATGGAAGTTTGTTCAATTCTATTTTTAGTTGCGATGATAGGTGTTGTATTGTTAAACAGGAAAGAAAAAGAATCATCTAGTAAAATCGTTTATCCATGAACCACATTCCGGAAGTTATCAGAATGATTCCATTTGAGCATTACTTATTGTTAAGTGCGGTATTGTTTTTTATTGGTTTAATTGGCGTCCTTATTCGCAAAAATGTCATCATCGTTTTTATGTGTATTGAGATCATGCTCAATGCCGTCAACTTGATGATGGTTGCAGCTTCAGCTTACAGAGGTGATAGTGCAGGACAAGTAATGGTATTATTTACGATGGCAGTTGCAGCAGCCGAAGTTTCTGTTGGGCTAGCCATCATTGTTATGATGTATAAAAATTTAAAGACAACGAATATCGATCTGTTCGATCAATTGAAAGGTTGATTTATATAGTTATAGAAGATGAATCCAGAAATAATATTACATCTGATACTTTGGCCACCATTAGCAGGATTTATCCTGAATGGAATTTTTGGTTCAAAGTTTCCAAAATGGCTGGTTACGATGGTAGCATGCCTGATGCCTCTCATCAGTTTCATTGGAACTGTATTGGCTTACATCCATTTAAAAGGTCTGAAAACCACAGTCGATTTGTATACCTGGTTTGTAGGTGAAGGATCTGCGAAAGTTGAATTTGGTTTTTTGATAGATAATCTCAGTATTCTCATGCTGTTTATTGTAACAGGAGTTGGAACATTGATACATGTTTATTCTTCAGCTTACATGGCAGATGATAAGGGTTACCCGCGGTTTATGTCTTACATGAATTTATTTATGTTTAGCATGTTGATGTTAATCTTAGGGTCGAATCTGGTGGTACTTTTGCAGGATGGGAAGGTGTTGGACTTTGTTCATTTTTATTGATCGGTTACTGGTATGAAAATTTAGAATATAATAAAGCAGCTGCCAAAGCATTTATTATGAATAGGATTGGTGACTTGGCATTTTTAATTGCAATTTTCATGACCATCTATTCTACGGGAGCTGTGAATTTTGAGGATATCCGAGAGACAGTAACCAGCGGGATTAATATGAATGAACCCGTTATGGTTGCGATTGCCCTTTTATTCTTTATTGGAGTTTGCGGAAAATCTGCCCAAATTCCTTTATTTACCTGGTTACCGGATGCTATGGCTGGGCCGACGCCCGTTTCGGCATTGATCCACGCAGCAACAATGGTGACAGCAGGTATTTACCTGGTGACCCGAATGAATTTCTTGTTTGAAGTAACACCGATAGCAAAATATGTCATCGCAGTGGTTGGATGTTTGACGGCTTTTGTGTCAGCTTCCATTGCTTTAAAACAAAACGACATTAAAAAATATTAGCCTATTCTACGGTGAGTCAATTAGGGTATATGGCAGTTGCATTGGGCGTAGGCGCCTACATTACTGCAATATTTCATTTGATGACGCATGCATTTTTTAAAGCATTATTGTTTTTGGGAGCAGGAAGTGTAATTCATGGTTTACATGGTGAGCAGGATATTCGAAAAATGGGAGGACTGAAATCAAAAATGAAATGGACTTATGCAACCATGCTTTTAGGTACATTGGCCATCATTGGTTGTCCGCCATTTGCAGGATTCTTTTCAAAAGATGAAATACTGGCTGCAGTATATTCAAAAAATTTTTGGATGTTTTTGGTTCTTGCAATTTCTTCTGTATTCACGGCCTGGTATATGTTAAGAATGTTCTTTGCGACCTTTCACGGCAACTATCGGGGAAGTGAAGAATCCTATGCCCATGTGCATGAATCTCCATGGAATATGCGATTGGTATTAATCGTTCTTGCATTTTTGTCAGTCGTCGGAGGATTTGCTGGATTACCTGAAATATCAGGGCAATCGCACGAAGTATTTCAATTTCTCGTACGTGCCATCGAGCAAGTTAAATTTAAAGTTAGCCATTTATTTGAATATCTTTTATGGGGCATTACCGTACTAACACTCGTTATTTTATTCATCGTTACTTATAAACGATATACAAATCCTAACAGAGATTTTTATGCTCCTCATAATAACCGTTTCGTCAGGCTACTCGAGAATAAATATTATATAGATGAATGTTTCGATTTCTTATTAGTGCAACCTCTTAAGAAGTTGGGAAAATGGTTTATGCACACATTTGAGTATAGAATTGCCGACAAGATAGTGAGTGTACCTGTTGCCATATTGCAATCCGGAAGCTTTGCATTAAGGAATTTGCAAAATGGAAAACTAAGTTGGTATTTGTTATATAGTATAATTGGTTTACTGGTTATACTCGTTGCGTTTCTGATAATTTAAAGCATATGATGTTAGCAGCAATATTGATATTCATTCCGCTTATATTTGCAATCATTACTTTTTTTTCCGGAAAAAAGATTGCGCCTTATATTGCTTTATTATCGAGCATTATAAGTTTATTCTATTTCCTGGTGCTCATGAGCGCATATGACATTGTCGGTAAGCAACTTTCGTTCAATAGTTATATAGAATGGATAATTCCTTTGAGAGCTTATTTGCATTTTGGATTGGATGCAGCCGCCGTATTACCTTTGTTTTTAACGCAATTGATCATTTGTTTGAGCGTATTGGCTACTCTTGTCAAGGGAAATGATCGAGATGCAAGTTATTATGGATTGATAGGCTTGGCTCATGCAGGTTTTAATGGATTTTTCAGTGCACAAAATCCAATCAGTTTTTATATATTTTTTGAAGCAGCTTTGATTCCAATTTATTTTATTGTACTTCGGTATGGTGGGATAGATCGGAAAAAGGCAGTGTTTAAATTTTTTCTATATACTGTATTCGGCGGACTTCTTATGCTTGCGGCTATTTTGTTTATACAGTTTCATATGAAGTCTTATTTGAGCTTAATATCCTGGCAGGATTTTTATAAAAATAAAATGGCCATTGAATACCAGTATTGGTTATTCGCAGCTTTTTTTATTGCCTTTGCTATAAAATCTCCGATTTTTCCATTCCATACCTGGCAGGCAGATTTGTATTCACAGTCGGATCGGCCCAGTTTGATGATCATTGCTGCGGTCATGTCGAAAATGGGAATCTTCGGATTAATTCGTTTTGATTTTTTCTTTGTCGAAGCCATCTATAAGTGGCAGTATTTTTTAATTGCGCTATGTTTGGTGGGAGTTGTATATGGAGCATTGATAGCATGGAGGCAGAAGGATATGATTCGATTGTTGGCTTACTCCTCTTTATCTCATATGGGACTTATTGCAGCAGGAGTCTTAACGATGGCTAATCTAGGAGTCCAAGGTGGATTATTTGCAATTCTATCGCATGGATTGGCGGCAGCAGGATTGTTTTTTGCAGCGGATGTCATCATTCGCAAGACTAACGATAATTCGGTCGACGCTGTATCCGGTATTGCTAAAGTGAACCCACGTTTCGCAACTTACTTTTTCATCATATTGCTTTCTAGTATTGGACTTCCGCTCACATGTGGTTTTATCGGTGAGTTCTACTTGTTGTGGGCGATTACTGAATTCAAACCATATTATGGTGCCTTCGGTGCTTTGACATTAATATTTGGGGCTGTATATATGCTGCGACTTTATCAGAAAAGTATGTTTGGCAAAGTTTCAAGCACAGCTTCTGGATTTGGCAAATTGAGTTTATCAGAGGATTATGTTTTTATAGTTATTGGGATTCTGATCATTGTGATAGGCTTTTTTCCGGTTAACTGGATTGGAATCGGGCAATATGCTTTTCGAATTATGAATTTCACTCCTACAAATTAAGCGTGTTATGATGTTATCACTTATCATATTAACTTTTTTCGCAGTGTGTATTATGTTTTTGGGTTTTGTCAAACAAAGAAACATCATTATGCCTGTCGCATTTTTAGGAGTTTCTTTGGCTTTGTATGCATTGCTTTCTGGGCAAAGTTTTTGGAATCACTATTTGGCAAATATGTTGCAAACAGACGGCTCAGCTCATGTCCTGTCATCTTTGGTGATCATGAACGGTTTGGCTTTAATTCCATTTTATAATGTTTATGAAAAGAGAGGGCAAGAAGAAATTGCAGATTTTTTAGGTTTGATTTTATTTGCTATGATGGGAGCTGTTATTATGGTTTCTTGTACGCACTACATGGCATTATTTCTTGGCATCGAAATTTTATCAATTTCGATGTATATACTTGCAGGAGCTGATCGTAGAAAAGTAAAATCCAACGAAGCCTCCTTAAAATATTTTATAACCGGATCCTTCACAAGTGCTATATTATTATTTGGAATAGGATTGTTGTATGCAATTTCCGGATCATTACAAATTGATAATCCATTATCTGTTGATTCTAATTTATTGGGACAAATTGCATACATTTTTATTTTTACGGGCTTTGCATTGAAAATAGCAATCGTTCCATTTCATTTTTGGGCACCCGACGTTTATGAAGGCACACCAACTTTATTTACTGCCGCGATGGCAAGTCTTGTGAAAATCGCATCAATGGGAGCATTTCTGAGAGTGGTTCAGTACAATTCTGATAATTTGCCAGGATGGATCGATGCATATTTTATTCTTTTAATTATTGCTACATTGATTTTTGGAAATATTTTTGCAATGAAACAACAGGGCGTAAAGCGTTTATTAGCTTATTCCGGAGTTGTTCAGGCTGGATTTATATTATTGGGGTTCATCCAATTAAAACCAGGCGATGAATCGCTTATTTTATACTATTTTATTGCATATATGTTGGCCTCTTTGGCCGCATTTGTGGTCGTTTATTTTGTGGAAGAGCAATATGGAAGTGATGATTTAAATGCCTTTACCGGTTTGTATAAAAGTAATCCCATTTTAGCTTTTGTCATGACAGCTGCATTGATATCTTTAGCAGGTGGACCTTTTACTTCCGGATTTGTGGCGAAGATATTTATGTTGAATCAGGCCATCACGCATGGATATGCTGCTTTAGTTGTGATTGCAGTAATATGCACTTTGTTGTCAGTTTACTATTATTATAAAATTGTAAATGCAATGTATTCAAAAAGCGCAGATCAGAAATTTACCATATCACCTTTGCATTCAGGAATTCTCCTTGTATTCTCATTGGTCACCTTAGCGGCAGGTATCATACCCTCTTTTTTTGTAGAATTATTGAAGTAATTTCATTTTAACAATAGAAAATGGCCGGAGTGTTTTAGAATTTCTAAAAATAGGATAAATAAAGCTAATATATTTAATTCATAAATTCAAGTTCAAGAAAGGCTTCATTATTTATTTTTCAAATTATTGCCTTTTCTACTAAATATTTTCTGAACTCAGTGGGCTGGGGATTATGGGTTTTCATATTGAAGTTGTTCAAGCCATATTGTTCATCTCGTAAGGGAATGTTCAATATTTTTACCAAAAGGATTTTTATCCGATCGGCTTGCCAATGGGTATTTATTTCAATCTGTCTGCAAATGTAAAATTTGAAATGGAATTTGTTCCATTCGTTAAGCCAGACATTGCTTTTGAAAAGCCTTATGAGGTTCATTAGTTGTTTTGCTCCGAAGTTTTCATTCCTATGGCTGGAGAATTTACATTCGGAATTCGTTTGGCATTTGAATCATGTTTGGTTCAGTTGGGATTTGAGTTACACTTCAGCAGAGAATTTACTATTGGAAACCATGCTGTTTTCTTTGTTAATATCGTCGCACCCTGGTGATTTGAGCCAAATTAGAGATCTGCTTATACCCCGGTATGTAGAATGCATCGCGGAATTGGATTTTAAATAGGAAACTCTAATCCATAAATTTGGCTTTGGATTTTTTCAATATTTTTTCAAACACCTCCGTCGATTAGAATTATTAGGATAGTGAAGACCTTAGGTTTTATAATATTTATTTATTGTTTAATATATAAATACCTAAAAGATAATTATATATGTCAATTATTTTGTCCTTATTTTTGTAAAAGATATGACGACAAAGGAATTGACAATTGGAGCTACAGAACAACCATCTCTTTGGTCACTAAACTTAATCGGCCAAACCAGCCTTTGGCAGAATATGCTTTTGTCTATAAATTCCGGTAAGTTTCCCCATTTAAGTTTATTATCAGGGCGTCCAGGTAATGTTCAGCTACCTTTAGCATTGGCATTAAGCCAGGCTATCCTTTGTGATGAAATCCAAAAACCTTGTGGTATTTGTAATTCCTGTAAACAGGTTTACAAACTTATACATCCTGATGTGCATTTCTCATTTCCATTGTCAAAAGCAAAGGAAACCTGTCAGGAGTTTTATTCAAAATGGAGGACCGCAGTCCAAGCAAATCCATTTATGAGTATTTCAGATTGGTTTAGCTATTTTGAAGAGGAAAGTAAAAATGCGAATATCCCTGTATCTGAAGTTCAAAATATCATTTCACTTTTGCATTTAAAACCATTTGCCTCGGATCGCAAAGTCTTGATCATTTGGTTGCCCGAGTACCTTGGCAAAGAATCGAACCGTTTATTGAAATTATTTGAAGAACCTCCTGAAAAGACCTTTATTATTTTAGTTACCGAAAATCCGGATTTATTGCTTTCTACAGTTCAATCCCGTGCTCAAAGATTTCAGTTATTGGCCATCACATATGAGGAGGCTTCCGATTATATTAATCGTATGTATTCTATTCCATTAGCAGAAGCACATTCAGCGGTAGTATCATCTGAAGGTAATATGCATGAGGCACTTGCGTTTATAAATAACAAGGCTACTCACCAGATTGAAAAATTGCAGCAACTCCTTCAATCGACTTACCAATATCAGGCAAACGAGATGGTAAATTGGGTGGATCATTTTTCAAAATTGAGTCGTGAAGATCAAAAATATTTTTTAATCTGGATGCAAAGGATTTTATCATTTGTTTTGAGGTTAAAATATATACATACAGACACATCAAATCAAGTGACTACTGAATTAATGCAATATATTAAAAAACTTACGGTTGCTTTGAGTTTGGAACAAATTGAAAAAATAAACATTTTGTTGGATGACATTCTGATGTCAATTCAACGCAATGCAAATGTAAAAATATTGATGACTGACTTTTGTATTCAATTGGCGCATATTACCCGAGCAAAATTGAATTAAAAGTTTTAAAATAAAAATTGATGGCTTGTACATCTTGTTCAAATCAAAAGAATGGAATGCCTTCTGGCTGTGGCAGTAAAGGGCATTGCGAATCCGGTGGATGTAATCGAATGAATACTTACGATTGGATCTCTGTATTGGAATTGGAAGATCCGATGGAGTGTAAATTAGCAGAGGTAAGTTTTAAGAATGGAGCTCGTAAAACATTTTACAGGATTAACGAACATTTACGAGCCGATACCGGAGATTTGGTAGTAGTGGATACTGGTTATGGCGGTTACGATGTTGGTCGCATCAGTTTAATGGGTGATTTGGTAAAACTTCAAATGAAGAAGAAAAACTTTACGGAAGATCGGATCACTTTCGAAATTCTTCGAAGAGCCAACCAGAGGGATATTGAGCGGATGGAAGAAGCAAGGGCTGTTGAAAAAGCGGCATTGGTAAAAGCGCGGGTCATTTCGCGAACTCTCAAACTCGACATGAAAATAGGCGATGTTGAATTTCAGGCAGATTTGCGGAAGGCAACTTTTTATTACACGGCAGATGGTCGGGTTGATTTCAGGGAATTGGTTAAATTGTATGCCAGAGATTTTAGAACAAAAATCGAAATGTGGCAAATTGGTGCAAGGCAGGAATCAGCAAGAATTGGTGGTATTGGTTCTTGTGGACGTGAATTGTGTTGTTCGACCTGGTTGTCTGATTTTAAATCAGTCAATACAAATGCGGCGCGTTACCAAAATCTTGCCATCAACCAATCAAAATTAACAGGACAGTGCGGACGTCTAAAATGCTGTCTGAATTATGAACTCGATTTGTACGTTGATGAATTGGATAAATATCCTTCAAACGTCGATGAACTCCGATCCAAAAAGGGAAAAGCGAGCCTTATTAAAGTCGACATTTTCAGAGGTGTGTTATACTACGTATATGAACCGGAGAGAGGAAGGTCAATTGTCATGCCTTTACTTCCTGATTATGTTAGACAAATCAAATCCATGAATGACCGTGGGGAATTTCCGGATGAGATTATACCAAGTGATGATGGTACAGAGCAATTAAAAGCGCAGGAAAGCGGGTATGTGGATGTGACGGGAGAGATCGAGTTGCCGGATATACGGAGAAAAAAGAAAAAGAAAAAGTTCAGGAAAAAACCTGAAGGCAAAAGACCTGAGGGTCCTCCTCAGGGACCAAGGAACTGATTCATGCACCACATTACTAACACTAGTTAGTTTAAATAAACAACGGGATCAATCATTTGTTATTTCCGGTACATGGTGTTTTAGATTAAATTTATTCACATGAAAGTGGTGATTATAGGTTCGGGCCCGGGAGGATATGTGGCGGCAATTCGTTGTGCACAACTAGGATTTGAAGTCACGCTTGTAGAAAAATACAATAAATTAGGTGGCACTTGCCTGAACGTAGGTTGCATACCTTCCAAAGCCTTGTTAGATAGTTCAGAACATTACCATCAGTTAATTACGGGATTTGAGGATCACGGTATCAAAACCAAAACGGTTTTGGTGGATCTGCCTAAGATGATGCATAGGAAGCAGGAAGTGGTAGAACAGAACACCAGAGGGATCAAGTATTTAATGAAAAAAAACAATATTAATGTTATTCACGCAAAGGCCTCTTTTAAGGGTGCCCAAGAATTGTTATTACTGAAAGTTGATGGTTCTGAAGAAAGAGTGGAATTCGATAAGTGCATCATCGCAACGGGTTCTAAGCCAAATTGTCCGTCGAGCTTCAATTATAATAAAAAAAGAATCATCACATCGACCGAGGCTTTAAGTTTAAATGAAATTCCAAAGACCATGATGATCATTGGAGCTGGTGTCATCGGAATTGAATTAGGATCCGTTTATTCGCGATTGGGAACACAAGTAACGCTCATCGAATATATGGACAAACTGTTGGAGAATATGGATCCGGATTGCACTAAGGAACTATTAAAGACACTTGAAGCATTGGGAATGTTGTTTAAATTTGGAAGATCTGTTCAGGAAGTCTCACAAATCAGTGACTCGAAAGTTCAATTATCACATCAATCAAAGCAGGGTAGTGAGCATACCACAGAAGTAGCAGATTATGTTTTGATTTCAACGGGAAGAAGACCTTATACAGAAGACCTGTTACTTGAACTGGCTGGCATTAAAACCGATGATAAGGGATATATCAAAGTAAATAATAATTTGCAAACTGATAATCCACATGTTTATGCCATTGGTGATGTCATTGGTGGTGTTATGCTTGCACACAAAGCAGAAGAAGAAGCTGTGTTTGTTGCGGAAGTGCTTGCAGGCCAGAAACCGGAAATGCATTATCATCTCATTCCTAATGTAATCTATACCTGGCCCGAAATGGCTTCTGTGGGCTTTACGGAGGCGCAACTTATCGAAAAGGGTAGAGCCTTTCAAGTTGGAAAGTTTCCGTTCAAAGCATTAGGACGCGCCAGAGCAAGCAATGATCTTGATGGATTGGTGAAAGTCATTGCAGATGCTCAAACAGATGAAATTTTAGGAGTGCATATTTGCGGTGCCCGCGCTGCGGATCTTATTATGGAAGCAGTAGCCTTAATGAACTTTAAAGCCAGTGCTGAAGATATGGCGATGTTATCCCATGCACATCCAAGTTTTTCGGAAGCATTAAAGGAAGCTGCTTTGGATGCCTGTGGGAAAAGGGCCCTGCATTTTTAAATAAATTATATTAAGTAGGATCTTACAGATTCAGAAATCCTAGATTTAACATCACTCCAGCTTACTCCGTTCATACTGATTGGATCTGGTGTAGATTCCGCATCAACATAGTAGACTAATGCATTCGGTATACTGATCAATAACCTATGTTGCGGGAATTTCAATTTATAAATTGTATAAGTTGATCTATTGAAAAATGGTTTAGCAATTCGCAAATATCCCAAAAATCCTTTTTAGTGCCTCTACCAAGAATAGCTTGTATTTTCATTGCAGAAAGGGCTTTCAGACTAAAAATTCTTATGTATTCAATATAATCGAGAGGACTTACTAAAGGGTGATCATATTTTACAATATCTACCTTTGTCTCATTTATGAAAGCAAAAATTCCAATCCGGATTAAATCTTCGCGAAAAGTAAAATAGCTTGAAAATTTGTCTTTGAGAACTTTTGCGATCAAATGAGGATTGTAATTGCCATTAGGGAATTCAGTAAGGAAAGAGTTCCGGGTTCGATTGTCTTAAAGTGTAACATCTGAATTCTTGTATGGGTTTATTAATGACCGCACTGGCCAGATATAAAGTCATGAGAGGTAAATACTTTGCCTGAAGCAATGCTGCGGTTATTTTTTCGGGCTCATAATACCTTCTGCAATTTCTGATGTCCTGGACATCACCTCTGGAAAATACCCTTTCAATAATAAAGAAAGCATATTTTTCAAAATCTAGATTTTCGGAATCTAAGTCCCAAAAAATGCGAGGATGATCGAAAGGTTTATTGACTTGGTGACTCATAGAAGAGTAATAACAAAAATAAAGATACAAAATCTATTTCTTCAAAGGGTAATTTATCACATTTAATTTATTTAGATAGAAGTATTTTAATTGCATTACATCAACATTTGTGGCAAATTATAAAGCGTATTTTGATCTATATTTTTTAGTGAAATATTTGCAGGAGATATCCCATGAATTTTCATCATAAATCTTTATATGTTTGCCGACGTTAGTGGTTCGCTAATATCCTCAAACCAAATCTCTAAACTATAATAGCTAAGTTAATGCAATGAGAGAAATTTCATTTGATAACTTATTCTATTGAGTTTAAGAGTTGGACTGAAGAATGGTTTGAACTTTGTAACAAGTAATTTATGAAAACTACATCGCCGCTTATGGGACCATTGCAGGATACGAACAAGTATTGGTCAGGATTATTAAATAGAGCACGGCGTAATTGTGAATATTTTTTTACAATTCTTACAAAAGACAATACTTACTTTTTAGGCTACAGCATTTGCTTGAGCTGTATTGAAACGGGGAATAAGAGAATTCTAGAACAAAATACCTTGGAGGATATTTTTTCGAACTCAATTTCATATCTGTTGAAACCAATTGCAAACAGCAATTTGAAAGTCCAAAACCATTCAACGGTGGTGAAAACCAGGGAATTAAGTATAGTTAATAATTTATTTAAAAAATTAAAATGCATTCATTAAATATAAATATATATTATTACAATGTATAATAAATTGATATATAACATTAAATAAATATAATATAAAAATTATATGTATTATATTATAAAATTTAATAATATGTAATTACGTTTGCATGAGTTTGTGAGAATCAACAGATATTGTCATTTGTGTAGCATGAAGGAATGTGAGTTTTTGGTACAATATTTGATTTTAAATTTCCGCAGACTGGATCCGTGAGTTGAAAGATTTGAAGTGGATGTTGAAAACGGGTCCCAATGGACTGAACTGAAAAGTCTCTTTATATGAAAACTACAACAACGCAATTTTTGCGTATGGGCTGTTTATTGTTTCTTATTTCTTTTGCGATCTCAGGAACATTAAACACGAGCCTTCAAAATCTATCCCATTCAGATTACAGTAAATTATTTAATGCAAACTTATTTGCAGCTTTTTTAGCAGGAATGCTATTGCTGTTTAGTTTGTTATTTCTCTTATATGGTGTTATGCATACTTGCAAACACCTTCAAGCTAATATTGCAAACCGATTATTCGGTCGTGTAAATGCTCCTCCTTGGGAAAATCTTCCAACAGCTTCTACGGTAAAAATTAATTCAAACATCAATTTTCTTAATAGCATGAAAAAGTTTACAATTTTATTAATTGGGTTTATTCTTTTTGGAATAAGCAATGTATCACCATTAATGGCTCAGGTATTGGCCGAAAATCCTATTGAAACAAAAGTGAAGGAGACCTTGAAGAAAAATGCAGAGGTCCTTCGGTTTATGGAGAATAAGGGTCAATTCGATAATCCAAATGCATTGTATTATTTAAATGGTAAACAAGGGACTGTTATTATTGAGAAAAACAGACTGCGTTTTATTGCGAAAGAAAAAGCAGTTTATAAAGCTGGCGAAAAAGTAGGAAACGAGATTTTGAAAGAAGATGAAAGTATTCTCGTTGGGCAACATAGTTTCAGTATGTATTTTGATGAGGGGAATCTCAATCCTAAATTAAACCTCGGTCATCAATTTGGTACTACTTACAATTATTTTACAGAAACTGATTCCAAAAAATGGGTGACAGGTGTTAAAGCTGCAAAGGATTTGACTCTGGAAGATATTTATCCAGGTGTTGACTTAAGACTTTATAGCGCTGCAGATGGTAGCTTGGAGTTTGACTGGATTTTAGAACCAGGTGTATCACCAGATAAAATTAATCTAAGATTTACAGGCCAGGAAAATTTGAAAGTAGATAAAAGTGGAAATTTAAGCGTGGGTCTTAAATTCACGGATGTCAAATTTAATATTCCGGAATCCTACCAGGTTACAGAATTTGGAAAAATTCCTATAGATTTTAAATTTCAAATTGTAGACAACAATAAAGTTGGATTTCATTCTAAAGCAGCATTGAATCCGAATTATCCATTGATTATTGACCCGGTATTGAGCTGGGGTACTTTTTTAGATGGAAATGATCCAGACTTTGATCAGTACTTATTTGCGATCCAGGTGGATCCAAACGATGGTATGATATATTGTGCCGGAGCGACGAACCGCAATATTCCTACAAATTCTGCTCCTTATGATGCAGATGGTTATTTAAATTCAATCAGTGGTTTTGGAACAGGGGCTACTCCTAGGGTTGCCGTTGTATATCGCGTTAACAGTACGGGTTCGGATTTAGTTGATTTGACTATGTATGGTCCCAGTACGGTTTCAGGATCTGCTACAGTTGTTGCTTATGGTTTAAGTTTATCTCCAACCAGAGTATTTATTGGAGGCCGAACGACAGTAGATGGTTTGCCAATGGTAGGTTCTCCATTCGATAATAGTTTTGATAACAATGATGGTTTTGTAGCTGTATTTTCAAGAAATTTGGGCACACTCCATTATTCTACCTATTTAGGTGGAACCGGAAGTGAAGATTTGGGTGTCACTTCATTAAGAGCAATTGATGACAATACTTTTGTGTGCGGTTTGACGGCTGAAGCTTCATTGCCTGGTGCTTATATTTCTGGAGGTGCAGCGCAAACAGTATTTGGCGGAGGTTCGGATATGTATATAGCCAAGTTTTCAAGTTTGAATACATTGACATGGGGTACCTATGTTGGCGGTAGTGGAAATGAAATTTTCAACGACGTCGAAATATTTGCGGATGGTAGGATTGCATTTGCTGGTACCGGTACAGGCAGTTTAACAGAAGTAAACAGTGCAGCTTCACGATCTACCGGTTCTGATTTTGATGGAAATCTACGGGTGCATATGATGTGAGTCATAACGGAGGCCAGGATGTTGTCGTTGGTTCAGTTGGCGACGCGGGAGGTTCAGCTACTTGGAAGGCAACTTTTTTTGGCGGACCAGGAGATGATATTGGTAGTGGAATTCAGAAAGTTTCCCAAACCCAATGCGATGGTACCGTTGAAGCATTTTTGCTCGTGTTTGGTACTTGTGAAAGTGGGATTCCCACTGTGAATATCAATGGTGACCCGTTTTATGATGCTACAAATAATGGTGGTCTTGATATGTATTTCGCAGGATTTAACGAAAATGTCACAGCACTTCAGTATGCTACTAATATTGGGGGTAATCAAAACGACTATTTAGGAGATACTGGGGCTCCTCGGGGTGGAAATCACCTGTGGGTAAAAGGAGCTAATATTTATGTTGGTACGACCACGCACAGTGCAACTCATTCTCCTGCAGTAATAGGTAATACTGGTTTTGATCAAACCAAAACAAATAATGCCAACCCTTCTTCTGATGACACACATTTGCTATTCTCTATTCAATTTACATCCCTATTTGAAACAGATTATTCGGATGCCCCAGCTACTTATGGGACTCCTTCTCATATTCTCGATTGTGCTCACATCAGTATAGGAACATTGGATGCAGATGCTGCACCAACTCCTGGGGTGAATGCAAACGGTGATGATGTTGCTGGAATTGACGATGAAGATGGAATTTCTGTATTTCCGGTTTATCAATCTGGTGGAACGCAAAATATAAGTGTGACCGTTGATAATGTGATGAATACTACAGGTCTGTCAGCTAATCTGTATGGTTGGATCGATTTAAATAACGATGGCAATTTCGACAACAATGAAATTGCTACAACAACAGTGGCTAATGGATTTAATGGTTCCAAAACTTTAACATGGTCAGGAATCACAGTTGCCGGTAATCCATCCAATCAATACCTGAGATTGCGTTTAACAACAGATGCTTTGTCTGATGATAATACTACCTCTGGTCTCGATGAGCGTTCAACAGAAAGTGCTGAAAATGGTGAAGTTGAAGATTATTATATCTGTGTTAAACCAAAAGCAGGTGCTGATAAAAATGTAGATTGTTTGGCAAGTTTTCCAGGAGGCTCAGCAACAATGGCTGCAAGCGGAACGGGAACATGGTCGGCTGCTGCAGGAAATCCCGGTACTGCTTCCATTACCAATAGTGGTTCAGCAACAACAACGATAACAAATTTTAGTGCTGCTGGTACTTATGCATTTGTCTGGACAAATGCCACTGCTTGTGCAACTGATACCGCATTGGTAGTCGTAACAGCAAAACCAAATGCAGGTGGAAATCAAAATGTAAACTGTGTCGCGAATTTCCCCGGTGGTTCTGCAACTATGGGCGCTTCAGGTGTTGGAACTTGGTCAGCAGCTGCAGGAAATCCCGGTACGGCAACAATAACTTCTCCCAATTCTCCTTCAACAACAATTACTGATTTTACTACAGCTGGTACTTATTCATTTGTGTGGACAAATAACAGCAATTGTAAAGACACCGCTGTTATAACTGTTACTGCAAAGCCAAGTGCCGGTGGTGATAAAAATGTAAGTTGTGTTGTTTCTTTTCCAGGTGGATCTACCAGTATGAGTGCTTCTGGCACTGGAAACTGGACCGCACATCCTTCTAATCAAAGTTCGACAATAGTTACAGCTTCTTCTCCAACAACAATAATTAATAATTTTGCAGGAGAAGGCACATATTTATATATATGGACAGTTGGCAGTTGTACAGATACTGCCGCAGTTGTTGTATCCAAAGGACCTATTGGTTCTGCTTCGCCACAATCTATTTGTAGCGGAATTACAACAAGTGTTAGTTTAAATTCTACTATCCCGGGAACAACGTTTACCTGGACTGCTGCACAACATTCTGGTGCATCGATCACAGGTTTTAGCAATTGCAATGCAGCCTGCGGCAATACGATTTCACAAATTCTGACAAATACAACAAATAATGCTTCAGGTGTTGTAAGATATACGGTAACTCCAACGGCACCCAATGGTTGTGTTGGAAATACTTTTACGGTTGATGTAACAGTGAATCCAACTCCTGTTGGCTCAGGTTCAAATCAAACGATATGTAGTGGGTTCTCAACATCTGTTAGTTTGAGTTCAACAGTTGCCAGTTCAACATTTACATGGACTGCTGCGCAACTTTCTGGTTCTACCATTACCGGATTTTCAAATTGTGCTGCAGCTTGCGGAACAACGATTTCACAAATATTAACCAATACCAGCAATGCTACAGCAGGTGTAGTTCGATATACTATTACTCCTAGAACACCAAGTGGCTGCGATGGAAGTCCTTTTACAGTAGATGTTACTGTAAATCCTAAACCTGTTGGATCTGCAACGCCGCAAACTATTTGTAGCGGAACAACAACAAGTGTTAGTTTGAATTCCACAGCAGCGGGTTCGACGTTTACCTGGAGCGCCGCGCAGCAATCAGGTGCAACCATAACTGGCTTCAGCAATTGCGCAGGCGGTTGCGGAACCAGCATTTCTCAATTATTGACTAATACAACTAATAATAATTCAGGTGTTGTAAGATATACGGTCATTCCAACTTCAGCCAATGGTTGTGTTGGATTAGCTTTCACAGTTGATGTAACGGTAAATCCTAAACCTGGTGTTTCTGTTACAACAACACCGGCTTGTATCGGATTCAGTAATGGATCAGCTACAGCAGTCGTTACAGGTGGTTCTGGACCATTCTCATATGATTGGAGCAATGGTGGCAATTCTGCAACGATATCAAGTTTGGCCAACGGAATTTATAGCGTTACCGTTGAAGATAATAATAACTGTACAAATACAGCAAGCGGAACTGTACAAGAACAAGGAATTAGTGCCATGACAGCCGTTCCTGGTGCTTGTGATCCCGCAACAAATACATATAGTGTAACAGGTTCATTGACATTGCTCAATCCACCTGCATCAGGTACTTTGACCGTTAGCATTGGCGCAAGTCAACAAGTATTTAACGCGCCATTTTCTTCACCCACCAACTATGTCATCAATGGCTTGACTGCAGACGGTGCAATGCATACTGTAAACGCAGTATTCAGTGGTGGTTCGCAATGTTCTAAGAGCGCCAATTATACGGCTCCAGTAAATTGTCAGCCGATCATTGTACATTCAAAAAGCTTTGTTTCTGCAACGCAAACCGGAGCGCATAGTTTTTCAGTTGTCTATTCCATTTCTGTAAGCAACAGCGGAGGAAATGGCCAGTATGATCTGAAAGATGTTCCGGGATTTGATGATGATATTGCTATTACGAGTGCTTCTTTTACAACCAATGCTCCCGGTAACCCAGGTGGCGCATTGGCAGGTTCGGGTCCCTGGACACTTGCGAATGATCAAGCGATATTAACCGGAGCGACTCACACTTATACTTTAACTGTAAATGTTAGTATTAATCTCGCAGCTGGTAGTGGTGGTAATAATGTGTACACAAAATGTGGAACTGCAACACCAGGAAATCCAACTACCGGTGAAGGTTTCTATAATGAATCAAGACTGGATACCAACAATGATGGTACGCCCGAAGAAACGAAAAAAGCTTGTGGTGATATTCCTTACCTGGATATGACCAAAGCGGTGGCATCTATATCTCCATTAGGTGGAAATATGTATAATGTAAATTACACCATTACCGTAAAAAATCTCGGTGGTGTTGATGGTCATTATGATTTGACGGATGCACCAGGATTTGAAAACGACATTACTATTGGAAACGCATCTTATACTTCTAATGCTCCTGGAAATGCCGGTGGTGCTTTAGCAGGAACAGGACCTTGGATTCTTGCGGGAAATCAATTAATTCTAGCAAGCGCAACACATACATATACCTTGACTGTCAAAGTAACGCTAGATCTCATAGGAGGAGGCGGAAACAATGTTTATACCAAGTGTGAAGCATCTACACCGGGAGATCCTCAAAGTGGAGAAGGATTGTACAATCAATCTCTCTTAGATACAAATGATGATGGCAATATAGATGAAACAGATGAAGCCTGCGGTGATCTTCCTTACATAACAATGACTAAATCAGTATCGAGTATTGTGGCTCTTGGCAACAATATGTATAATGTCATTTACAGCATCACTACACAAAATATCGGTGGCGCTGCTGGACAATACGATTTAAGCGATGTGCCAGGATTTGATGATGACTTTACCATTGGAAGTGCGAGCTTCACTACAAACGCTCCTGGAAATCCAGGTGGTGCTTTAGCTGGAACTGGCCCATGGACTCTTGCCAATGATCAGAACATTAGTGTAGGCGCTACACATACCTATACATTGACTGTTAAGGTGACCTTGAATTTACGAGTAACCAGCGGAGGTGACAACATATATGTGAAATGTGGTACTACTACTCCTGGTGATCCTCAAAGTGGAGAGGGACTATACAATCAGTCCAGAATGGATTCCAACAATGATGGAACTCCAGAAGAAATTAAAGAAGCTTGTACAGATGTGCCATATATCGTAAATACAAAATCAGTTGCAAGCATCAACGCACTTGGAGGTAATATGTACAATGTTGTTTACCAAATCCAGGTTCAAAACCTTGGAGGTGTTGCAGGTTTATATGATCTGATCGATGCCCCTGGTTTTGATGATGATTTTTCAATTAATAATGCGGCTTATACTTCCAATGCGCCGGGTAATCCTGGTTTGACATTGGTTGGAACCGGTCCATGGACTTTGGCAAATGACCAAGCCATTGGTTCCGGAGCTACACATACTTATTCTTTAACAGTAAAAGTTACTTTGGATCTTACCACAGGTAGCGGTGGAAATAATATTTATACTAAATGTGGAAATACCAATCCTGGAGATCCTCAAAGTGGAGAAGGATTGTATAATCAATCAAAAGTTGATTCTAATAACGACGGTATTCCTGAAGATACCAGTGAAGTGTGTACGGATGTACCTTACATTACTTTAACCAAGAACCTAACAAGTGTTAGTCCGTTAGGTGGTAACATGTATAACGTAACATATACTTTGACAGCTAAAAATATCGGTGGAGCAAATGGTCAATATGATTTGACCGATGCCCCCGGATTTGACGATGACATAACTATCAATAATGCATCTTATACTTCAAATGCTCCAGGTAATCCTGGTGTTGCATTGGTTGGAACGGGTCCATGGACACTTGCCAATAATCAGGCAATACTGACAGGAGCTACACATACTTATACGCTTACTGTAAAAGTCACTTTAGATTTAACAGCAGGTAGCGGTGGAAATAATGTTTACAAAAAATGTGGTGCTACTATTCCTGGTGATCCAGCTAGTGGAGAGGGATTATACAATCAGGCTAGTATTGATACCAATGACGATGGAGTTGCTGAAGAAACAAAAGAAGCTTGTGGCGATTTACCATATATAACTACAGCTAAGTCTATTACCAATATTTCTAATTTAGGTGGTAATATGTACAATGTCACTTATAGCATTACAGTTCAAAATACTGGTCGTGCTAATGGCCAATATGACCTGAATGATTTACCATCATTTGATGATGATATAACAATCAATACGGCATCATATACTTCAACTGCTCCCGGCAATCCAGGCAGTGGTTTAGTTGGAAACGGTCCATGGGTTTTGGCAAATGATCAGTCTATTTTGGTTGGTGCAACTCATACTTATACCCTTGTTGTTAAAGTAACTTTAGATTTGAAAGTGGGTAGTGGAGGCAATAATACCTATACAAAATGTGGAACTACAACTCCAGGTGATCCTGCTGCAGGAGAAGGATTGTATAATCAATCTACAATGGATTCCAACAACGATGGAACTCCTGAAGAAACTAAAGAAGCATGCGGAGATCTTCCATACATTACAACTGTAAAAACTGTAAACAGTGTTGCTCCTTTAGGAGGCAATATGTTTAACGTAAGTTATTCAATCACTGTACAAAATTCTGGTGGAGCCAACGGTCAATATGACTTAGTGGATGCACCTGGATTTGATGATGATTTTGCGATCAATAATGCTTCATATACTTCAAATGCGCCCGGAAATCCTGGTAGTGCTTTAGCAGGAATCGGTCCATGGACACTTGCAAACGATCAGGCCATTTTATCTGGTGCAACGCATACTTTCACAGTTGTTGTTAAAGTCACTTTAGATTTAACAGTTGGCAGCGGTGGAAATAACGTTTATACAAAATGTGAAAGTGCAACTCCAGGAGATCCAACTTCAGGCGAAGGTTTATATAATCGTGCAAGAGTGGATATTAACAATGATGGAATTCCTGAAGACACGAGTGAAGTTTGTGCGGATGTACCTTATATTACAAGCACGAAAACGCTTACTACAATTGCACCTTTAGGAGGCAATATGTACAATGTAACTTATACTTTAACAGTACAAAATCTAGGAGCAGCTGCCGGTCAATATGACCTTCTTGATGTTCCGGCTTTTGATAATGATATCACAATTGGTTCTGCTTCATTTACAACAAATGCACCTGGAAATCCGGGTGGCGCACTGGCCGGTACTGGTCCGTGGACGCTTGCAAATGACCAGAATATAACTTCAGGGGCAACTCATACTTATACTTTAGTGGTGAAAGTGACCCTTGATCTTACGGTGGGTTCCGGTGGAGATAATATTTATACAAAATGTGGAAATGCAACTCCAGGAAATCCAACAATTGGTGAAGGACTTTACAATGAATCCAGAATGGATTCTAATAACGATGGTACTCCGGAGGAAACCAAAAAAGCATGTGGTGATTTACCATACATCGTGACCACAAAGTCATTTGCATCCAAAACTGATTTAGGTGGTAATATGTATAATGTAAATTACACGATTACGGTGCAGAATCTTGGTGGAGCAACCGGACAATATGATTTAACAGATGTACCAGGATTTGATGATGATATAACAATTAATAATGCTTCTTACACTTCTAATGCTCCGGGTAATGGAGGTGCTGCTTTAGCAGGTACCGGACCATGGACTTTAGCAAATGATCAGAATATTGCGGTTGGTGCTGTGCATACTTATACCTTAACAGTTAAAGTAACCATCGACCTTTCCGTAGGAAGTGGTGGAAACAATACTTATACAAAATGTGGCCAGGCAACTCCTGGTGATCCTCAGAGTGGTGAAGGATTGTACAATCAATCCAGAATGGATACCAACAATGATGGTGTGCCTGAGGATGTACGCGAAGCTTGTGGTGATTTACCGTATGTAACAACTACAAAGACAATTGCTAGTATTACAGCTTTAGGTGGCAATATGTTTGAAGTAAAATATCTAATAGTTGCTAATAATTCAGGTGGCGCAGTCGGACAATATGATTTAACTGACTTACCAGGATTTGATAACGATATTACCATTAATACAGCGTCTTACGCTTCTGATGCACCTGGAAATTCAGGTGGATCTTTAGCAGGTAGCGGACCATGGACTTTGGCAAACGATCAATCGATTGCAGCTGGTGTCAATCATTCATATACGATTACAGTCAAAGTAACGATTGATTTGAATCCGGGTTCAGGTGGCGATAACATTTATACAAAATGTGGCAATACCAATCCTGGTGATCCTCAAAGTGGTGAAGGATTGTACAATCAATCCAGAATGGATACCAATAACGATGGTGTACCAGAAGACATTGATGAAGTGTGTGGGGACCTTCCTTACATTACTTCAACAAAAGCAATTGGTAGCATTACGCCGCTTGGTGGAAATACATATAACGTTACTTACAATCTTACTGTTCAGAACTTGGGTGCTGTAAATGGTCAATATGATTTAACAGATCTTCCAGGTTTTGATAACGATATTAGCATCAATAGTGCAAATTATACAACCACTGCACCGGGTAATCCGGGTGGTGCTTTAGCTGGTTCTCCTTGGATTCTTGCAAACGACCAGGCGATCAATGCAGGTGCTAGCCATACGTTTACGATTACAGTAAATATTACATTGAATCTGGAAGTTGGATCGGGTGGTGATAACATTTACACAAAATGTGGAAACACAACACCGGGTGATCCTGCAAGTGGTGAAGGATTGTACAATCAATCCAGATTAGATTCAAATAATGATGGTGTCGCTGAAGAAACAAAGGAAGCTTGTGGAGATATTCCTTATGTATCATCTACGAAAACTATTACCAATACAACTCCTTTGGGAGGAAATATGTATAACATTACTTACTCAATAGTAGTAAGAAATTTAGGCGGTGTAGGCGGACAATATGATTTAAGTGATGTTCCGGGTTTTGATAATGATATCACTATCGGATCAGCTTCTTATGCTTCAACGGCTCCAGGAAATGCAGGTGGACCATTGATCGGAAACGGTCCGTGGGTACTTGCAAATGACCAGGCTATTTCAGTTGGTGCTACGCATACGTATACACTCATTGTAAAAGTTACATTAGATCTGAATCCGGGTAGTGGTGGTGATGACACTTACACGAAATGTGCTGCTGTCAATCCAGGCGATCCTCAAAGTGGAGAGGGCTTGTACAATCAATCAAGACTCGATTCCAATAATGATGGAACTCCGGAAGATGTCGACGAAACTTGTGGTGATCTTCCATATGTTACTTCAACAAAAACGATTTCGAGCATCAACAGTCTCGGAGGGAATATGTATAATGTTACTTACTCAATCGTCGTGAAGAATCTCGGTGGAGTGAATGGTACTTATGATTTAAGCGATGCTCCGGGATTTGACAATGATATTACCATCGGTTCCGCTTCATATGCTTCAACAGCTCCGGCTAACCCCGGTGGTGGATTGGCAGGAACAGGACCTTGGGTTTTAGCAAATGATCAGGTGATTGGTGTTGGTGCAACGCATACTTATACACTAACCGTAAAAGTTACGCTTGATTTGAGAACTGGAACTCCGGGCGATAATATTTATACTGCTTGTGGTAATGCAAGTCCTGGAGATCCTCAAAGTGGAGAAGGATTATACAATCAATCCAGAATGGATTCCAACAATGATGGAACTCCTGAAGAAATTAAAGAAGCTTGTGGTGATCTTCCTTATATCATCAATACAAAGACAGTAAATAGTATCACACCATTAGGTGGAAATATGTTTACAGTTAAATACGATATCGTTGTTAGAAATATCGGTGGCGCGAATGGTCAGTATGACTTAACTGACGCTCCGGGTTTTGATAATGATTTTGCAATTGGTTCCTCATCTTATACTTCAAATGCTCCAGGAAATGCTGGAAATGCATTGGCGGGAAGTGGTCCTTGGACATTGGCCAATGATCAGGCAATACCTGCAGGTGGAACCCATAATTATTCAGTTACTGTTAAAGTAACCTTAGATTTAACACCTGGAAGTGGTGGAGACAATATTTACACAAAATGTGGTGCTGTGAATCCGGGCGATCCAAATAATGGTGAAGGATTATACAACTTGTCAAAAGTTGATATAAACAATGATGGAATCCCTGAAGACACTTCTGAAACTTGTGCTGATATTCCATACATCACAAGTTTGAAAACGATTAGTGCGATCAATTCTTTGGGGGGACATATGTATAATGTCATTTATAAAATTGATGTGAAGAATTTAGGTGGTGCAAATGGTCAATACGATTTGACAGATGTACCCGGTTTTGATAATGACATCACTATTGGTTCTGCTTCTTACTCATCCAACGCTCCTGGAAATGCTGGTAGTGCATTAGCAGGAACCGGACCTTGGATCCTTGCAAATGATCAAAGTATTCTGGTTGGTGCAACACACACTTATTTTGTAACTGTAAAAGTTACGCTTGATTTAAATGCTGCCAGCGGTGGTGATAATATCTACACCAAATGTGGACAAGTGAATCCAAGTGATCCTAGAAGTGGCGAAGGTCTTTTCAATGAATCTCGTATGGACTCCAATAATGACGGAACTCCTGAAGAGATCAGTAAAGTTTGTGGCGATCTTCCTTATGTTGTAAGTAATAAAACAGTTACATCAGTTGTACCTCTGGGCAACAATATGTTCAATGTGACTTACAAAATGGTAGTTCAAAATCTTGGTGGAATAACAGGTCCTTATGACCTTGTTGATGTTCCTTCTTTTGATGATGATATTACAATAAATTCAGCAAGTTATACTTCTGATGCTGCCGGTAATCCTGGTGGTCCTTTAGCAGGAACTGGTCCATGGACTTTGGCAAATGATCAAAATATTGTGAATGGTGCAGTTCATACGTATAACCTAACAGTTAAAATTACTTTGGATCTTGATGCTGCAAGTCCTGGAAATAACAGCTACACAAAATGTGGCAATGCAACTCCCGGAGATCCTACAGCTGGAGAAGGATTATACAATCAGGCAAGATTAGATATCAACAACGATGGTGTACCTGAAGATGTTGATGAAGCTTGTGGAGATGTGCCTTATGTAACATCTGATAAATCCATTGCATCTATTACACCTCTGGGTGGAAATATGTATACGGTGAAATATCAGATCAGAGTTCAAAATCTTGGTGGTACGCCGGGCATGTACGATTTGGTAGACCAACCCGGATTGGATGATGATATTGCGATGAGTTCGGTTTCTTATACCTCAGATGCTCCAGGAAATCCTGGTGGCTCATTAATCGGTACTGGACCTTGGACGCTTGCAAATGATCAGTCGATAGGAATCGGCGGAACACATATTTTCATCATTACTGCTAAAATGACGCTTGATTTAAGTCCTGCAAGTGGTGGAAATAATGTTTACACCAGATGTGGAAATACAAGTCCTGGAGATCCTCAAAGTGGAGAAGGATTATACAATCAATCGAGATTAGATAATAACAATGATGGAATTCCTGAAGAAACAGATGAGACCTGTGGTGACTTACCTTATGTAACTACTACGAAAACACTAACAGGTATTAGTTCTCTGGGTGGACATATGTACAATGTTACTTATGACATCGTTGTTGAAAATAAAGGTGGTGCATTGGGCCAATATGATTTGACAGATGTACCTGGATTTGATAACGACATCGCAATAGGTTCTGCATCTTATGTTTCTACAGCTCCTGGTAATCCGGGTGCTCCGTTGATTGGTAATGGTCCATGGATGATTGCCAACGATCAAAACATAGGTGCTTTCTCTGCGCATGTTTATACCATCACTGTAAAAGTGACCTTAAACCTTGAAACAGGAAGTGGCGGTGATGACGTTTATACGAAATGTGGAAATATAACTCCCGGAGATCCAACATCCGGTGAAGGATTGTACAATCAATCCAGAATGGATTCAAACAATGATGGTACACCTGAAGAATTGAGAGAAGCATGTGGAGATATTCCTTATGTAGTCAATCAAAAAACATTGGCTTCAATTACACCATTAGGTGGAAATATGTATACCATCGTGTATCAACTAACAGTTAAAAACTTAGGTGGAGCGATAGGTATTTATGATCTCGTTGATGTACCTGGTTTTGAAAATGATATTGTTATTAATTCTGCATCCTTTACAACAACAGGTCCGGGTGCTTCTGGTCCACTTGCTGGAACAGGTCCTTGGACACTTGGCAATAACATAAATATTAATTCTGGCGCAACGCATACATATACGGTTACTCTCAAAGTGACGATCCAAATGGAAGGTGGTGCCGGTGATGATGTTTATGTAAAATGCGGAAATACAACACCCGGAGATCCGACAAGTGGTGAAGGTTTATACAATCAGGCTAGATTAGACATCAATGATGATGGTACTCCTGAAGATGTTGATGAAGTTTGTGGAGATCTGCCTTATGTAACTTCAGCAAAAACTATTGCTGCAATCAATCCATTGGGTGGTAATATGTACAATGTAGTTTACCAATTGGTCATCAGAAACTTGGGTGGTGCTACAGGTCAATATGACTTGAGAGATACACCTGGCTTTGATGATGACATTACCATCGGTAATGCTTCTTATACAACGACGGCTCCTGGAAATGCAGGTGGTGCATTAGCTGGTGTTGGGCCATGGACTTTGGCAAATGATCAGAATATCAATGCCGGTTCAACACATACTTATACATTAACAGTAAAAGTGACCATAGATTTGAATGTAGGAAGTCCTGGTAATAACATTTATACAGTTTGTGGTGATGATACACCTGGAAATCCAGAACCAGGAGAAGGATTGTACAATCAATCCAGCATGGATTCCAACAACGATGGTACACCGGAAGAATTAGATGAAGTATGTGCAGATTTACCGTTTGTCACAACAACGAAAACACTTTCATCTATTTCAAATTTAGGTGGTCACATGTACAACCTAACGTATGTTATTGATGTCATTAACAAGGGTGGTGCTGCGGGTCAATATGATTTGACAGATGCACCTGGATTCGACGACGATATTACCATTGGTTCTGCTTCTTACACTACAACTGCTCCGGGTAACCCAGGTGGAGTTTTGGCAGGAATAGGCCCATGGAATTTAGCCAACGATCAAAATATTAATGCTTTCACTACACATACTTTTACACTTACGATCAAGGTTACATTAAACCTTGAAGCAGGAAGTGGCGGCGATAATAATTACACAAAATGTGGAAATACTACTCCCGGAGATCCAACATCCGGAGAAGGATTATACAATCAATCCAGAATGGATTCCAACAACGATGGTACTCCGGAAGAAATCAAAGAAGCATGTGGAGATATACCTTATGTGGTCAATGCGAAAACAATTGCATCGATTACTCCATTAGGTGGAAATATGTACACTGTAGTGTACCAGCTTGTAGTGAGAAACTTAGGAGGGGCATCAGGTATTTATGACCTGGTTGATATTCCTGGTTTTGAAAATGATATCATCATTAATAATGCTTCATTTACCTCAACTGGTCCGGGTCCTGTGGGTCCTTTAGCAGGCAACGGTCCATGGACACTTGCAGATGATTTGAATATTGCATCAGGCGCAACACATACATATACGGTTACTCTCAAAGTGACGATCCAAATGGAAGGTGGTGCCGGTGATGATATATATGCAGAATGCGGAGATAGAACACCAGGAGATCCAGCAAGTGGCGAAGGATTATACAATCAGGCAACACTGGATATCAACAATGACGGAACTCCTGAAGACGTGGATGAAGTTTGTAGCGATTTACCTTATGTCACTTCTGCAAAATCTGTAGCAAGTATCACCAATCTTGGAGGTCACATGTACAATGTTGCATACACCATTACGGTAAGAAATATTGGTGGAGCAACAGGTCAATATGATCTCAATGATATTCCTGGATTTGATGATGATATAACCATCAATAATGCAAATTATACTTCAACAGCACCTGGAAATGCAGGTGGTGCACTGGCTGGTGTCGGACCATGGACTTTAGCAAATGATCAGAATATCAATGCGGGTGCAACCTATACATTTACGGTTACTGTAAAAGTTACCATCGATTTGAGAAGCAGCAGTGGCGGTAACAATACCTACACAGCTTGTGAATCTTCTACACCAGGAGATCCAACAAGTGGCGAAGGTTTATACAATCTTGCTACAATGGATTCCAACAACGATGGTACACCGGAAGAATTTGATGAGACTTGTGCCGATCTGCCTTATGTAGTTTCGCGCAAAGAAATTGTAAGTATCATACCACTTGGTGGTGGAATGCATACCATCAATTATAGATTAACTGTTCAGAATCTTGGTGGAGCAGTAGGTCAATATGATCTTACTGATACGCCTGGATTTGATAATGACTTAACAATCAATACAGCTTCTTATGCTTCAACAGCTCCTGGAAATGCAGGCGGCGCATTAGCTGGAAGTGGTCCATGGATATTGGCAAATGACCAATCTATTGCAGTTGGTGCAACACATACTTATGACTTGACAGTGAAAGCAACCCTTGACTTTAAAACAGGAACAAGTGGTGATAATGTGTATACGCAATGTGGACAAACCACTCCGGGTACTCCGAAATCAGGTGAGGGTGTGTTTAATCAGGCAAGAATGGATATCAACAACGATGGTACTCCTGAAGACGTTGATACAGTATGTGCTGATATCGATATCATTGATATGGCGATCCGCAAGACAACAGTGACGCCAACACCATATAGCTATGGTCAATTGGTTACGTTCAATCTTGAAGTTTATAATCAGGGAAATATTGCACTTACAAGTATCGTATTGAATGATTATTTACCAAGCGGATTTACATTCAGCCCTGCAGATAACTTGCCAGGTTGGAGTCAAATCAACCCGGGATTATTAGAGTACAATGCCATTGCGAATATTCCTAGATATTCTTCGACAATTGTTCCCGTTAACCTGAGAGTTGCCATGAGCAGTGGTTACAAGGCTTGGTTTAATTACTCAGAAGTAAAATCTTTCAAAGATATTTCTGGTGTTGATCGGACTTTTGAAGAATTAGATAGTAAACCAAATTCAAATACGCCAGCGGAATTAGCTGTGAAGCCGGGCGATCCTGGTGATAATGATATTACGACCATTGATATTGGTGGTAATGAAGATGATCACGACCCTGCCGGATTTGATGTATTTGACCTCGCATTGAGAAAAGTCAATAAAGGAACACTTCCATTAACTTATGGAGAGTTGGTTCCATTTGAAATAACGGTATTCAATCAGGGAAGTATTTCAGCAATGAATGCAGTGATCACAGATTATGTACCTGTAGGATTCCAGTTTATTGGTGCTAACAATCCTGGTTGGTCATATAATGCGGGTACTCGTGAGGCAACAACAACGATTACCAGTAAAATTAAGCCAAGTGATAGTGCGAAAGTTACCATCAATTTGGTCTTAACTCCAATATTGGATGATCCTGAATCTTGGGATAATATCGCGGAGATCGAATCTGTTAAAGATACTCTTGGAAATACATTGACAGATTTTGATAGTTCTCCAGGTGGAACTAAGGATGATGATGGTCCTTCTATTGATAATGCCATTAATGATCCAAATGATGAAGATGATCATGATCCATCTGTAGGTCCGGTATTTGACCTTGCTTTGAGAAAATATGTGAAGAATAAACTTCCATATTATGCTCCAGGTGATATTGTTCCATATACCATCACAGTGTTCAATCAAGGTAATATCACAGCAACCAACATTCAGGTGAATGATTATGTGAAACAAGGTTACATCTTCAATGCCGGTTTGAATCCAAATTGGGGATTTGTAGGTTCAACATTGGTTTACAACAGTATTGCATCTTTGGATCCTGGTGATAGTGTTCAACTTACATTAAACCTGATTGTTCAAATCGCTGCAGTTCCGACACTTCAGGATTGGGATAATACCGCTGAAATCAGAACAGCTAATGATCAACAAGGTGTCAATAGAGATAATGATGATGCTGATAGCAAGCCAAACACAAATAGTGCGTGGGAAAATCAAGTTGTAGAAAATCATCCATGGGATAATGTGATTGATGGAAACGGTCAATCTGTGAATGAAGATGAAGATGATCACGATTTTGAAACTGTTAAAGTAACAGGTGCTATCGGTGACAGAGTTTGGGATGATTTGGATGGTGATGGTATTCAGGATCCTGGTGAGCCAGGCCTGAAGAATGTCATTGCGATACTTTACGATTGCAATACTGCTACGATTGTGAAAAAAGACACAACAGACGCAAACGGTAATTACTTGTTTGATTTTCTGTTACCTTTCAGCAAACATTTTGTAAAATTTGATTTCAGTCTTCTTCCACCTGATTATGGATTTACTTTCCAGGATCAAGGCGGAGATGATACTAAAGATAGTGATGTGAGTGCAGGTGGTGTAGGTCCGTGCTTGACAGTACAACCTGGTAAGCGCGATACGACTTACGATGCCGGTCTCGTCAAATTGGGATCATTCTCAGACTTTGTTTGGGATGATAAAGATGGCGATGGCATTCAAGAGGCTGGAGAACCTGGAATTCAGGGAATCAAAGTTTCATTGTACGATGGAGTAACAAAACTCCTGTTAAAGACTACAACTACTGACGCGAATGGATTCTGGATCTTTGATGATCTGATGCCGGGTGATTATTATTTGAAATTTGAAGGACCTTCAAATTACATTCCAACAACACCTAACAATGCTGCTGATTTCAAAGACAGCGATGTGGATGGTAGCAATGGTCCGGGTACAACTGCAACAACTCATTTGTCACCTGGTGAAGATGATACAACTGTGGATGCCGGATTTATTATCTGTATCATGATTTCAGGTGATGTTTGGTTTGACAAAGACCTGGATGGAATATATGATCCTGAAGAAAAAGGAATCAACGGACTCCGCGTTTATGTGGTAGATGCCATGAGTGGTGCAACTGTAGCTACCTTGACAACAAGTGTTAAACCTGGAACTGCTTCAGATGATGGATATTACAAAGTACCATGTCTGAGACCAGGTATGTACTACCTCCGTTTCGAAAGACCAGGTCACTTAGGTGCTTCTGAAAAATACCAAGGAAATCCAAATAAGGATAGCGATATTTCACATGAAAATGGTTTAAATACAACCAGGAAATTTACCGTGAAGAGTGGCGATATGTTGCTTTACATTGGTGCGGGTTTCCAAACGAAATCAATTGTAGGAGATCATGTTTGGCATGATTACAACTTCAATGGTTTGCAAGATGGTAATGAACCTCCTGTGAAAGACGTGAAAGTTGCCGCATACAAAATCGATGGAACGATGGTGAGTGAGTCCACTTCAGATAATGAAGGTAAGTTTATATTAGATGGAATGGTTCAGGGTGATTATTTCGTCAAATTTACTCCGGCTCAGAACCTCGGATTTACCGTTGCGCATGCAGGTGCTGATGAAATGGATAGCGATGTGGATAATACGTTTGGTTACGGTACGACTAAATTGTATCGTATCTTATCTGGTGAAGTCAGACCTAACATTGATGCAGGTGTTGTTTATGCAGCATTACCTCTTCAATGGTTGAGCTTCGATGGATTTTTCAACGGAGACTTTACAGAATTGTCCTGGACAACCGGTGTCGAAATCAATAATGATTATTTCATTGTGGAACGCAGACATGAATCAGAAAGAGACTTCAATGCAATTGAACAAATACCAGCTCATTCTAATGGAAGTCTTTCACTTCATGAATATGCACATGATGATTATGATGTTGTGAAAACCGGACGTTATTATTACCGAATTAAACAAGTTGACAGAAATGGATTGTTCACTTACAGTAAGATCATTACCATCCTCATCGAAGGTGATGCATCACTGAATGTCGAAATCTATCCAAACCCTGTAAATGATGAACTACAACTGGACATCTGGATTCCTGAAGATTCTGAATTGGAAGCCAGAGTATTTGATCAGAATGGAAAATCAGTTCTGTTTGCACCATTCAGTGCATTCAAAACAAAAGGTACTTATCACGAATTGTTAAATACCTCCAGCCTGGTTAATGGAAACTACATCCTCCAGATCAAAACAACCGGAGGATTAATCAACAAGAAGTTTACGGTTTCCAGATAATCTGGAATAGTATAAAAATAAAAAGGGCCTTCTCGTAACGGGAAGGCCCTTTTTTTTATAACCGAAGTTTTTAGATTATGGAGTAAGGATAAAAGAGCAATGATTGTAAATTGTCAATGCCTAAATAGGGTTGACCGTTTTGTGTAACTTTTTACTCGAATTATTTGCAGAGAATACATCAAGATTCTGAGGTGTTTTTTGCTCAAAATATATGGGGTTCGATACCCCATATATTTTGTTATTTGCATCAAATGACTCTTTCATCCTCGGTGTTTTTTGCAATTGTAAAGTTATATCCAAATTTTCAAATTCAACAGGACTTAATCTTTGTAACTCTTTATGAGGTTTTTCTAAGTTATAAAGTTGTACACTTCGGTCAACCTCTATAGTCAATTGATGATAATTTTTAATATCCCTGTGTATCAAATAGTTATTCTTTATGATTCCATTAATCCTTTCAGCTTTACCATTTTCCCAAGCATATTCACACATACTGTTTCTGATTTCATATTTTGCGGTAAGCTCTAAAAAGGATTTTGCATAGTATTGTCCACCACCATCGGAATGGAATATTAATTCGCTCATCTTTTGTTTGGCTCGCAACTTTATAGCCATTTTTAAGGCTGGCATTGTGGTACAAATGGTCGTTAAATTATCCGACACGTTATGCCCAACAATTCGTCTAGAATAAGCATCAAGGATAAAAGTTAAATAATAAAACCTATTGTTTAATTCAAAATAGGTTATGTCGCTTTGCCAGACTTGATCAACTCGATTGATTTGGAGATCTATAAGCAAATTGTCAAATCGTATAACCCCTGTGTTGTCTGTTGTTCTTGGCCTAAATACTTTCTTAAGGGACATCAAACTATTTTCTTTACAAAAGGCTTCAAAACGGTCCCTGCCCATGGATTCTGGCCGAATTTTATAAAACAGATCACGCACTCCCATCGTAGGGTGATCTTCACGAATTTGGTGTATGAGCCACAGAAGTTGTGCTTCTATTTCTAGATCCTGGTGATTCCTTTCTATTCTTTGATGAACAGATTGTTTGCTGATATTCATTACTCTGTACAACTTATTTAATGAGAATGGATATCGCTTTCGCTCCTGTCTGAAGTAGCAGATTGTGCTGAAGAATATTTTTTTTAATATCAATCTTGTATGCTTCTTCTGCTAATTCAATCATCTTAGTTTGAAAGTCAATTAGGATCTGTTTTGACCAATTACTCGTTCCAATTCTGCAACTTTTTGCTTAAGTTCTATTATTTTTTTAGTGTCGGAATTTGTTTCAACAATCATGCGAATTTGGCTTTTAGCTGCACCAAATTTACTCATCCATTTGTATACATTGGTAGGGCTAACCTCGTATTCCTTACAAATTTCACTGACTTTGCTCCTGCCTTGCTCTATCTCGAGAACCTTCGATCGTTTGAAACTTTCTGAAAAATGCCTCGCCATACGCTGCTCAATGCTCATTTTAAATTGCCTTCTAATTGTTGCCATTTTTATGTTTTTTAATGATAAAATATGGTCAACCTATATCAGGCACTGACAAATTAAATCTGAATTTATTTTTTACAACATACATTTCAATATCCGAATGGATAATAACGAAATGAATAAAGATACTTTTATAAAACCATTTAATCACCCAGCCGGCTTCAGCCGGATCAAAAAACGAAAATTCAAAAATCTTAAATTGGAACCCGAATCACTCCTCATCAAACAAGAACGAAACGCGAACCCATTAATAGGAATGGGTTTCAACCCATTCCGCATGAGGAATCAAATCTAAAGTGTAAAAATAAATTTGAAATAATAGACAGGTATAAAACCCAGCCGGCTTCAGCCGGATACAAAAACGTGTATTTAAAAATCTTCAATGGAAACGCAAGCCAAAAAATGATGAGTATAGATAGAGCTATAAATAGGAATGGGTTTCAACCCATTCCGTAGAGGGATACAAAAACGTGTATTTAAAAATCTTCAATGGAAACGCAAGCCAAAAAATGATGAGTATAAATATAACTATCAATAGGAATGGGTTTCAACCCATTCCGTTGAAGGAAACAAAAACGTGCATTTAAAAATCTTTAAAAGGAACCTAACACAAAAAATGATGAGTATAGATAGAACTATCAATAGGAATGGGTTTCAACCCATTCCGCAGAGGGATACAAATGAAATGTAAAAATAAATTGAATCTATAATACAGGAATAAAACCCGCCGGCTTCAGCCGGAAACAAAAACGTGTATTTAAAAATCTTCAATGGAAACGCAAGCCAAAACATGATGAGTATAGATAGAACTATAAATAGGAATGGGTTTCAACCCATTCCGGATTTTCAAAGTCCAAATTTCAATACCTCTTCCATCGTATCCACATAATGAAACTCCAATCCCTTGATGTGCTCAGGATTCACTTCATCAACATGGACCTTATTTTCCTTACACAACATGATGGTTTTGATGCCTGCTCGTTTAGCAGCCAGAATTTTTTCTTTGATCCCACCAACAGGCAATACCTTTCCTCGCAAAGTAATTTCTCCTGTCATAGCAAGATAAGGCTTGATGGCTTTGTTGCGAATGGCAGAACACAATGAACTCAACATGGTAATACCGGCAGAAGGACCGTCTTTTGGTATGGCTCCTTCGGGAACGTGAATATGAAAATCGTTTTTATCAAAATACTCCGGATCAATTTTTAATTCTGCAGCATGAGCTTTGATATAACTCAATGCAGTGCTGGCAGATTCTTTCATGACATCCCCCAGATTTCCGGTAAGTACAAGCTTACCTTTACCTGCAGAAATACTGGTTTCAATGTAGAGAATATCGCCGCCAACGCGGGTCCATGCGAGTCCGATGGCTACGCCTTTTGGCAACTTTTCCTGATAACGCTCTGTATTATATTTGACCACTCCTAATGCAGTTGCAAGACCATCTTCTTTGACCTGATAAATTGTTTTGGGCTTCATGGCGATCTGTGCTGCTGCTTTTCTCACGACTCCGGCCATTTGTCTTCTTAAACTTCGCACTCCCGATTCACGCGTATAATCTTGGATGATTTTTTCGAGAAGCTTGTCACTGATTTTAAATTGTTTGGCTTTAAGTCCGTGTTCTTCCAGGACTTGTGGGATCAAATGATCTTTTGCAATTTCAATTTTTTCTTCAGTACTGTATCCTTGCAATTCGATAATTTCCATCCGGTCTAATAACGCCGGTTGAATGGTGTTCAAAGAATTGGCCGTTGCAATAAATAATACTTTAGATAAATCAAATTCGAGATCGAGGTAATTGTCATGAAAACTAGAATTCTGCTCCGGATCCAAAACTTCTAATAATGCAGAAGAAGGATCTCCTCTGAAATCTTTTCCGATTTTATCTATTTCATCTAAAATAAAAACGGGATTTGCTGATCCTGCTTTTCGCAAAGATTGAACAATGCGTCCGGGCATTGCACCGATATAGGTTTTTCGGTGTCCTCTGATTTCCGATTCATCGTGAAGCCCACCTAAAGACATTCTGATAAATTTCCGATCGAGTGCACGTGCAATAGATTTTCCCAGAGACGTTTTTCCAACACCCGGCGGACCTACCAAACATAAGATCGGAGATTTCATGTCACCTTTGAGTTTAAGAACCGCCAGATGTTCTATGATCCGTTCTTTAACTTTTTCAAGCCCGTTGTGATCTTTATCTAAAACTTCTTTACACTTTACAAGATCATAACAGTCTTTGGTATATTCTTCCCACGGAAGGTCCACCATCAAATCAAGATAATTCATCTGTACAGAATATTCTGCGACTTGCGGATTCATCCTTCTCAATTTATTGAGTTCTCTTTCAAAATGAGATTTGACTTCCTCCTTCCATAATTTCTTACCTGCACGTTCGATCAATACTTCGATATCCTGTTCAACAGGATCCTGTCCCAATTCTTCCTGAATCGTTTTTAACTGTTGATTTAAATAATAATCTCTCTGTTGTTTTTCGAGATCCGTTCTGACCCTCGATTCGATTTGATCTTTGACTTCTAACAGTTGAATTTCATTGTTGAGATAAATCAATAAATCTTCTGCCTTTTTATGAAGTTCATCGGTCTCTAAAAGTTCCTGTTTTTTCTGAATGGAAATATTCAGATTGGAAGAAATGAAATGTAATAGAAAGCGATCATTCTGTATATTTTTCAATAATACTTGTGCTTCATTCGGGATTTGAGGCGTGAGCTCTACGATGCGCCTCGAATTCTCCTGTATGGATTTGATCATTACCTCATACTCCATCGGATGGGTCGTCGGGATATGTTCTCTTTTGACAATTTTTGCTTTTAAAAAAGGGTCTTCAGAGAGCCATTCGGATACGAGACATCTTTTGCGGCCTTGTAAGATGACGGTCTGACTTCCATCGGGCATTTTCAGTAGTTTAACGATGCGCGCAACGGTTCCGGTTTGGTATACATCAGCGCTTCCGGGTTCTTCTGTCTGTGGATCAATTTGTGTAAGTACCAGGATGTATTTATCAGATTCATTAGCTACTGTGACTGCTTTGATAGACTTTTCACGGCCAACAGTAATGGGAATGATGACTCCGGGAAATAACACGGTGTTCTTCAAAGGCATTACTGGCAGTACTTCGCCGATATTGTCTTCTCTTACCGGCAATTCGTCATCTGCTACTGCTACAAAGGGTAGTACTTCGCCGTCATCCTGTAATTGTGGTTCAAATATATAGGAGCTAAATTGCATATGATCACCTGTTTTAAAGCAATTAAATTGCGTGTATGTTATGTTGTCAATACCTGTGCCATAAGGGGATTTTCGTCGATTATGTGACAAAAGGCCCGAATGCTTTGTCAATTTGTCAATATATTGTAAAAAGCCAAGTTTCAGGGTGCCAACCTGGCTATGAGCCATTCCTGATCTGATTTGCTGTAAGCAAAGCGGTCGTGTAACCTGCTTTCCCTGCCTTGCCAGAATTCAAAATATTCAGGCAAAACGATGTATCCACCCCAATGGGCTGGCCTTTTGACGGGTGCATTGGCAGCTATTAAGTTTTGGAGGGCCTCTTCCAATACAGATCTGTCTGCTATTATGTTGCTTTGAGGTGAAACCACAGATCCCATCTGAGTGAGTAGCGGTCGACTGTAAAAATATTCATCCGAATCGGCTTCCGGAATTTTATAAGCATTTCCTTCAATGCGAACCTGACGCTCCATGGCTTCCCAGAAAAACAATAAACTTACAGCAGGATGAGAATCGATGTCTTGTGATTTACGGCTGTTGTAGTTCGTAAAAAACACAAATCCCGATTCATTTACTTCTTTGAGCAATACCACACGTGAAGAGGGTTTGCCTTCTGATGATATGGTCGACAAAACCATCGAATTGGGTTCAGGCATTCCGTGTTCGATGCAGGCTCTGAACCATTCCTGGAATTGTTCAATGGGATCGGCTAACAAGTGTTCGTGTTCCAGGATATTTCGCGTATATTCTCTTCGAAGATCTTTCATATCCTTGCATTTAAAGTTTACCTGTACTCTTGTCAAATTTGACCTTGGCCTGGATAAGTTGAAATTGTGCATCGATCAGATGAGACTGACTCTGAAAATAATCGCGTTCGGCACTGGTGATTTCCAAACTCGAACCGATGCCTTCTTTAAATTTGATCTTGGCCGTATCATAGATTTTTTCGGCCAGCGCGATCGATTTTTTGCGACTTTCAAACGTCACAAGAGCATTGAGATATTCCGTTTTGGCGTTATTGTATTCGAGGTGAACGGCATTTTCAAATTGATTCAATTGCAATTTGGTTTTGTCTAATGTTACTTTGGCTCTTTGTATTTTTGCCTTGCGGTCAAATCCTGTAAAAATGGGCCAGGAAAGGTTTACACCCACATTCGAAGTCTGAAACCATCCATTGTCATTGCCATCAAAAAGTTTGTTGCGCTGCAAACTTTGTTGGTAAGCAGCAAAGCCATACAGGCTGGGATAATAACTGTATTGATATCTTTTAATATTCATCTCCGCAAGTCGGATTCCCTGCATGATGACCGGATGCTCAGGTCGTTCCTGTATATTAAGTTTGATCTGGGGATCCATAACTTCGAGGTAAGATCGATTCAGGAGTCCGGCCAAGTCATCTTTCAACTGAATTTCTTTATCCAACGGATAGTTCATCTGGAATTTTAGGACTGCGATACTAACATTTGTTAGTTTTTTGAGCTTTTCAAGTTCGGCTTCAAGGTTTTGCACGGAAAGTTCGATTCGATCTACGTCCAAACGTTCTGCGAATCCGGCATTGAAAATTTCCTGAACTTCATTTTGTACTTTTTTAAGATTGCTCAGGTTTTTTTCGAGGATCTGGATGTTTTCGTTGATGGTTAATGCCGATAAATAGGACAAGGTGATCGTATACCGCAAATCTGCCTCTGATTGTGTAATCTGTTTGAGGATGAGCTCCCGATACATCTTTTGGGCCTTTAGTCCGATAAAAAAGCTGCCATCAAATAAAAGCGTATTCAGTTCGAGTCCGGCATTCAGATTGTGTTTAGTTCCAAATTGTACGGGTACTCCGCCGGGTTCATCCAGATCCCTGCGCGGCAATAAATTTTCATCAAAGAGCACATCATAGATAGCCGGTTCTATAAAATTTGGAAAAATGCTGGTGGGCAATTTTATAAAATAATTGTATCCGACATTTGCTTGCAGTTTGGGTAATCCGATAGCGGTATATTCTTTAATCTGTCCATCTACGTCCTGGACATCCAGATTTTTTACTTTTAATTCCAGATTGTTTTTACGGGCATATGCTATAGCCTCTGATAAACTGAACGAATCCTGACTAAATGTGGTAGAAATAGCGAAGAGCAATATGAATAAAAAAAAGGCTTTCATGAACAGGTTTTTACAAAGATGATGTTTCGGCTTTACAATCCGGTTTGACCGCGTGTTAATATTTGAAAAGAGAAATTAAATGAATTGCCAATGAAAAAGCCAGGCAGAATATACCCAAAAGTTGGGCAACTTCCTTTTCGTTTTTCGATTCCATTGGAATCCTCATTCAAATGTACCTTTACCAACTGTTTTCAAAGCCTAAAGTTCATTTTGTGAAGAGATTTCAATCGAAGCTATTTTATGTTTATGGACTGTTGTTGTCGGGCAGCCTGTCGATCTTACATTGCACCGATGACAAACGGCCAAAAGATCCCTTAACTGTGATTTCAGACAGGTATCAAAAATATTGTAGCAGCTGCCATGGGGGAGATGGTAGCCTTTCGATTAATGGGGCTGTAAAGTTAAAATACTCACTGCTGAGTCTTGAAGAAAGATTTCTGGTAATCTCAAACGGTCGAAATGCGATGACTGGCTTTACAGGTATATTGGATTCCCTGGAGAGAGTTGAACTTGCTGCTTATACCATGAAGTTTAACGATGCCGATGGAAACTAAAACGGTACTGATCACAGATGTAAACGCGGATGCGGGTATGCAATGTGTACAAACTTTTTTATCTAAAGGCTATCATGTCAGCGCCATGTTTTCGGGAAATCATCCTGATGATTCGAATGTTGAATGGATAGAAGCAGAAATCCTGGATCCGGAATCTTATTTTCCATTTTTATCAAATGTGCATCTGATTGTTCATAATGCCACAATGATTTCTTTTAAAACTGAGGATCATCAAAAGTTAAAAGCGGTCAATACCATAGCTACCCGTGATTTGGTCAACAACGCATTACTGGCCGGAGTGAAGGAAATGATCTTTATGAGTTCGGCATATACTCTGATACGAAGCGCTGAACCTCAATTAATATCTACAACGGCCGTAGGCAACCCGGTGTTTCTCAACCACTACACTCAAACCATGTTTCAGGCCGAACTCGAAATGCACAGAGCGGCTGCAGAGGGTATGAAGATCTGCATCTTAAACTGTGCTCTGGTAAAGGATCAGACCGAAGCTGAGCCATCAGCTTTTGGCCGACTTATGCACACCATCTCCAAATACCCCCAACTTTTTCATCAACAGCTGCCATATATTTCTACTGATGATCTTAAACAACATATTTTGAAAGTGGTGGATGAAAATTATGGGGACGGCAATTTTTATTATTTTCAGAAGGATCAGACATCCAAGGCCACCAGCAAGACCTTGAAATACAAAATGGAACACAAAAAATTCCATTGTTAACTTCCTTATCAAATCACCTTCTCCCTCAACTAAAAATGTCTTTGAACAGGCTTTTTGGCCGGGAAGACCCATGGTTCAACAAAGCTGCCCTAAAGTTGTTCCAAACACCCTTTGTCTGGCAGCCAACAGAAACCAATCAGCAGTTTTCCAGCGAAAACTCCTAAACCACCATTCACTTTCAACAGGAATGGGAGGCTCAGTTTAGACCGGAATATTCAATATGCACTAGCGGTGCAAAATACCACTAAGCCTCAATCTTTCGGAGCTGATGCATTTACATTGATATTGACAAATTGATCCTACACACATGTTTAAACATCATAAAAGACTATTTTCATCTTACTTACAAACCCACACCTTTGTAAGTTCTAATTTTTACAACATTGATTGTTAAATATCAATAAATCAATATAATACATATATTAATTAAAACTATATTATTCCAAATTTCAATTTTAGTTAAAGCATTGTTAACTTTACTTCAATTAAAACCATGCTTATGAAGAAATTTATACTCTTTTGTTCTATTTATTTCTTTACGACTGCCTTGATTGCACAATCGGTAGTCGTCAATTCACCTGCATCGATTGCTGGTGCACTTCAATATGGAAATACTGGCGTGCCTCCTGCTCATTGGGGCGCAGACTTAAACAGTAATATCTGGACGGCTGATGTTGCTGCGATGATGGATAAGTGTTTAACTCCCTTAGATGGCTGTGATACAGTAACAAATAAATCTGAACTTGTAGGTAAACTGGTTTTGATAAATCGAGGAACATGTAATTTTAGTTTTAAAGCACTCCAGGCTCAGGATTGGGGAGCTATCGGATGTATAATTGTTAACAATGTTCCTAATGGAGGTGTAGCTGTAATGGGAGCCGGTACTTTTGCCGCAACCATAAGAGCTGATTTTCCAGTCGTCATGATCACATTTGAAGATGGGGAAAAAATTCGTGCAGAAATGGCAAACGGTCCGGTAAACATGAGTATTGGAAATATTCGTTTCGATCATGATGTGGCAACAGATAGTAGAAAAGCAATTTCTCATATGCCTTATGGAACCTATCCTGGTGGTTGGATTCGAAATACAGGAGATTTTTCAGTAACTCCCGCTGCAAATATTACGAACAAAGGAAAAAACATTGAGACTGGTAATAAAGCAAATGTTTCTATCCGATTTACTCCACAAGGTGGAAGTTCAAGCGAGTATGATAATCAAACTTCTGATGGCTCTTTGGTTATAGAAGTGGACTCTACAAGATCAGTTGAATTTTTACCTTTCGATTTTGCAGGTAAAATTCCTGGAAATTCAATTGGTAAGGGTACACTTACATATACAGTTAGTTCTGATGCTACTGATGGATCTAATTTTGATAATGTTGGGATATCTGAGTTTTATTTGTCCCAGAATATTATCTCAAAATCGAGACTATCAGCGAATTTAAGAGACCCATTTTCAACAATTTCAATCAGACGTGGAGATAATACGAACGCTGAATATTTAACAGGAGTAAAAATCCCTTATGGAATTGGTTGTAGAATTGATAGTATATTGTTTTATATGACAGTTAATGCCCCTGCGACATTAGCTGGCTTAACTCCAGAAGCAATCTTATATGGTTGGAATGATATTGATGGAGATGGAAACGCAACAAATGCTGAAATCAGTTTTCTTGCTTTAGGTACTTATACATTTGATGGAGGAGAAACACGTTCAGCAGCTGTTGTGCGGATTGCGTTGGAGGACTTTAATTCAGGGGATCCAGGTTTCACAATTCCAGACAATAATATGAGATTTTTTGTTGGAGTCAGGTATTCTGGTACAGAATTACCCTTTTTTGGATTTGACGAAGGGATGGACTATATCTGGAACAACGCACTTTTAGCAAGAATGGGAACAATTACGGATACAGACATTCCTTATGTTGGAGTTTCGCAATATGACCCTAACACTGGAGTTCCTGACCTTGAAAATGCATTTGTATTCACCAATAGAACGGGAGCATTATCCGTTTCATTGATTATGTCCGGAGATTGTCTTGTTAAATTAAAAAATGTACAAGAAATTAATGCTGAGATTGATTTAAGTCCAAATCCAGCAAAAGATTATATACTTGTTGACGTTGCCCTTGAAAAGTCTACATCAAAAATAAAATACCAAATCTTCGATAATTTTGGAAAAAAAGTACTCGACATTGAGGATAAAAATGCAGCTGATAAATTTTTTCAAAAAATAAATTTAACTAATTTATCTTCTGGAACATATCATATAAATATTGTTACTGATCATGGATCTAAAATGAGATCGTTTCAAATTATATAAAATTGATTACCATTTGTTTAAATTTAAATTTTTAATTATGTAAACATTATTTTTAATTTTCAAAAAACCATTTTTTATGAAAAATTTATTTTATTTCATTATTGTGTTATTTATCACATCATGTAGCCTCGATCATGAAATAAGTAAAGAAAATTCTTCAAAGAAAACAGGAGAAATTCTTTTATTGCCTAGATCTACAGCTCCGTGTGACAACCCAAGCTACAATTGTACGGATTTAAAAATTAGACTTAAAAGCTTTTATCGGACGAGTCAGACCAATTTGAATTGTTGTCCATTACAATCCCCAATATTTATTATTTTTAAAAACACATATTACAATTATTCAGGTTCTGCATGTGAACCGGCAACATTTATTTCCCAAATTTCTAATGATGCAGTTCAATGGACTGAACTTCCTTGTCAAGCAAAATATGAACATTGCAGCTATTGTAGTAAATTTGAATTTCTTGTTCGATGGTGTGGCACAACAGTTTTTAATTATGCAATGGATTTTGAAGTTGATGGACCATGTGGAATTCAGACTTTTGGGGTTTGCAATTTAAATGGTCCGACTTCTTGCACATATAGGCCGCATATTTCAGGGAGTAATTACATTTTTGATAATGCAGTATTTTATTATGAATTGGATGAAAATTGTTGTTTTGAACAATCAACTGAATGTGAAAGTACAAATTGTGCAGCATCAAATGGAAATGATTGTCCGATTAACTACGAATGCAATCCTGAGCAATAGATTCACTTTTAAGATTTTAAGAACTCTACTATAAATTTTTATTTAAACATAGGTAAGGACAAAAAGGCTATCAGTGGATAGCCTTTTGTCCTTAAATTTTATTTGTTAGTTAATATGTTCAATTCTGATTTTCTCATATAGAGCAATAGAACCAATACTATTATAAAATTTCTATAGGTTGGCTGACCAGAAAATTGTTAATGAAGTATGACAGTGATTTGCGAATTTAAATTATTGGAAGGGTTCAAAATATTACGCATAACAAAAAATTATTCACTAACTTCACCTTCAAACAAATCAAAGCCTTATGAAAAAACAAATTTTCTCCACACTATGTTTGATCATTCTCCACTTCATTGCATATACCCAATCCAATGTTCAGGGCATTGTAAAAGACAAAGAGGGCAATGAACTGGATGGTGCATCCGTGCAGGTCATTGGAACCACCCGTGGCGCACATACTAACGAAAAAGGGGAGTTTACCATTGCTATCAACAAAGGAGAGAAAGTCCGCGTAAGTTTGGTTGGCTACCAAACTACAGATCATGAATTAATGGCCGGCAATAAAAATGAGATCATGCTCGAAAATTCCATGACTGAATTAGATCAGGTCGTCGTTGTGGGTACACGCCGCTCCAATCGCGTACGAACGGAAACAGCGGTTCCCGTAGATGTGGTTCAGATCAGTCAAACCCAGTTTCCTACAGCTAAAATGGATGTAACCTCTATGCTGAATTTTGCTGCACCTTCTTTTAATCATGCGAAGCAATCCGGTTCAGATGGAGCAGATCATGTAGATCTCGGCACACTTCGCGGCCTGGGTCCGGATCAAACGCTGGTTCTGGTCAATGGGAAAAGACGTCATCAATCAGCCTTTGTTTCTGTATTTGGAACAAGAGGAAGAGGCAATTCCGGAACTGATCTCAATGCGATCCCACAATCTTCTATTGATCGCATAGAAATCCTTCGCGATGGAGCTTCTGCTCAGTATGGTTCTGATGCAATTGCCGGTGTGATGAATATTATTCTGAAAAAAGAAACCGGAAAACTTACTGGCAATGTCGGTTATGCAGCTAATTATGATGATGAATACAATACTATTTTATCAAAAGATCAGGGTTACAATGAATACGACGGCAAACTCGATGGGAAAACATTTACCGCCGGTGCCAATTATGGCTTAGGACTCGGTGATCGCGGCGGATTTTTAAATATTTCTGCTGATTATGTCACCACTGGTAAAACGTATCGTCAGGACCCATCTCAAACCTTGCCGTTTAATATATATCGGAGAACGCATGGCGATGGATCATATGACGGAATTGGAGCAGGCCTTAATGCGGAATATCCTTTAAACGATGCAGGCAACTGCAATCTTTATGCAACTGCAAATTTTACCTCCCGCGAAACAGATGCTTTTGCTTTTACCAGAAGATTCGGAGATAATCCTGAAAGATTTCCTACGGATGCTTCCGGCAATTTAATTCAGGTACCGGGAATCATCAAGTCTGATGGTGCGGGGTCGTTTTATTACAATCCCCATATCCAAACGGAGATCAAAGACCTGGCCGGAACCGTGGGACTCAAAGGTACTCTGGGAGAAAAGTGGAATTACGATGTATCCGGAACCCACGGCAGCAATGATTTTCATTTCTTCGGAGACCAAACTTTTAATGCAGGTTTAGGTGCCGACAAAACACATTTTGACGACGGCGGATTTAAATTTTCACAGACCACAGGTAATTTGAATTTTACAAGAGAAATTCCTTCCATCTTGAAAGGCTTACACCTTGCTTTAGGTGCTGAATATCGCACGGAAAATTATGAATTGTATGCTGGCGAAGAAGCCTCCTATGCCAATTATAATCCCGACAAACCCAGCGGTGCTCAAGGATTTCCGGGATATCAACCATCTGATGAAGTAGATGCATCGAGAAATACTTTTGGTGTGTATGCAGATGTGGAAGCAGATGTATGCAAATCATTGCTATTAGGTGCAGCATTCAGGTATGAAAATTATTCTGATTTTGGTTCGACATCCAATTATAAATTTACAGGACGATACAAGATCGATGCCACCACAGCATTACGTGCCTCTGTGAGTACAGGATTCAGAGCACCTTCTTTGCAACAGATCAATTTTAGTTCGACATTTACAACCGTACAAGGCGGTTTGATTTCAGAAGTCAAAATTGCACCCAACTCCAGTCCAATCACCCGGGCAGCAGGTATTCCCGAATTGAAACAGGAGGAATCTGTCAACATGAGTTTAGGTGTAACGATCCGTCCAAACAACAACCTGATCTTTTCCGTAGATGCATATCGCGTTGAAGTAGAAGACAGAGTGGTTTTGTCCGGACAATTTAGTGCAGATGATGCTTCTTTGAGTCAGGAACTGAGAGATATTTTAAATAATCTGAAAGTAAGTTATGCGCAATTTTTTGCCAATGCTGTTAATACAACCAATATGGGTATTGATGTGGTTTTGGAATACAATCACAAATGCGGCAATGGCAACATGAAATTTTTATTTACTGGTAATGCACAAAAAATGGAAATTGACCAGATCAATGTTCCTTCTGCACTTAATACTTCAGAATCCAACCGCGAATATTTTTTCAGCGAACGCGAACAGTATTTCTTAATAGCCTCAGCTCCTAAAACTAAATTTGGATTGGGTTTGGATTACAGTTGGGATCGCTTTTCAATCGGTACGAGAATCAATTATTTCGGTCAGGTAAATCTATTGGGTTATGGCGATTTCAATTCGCTTGAACCTCAAGTACCCACAGATGCAGATGAAAACATTCGCGTACGCGATGAATACAACTACCGCCGCAGATGGGTGCACGATATTTTTGCATCCGTTAAAATTATGGACGCCGCAAAAATTTATTTTGGAGTAGACAATGTATGGAACGTACATCCCGATTTGGGATTTGCACCTGGTGCAGCTGGTTGGGCTTACAACAACGAAACCGGCGGACCCTGGGATGCAGTGCAAATGGGCGGCAACGGAAGAAGATTGTTTGCAAGATTATCATTCTCCTTCTAGTACAGGATTTAACGGATTTTAACAGGATTAACAGGATTCATGGCATTAGAGGATGATATTCTTTTATTGTATAAACGAATCAGTTGTTTTTAAACAACTGATTCGTTATAATTTTATTTATTATTCTAAATCTGCGTGTAATCTGCGCAATCTGCAGGAAACAAACGGATGATTATTTGCATCCCAAAGTTTATATATTTACACATCCCAAAAATCACGGCAAATCATAGTCCATCATAATCCATCATAATCCATCATAGCCCATCATAGTCCATCATAGTCCATCATAGTAAATCATAATCTATCACAGTCCATCATAGTCCATCACAGTCCATGCAACAACTCCCACGCCGATTAACTTTTCTAACCGTAGTCGCAATCGTGATCGGTGATGTCATCGGTTCAGGTATATTTTTAAAACCCGCTACTATTGCACAACAATTTCCTTCTATGGAAGGAATACTTTTACTCTGGTTACTAGCCGGCGCAGTAACCCTCATGGGAGCGCTCACCAATGCAGAAGCAGCAAGTCTTTTTCCGGAGACCGGCGGACAATACGTGCTCTTCAAACACATGTATGGGCAGCTGTTTGCATTTCTATACGGCTGGGCTAGTTTTATTGTCATCAATACAGCGGGCATTGCTTCCATCGCTTATGTCGCTGCATATTATTTTGATTATTTGTGGCCGCTTTTTCGTTTTGATCAACAGACCGAACAATCTGTTTCCTTGTTTATTCCGGGCCTTGGAAAATTTTATATGCTCGAATTTTTTGGAAGAAAGGCTATGACCATATTGATCATGCTGTTGTTTACCATTGTCAATGTTTATAGCGTCAAAGAATCTGCAACACTGCAGCGCTGGCTCACTGCAAGTAAGTTAGTGGTCGTATTGGGATTCATTGCTTCGCTATTTATTTTCGGCTCCAACACAACACCCACAGATCCCTTGATCAGTAGTTCCAATCTTACCATCGTGGGTTTTGTATCCGCATTAGCCGGCATTTTCTGGTGTTTCGACGGTTGGAATAATGTGAGTTTCGTTGCAGGCGAAATTGTAAATCCTGAAAAGGTAATTTGGAGGAGTTTATTCATTGGTCTAAGTGTTTGTTGTGGCGTCTATCTGTTATTCAATTTAGCCATATTTTACGTATTGCCCTTAAATGTGATCCAATCTTCCAATTTTGTGGCGGCGCAAGCAGCAGACTCGGTATTCCCTTTATGGGGTGGAATTCTGGTCAGTGCAATAGTACTTTTTTCCATTTTAAGTGCGGTCAATGGAAATATTTTATCCTGCTCAAGAATTAGTTTTTCTTTCTTTAAAGACTTTCCTGTTTCCCAAAAACTAACAACTGTTCGTACCGGATCGCAAAGTCCTTCCGGCTCCCTTTGGGCCAATACCTTTTGGGCATCTGCATTGGTGATGATCGGCTCTTTCGATATGCTCACCGATCTTTTAATATTTGTAAGCTGGTTTTTTTATGGGATGTCAGCTCTGGGCGTGATCCTGCTTCGCTCCAAAATGCCCGATGTACAAAGACCTTATAAAGTACCACTCTATCCCTGGCTTCCATTGGGATTTATCCTGTTTAGTTTTTTCTATCTGATCCTCACCATTTATGCCGATATACAGGCATATGCACTTGGACAACAAGCTAACATCAAATGCCTCCTGGGCTTTATTCTGGTATTGTCCGGATTGCCGATTTATTTTTGGAAAAGAAGGAAGGAAGTTGGCAGTTGACAGTTAGTAGTTTCTCAATGGTTTCGGAGCAAAAACAATTATAACTTCGATTCATCATCCTGTTGGAAAACTTAGTTTGCCGACCGCAATTTTAAATGAAATCGAATCACCTCGAGAACTTGACTCTGCAAAATATAATAAAAGTACCCCACATGGCTGACAAATGCGATCGCACCAAGCTGTCCGTAAATGTGGAATTTATCTGATGAGTTTATAGAAAAAAAATAGAGCAAAGACCTCATTCCATCTTTGCTCTATAATTTGTGAGAGAGTTTAAAGCTAAAAGCTATAAGCTATAAATGATTTTTAAAATGCCATCCATACTCCTTGCTCTTTACTCTATAAGTCATTTTCTAATTCACAACAATTTTCCGGCTTTGTTTTCCTTCGGGAGTTGTTACAGAGATGATATAAATTCCGCGATTCCAATTTGTTGTTGGAATACTTAAGTTCGTTTTTCCGGAATTTAGTTTCAATGATTGTTCCCAAACGGAAACACCGTTGATGTTTCTACATTCAATTTGGCTAGCAGCACTTTTTGCAGATTCAATTTCTAAAGACAAAACATCATTTACCGGATTTGGATAAACTTCAAAAAACTTGTTTGATATTTCTTGATCTACACCTACAGTCAAAGTATAAGTACTAAAATATCTGCTGAATGTGCCCGTACCGATCACCCTTTGTTGAAAGATCTGATTGTTTTGATCGTCAAAAATTTTGTAGGTGCCATTCAAACTGCTGGTTCCGTTGATCACAGTAATTTTGTAACATTTATCTTTTTGCAGATTCAAAGTTACCCTCTTGGCAAGATTGTCAGTAAATGGTCCACCTTCTGCGATGATCACATTTTGATCGTCATAGATTTTGAAACTGATTTGTGTTGGTTGTGCAGCAGGCTTCAACTCGAAAGTTGAGTTTGTGGTCGTCGAAGGAGTTGGAACGAAAGAGTTTATACTCTGGTTGTTGCCTGGTTCTATGTCGTCTTGACCGTTGACTTTGCGAATATCAAGCGTCATCGTGTTTGCATCTTTGAATGGCGTAAATTGAATTGCCGGCAAAGTGATATCCTTATCTTCGAGAAAGGCGATGTTTCCACTCCACTGATGCGTTTGTATTGGACCACCATTGATGCTGTAAGCGATCTCTAACGCAGTAATGTTTGCATTTCCGGTGTTGATCACTTTAACAATAGGACTCGTTTGAGTACCGCAGATTAAAGTATCTCCAAACACTCCGGATGCACTGCTTTGTTTGATAGAAACGTCGTTTCCTGGATTAGGAGTCAAAGTCAGATATTCGTTTTCTGCCTGATAAACTTCTTTGGTAGCATCATTTTGAATGAAAACTACTGTCTCCAGGTTTCTAAAATTATACACTTTATCAAATTTGTAAACAAATGTGTAGGTTTTGCTTTTTCCCGGAGCGTCAATTTCAGAAATGTTTGTACCCGTGGTATTAGGCAGGAATTTTTTCATGACGTGGTGAAATACTTTTTCACCATTGGTTCCCGGAGGAGCCAACCATTCGATGACTTTTTCGCAGACGGCAACGCGCATCAATGGAGTGCCACTTACAGCCGCAGTTCTTGTGACCGTCACTGAAATTTCCATAGAGTTGTAATCAGCCAGGATTTTATTTTGAATTTCAATCTTATAAGGAGATGGAATCAAAGCAGCAGATTGAATGGCTGCATCTGTAATGGTATTGGTTGGAGCGCCCAGACTTGATGCATTTAGAAAAGCATCAGGTACCCCCTGAACCTCATAATAATTGACGCGAGTTTGCACTTCACTGGCGTTGTCTTTATTCATAGGATCAACACCTGGCCAGCTCACTTGATAGGCGATTTTACAAACTTTTGATTGATTCCTTTCCAGGATTGGCGCAATCAAAGGATTATAGTAGGCACATGGTCCGCAAGAAGCCTGGGTGAAATGTTCAACCAAAACTTTTCTGGGGGATTGCCCAATTGCAATACCTAAGCAAAAGATACTCAGGAAAATAGTGTAAAAGTTTAATTTCATGTACATTGGATTTTAGTCTAAATAAATGATGTTAATGTTTAAAGTAGTGGATAAAGATAAGGCGAAAAAAAAGACTTCAGTGTTAAAATCTTTGGCCATTTCGAACCAAGTCCAACAAATCTTGTTTAGTTTTATTATTTGAACAAATAAAGATCTCCCCGATAGTCTTTTATTTTGTCAAAGGACAAAGGTTGGTTATTGTTACTATCGGGGCTTTTTTTAATAAAACCAGGGCCCCATAGTTTCGAGCATTTTAGAATTAATCCAGGCTCCAACAAGACTATAAACTATTCATTTTCCTCAATAGATGGACCCGGATCCCCAGATTTTCGCCGGAATACTCAAGTCATTATTCTAAAGCAGATTTTTAAGATGAGCAAACACGAAACCCTCCATTAATGTCCTCCTCAGCTATACTCCATACTCATCCATCCTCCATAAACTTTACTCCTTACTCCTTAATTCCTTACTCCTTATTCCTCACTCCTTTCTTCGGCACCGGATCTGGTCCGTGGCCGCCCCAGGGATGGCATTTTGTAATCCTTTTGAGTCCTAAAATAAATCCCTTTAAGGGTCCCCATTCTTCGATAGCCTGGATCATATAGTTCGAACAAGTGGGCTCGAACCTGCAATTTCTTCCCAACATTGGTGACAACAACCATTGATAAAGTTTTATGGGAAAGATCAACAGTATTTTAAAGAGCTTTATCATTCTTGGTGAATGTGGAAATGATCATCCATAAAATTAATTTTCACTAAATGTTCGAAGCATCTATTTGTGACTTTAATTGCCTTTTTATTTTTTCAGCGGCATTCAGCAAAAGCTCTTCATTCGAAGGAAAAGCCAAGGGTTTGCCTTTTAGATTTTTCTTACATTCATCTGATAGATAATCCACATTTCCTTTTGTGATTTTTACATATTTATTTTCAAAGATGCCTTCAACTTCCAGCGGTTTACTTAAGGCTACATCGCCGCTTCTAAGCTGGATATACATCATTCTACCACCGAGCTGTACCGATTTCTGTTGGTGAATTTCTTCTACCGTGGCAACGTATCTCGTTTTAATTTTTTCTTTCATCACTCTTCCTAAAGAGTCTTTTATGATTTTACCTTTTTTGTCTTTCATCGGCTCTTCGGTGATGATTTCATTCACGTCTTCATAAACCCTTGATTTTTCGCGCTCCGGACTAAATTCAAGGTGGTTCAATTCCAATTGAATATGGTAATCATATGAAACGGAAGGATTATTTTTTACATCATATGATTTCCAAGTGGTGTTAAGTGCATCCAGTCCGATACTTAACATTTCGCGTTCCACATTTTCTGGAATGATGGTCAATGTATTGTTTTTAAGTTTGACGAAATAATGCGTCATTCCTAATGTTTTAGCTAATTTTTTAAGAGCATCCTTGTCTTTATATGCGCTGAAAAGAGGATCAATGTCCTGCAGTTGCTTGTAAGCTTCTTTGGCGGCAAGTTTGTCTTCATTCCTTTTAGCCTCATCAATGAGCAACAATGCCGATTGATAGAGATAATCTGCAGTATTCTTTTTGGACTCTCTTTTGAGTTCTTCAATATTCACAAAATGGAAACCGGCACGATATCCATCCTCTGCAACAAGAGGGATAAAAGGTTCTATTTTTCTTTGTCTGTTTTCGATGCGTTCATGGATAATATAAATCCGGCTCCACTTTTCATCATCCTGACTTGCGCGGAGTGTCCGTTCCGTTTCCAGATCTTTTTCCTGTGCTTTTTTAAAGGAATATTCCAAAGCCAAAACGATTTCTTTGTCTCGTTTTTTCTTTCCTGATAATTTCTGAACCGAGTAATCTATGGCCTGATCGTAATCGCCGCGATCGATCATTTTCTGAACATTGCCACAAGCGCTTGAAAAGATCAACAATCCAAATGCGTATATTAGTTTTTTCATAAGCTGGTTTTGAATTTGGACGCACAATTACTTCAAAAGCAAAGCCAAACATTTCGCTTTAAAATAATTTTAACCAAAAATAGGTCAATATTGAATACATAAAAAAAGGAAATGGGCTTCCATTTCCTTTTTGTGCCCGGGACAGAAGTCGAATCTGCACACCTTACGGCATACGCCCCTCAAACGTACGTGTCTACCAATTTCACCACCCGGGCGGGTCGGCAAAGATAAGCAGCTCTTTGATTTTTCGGATGACATCCGGATCATTTTCAGAGGATTCAGAAGTTTCTAAAGTTGAAAGACAGGCCACCAATGCTGCATGCGTTGAATAAATTAGCATCTTATATTAAATAAATATTTAATGTTTAAAATATTAAAAATAAGATAAATACACTTTACATAAGCTATGGCTATTTCATGAGTTCATAAATATGGCAATTACATATAAACTTTTTTATAATATTTTTCGTTAATTCCTTGGATTTATGAAACTAGAGTTTTAGTTTTACACCAAATCCCGGCGACAGTTAGTCTTCATAAACGTATCGAATACCCTCTCGTCCAATTTTATGAATCATCCATATGACCTAATCGTCATATTTTAAAATATCGCTGCCATAGCAGCTAAAGATCGTAGTTTTCTTATTTTGAGACCTTAGTCGAAAGAGCCTGAATTTGCGCCTTGCAAATTTGGGCTTTTTTTTTATGGAAGATGGATTATAGATGATAGATTGTTGAAGATGGATGATAGATGATGGAGTATAGTGAAAAGCATGTAAAGTCTAAAAATAAATTTGTATTTTATAGAACTAACACACGTTCGGGTGTGGTTTTTCTTACAAGCCTACGAAAAGAAGTTTTCAGTTTAATACATCAAACAGACTAGCAGACTAGCAGACTATTCCTCCAAACAGTCAAATAGTCAAGCAGACTTTTCCTACAAGCCTACGAAAAGAAGTTTTCAGTTTCCAGTTTTCAGTTTAATACATCAAACAGACTAGCAGACTAACAGTCAAACAGACTAACAGACAAGCAGACAAGCAGTCAAACAGACTAACAGACTAACAGACTAACAGACTTCTTCCTCCCAGCCAATCCATTCCTCTCAAGATTTCTCCAAAATCTCCTCCCAAAACTCAGCAGCTCTCCTCGTATGTGGGATGCAAATAGAACCACCCACCATATTGGCAATAGCAAAGACTTCATAAATTTTTTCGGTGGAGATATTATTCTCGTGACATTTTAATAAATGATATTTAATACAATCATCACAACGCAAGACCATCGATGCCACCAGTCCGAGCATTTCTTTAGTAGCAACATCTAGTGCACCTTCCTGGTACATTTGGTGATCGAGCGAAAAGAATCTTTTTAAGCAAGATTGTCCTGCCCTAAAATTACTTCGTTCATTTTTGAACGGTATTCATTGAATTCCTGAACTAAAGACATATGCGATTTTTAATGGTATCAAACTTCATTTCGATTGACTTGTTTCCAGATACTCCAGAAGATTTTTGGAACTAAAACAATCGTCGAACCAAAAAAGGCCGTTGCCCAAAAGATCATTTCTGAGCGGATAAACATAGCTAGTTTATCCTGTTCTTGAACCGGTAAATGTTGCACCAGTTCCTGAATGCCAATATCATTGATCAAATATTTAAAATGATGAAAACGGTCGAAGCCTAATATAAATGCAATAAACAAAATACCTATAAATGCAATTTTTAAAGGAATGTTCCAGGCATAGGGTGTATATTTCCACAAGAAAAACCAGCGTGAGCAAGTGATGGCACCAAAAATATAACAAACATTTGAAATCCAGAATGGATATTGAATTTGATAAATTTTGATTGGCAATAAAAAAACGAATGCTCCAAATGCGGTGCAGATCAGCCAAAAGACCTCGAGTTTCACTTTCCTGATTTGTATTTCCATCCTTTTTTGAACGACAATTACTTGAATTTTGAATGTATTCAAGATTGCAAACTTAAGTCAATTCCGGCAAAGGTCAATTATTGTATCTTTAGGCCATGTGGCAAAAGTATTATAGATATATCATTGGAGCATTTCTGCTCATTTTATTGGCCCTTGTTTTCAGTTATTTTATCGAAGTCGTTAGTTTTATATTAGTCAGTTGGATCATTAGCATGATAGGTCAGCCTATTATGAATTTTCTGTTGATTCGAATGAAACTACTGAATTTTAAGATGGGCAAATCCCTGGCCGCAGGGTTGACGCTCTTCATTTTGTTGAGTGTTATTGGTTTGTTACTTTGGATGTTTATCCCACTGGTCATTCAACAGGCTGTTGTATTATCTAAAGTTGATTTTAATGCAATGTCGGTAGTACTACAGGAACCCATCGAAAAAATAAATGTTTGGCTGCGGTCTATGGGACTTGAACCGGGGCCAAGTGCTGCAGATCAGATCCAAAGTCTGATCGGAGCTTATTTTAATCCTGGTTTGTTCAGTTCTTTTTTTGGAAGCCTTTTGGGAAAGGCTGGTTATCTGCTCATTGCTTTATTTTCAATTGTATTCATTAGCTTCTTCTTTTTAAAAGAACGAGGGCTTTTTACGGAAATTATTTTGGCTATCGTGCCTACGGGTTATGAAAAAAAGGCAGCCAACGTCATAGACGATATTACTATATTATTAACCCGTTATTTTGGCGGGATCGTCATTCAAATGACGATTCTCATGATTTTATCGGTAAGTATGCTTAGTTTTTTCGGAATTAAAAATTCTTTCCTGATTGCTTTTTTTTATGCCGTAATGAATATTATACCTTATTTGGGGCCATTGATTGGTGCTGTTTTTGCATGTTTGTTGACCATTTCTTCTAACCTTGAACTCGATTTTTATCAGCAGATCATCCCATTAATATTGAATGTGCTGACCGTATTTTTTATCACCAAAGTGTTGGATGACTTTATCATACAACCTTATATTTTTTCAAAAAGAGTACAGGCTCATCCCCTTGAAATATTTATCATCATCATGTTGGGTGCGCGGATTGGTGGCGTTGTGGGTATGGTGCTGGCCATTCCTTCCTATACTATATTCAGAGTCATTGCCAAGACCTTTTTAAGTGAATTTAAAGTGATCCGAAAGATAACAGAAGACCTGGATCCAGCACAGCCATGATATATTGCTTGCGCAAAGAGCTTAACTTTGGAAAGGTTTATAAATTAAAAATTTCAACTTGGCACACAAGTCAATTACATTTGAGTTCTAATTTAGCATTGTATGTGGTCTGAAATCAGAAATGCTTTCTCTTCCTATTTGGATGCACTGGCCGGCTCAATTCCTGCCCTCGTGAACGCTCTCATAATTTTGCTGGCCGGCTGGTTACTGGCCAGAGTTACTAAATGGCTGGTATTTAAAGCTTGTCATTTGGCCGGCATCGATAAAATAAGCGAACAAACGGCAGTTCACCGCTTTCTGGAGCGAAGAGGATTTAAAAATGGGTTTTCAGGGCTTACCTCAAGTTTGTTTTTTTGGTTGATCATTTTGATCGTGTTGGTCAGATTCTTCAATTTGTTGGGACTGGATGTGGTGTCAGATTTGCTGAATCAGGTAGTTGCTTTTATACCAAGTTTATTGGTGGCTTGTATCATTTTGATTGTAGGATTTTATTTGGCCGATTTTGTATCGGGTTTGGCTTTAGGAAGCCTTGAAGAATCGGGTTATGAACATCCGGAGTTATTGGGGAAGATCGTATTTTATAGTATCGCTTTCTTTACCCTTGCAATTGCACTCACTCAAATTGGAATCGGGGAAGCTTTGATTACAAATGTGGTCAGTATTTTTTTTGGTGCCATCGGCCTGGCTTTTGCAATTGCATTTGGATTAGGGGGTAAAGAATGGGCTTCCGCCATGATTGCGCGATATTTTGGAAAAGGTTCTAACAATCGCGAACGCTAAGGATACTTTTAGGAAGTACCAAAATTCCTTTTCATAAATTTTAAACGCGTTAGCAAGTAACTAATATTTATCATCTCCCGACATCAACAAATGATGGCTCATAAAAGTCATCTTCATGTCGAGACATCTATCCACCATCCACTATCATCCCTCATCTCCCGACATCATCATGTTGTTGTTAAAAAGTAACATCTTCATGTTGGGACATCCATTATCCATAATCAATTATCCATCTATTGACTTTACAAGATTTTAACGAGTTTATACTCCAGAAGGCTTTCGAAGGAAATATATTGAAGGACTTGTTGATTAGTGGATTCCAATACAACTTGGGGAGCCTTGCCAGCCTCATACGCTTGTTTCCAACGCAAAGCGCAAAGGCACCATTGGTCACCCGGACGAACGCCCGGAAATAGGTATTCAGGTCTGGGGGTACTCAAATCATTTCCCACACTTTTAGAATATTCCAAAAATTCTTCATCTGCATATATGCAAACCGTGTGCATTCCCACATCATCATTACCAGTCGTACAGCACCCATCTCTGTAAAAACCAGTTAAGGGGTCCTTACTGCAGGGTTCCAGGGTCTTCCCAAATACATTCAAAGCATCTTTTTCCATATTGTGCATAGTTAACAAATAATTTGGTACATAAATTGCATAAAGCCTTAATTTTGAGGCCGATTTTAAAAATTATAAACAGAAATCCACATATGAAAAATTTTAGCTACGCGTTTTTTGCGATAACCCTAATGGTTTCTTGTGTTTCCAGTAAAAAATATAAAGACCTGGAATCCCAAATGAACGACACCAAAATGAATTTGCAAAAATGCCAGGAATCACTGAGCGATTGTGAAAAACAAAAGAATCAACTGGCAGATGATTGTAAAATGAAAACAGGCAAACTTGAATCCGAAATGGCTGCCAAATCCGGAAAAATCAAGTCCCTGGAGGAACAATTGGACATGTTCAAAAAAACAAATAACAATCTGCTAGACAGGTTATCTGACCTTTCTATCGTAAGCAAATCTGGTGCTGAGAGCATTCGCAAATCTTTGGATGCCTTAAATGAAAAAGACAAACAATTGACAGCACTTAATAAAGCCATGGCTCAGAAAGATTCCATCATGTTGAATCTTGTAATCAATTTGAAACGATCCTTACAAGGTGTCAATTCAGAAGATGTAAATGTGGAAGTAAAACATGGAGTGGTGTTTATTTCACTTTCAGATAAAATGATGTTCAGAACAGCAAGTGCAACGATCAATGAAAGTGCAGGAAAGGTTTTGGATAAAATTGCTAAAGTTTTAAATGATCACAAAGACCTTAACATCCTTGTCGAAGGACATACAGACAATGTTCCAATGGCTAATGATTGCGTTGTGGACAATTGGGATTTAAGTGCAAAAAGGGCAACCGCTGTAGTAAGAACTTTACAATCTAAATACAAAGTGGAGCCATCCCGTATGACTGCCGGAGGCCGTTCTGAGTTTGTACCTAAAGATGCAAATACTTCAGCACAGGGCCGTCAGAAAAACAGAAGAACCGAAATCATCATCCTGCCTAAGTTGGATCAGTTTTTCGAAATGATTAATCCGCAGCCTTAATCTGAATTTAGTTTCCAAAAAAATAACAGCCACCGCAATAATATTGTAGGTGGCTTTTTCTTTGACCTTAAGTTGTTCATATTATGGCACACGTTGGTCAATGGTTGGATAACAACAAATTCTACATCATCGGTTAGAAGCGTAACGCCAAAGAAAATTTGGAATTTCAATTTCCTTTTTTGGCCTGATTTAGATTGAATAATGGCTGGAGCGCTACATGAGCTCAATGTTAAATTTTAATTTATTTAACACATTACGTATATTTTTTATATATAATATCGCTATTTATTAAGTCATTATAATTTACAAAAAAGTATAATATAAAAATCTTTATTTTCAGCGATTCAATTCATACATTTTTTCGACGAAATCGTTTTATAATTACGGCCTACTAAAAGTTCAACTTGGAATCAATTAACAATAAAATTTGGTTTGAGATTAACTTTTAATTATTTCGCAAAATAATATTTCACATATTTTAAAACTGCAAATTCAATTCTAATTATGAGCAATCAAAACGCTAAGACTGACAAGAATGCCTCCGGCAGTAAGTTTAGTTCATTATTCGCTACGGTAGCCATTCCGACAGCCCTTGTCATAGCTGTCCTTGTATTTAAATTCATACTTGGTAATCCTTCTCACTTTGAGAACGGTGATCCGAACGGACATCCGCATCCTGGAGATTATCTGGGGATGATGTACAAAGGCGGACCTATGGTTCCAATACTTATGGCCAATTTCATTATTGTTCTTTCAGTAATTATTGAAAGGTTTATTACCATTGGCGCTGCTTCCGGTAAAGGTTCCATCCAAAATTTTGTAAGAAAAATTAAAAATCTGTTAGATCAGAATCAGGTTGATCAAGCGATTACATGTTGCGATCAGCAAAAAGGTTCTGTAGCAAACGTAATCCGGGAAGGATTGGGTAAATATAAAGAAATGGCCACTAACAACCAATTGGATAATGAACACAAAATATTGGCTATTCAAAAGGAGATTGAAGAATCGACTTCTTTAGAATTGCCTGTGTTAGAAAAAAATCTGGTCATACTTGCCACCATTTCTTCTGTAGCAACCCTATTAGGTCTTCTTGGTACTGTATTTGGAATGATCCGCGCTTTCTCTGCAATTGCAACTGCAGGTGCGCCTGATGCAGTAGCCTTATCAACAGGTATCTCTGAAGCACTTATTAATACTGCTTTGGGTATCGGAACTTCAGCTCTTGCAATTATTTCTTATAATTATTTTACGACAAGAATTGATGGAATGACCTATGGCATAGATGAGGCTGGTTTTTCAATAGCTCAGACTTTTGCTGCTAAGCACTAATTTTTAAAAGACGTTTGTATGCCAAAAGTAAAGGTTCCACGGAAGAGTACTACCATCGACATGACAGCCATGTGTGATGTGGCTTTTCTACTCCTGACCTTTTTTATTCTCACGACCAAATTCAGACCTCAGGAAGTTGCTCAGATTGATATTCCAGCTTCAACAGCCCAAATACCAATACCTGACAAAGACATTTTAATGTTTCAGATATCTCCTGATGGAAAAGTGTTTTTGGTTTGGATGATCAAATTACCCGACTGAAATTGTTGAAAAGATTAGAAGAAGGTTATCAAATTAAATTTACAGAAGACCAGCAAGAAGCTTTCAAGCTTACAGAAACCTGGGGGATGAATATCAGAGAACTTCCGAAATATTTATCGATGGATGTCAATGAAAGAGCACATTTTCTTCATCCGGGTCTTTTGATAGACACCACAGGTGGTGAGCACCAATTGGAGGATCTCATTCTTTGGTCCCGTCAGGAAAACAACAACCTGCGAATTGCCATTAAGGCTGATAAAACAACTGAATATAAAGCTTTCGACAAGGTTATCGAAGCTTTGCAAAACAGAAAAGTAAACCGTTTCAACCTGATCACCTCAGCCAGAAGTGCACAGGAATAATTATTTAATACTTATTAAAATTTAGATGTCATGGCTGAAATGAATGTATCCGAAAGTGGTGCGAAGAAAGGCAAGAAAAAGTCGCGATCGAAAAAAATGTCTACCAGGGTTGACCTTACTGCTATGGTGGATCTTGGCTTTTTGTTGATCACTTTCTTCATGTTGGCAACAACTTTCAATAAGCCCAAGACGATGGAGATCATTAAACCTGCTAAGGATGACAAAATCAAGGATGAAGAGATTCCAGCTATTAAAATGTCAAAGACGGTCACTCTTTTACTAGGTGACAACGACAAAGTTTTTTGGTATGTTTCTCCCGATGAAATTAATACAGATACAGAACTGGTTATGGATAGCGTTGATTATAGTCCAAATGGTCTGCGAAAAATCGTTCAAAGGCGGATCAAAGAGGTACATGAACAGTGGACGGATACTACAAACCTGTTTGTGATGATCAAACCTTTGCCTGCATCCAAATACAAAAATATAGTCGACGTTTTGGATGAAATGACCATTAGTGATGTGAAGACCTATGCCATACTTAAACCAGACGATCCAGTAGATAGTGTTGTTTGTGTTAAAATTGGTCAGGTAAGGAAATAATTGGATGTTTTAGGTGTTATAGCTTTTAAGTACTAAAGACAAAACCATGGAAAAAAAGGATTATTTAAAGCTCTCCTGGGACGACATGATCTTTGAAGGTCGCAATAAGGCTTACGGAGCTTATATTCTCCGGAAGATATACGACAACAACATGTCTAAAGCCCTGATCTTAGGCATTCTGCTCTTTGTATTTGGAGTTAGTAGCCCGATGATCATTAAAATTGTAAGAGGCTGGATACCTGAAAAGGCGAATAAGGACATGATGAAGGAAGTGGTATTGGCTGAGCCGCCGCCAATGGATCCTAACAAACCACCACCCCCGCCACCCCCTAAGGTTGAGCCTCCACCCATCAAGGATCAGATAAAATTCGTTCCGCCCAAGGTGAAGAAAGATGAAGAAGTCAAGGAAGAGGAACCACCACCACCAACCATCGAAGAAATGGAGGATAAGGATGTATCCGATGTGACTCGTGAAGGTGATGATGATGGTATAGATGCTTCGCTTGCAGAACCACCACCGGTTATGGAAGAAGAAAAAAAAGAAGATGAGCCTTTTAAATTTGTAGAACAGATGCCAACATTTCCTGATGGTGATGCTGCCATGATGAAATACATTCGCGAAAAAATCAGATATCCTGCCATAGCCAAAGAAAATGGAATTGAAGGAACCGTGGTCATCCAATTTGTAGTCACTTCATCCGGAGATATCAACCGCGTTCAAGTCGCCAGAGGTATTGGCGGCGGATGTGATGAAGAAGCCGTCAGGGTTGTAAAATCCATGCCTAACTGGAAACCCGGCAAACATAATGGAAAAGCAGTACCTGTAAGTTTTACCTTACCTATTCGATTTAAACTCGAAGGTTAAGCAGTGGTATGTTTACCCGGAAGCTGATCTATTGGATTTTAGCACTTTGCTATTTCGGAATCGGCATTTTTATCGGATACACAGAAATCGTACAGTCACCCTGGCATATCATTTTTGCACTTGCTTGTATTGGAATGGGTATTTTAAGGGCATTTCGTGCAATGAAGTTGAAAGATTCTCTTTGATTATTTCTTTCAAAGTGAAATACCTGCCTATAATCCTGTCATCACGGTGAACTGCCATAGCCTCCATTGGTCTTTCAAATGGGTTTATCTTTGAGCTATGGAACAGTTTGATGTCATGTCTTTTGGAATTGGAATTTGCATTGGACTCATAGCTCTTCTTTTGGTATGGTTACAAGCATCTAAAACCCGGGAGGAATCCGGAAGCAGAGAAACTGAATTTGTTACGAAGTGCCAAATGCTTGAAAAAATCAACAACACTTTGCAACAGGAGCTCGAACTTATTCATCAAAAAATGGATGGTAAACTGCTGGAAATTCAAAAACTCAGCACCGAAAAAAGCCTTTTAAACCAAAACTTAGTCTACCAAAAGGACTTACTCGACAAAACCCAGGGAGAATTTGACACCTTAAAAAATGCCTGGACTGGTTTGCAAAAAGAGGTCGCAGAATACCGGCAAAGAATCACAGAATTTCACAGCCAAAATAAACACTTGTCTGAAAAACTCGAGTCGCAAAAATCAGAATTTGATGAATTGAGAAAGCAGTCTTATTTGGAATTTCAAAATTTGGCCAATAAAATTTTGGAGGAAAAAACCCAGAAATTCACAGCAAGTAATAAAGAAAACATCGATCATATATTAAAGCCGCTCGGAGAAAATCTATTGGCTTTCAAAAAGCAAGTGGAAGAAACTTACGATAAAGAATCCAAGCAACGGTTTTCTTTGGAAGAAAAGGTAAAAGAGTTGGTTGACATGAATCAAAAGCTGAGCCTGGAAGCAAACAATTTGGCTTCAGCTTTAAAAGGGCAATCCAAAAAGCAAGGCAATTGGGGTGAAATAATTCTCGAAAGTATTTTAGAGAAATCGGGCCTGGTCAAAAACAGAGAATATAAAATTCAAGTCAGCGTCCAAACAGATGAAGGAAAGAGATTACAACCAGACATCGTTGTATATCTGCCTGAATCCAGAGCCATCGTTATTGATTCAAAAGTGTCGCTTGTAGCTTACGATCGTTATTCATCAAGTGACTTGAAAGAAGAACAGGATCTTGCTCTCAAAGAACACATCCTTTCTATTTACAGGCATATCGATGAGTTGGGTGATAAAAAATATGATGCTGTTGCAGGAACGTTGGATTTTACGATGATGTTTATTCCAATAGAACCGGCTTATCTCATCGCCATCCAGGATGATCCTGAACTTTGGGCTTACGCATATGCCAAACGCATTTTATTGATTAGCCCAACGAATCTGATAGCTGCTTTAAAATTGGTTGCAGATTTGTGGAAGCGGGAGCAACAGAGTAAAAATGCGCTTGAAATTGCCAGACAAGGTGAAAAATTATACGATAAAATCGTCGGATTTTTGGACACCATGGAAGATGTAGGCAAACACATCAATAAGACTCAGGATAGTTACCTCAAGGCAATCGGGCAACTCAAAGATGGTAGAGGAAGTGTTGTCAAACAAGCACAGCATCTTAAAAGATTGGGCATCTTATCACAAAAAGAAATACCGGATACTTTAATGCCATTTGATGATGAAGCGGAGGGTAGTGCTCTTCAATTTTTTCTGTATATTATTTAGATTCAGGTCTCACTTTCTATTTTATTTTTTAAGTACTCGTGTAGGGGCATCCATTATTAAACTTACTAACATGTGTTAGTAAATATTTAGTAAAGTGTTTAAAGCAAATCAATCCGGTATAGATGGAGAATACTTGCATCGCAAAATGGCTTGATGTATAGCAATCGCTAATTTTTGACAATTGTCGTAATAAATGGAGTCTAATCTAATTTAGAATTGACAATAGTGAGTTGCTTTGTATGAATATCAGAGGTTTAAACCTAAAATAAGCCCTCGTACAAATTAAATTCGCGTGTGTTTCAGCCTATTCATTTTCGTTAAAGAGGTGAATGTTCGGCTTATCGAACCGCAATAACCATTCATGAATTCTCACTTGCAAATTCTTTGTTTTTACAACTCAAAAGGGAATGCCAAGTTTGGTTTAAGTGCTGATAAGCGCTTGATTTTCTGTGCCCATCGAAATTGCCGGTATTTAACCAAAATATATTAATAATATTTATTATGTAAAATGCTTTGATATACAATAATATAAATATATAAATTATTATTAATTTAAAATATTATAAATCAATTTCGTTAAAATTGGCGAGCTGTGGCCCAGAACATTAATAATTCGTTAATTTTGATGGTCTATTTACATTTTTCACCGTTAAATAATTTATATGAAGCAAATTCTACTATTTGTCTTTTGTTTGATTTTCGGCCATAACGCAGTAGCTCAAGATACCTTTTTTGATGATTTTGAGTCTTATACTGCCGGAGCTTTTATCGCTGCCAGTTCCACAAAGTGGACTACCTGGAGTGGTGTAAAAGGTGGCGCAGATGACTCCCGCGTAAGCAACGAAAGGGCTTACAGTGGGGTGAATTCTTTAAAGTTTCTTTCAACTTCAGCCACTGGTGGTCCTGCAGATGTGATCTTGCCCTTTGGCGGGAGAAGAACATCCGGGACTTTCACATTTGAAACTTGGATGTATGTTGTTGCCAATAAAGGCGCTTATTTTAATTTTCAAGGAAATGCAGTGGTTGGCCAGATTTGGTCGCTGGATGCATTTTTTGACCCGAATGGAGATGTGAGATTTACACTTGGAACTGGTGGAGCTGCTACCGTTGCAGGAGGCACTCATCCAAAAGCTACTTGGTTCAATTTGAAAATTGTAGCCAATATGACCGACAATAACTGGGAAGCTTTTGTGGATGGTAAATCGCTGGGTTCTTGGTCCAATCCAAATAATGCAGTATCGTCTATGGACTTGTTTCCAATTAGTTCTAACAACCAGTCAGAGTTTTTTGTGGACGATGTAAAATATACTTTCGAACCATTTGTAGCGCCTAATTTGGATGCCTCTTTGACATCTGCGGTAGTAAGACCTAAAGCACTTACCGGTACTTCATGGCCGGCTACCATAAAGATCAAAAATGTGGGTAGAACTCGTATTACTTCCGCCGAATTGGAATGGTCTATTAATGGTGGAACTCCTGTTAAAGAATCATTTACCTTAAGTTTGGATTCTTTGAAAGAATCTAATGCATTGACTTTAAGTCAGGCAGTTCCTTTCAATGCAGGAAATTCAAAAATTGACTTTATTTTGACATCCATTAACGGTGGCGCTGACGACAAAGCTGCAAACAATGCGAAATCATTAAATCTCGAAGGAGTTACAGCTGCACCTGGCAAAAAAATCGTTGTTGAAGAAGCAACGGGAACTTGGTGCCAGTGGTGCCCAAGGGGTGCTGTTTATCTGGATTCACTCTCTAAATTATATCCTGATCATTTTATTGGTATTGCCGTGCATAATCGCGATCCTATGGTTGTTACTGCATATGATGCAGGACTTACCACATTTCCGGGATTTACGGGTTTCCCAAGCGTGGTGACCAATCGCCGAACTTTAGGTGATCCCAGCGGTATCGAACCGGTATTCTATGACCAAATTGTTGAACTGTCACCAGTATTACTAGATGTTGGAGCTGCTTATGATCCTGTTACGCGCAATCTCAAAATGGAGGCAAAGGCTTTATTCACTGAAGAAGTAAATGGAGATTACAGGTTTAATCTAGTAGTCGTTGAAGATGGTGTAAAAGGCACTGCATCCGGATATAACCAGGTTAACGCTTATGCTGGTGGAGGATCAGGTGTGATGGGAGGTTACGAATTGTTGCCCAATCCAGTACCTGCATCGAGAATGGTATATAACCACGTTGGAAGAGCTATTATGGATGGATGGGCAGGTACACCTGGCTATTTACCCAATGATATTCCTGCAAATACAAGCTACATTAAAGCATACGAATACATCATACCAGCCACTTATCTTTTAGCTAATATTAAACTGGTCGCAATGATGTTAGATCCAAATGGTGAAATCATCAATGCTACTGAAGTCAGTTTTGACCACGCTGTAGCTACTGGTTTATTTACAGCAAATGAAAATCCACTAGCAAATGAATTCAATTGGTTTGTAAATGCAGATCCAGCAACTGATCTGGCTTATGTACATATCCAATTGGATGAAGCAGCTCAAGTCGGAATCGAAATTATGGATCTGTATGGAAAGACTTTGGCTCAAAAAGAATATGGTCAAATGAATGGTGCCATTGATTTACCGATTCAAATGGAGACTTTAGTCACCGGTACCTATCTCGTAAAATTAACGCTGAATGAAAAATCAGATGTCAAGAAATTTGTACTTGCAAAGTAAAAGCAAAGTATAGGGATTGTCAATCCTGAAATGAAATCTAAAAGCCATTCCGATCAGGGATGGCTTTTTTTTTAAAACACTAAGGCACAAAGGCTCAAAGGACCATAAAGTCTTTATTTATACTATAAACATCAAAGACTATTGAGTATGGAATTTACTTAAAAGATGGAGTCGTAACAATTACATTTTTTAGAACCAAACAATGCTTTTAGCTTTAAGCATATAGCTATTCGCTTTCTTCTTTTCTTTTCCCTTAATCCTAAAACCCACGTATAGCTAATTGAAACAACATCAGCATACGAACAAAAAAACTTTTTCCAATAATTACTTCAAATACTTCAATGGATCAACGGGTCGGCTACCTTCCCACACTTCGAAATGCAATTCGTAAGCACCGCTTTCATTGATATTTGATTTTCCTATGGTCGAATTTTGTTGAGCTTTTCTCTTTCCTTCAATAAAACTGATTGGAGATTTGAATATACCAAATAATAAGGTCCCGATTTAGTAATAACCAGATAATCTGCAGTTGGAAGTTTTCGAATTTGGATGACTTCTGCTTGTTCAGCTGATTTCACAAACGGACTAGATGATTGAATATCTAAGCCATTGTTTCGAATGAGAAGGTTCGGATTACCAGATTCCATATTTTTGCCAAATCGGGAAGTAATGATTGGGAAATCTACCGGGAAAACCATTTTGAGTGCCTCTCTTTTAGTACTTGCCTTTGTTGCATTCAAATTCAAAAATTTTATACTTCCTGAAATGATTTCTCCGATTTCCTCTTTTTTCTTTTTATAGGCAATCAATTCCTTGAGCAAATGACTTTCTAGATTTTCGAAATTGCTCATCATTTGACGGACGTCTTTAATATCTTCTTCAAGACAAGTGAATTCATCATTACTTTGTTGGATCAGCGAATCTTGTTTGATTGTTTTTATTTTCAAATTCCATTGATGATAAATGAGCGATTGCTGCGAAGTGTCTAATGTTTTAAGTGCATGCAGCATATTTTTTTCAACCCATTGAATTAGATACCATCTCTTTAGTCGATTTTCCATGTTTTCATGATGTACCAGGCTAAGTATAGGATTGAATGTCGCTTTATCGATCAATTTCTTTTTTAATAATTGTATATATTCTTTCTGAAGTTTAAGTATATGATCTTGTTTCTGATTTAAATAGTAGCTGGACAGTTTTATTTCATTTTGATAAGTTGTCATTTCTTGTTCCAGGGTATTCAGCAGTTCTTTCCTATAAGAGATCTGACTATTCATCAATTCTATTTGCTTCAATGAACCAAGTTTGTTTTTTTTGGCTTCAAGCAGGAGCTTTTCTGTTTGTTCAATGGTCTTTAATATATTTTCTAATTGTATTTTTTCTTTAGTGGTGTTAGTCTTGTTGTTTTGTGAAAATACTAAAACCATCCCCAGCATTAAGCAAGCTAAAATAATAAAATTGCTCTTAGATGGAATTTTCATAGTAATTTGAATGTATAATGATCCGGAATGTTGAAAACCAATCGTTTGATAGCTTTGGTTTCAATATGTTTCCAATTTATTTGTAGATGTAATTTTTCACTCTTGTTAGCAAGAAGTCGGATATTTAAATGTTCAGGAAAATATTTTTGTTGAACGGTTTGATATTGTTCGATGTTAATATCCAATGTATGATCTTCTACTTGCCAAACGAAATGAGAGACTTGTAGGTTGTACAGATTTCCTATGAGCAGTATCGATTCAGATTCAGAACTACCCTTCAGGAAATATTTATCATCTTTGGTTTCTATCCAATATTGCATATAATTGGGTAGATGAAATCCACTGGTTAACAGGTCCTGTATCAGCTGCTGATGGAGGGATAACATTTTCAACTGTTCTATGATCTTTAAATTCCCAACTGAGTATGTTTTTTCAATTCGATCAAGAATTTTAAAACTATCCTGATGAAGGAGCATTCTTGCAATTTCAATTCCCAATTTTTTCGAACTTATCAGCATGGCGCTATCATAGACAATAGAGGCCTGAATGCTTGATTCTAAATCATTTTCTGCATGGTTTACGAGTATAGAACCTTTGCCGGTAAAATAAACAAAGCTTGTTTTTTGAATGAGCGCATTTATTACTTTTTCAACATCGATGGAGTCAGTTTGAAACCAATGTGTATAGCTTTCTTCTGGTATGGTATTTGTTTTTCGGGAGCAGCTCAGAAATGCGCAGCAAGATAAAGTGATGATATAAAATAGGACTTGAAATATATTGCGCATTCAAGAAAAATTTATTGCTTTTTTGTGTTTTCGCTTAATGTTTCGGCCCAATGAAAATGTTGATTGCTTTTTTCAGTAAGGCCTGATTGTTTATAAATATTCGCGGCCAACGTGTGCAATTCTGTATTAATAAATGCATGTTGCGATAAAGCAAGTTCTATGTATTTATTTGCTAATGGATAATTCTTTGCACAATAATATAATTCAGCGAGCAGACAATAAGTACGAAATGAGGGTTTATAAATGAATCCTTCAGGCTTTTCTTGAGTTAAAGTAAATTCTTCTGGATTTAAACTGCATAACATGAGAAGCCTTTCCAACTCGCCTGTTTTTGAACTGTCTAATTCGATAGACTGATCCCATAATTTTTGCGCATCTAATTTTAAAGCTTCATTTATTTTAGCTTGAAGAATCAAAAAATCAGATGGCATGTTCTTTTTATGTCTTTGCATGAGGCTGAGTGTAAGCAATTGCGAATTTGCTTTTTCGTAGTCCCTTATTTTAAAGTATGCTAAGGCCAGGAAATAATAGGGTTTACTTTGATTTGGATAATAATCTAGACAACTTTTTGAATACTGGATACAAGTGTTCCAGTGTGCGAGTTCGATTAGGGATATGAGAAGATTATCCCAAACGGCATAAGGTACATTGCCTAATCCGATCGCCTGGATATAATGTTGTTTGGCTAGCGGATAATTGTTTTGTAAAAAATAAAGATCGGCCGAGACACAGTGTGATTTTACATGTGTGGGGTAAGCAGTTAGTAATTGATTCGTATATTTCTGTAAAGAAGCTATTTTTTGAGTGTCTTTCTGATCAATGTTTTGGAGTATATTCAACAAACTTTTTATTTTCGTGTCGATGTCAGCATTGGGATTTGCATAAACCGCATCCAATAGATTTAGGTCTGTTGTATTTGTTGAAATGAGTGGGGAATTATTGATGGGATATTTGTTTTGAAGATATTCTTTTAATTTGACGTCGTTTGATTTTTGAGAGATCGTTTGTAAGTGACCGATGATTTCCTGATGGTCTTTGTATTGTATTAAGCATCTTTCAAGTATTTCAACCGCTTTTTTAAATTTTTGAGTCTCTCCTAAAATGAATGCTTTTTTTATAGCTATTTCGGGGCTTAAGCCAAATACCAATTCGGCTTTATCCAAAACTTCGAATGCTTTTGGATAAGAACCAGCCTGTAAATAGTGATAGGCCGCATTATCATAATAAGTATAAATATTGGGTTCTATCTGATACAGAGATACATTACATTCTGCTGCTTGTTCAGCAAGCGAAAGGTTTTCGGCAATATTGCTTTTTAATAAGAGATACCATTTGTTATTTGGCTCGGTGATCAGACTTTGATTGATGGAATTCAGGGCTTCTTCTTTTTTACCTTGCGAAAAATACATTCTCGAAAGCAGGTAATAGCTCACAGATTTAAATTCAGCCTCGTATTTGAGTTTTTCTAAAATGTCAATAGATTTTTGAATATTTCCAATCAGTTCTTCTTTTAGGGCTTCAATCATCATTGATTCCTTATCTGTGGAGCTGGATTGATTTTGTGCATGCAGGTTTGTGGAAAGTATTATCAAGTAGCATGTAGGCAGAACAATTTGCAATACTTTCAATGGAAGTTTGTGAATTTGCATTAGAAAATACTTATACATGGAAATTAATATAAAAATCAAAGATCATTCTACCTCAGTAACTTTGAGCATATTGGTTCTCAGTTTTTTCAAAATTGGCATACTTCCAGTGTTGACAACGAGATCTCCTGATTTTAATTTTTGATCTTTTTGAGGATGTGAATCACATCGTCTATAGTTTCATCTGTTGAACTCATTTTATCATAATAATAACATCGAACTCCCCAAACAAGGTTTAAAGTACCTAACATATGGGCGGCGCTTGAAAAAATGTAAATCGGACAATTCGGCCTATACGATGAAGTTTTAAAAGCTGTATAACCCGATACGGTTAATCCTATAATTGCTTTTGCTTTGATATCTTCTGCTGTTTTGGCTGCATTGAAGCAAACCACGTCTGAAATAAATGTGGAAGATTTATCGGATGGTTTAGGCCTTTTGGAGCTTATCGGGTAGTGCTTTTCGGCTTCAAATATGATCTTTTTCATGGCCTGCACTACCTTAATGGGATGTTCGCCTATAGATGTTTCAGCACTGAGCATAACTGCGTCAGTGCCATCAAGTACTGTGTTGGCAACATCAGTAACCTCAGCTCTTGTCGGACTTGGTTGTTTGATCATACTGTCCATGAATTGCGTGGCAACAATAACTGATCGGGCTCTTTGTACGCATTTTGCAATGATGGCTTTTTGAAGTGTGGGTAGTCTTTCAATCGGGACCTCAACCCCCAGATCCCCGCGCGCAATCATAATGGCATTGCTGGATTTGATGATGGCATCAATATTTTTAAGTGCTTCCGGTTTTTCAATTTTGGCGATCACCTTTGCAGAATGATTTGCACTTTCGATAAGTGCTTGTAAATGTTCAATATCTTCAGCTTTTCTCACAAATGACAAGGCAATCCAGTTGACGGCTTGTGTTAAAATGAAATCGAGATCTCTTAAATCTTTTTCCGTTAGTGAGGGGAGTGTAACTTCAGTATCAGGAAGATTGACCCCTTTATTGGAACTGAGCTGTCCGCCAAATATGCATTTAAGCCTGGTTTTATCTTTTCCGTTGCTATCTAAGACCTCAAAGACCAATTTTCCATCATCGAGCAGAATGGTCTCGCCGGGTTTGACATCTCTGGCAAAATTTTCATAACTCATATAAATGGTATGCTTATTACCGAGGCATATTTGATTTACAAATTCAACTTCATCGCCTGGTAAAAAGGATACAGACCCGTTTTCAATTTCACCAATTCTCAATTTCGGACCCTGTAAATCGCATAGGATGCCCAAATGAGCATCGAAATCGTGATTTATTTTACGAATGTGTTGTATGATTGTAGCATAATCATCATGGCTGCCATGTGAAAAATTCAGCCTAAAAACGGCTACGCCTTCTTTTGCCAGTCCGAGAAGTTGCTCATATTTACTGCTCGCAGGGCCTACTGTTGCGATTATTTTTGTGTTATGGTGAATCATTTAGAGTGATCATTTGTTTGGATAGGAAAATATATCCATGTAATAACAACGCAAAGGAACAGTGGTTCCATTAAAAAAAGCGAAAATATTTTTGGTATTCCTTCGCCTTATACGTTATTTTGCGCATTGGTTTTAAAACATTTATAAAATCCGTCCTAATTATGTCTACGATTGCAGAAAGAGTTAAAAAAATTATTGTCGATAAACTGGCTGTTGATGAATCAGAAGTTACATTAGAAGCTAGTTTTGTAAACGACTTAGGTGCTGATTCCCTTGATACTGTTGAACTTATAATGGAGTTCGAGAAGGAATTTGACACTTCAATTCCAGATGACCAGGCTGAAAAAATTCAAACTGTAGGCCAGGCTGTTGCTTATTTGGAGGCGAACTGTAAGTAATTACTATTCATTCACTCCTGTTTCCCTTAGGAGGAAATAGGCATTACCGGACTGTATGAGACGCGTTGTCGTAACAGGCTTAGGAGCTTTGACACCCATAGGATTGGGGGTTAAGGATTATTTGGAAGGACTCCAAAAGGGCATCAGTGGTGCTTGTCCGATTAGTTATTTCGATGCTCAATTGTTTAAAACGCGGTTTGCTTGCCAGTTAAAGGGCTTTATACCAGAGCATTACCTCGATAAAAAAGAAGCTAGAAAAATTGATCCCTTTGCGCAATATGCAATAGTTGCGGCTGATCAGGCTATGGCCGACTCAGGAATTCAATTGGATCAATGCAATTTGGCAAGATTCGGCGTTATCTGGGGTTCAGGGATAGGAGGTTTTAATACCTTGGAAAATGATCTTTCAGAAGCAGCTCTTCATCAAGGTACGCCTCGATATAGCCCATTTTTGATCCCAAAATTGATTTCTGATATTGCTCCGGGCCATATTTCCATTAAATATGGGCTGATGGGCATCAACTATGGAACTGTTTCAGCTTGCGCCTCTTCTGCACATGCTATTACCAATGCATTTGATTATATCAGACTTAATAAAGCTGACATGATGATTTCCGGAGGATCAGAAGCAGCTATAACCAAAGCAGGTGTAGGTGGATTTTCAGCAATGAAGGCTTTATCAGAGCGCAATGAAGATTTTCAAACAGCATCCAGGCCTTATGATAAAGAACGGGATGGTTTTGTGTTGGGTGAAGGCGCCGGTGCTATAATTTTGGAAGAATACGAATTGGCCAAAAAAAGAGGTGCTAAAATCTATGCAGAAATAGTTGGCACGGGAGCAACTGCAGATGCTTACCACATAACGGCACCACATCCAGAAGGATTGGGCGCCAGCACTGCAATGAACCTTGCCCTTGCCGAATCCGGTTTGACCACTTCCCAAATTGATTATATCAATACCCATGGTACATCTACTCCATTGGGCGATGTTGCTGAGGCAAAAGCGATTATGAAAGTGTTTGGTGAAGACGCTTACAAGTTAAATATCAGTTCTACGAAATCAATGACGGGCCATCTTTTAGGAGCTGCAGGTGTTGTTGAAATTATTGCCGGTATTCTGGCGATGCAAAATGATTTTATTCCTCCAACGATCAATCACCATACAGACGATCCTGATTTGGATCCTAAACTTAATTTTACTTTTAATGAAGCTCAACATCGCAAGGTGAATGCTTTCTTAAGTAATACCTTTGGCTTTGGCGGCCATAATAGTTCCGTGATTCTTAAGAAATGTTAGGATTTCTATACAAGTATTATAGGAAGACAAATCACAAGTTTTTTTCGAAGGACAAGCATTTTGCTGAGCGTTTGCAATATTTGATTGGGTTTACACCCTCCAATCTGTATATTTTCAAACTATCTTTTTATCATAAATCAACACTCAATAATATCACTTCAGAAGCCCCGGGATTATATCAATCCAATGAGAGACTTGAATACCTTGGTGATGCATTGCTGAGTTTTGTGGTTGGCGAATACCTATTTAAAAAATACCCCGGCGCTAATGAAGGATTTTTAACCAAAATGCGGTCTAAAATTGTCAAGCGCAAAATGCTAAACTATATAGCGGAGCAAATGGGTTTGGATCATCTTATGGTGGAGTTTAACCAAACAGCCATTTCGCAATCTATGTTAGGAAACGCGCTCGAAGCCCTTATCGGAGCAATATATATAGAGCAGGGTTTTGAATTTACCAAACAGTTTATTTTAAATAAGATTCTTAAAAAGTTTATCAATATCGATCATTTGGAAGTATTTGACGATAATTATAAGAGTCAGTTGTTGGAATGGTGTCAAAAAAATTCAAAAGAAATTGATTTCAAAGTTATTAACAAATTCAAGTCTGATAAAAGAGATCGCTTTAAAATAGGAGTCATTATAGATGGAGTTGAAGTATCAAGTGCAGAAGACTTCAATAAAAAAAGTGCAGAGCAATTTGCTTCTCAAATGGCTTTAAAACATTTGGGGATCTTTGAAGACAATTAATCAGGGTATCCCAATAGCTAAGCATTGTAAGTCTTAATGGTGTTATATTTTTCCAGAATCAATGCGCAGAAGGAAGAAAGTTTGCTTTCAGGAGTAAAACTGTTGCAGCTTTGGTTGGATCATTTGCTGACCACAGGTCTGTATTCAAATCTCAATTTAGAACAATCGCTGCGTGAAATTTCAACCCGATTGGTTGATTGTGGCTTGCCTGGAGTAGCCCGGAAATTGAGAAGAATTCCAGAGGTTTTGGCAAAGGAAAAGGAAAGTTTGGATACCGTTTTCCGATATTGGGAGAATTATATCTTTTTGCCGAAAATTCCAACATATTGCGACCCTAACAGATTTAGAAAAGGAAGACCTTTTAACTTTCAGTGGAATTCCCTTTTCAAAAAAAAACCTGCCTGAAGAAAATTCAGTTACGGATCATTGGATCTACTTAGGCATGGCTTTGGACAAAGAAGAAAATATGTCCGTATATCGACATTGGTTTTATGGCAGGACTCATAAAACCAAATGCTTGTTTATTGAATTTAAATTCGGCCTTTGGAATCAACCTAGTCAATTCTTCTTGGGCAGGAATTACCATGCTGCCGTTCAATTTTTTCCTTCGATGGCGCCGGTACGAATAAGCGATGCACCTTCGCGTACTTTTATTCAGATGCCAAATATAGCGATTGAGTCAATTACGCTTGGGAAAGCACTTGACCATTTTGCATGGTTGCTTAGCTACAATCCATTTCTTCCTAACTTTATTTACGTGCTGCAAGATATTAAACTGGCAACTGAAAATAAAATTTGGTATGTCTCTGATGGTGGCGAGAACTGTGTACCCTTAGATCATTCAATTGAAAGTATACCTCAACTTATGACATTAAGTGATCATCCCAAATGTCAATTCATAGCTGAGTATAACGGTCGCAAATTTAAAGTATTAAGTGTGGTAGTGGATGGATGGTTTTTTTAGATTAAAGATTATGGATAATAGATAATAGATAATGGATATTAGATTACAGACTAACAGACTAACAGACTAGCAGACTAACAGACTAGCAGACTAGCAGACTAACAGACTAACAGTCAAACAGACTATCAGACTAACAGACTAACAGTCAAACAGACATCTTCCTGCTAGACTAACAGACTTCTTCCCACAATCCAAGTTTTTCCAAATGCCTTTCCAATTCAGCCATGTTGTAAAATGGGATGGCGTCATATTTTAAGAATGATTCAACATTGGTTTCAGCCGCGTACCCGAAACACTGCATGCCGGCTAATTTGGCAGCATGGGCTCCATGTTCACTATCTTCAATGATTAAACACTGATAGGGGGCATAATTCAAAGTTGTGGCTACATGGATAAATAAATCGGGATCTGGTTTAAATTTTTGGATGTCGTGTCCAGAAAAAATATGTTCTCTTTTAAAATGTTTGAGTAAACCTGTGACTTCAAGATTGTGCAGAATTTTAATCTGCGGACCATTGGAAGCTACACTTTGATTGACCTGCAGTGATTGTAAGATACTTTCTACGCCCGCTACAGCTTTTAACTCCTGCTTAAAGAGTTCAAAGCTCCGGCTTCGGTATTCCTGCTCTATCAAGAATGATTCCGGTACGATGGCCTGTGCTTTTACGTAATCAATTGCTTTATAAATAGAGCCACCTTTCAGGCTATGATATACTTCATCGTAAGTACTGGTGCCTCCTAATTCTAAAATAATGTTATGGAAAGCTTTGGTAGCTAAATGTTCACTGTCCACAAGCACTCCATCACAATCCCAGATTACCAATTGGATTTTTTCAGGCTTCATATGATGAACTGTTGAATTGATACCATCCATTTGTTTAGTTGTAAAAATTATAATAGACACAAAGCTAAGAAATTTGATAAGAGCTATGCGAACATCAGACCAAACGCAAGCCATCCTTGAGTTTTGCAATACAGGAAGAGTTCAATATTTATCCTTGCTGAAGTAAATTGAAATAGTTTGAAAACATTGGATATAAAAATGTTTGGGAGAAGTAATATTACGCTATTTTTTTAGATTGCTGTGTTGGATTATTAATCCAGTACTATTATTTCTAATTCATTAAAAAATAAGTGGCTGTACTTTTTAGAAAGATGTATTCGATTTAAAAAAGGAAAACAATTAATATTATGCCAATATTATTTATTGATGAAGCGAAATTTAGGCTATTGTAAATTGTCAACACTATGTAAAGTAATAAATAAGTTAAGTTCTATTTTTCATTAATTAATTAAAATGGAGATGTAAACCACGATCACACATCTAATTTTATGCCCTAATTCAATTCATGAAGAAAAAAGTATTACATATTGTTGGTTCGCTAAATCAGACCAAACAACTCCATAAGATCTCTCTCGAAATGCCAGAGTATGATCATTATTTTACGCAATATTTTGGGGAAGGAATTTTTTTCAAGTGGATAGCAGAGAGTGGCTTGGTTGATTGGACCATCATGGGTACTAACAGTGCTTTTCGAAAGGAGCAAAAATCTTATTTGCAAAAAGTTCAGGCAAAATACGATTATCGCGGGGAGCAATACAGAGATGAATATGAACTTGTATTTATGTGCAGTGACTTAATGGTGCCTGCCAAGTTTTATAATGCTAAATTAGTCTTTGTTCAGGAAGGAATGACGGATCCTGTTTCTAATAAATCAATGTTGGTTAGAAAATTACGGTTGCCTGGATGGATGACTGGTGATACTTCATTGAACGGATGTTCAAATCAATGCGATTTGTATTGTGTAGCATCTGAAGGGTATGCAAAGTTTTTTACAGAAATGGGTACTGATGAATATAAAATAAGAGTAACGGGAATTCCAAATTTTGATCATGCTGCTTCTTTCATAAACAATGATTTTCCGCTTCGCAATTATGTACTTGTTTGTACTTCTGATATCCGGGAGGTAGGCGGAAAGGAGGATCGAATGGAATTTTGCAAAGTTGTAAAAATATAGCGGGTGGACGAAAGATTGTTTTTAAACTTCACCCAAATGAAAAAGTTCATCGGGCTATTCGTGAAATAGAGAAGGTATTTGCAGATACTGCGGAAGTCTATACGGCTTGTAACACGGATCATATGATCGCAAATTGCGAGGAGTTGATCACCCAATTTTCTTCGGTCGTATATATTGGAATGGCTCTGGGTAAAAAAGTATATTCATATTTTCCAATAGAGCAACTGAAAGAAAGGATGCCCATTCAGAATGGAGGAACTTCAGCGAAATTGATTGCTGAATGGTCAAAAGCTATATTACTTGAAGAAGATCTTGAATTTGTACCAGCTGTAAAATATTTTCAGAGCAGTCAATTATTATTCAATGACTAGTATTGTAACACTGATCCAGGCCCGGACAGGTTCAAGTAGATTTCCAGCGAAAATATTAAAACCTGTTCTCAGTCAGACGATGTTATATCGAATGATGGAAAGAGTCAGACAATCTCAATGGGCCGGACAAATTGTAATTGCAACAACTGATTTGCCTGAAGACAGAATCATCGAAAAAATTTGTGAACAAAACGAATGGGAATGTTTTCGTGGCGATGAACTTGATTTGTTGACAAGGCATTACCAGGCCGCTAAAAAATATAAGGCGGATATAGTTTTGAAAATACCTTCAGATTGTCCGTTGATTGATCCGGGGATTATAGATAAAACGGTACAGTACTTCATGAATAATTCATTTGATTATGTAAGTAATTTACATCCTCAAACATACCCGGATGGAAATGATGTTGAAGTCATGTGTATGGATGCTTTGGAATATACATGGGCGACTGCAAGACGCGATTTTGAAAGAGAACATACGACACCTTTTATTTGGGAAAACAAGGACCTTTTTAATATAGGGAATGTAAAATGGGAGACCGGATTCAATTATTCTATGAGCCACAGGTTTACTTTAGATTATCCAGAAGATTACCAATTTATTGGAAAAATATTTGAAAAACTATACCCGAGCAATCATCAATTCTCTTTGAATGACATTTTAACGCTGCTAGAAGGGGAACCCGAATTGATGGATATAAATGCAATGTATGCAGGAGTCAATTGGTATCGCCATCATTTAAGCGAATTGCAAACTGTTTCTGCAGATGAAACTAGAATTCTCAATGATTCATGGAAATAAGTAAACTACAGCATCTGAAATCGCAGGCATTACTTGTCCGCGAGCACATCATCCAGTTGTCCACCAATGGAGGTTGCTTTATAGGAGCTTCATTATCGTGTACCGATCTTTTGGTTTACCTCTATTTTGAATTTTTAAAAATCGATAAAGAAAACTTAAGAGATCCCCAACGCAATATCCTGCTTTTATCAAAGGGCCATGATGTATTTGCATTATATGGATGTCTTGCTGAATTAGGATTGCTTGAAAAAGGGAGATTGCAGAATCATCTCAAAACAAATGACTCTATTTACTGGCATCCAAATCGATCTATTCCCGGAGTAGAATTTCATTCCGGCTCACTTGGACAGTTGCCTTCAGTTGGATTGGGCATAGCTTTGGATTGCAGGATAAGAAATATTCAGAATCATGTAATTGTCATAGTTGGCGATGGTGAATTAAATGAAGGTTCGGTTTGGGAATGCCTTTTAGTGGCCTCTGCTTTAAAATTAAACAGGATTTGTTGGGTGGTCGATCGAAATTATTTTCAAGCGAACAAAGAAACAGAAGAGTTAATACCACTTGAACCATTGAATCAAAAATTCGAAGCATTTGGAGCTGTTGTTGAACGAATTGACGGTCATGATTTTTTGCAACTGGACGCTGCATTTAGCAGACTTCCATTTTCAGCAGACAAGCCCAGTGTTATTATCTGCGATACAGTTCGGGGAAAAGGGCTCCCAAGTATAGAAAAACGTGCCGACCGCTGGTTTGTGAATTTCAGTGAACGGGAAGTGAGTGAACTCAAGAACGAACTTCATGGTCAGCATGCTGCGATACTTGAATCAGAAACTTTAACTGTAAGATGAAAACCTACCAGGACCTTTTAAGAGAATTGTCTGTAACTAACGAACGTTTGTTTGTTTTGACAGCAGAAAACAGGGCATTGATCAGAGATCTTCCTGAAACGATGGGTGAGCGGTTTATTGATGTTGGTATTGCAGAACAAACGATGATAGGAATGGCTGCAGGACTTGCATTGAGAGGACGTATTCCCATTTGTCATGCTTTAGCTCCGTTTTTAATTTTCAGGGCATATGAATTTATCAGAAACAATATATGCATACCGGGTTTACCAGTAAAATTGAGCGGATACATTCCCGGTTTTCTCTCAGATGGAAACGGGCCTACACACCAAGCACTTGAAGATTTAAGTTTGATGCGTGGCCTCCCACATATGGAAGTATATTGTCCGGCCGATGAACAGGATATGTTGTCCATGTTGCCGGACATCTGGGAATCTGAAAAACCAGCATACATAAGAGTCAATACCCGTAAAACACAATTTGAACATGCTGTTTTTGAAAAAGGCAAAGCAGAGCTCATTTCATTGGGTAGTGATGTAAATATTATAGTTGCAGGTTTTTTATTTGAACAAGCCATGCAAACAAAGGCATTGTTGGAAGCCCAGGGAATATCTGTGGGCATTACTAACATTCGTTCGTTGAAGCCACTCGATGAAACTGCATTATTGCAATTGGCAGCTCAGAATTCATGGATAATTACTATGGAGGACCATTTTCAGAAAGGCGGTTTATACTCTGCGGTAGCTGAAACCTATCTAAAATATCAAGTGAAGGCTAAAGTGATGCCTTTTGCATTGAGTGATCAGTGGTTCAGGCCTGCACTCCTGGATGATGTTTTGAAATTTGAAGGATTTACAGCAGAAGCTATGTTTCATAAAATTTATAATAAAATAAATTGTTTGCAATATGTCCAATTCAATTAAATGGAATGCAGAGTATCCGGATATTAGTAAGTCCAGGGAACTTCTTTTAAAAGCCAGGAAAATCATGCATCCGGTATCGCAAACACTTGCAAAGGCTCCTGGTCAATTTAGTGAAGGAGTTTGTCCGGTATTTGTAGACAGGGCAAAAGGAAATAGAATCTGGGATATTGATGGCAATAAATATCTGGATTATTATGCGGCCATTGGACCTATTTCCTTGGGTTATTGTTATGATCGAGTAGATGATGCCATTCGTGAGCAACTTGCAAAAGGGATAAGCTTTTCTCTGATGCATCATTTGGAATATGAGGTTTGCGAAATGATTCACCAAATTATTCCAAACGCTGAAAGTATAAGGATAAGCAAAACAGGTGCAGATGTCTGCAGTGCTGCCATAAGAGTTGCAAGGGCTTTTACTAAAAGAGAAAAAATACTTTGCTGCGGATATCACGGTTGGCATGATTGGTATATCGGCACAACAACGCGCGATTATGGAATTCCGCAATCGGTGAAAGAACTTACAGAGACATTCAAATATAATGATCTGGAAGATATTAAATTAAAGCTGGATCATCAGGTTGCAGCTGTAATTTTGGAACCCTTTGTATTTGAAACATGCAAGCCTGGATATCTGGAAGGATTGAAGGCGCTTTGTGAAGCCAATGGAAGTTTATTAATTTTTGATGAAATGTGGACGGGTTTCCGAATCGCCATTGGTGGAGCGCAGGAATATTTTAATGTTAAACCTGATCTTGCCGTTTATTCAAAGGCCGTTGCAAATGGCATGCCGATTGCATTTCTTACCGGTAGAAAAGATGTCATGTCCTGGTTTGAAAAGGATGTTTTCTTTTTCTCTACTTTCGGAGGAGAGACTTTGTCCTTAGCAGCAGCGAAAGCAACGATCACTGAACTCATTGAAAAGAATGTTCCGGAACATTTAAGATCAATAGGCGCACTCTTAAAGGATGGCTTGAATCAACGCATTGTACAAAATGAATTGCAGGAATATATGGAGTGCTCAGGTTATCCCTGCAGGACCCTTTTGAGTTTAAAGAGTTCAGTTGCTTCACCTCTGAGTATCTATGCTTATATACAACAAGAGTTGTTGAAATTTGGAATTCTGTGGAGTAAATTCCACAATATGACTTATTCTTTTACAGAAGCTGATGTGGACTACACTTTGAGAGCTTATGATGAGGTTTTGAAATTGCTTAAACAACGTTTTGAAAATGGAGATGTGGACCATAAATTAGTAGGGCAACCTATGGATGTCGTATTTCGTCCGATTAAATTTTAGCATGGAAAATTTATTTTCATTAAAAGATAAAATTGCAATTGTAACAGGAGCAAATGGATTGCTGGGAGTAAATCATTGCACTGCACTCCAAAATGCTGGAGCGATAGTGGTCGGATGTGATCTAAAATTTGAAGAATCAGCCTCCACTGAAACTATACATCGGTTTGAGATGGATGTGACTGATAAGAATTCTATTGAATCTGTTTATCAGGAAATTTTACGCTTGTACGGTACCATTGATATTTTGGTAAATAATGCAGCTGTAAATGACATGTTTGAAAATCCAGCGCTTGCTTTGGAAAATTCAAAATTTGAAAACTATCCGATTGAGATGTGGCAAAAATCGTTTAATGTCAACGTAACCGGGGTTTATTTATGTAGCCAGGTATTTGGTTCGCACATGGCAAATAGATCAGGAGGAAGTATTATTAATATCGCATCGACTTATGGAGTGGTGGGTCCTGATCAGCAGTTATATGTGGACGATCAAGGTATTCAAAATTTTTATAAATCACCGGCTTATCCGTCTACCAAAGCAGCAGTCATTGGTTTTACAAAATACCTGGCTGCCTATTGGGGAAAAAATAATGTGCGCGTCAATGCATTATGTCCGGGTGGTGTAGAAAATAACCAGGAAAAATGGTTTGTTCAAAATTACGCTGCAAGAACTTGTTTGCAAAGAATGGCAAATGTGGATGATTATCGCGGAGCTTTGATTTATTTGGCAAGCGATGCATCCTCTTATATGACTGGTGCAAATCTTATTGTAGATGGAGGTTGGACCGCAATTTAATGTTTAATAATAAAAATCATAATATGAAAGAAATTGTTTTATCATATGGACGGCAAATAGGACCCGGACATCCATGTTTTATTATCGCCGAAATTGGTATCAATCACAATGGAGATTTGGATATCGCCAAAAAATTAATATTTGAGGCTGCCCAGGCAGGTTGTGATGCAGTCAAATTTCAAAAGAGAACTCCTGAAGTATGTACACCCCGCGATGAATGGGATCGCATGCGCGATACACCTTGGGGTCGCATGAAGTATATTGACTATCGTTATAAAGTTGAATTTGATTTCGCAGCTTACCAGGAAATTGATGACTATTGTCGCTCGTTAGATATCTGTTGGTTTGCTTCCTGCTGGGACAAAGAATCAGTGGATTTTCTGGAGCAATTTAAACCAGTCCTATATAAAGCTTCTTCAGCATCTTTGACGGATTTGGATTTGTTGCATAAAATGAAAAGTACCGGAAAGCCTTTGATGTTATCAACCGGAATGTCGACTCTTGAACAAATCATGAATGCTACAGATGTATTGGGTCTTGACCAGATACTTATTGCGCATTCTACATCTGCATATCCATGTTCGCTGGAAGAGTTAAACTTACGAATGATTCACTCACTGATGGAGCTGTATCCAAATACAGTTATTGGTTACTCCGGTCATGAAACCGGGCTGGCTACCACTCTGGCTGCTGTGGCGATGGGAGCTGCATTTATTGAACGTCACTATACATTGGATCGGGCGATGTGGGGTTCAGATCAGGCTGCAAGTGTCGAAGTAGAAGGCATGAGAAGATTGGTGAGGGATATTCGCGATATTGAAAAGGCAGCTGGTGACGGGATCAAAAGAGTTTACGATAGTGAAGTTGGACCTATGAAAAGACTTCGCAAAACACCCACCGAACATTCGTTAGTATAGGATAGAGACTTGGGCTAATGGAATTTTTAAGGGACCTGGAAGCTTTTCAAATTGAAAGAACCGGGACTTTTGTTTTAGCAGGTGTCATCTTGTTGGTGATGATACTTGAACGCAAGATGCCTTATACAAAGGAAGTCAATTTTTTTCGTAAGGACTTTTGGATGGATTTGCTTTGGTATACACTCATTCAATCGTATCTGCTGAAGCTGTTCATATTTGATTTAGTCATTCTGCCATTTAAGAATTACATGGGTTGGAGTGGAGTAGGGTGGATCAGTCATTGGCCCATATGGTTTTTAGTTTTTTTATTCCTGGTGACTCATGATTTTTATATCTATTGGTTTCACAGGTGGCAACATCATAATAAATGGCTTTGGAAAACGCACGAAGCGCATCACAGTGTGCGAGATGTGGATTGGTTAGCTGGCTCGAGATCTCATCCTTTGGAAATATTTATCAACCAGACGATCGAGTTCGCGCCTATCATTTTGTTACTAGATTCAAAAACTGCGGCCATCATTGTTCCCGCTAAAGCATTTCTGGATGCCGTGTGGGGAATCTGGATCCATTCCAATATTGATTTAAAATTGGGAAAAGCTATTTATGTCATTAACGGACCAGAGATGCACCAATGGCATCATGCCAATCACAAAGAAGTTTTTTATGCAAATTATGCAACTAAATTTTCATTTTTTGATTGGTTGTTTGGAACCGCATTTTTACCTGAAAAGCGACCGGTGAAGTGGCCTATATTAAAACCCTTAGGTTTCGGACTTCCATACAGATTTCCAGATACATATCTGGGACAAACGATTTATTCGTTTTACAAAGTAAAAATTGATAAATTGAATACCTTGCATTTTATCCATCTATTAAATAATATTAAGCTTAGATTGCCAAAAAGGGTTCATTTAAAATTGAGGTCATGGTTTAATTATATTTTTTCAAATAATAGCTTTCCTTATCAATTGGATGATCAAAAAAGAAAATGTCCACATTGTTTATCCGAAATAAATAAATATTTTGATAAGAATATACAAATCCACCAGTGCAGTAAATGTGGAGTTGTTTTAGAGAAAAAATCAGAGTTTGTAAATTGATGAAAATTTTGGATTGATGAATTTATTTTGTACATTTATACTTTTAAATTAACTTGATTTTGGCATAAGTATCTATTCATTAGCTGAGGAAGTGAGAAGCTATTCTGATTAGGCAACAAGAAGAATAATTATTGACTAAAATAAGTTGATGAATTTTGGAATTATAGTATGCAAGTGAAATTCAAAGTGTACGATGTATAAATCCTTGAAGCACCTGTTGAGCGTCTATTGAATCCATTAAACATGGTGATCCATGTTTGCTTTTCACTTCAGTCTACATTTTTGAATTACATCATGAACTTGGAAGAAATAAACATCCATCATCAAGAGAGGAAATGGGAATGAAGTAGGAAAAATAGGATCTGTAACGTTTCTATTTTATTTATCAAAGTTTCAAGATATCAGTCTCCTAGTTCTTCATGTTAACTTTTTCCAATTTGGCTTTGATTTATATTATTCGGAAAATATTCCGCAATAAAATATTTACAATATTGTTTGATCTCATCTCTTACCATTCTAAATGCGTTCAAGATTTCATCAGAGCTTCCTTTAGCATTTGCAGGATCGGTGAAATTTTGGTGGAATGATTTGCTTTGAATTGGAAACAGAGGGCAACTTTCTTTTGCGTGATCACAAACGGTGATGATGCATTCAAAGTTAAGGTTTTCGAATTCCTCAATTGTATTTGAAGTTTGTAAACTTACATCAATGCCGTCTTCGAGCATGACTTCGATCATATTTTTGTTTAACCCATCTGCGCGGATTCCAGCGCTGAAGATCTGCAGGCCTTGAGAATAATATTTTAAATAGGCTTCTGCCATTTGACTTCTACAACTATTACCTGTACATAAAACTAAAATATTACGTCCCCCTGTTTCCATTTCCTGATGAAGTATTATTAATTGCAACATCCTGGCGCGCAACAACCGGATTTAACTTTGGGTTTCTCTGCGAATACACTGATGCTGTAAATTCCAAATTCTTTGTTTTGATAGCGCTTTAGGTCTTCCTCTCCAAGATATTGAGAGAGGATGTCCAAAGGTATTTCTATGGGTCTTAGCTTTTGGATTTCCAAATTTTCAAATCCTGTTTTCTTGATATATTCCAAATACTCACCTTGTTGTATTGCGCCTGAAACGCAGCCGGCATACATCTCAGCCTGATCTTTAACTTTATCGGGCAAATCGCCTTGCAGGACCACGTCAGAAATAGAAAAATGACCACCGGGTTTTAAAACTCTGTATATTTCTTTAAATACTTTTGCCTTATCTGGTACGAGATTGAGAACACAATTGCTAACGATAACATCGGCAAAATTGTCTTTAACAGGCATATCTTCGATATCTCCTAGTAGAAATTCCACATTACTATAGCCGAGATTTTGAGCATTAATTCTTGCTTTTTCAATCATTTCGACGGTAAAATCGATACCGAGAACTTTCCCGGTCGGGCCAGTCTGATCTCTTGCAATGAAGCAATCGTTACCTGCTCCGGATCCGAGGTCAATAACCACATTACCTTCCTTAATTTTGGCAAATTCAGTAGGCAAACCGCAGCCCAAACCCAGGTCAGCTTCCTCTTGATATCCTTTCAAAGCTGTATAATCTTCAGTCATAATGTTGTACACTTCTGTACTACAACCGCCTGATCCACAGCATGATGATTGGTTTGTTTCCTTTGATTGAAGCGCAATTTGTGCGTACTTTTCGCGTACAATTTGCTTGAGGTCATTTGCATTTTCATATTCGTGTTTATTTCTAAAACGTAATATTACGATAAAAGGTTTAAGTTTAGCAACAATTTTTCGAATCATCCGGATTATGATCCAAAAGTCGGAAAGCGTCTTTCTGATCTTCAGCCAGGACTTCATGTTGATACAATAACATACTGAAGGACCCTCTATTTCACCCTGAATGAGTCCTGAAGCTTTAAGTTCTTTTAGATGTTGACTGATCGTACTTTGAGCCAGAGGTAATTCTTCGACGATATCGCCACATACGCATTGTTTCCGCATAAAGAGGATCTTGAGAATAGCTATCCTTGCAGGATGGGCGAGCGCCTTGGCGTATTTTGCCAATTCATTATCGGTTGTGCTGAATAATTCAGATTTTGTGGTACCCATTTCATCGTAAATTTACGATGATTAAACCAAATTTAGGGAGTTAAAGTTTAGCTTTTGTTTCAATTTGTAAATTTCATCTGTTATGATAATCGGGACTTAGTATATTTTATACAATCAATAGGTACTGAAGTTATCATTTTCACATGATGTTCAAATTGATATAAATACATTACCATTAGATAACATTAACTTCATTAATAATTTACATTAATCATACAAATTAGTCATGTTTCCATAACGATCTGATGTATCACCTGCATACTTACTTCCACTAATTTTGCAGCAGAAGTGTGAATTGAATTGAAAATGAAATCTTGTTTGCAGAATCATCTGAAAAATGTATTTGCTTATAAATGCATAAGTAAATCATTTAAACCCATTGTATCAACGCATACAAACTCGGAATGCAATGGCTGGGTGAGATGTGGATTAAGTTTAACAAATGTCCCAAATGATTTATGCAACAATAATAGATTAAAACCATTCAATTCAAATTCTGCTTTTGCGTTTCCTAGAATTCTAAAATTAGTGGAAAATTGTTTTTCCATAATTAAGATAGAGATTTCATTTCAACACTTTTTTACAGCAGCTGCCTGTTTTTCGGGCAGCTGTTTTTTTTGTAACGGCATTCTAAAAACAGTGTTATCCCATAATTTCATAATCATTTCATAACAATAGCTTCATGTTAAGGGATCTGCTACGACCTAATTTTGCAACGTAAAAACAAATTAAAAAAAATTACAAGCTATTTTATGAAACAACTATTACTTACACTCTATTTTTTATTGCCGCTTGTTCTCTGTGCGCAGGTGGTAAACATTACGGATGCAGATCTTGAAGGAAACAAAGTTTACAACTGGACAAAAAACAATACCTACATTTTAGATGGTTTGGTATTTTTGGAAACAGGAGGCGTATTAAATATCGAAGCCGGAACTGTCGTAAAATTCACGGATCGCGCAGATGTTGGAAATCCATCCGCATTAGTGATCACCAGAGGGGCAAAAATTTATGCAGAAGGAACTGCAGATGCACCTATCATTTTTACAGCCATTGCAGATGATGTAAATAATCCAACAGATTTAGGTCCGACAGATAATGCATTATGGGGTGGAATTGTAATTCTTGGAAAAGGGATTACACAAAAAAGTGGAAATTCTGAAGTCAATATAGAAGGAATCAGTTTAGCAGAAACCCGTGGACAATACGGCGGAACAGACAATAACGATGATTCAGGAGTCATGAGATATGTCTCAATACGCCATGGTGGCCGTCAGATCATATCCGGAAACGAATTGAACGGATTGAGTTTGGGAGCAGTAGGAAGTAAGACCGTTTTAGAGTACATTGAAATATATGCAAATTCAGATGATGGAATTGAATTTTTCGGAGGAGCACCAAATGTAAAATATGCAGTTGTAGCATTTGCAGAAGATGACAGTTATGATTGGGATGAGGTATTTGTAGGAAAAGGACAATTCTGGTTTTCGATTCAGAGATCAGACATCGCGGATGCAGGTGGGGAGTTGGACGGAACAACGCCGGATGATTTAACTCCATATTCAAATCCAACCGTATACAACTGGACGCATATCGGAGCTGGTCCCGGAGCAGCAGCATCTAATCCGGTGGGTTGGTTGTTGAGAGCTGGTACTGGAGGAACGATAGCGAATTCTATTGTAACTGAAATGAAAAACAAAGCGATCGAAGTACAGGATCGCGCATCAGGAGTAAATGATGCTTACAGCAAATTGGGAACTGGTGAATTAAAAATTCAGAACAATTTATTCTGGAGAAACGGAAGCAACACATCTTTAGATGGAACATCTACAGGAATCATTAGAATTACCAGTGGTGCAGAAGATGCAACTGCTGCTGCACTGATCACACATCTTACCAATAATGTAAATGAGATTAATGATCCGGGCATCATGAATATCAGCAGAATTCAGGATGAAACACTGGATCCTAGACCCTTAAGAAGTGGTGCAGCATATAATACATCAATGGCAACATATCCAAATGACGCATTTTTTACTCAGGTAAACTACAAAGGCGCATTTGGTTCAAATGCTGACAATTTATGGATTCAAGGCTGGACAGCACTGGATCAAAATAATCATTTAAAAGATTTATCAACTTCAGGAACAACCATAAACATTACGGATGCAGATCTTGAAGGAAACAAAGTTTACAACTGGACAAAAAACAATACCTACATTTTAGATGGTTTGGTATTTTTGGAAACAGGAGGCGTATTAAATATCGAAGCCGGAACTGTTGTAAAATTCACGGATCGTGCAGATGTTGGAAATCCATCCGCATTAGTGATCACCAGAGGGGCAAAAATTTATGCAGAAGGAACTGCAGATGCACCTATCATTTTTACAGCCATTGCAGATGATGTAAATAATCCAACAGATTTAGGTCCGACAGATAATGCATTATGGGGTGGAATTGTAATTCTTGGAAAAGGAATTACACAAAAAAGCGGAAACGCAGAAGTCAATATAGAAGGAATCAGTTTAGCTGAAACCCGCGGTCAATACGGCGGAACCGACAATAATGATGACTCAGGAGTCATGAGATATGTGACCATTCGACATGGTGGTCGTCAAATCATCTCCGGAAATGAATTGAACGGTTTGAGCTTAGGAGCGGTAGGGAGCAAAACAGTTTTAGAATACATTGAAATATATGCAAATTCAGATGATGGAATTGAATTTTTTGGAGGAGCCCCAAATGTAAAATATGCAGTCGTTGCATTTGCTGAAGATGACAGTTACGATTGGGATGAAGTATATGTAGGAAAAGGACAATTTTGGTTTTCAATTCAGAGACCAGACATCGCAGATGCGGGTGGTGAATTGGATGGTACTACTCCTGATGATTTAACTCCATTTTCTAGCCCAGCTATTTACAACTGGACACATATCGGAGCAGGTCCTGGAGCTGCCGCATCTAATCCTGTGGGTTGGTTGTTTAGAGCGGGAACTGCAGGTACTGTAGCCAACTCCATTGTAACGGAGATGAAAAACAAAGCGATCGAAGTACAGGATCGCGCAGCAGGCGTGAATGATGCATATAGCAAATTGGGAACCGGCGAATTAAAAATTCAGAACAATTTATTCTGGAAAAACGGAAGCAACACAACATTGGATGGAAGTGCTACAGGAATCATCAGAATAACCAGCGGAGCAGAAGATGCAACAGCTGCCGCATTGATAGCACATCTTACCAATAATCAAAACAGTATCAATGATCCGGGTATACGCAGCATCAGTCGTATTCAGGATGGCAAATTGGACCCACGTCCTTTAGCAAATGGGGCTGCGTATAATACACCATTAGCTGTAGCGCCTATGGACGGATTTTATACGATGTGTAATTTTAAAGGAGCTTTTCCTGCAGATGCGGGAAGAAACTGGATCCATACATGGACAACGCTGGATAGAAATGGGCATTTAAGTGCTGATATTTCAACAGGAAATGAGGATGAAATAAATCCAACATTAGCGCAATTTGATATTTATCCTAATACTGTATCAAAGGGAAGAGAAGTTACCATTGCTACAGATGTTGATGAAAAAATCAGAATAGAAATATATACGATCAACGGACAATTCATTCAATTGATTCCTGCGGATGCGGTTAAGCAATCTTTGAATTTTTTGGAGAGAGGATTATACATTATAAAGTTTAAAACCGAAAGCGGAAAAATCGCAGTCAGGAAACTGATTGTCGAGTAAGGACGATATTCTTTTAAAAAACAAAGCAGAGGGTTTGGTTACGCGAATCCTCTGCTTTGACATTATAAAAATTACTAAAATATGAAATCAGTGTTAATGAAAATCTTAAGTCTATTATTTGTTTTTATTTCTTTTCAGTTGGCAGGCCAAAACGGAATTTTGAGTGGTAATATCACTGACAAAACAACCGGTGAAACGGTTATCGGTGCTACTGTTGTGATTCATAAGGGCGACCAGCAAGTTACTGGAACAACTACCGATTTTGATGGAAAATATCATCTGAACTTGGCTCCCGGAATTTACGATGTTGTCGTAAGTTATCTTTCTTATGGAAAGCAAACCATTACAGGTTTGGAAATTGTTCGAGGAAAAACAAATTTACTGGATATTACCTTAGAAGAAGAAACCGCCGAATTGACAGAAGTAGTAGTGACTGCAAATGTGGTTAAAAATACCGAAGCAGCTGTTATTGCTTTGCAACGCAAAGCATTTGCAATTCAGGATGGAGTTTCTTCTCAGCAGATCAGCCGAACAGGTAGCTCAAACGCTGCTGACGCGATGAGACAATCTACAGGTGCGGTTATAGAAAGCGGGAAATTTATTGTCATGAGAGGATTGGGTGATCGTTATTCTCTTTCTCAACTGAACGGAATTACCTTACCAAGTACGGATCCTTACCGCAACAGTACAAGTTTGGATTTGATTCCGGCTCAAATGATCGATAATATTGTTACCATTAAAACTTTTACACCGGACTTGCCGGGAAATTTCTCCGGAGGTTTGATCAATATCAATACCAAAACAATACCTGATAATTTTAATTTGGCATTTTCGATAAGTTCTGAATATAACACTCAATCTTCTTTTATTGATAATTTTAATACACACCCTACAAGGGGTAAAACAGATTGGCTCGGATTTGAAGATGGTACACGCGATCATCCTGAATTACTCCTGGATCCAAATGTTCGCGATCCATTATCATCAAGTACTTCTCTGCAGGCAAGAGACCCCAATCCGTCAAAGGATGGTGTGCGATCTATTTTTGATCGGACATCTAAAGCATTAAGTAATGAGTTTGTTCCTGAAGCACAAAAAACCAAGCAAAATTTGGGTTTCAATTTTTCAGTTGGAGATAGGATTAAGTTTTTAGGAAAAGATCTTGGTTATACACTTGCATTAAATTACTCATCCAATTACAGTCATTATGATGGCGGTGCAGTATCGACATATGTGAATAACAATACTGAAAATTTGTTTCCGTACCAATCGCTTACAGAAAGTAAAAGTGTATACAATCCGGCGTTGGGAGGATTATTTAATTTGGCTTATAAATTCTCTGAGAATCACGTGATCAACGGAAATGTCATATTTAACAATGACGCTGAAATTATAAGCCGGAGCCAATCAGGTGAGTATTTAGGCCAGGTCTCGAATAGTTTGGCAGAATTTAATACAAGTTCTTTAGAATTCATCCAAAGACAAGTTACTACTTACCAATTGGGAGGCAAACATGTATTTGCAAATCTTGGCAACTCAAGTATTGATTGGATGGCGGGAACCTCCAATGCATTCCAGAAAGAACCCGATCTTCGTTATTTTGCTTATACAGTTGTTGAAGAGGAAGGAGAAAGAGAATACTATATCAATAATTCAGAAATAGCTTATCCTTATCATTTTTTTAGGAATTTAAATGATCAGTTATCACAGGCAAAAGTTGATATTTCCATACCATTTCTAACAGGAGGCAATCCGGGTAGTTCGAACAAAATAAAGTTTGGCGGATACTTCAGTTCACTCAAACGCGATTTCAGTGAGTACCGTTACCAATTAAATAATTCAGGTACTTCTTCCGATCGCAGCTTCACCTCATATGATGGTGATTTCGAAGGTTTTTTTAATTACGATAATTTTGGCATTGTAGATACGACTTTTAATCCAAATGGAAGTGTCCAAAGATACGTAACCGGTTTACATTATGTAAATCAGATCAATGCACGCAATTTTTATAGCGGTGATCAGGAAATTGCAGCGGCTTATTTAATGGCTGTGTATAATGTACATCCGAAAGTTAAACTCATTGGAGGAGCCAGAGTCGAAACTACAAATTTGAGTGTTAAAAGCCAGGAACCAACTGTACCGGAAGGTAAGATTGATCAAACAGATATATTGTATTCATTAAATGCAATTTATTCTATTTCTGAAAAATCTAATTTGAGAGCAGCGGTTTCACAGACATTAGCCAGACCAAACATGAGAGAGTTGGCACCATTTATTCAATTTGATACCAAAAATGGTTTTTTCCACGTAGGAAACCCGGAGCTGAAAAGATCTTTGATTAAAAATTATGACCTGCGATATGAGTATTACCCAATGCCCGGAGAATTAATTGCTGTAAGTGGTTTTTACAAAAAATTCAACGACCCAATCATTCGTCAGTTTAACCCACGCGCAACAATTCCCGAATTATCATTTGTCAATGTAGATGAAGCAACCGTTTATGGAGTAGAATTAGAGTTTAGGAAAAGTTTAAATTTTATCTCGAATCGATTGAATAATTTTTATTTGAGTACAAATTTGGCTTTGGTCCATTCTGTATATGATATTCCAAGCAGTGAAGTGGAAAATTCAAAAAACATTGACCCCAGCTATGATGCTACAACGAGGCCTTTTCAGGGTCAGGCACCTTACGTAGTAAATGCAATCATCTCCTATATCAATCCTGAAAAAGGATGGGAATCTTCTATTTCTTTTAATGTAAGTGGAAAAAAATTATACAATATTTCATTGTTTGCGACTCCGGATGTTTATGAGCAGGCATTTCCATTGCTTAATTTTAAGATTTCAAAGAGAATTGCAGATAACTATCAATTGGGATTTACTGCCAGGAATATATTAAATACGATCAGCAAGAAAACGCAAAATTTTAAAAACAATGAATACATTGCGGAATCCAATAAATTGGGTACAGGATTGAGTTTAAGTTTGTCTTATCTCATTAAGTAGGGGTAAAGTCTTAAGGCTAAAGGTTTGTTCCTTCAGCCTTTAAGCTTTAGCCTTTACACCAATACTCCATTCTGAAAATTCTGCTTCAGACAAAAAGGAAAAAGATTCACCTTTCCCTTCGGCCCTTTAGCCTTTACACCAATACTCCATTCTGGAAATCCTGATTCAGATAATTTGGAGTTGACAGTTACGAAAGAGGAATAAGGCTAATGCTTAAAGGCTAAAGGTTTTTCCTGTCTATGCCTGAAATAGGTTGACCAAAATCTGGTCAAAAGTCAACCGAATGGAATCCAAAAATAAGCAAAAATTAAGCCTAAAAGTGCAACGTGTTTTTAGTGTAGAGATACGCCGCAAGACAGTTCGAGATGTAGAACGAGGCAAATGCACAATTCTTCAAGCATCCAATGAGTTAGGAGTGAGCCAGGGCAGTATATACAAATGGATTAACCAATATAGCTTATATTTAAAGCAAAGTAAGCGCATGGTAGTCGAAGATAAAAGTGAGGCATATCGTAGTAAAGAATTGGAGAATAAATTGAAGGAAGTTGAAGCTATGTTGGGTCGTAAGCAAATGGAAATTGAGTTTTTAAATAAGATGATTGAAATTGCGAATGAAGAATTCAAAATTGATATTAAGCAATCTGTAAAAAAAAGACTTTCGAATGGTATCGAATCAACAAAGGAATAAAACATAGATATAAACTGAAGGAAATTAGTGAACTGGCCGGAATAAGCAAACAGGCACTCTGGAAAAGCCGGATTAAAAATGCAAAACAAGACAAGTTCATAAAATCAGTAGTTGATCAACTAAACGAAATACGAAAAATACATAAAGTAATGGGTTGTAGAAAGATGTATTATAAAGAAGAAAATCAATGGCCAGTTGGAAGAGATAAGGTAATTGAAATAGCGAATGCCAATGGCTTTAAAATGCGTAAAAAACGCAGTATAGTTAGGACTACGTGGAGCCAGGCAGTAGAAGTCTATCCCAATTTAATCGAAGGAATGCAGCTCAATGGTCCTAACCAGGTATGGCAATCTGATATCTTTTATTTTAAGGCTGGGCAGATCAACGATTATGGAGTAACCATCGAAGATGTGTATACAAGAATATTGAAAGCGTTACATATGTCACAAAGCTTAGCAGCCAGGCATACAGTGATAGCTTTGCAAAATGCAATAAAATCCACATCAAATAAAGAAGAGATAATAGGTTGCATATTTCATTCAGACAGAGGCAGTCAATATATAAGTAAAGAATTAAAGGAATTAATTCGAGAAAGTAAAATGAATCCAAGTATGTGTCTAAATCCTCAAGAAAATGCCTATGTAGAAAGAATACAAGGAACAATAAAGAACGAATATTTGAATGAGTATGAAATAACCTCAAAAAATATCATGCAAATGAGTAATAAAATAAAATTCTGGTACAACGAACAAAGGCCACATAAAAGCTTAGGAATGTTAACACCTAAAAACTTTGAAAACCTTATTAAAAACTTGACAGAAAAGACAGGCCTAAAATGATTATAAATCAAGGAATTAAAGAGTTTTCAACAGAAATTTGTGAAATTAACAAAAAGAAAAAAAGAAGCAAAAAAGAAAAACTTATCATCATCATCACTATCTTTAATTTAACTTAAAAAAAGTCAACCTATTTCAGGTAAGGACATCCCTTCAGCCTTATCCCTTCAGCCTTTCGCCTGACTCTATAAGTTTATTTTTTCTCGAAATACGATTGAAAATCTTCGGAGATATTTTTCAACTCTAAAATGATGAGTGCATCAAGGACATTTTGAAATTGAGGGTCTCGGTTGAAAGCAAGGACTTTTGCATTTTGTTTAAGGTATTGCCTTAAGAGAACCGGGATTTTGACAGAATTGGCCTGAATCTCTGAAATGAGTTTATCAAATTTATGCAGATCGTTTTCAAAATTACGGATGATAATTTCTGTGGATAAATTATTTTTAAAGAATCTGTAAGGTTTTTTGGGTTTAAAAAATTTGGAATATTCCGGATGTGCATGATATTTGGAAAGAAAATCCATGATCAGTAACCTGCTCATTTTTGAATAATCTTTGCTGATACTAACAGGACCAATTATGAATTTATTATTTGGATTTTTCAGTATGTAGTAATAGAGACCTTTCCAAAGTAGGAAGAGGATTAGATTGGACTTTTGATTTTCCGGTGTAATGAAAGATCTTCCTAACTCAACACATTGCAAAAGAAATTTATCCATAGAAGCATGTATTTTAAACAAACTTGTAATGTAAAGACCTTTTCTGCCAATGATAGGTAAAATTTTATGCCCCTCACCAATTCTGTATGCGCCCAATATTTTTCTTGATGTTTTATCCCAGGCAAATAAATGTTTATAAAATGGATCATAAGAATCCAGGTCAATGGCTTTTCCTGTGCCTTCGTTATGCGCTCGGAAAGTAATTTCTCTCAACCTGCCCAATTCCAACATGAGATTGGGTATTTCCTGAAAAGCGGCAACTGCTATTATTAGCTGTTTATTTTCGATGAGAATATGCTCTGGTGAAAGATTGTTTATTTCCTGTTCAAGAATTAATGGATCGATAGTTTCCGGAATTTTGACCAATGGCTTTTTTGATTCTATCCAATCTATTAAAATCTGGATTAGGCTTTCTCTTTTGGAAGATTCAAGAATCTTAAATCTGGAAGCTATATATCTCCTGAGTTCATTGATTGACTCGATACCGGAAATTTCAGATTTGATTATAGGATGGCTGCAGCGAAGTTCAAATTGATTTGAATGATTTGAAATCGATGCATTTTTTGTTAAAGATGTAATTTTAAATTTGTTTTCTATGCGATTTTCGGGAATCATTTTTAGAAGTAAGATAGGGAAACCTGTTTTTTTAAGTCTCCGCATGAGTGCATTTTCTACTTGGTTTACAAAAGCTATTTTTTTCCAATGTCGCAGATGAATGGAAGCGGAAGTTGGGAGTACATACAAATGGATGATGTGTTTGCAATGAGTATTATACGCCTTATTTGACCATTCAATCCAATCATCTGTTTTTAATTTTTTTGCAACGGGGTCTTCTACGGAATAGTCATATTTAATGATTTTATGGTCCTGAGCCCCTGGAATCAATATATCCTGAATCAGGCTTTCTATAATGATTGGGTCAGAATTATTTAGAATCAAGTTGTAATGTGTACTTTGAATAAATATTCTTTTTTGATCGTGTTTGGTGATTGTAAAATTTATTTTATTTGATTTTGTCATGTTTGCGAATAATGAAATTAAAAATAAGTCAGGATAACAAATACTACAACTCATTTAAATTTCTTTACAATAATTTAATCTATTTCTTTTTTATTAAATACATTGAGGTAACAATTAGATTACTTATACATTTAATAAATACGTAATATGTATTTAATGGAGAGTTGATCGATCTGCGCTAATTTTGTTGCATAACCTGGGAATGTTACTAACATATGTTAGTAAGCATTTTTATATACTGATGCGACGATTGAAGTTGCCCATTCATTTGTAAAACCATTTAAACCGATGTGCATGAAATTTGTAAAGGGTTTCTTTTGTTTTTTATCTATGTTTATTCTTTCGGATGTTTTGGCCGGCTCCAGAAAAGTATTATTAATTGGAATTGATGGGGTGCGTGCAGATGCTTTGCAACGAGCGGATATGCCTACTTTGGATTGGCTGCACCGCAATGGGTTCGGTACGTTTGCTTCCTGGCACCAGGACATTACTATTTCAGGTCCTTCCTGGAGCAGTATACTTTGTGGAGTTTATCATGATAAGCATGGGGTTGTGAATAATAAATTCAGGGGAAAAAGGTATGATCGTTATCCTATGCTTCCAATAATTGCAAAATCATATGAACCTGGTTTAAAATTTGGTATGTACATGGAATGGGATAAACTCATCAAACACTCTGTTGGACAGCAATGGGATCAAATTCTAAAAGGTTCTATAGCAGGTACGGATGAGACTGCTGAACGCTCATCTGAATGGCTAATAGAAACTGACCTTGATTTCTATTTTGTTTACTTTGGAGCTGCTGATTATGTAGGCCATATTTCTGGTTTTTCGCCGCACAATCCCTTTTACAGATGGACGCTTGAAGGAATTGATCGGGGTGTCAACGAGGTCATTCATAGTTTAAAGAGGCGAAAAGATTATTTTAATGAAGATTGGTTGATTTTATTAACTACAGATCATGGCGGTACTTTATTTAGCCATGGAGGATTGAGTCCAAGTGAGAGGCAAGTTTTTTGGTTGGCATATTCAGATCGGATTCAAAAGAATACATTGTGTGGTTTAGATTGTGGAAATATCAATGATATTTCCAATCCTAGGATTTCAGCTTTGCAACACCATGTTCCTGTACAACCTGATATTGCGACTACTGCATTACATCATTTATTGTTCGCATCGATTTGCAAACCTTCTGATTTGAATTGCTGGAATTTAGATGGAGTCTCATGGTTGGATCCCATGGGATTGAGCAATGAGAAAAAACCAGCCAATGAGTTTGCATATCATGACTTACTTATTAATAATTGTAATTAAGCGCGCCTAAATTCAAATTAAAGACCCTTTAGTATGGAGCGCAAATTAAAAAATCGCTGTTATTTCGGATGTGCATTTGGGTACATTTGGTTGCCATGCACAGGAACTGTTGAATTACCTAAGGTCTATCCAACCTGAAATATTGATTATTAACGGGGATTTCATTGATGGGTGGCAATTTAGAAGGAATTATTTTCCTGCTCAGCATATTCAGGTGATTTATGAAATTATGAGAAAAGCCATGGAGGGGACCCGGGTGTATTATTTAGCTGGAAACCATGATGAATTTATTCGAAAATTTATTCCTTTTTTTTCTGGTAATATTTATTTTAGGGACCAGTTGGAACTTGAATTAAACGGCAAAAAGTATTTGTTCTTTCATGGTGACGTTTTTGATTTTTCTATACAATTATCGCCCTTACTTGCAAAACTCGGAGGATTTGGATATGATCATTTGATTCGATTTAATACCATGATCAATAAACTAAGAACTCGTTTTGGAATGGCTAGAATTTCATTTGCCCACAATGTAAAGTGTAAAATTAAAAAGGCCATTAAATTTATTCAGAGTTTTGAAGAAGAGGCCATCGCCTTTGCAAAAAGCCGCAAAGTGGATTATGTAGTATGCGGGCATATCCACATACCCTGCATTAGAGAAGTAGTGGAAGAGTCTTACCAATTGACGTATATGAATTCTGGAGACTGGATCGAAAATTTAACTGTGCTTGAATACCAGGACCTCAATTGGTCTCTTTACACGTATGATGAAACGGATTTTGAATTTCTCAATAAGAAAATTGTGATCAAGGAGAAACCTGCAAAAGCTTTTCACGAAGTGCTGCAAGAGCAGCTCTTAGATCTGAATATTTATGAAAAAGCCCACTAAAGTGTTTTCTTAAATATTTTCTATAAGGTCTACCTGTTCTTTATCAAGATTTACTTTATAACCTACACCTTTAATCGACTTGATCACCGCCTTATCAATTTTTTTACGAAGTTGCACAATATGAACATCAACTGTTCGATCCATCAGTTTAGGTTCTTCGCCCCAAATCTTTCTGAATAATTGTTCCCTGGTAAAGACGCGGCCCGGTTCCAGGCACATATGCCAAAGGATTTGAAATTCCCTTCGGGTCAGGTCTTTTATTTTAAATTCATCTTTTATGACCAGATGTCGGCTGCTATCCACTGTTAATTTCATAGAGGAAGAAAATCCTTTTACATTTTGATGGTGGATTCTTCTGCAAAATTATTTGAACTAACCCGCCCTTTTGTTTATTGCAGGTTATGGAATTATTAAGAGTTTATATCTGGTTATTATGGGTTAAAGGTTCTTCTGTAAGACTCCAAATAAAATAAAGTGTTTGGTCTGCCCCAAAACTTAGTGATACATATGTTCTCATGTTTAAAATCCGTATGTGGAATTTTTTTTCAGGGTGGACCCGCTCATTTTTTCCGAATGATTGTATTAGGAAATTAGCTTTTGCAGAGTATTGTTTATCTCATGATCTCCAGGACATCCTGTTGCAACAAGGCCCCGTTCGGTTATAAAATGCAATCAGATACTGACCATTGGGTATGGAAGCATCGAGATCCAGCTGATACTGATGTCCGGAGTGCGCGATAAAAACTTTGCGTTGCACGAGCGTTCCCAATAAATCATAGATGCGCAGCTCCATGTCCATTCCGCTGCCGGTTCTGGCATGAATATAAACAGTAGAGGCAGCCGGATTGGGATACAGCACAAAAGCTTTTTCCCTGCCATTTGAAACATCTTTTGTATCGACGACTTTATGACAACCGGGTACCAGGCAACCGAAACTGTCAACCTTTACAATCCAGGATTTAGAAGTATTGATGCTATCTATCCAACTGAATCCTGTTAAGTAAAAACCACCATCTGAAGCCTTCGAGATGTTAAAGAATTGTTCTGTAGATCGGTCAGATTTATTTATTATCCTGGACCAAATACTATCTCCTTTTGCCGAAAATTTTACCAAGTAACCATCACCTTTTTTTCCTGCCTCCGAGAAATATTTACCTGAGCAAATATAATTATTGGATGGATCCTCAACGCAATACCTTATTTCTCCATCATAAATTTTCATAATTCTTTTGGTCCAATTAATTAAACCGTTTGGGCTCATATTGATAAGTAATACCACAGAAAATTTATCTCCAAAAAAGTCTGGATTGTACGAATCTCCAATAAACAATATAGAATTATCATCTTGGACAAAGGCATTAAATACTCCTTCCAGGTAATCCGGAGAGGGAATTTGTTTTCTCCAAATCAACTTACCATTTGGACTAACTTTAACAATGACCGCATCGTGATTAAACCCACTTTTTTTTACAATGCCACAGGCATAAATATTCTCATCTTTATCAGCAGTCAAGCCATAATATCCTTCTAGTGTAGTAGTGTCGAAGTCGTTGACTTCAATAAAATGAATAAGATTTCCTACATTATCTGTAATAGCAACCACACCATGTGAAGTTAATGAAGCAGATGAATTTGGTCTCCGCTGATCCTTTCCACCACAATATGCAATGCGTCCCCCATTAAGTGGCAATATTTTTTGAACATAGCAACGATTATAATTTGTTTTAAATTCCTTTGTCCAAATTGTGTCTAGTTTAAAGTTTAGTTCAGCATACCAAAAATTCTCAAAGGTATCGCTGTTAATAAATCGTGTTCCAGCAAGTAATATTGATTGATCCAACTTTTTAGCATCTAAAATTGTAACTGCATTAACAGAATCTAATAATACTGATTTATAAAATATATTACCATTTCGGTCTAGAATTGAGACCCTTTCTGTCCTCCATATTTTCCTAGCGTATGCCGTTGTCGTAAAAATTAAAAGGGAATCCTTGAACAACTCAATTAATGGATGGTACACGCCATCAACATAATTTCGATCAGAGGGTAAGACAACATTAAAATAAGTTTGGGTAAATGCAAAATGGTTAAAGCTCGAAATTATTAGAAAACAAAAAATGGAAATTGACTTTTTCATTGTAATAAAAAGCAGGCGGTTTTAATTGCCGCCTGCCAAATTTAATTTATTTTTTAATAAATTTACTTAATTCGCTCATGTTTATGCCATTACTCGATTTCAATATATAAACAGCTGAAGGTAAACCTGCGGTATTCATACGCAGATGCCCTGAATTTTGATCCAAATCAATTTGAGACCATATACTACCATCCAAACCCATGATACTAAATGAGTAATTCTCTCCCACTGGCATCCAGTAACTGATGCTTAGTTGATCTTCAACTGGATTAGGATGTATCCTTACCTTATTATCCGTCAATTTCCTTTCAACTTTCTTGTTCTTTTGACTTCTGTACTCCAATGAAGTGTCAGTTTCAATAATGGACAGATACTCCTTATCATAGAATTGAGTCAAAATAATCTGTGCCGCAAAACCTCCAATGTTTCTGTTTTCCGCAATATCTTCGAGATCTTCAATTTTGGCTTGCGGCAATTCTGATAAAGATAATTCATTTTGTGTAGCATAAACCAGAATATAGAATAAATCAGAGAAATTTTGTGTTTCATTTGAATTAACCGGTAATGATTCAACCACATCAATGGCTTCGCTGATTTCTCCTTGATCTAACAACAGAAGGGCAAGGGCCATTTTATAGTTTTCTCTCGATTCACCTATTGTGAGCGAAAGTCTACAAATTGTGATAGTAATTTTCCACTAGTTTTAATTGCTCAATGTAGCTCCAATTTTTCTACTTGTACCATTTTTCCCTTTTCATTTAACACACATAATGTATAAATTTCAGAAGACAGTTGATCAGGAATTTCAACGACATACTGCTTACCAGAATCAGGCTGAAAGGAATACTTAAAAACTTCACGCCCCTGCAGATCAATAACTTTAATTTGATAATTTTTGCTTTCTGTAATTCTGCTCAGAAAATAAAAGACCTCTCTGGCAGGATTGGGAAAAAATTTAAATGCAGCTACTTTTCTTTTACTAATATCGTTCGTATTGACCACATTCTGACAACCGGGTACCAGGCAACCAAAGCTGTCAACCTTCACTATCCAGGATTTAGAAGTATTGATGCTATCGATTTTACTAAGTCCTGTAAGGTAGAACCCACCGTCAGAAGCTTTCGAAATGTTGAAGAATTGTTCCGTTCGTTCAGTTTTACTAATAACTCGTGACCAAAGGCTGTCACCGGTTGGGGTGAATTTGCAAATCCATCCATCTGCTTTAGTTTCCCGATTGGGTTTATAGTAGCCGGCGCAAACTGTATTTCCAGCATTATCTGAAACACAATTATCAATATAATTTTCAAATCCTTTCATAATTCTCTTTGTAAAATCGATATTACCATCAGGCAAAAGGCTCAACAATAAAATGAAACTAAAATCATCATCGAAAAAATTTGGTTTATAAGAATCTCCAACAAATAGAATACTTCCATTGGGCATACTTTGGCCATAAAGTAAGCCTTCCGAAAATTCCAATGATGGTACCTGTTTTCTCCAAATCAACTTACCATTTGGACTAACTTTAACAATGACTGCATCGTGATTAAACCCACTTTTTTTAACGATGCCACATGAGTAGATATTTTCATCCTTATCCACAGCCAAGCCATAATATCCTTCCAGTGTTGTGGTATCGAGATCATTGAACTCAACAAAGTGAATCAGGTTTCCAATACTATCTGCTATTGCTACAACGCCATGCGAAGTCAATGATGCAGTAGAATTTGGTCTCCGCTGATCCTTCCCACCACAAAATGCAATTCGCTGACCTCTTAATGCCAATATTTTTTGTACATAACATCGATTATAATCAGTTAATAACTCCTTTGTCCACAAAGTGTCTAACTGAAGACTCAATTTGCAATACCAAAAGTTCTCTACTGTATCTTTATAAACAAACCTTGTGCCTGCAATATAAATTGCGGAATCATTTAATTTTGAATCAAAAATAGTGATTGTACTAATCGAGTCTAAAAATGGGACACCAGTGTAAACAAATCCATACCGGTTCATGACTTCTATATTTGGAGTACCATGCCTTTCGCGAAGATAAATTCGAGATGTCATAAAAATCAAAGAGTCCTGAGATAACTCAACCAGAGGATGATACAATCCATCTACATAATTTCGATCAGAAGGTAATACAACATTAAAATAAGTTTGGGTAAATGAAAAATGGTTAAAGATCGAAATTATAAGAAAGCAAAAAATGGAAATAGACTTTTTCATAATAATAAATGCAGGCGGCACTATTTACCGCCTGCCAAATTTAATTTATTTTTTAATAAATTTCTGTACTTCAATCATTTTTGATCCATTACTTAGTTGTAAGATATAAATTCCAGGAGGAAGCATTTCAGTGACCATAGTTATTGTTCCTCTACCTTGTGGTGATTTAACACTTGACCAAGTTTTTCCTTCGATTGAGTGGATAGTAAATGTGAATAGAGGCTCATCCACTAAATTATAACTAACATTCAATTTGTCAATAACCGGGACAGGATGAATTCTGAATAAATTCTTTTTTAAACTCGAATTCCTTTTTTTGTCATTCCAAATTCTGTATTCCAGAGAGCTATCCGTCTCGATGATTGACAAAAACTCCCTGTTATAAAATTGCGAGAGAATAGCCTGTGCAGAGTATCCACCAATGTTTCTGATTTGCGCAATTTCTTCAAGATCTTCGATTTTGGACTGTGGCAATTCTGATATGGATACTTCATTTTGTGCAGCATAAACCAGAATATGGAAAAATTCAGAGAAACTTTGGGTTTCGCTGGAATTACCGGATAAGGATTCCACCACATCAATGGCTTCGCTGATTTCCCCTTGATCTAACAACAGAAGGGCAAGGGCCATTTTATAGTTTTCTCCGGACTCACCCTCTAACAATAGCATTATGGTATCAATTTCAGCTGCTGCAACATAAAATCGGAGTAATTCATTAACCAACAATTCCCGTTCAGTACCTTCCGGCATATTGTACTACACTCTCAGGGTAAACCCTGATTTTTTAAAATAACCGGCAATGTTGTTTGTTATTCTTAGATATTTTTTAGATCATTGCACTGGATCTGTTGGTCGCATTTGCGGTACAAACGTATAATATGCCCATCAACGGCTCTGTAACACTTCAGTATTCTCCTCAAGCCCTTTCAAAAAAATAAGTTTTCTATTAGGCTAGCTTGCCTCCTAAACGTTTGGTGTGCTTTCTGTTTGCAGGTTCTGCAAAGTATTGATGAAACTTTTTATGTAGAAATTTTCATTCAACGAATGTATAATTTTCACATAATAGTCTTGAAGTTTTCGTTGATGCTTGCAGCAAAACAGGGATAAAAAGTTTGACCGGCCGAGGGAGGCGGCTTTTTTTAGTTGCTTTGGATCTTGTTCATTTCTGCCTTGAGGTTTTCAAAATTAGCGGCTGACATACGCACTAAGGGAAGTCGAAAATCATGGCTACATAAACCCAGATGATGTACGGCGGCTTTAATGCCCACGGGATTTCCTTCGATGTACAACCATTTATGCAAATCAAATAATTTGAAATTAAGTTGTGCTGCAGCAGAAAAATCATTGTTGAGAGCAGCACGGATCATGTTAGAAAAAATTTGAGGATACGCATTGGCGATAACAGAGATCACACCATCACCACCAATTCCGATGAGTCCTAATGCAAGCGGATCATCTCCTGATAGTACTAAAAAATTTTGAGGCCGGTCTTTTAGAATTTTTGTTGCTTGCGTTAAATCTCCTGAAGCTTCTTTAACGGCTATAAATTTAGTAGAAGCATGCGCAAGTCTCAAACAGGTTTCTGGCAGAATGTTCGATGCAGTTCTTCCCGGAACATTGTAAATAATAATGGGCAATGGAGACATTTCAACAAGTTTCATATAGTGCTGGTAAATGCCTTCCTGTGAAGGTTTGTTGTAAGCGGGGCTGCTGGATAATATAGCGGTGATGCCTGAAGTATTTAGTTGTTGAAGTTCTTTGCAAAGTTCTGCAGTATTATTGCCTCCAATTCCAACAACCACCGGTACTTTTCCGGCAGCTTCTTTTGCCGTAAATGCCATTACGGCAAAACGTTTTTCCAAACTGAGCGTCACAGCTTCACCTGTCGTGCCCATAGAGACAAGGTATTCAACGCCTCCCTGTATGCAATGATCAATGATTTTTGAAAGGGCAGGGTAATCAATTTGACCTGAAGGATCAAAAGGAGTAATGAGTGCTACACCCGTACCTCTGAGGAATTGATAATTATTCATTTATGTAAAATTAATCACTATTTGGAAACTTCAATAAACCGTCCCATTTTACTGTATTTCTCAATGCGCTGATGAATGAGTTCTTCTTTTGGTAAAAGGATTAATTCAGCCAATTGTGCTTTCAAATGTTTTTTTAAGTTTTTGGCCATGCCTTCGTGATCAGCATGTGCACCGCCAAGGGGTTCTTTCACGATGCCGTCGACCAAACCAAAGGATTCCATATTTTCTGCTGTTAGTTTAAGTGCTTCTGCAGCTTGTTCTTTGAAATTCCAACTCCGCCAAAGTATAGAAGAACAAGACTCTGGTGATATCACTGAATACCAGGTATTTTCGAGCATAAACACCCTATCGCCAACGCCAATGCCCAATGCACCACCGGAGGCTCCTTCGCCTATGATATAACAAAGTATAGGTACTTCGAGTTTGGCCATTTCAAACAGGTTTCTTGCGATAGCTTCTGCCTGTCCGCGCTCTTCCGCTTCAATGCCAGGATAAGCACCCGGGGTGTCAATAAACGTAATGACCGGCAAATTAAATTTTTCTGCCAATTTCATCAGTCGCAATGCTTTTCGGTAACCTTCCGGATTGGCCATTCCAAAATTCCGGTATTGTCTGAGTTTGGTTGTATTTCCTTTTTGATGACCTATAATGACGACATCAAATTGGTCAATTTTAGCAAGACCACCTACGATGGCTTTATCATCTTTTACACAACGGTCGCCATGCAACTCAATAAACTTTTTAGCTATCAGTTTGATGTAATCTAAAGTATAAGGACGATTGGGATGTCTCGATAAGGAAACTTTCTGCCAGCCGGTTAAATTGCTGTAAATCTGTTTACGAGTCTCTTTTATTTTTTCTTCGAGTTCCGCAATTTTTTCAGACATATCAATCTTGCTGTCCTCAGCAATTTTCTGAAGTTTGCTCAACTGGTCGTAGAGGTTCTCGAGGGGTTTTTCAAAATCCATGAAGATCATAAGAAAATATTAGTAGGTATCGATAATCTTAGAAAGCCTGAATCAAAGGGCAATTTAGTGGAAACCGAATTAATCCCAACTAATTTTTACTTATAGTTAAAATATATTATTTGTAAATTGAATATAACCAATATATTACATATTATTTAATATTTACATTTATAAATTAAATTTTAAATTCTTCCTGTTTTGAGTTTCAGGGCTTCTGTTTGGATGGATTTTAAGACTTAGGCCTTGCCCAGTTTAATAATTTTAAAGAGTTGAAAAAGAATATAGATCATGGTTCCCCATACAGATGAAATAATTGTAATAGCCAAAAATAACAACCAAATGGGAACTTTATCTCCGGTTGCCCATAGTGACCGATGATCTAATTTGAAGTGCGTTTGGAATGCATTTCCCCAAGGAACAGAAATTTCATTTTCGACTGTCCCATACATTTCGTGTTCTTCAATTTTAGCTATTAATATAATCTCTCCTGCTTCATTGCCCGGAATAGAATCGAGCATATAATCTGCGATGATGGTTCCTGTAGAATCGGTGGTAAAAGTTACTTCTTCACCAATAGGCAAAATAGACCCCAAACGTTTCACGCCTACTTTCATTTCAACATCTGTTACCGGCAACCATGATGTATCAGACTGTTCATAAAATTTGATGACGATCTTTTTTTGATCATCTTCAGTTAAAGTATCGACTAACATTTTTGATTTGGTGATTTCTATTTCAGCTTCTAAATTTTCAAATTCATCAAAAGGATCCATGACTCCTACTATTGTTTGTGTATTTGAAGCTTTCCAAATTTCATTGAATTTGGGCGGGATAGTAAATACAGCTTTACCTGAAAAATCAGTTTTAACTTCACCGATCAGATTTTCGGCCTCACCAGCTTCATTAAAATAAATTTTTACATTTCTCGACGATATAGGTTCCAGTTTATTCTTAGATTTAATAAAACCTTTGAATGTGATTGTTTGAATTTGATTTTGAACATTGTGGTAGTTCAGACTCAAAAAAGGTTTTCTTATTATTTGTTTGACCGAATCTTCCTGTGCTAACAAATCACTTTGTAAGCAAAGTATGCAACACGCGATGTATGCTGTTTTAAATAAGTTGTTCAGAATTTTCATCTTCTCCTGTTATCGTTGAATGAATAGGAATGATAGGGAATAATCTTGCAAAAATTGTAATGATGAGCAAAGCTCCTGCTAGTGAACCGCTGGCAATGGCCCATTCTTGCCAACTTGGAAAATATTTCATAAATTTTTCAGGGACATCTTTCATTGGTAAAAATGGATGAAGTAGTGTTGGTGTTACAATGAGATATCTCTTAAACCAGGCACCCACCACCACCATAATTCCTGCAATAAAGACCATGTGTGGACGTCTTCCTTTTTTGGTCACGAGAATCATAATCGGTATCAACATCCCTACGAAAATGGCGAACCAAAACATAGGTGCATAATGCCCTGAAAAGAGTTCATGTAAATGGACCTCTTCTGGTTTTTTCATTTTAAATGCTGGTACTAGATATTCATTGATATTAAAATATAAGTATAAAAATGCTAAAAGAACCACGGCTTTACCCATTCTGTCAAAATGCAAATCTGTAATATAGGCTTCAAGTTTATACACTTTTCTAAACACATACATAGCCGTTACTACTGCTCCGGATCCCACCAGAAATGCTCCTGACACGAAATATGCACCAAAATTTGTACTATCCCATCCAGGTCTGTAGGTTGTCGCAAATAACCAAGACGTCACGGTGTGAATACAGAATGCAACGGGAATGATCATGATACACAAAATCATGATGGACTTTGCATTTATATTTTTTTGATCTGTTGAGCCTTTCCAGAACGAGCCAAGAAATTTGTACATTTTCAATTGCCATTTATTTTTCGGATCTTGATTTTTGATCATGATCTTTAAGTCGGGCAAAAGTGGAAGGTAGAGTAATAATATACTGATCAGAAAATATGTGGCGATTACAACTACATCCCATATGATAGGCGACTGTAGTCGTGGATGGAAAAATAAATTGATCAATCTTTCTGGTCGCCCCATATCAACGATGATGATCAGGGATGCAAAAAATATGGCAGATACTGCAATAATCTCAGCAATTCTGGTTAGAGGCGTACTCCATTTTATATCAGCCAATCTGAATATGGCTGTTATTAAAGAACCTACGAGGCTGATCGCCACAAAGAATACAAAGTTTGAAATATAAATTCCCCAGGATACATAATCTCCCATGGCTGTGACGACGAGGCCATCTCTTAATTGGGTGTAGTATGCGTACATTCCCAGAATGCAATTTGCTATGAGGATGGCAACCCAAATCATTCCTGCCGTGCCAAATTCTCTTGGCATCAGGTCATGTATAATTTTTTTAGAAGGATTTGTTGATTCCGCTTTCACGTTGATGAATTTTTCTATGATTTATTAGCTGGTTCATTTTCTAAACCAATTTCATACTCAAAATTTCGATTGACCGGTGGCAAATAATAAACATTGGGTTTTGTTCCGAGATCTTCCATCAGTCGATATCCCGCTTTGTCTTTGATGAGTTCTGAAAACTTAAATGTTTCAGATCCATTGGTGACGCTGTCTTCATTGATGTCTCCAAAGAAAAATACTCCGTTGGGACAAGCCGTAATGCAATGTGGAAGTTCACCTTTGCGAACCATGTCGGGACAAAAGTCGCATTTACCTACGGTACCCTTTTTTTGTGGTGTACTTGTTTCACATTGATAAGCTTGTTGCGCTATTTCAAGTGGAATATCGGGTTCTTCCCAGTTAAATACCCTTGAAGAATAGGGACATGCCGCCATGCAAAAACGGCAACCTACGCAGCGATCACTGTCTATTAAAACGATTCCATCCTGTCGCTTAAACGTTGCATCAACCGGACAAACTTTTACACATGGCGGCTCGTCGCAATGCATGCAGGTCGTTGGCTGCCAGTAAGGTGCAGTATGTTCAGTATCCTGCATGGAATATATTTTGATCCAACTCTGGCCCGGATGAACATGGTGCATGTGGTTACAGGCTTGTTGGCATCGCTTCAGATTTTTGCATCTTGAAAGATCGATGACCATGACAAATTTTTTACCTTCTATACCTACTCTCGCTTCTTCATTAGGTATGGGAGGCAGATCCGGTACAGGTTTTAAAAATGCTTTATCAACTTCTATAATCTCGCCATTTACAGAAAGCAATTTAACCTTTTCACCAGATGGCATTACGGGCTCAGATGGTTGAAATGGATTTTGATCTGCATTGCATCCGCTTAAAAGCGAACCTGCAAGAAGGCCTGTTTTTAAAAAATCCCTTCTGCCGGAGATTTGATTTTTTTCTTCCTTCACGGTTGTTAATTTTAGTTTGTGCGTTTTGAAATCCAATGTTGGATTTCGGAAGTATAAATTTTATTTCTGGAAGTGACATGCTGATCTTCTACTTCTACCAGTTTCCCATCTTGTGTTAGATATTTTGAATTTTTGCTTGGTGTTGGACTTCCAAAGAATTTCAGTTTAAATAAACTTGCAAAACCCAATACAGCCGTTCCAAACAAGATGAATTTTTTTCGACTAATTTGTGGTAACATTATAATTAAATATTTAAGGCCAAAATGTTGCTAAATAAAGTCCCGGGAGTATGAACTACACTTCACCTCACCAGCCCCTTGTGCTGTTTGAAAAAATTGAAAATTTCTAAATTCTGATAAAAAGACCGAAAGGCCTTTTGCCTTGATCCTAGCTTATTTCAGCGTGCGCATAAAATGTATGAGTTTCCAAATATCTTCCTGATCTGGTATTTTCTTTTTGAAACTTGGCATGTCATCGCGACCTTCAAGTGTTTTGTAAAAAAGTGTACCATCAGTTTGGCTTTGAAAGCTTGCTTTGGTAAAATTTCCGGGTTCAGTTTTAAGTTGTGCAGCTTTGCTGCCATCTCCCAATCCTTTTTTACCATGACAGGACTGACAATGTTTAACCCATAGAGTCTTGCCTTCTGCAATGGCAGCAGCATCTTGTTTTACAGGATTTGCCATTTTGGCAAATTTCGCAGGAGCATCCCAAGGCTCCTGAGCATAATTGTAGCCCGTTGTTGTCAAAAAATAAACACCAATGGTCATAATGGTTAATAATTTCATTTTCACGGCAGTTAATTTAGAATGATAAAAGGAATTAAAATTGCTTTATAAATTCGTTCAATTCATAAATACATGTGCAATGTACAGGTATTTTGAATTGGGCTTGATGATCGAAGTCATGTAACTTCATGATTTTCATTACTATAGCTTGTTTTAGATCGAACGAAAACCGACAATAAGGCTGGTAAAAGTACAGCATTGGTAAGCCATGAAGACACCAAAGCGGAGGTGAGTAAGATGCCCATGTTTTTACAACTGGTGAAATCCGAGAAAATCAAACTGGCAAATCCGGCGCATAAAAGACAGGTAGTCAGAGTGATGGGTCGAATGGTGTGTTGATAACTTTTGATAAGAGATGTACTCCAATTTTGAGTTTGTTTTTCAAGGCGAAATCGATTCAGCAAATGAATAGTATTGTCTACCGACATTCCAAATGCAATTGAAAACAGAATAGCCGTATCTGTCTTAAGATATATTTGCAGCATACCCATGAGTCCGGCAACAAGGATAAGAGGAATGATATTCGGCAGAAGAGTGATCAAGATATATTTTACCCGACCCAACATGTAATAACCGATAAGACTCATTATCAATACAGAAAACAGGAGACCATACGCCAAATTGTTTATCAAAAATTTAGGAACTTTATCCATTAAGAAAGATTCTCCGGTGAGAACGCAATTTAATTTTAAATCATACCCCTGTTCTTGAATGAATGTTTGAAGTTTCCTTTCGAAATTATAGGATTCCAACAGTTTCATATCTTTAAGCCGACCGCTTATTCGTACCTCCTTTCCATCTTCTTTAAAATATCTTTTAAATTCATCTCCGTAAGGAGTTTGATAAATATCTGAAATGTAACGCTGCACTTCAGCCTGGGTTTCCGGAATACGATATTCTAAAGGATTTCCACCCTTATAAGCTTTGTGAGCTGCACGGATCATTGTAAGCGGGGACAGGATTGAATGAACTTGAAGTCTGTCCTCGAGGTATTGAATGATGGTATCCAATAAAAGCAGATCATCGAGTTCATTAAAGCTGCTTTTATTTTGGTTATTTCTTACGTATAACTCTACCATCCTCGACCCACCAAATGCAGTATCAAAAAAATTAAAATCTTGTACAATGGGGTTAGATGCTTGCAATTCGTTTAGAAGACTTCCATTTATTTCGATTTTTTGAGCGTAAAAAATGGATAAACCAGTGATCATTCCGAATACAACAATAATATAAATGCGTTTGCCAATAATGTATTGAATAAGTGACACCAAATTTTTATCTGAAATGATAAATGAAAATTCAGTTGATGGATTGGATTTGGCTTCACGGGAAACGATGTAATAACTCAATACATAACCAATGAGAATACCTACGGATGCATATTGACCAAATTGATTTAAGGTGGGAATGTCAGATAAGGAAAGAGTCAGGAATCCGAGAGCGGTTGTTAGGTTTGCAAATAAAACACTCCATCCAATGTATCTGAAAGATTTCTTGAATGGGTGAATCTCAGATAAAGTGTTTTGAAAATGGTTTCTGAAATGGACGACATTCGTCAGTGTAATAATTCCAAGGATGATGGGAAGCAGGCTGGTTAGATAATCTACAATACCACCCAAAAGTCCAATGATTCCAAATGTCCAGGCAATCGTAAGAAATATAACGAGGTATGAAGTCAATAAAGTCTTGACAGAGCGGCTCAGCAGAATCAAGGAAATGGATATGATCAATAGGGCCAATGCTGATATTCTTTGGATGTTCTTTTTGACTTCCAACTGATAGGCTGATTCTAATTTTGTTTTTGAAAGTACATGATAGGTTTTCGAGAAAATCGATTGCGCTTCCTGCTCAATGCTTTTTAGTAATGATTTGTAATCCGGATCTGGGATGTACAAATTGGGAAATACACTTACTAATACTGATTTTTTATCAATAGAAAAAAGAGTTTTTGAATATTCCATTGAATTAAAAATAAAAACCGAGTCACTTGTCCAGCTTTCTTCTGCATTAATATTGATGAGAGGTTTTGAAACAAATCCATTTTGATCGTAGTATAATTGCGAAATTTGCGTGAGTCCATATATTTTAAAAACGTCCTTATTTTGTAAAATCTGTTTTGTAAAGGAATCCAGTTTTATTAAAAATTCTTTATTAAATATGCCTGCTTTGGGTGTTACACAAATAAATATTATATGTTCTTCATCATGGATTTGAAACGTTTCTTTGAACTTTTCAAACAAAATAAATTCACTTTTTCCAGTCGGATAAAGCCTACTAAAACTATGATCAAACTTGATGTTTGGGATTTGTATGAATGCCAACAGGGTCATCAACAAGATGCCAAAGTCTATGATAAGTGGAAAAGACCTGTTATGTTTCATTTGGTTAGAATAGCTGTGGATTAGATCCAGAGGCAATATAGTAAATTTTAAACCGCCTTAGTTTTTGAAATATTGATAAATGGCTTGTTCAAAATTGGTCATGTCTGCGAGGACCGGCTTTTCTTTGAAGTTAAATAAAATGACACCATATGGGTCGTTACATTCATTCAAATCAATCGTAAATAAATCGCCCAGATCTGTTTGAAATAACAGGAAGCGGACATTTATCGGTTCTAAAACATCAATTTCAGGCCATTCACTTTGGAGCACTTTTTTTGAATATTTTATCTGATATTCGTATTCATGCATCTGCCCGTCAAATATTAGGAATTCGGTTGCAATTTTTATTTTTTCGAGCTGGATTGAATCCGGTTTATATATGATGGCAGCTGCGTGTGTTATTTTAAATGTATCAGTAAAACTTGAAGGAGGTTTGGTGGACTCTGATTTTGAATGGAGTGTGCTAGACAAGGTTGTTTCACTTTTATTTTTGCAAGCAACTATAAAAATAAGCTGTAGAAGTAATAGCAAATTTATTTTGCTTTGATTTTGAATATTCATTGAAAAAAAATTAACTCAAATTGGATTTAAAATTAAACAATTATAAAAAAAATCCCCGGCTTTATTTGAACCGGGGACCTTCCTAATTTACCAGACTTCAATTACACAAAGCCTTTTTATATTTTTAATTCCACAAACGGGTGATATTAAATCCAATGAGGAATTTTCCACCTTCTATTTCATTGCCTTGTGCATTCGTGTAGTTTAACGGACTGTTTTTATTGAACATATTGTTCCGTTGTGGATTCAAGGACGCATAATTACCAGCAAAGAACTGGAAGGAGTGTCCGCTGGTACTAAATTCAAATCCGAATGAAAGATTTGGATTTGGATTATTTGTAGTGTGTTTGGTAATCGGCTGATCATAATTTGCAATAAACGCAATGGATTCAGTAATTTTATATCTACCAGAGAATGCTATTGCAAAATGATCGTGTTTCATCTCGCCAAGAACTTCTTTGTTTACACTGTCGATATTATGGAAATATCCGTAAGTGAAATTTTGATGCGAAATACTAGGTGCAACCTGCAAAGAAAGTTTATCGGTGATTTTTCTGGCAATGATCAATTGATTGAAGAACCGCAATCGATCCGTATTGTATTTATAAAGACTGTTGTCGGGATCTTCTTTCAGATCATAGCCCATATTGCCATAGTAAGTCACACTGAAGGGCATGGACCAATCATCTCTGGTTTGTTTCAACAGTGCGTATTTCACACTTCCATCCAGAATCATGCGTTCTTTGGTCAATCCTACACCAATGTTTAAATTCTCAATGGGGACATAACTTACCCCAAACCTGATATTGGATGGAGCAAAAAGTCCATAAAGATCTTCAAAGCCATTATTGACGATACCAAATCTATGTGCAATATCAAATTCAAAGGTACCCTGCACTGGAACGATGACCGTTTGATTATCTATGATCCAAACACTTTCAAAAGTATTTTTTGCGTACTTTTTGGTGGTTTCCACCGGAGCTACTTCAATTTCTTGTGCAAAGGCAAACTGACTTAACAGCACTGCCATGATACACAAACCGATCGCAGCCATTTTGGATTTATATAATTTATTTAGTTTCATTGTTTTAAAATTAAGAGATTAATTATTGGGTGCTCCATTGCGTATCCAATCGTAAACCAACTGTTTGTCACTCTTGGAGGGTATAAACTCAGTCATTCCGCCATTTACTTGTTTATATAGTATACTTTCCTTTGGAATGAATGTATTTACGAAGCCACCATTTACAATGTTTCTAAAGGACTCTTCTGGTTTTTCCATATAAGGTTTATGAGCTCCAGCAACATGGCATCCGGCATTGGTGCATTTGGATTTGAAAAGTGGAGCCAAGTCTTCCTTAAAGCTTACGGCTTGCGGAGTTCCTTCGGGATCTGATTCCGGACTGATGATATCTTTATAACAAGATGTTACAAACAACCCGATAAACAATACGCCAAAGAAACTTAAAATGAATTTTTTCATGGCTTTTAATTTTTAAATTATTTATTGTGGAAGTTTGCGTTGCAGGTGATTTCAATTACATCTGCCACACTTGTGCTGGTAATTCCAAAGTCCCTGCAATTGAACTGGAAATTTAACTGAAGTCCGAATACATCATAGGCAGCAGCTGTACCAAACTGAACTCTTTGTTTTGGAGTATAGGTAAGTTTTCCAATTAAAGTCTTTGTGAGGGGAGCAGCCAATTTTCCCTGATAAGTGAGATCCAGTGTTACGATATATCCATTGCTCAAAGGATCAAATTTAATTTCTTTTGTTTTGATCTTGGCCAGATTTGGATAGCTCAAATTCTGTGTACCCGCTTCAATGGCTACTGTACCCATTCCAGATACATTACATCCTGCATCTCTTCCGGGTTCTCCGGTGTTGGAAGTATTGATTTGAACGTAGCCATTAAAATAGGATTTTGCCGGTTCGTTTTCATAAAAAGCCCAAGATGTATCTGGTAAAGGCTGAGTGGTTACTGCATACTTTATGGCAAGTGCGTCTGTTACTTCAGCCAGTCCAAATTGATTGAAACGACCTGTTAATAAGCCTGAAGCACCAACATATTTGGTTTGCCAAAGTGCACTGGAGTGTGATTTATCAAATTTCCATTGATCCGGATTTCCTGTGGTCAAACCTGGCAGATGTATGTTTGTACCCCTGGTAATTTTAGGTCCGGAAGGTGTAATATCACCATCGTCATGAGTACAGGTCCAATAAACTGCGGCTAATGCAATTAAAGCCAAAAATGCAAAAAATTTAGATTTCATAGGAAGTATTTTTTTTGTGAAATAATTTGCTATTGCATCCTAAAAGTATTTTTAGTTTTAATGTCGGCCATTGATATTGATCAGTCTCCAACATGATTGTTATCAATTGTACCAAGATTGGAAAATTGTTTGGTTCTAATGGCCTTGCAGGAAAATTATAAATTTGAGGTTGGAGAATACTTGAGTAGCTAACAAATGTTAGTTAATGAGGCGCACATAAATGTGCGTTGAAAAAACAGCAAATTTGGACTTTGTAGAGCGTAAAATAATGGATATACTTCAAGTTGCTGACCAAACTTGAAGCTCCATAATGAAGGAAATTCGAAAAGGCTATAGCTATATGAATTCAATTCGCTTCAACGATTGGGAATAAATTATAATGAGCACAAAGTGAATTGTTCATCGTCGGACGAAAAGAAAATAAATAAATATTTGGTTAACAAAAAAAGCCTCCCTAAGGAGGCTTTTTTATCTTGCGGATCGGACGGGACTCGAACCCGCGACCCCGTGCGTGACAGGCACGTATTCTAACCAACTGAACTACCGATCCTTCATTCCAGCTTACTGGAAATTTCAAGGCTGCAAAGATAAAAACAATCCAAATTTAAGTGCAAAGAACTTTCATATTTTAATATTTAATTCAAATAATTGTAAATCAATTAACTATATATATGTATAATATTCAATTTATTGAATTTTAGCCTGATGCTTTTGGATGGCTTCTCGAATCTTGGCCATGCGGTTTTCCGGATCCGGGTGGGTACTCATCCGCTCCGGTACCCGGTTCGGGCCTGCATTTGCTTTTAGAATTTCCATAACTCCAATCATAGCTTCAGGATCATATCCCGATTTTAGCATGAGCTGCACTCCGATATCGTCTGATTGCAACTCTTGCTCCCTGCCATAGGGCATTGCAAAAAATTGATTTAAGGCCGCAGCCATACTTTGTCCCGCATGATGATCTCCTGTTGCAATAGTAGTTGCCCCCGAAAGCCCCTGGAATAATTCGTTCTGGGTGATGCGCTCCCCGCCATGCCTGGCGATGACGTGTCCTATTTCGTGGCCAAGAACTCCAGCTAGTTGGTCTTCATTTTCAAGTTTTGTAAACAATGCAGTTGTGATAAATACCTGTCCTCCAGGTAATGCGAAGGCGTTAATCGTCTCTCCATCAGCCAACAAATGAAAATCATATTGGTAGGGAGTCTTTGCAGCAATCGTATTTTGCACCAACTTTCGGCCTACAGACTTTACGAGGTCCTGTGCCCTCTGGTCCGGATGCAATCCTCCATATTGTTCGATCATTGAAGGTGCAGAATTCAGACCAAGAGCGATTTCCTGGTCAGGACTTATGCCTACATGTTGATACTGTTGCGTATACTCATTAAAACTTTTTGAACTGCAATATTTAAAATATGAAAATCCTGCTAATAGCAAGGCAATGACCAATGTTCCACTTGTTCTTTTATTCATAATTGAGATTTATTAATCTTCTATTTTAATTTTAAATGATAAAGTTAAGGATAAAATTATGGATATAATTTTTCAAGTTTCCAGAATTGCATCGTATCTTTAGAGCCCTCTTTACACCCTTTTCAGCTATTCTATTTTTTCACTCTAAAATTTTTACCATGAAAAAGACACGTTTTCTTTTTGGCTTGCTCCTATTGGCCTTATGTTTTTCAGGATTCCTTGGCTGCGCTAAAGATGAGGATGATTCAGGTGGGCTTGCCAATTTGATGTTCATTCATGCCTATACTTCAGGCAAAAATGCTACGGTATTGGTTAATGATTCATTGATGCTTCCTTTAACAGCCGGTTTTGGAAATTTTACTTTGTACCAATCACTGGCATCGGGCAATTCCTCGTTTAAAATAAGGGATAATACGCTCGATTCAATCATCGCATCCAATTCCTTTAATTTAAAAAAGAATTCGAACAATACGCTTATGTTGACGAATAAAGATGCAGGATCTGAGTTGCTATTGGTATCAGATGATCTAGAGCTTGCAGATACTTCAAAAAGCTATTTGCGATTGATCAACCTCGTACCCAATGGGAATAACATGAGTTTGAACATTACATCCGGTGCTACGGTGGCTTCAGGGGTCGCTTTTAAAGCTGTATCCACATTCAATCCTATTTCTCCGGGTAAAACGGATTTTACGATTGTTGCAGGTGCTACGGTGGTGTCTAATATTACCAACTTTAATCTGTTACCGGGCAAAAAATATTCAATATTAATGACCGGCCTCGTCGGACAAACACCGAAGGCTAGTCATAATATTATCGTTAATAAATAAACGGCTAGAATCTCAATATTTTTTGCAGAAGCTCTGTTTCTGAAATATGAATATTCAGAGTAAAACTGATCTGTTTCCAATAATTATTTTCGGTCTTTGCTTTAAGTAAATTCCGGATATTAGTAGAGTGTGCCATTGGAAAATAAAAACTAAGTATATCTGGTATCAACTCCAGCTCTATGCCACCGCTCCAAATCCAATTGCCGTCGGGTGAAACAGGTTTTGTTTGGTAATAGCCCAAATCGAAATATGGTTTAAGATAATTTCCAATTTTGGGAATCGGAAGATCTGTTGACAGATTTAAAGCTGCTGCAAGTGAATTGCTATTGCCAATGTTTTCCCTGTAAGAATAGCCCAAAGGCAATTTAAAAGCACCTTGTTTAAGGTATAGCTGTTGTGATGCAAAGCCTGAAATTTCAGTGCGTCCTTTAAAATAATACTCGTTAAGTTCATCCTGATAATTTTGAAAAGTGAGCCCGGTTGAACCACGGAAGTAATAGGGCGAAGTGCGGGAACTTATAGAGGTAGAATGTCTCTCGGAATTAATCGGAAAGAACGAAACATACGAACGTATGTTTGCATATCTGTTTTTGGCTATTAAAAATGATTTTTGCAAGCTGATATCCGTTCGCAGGAAATTTTGCTGAAGAGGCGAAATCATTTTTTGATTAAAATAGATCAGACGAATGTCAAGCGAGGTATTGCCCAATATCGATGTTTTTGATCTTGAATAATCGATTACATGCGTATATGTATTCAAATGTTCTTGGGAAAATCCGGGTGTTGTAGTATCTGAATAATCGACGTACTCATTTTTTTCAGCGAAAATGGTATACCTGATCTGTGATTTGACCTGGCTAGACGGAAGATGATAAAAAACACAAGTGACACTTGGTTTTAGTTGATAGTAATTGAGGAAAGAAGCATCCTTATTTTTGGCATAGGCGTATTTTTTAAAATCTATGTCAAACTTCCAATGATGTATTCTGGTGTCTGGTCTAAACCAATGGTAACTTAAACCTGCTGAACCGGAAATCTCTTTTGATCGAAAACCATAAAATGGCATGACATGCATTTTAAATTTCCGGAAGGGAAGCAGCGCACTTGAAATATACAAGCCTGTAGAAATTCCATCATAATTATTGAAATTAATAACAGGTGTGATGCCTATATCCGTGCTTCGGGGTTTATCAATTAGAGGCCATAGACGTAAGTTGATTTTTTCTATTTTATTGAATGCAGATTTTGCTTGAATGTAATTATTATTTTCATACAAATCCAATGATTCCTGATCAATATCTATTGCAAAATAGTCGCAATCCCGACAAGACGACTTGAGTATTTTCGATCCCTTAAATCCGTCTATCCATTTGCTTTCCATTTTTTCATCATTTTTGATGGCTGAAAGTAAAAATGGTGCTTCAATTCCATTGCAATTTTCAATTTTGATGGATATCGAATCATTTTCCTTTTGCAGACTTTTCATGCGGTAATCCATTTTCCGGTCACTCGAAATAAACCCTTTAAAAAACCAAGTAAAATCTTTTGTTTCATTTTGACGAAAATGATCTTCAAGATCTTCAGGATAGGGATGTTTGAATTTCCATTTTTCATAAAAGGACCTCAGTAATGAATCAAGTTTTTCTTGTCCAATATACTTTTCGATATAAGAAAAAAGTGCGGCTGTTTTTATATAAACATCGTTGCCATAATTGATACTTGTAAATCGATCAGCATTTTGATTTGGATATTGATCCAAATGCGGCCTTGCTAATAAGAGATATTGAAACTTTTCGGCGTCCACATTTCTGAAAAGCCGGGCTAAAATGCCTTCATCCGAAAACCAATCTTCTTCTTCATAATACTTTCGCATGTAGCGTTGCTCATAATAACTCGTGATGCCTTCATCCAGGAATGGATGGTCTCGTTCATTAAAAGCAATAACGCCATAAAACCAATTATGAGCTATTTCATGGGCGATCACTTCATCCAATTGTTCATGATTATACATCGTTCCAATCACGGTGATCATTGGATATTCCATACCACCTCCTGCATTCAATTCACTTTCTACAGCCGCTGCCTGGGGCCATGGATATGCACCAATATGCGAGGAATAAAACCCGATACTTCTATTGACATATGTGATAGATTCTTTCCATATTTCGGGGTTTTTGAAAAATGTCCAGGTATCTACTTTATGGTCATCACCTAAATCAACTTGTGATTTTTGAACCAAAAAATTTTTATCTGCGAACCAGGCAAAGTCGTGTACATGGTCTGCTGTATATCGAATGGTCTTGTACTTGATTTTTTCATTGGCAAGCATAGGTTCGGCAATTGCATTTTTTCAATGAGATTTTGAGTCCAACGAACTTTTTCTTCGAGGAAGATTATTTCTGAATTGGTCTGCAGACTGCCGCTAGCTGCAACCACATATGATTCAGGAAGCGTAATTTCTACATCAAAACTGCCGAAATCGCTAAAAAATTCACCATAATCCAGATAAGGCATTACATGCCAGCCTTTGTGGTCGTAAACAGCTGGCTTGGGGTACCATTGGGTCATTTGGTAACTTTCAGGTCCTCTGCCCAATCTGCTGAAATTTTCTGGTATTTTTACGACAAAGGGGCTTGAAATTGTGATTTCCTGCTGGGGCAACAAAGCCTGATGGAGGATTAACCAACAGATGTCCTCATGTTTTGGCTGGAAGTGAAACATTGTCGGAATTCCATTGACTTTAAAATTAAGACTATCGATAGAACCCAATGCATTGGCTGAGGCTTCGTGAAAATTTAAATCGCCCATCCTTATTTTTTGTTTTGCAAATGCTGTGGATTTGTGTTTGTAGGCATTTGGCCAAAGATGAAAACCGATTTTATCCAGTATATGTGGGCTGTTATTTTTGTATTTTATTTCAATAAAGCCGGATAATTTATGATTTTGATCATCTAAGCTAACTTTAATTTTGTAGTCGAGATCCTGCTGAAAATAGGAATCCTGTGAACATAACTTAAAGAATGAAAAGCAAATAAAAGAAATTGTCAATTTGAACATGCTCAAAAAATATTCGTAAAAATACGCAGACCTTGTATCATATTATATAAAATTTTAATATGAACGAATCTTTCGGATAAGGACTAAAATGATGCATCTGGAATTTAGGATTGAAGAACCAGGTATTCGGGTACATAGCTTATCACGAAGGCCCATTAGGAATAGTACATGGCTATTCGACAAACATTCTGGAAAACAGAAAATGAATATTCGTCCATCCGGTCGTTCTTAATAAGGTTTTTTTATCTGAAATGAGCCTGATTCATTATTTTTGCAGCCCATGCAACATAAGATTTTCCCATTACGCGTAAAATCCGTTCAAGCTGAAACGGCAGATGCGGTTACCGTATGTTTTGATTTGCCGGATTCCATTCGCGAATATTTTAATTTTCAATCTGGGCAGCACATTACCTTGATTCATCCTAAATTAGGTGAATCTGTCAAAAGGTCTTATTCTATGTGCTCAGCCCCTTATGAGCAAAAATTGCAAATTGCTGCGCGCAGAGTCAGTAATGGTATTTTCAGCAATTATCTGAATGAGGAGCTTAAGGTGGATGATGAGATTTTAGTTGAAATTCCAGAAGGGCGGTTTTTTATAAATTTAGATGAGTCCCGTTCCGGAAAATATATATTTTTTGCCTCGGGTTCCGGAATAACACCTATTCTTTCAAATATCAAGCAAATTTTATTTGTCGAATCTAAAAGTCAAATACAACTTTATTACGGTAACAGGCATACGGACAGCATCATGTTTTTAGAAGAATTGATGAACTTAAAGAACCGATATCCTGCGAATCTAAGTCTGCATTTTTTGTTGAGCAGAGAAAAATTGGAAGAAGAACTTTATCATGGAAGAATCAATGCAGATAAATTGGAATCATTTGCAAAATACTTTTTCAAACCTGAAGAAGTGGATGCGTTTTTTATGTGTGGTCCGGAATCGATGTTGATTGAATTGCGTGAAAAACTTTTGACGATGGGAGTAGCTGTTTCTAAAATTCATTTGGAATTGTTTGGAGTACAAATTCCCAAACCCGCTCCCAAAGTGGATTCCCATGGGGATGCTTCAAGTTTAGTCAGAATCACACTCGACGGCCGTACATTTGAATACAGCCTCGCTTTCAATACGGAAAGTATTCTGGATTCTGCATTAAAACAAGGTGCAAAACTTCCTTATGCTTGTAAAGGAGGGGTGTGTTGTACTTGCAAAGCAAAACTACTCAGTGGGGAAGTTGAAATGGCTACCAATTATGGACTGGAGCCAGATGAGATTCAAAATGATTATGTATTGAGTTGTCAATCTTATCCCAAAACCTCAAAAGTTGAATTGAGTTTTGATCAATAATGAAAATTATATGTTTATAAATTGGACTCAAGTCGCAAAAAGTAAAAGTCATGTTTAGAGAAGATCTCGAATCCAGGTTTCAGCAAAAAATTGATAAGGAAGATAAAATTGAAGCCAAGGACTGGATGCCTGAGGAATACCGCAAAACTTTGATCCGTCAGATCAGTCAGCATGCGCATTCTGAAATTGTTGGAATGCTTCCGGAGGGGAATTGGATCACCAGAGCACCTTCCTTAAAGCGCAAAGCCATTTTATTGGCAAAAATCCAAGATGAAGCCGGACATGGTTTATATTTATATTCAGCATGTGAAACCTTAGGTATAGACCGAGAAGAATTGCTGGAGGAACTGCATACTGGAAAAGCGAAATATTCGAGTATTTTTAATTATCCAGCCATCAGTTGGGCAGATATGGGTGCCATTGGATGGTTAGTAGATGGTGCCGCCATCATGAATCAAATTCCTTTATGCAGAACTAGTTATGGACCATACTCCAGGGCCATGATCAGAATCTGCAAAGAGGAAAGTTTTCATCAAAGACAAGGTTATGAAATTATGCTGACCCTGGCCCGAGGCAGCGCTGTACAAAAACAAATGGCGCAAGATGCACTCAACAGGTGGTGGTGGCCCAGTCTGATGATGTTCGGACCAAATGATTCGGAATCTATACATTCGGCACAGAGTTTAAAATGGAAAATCAAACGTTTCAGCAACGACGAACTCAGACAACGATTTATCGACATGACCATACCACAAGCTGAATTGATCGGACTGACCGTTCCCGATCCTGATCTGAAATGGAATGCCGAACGCAATTCTTATGATTTTGGTAAGATCAATTGGGATGAATTTTGGAATGTTGTCAAAGGAAATGGCCCCTGCAACAAACAACGGCTTCGAGATCGCGTGAAAGCTTATGAAGAAGGAGCCTGGGTAAGAGATGCGGCGATGGCGTATGCGGAAAAAAGGAAAGCAGTTGTGGGTTGAAAAGTTCTTAGGAGGAGTGGAGAGCAAGGAAAATGGAGTAAAGATTAAGGATTATAGATTAAGGATAATGGAGCAAGGATCATGGAGTAAAGATTAAGGATTATAGAGCAAGGAAAATGGAGTAAAGATTAAGGATTATGGAACAAGGATCATGAAGTAAAGATTAAGGATTATGGAGCAAGGATAATGGAGTAAAGGTTAAGGATTATAGAGCAAGGAATATGGAGTAAAGTTAGGCATTAGATTTTTACGAATTTCAAACTCGAAGCATTAATGAATTGATAAATTACTAACGAACGTATGTTAGTTTTATACAAGTCCCGACATTTTCACGTTTTTGTTAACAAGAGGTTTCTTTTTATCGGAAAAACCAAAAACCAACAACTAACAACCAACAACTAACAACCAAATGAAAGACTGGCCCTTATTTGAAATATTTATCCGATCTAAATCGGGATTAAACCACAAACATGTTGGAAGTTTGCATGCGGCTGACGTGCAGATGGCTATTGAAAATGCAAGAGATGTTTACACGCGCAGGCAGGAAGGGATCAGCATTTGGGCTGTGGAATCCAAACATATCGTGGCTTCTGATCCATCTGATAGCGATCCGTTTTTCGAACCTGCGATGGACAAGATCTACAGACATCCCACTTTTTATGATTTGCCTGATGAAGTTAAACACATGTAATGATGGGGCATAAGGAAGAAAAAATATTGTACTTGCTACATCTAGCAGATAATGCAGTGATCCTGGGTCAGCGATTGGGCGAATGGTGTGGGCACGGACCTGTTTTGGAACAGGATATGGCCATGACCAATATTGCTTTGGATTATATAGGTAGAGCTCGTTTGCTTTATCAATATGCATCAGAGGTCTCTGGAAATATGCAGTCTGAGGATCAAATTGCGTTCTTAAGGAATGAATGGGAATATCGTAATCTGTTGTTGGTGGAACAAGCAAATGGAGATTTTGCACACACCATTGCCAGACAGTTTTTCCTGGATGCATTTCATTATCCTTATTTTCAAGAGCTGATGAAAAGTACAGATGCATCTCTGGCAGCTATAGCTGAAAAACCTTAAAAGAAACTGCCTATCATTTGAAGTGGAGCAGTGAATGGGTTTTGCGACTCGGAGATGGTACTGAATTATCGCATCAAAAAATGCAGGCTGCTGTTGATGACTTTTGGAATTTTACCGGTGAAATGTTTGCGGAAAGCGATTTTGAAAAACAAATGCATTTACAAGGTGTGAGTCCCGATCTGGAAGCTATTCGGGATATCTGGATGAATCATGTTCAGCGCATTTTACAACAAGCTACTTTAAAAATCCCGCAAACAAACTGGATGCAATCAGGTGGTAAACAAGGCAATCATTCAGAACATTTAGGATATATATTGACGGAAATGCAATACATGCAGCGCGCTTATCCGAATATGGAGTGGTAAAATAACTGTTCGGTTGCCTGATAATAAAAGAATTTGTGGATTATTTTGAGTTCCTAAATTTATATTTCTGTTGCACGAACAAAACATACAAAAAATCTGGAATGAACTTGAGACTGTAATGGATCCTGAGGTTCCGGTTTTATCCGTAATTGACCTGGGAATTATTCGCAATATTGAAATTGTAGATGGCAAAGTTTTGATAGTTATTACTCCTACCTATACGGGTTGCCCTGCAATGCAATTTATTGAAATGAATGTGAAGGCAGCAGTAGAAAATCTTGGATATAAAGTTAATATTCGAACGTCAATTTCTCCAGCCTGGACTACGGATTGGATGAGTGAATCGGGAAAAATGAAACTCAAAAGTTATGGCATAGCACCGCCAGGAAGATTGGCCAGCTTAGATCCTGAAGCCTTTGGTATTTTAGACAAAGTTTCATGCCCGAGATGCACTTCTTCAAATACAGAACGCATCAGTGAATTTGGTTCGACTGCTTGCAAAGCTTTATACAGATGCATGGATTGCCGAGAACCTTTCGATTATTTTAAATGTCATTAACGAAAAATAATGAATAGCATTTTAATTACTATAGAAGACACTCTTGCAACGATCATCTTCAACAGGCCTGAAGTTTATAACTCATTTAATCGGGATATGGCCATCGCTTTTTTGGATGCATTGATTAAACTCGATAAGGATGAAAATGTGCGATGCATTTTATTGACAGGCAACGGAAAAGCATTCTCTGCAGGGCAGGATTTGCAAGAAGTTTTGGATCCCCAGGGTCCGGGTTTGGAAATAATTTTGTTGGAACATTACAATCCCATCATCCGGAAATTGCGAAGTATTTCAAAGCCGGTAATTGCTGCTGTGAATGGAGTAGCGGCAGGTGCCGGTGCAAACATTGCATTGGCTTGTGATATCGTTCTGGCAAGTGAAAGCGCAAGTTTTATTCAGGCATTTTCAAAAATTGGCTTGATCCCCGATAGTGGTGGCACGTTTTTTCTTCCTCGATTGATCGGTTGGCAACGGGCTTCGGCATTAATGATGACAGGGGATAAAGTTACTGCCACTGATGCCCAGCAAATGGGTATGGTCTATAAAGTTTTTCCTGTGGAACTTTTTTCGGAAGCTGTAATGAAATTTGCAAAGCAAATTGGAAATATGCCAACAACGGCCTTATTTAATACGCGTCGATTATTGAATGCTAGCTTGAGCAATAATTTAGATCAACAATTGGAGCACGAATTGGAGTTGCAAATTTTATGCGGCGAAACCTATGATTACAAAGAAGGCGTCCAGGCTTTTATTGAAAAAAGAAATCCGGAATTTAAAGGCCGGTAAATAAACAGCGATATGAAAAAAATAAGCATTGGAGTTGTAGGTGCAGGCACAATGGGCTCCGGAATTGCCCAATTGGCGGCAACAGCAGGGCATGATGTACTGTTAGTCGATGTCAATGACACGGTTCTTCAAAAGGCACAAGCTTCTGTTCAGAAAGCGCTCAACAGGTTGGCTGAAAAAGGTCAAATATCAAATGCTGAAGCCATTGCTATTTTTGGAAGAATTTATTTTAGCAACGAGCTAAAAATATTAAAGGATGCTCATTGGGTCATTGAAGCTATTGTTGAAGATTTAAAAATTAAATCAGAGCTTTTTAATGAACTTGAAAAGCTGGTTGTGGATTCCTGTATACTTGCAAGTAATACATCCTCACTTTCCATCAATGCTTTGGCCTCAACTTGTAGAATTCCATCGCGGGTCATAGGTTTGCATTTTTTTAATCCGGTCGCTTTAATGCCTTTGGTAGAACACATACCTGCATTGCAAACGGATAAGGAGGTATTAGATACTACACTTGAATATATTCAGCAGTGGGGAAAATTAAGCGTTATCGCAAAGGATACGCCCGGATTTATTGTAAACAGAATTGCAAGGCCATACTATTCAGAAGCTTTGCGCATTTATGAAGAAGGGATCGCAGATTTTGCGACAATTGATTATGCAATGACAAGCATTCATAATTTTAAGATGGGTCCGTTTGCTTTGATGGATTTTATTGGAAATGATGTGAATTTTGCAGTCACAAAATCAGTTTGGGAAGCTTGTTTTTTTGAACCTAGATACAAACCTTCTTTTACGCAAAGAAATCTCGTTTCTGCAAAGTGGCTGGGTAAAAAAACTGGAAGAGGTTACTATAATTATGCAAATGATTTACCGATGCCTGATCAAGAGAACAGAATTTTATTGTCCGGCATTGCAAACCGCATTTTATACATGCTCATTAACGAAGCGGTTGATGCATGGTACTACGGACTGGCAAGTTATGAAGATATCGAACGTGCAATGACCAAAGGCGTTAATTATCCAATGGGTCTTCTTCATTGGGCAAAAGAATTGGGCATTAACCATTGCCTGATAGGAATGGAAGAATTACATCAGTATTATAAAGAAGACAGGTATCGCCCAAGTCCTGGGTTTAAAAAATTAATTGCTGATCTGCATGTATAAATAATTTTTTCGGAATACTTAAAAGAATCAAATGGAATCATTGCTTACACCAACAGAGATTATTGATAAAATGTATTTCAATGATCCTTTCAGTTTGTGGTTGGGAATCGAAAGAATTGAAGAAAGCCTTGGCTATTCGAAAATAAAAATGACCGTACGGAAAGAAATGTTGAACGGATTTCATATCGCTCACGGGGGAATCACGTTTTCGCTCGCGGATAGCGCATTTGCATTTGCATCCAACAGCCATGGTCGGCATGCTGTTTCAATAGAGTGCAGTATCAACCATCTTCATCCTGTTAAAGAGCACGATACGCTCATTGCCGAAGCCAAACAATTATCGATCAAAAGAACTCATGCTGTATATATGGTCGAAGTAAAAAACCAAGCGGAAGAACTGGTAGCACTGTTTCGAGGGATGGTGTATATTAAAGATACACATTGGAAGTGAAAGGGAAGTTTTCAGTTTACAGGCATTCACAGTTTACAGTTGCTAGGGGTTAGTACATAGCTTGTTGCATTGGACAAAGCAAATATTAATTCAATGAATCATCCGTTTGGAAAACGGAGTTTTCCTATCGCCCCAGCGTATCCCGCTTTGAAAAAATATTTTATTACCAAGTTGGCTAATGAAAGCGGGATACGCAGAGCTGCTGTTTTAAAATAATGGAAACATTTTTAAAGGAACGACAACCTGCTCTCCTCTCCGCAGAGTGGAGAGGAGCTGGAGGTGAGGTGAACGCAATGTCGAAATGCATTATTATTAATGATTGATTCAACTGCCTAAAATGAGTTTGATGTTGGTTAGTAAAAGAAAATTCTGTAATCCGTCTAACAATATATTTTTACTACCTAAGATACTGTAGCGTACCTACGGCACGCCGTGATGGTTGTTCCTAATCGGCTACCAATATTTTGTCCCTACGGGACAAGGGAGCATAAGTCAATATATAATAAAAATCAATGGCGGCTTCAGCCGGAAACAGAGACGAACACACAAAAATTAATAATATGAAAACGTAACACATAGGGTATATAAAATGCACCCCTAGCAATAAATAGGAATGGGTTTCAACCCATTCCGTCAATCAATAATAAAAATCAATGGCGGCTTCAGCCGGAAACAGAGACGAACACACAGAAATTAAAAATATGAAAACGTAACCCATGGGGTACATAAAATGCACCCCTAGCAATAAATAGGAATAGGTTTCAACCCATTCCTATCATTCAGTTCAAAGCCATGTTTTTTATGGTAATGTCCTCAAAAATAGTTGGTGATTTATTTTCAAAACCTATTTCCTTGATGCATTTTTAAAGTGCAGGTACCATTTAATAAAGACTTTCGGTTGTTAATGACAGTCCTCTAGTAAAGTGTCTTTTAAATGCCCGAAAAAAGATTCAATGGATTAGTATTTTTCGGTATTTGAGGGTTGCTTAAATAATGAAACATATTGGGTATTGCCTTTGGAATCATTATTGCAGTTCTTCTTAGATCCTTGTGACGATAATTTCTTCCTGTATCAGGATTAATCTGCTGTTCATTTATGAAAGCTTTATATCGATAGATCCTTTGAACTGATTTATCCAAAATATACTGTCATTGTGAGTTTTGATTAAATGCAAAGTGCTTACTATTCAAGCCCTCCCATTACAGGCTTTCTTCTAAGCCATGTATTTGTCTCCCTTTATGACCAAACATCTTTGAATGTTGGGGTGGGCATGCTTTGAATTGCTTTTAAAATGATGGTGACCGTCACAAGTCGGAGTTGATTTGAATTCCCTCAACTGGATATTTTCTATGTCTTCCTAATTTCAAAATATGATTCTTTGTTTGTAAAGCGATAAAACTGGCAGTATTTGATATCAAAATCATAATACAGCACTAAACATAATTCACCTTTAAAGTAGGTGCCATCAATAATTAAATGAGCCTCATATGAGCTTTAATTTGAAAACTGGGTTTGTTTAAGTAGTGTTAACTGGTCGTAGCTGTCCACTATCTTTAATAAGATAGCGATAGGTTAATCTCTCTAAAATCCATTTACCAAACTAATTCATTATTTAACTTGACTGATTCATTTCTGCAGTAGATAAAACACCACAATTTTTCATTTATATCTCTGTTTTTCTTGTTTTTTGTGGTATCTAAAATCGGCCGCATCTTTTTTGCTTTTCTACAAAATAGAGCTTATTGAAACCAACAAGTATATAACAATTGATATTCAATATGCTTACAATGGTTTTACAACTATTTTGAGTATTATACCTTTTTTAACAACATGTTATAAAAAATAGTATTAAAGTATATTTATGAACTAACATCTTTATTGACTAACAGACTAACAGACTAACAGACTAACAGACTAACAGACTAACAGACTAACAGACTAACAGACTAACAGACTTCCTCATACCTTTCTCCAAACCTAATCCTCCACCAACCCCAAAAAAAAACCGCCGGATTTTCATCCAGCGGTTTTTATAAAATAGTTTAGCTAAGATTATTTTGATCTGCCCAACCACCAGCCAACGACACCTGAAGAAACCCCCCAGATAATAATATTGACTACGATGTCAAGTAATATCCCATTTAAAGACATTACATGAGTTGTACCATAAAAAATAAAATCATAACCAGCGGTAAAAAGTACACCCATTGTGATACCGCCAATTAAACCACCCATAAATGTCGATATATTGGCCCAAGTGCTAAAAATATAAGCCACCATATATCCAATGACCAGATTTCCTAAAATTAATGCCCAAAAGATGATTTCATCATCAGACCTCATGGTGCCAGTAGCGGATCCACACATGGATGCGAAGGTCTCTTGCAACAGCATTCCGTAAAGCGCAGAACTTATAAGAAACGAACATATACCGCCCAATAAACCGGCTATAATTATTTTTGAATTCATAATATTTGTTTTTTAGAAATGAGTAAAATTGTAATACTTAAGATTATTTAGTTTGCTGATCTGCCCAGCCACCATCCAATGATTGCACCTGCTATGGCACTCATCGCCGTGTATACGACTACATCAAGTAATACTCCGCTAAGGGTCATGAGGTGAGTGGTTGAAAACCACATGAGATCATAGCCAAGACTCAGCATAAGAGCAACTGTAGCTGCATTAATAGCGCCTGTTTGAACAGTGCTAACCTTGGCCCAGTTATTCAGAATATAGGCCATAGCCAAGCCCATAGCTAAATTTCCGATGGCCAGGGCCCAAAGCACCATTTCATCGTCTGATCTGTTCACCCCTTGTGCAGATCCCATTAAGCTTTCGAATGTCGAAGCCAATAACATACCATAAAGCAACCAGCCCAGAAAGAAGTAAGCAATACCTCCGAGTAGCCCGGCAATAAGCGTTTTTGTGTTCATAAATATTGGTTTTGTTTGTTTGAAAAATGTAATTTATCAATCAAATATAATAGAAGTTTTTGCGATATGTTAACATTTATTAAAAAAAAAGCCCGGAGCAATTGCCCCGGGCTCATATGATCTCATGAATGAATATTTATTTCGCTGTGACCAAAGTCACATTAATGTCAAACTCGTCATAGATAGTTTTATCTCCAAGATTGTCGAAAAAGGACCCGGACCCATATTTTACATTAAAATCAGCTCTGTCCAGTTTAATTTGAGCTGTGAGTTGCTTTTGTCCATCCATATCTTTTACTTTGGAATTGAAGCGTATTGGTTTCGTGACTCCTTTAATGGTTAGGTTACCTTCTATTTTATACAAATCCTGACCCTGGTGCACCACTTTGGTAGTAGCAAAACTTACAACGGGATGGTTTGCCACACCGAAAAAATCATCGCTTTTCAGGTGATTCACCAACTTCGTTGCATATTCTCCGGTCATATCAAGACAACTTATCGAAGTCATATCAATTTCAAAGGAACCTCCTTTAAGTATATTGCCTTCAAAATTCAAACTTGCAGATTTTAAATTTACCAATCCATTGTGTTTGCCGGTTACTTTGTAACCCGTCCAGGCAATGGTGGATTCCTGTAAATTGACTTTACTGTTTAAAGTCTGCGGGTCTTTGGCAGATATGCCAAAAGCCAAAGTTAATAACATGATTGTCGAAAATAATTTAGCCATAATTGATTTTTTAAAATGAACCTTAATAAGGAATGAGGACAGAATTTGTTTTGCTTTTGTGGTTAAATTCTTTTCTTTAACGCGATTTTAACTTTTTAAAAATGAGTAACAATACGACTCAAGGATTTAATTTTTTATGATAAAACGCAAAGAGAAAATCCTGGGATGCACCCATTTTCCATGCTAATACCGTAATGAAGTTCATCAATTGTACTTTGAGCCAGGTATTGTGCTCGTATTTACGTGCTGAGACCAACATATAATGTGGTAAAATAATTAACGGATAGCCAACATGAGATGCTCTTTGAACCAGGTCAAAATCTTCCATGATGATTTTTGTATTTGAGAACCCTCCCAGGAGATTGAACAGGTCTGTTGCAATGATTAAAGATTGATCTCCTCCACCAGCCCAAACTCCATTAAACCGGGTAAAGTATCCATTAATTTTAAGCAGGAATTTATCTGATTCAAAGTGATATCTCAAGCATGATAAAGCCTTCTTTGGGGCGTTGTCAAGAATCAGTTGAATGATGTTTTGGGGTGGTCGGGTATCGGCATGTAAAAAATACAAGAATTTACCGCGCGCTTTTTCTGCGGCAAAATTCATTTGTGCAGCCCTTCCTTTTTGGCGCGAGCTTAACAATACGATGGAATCATTTTGTATCAATGTTAAAGTTTTGTCCTGGCTTCCACCGTCTGTTACAATGATCTCTGCTAATTCAATTTGTTCAAGGGACTTCAAATAAATAATTAACTGAGGTATGTATTTTTCTTCATTAAAAGTTGGAATGATGATACTTATAAGAGGTGTCATTAAAGTTACATTAGCGTTTGAAAGGACAATTATAAATTTAAAAGCACATGCCTGAATCCTTTTGAGGATTATATTTGAGCCTCAATAAAGTATTAAAACATGAGTCAGCACTATTATTTCAACGAAGACCTAGCCAAGTTTGGCAAAATTGGTGAATTTCAAAAACCAATGGCCGATAAATTTTTCAGCTGGTATGGAGAGGTTTTTCAAGATGGGGCTTTATCAGCCAAAGAAAATCATTGATTGCCCTGGCCGTAGCCCATGCGGTCCAATGTCCTTATTGCATTGATGCCTACAGTACGGATGCATTTGAAAAAGGTTTCGATGAAGCCCAAATGATGGAGGCCGTTCACGTGGCTGCTGCTATTCGTGGAGGTGCTTCACTAGTGCATGGCGTGCAGATGATGAATAAAGTGAAAGACATCAGCATGTAATTTAAAAATCCATTAAATTAAAATAAGCAACATATGAAAAGTCTAAAGGCATTACATCATGCCTTATCAGATAGTCATTATCAATTGGAAGTGCTCGAACCTGGAGGCACTCAGAAATTATTTGGGCAATCCTTAAAGGAAGTGCAACTATTTCCTTTGCAACCAAATGCTCTTGATATTTTTCAGATCAACGTTGGTAAAATGTGCAATCAGACTTGCAAACATTGTCATGTGGATGCGGGTCCGGATCGAAAAGAAATCATGACTCGCGATACCATGCTAGATTGTTTGGATGTTCTTAAAAATAATCAAGATTTTTCGACCATAGATTTAACGGGAGGCGCGCCTGAAATGAATCCAAACTTTCGATGGTTTGTAGAAGAAATACGAAAACTCGGTCGGAAAGTCATCGTACGTTGTAATCTTACTATTATTGTAGCTAATAAGAAATATTACGACCTTCCTGAATTCTTTAAAAACAATAGTGTTGAAGTCGTTTCATCTCTTCCTTTTTATTCGAAATCCCGGACAGACAAGCAAAGAGGAGATGGCGTTTTTGAAGATTCCATAACTGCTTTAAAAATGTTGAACAATGTAGGTTATGGAATTGAAAATAGTGGCCTGGTTTTAAATCTCGTATATAATCCTTCAGGTGCTTTTTTACCCGCAAGCCAAAGTTTATTGGAGAAAGATTTTAAAGATGCTTTATTAAAAGATTTTGCAATCTCGTTTAATCATTTATTCACCATTACCAATATGCCCATCAGCAGATATCTTGAATATTTATTGGTGACTGGAAATTACGAAAGTTATATGCAAAAACTCATTAGTGCTTTCAACCCGGTGGCCGCTTCAAATGTCATGTGTAGAAATACTTTGAGCATTGGATGGGACGGATACATGTACGATTGCGATTTCAATCAGATGTTGGATTTAAAAGTTTCCAACCAGGGTAAGCATATCCGCGATTTCAATAAAGCGGACTTGTTGCAAAGAAACATTGTCATTGGTCAGCATTGTTATGGATGTACTGCCGGTTCGGGAAGCAGTTGTGGAGGTGCAACTACCTAAAATGACTGAGATCAACTGAAATGACATTTTTGTTTCCCAAAGAATTAAGCAATTCAAAAACTGAAGCTAGCCAAGATTAGGATTTCTGCGTAAGATCAACCGCAAATCAGTAAACAAATGATGGTTTTTCGAAGCTATCAAATCACGCCATTTGACTGCTCTTCATTTAATTCAATTGCTGAGTCAGGTTAAATTGGAAATTTATGCCTTGAATTCCTTCAGAATTAAATTTAATAAATTGAACCAACTATTCTTAGCATACATACCGAATATGGTAGCTTTGCAAATTCAACACAAAAGGCATTAATTGCGTTTAACATAGATGGAACATTGTTATATCATAGATGGCGTGCGGACACCAATAGGCAAATTTGCCGGAAGATTAGCTACCGTGCGAGCGGATGATTTGGCCGCTTTAGCTATTGAGGCTTTGATCAAAAGACAGCCAAATATTGCCCCTGTAAATATAGATGATCTCATATTGGGTTGCGCCAATCAGGCCGGAGAAGACAACCGCAATGTAGCCCGTATGGCATTATTATTGGCCGGATTACCCTGGAGCGTGCCGGGTGAAACGGTCAACAGGTTGTGTGCTTCCGGACTTTCAGCATGTGTAAATGCTTTCCGTGCGATCTCTTGCAAAGAAGCTGATCTCATCATTGCCGGCGGTGTCGAAAATATGAGCCGGGGACCCTGGGTTATTTCAAAGGCTTCATCTGCATTTGGTAGAGATTCAGAAATGTATGACAGCAGTTTTGGCTGGAGATTTATCAATCCTAAAATGAAAAAATTATTTGGCGTGGATAGTATGGGGCAAACTGCTGAGAATCTTGCAGAGCAATATAAAATCACCCGTGAAGCACAGGATCAGTTTGCATATCACAGTCAGATGAAAGCAGCCAAAGCAATTCAATCTGGCAGATTCGCTAAAGAAATCGCAGCTGTTGAAATAACCTTCCGCAAAGGACAAACGGAAATTGTCAAAGAAGATGAATTTGTAAAAGCAGATACAAGCTTAGCAGGACTTTCACAATTGAAACCAGCTTTTAAAAGTGTCGAAGAAGGTGGGACAGTGACAGCAGGAAATGCTTCCGGATTAAATGATGGTGCAGCAGCTGTATTGCTGGCATCCGAATCTGCAGTGCAGAAATATCAATTAAACCCGATCGCAAGAATTTTATCCTCCGGTGTAGCAGGTGTAGAGCCCCGCATCATGGGCATTGGTCCCGTACCTGCATCTCAATTGGCTTTGGCGAGAGCAGGTTTGAGTATGGATCAAATGGATATCATTGAATTGAATGAAGCTTTTGCCGCACAGGTATTGTCCTGTCTCAAAGAGTGGAAGGTACAAGCTGATGATACCCGATTGAATCCCAATGGTGGCGCCATTGCACTTGGGCATCCCCTCGGAATGAGTGGGGCAAGGATCTTGTATTCTGCAGCGCTCGAATTGCAAGAACAACAAAAAAAATATGCCTTGGTTACGATGTGCATTGGTGTGGGACAAGGATATGCCTGCGTCATTGAACGCGTTTGATGTTAACGTTTTAAACTGATCTGAAATCATGAAACTTAAAGAGAATTTTTTTAAAAATGAATATCTAAATCATTTACAAAAACTTGACCCTTTAGCGAAGGGTAATTGGGGCAAAATGACTGTCCATCAAATGATTGAACATATGTCTGATGCATTTCGAAATGGAAATGGAAAAGATGTGTATTCAGGGATTTTGTCGCAGGAAGAACGTTTGCCAAAAATGCAGGCTTTTTTATTATCTGAACTACCATTTAAAGAGAATACAAAAAATATTTTAATGGCAGAAGAACCCCTCCCCGTTAAGTTTGAGCAGGTGGCCGATAGTTTAGCTGCCTTAAAATCTGAAATTGATGATTTTTTTATTTATTGGGAAAATCACAAAGGAGAACTTTTGCGCAATCCATTTTTTGGCGATCTTGATTATGAACATTGGATTTCTTTACTCCATAAACATGCAAAACATCATTTATTACAATTCGGAGTGGCGGTCTGATCATTATTAAACTAACAAACGTTCGTTTGTTTTACAATAAATAAGGAATATGCTAAAATTGCAAAACTATATATTAGGTTCTTGGGTGAATGGTGATGGTGATGGGCAAATTCTTGAAAGTGCCCTTGATGGAAAACCAATCGCTGCTGCAAGTAGCGATGGTCTTGATTTTACGGCGATGTTGAATTACGCACGTACGGTCGGAGGGACTGCTTTGCGAAAAATGACTTTCCAGGAAAGAGGACGTATGCTCAAGTCTTTAGCTTTGTTTCTTACCGAGCGGAAGGCGAGCTACTATCCACTCAGTTTTCAGTCTGGGGCTACAAAAACCGACAGTTGGATTGATATCGATGGTGGTATAGGAACGCTGTTTGCGTATTCAAGTTTACGCCGCAAGTTGCCAAATCAATTTTTTATTCCGGATGGCGAAGTAGCCAATTTATCAAAAAACGGAAGTTTTATCGGACATCACATACTTGCTCCTAAACACGGAGTTGCTATTCATATCAATGCATTTAATTTTCCAATCTGGGGAATGCTCGAAAAAATTTCTGTCAATCTCCTGGCGGGTATGCCTGCTATCGTAAAACCGGCAACGATAACTTCGTATCTGGCAGAAGCGGTTGTAAAAGACATTATAGCATCCGGGATACTGCCTGAAGGATCACTGCAACTGGTTTGTGGATCGGCGAGAAACATTTTAGAATCTGTCATGTGTCAGGATGTAGTCACGTTTACTGGTTCCGCCACCACAGGTCGAGCGCTTAAATCGCATTCAAGAATTATGGAAGAGTCAGTGCCTTTTAATCTGGAGGCCGATTCGCTGAATGCCAGTGTGTTGGGAATGGACGTGAAACCGGGTTCTGCTGATTTTGATATTTTTGTAAAGGAAGTGCACCGGGAGATGACCGCAAAATGCGGCCAAAAATGTACAGCCATCCGGAGAATCATTGTTCCGGAACAAGTCGTAGAGGATTTGCAAATAGCCCTGGCAAACCGATTGCAAAAAACAATTATTGGAAACCCATTCAATGAAGAAGTGCGAATGGGTGCGCTCGCTGGTAGGGTCCAATTAAAAGAAGTAAGAGAACGCATAGCCCAATTGTCAGAATTTACACCGATCGTATTCGGAGATCCTTATAAAGTTGATGTGATAGGTGCAGATGCTAATTCCGGAGCATTCTTATCTCCCGTATTGATGCTGAATGAAAAACCATTCGAGCATTTAATTACACATCAACTAGAAGCATTTGGTCCTGTGGGAACCATCATTCCTTATAAAAACATAGAAGAGGCTATCGAAATCTGTAATTTAGGAAAAGGCTCTTTGGTCAGCTCGTTGATCACATCTAATGTCCAAACTGCTAGCCAATTTGTAATGGGTGCATCTGCATATCATGGAAGAATTCTGATCCTAAATGAAAAATGTTCCAAAGAAAGTACCGGTCATGGATCTCCCATGCCATTGCTGGTTCATGGTGGTCCGGGAAGAGCTGGTGGGGGCGAGGAGATGGGCGGACTCAGAGGTATCAAACACTATCTGCAACGCACCGCGGTGCAGGGCAGTCCGGACATGCTTTCAGAAATTACACAAGTTTACCAGGTAGGTGCGGAGCGCAAAGAATCAGAGATCCACCTGTTTCGAAAATATTTTGAAGAACTCGTTGTCGGAGATACAATCACTACTGCCGGACATACTGTTTCTGAAACAGACATTACCTTATTTGCCAATGTAAGCGGCGACCATTTTTATGCACATATGGATGCGACTTCTCTTGAAGACACTGTGTTTACGGGAAGAGTTGCACATGGTTATTTTATTCTTTCTAAAGCAGCTGGCCTCTTTGTGGACGCTAAAAAGGGACCGGTTTTATTGAATTACGGAGTAGATGAATGCCGCTTTACAAAACCTGTTTATCCGGGAGACACCATTCACGTAAAACTCACCGTAAAAGAAAAAATTGACCAGGAGAATGTTTTAAAAATTCCCGTACCCGGCGGAGAACCCAACGAAATACTCAAAGAAGTTCCTTGCGGAATCGTGCGCTGGCTGGTCGATGTGCTCAATCAAAATGGCGAAACGGTGGCAATAGCAACCATACTAACGATGGTTAGGAAAGGGGTTTTTTAGTTGATAGTTGATAGTTGATAGTTGATAGTTGATAGTTGATAGTTGATAGTTGATAGTTGATAGTTGATAGTTGATAGTTGATAGTATCATTTTAACCGATAAAGATAGACAAAATAATCTAAAAATAGTTGAATTTAATTGAACTAACATTCGTTAGTGCGTGTTGTTTTCTAACAGACTAACAGACTAACAGACTAACAGACTAACAGACTAACAGACTAACAGACTAACAGACTAACAGACTAACAGACTAACAGACTAACAGACCAACAGACCAACAAACTAACAGACTTCTTCTTCCAAACCTCAATTCCTCCCGTTGCTAAAATATCCTTTTCGCTCTATATTGCTTGTAAAAAAATTGAGTGAAATAACTACAAACCAAAGAAAAAGAATCTGCTGAATGGAGATCAGTATTTTAGCTGTAAGAGTACTGGGTATATAATCGCCAGGGCCGAGTGCAGTTGCTGTGGAAATACTAAAGTAAATTCCATCAAACCAGTGTACAAATGCTTTGTTGAAATGGTCTCCGGCTGAGTACAAAACGCCAAATACCAATATCAGTTCCATGTAATTCAGGAACAGCAACAACATGGATCTTCTATAAGATCTTGGTCGCATATGCGTGTCTGAAGCAAAGATCATGGCCGGGATATAAAATACTGTTTCTGCAGCTACCCATACCATAAACCAATAAATGAAAGGAATGTATTGCCAGTCGTTGAGCAATGCCACGACAGGGAAGATGAGTTTCAATACAATACAAATGTCAACAACGAGGTCTTTATACCTGGGATTTTTTTTCTCAACGAGGTGTTTGATGTGCCCAACTGGAAAAATAAATTGAATTCCGGCAAGGAACAAACGAATGATCTTTTCAAGTCCGTAATCATCGTGGTGTTCGTTGTTCCAAATAGCTTTGAGATTTTGTTTACGGCGGTCTACATGTTTGTGACCAGGTGGGTGGTGTAGCTCTTTGTCTCCAAAGAAGAGTTTCTTAAGAAGATTTCGCATATCGCAAAGGTATGTTGTACAAACATAAAATGCGGTAAGATTTTAAATTGGGTTTGAACTTTAGCTTCAGATGAGCTTACAACTTATAGGTATTTTCGATACTGGCGTGATACCAACATTCCTTTATTTCGACATCAACAATTTTTTTGGCGTGATGCCAAATTGTTTTTTGAAGGCTTCAATAAAATGACTGATATTGGTGTATCCCATTTCATGGGCTACTTGTTTGACTTGCAGGTTTTGTTCTGACAACAATCGTCTGGCCATTTCCATTTTATAACTCATGAGATAATGATAGGGCCCTTGTCCGTAGATTTCCTTAAATCCAGCCTTAAGCTGGTACTCGTTGAGCTGGACCGATTTTGCCAATTCGGGAATGGTTGGTGGATGCTTAAATTGTTCCAACAAAATACTTTTTGCGTCTTTAATTTTTCGAACCGTCAATTCATTTTTCAGGAAGGGACAATATTCGGCATTGGTTTGTTTTTCAGCATAGAGCAAGCTCAGAATTTCCAGCGTTTTGGCCTGAAAATACAAACGGTTTGCCGGCTCTAATCGAATTTTTTGTTCGAGTTGTTTGAGTACAATATGCAACTCCCCACTGATCTCAAGTTCTTCATAGAATTTGTGTTGCGCATTTTGAGGATCAAAAATGGGAGCTGATTGCACAAGTGGATGCGGACTAAACAGTTGATGAAGTTTGTCAAGACGGATACTCAGATGGATTAAAGGAATGTCCTTTTCAGCCTGGAGTTGGATCTGGAGTTCTCCTTCCGGTTGATAAATGACAAAGGCATGATTTTGAGCCAGGTTGCGCCGATAGTGCGGACTGAAAATGAATGTTACAGGACCCGACAAACTAAATAAAATCTGAACCTTTGAGGGTAATAACACGAGAAAACGATCTGTCTGGCTTATAAGGTCTTCAATGATATGTAACTGTAAATCGCCATCGTCAAAACAGACTTTAAATTCTATTTTAGGGATATTTTTTTGTACGATTTTTTCCGATTTCATACGGTTCTTATGTAAAAATATTATAAATGATTAAATATCAATTAAATAGAAAATAACATAAAATGCAAGATAAATCTTTTCAGGGTAGTTATTATCCAATTAGGGTTATTTTAATTAATGACCCCGTAGCAATTTTGCAGCTGAAATGAGGAGCTTACCGTATTTTTTAGCGATCCTGATCATGGGACAAGGATTTGGGCAGCAAGACACACTTGAAATTGCGGAAATCGTCATTTCGGCCACCCGGACCGAAAAAAAACTGACTGCAGTCCCGATGCCAACACTACTTATAAAGGCTAAAGAGATCCAAATTACGGGAACTTCCAGACTTCAGGATCTGCTTACAGAGCAAGTCGGTTTGAGTGTTGTTCCTCAAATCAATGGTTTTGGCAATGGCTTGCAAGTTCAGGGCCTGAATCCCGATTACACGCTTATCATGGTGGATGGCGAACCCGTCATTGGAAGATTAACCGGAAATCTCGAACTTAACCGATTTACCCTTGGCAATGTCAAGCAGGTTGAAATTGTAAAAGGTCCAAGTTCGAGTTTGTATGGATCAGAAGCCTTAGGTGGCGTTGTAAATATATTGACGCAATCTGCAAGTGAAAATAAAGCTATTGTAGATTTAAAGCACAGTACAAATAATACCTACGATCTCGGATTGCAGGGACAAGTTGTAATAAAAGATTTTTCATTAACAGGCTTTGTAAATCATTTTCGCACGGATGGTTTTGATTTATTTGAAAACAGCTTTGGCCAGGTCGTTTCTCCTTATTACAATACAACATTGCAGCTTAAACCAAAATATGAATTTAAACAAGCTCATGTATTGTCGATCCATACCAGATGGTTCAAAGAAACTCAGGACAATCAATATCAGGTTATTTCCGGTGTTGATTCTATCAGGGTTTCCGGACAGGCGTTTGTGGAAGATTTGAGTTTAAGTCCGCGATTAAAATTGAGGCTAAATTCAAGAACTTTTTTAAGTCTTCATTATTATTACAGCAAATACAGCACGCAGACGGAGTTATTTGAAATTGACGACCAGAAACAATATTATACAGACGATTTTAAACAAGAATTGCAAAAACCTGAATTCATCACAAACCTGCAATTCGATGGTGGACATACCTTAACCGCGGGTGCAGGTGCTCATTTTGAAAGTGTCGAAACTTCCAGATATGGAGATGCCGAATTAAAAGAACAACAAAGTTATTTTGGCTTTGCGCAACATGAATGGAGTCTGGCTGACAAATGGGAGTTTGTTAGTGGTTTGCGTTATGACCGAAATGCAGTGTACGGAAATCAATGGTCGCCTAAATTTGCCCTGCAATACACGTTCAATAAGAATCTTTCACTAAAAGCATCTGTAGGAACTGGATTTAAAGCACCTGATTTTAGATATCTATACTTGAATTTTAGAAATTCTGCTGCGGCTTACTCGGTTTTTGGTACGGAACAAGTCGTAGCTCAACTTCAACAACTTGAAAAAAATGGGGAGATCCTTTTGTATTTTTCTAACCCCAATGAAATCGGCAAATTGGATGCCGAACGATCGTTAGCTTTCAATTTGGGCCTGCATTATAATATTAAAAAGGACTTCACGCTTGATCTTAATTTATTTAGAAACGATCTGGAAGGATTGATTGAAAGCATTCCGGTAGCCATGACTACCGATATGCGCAACATATATTCCTACGACAATATTAAACAGGCTTATACACATGGCGGTGAAGTTTCATTAAAGAAAACATGGAATAGTGGTATTCAAATCCATTTTTCGTCGCAATGGCTGTTTGCAAAGGATAAAGAAATTGTAAGTGAAATAAACAGAGGCCAGATTTACGGACGGGATCCGGTGACCAAAGAATCATACAGGATTAGCCAAAGCGATTATTTCGGATTGTACAACAGGTCCAGACATACAGAAATGGTCAAAGTATTTTATACCCCAAAACAAGGACAGTGGGATGCCAGTATCAGAATGACCTATAAGAGTAAGTTTGGCATTCAGAACTCAGCTGGTAGTGTGCAGGGCATCAATCGCCCGTCATCCGATATTAATGGGAATGCGATACTTGATCGGTATGATCACTTTGTGGATGCTTATGTTCTTGTTAATGCAAGTTTAGGAAAAACTATTGGAAATCGCTTATACATCCAATGTGGTGCAGAAAATATTACGGATTTCAAAGATCCAATTAATTTGCCCCAACTACCGGGACGAATTTTATTCATCAAATTGAATTTTAAAATTTTTAAAAATAATGCAATATGAAATGTTACTTAAAATTAATGGCTTTGGGTTTGTTGACTTTTTTAATTTCCTGTGATGAGGATGATGATCCTGCAACAAGTGGAGTTGTTTCTGTAAAAATTAATAATTTGCCTGCAGATCCGCCTACAGGTTTTGATCCTAATAATGGTACTCCATTGGGAACTACCAATAAGTTTACATTTTTCCGTTTTGCAGACAGCTCAATCGTAGTAACTGCAGATAGCGCAACTTCAAAGTGGGATGTAGGTTTCAGAGCACAGGACATCATCGTAAATTCGGGATCTAGTGGACCCGGCAATGCAGCAGCTTTTACTTACACGGGCTTGTTCAATGAATTGGAATCAGTTCCGGTCGATAGTATATTTAAACAAGATCAGTTGGGTGCACTGGCCATTGGAAGAAGTTGGTACAATTATGATCCTGTAGGCATGGTATTGATCCCTAAACCGGGAAGAATCATTGTGATCCGCACTGCCGACAATAAATATGTTAAAATGGAAATTCTAAGTTACTATAAAGATGCGCCGACGACTCCCACATTTATGTCTCCGGCCCGGTATTATACATTCAGGTATGTGTACCAAAAAGATGGGTCAAAAAGTTTTAAATAGTTGAATTTCTATTGAGCTGGATGGCTTATAGTGATGTGTAGCCATAAAGGCAAAAAGACACGTGGGGTACAAGAATTTCCCTTCGTGGTTCTTTGTGTCTTCGTGCCATTGTGGCGAAATGGCCGACACCAAATGTGAAAACGATTCTACTTCTTCGCGGTCCTTTGTTGCCATATCATCGACGATCAAATTTGAATATCAAAGTTTCAACATCCATCAATAATTTCTAAAATAAAATTTGTTTTTGAATCTTATGGCTTCTATCCCTGAGTTGGTATAAAATATTTGAATTTGAAAAGGATTTTCATCATTGTAGTAAACAGAATAAAGTAATTTTTGATCCAAGTATAAGCTGTCCTGATAAAGAAAGCGAATGTTATTATGTGGAATGAATCCACGATCGAGAACCGGAAATTGTAATAATGGAAAATCTCCATCCGTTTTTAGAGTAGCACTTATCGTAAGAATATCAGCCAATAATACTTTATCATAGCTGCTGTTTCGCTCATCGAGCAAAGTAGCCAGTTGTAGTTGAATTTTTGAAAGCTCTTGAGATGGATTTGTATTTTTGAGTGTAAAGCGATAAGATTTAAGAATATAATCTACGGGTTTCATTTGATGACTGTCCTGTGGACAAATCACAAAGAAATTCGATTGTAAAAAATCCTGAGGCTCCCTGAATTGGCTAAGTTGAAATTGTAAACTATCTGTTGAACTGTGTTTAAAGGTATAGTATATATTTTGATGATAGGGTATCCATTCGAAGCTTACATTTGCCGGCCAAAATGCTTCCAGTCTAAAGGGTGTTAAACAAGGCTTGTAGTCTTCATCGTTGTTTGGATCGCAAGAGAAAAGGAAAACGCAACAAATGAATGACAGCACATTTTTAAGACTATATGTAGCTTGATTTCCATTCATTTTTCGTATATGAAATATGTGTCTTACCATGTGTCCAATTCAAAATCTTGAGATGCAATCGTTAAAATAAATTGTTAACATAAGTTATTAAACGAATGGTACGGCGAATTCTTTTGAATTTTGTTTAAAATATTCAATATGTCTTTAAACTACGCTCTGATATTCAGCGTTTTCGTGAGTTTCCTAACTGTCATATCCTGCAAAAAGGATGGAGCCGGCAATACTGAAAATGCTGCTCAGGCTATGGAAACTTACGCTGCCGAAAAAACACCAACCTTTGCCGTGACGCTTAATGGCAAGCCCCTACAGGCAATGCCAGAACCGGATACTATCAAACAAAACTATATCAAATCATTGGACGAAGCCCGGGCTTTTTACTTAGGCAATCTGAAAAATGTAAAAGGGTATGCGGATTACGGGCGCAAAGCCTTAAATTTAGGTTATGTTGAAAATGCCTTGCAGGTTTTGAGCAAAGGCATAGATCAATTTCCAAATACGGCTGACCTCTATTACTATCGCGGGATGGCTTCGGTGATCGGACGCCAGTTTCCGGAAGCTGTAAGCGATTTTTGGAAGGCAGGCAAAGCTATCGAAGGACAACGCGACGCTAAGGGAATATTGGATAAAACAGAAGAGGAGAAAAAAATCGACGCCACCCTGCAGTATGAGGTTTATAAATGGATGGGCCTTGCATTTCAATGTCAGGGTGATTTTACCAATGCTGAAAAAATGTATGAGGTTTGCGGAGATTTCTCTACCAATTCAGATCTCTACTGCATATCTTATTACTGGCAATATCAGGCTTATATGAGAGCCGGAAGAGAAAAAGATGCAACTTCATTACTGGGATCAGTCAGCCCTAAAATGTATATCTCTGCCTCCACGCAACCATACCTGGATGCTTTGTTATATTTCAAAGGCGAGAAAAGTGAAACGGATCTGGTCAATCTGAACGAAGTACCAAAATCCTCTATCGAAGCCAATGGCTGGTCGATCAAAGCGTATGCAATTGCAGTAAAAGCCTTACTTGAGAAAAAGGAAACGCGTTTTGTGGAAGTGCTCGATAAAATTGTAGCTAGCCCATTTTGGAATCAAGCAGCCTTTATTGCTGCAGAAGCAGATCACCACAGGCTGAAAGGATTTAACTATGAAAAAATGAAGGAAGTAAAGATGGAGTCGGATGGAAAGAGGAAGGGGTAGGGGTAGGAGTTTGTTAGCCTGCAAGTCTGTGAGTAGGCGTTTAGGCTTTTAATTTTGAGAAATTAATAAAAATTGGCTCTTGGCTCATAACTCTTGACTCTTGTATCCCATGTCCCGTAGGGACAAAATATCGGTAGCAAAAATATAATGATAGACGGGTTACAGAATTTTCAAAAAGACCAACATCAAACTCATTTTGGTATGTTTGAAAAAATAAAAACTAGCAACTATTATTTCCTTAATGCACTACGAATTCACCACATCCGTTTCAAACAAGCAGATTCTTCATGTTGGGTCAGAAATCAATTACATGACTGCGATTGATCCGTTTTCGGGATGGGTTAAAACCCATTTCTTGTCTGAAGCAGAATTTGCAGAATTGAAGAATTTTCAGAATACTTACCGTAGCATATAGGAATATTTTATTTAACAAAAAATGTTCATCTAACGAACGTTTGTTAGTACTGTATCCTTGAATCACTACTCTGATAGAACTTATTTTAGGAAATTCTGCAAAATATTTGATAATCTTTCATCTTGACATAATGGTCACCTCACCTCCAACTCCTCTCCACTATGCGGAGAGGAGAGCGGATCGTACTTCCTTTAAAATTATTCCTATTTTATCTTAAGAGCTCAGTATCCCGCTTTCATAAGCCAACTTGGTAAAAATAAATTTTTCAAAGCGGGATACGCTGTGGCGATAGGAAAACTCCGTTTTCCAGACGGATGATTCATTGTAGTAATATTTTTTTTTCCGCTCGCGAGGGGTGAACGAACAAACAACATCTATCAAAGATCTTTTTGACTGCAGCGGGAATTACAGAATAAACGCATTCTCAGAATTGCAAAGAGATCCATGATGAAAAATTCTGCAAATTCTGATTCTGACAAATGGGAATTGGGAGAAGACTGAAGGTCAAAGGCTAAAGTCAGAGGATTTGTTTATGAATTAAACAAACTTAACTCATCAGAACCATTCTGAAAATTCTTTAATTGAGTAAATGCTGATTTAGAAAAGTGGGTATGGTTCAGCCCATGTGCAATAAAACAAAGCAACCAATGTGTTAATGATTAGTTAATGCACTGCACTGCACTGCACTGTAAATATATGCTATATTCAAACTTCTTTTCGGATACACATCACATACGAGCTACAACAAAACCTGAATACTAACAAGTGTTAGTATTGTTTTGTTTAACTTAAACCCTTTGCCTATGTGCACGTATAACACAGCCCTGTTGAAGTAGCGTAAATTCCCGATAGCCGTATTTATTAAGCATTTAACAAGGCTTCCATTCAAGTTTTCTATTATGCTGCTGTGATCCAATTCTGAGGTCATGAGCATGTGCTATCGTTTTATTTTATTAATTTAAATCAAAGTATTATGAGAAATTTAAAAACAACCCAGTTTCATAAAGCCCATTTGGTAATGAAATGTCTACAGAAATGGGCATTATTTAGGTTTATATTTATACTTTTCCTGATATTTGTAAACTTAAACTTTATTCTTGGCCAATCTTGCGACTGCACATATGATTTTGGCACTCACTCAGGAAGTACAAGCTTATGGAGTTCTGCAGGTGTTGGTGGTAATGGTTATGTTGTGGATAAGACAATCTGTGTACAGGGAACCTTGATCATTGATGTGGATGCGAGATTTTTAAATTGTACTTTTATGATGCATCCTGGATCAACAATCCATGTTGCTAATTTTACTTTATTTAAAGCGACATCTACTAATTTCATAAGATGTGGATTATTTAATGTGATGTGGAATGGGATAATAACGACTTGGGGTTCGCAATTGGATTTTAATAACAATACCATCAGTGATGCCAACATTGGTATTTATTGTTATCCTAATTCAATCATCACCCAGCTGATACAAAATAAATTTAACCGTTGTTACATCGGAATAGAAGCTTACGAAATCATTGCGGATAGGCCGTTTGTAGGGAATCGTTATTATTCTGATGGAACTTTGCTTCCTCCAAAATCGGGCTTTCCATTTGCCGGTATGCGTATCATTAATACGGTTGGACTCATCAGTGAGCGTTCAGGGTTTTATGAGCACATGAATTGGGGAATCGAATTGTACAACAGCAATTATATAGGTGAGAATATTACGATGCAAAATGGTCCAACTACAATTGCCATGCTCAATCCCGGAATTGGAATTTTATCACATGGTTCGAACTTCACAATCAATAACTCATTTTTTAGAAGGATCCCTTTTGGGATTTGGTCAGATCAGAGATCCTCATCAACCATAACGAACAACCATTTTAGCAATATTTCGTTTGGAGTTCTTGTTCAGAATAGTCCGAACCTGACTATTAACATCCATAATAATATGATGGATACCATTCGAACATCTGGTATCTTTATTAAAGATTGTGCGCCACACCTGGAGACTTTGGTATCTGATAATATGATTGTCTTTAGTTCCAATTCACTTTATGGCCAACCAACGGAAAGTTGTTTTGGTATTACCATAGACAATGATGGAGATAGAATAGAAGCGGGAAGAGAAACACAGATTTTCAACAATCATGTTTACCAAAATACTGCTTCACCTCCAACATCCTTTTTTGGATATTTTTTATACAATACCTGGTCGATTCTCTGTCAGGGCAACACCATTGATTTCGGTAATCCTTATGTAAATGCTAACTGGGGATTTTATGTCAATAATTGTTCCAGGGTCAATTTAAATGCCAATACGATAAGCGGTGGGGGTATCAATCACCCATCATCTACCGGCATTTATCTTCATCAAACCCACTTTAGTAGTCTTTGTTGCAATACGACAAGTGGCATTGACGTAGGAACAGAATTTGATGGAGTATGCCTTGATACGCGTATCCGGGGCAGCAATTTTGAAGGACCATATACGACCCATGCGATGTTGTTCTTTTTTACGATCACTGCAATACAACAGCTGTACCCGGGCAATGATTGGACGGGCAGTGCCCCTGTGGATGCACGATTTGTTGGTGACCCGATAACTGCATTTGAAGATGCTTTTATAGTATCAACCCAGGGCCTTCCATTTCATCCTGACGATCCTATTGATAGTCCACCATTTTGGTTCCAAAGGCCAATGAATCCCGATCCGGAAAGCAGCTGTTTTCAAGATGCAGATTGTGACGGTACTCCGGAATCAATATGTAATGATTTTCCAAATGGTTCACTGCTTTTAGTGAGTGGATATGGTGGACTGCATGGCGAAGGCTTGACCTGGGAAGCAAGAAAAACTGTTTTGCGAGAGTTTTGGAAGGATCCTGATTTTGGGTGTAACGGTAACATGTCAAATAGTTTTAAATCAGCGCATCAGAATTCAAATCTGGGAAAACTTGCGCAGATCACAAATGACATAAGTTCCGTGTTAACTGTTCCGGTAGCCATAGCCGAGAATCTGGAAGATCTTTCAAACACAATAGATTTAGAGACACAGGCAATCATAAGTATTGATGCCTGGTGGGAGGAAGAAGGGGCAGATTTGGAATATTGGAAACAACAACGCGATATCCATATTGTAAATTTATTGGATGCCATCTCACAATATGATTCCATATTGGCCGCAATTCACGAAGAGGTGTTGGCAGCCATTCCTTCGATACAATCAGATCTTGGCGAAATAATACCTCAAAATATTATGGAGGAGAACGATCTGTATGTTACAGCTATCTTTTTAGATAAACTGGTGAACCTAGAATACAGTTTGGATTCTATCCAAACACAAAATTTGACCGGTATTGCAAATCAGTGCCCTTTTGATGGAGGCAGTGCTGTGATCAGGGCAAGGGCATTGCTTTGGAGTCCTGAGTTGGAGAATTTACATCCCGGGGCAACTTGTTCTGGCATTTCCGGACCCAGATCAGGAAATAAAAATGCTGAAGTTTTAGATATTCAAATAATGCCCAATCCAAATAAAGGCATTTTTGATTTGAAAATTGAAAACTATGTAAAGCAAAGTCAATACACAATCCGTGTATTTGATGCACAGGGAAAAGTGATCAAAAATATGAATACAAAGCAACAAAGGAACATCCTGGATCTTAGTAGAAATCCAGGAATCTACTTTATCAATGTTTTGAAAACTGATGGAACGAGTTATACAAAAAAACTATTCATTATTTAATGAAACATAAATCTAATTTACTGCTGTCCATCCTTGTTTTTGGATGGACAGCTTTATTTGCTCAGTGGGAAGATTATAATTGGATGTTGGGAGCTTCTAGTCCCCAATCAGATTCCACTTGGAGTAGAATTCATTGGACATTTAAAGATGACAATTCATATTCTGAATACAGGACTTACAAAGTTGAGCATTTACTAGAATTTACCAATGCCTCCATTTCAGACAATTCCGGAAAACTGCTGTTTTATACAAATGGGCGCTCTGTTTTTAACCGCGATTATCAGAAAATGCCAAATGGTGACGGATTAAATCCGGGCAGGTATGCCAACAGTTCGATGGAAACCGGATATAAATTAATTCATGGAGCTATCATACTTCCATGGCCGGAACATCCCGGTAAATATTTTATTTTCCATGTCACCACAGACAATATTCCCTTTGTATGGTATTCTCTAAACCTGTTTACGACATTGGTAGATATGGACCTGGATCTTGGCAAAGGTGATGTTGTGTATAAAAATAAATCCGTATACGCCGATAGTTTGGTCAATGGCAGCCTTTCGGCTTGTCGACATGCGAATGGCAGGGATTGGTGGCTGCCCAGTTTTTATTACTCCGGTAAAAAATGTTTCATGTTCTTACTCGATCCTACGGGTGTCAGCTTGCATCATGTGCAGGATATTCCCCATACTTTTGAAACAAGTGGAAGAGGACAATCTCAATTCAGTCCGGACGGAACCCGTTATGCTTTTTTTCACCAAAACAGTTATAGTTACCGCGAGTTTTTCTTAGCAGACTTTGACCGTTGTACAGGACTTTTTACGAATATAGAGTACAGTACGATGCCAAGATTTGATATTGCAGCGCTCGCTTTTTCACCCAATAGCCGGTTTATATATTTAGGCACAGCTTACGAACTTTACCAACTGGATCTGTCAAAAAAAGATGCTTTTAAAAATCGATTGCGGGTAGACAGCATAGATGGATTTAGCTCCTTTCCATTGTTCACTTCCTATTTTTCATTCATGCAATTAGCCCCAGATCAAAAGATTTATATCAATAATGGTCGTGGTCCTGATTATTTAAGTACGATCGAAAAGCCGGATCTCGAAGGAAAGGATTGTGATGTCCGCCAGCACAACATACACATCACGAGCAATGCCACCATACCTAATTTTCCTTATTTCCGCTTAGGAGCTATGGATGGGAGCCTTTGTGATACCCTGGCCCGTGGGCGACTACCCTTGGCGCAATGGTCCGCTAAAAAAGATAGCACCAAGCCCCTTAAGGTGAATTTCACAGATAGCAGCTTGTATCAGGTAAGAGAATGGTATTGGAATTTTGGAGATCCGGGAAGTGGATTGAATGAAAGCAGACTTCCAAATCCTGCGCATGAATTTTCAAAAGATGGGATGTATAATGTTTGTCTGGTGGTGAAAAATGAAATTGGAACGGACACATTCTGTAACAACGTAAATGTGGAAATCGTGTCAACCAATGATATGTACCGGGATCATGAGACATTAAAAGAAATACAGATTATTCCAAATCCCTTCAGTGAATATATTCATATAAACATTCCAACAAGGAAGAAATTGAAATATCAACTTTACAATATGCTGGGTAGTCAATTAAGAATTGATGAATTGAATAACGAAAATAACACGATTGAAATGAAAGAATATCCAAATGGAATTTATAGAATTGTCATTTTGGAAGAGGAAAAAAAGATTTATACATCTTTATTGATGAAAGTGGGGATGTAGGCAAGTAGGCTTTTAGGAATGTAGGCATGTAGGAAGAAGTCTGTAAGGCTGAAAGTAGGAATTTAGGTTTTTAGGCGTTTAGGCATTTAGGAATTTAGGAAGAAGTCTGCTAGTCTGTGGGATGAGGTCTGAGTTATGGGAATTGAAAAAAATTGAATCTTAACTTTTGCCTCTTGACTCTTGTATCCCATGTCCCGTAGGGACAAAATATCGGTAGCAAAAATGTAAAACGAATCACAGCGTGCCGCAGGTACGCTACCATATCTTAGGTAGTAAAAATATAATGATAGACGGGTTACAGAATTTTCAAAAAGACCAACATCAAACTCATTTTGGTATGTTTGAAAAAATAAAAAAAAAAATAATTTTTTTAGAAGTTAAAAAAAGTGGTAAATTAGGGGTGTCCGTTTGGATGGGTTAAACTCTTGTCGATTGAAGATTAGGCAAAGGAAATTTATCAACAAAAATGTGTGGTCCCTCGAATCACTACTCGATAGAACTTATTTTAGGAAATTCTGCAAAATATTTGATAATCTTTCATCTTGACATAATGGTCACCTCACCTCCAACTCCTCTCCACTATGCGGAGAGGAGAGCGGATCGTACTTCCTTTAAAATTATTCCTATTTTATCATACAGCAGCTCTGCGTATCCCGCTTTCATAAGCCAACTTGGTAATAAAATATTTTTTCAAAGCGGGATACGCTGTGGCGATAGGAAAACTCCGTTTTCCAGACGGATGATTAATTGTAGTAATATTTTTTTTTCCGCTCGCGATCGGTGTACAAACAAACAACATCTATCAAAGATTTTTTTGACTGCAGCGGGATTTACAGAATAAACGCATTCCCAAAATTGGAAAGAGATTCATGATGAAAAATTCTAAAAATCCTGATTCAGACAAATGGGAATTGGGAGAAGACTGAAGGTCAAAGGCTAAAGTCAGAGGATTTTGTTTATGAATTAAACAAACTTAACTCATCAGAACCATTCTGAAAATTCTTTAATTGAGTAAATTCTGATTCAGACAAGTGGTTATTGTTCAAGAGCGTATGAACACTTAATTGAGTATATTCACTTCAAATTTCTCAAACAGGGGGTACTTGTTGAGCTCAAGGGTTCAGAATTCCATTTCTATGTTTTTGTCGAATAAATCTCTAATTTCGTCGTAGATTGTATTTGATTTGGAATTTTGAGCTCCCCGGTTTTGTTGATTTGGGATTCGATTTATTGTTAACACTTTCAAATTTTATTTATGAATCATGCAGTAAGAGAAAAAACATTTAAAGCCGTTTCCGGTTGGTGGATATTGGTCGTCGTATTGTTGTTGCCTTATATCGTGTTTATGAGCCAGCAGATTATTTTATATGTAATCGGAGGTATTATTTGGTTATTGTTGATATCAGGTTTTATTGTGATCAACCCCAATAGTTCGCGGGTTTTGACCTTATTTGGAAAATATGTTGGAACCATTCGTGAAGATGGTTTTTTCTGGGCTAATCCGTTTTTTATAAAACGGGATTTATCACTGCGTGCCCGAAATTTTGAAAGTGAACGATTGAAAGTCAATGATAAACGTGGAAATCCGATTCAGATTGGGGTTGTTTTGGTTTGGAAGGTCCAGGATACTTTCAGAGCACAATTTGAGGTCGAGGATTTTATTCATTATGTAAAAGTGCAAACGGATGCTGCAGTAAGAAAACTGGCCGGTAGTTTTGCATATGACCATGTGGATGATCATGACGAAATCACCTTGCGTTCATCTGAGTTGGAGGTGAACAGGGTGCTGGAAGCAGAATTGCAGGAACGATTATCTTTTGCGGGCATTGAAGTTCTGGAATCGCGTATCGGTTATCTTGCTTATGCCAACGAAATTGCAGCAGCTATGCTAAAGCGCCAACAGGCGGAAGCGATCGTATCTGCAAGATTTAAAATTGTAGAAGGTGCCATTGGTATGGTGGAAGGCGCATTGAAACAACTCGAGCAGAAGGGCATCGTCCAATTGGACTCGCACGAAAAAGCAAAATTGGTGAGTAACCTGATGGTCGTCTTGTGCTCGGAGAAGGAGACAACACCGGTGGTGGAGGCGTCTGCGTAGGGAATGTTAGATCAAACCTAAGATCTGCGATCATTGCACAAGGTATGATCTCTGTCAATAAGGATCCAAGAGCCAGACCCATGGATATTTAGTCTCCTGCAGCATAGGCTGCTTTTGAAAGGACTTTTCAAAATTAGACTTAATAGTATGAGAACTCTAAATAAAGTGGAATTCACAAAATAAATGTTTTTTTTGAATGATTGGAAGGGATCTAATTCATATTAGTTTATCAGAATCATTTAGTGGATCGAATATAAATATTTAAATTGTAATTTGTTTACATAATTTTCATTACTCTGCAATGGATAAGTTGATTGAATTATTTTATCGACCATTTCATTTGAAACATATAAACCTATTGATGAACCATTATATTGACTTGCTTCAATACAAATTTTTTTACCTTCCTCATTATAAAGAATAATCAATTGACAAGTGTTCGAATTCAATTCAAAACGATCTTCGCATTCCAACAATTTTTTATTAAAAATTTCGCGTATAATTAAATAATCGAAAATTTCATTTATTGGCTTTGAGTAAATTTCAATATTTATAATTTTGAAATCAGCTGGAATTTCATGAGCGTTCAATTGATTATATTCTTTATCAATTGAAACACATAGTTGTTGTGTTTCGAGTTCTGGCTTTGTGTTTATATGTATGGTTTTAAATACAATTTTATCGCCATTATCTAAGAGTAATTTAACTGATGAAGGGCTGAAAGAATATATTACTTGATTATTATGTTTGCTTTCATATTCATTTAATGTAAAAGACACTATTTTAGAATTAATTAATGATTGCAAAATTTGTTTTTCATGCGAATCAAAATCCTGAATAAGAGTTATTTTCATATTTGAATTCTTATTTTAAATGAAATTCCATTGACTATTATTTCAATCGCAGGACTATTAAAAGAACTATCCATTGGATAGTATTTAATAATAACACCTGGAATATTATCAATCATTTTACCCCAACTGAAATCCTTCCAATTTTTACCAAATTTTAATGCCAATTTATTCAAGAGATCATCAATCGAATTATTTCCTAGTATTACTCTGAATTGTTTTGTAGCACCAGATTTAATCCATTCCAAAGCATCCACCAATTTCAACTCGTCTATCGTCTCAAAAATAGCATTAAAAAGGGAATTGTTGTTGGTCAAAAATGTTTTTAATTCACTTAGGGATTTATAAGTCTTGAATAGGGAGTTTCCGAGAGAGGCCGCAGTAATGCCAAGATCTGCGATCATCGCACAAGGTATTCGCGTGCTATAATATTAAATGCGATATTTATTTGCAAAAAAAAGTCTAATATGTGACCATTGTGTTATTCTTAAATTGAACAGAATTAATTAGTAGCTATTTACTTATAGCTTAACTTTATTTAGATGCTAGCTTTTTATCAATTGACATTTAGCTACAGAACTTTTGTAATTTTGCCGAATGACCTATGAAGAATTCACGAAAATAGCCGAAGGCATCCCAAGGGATCCGGGTGTCTATAAATTTATAGGACAACGCGAAGAAATCTTATACGTAGGTAAGGCCAAAAGTCTGAGAAACAGACTGGGATCTTATTTTGGCGATAAAAAATATTTGGCGGCTAAAACTAAAGCTCTGGTTCGCAATGCGCTGAAAATTGAGTACACGCTTACAGAGAATGAACAGGATGCCTTCCTGTTGGAAAATTCACTGATCAAAACCCATCAGCCCAAGTATAATGTCATGCTTAAGGATGGGAAGACCTATGCTTATATCTGTATTAAAAAGGAGGCTTTTCCGAGAGTGTTTTTTACCCGAAGGGTGATCAAAGATGGTTCCACTTACTTTGGTCCTTATGCATCCAAATACAAAGCAGAAATCATCATGGAGCTTGTCAAAAAGTTGTTCCCTTTGAGAACTTGTGCTTTGAATCTGGCACCGGAGCTCATCGCAAAAGGCAAATACAAGGTATGTCTTGAATATCACATTAAAAATTGTATGGGTCCTTGCCAGCAATTTGAAAGCCAGGAATCTTACGATCAGAAAATTCAACAGATTAAAAATATACTCAAAGGGCAACTAACAGTCGTTAGGAAGTTTTTGGTGGAGCAAATGGAGTTGTTTGCCCAAAACATGGAATTTGAGAAGGCGCATGAAAGTAAATTACAATTGACCGCATTTGAGGACTATCAGGGCAAATCGACAGTGGTGAGCACCAGCATCCGCGATGTCGATGTGTTTTCGATTGCTTCAACGGAGACCGAAGCATACATCCATTTTATGAAGGTCATTGATGGTGCGGTCATACATACCTATACTATGGAAGCAGCTAAAAATTGCGATGAAGATGAAACCCAGATCTTATCTCTGGCTATTCCGCGCATTCGCGAAAAATTCGATAGCATCGCTCCGGAAATTGTCGTTCCGTTTAATGTAGTTCTGGATGATTTAAGTTTGCAGGTAGTCGTTCCTAAACTCGGGGATAAGAAAAAGCTGCTGGACCTTTCCAACAACAATATCGAATACTACAAACTTCAAAAACGCAAAGAACAGATCAATAAAACAGGTAAATTGACCCATGCCGAGCGCATCCTACATACTTTAAAAGAAGATCTGAATATGGAGCATATTCCTGTTCACATCGAATGTTTCGACAATTCAAATATTCAGGGAACCAATCCGGTCGCATCCTGTGTGGTGTTTAAAAATGCAAGGCCTAGTAATAAGGATTACCGCCATTTTAATATCAAGACCGTTGTGGGCCCGGATGACTTTGCTTCCATGGAAGAAGTGGTATACCGTCGATATAGAAGAATGTTGGATGAAAATCTGGCGCTCCCTCAATTGGTGGTTATCGATGGTGGAAAGGGGCAACTGTCGGCTGCTATGAATTCTATTGAAAAACTGGGATTGGAAAAACGCCTGACCGTTATTGGGATCGCCAAGAGGCTCGAAGAAATTTATTTTCCTAATGATTCAATTCCACTTCACATCAACAAGAAATCTGAATCTCTCAAGCTGATCCAGCAGCTGAGAAACGAGGCGCATCGTTTTGGACTCAACTTTCATCGCAACCAACGCTCGCGCAAATTTATACAATCCGAATTGGCAAAAATCAAAGGTGTCGGTGAAAAGACCATCACTAAACTGATCAAACAATTTGGTTCGGTGGAGCAAATCAAAAAGGCCGCACCGGACGATATAACTTCACTGGTAGGAAAAGATATTTGCGACCGGATTCGTTCATACTTTGACATGGAATCAGATGCAAACCCAAAAATAGATGAAAATGAAAACTAAAATAGCGGTAACTGGGGCTTGCGGATATATCGGAAGTCACACGATCGTCGATCTATTGCAGAATGGGTATGATGTGATTTGTCTGGATTCCCTGGTCAATTCAAATGAGAGAGTACTGCTTGGGGTTGAAAAAATTACCAGACAAAAAATCTCCAATACAAAAATAGATTTAGCAGATCCTTTGTCCTGGAAATTTCTTGCTGAAGAATTTCAGGATATAAGTGGTGTAATTCATTTCGCCGCACTCAAAGCTGTTGGAGAATCTGTCCAACAACCGCTGCGTTATTACGATAACAATTTAAATGCATTGCTAAATGTGTTTAAATGGATGGATGCAGTAAGAATTCCAAATCTCATTTTTTCTTCATCCTGCACAGTGTATGGAGATCAATGCAGTTTGCCGGTCAAAGAAACGCAAGCATTTGGTATTTCACCATCACCCTATGGAAAGACCAAACAAATGGGCGAATGGATGATGATGGATTTTTTATCTGCATCACATAAACAGGGAATCAGTCTTCGATATTTTAATCCGGCCGGTGCTCACGAATCGGCATTGATAGGTGAGGATCCCAGAAATCCGGCCTTAAATCTGGTTCCGGTCATCACCGAAACAGCCATCGGTAAGCGGGAATCTCTTACCGTCTTTGGAAATGATTATCCTACTCGCGATGGTTCGTGTATCCGCGATTATGTTCATATCATGGATCTTGCCAGAGCACACACTCTCGCTTTGGAATATTTACTCTATGATAAAATGTCAATTTCATTCGATGCTTATAATCTTGGAATAGGGCAGGGCATCTCCGTTCTCGAGATGATACATGCATTCGAAGAGACAACCGGCCAAAAATTAAATTATCAAATCGGGCCGCGCAGACCCGGCGACATCCCTGAAATATGGGCCGATGCAAGCAAAGCTGAAAAACAACTTCAATGGAAACCTGAGCATGGCGTTGAAGAAATCATGCGCAGCGCATGGGAATGGGAGCGGAGGAGGAATTAGTTGATAGATTATCGATGATGGATGATGGATTATGGATCGAAACTTGTCAATGCCTAAATAGGGTTGACCGTTTTGTGTAACTTTTTACTCGAATTATTTGCAGAGAATACATCAAGATTCTGAGGTGTTTTTTGCTCAAAATATATGGGGTTCGATACCCCATATATTTTGTTATTTGCATCAAATGACTCTTTCATCCTCGGTGTTTTTTGCAATTGTAAAGTTATATCCAAATTTTCAAATTCAACAGGACTTAATCTTTGTAACTCTTTATGAGGTTTTTCTAAGTTATAAAGTTGTACACTTCGGTCAACCTCTATAGTCAATTGATGATAATTTTTAATATCCCTGTGTATCAAATAGTTATTCTTTATGATTCCATTAATCCTTTCAGCTTTACCATTTTCCCAAGCATATTCACACATACTGTTTCTGATTTCATATTTTGCGGTAAGCTCTAAAAAGGATTTTGCATAGTATTGTCCACCACCATCGGAATGGAATATTAATTCGCTCATCTTTTGTTTGGCTCGCAACTTTATAGCCATTTTTAAGGCTGGCATTGTGGTACAAATGGTCGTTAAATTATCCGACACGTTATGCCCAACAATTCGTCTAGAATAAGCATCAAGGATAAAAGTTAAATAATAAAACCTATTGTTTAATTCAAAATAGGTTATGTCGCTTTGCCAGACTTGATCAACTCGATTGATTTGGAGATCTATAAGCAAATTGTCAAATCGTATAACCCCTGTGTTGTCTGTTGTTCTTGGCCTAAATACTTTCTTAAGGGACATCAAACTATTTTCTTTACAAAAGGCTTCAAAACGGTCCCTGCCCATGGATTCTGGCCGAATTTTATAAAACAGATCACGCACTCCCATCGTAGGGTGATCTTCACGAATTTGGTGTATGAGCCACAGAAGTTGTGCTTCTATTTCTAGATCCTGGTGATTCCTTTCTATTCTTTGATGAACAGATTGTTTGCTGATATTCATTACTCTGTACAACTTATTTAATGAGAATGGATATCGCTTTCGCTCCTGTCTGAAGTAGCAGATTGTGCTGAAGAATATTTTTTTTAATATCAATCTTGTATGCTTCTTCTGCTAATTCAATCATCTTAGTTTGAAAGTCAATTAGGATCTGTTTTTGACCAATTACTCGTTCCAATTCTGCAACTTTTTGCTTAAGTTCTATTATTTTTTTAGTGTCGGAATTTGTTTCAACAATCATGCGAATTTGGCTTTTAGCTGCACCAAATTTACTCATCCATTTGTATACATTGGTAGGGCTAACCTCGTATTCCTTACAAATTTCACTGACTTTGCTCCTACCTTGCTCTATCTCGAGAACCTTCGATCGTTTGAAACTTTCTGAAAAATGCCTCGCCATACGCTGCTCAATGCTCATTTTAAATTGCCTTCTAATTGTTGCCATTTTTATGTTTTTTAATGATAAAATATGGTCAACCTATATCAGGCACTGACAGTTATTAGTTTTTATTAATGAACTAACAAACGTTCGTATGTTAATTATGGAAACTGAAAATATAAAATTCTTAAATCCAGAATAATTCTGAAAATTCTTTAATTCTGTAAATTCTGCTTCTGACGATGAGGAAGTTGACTTGTTCCAGTTTAAGTGTTATCGTCGATTCATCATCCGTCTGGAAAACGGAGTTTTCCTATCACCCGAGCGGAGTCAAAGACTACGCTCAGCTGCTTATTTTCTGAAAAGAGAAAGGATTATTTATAAATACGCATCAATGCTCTCCTCTCCGCATAGTGGAGAGGAGTTGGAGGTGAGGTGAACACTATTTTAATTGAATCGCTGATTCATCATCCGTCTGGAAAACGGAGTTTTCCTATCATTCGAGCGGAGTCAGAGACTACGCTCAGCACTGTTGCCTAGCTCAGCACTTTTGTCACACTCAGCATTTTTGCTTTACCGCAAACATCTCCGCACTGATCCTATCTGCCTGCGTTCTTCCTTGTCTGCTTAGAATATAGCTTGTTCCATCAAAAAGGATATCTTTTCGGTCGAGTTGGACTTGAATATCTTTTAGAAATTGTGCATAAAATGGTGCAAAAGTTAGTTGGATGTGTTTTAAGTTGAGGCCTTCAACTCTTCTCAAATTTAATAGGATGTATTCGTTAAAGTGATCCACATCGCTGAGGACTTCGCGCTCGGAATATGCTTGTTCGATGGAAATATTTTGGATGTATAAGTTGTTGTTTGCAATATTCCAACGGCGGATGACGCCATCGTAGGAATGCGCAGAGGGTCCAAATCCGAGATATGGCAGTCCTTTCCAGTAGCTGCTGTTGTGCCGTGAACGAAATCCGGGTTTTGCAAAGTTTGAGATTTCGTATGCTTCATATGCGGTGCCTTCGCAAAAATCGAGAATCTGATACATTTGTTTGACGGTGTGGATGTCTTCGGGCGGTTTGAGGTTTCCGGTTTTATATAAATGAATCAGAGCAGTGCGTTCTTCGGGTGTAAGGGCATATGCTGAAAAATGAGGGACCTGGAATGTTAGCAATTGGTCGAGATTGAATTGGAGTTTTTCTTTGGACGATGCGGGTAAACCATACATGAGATCAATAGTAAAATTCTGATACCCCGCTGATTTTACTTCGATTAAACATGCTTTGGCTTGTTCGGCAGTATGTGAGCGGTTCATCCAACCGAGATCTTCTTCATGAAAAGATTGTATGCCAATGCTGAGCCTGTTGATACCCAATTGTAACCAGGTATTTAATTTCAAAGGATCTATGTCATCCGGATTGGCTTCCAATGTTATCTCGCAATCACTTTTCACATGGTAATGGTCGTAAATGGTAGCCATTATTTTTTCAAGTGCAGATCCCGATAACAGGGATGGTGTGCCCCCACCCAAATAAATACTTTGAATGGAATAGGATTTGGCTTCAACTTTCCGAATTTCAATTTCATCGCAAATGGCTTTGTTCATTTCTTCAAGAGTTTTCAGATTGGTGCTGAAATGAAAATTACAATAAGTACATTTGCGTTTACAGTATGGGATGTGTATATAAATTCCTGCTGAAAGTTTGTTTGCTATGTTCAGATCTTGTTGCATGGGTGTTTTGTATGTTTATGTTGCATGGATCCTGTGCTTACCTGCTATTTCACAAAAAGGACTTCAATTTCATTTTTTTATCGATCAAAAGCAATCCACTGAAATTTTTCCAAAAATAAGGGATACTGCTGAATTATCTCATTTTGTCCATCAATGGGTCCTTTTACAGCAAACCGACGGATATCTGCTGGCAGGTCTTGATTCGATTAAATATCGCAATGATGAAGTTTCGGTTTATTTATTCAAGGGGACCAAATATCAATGGAATTTTAAGGAAGTTTCCGAATTAGATTTATCTTTTGAGGATCATGTTTCAAGGTTCAAAGCTGTAAAGACTGATGCAGAAGAAATCTTTACAGATGAATTCAAACAATGGGTGTTACACCATGCAGAAAGCGGCTATCCTTTTGCTTTAGCCCATTTATATCCGCTCAGTTTAGCTAAGGACACACTTCAGCTTCGGTTTCATTTGGAAAAGGGCGAAGCATTTACTTTTGGCCCTATTCAACAAGGAGATAAGCCCTTGTTTAAAAATTATGTAATACAAAAAATAAGTGGAATATCTCCGGGGTCATTATTCTCTCATTCAAAAATTCATAAATCAGTTCAGCGCATTTCTCGTTTGGCAAATGTTCAGCAAGAAGCTGAACCATTCATTTATTTTCCTGGAAATATGTGTGTCGTCAAATATTATATAAAAGAGAATAAATCTTCCAAATTTGATTTTTTATTGGGATTAAATCCTTTCGATGGACCGAATGGCAGAGAATACAGGCTTACAGGATTGGGGAATTTGCAGTTGTACAATCTTTTTAAATTGTCGGAGGATATTTATTTGAAATACGAAAATCTCAACGATAATGCACCTAAATTTTTATTGAATTTAAAATTCCCTTTTCTCCCATATCTCCCGTTTGGTATTCAATACGACCTGAGTTTGTTTCGTTACCGCGAAGCTTATTTTGATTTTAAGCATCAGGCTTTTATGGAATTTCCTCTCGATATGAATAGTGGAATTGGAGTAAGTCTCATGAGCCATTCTTCTGATTTGGTGAATCCAGATACTAATTATTTAATTCTTCAGAAACGTTTACCACCGGTTTTGGATTTTAATTATTTTTCGGTAGGTGTACGAATCAGCCATCAGAATCTGAATCATTTATGGCTACCCACCAAAGGTTCAAAACTCATTGCGGAATTACATTATGGAAAAAAGTCTTATGCAACGCATCCCTTATTTTTAGAATATGAGTCTGAACAGATCAAAGTACAGGAGCAATTTGATAGTTTAAATTTAAATGATCGTCAGGCCAGATTTCGTGTACAGTTGGACAATTATACAGGCGTTGGAAACAGGAGTGTGATAAAAATGGCTTTCACTTCTGAGGGCTTTTTGGGAAATTCCTTCATTGTCGACAACGAACGATTTAGATTAGGTGGTGCCCAAAATTTAAGAGGATTTGATGAAGATTTTTATCTGGCATCCGCTTATGCGATGGCTAGTTTGGAGTATCGCTATTTATTGGATCGACAGAGTTACCTGAGTCTGTTTCACGATCTGGGCTTTTTGAGACAAAATGAAAAAAATAGTGAAATTTGGAATACCTATAATGGATCTGGTTTAGGTATTCATTTTACAACTCCGGTCGGTCTGTTTTCTTTGCAATATGCAATTGGTACAAGTCCAGATGTAAGCTTTAATTTAGGAAATGGAAAAATTCATTTTGGATATTCTGCATTGTTTTAAATAGAAGAATAATCTCCTCATTTGAAAATTCCAGATTTCACTCTTCTCGCGAAATTTATAATTTTACAAAGCAATGCTTCATTCCAAATATATTGATAATAGTATTCTTCGGTAGCTCCAAATCCTTTCATAAAGTAAGCAACACCGGGTATCATACTACCTTCAAAATCCAGGATTTTATTTGAGTTTGCTTGGTCTTTGATCAATTGATCCAGGATAGCATGCATTGCATATTTTTCTTTTCCTTCTTCACTTGCGAATGATAAGTGATAAACATACCGATCCTTATAATCAGATAAAAAACATGCAGCCAAAATTTCTCCCTTTATATTTTGAGCTTGAAATATCAGTCCATGTCCCCGGTCCATACATGCTTTTATCAAAGCGTTGAGATGGTCGGCCGACTTATATTTTGCTGGGATGTCTTTGTGACTATGCAGGCGATATAATTTTGTAAAATTTTGAAAATCCTGAGTCTTTGAAATGATGATTTCTTGTTTTTGTGCAAATTTTATATTCAGTTTATGTCCTTTGTGGTAGTGTTGGTAAATTTCTTCGTAAGTTTTGTTGAGTGCGAGTATGTAATTATTCCTCTTCGATTTCTCTATATTTAAAACCACACAGTCGATATCCTGCGGGAGACAAATGTTGCCACAGGAATATTTAGTGTGTAAACTGCGTAGAAGTGATTCAGCCTCAAAAAGGTTTAATTCTGCGCATTCAATTTTTTGCATGAAGGGCGGAATGTAGGCATGCCAGATACCGAGTTTTTTGTTTAAAGGAATGTAGTACTGATGTTTATTTAATGGAATGGTCTGCACCCATTCAGCGAGCAAAGAGATAAACCATTGTTGTTGTGTGATGTGTTTTGGCTCATAGCTGGATATGGATAAATACAACTCATTTTGTATATGGATTTTTTCCGGTAACTGCATTTTATGAAGTCTATTTTTTAATAGAAATACTTAGTCCATCTCTTACCGGAAGAATAAATGTTTCCCAATTAAGGGAAACTTTCAGAGTTTCATTATAACGATGTAATGTTAAAGTCTCCGCATCCTGTTGAGGATTTAATACTTTTCCATACCATAATACATTGTCTGCAATGAGAATACTACCGCTTTGCATAATCGGTTCCAGGCATTCCAAAAATGCTAAATATTTTAATTTGGAAGCATCCAAAAATACCAGGTCCCATTCCAAATTCAATTGCGGAATAATCTCCAAAGCATCGCCTTTGTGCCAGATAATTTTATGAAACAATGGATCGCCTGATAATATTTTCTCACGGATATGATCATAATCGTTAGTAATTTCAATCGAATGTACTAGTCCATTAGCAGAGAGCCCTTCTGCTAAACACATAGCGCTGTAACCTGTAAAACTTCCGATATCTAGAACGTGTTTTGGCTTTTTAAGCTTTGAAATGAAACTTAAAATTCTGCCTTGCAGTTTTCCTGAAATCATTTGTGGGGAAGTGGTATTCAAGAATGTACTCCTTTCCAATTGATGTAAAACTTCACTTTCCGGATGGCTCAGGTTTTCACAATACGATATAAGTTGCTTAAGATATGTTGGATCCACCATTTAATCTAATAGTGTAATATCACCGGTTAAAATTTTGCGTTCACCGTTTTCCAACAGTTCGACAACATAGAGGTAAACTCCCGGTAAATGTTTCTTTCCATCAGAGCTGATTCCATTCCAGCCATGATCTGGCGCATTGGAAGGAAACTTTTCATTAAAGAAAACTCTGTTGCCCCAGCGATCATAAATGCTTAAGGATTCAATGTTGGTTCCGGAACCAAAATCTATGGGATAGAAAAAGTCATTGATGTTGTCTCCGTTGGGTGAAAATACATTCGGGAACCAAACTTTGCTTTCTTTTTTAATTTTTACCGTAATGAAGGCTTCTGCACTACATCCATTGCTATCGGTAACCGTTACGCGTATCGTTTCTTCATAATTTGCAGTGAGGGTGGGCGTTAGGCAATCATTGCAATCCAACTGACCTGATGGATCCCATTTTATTGTTTTTATTTTACCAGGATCTGTAAGAATGCTTAGAATGAGTTGTGCCTTTTCATTTTCTTTTAATTGTAGGAGCGGCGGCAGTGCGATTTGTACACTATCTTCTTTTTTAATTTCGGTTTGAATTCCAAATGTGCAACCTATCGCATCCTTGACAAGTAATTGATAACTACCGGGTGTTAGATTCCTTGTAGCGAGATCACTAAAAAAACTAAGGCCATTGTCCAGAGAATATAAATAGGGAGCTTTGCCTCCGCTTATCTGCTGTATCAAAATGCGACCTGTAGGATCTGCACAGTTGGCATTTTGTACAGATGTAATGACTGAATGGATGCGTTGCGTATCCTGAATAATTTGTACTGAATCTGTCGTTCGGCATCCGGTTCTTGGATTGATAATTGTACACACATACCATCCCGGATTTGGAGTATTGAATTGAGGCAGTGTATAATTAAACCCATTGGGTCCCCGCCAGATCATATTAAAACCTTGCAGTGTTGAAGACGCTTTCACCGGAACTATACTTCTCAGACAATTGAGGGTATCTGCAGAAATGCTTAAATCAGGTTTGTTTGTGTCCTGAACAATTTGGACAAATTTGGTGAGGGTACAGCCGCTCGAATTTTTAACGCTCAGCTGGTAAACTCCGCCAATCATGATCACAGGATTTTTCAGTAAACTTTTAAACTGTGCTGGTCCTGTCCAATCAAATTCCAAATCGTTATCATTGGTATTTAAGATTAAACTCAGATTTTTTTTCAGACAATTTAAGGTGTCGGCCATTAAAGTAAAATCAGGTAATTTTCGGGTATCCAGGATTGCAATGCTATCTTCTGAAATGCAACCAAATTTATTGGTGAATATTAATTTATAAGATCCGGCATTTTGAATGGAGATGGAATCAGCAGAAATTTGATTTCCACCGGGTAAAAGCCAGCTGTAGCTTCCATTTTGCTTTGGTATATTTATTTTTAGAAAGAGCAAACTGTCTTTGCAACTGAGTGTATCGTTGGATGCAAATATCTGAACCGGTGACTTTTGATTAAATTGAAAAATGTAAAGCTGAGCCATATTTTCACAGCCCAGACTATCAATTATTTTTATAGTATATAATCCGGAATCAATGACTTCAGGAGAAAGTGAGTTGCTGAAAAATCCATTGGGACCTGTCCATTCAAAGCGAACGCCGGTGCTTTGCGTGAAAGCGTTCAGCGACAATTTTTGTTTGATGCAAGTCAATGTATCGTTTTGTGTTTGAATATCCGGTATTTTATCCTTTTGAATGACGACTATACTGTCTTCATATGTGCAGCCATTTTCAGCCGTTAGCAGAATCTTATAGATACCGCCGTTGGTTATCGCCGCGGTGGAATCCTTACTGCTGAATCCCAAAGGACCAATCCATGAAAGGGATAGGGTATTTGAGGATATATTTTGAGCGCGAAGCGTTGCTGAGGATTTGCAGGTAATGGTATCAGCCGAAAGTTGTGCGAATGGTTTTTGAAGGTCTTCGACAATGCTTATTTCAAAACTGGAGGTGCAACCGTTTTCTGCAGTTGTGGTAAGTGTATATTTTCCTGCGGTGGATGTTGTGATATTTTTTTGGTTGGAAGTAAACGCGTTAGGTCCGGACCAAAGATAAGATTTTGTATTGGCGTCGTCTGTGACTGTTGGACTAACAAACGTTCGTAAGCAATTGAGGGTGTCAGCAGAGACCTGAAGTTGTGGTTTTATTTTGTCTTCGACAATCTGACTTATTGCAGAGCTGGTGCAGCCATTTAGGGCCGTTACCATCAAAGTATAGCTTCCGGGTTGATGGGTTGTTGGATTTGGTAAGTTTGATGTAAACGCATTAGGTCCGGACCAACTAAACATTTGTGCATTAAGGTTTAAACTCATTAAGACCAGGCTATCTTTTAAGCAATTGAGTGTATCCGGAAAAAGCTGAACAAAAGGTGCCATCGTGTCTATAGATACTGTAAGATTTTTCGAGACTTCACAACCGTTCGATCCTTTAACTTTAAACTGATAGGTTCCCGGAATATTTACTTGAATCATGTTTTGATTTGGGATCGTGCCCATGGGAGTGATCCATTCAAAACTCGATCCCACCGTAGTAGTCTGGCCATTGAGATCAATTGTTTTTTGACTACAATTAATGGTATCATTCCCCGAAATTTGGATATCTGGCACATCCGAATTTTTTACAACAAAAATTGAATCAGTAGCTTTGCAACTGTCTTTTGTAATTACATCTACGTAATACCAACCTCCATCTGTAACACTGGGTTTTCTACTTGAAGAAGTATAATTGTTGGGTCCTGACCATAACACAGTTGCGGACGTATCCGTGACCAGATTTATTTGAATAGAATTTATAGAACAGGTAATGGTGTCTGCCGATAGTTGCAGTGTTAAATTACTGACGCTTGATTTTACATAAAATGAATCCAACTCTTTGCAACCAAAACTATCTTTAGTAGTTAGATAATACCAACCCGTATCGCGAACAATAACTTTAGAAGAACTATCTTTTGTAAAACCAGAGGGTCCGGTCCAATCATAATCCGGTTTTTTTGCAATGGAATTTGCTTCCAGAAAAATGCTGTCTTTAGAACAAGTCAAACTATCTCCAATGATTTCCGCTTCAATGATCGTCCTGTTGTCTTTGACTTCTACTTTAGCCGTGTTTTCACAGCCATAAGTGTCGGTGACTTTTACAAAATATTCTCCCGGCTCTTTGATATTTAAATTGATGGCCTTGGTACTAAAATATCCATTTGGGCCATTCCATTCAAAATTGGGCCCGATGGATTTTGATGTCGCTTCAATTCTTGCAACATCATTCAGACAATCGATATCAGTATTTTTTGTAAATACGTCCGGTGGCTTGACGCTGCCTTTTACTTCAATCATGGCTTCTGTTTCACAGCCAAATTCGCCCATTATCTTAAGCGTGTAAACTCCCGGAGAATCGACCACAGGATTGAGCGTATTATCGCCACTCACAATTTTACCATTATTCGTTGACCATTTGTATGTGATTCCGGGACCTTGTGTGGATCCGGAGGCATCCAAAGAAATGGGCCTGTTGAGGCAATTAATTTCATCCGGTAAAGTAATGTCGGCAAGTAATTCATACACAGTAACGGTCAATTCATCTTTTTCTTCGCAGCATTCTCGCACAACTATATCATCAATCGAACACATGCTAGCTGGACCCTGACCGCCATAATTTGCAAAACAAATATTTGCTGAAGTAGCCGCACCGCTGTTCCACGTAAAATTACCTGTTGCTTCCAAACATAAACCACTTATAGCATCAACAGTACCGATTAAATTTCCATTGATCTTTAATCCGATGGTTGGGGGAGAACCGAAAATATATAAGATACCAAATACCTTATAATCAATTTTGTATTCTGTATTAGGATTCACGTTAATGGTTTGACACCAAATATTTGTGCCGGATCCTGTTGGTGTGATTACCATTGTAAAAGCACCTATGCTTGGAGTGCAACCAAAAGCTTGTGCGATTTGAGGCACACTCATGATCATATAACCTCCGGTTGAAGTGATGAGGTTATTTACATTGGTGTATGGGGTGTATTGACTGGTGGAAGGTGCCAGGTTTCCTGTTTCAAAACCACCATTAGATATCAGATTTGCTGAAGTTGCTTTTGCAGTTAAAGTATAAGTGGTGGTTGAACTTGGATTTGCAATGGGATTTAAAACATTTGGATTGCTCAATCCATCAAATGGCTCCCAACTATAATTGGTAGTACCATTAACCATAGCATTGAGTTGTTTGCCTTTTCCCGAACAAATGGTAATATCGGGGCCTGCATTTACCGTAATTCCACAAGCATTTGGCATCGCATAGATTTTTTCAAAATTCCCGAATGCTTGTTGAGCCTTTACATCTGGAATTGAAAAAACACAAAATGTAAAAAGTAAATACCTCGTAAGCCTTACACTCATTTCAATAATGTTATATCTCCTTTTAAGATCCATTTCGTTCCATTGATCAATTCCACTTCTGCCCAATAAACATAAACGCCCGGCAAACATTTTTCATTTTTTGCAGTGCCATTCCAACCAGTTATTGCATTATTTGGTTTTTGCTGTGCGGATACAAACACTTTATTGCCCCATCGGTCAAATATTTCCAAAATATTTATAGCCGTGATATCCGGATCAGAACTGATGAGATAAAACCAATCATTGATCTGGTCTCCGTTTGGACTAAAAACATTGGGAGCCCATACTTTTGGGGTTTCAATTTTAACGAGAATCCTTTTAGTGATCGTGCATCCATTTGTATCAGTTACGGTGACTTCATATTCTAAATCACCGGGAGGAGTGGCAATAGGATCTTCGCAATTGGTGCAACTTAAAAAAGTTTTAGGTGTCCAATCGATGTTCTTCACAAGATTGGGATCTGAAGTAATATTTAGATCAAGTGTTCCACCTTTACCGAGTCTCAGCGAAATTTCTGGTTGAATATTCGCATCAACAATAGGTATTTGTAAGATCTCAAACGATTTTTCAAAACGACAATCTGCGCTGTCTTTGATGTATAAAGTATAAACTCCGGCAGGCAGTGAAGTAAAAAGAGATTGCGATGAAAACAAATTGGGATCATTTATAGCAAATAATAAACCTTCATGCCCACCAATGACCTTTGCAATGTTCATTGAGCCAAAAGAATTTCCGCAGACCGGATGATCTTGCGCGAGCAACACATCCCGAATGATGAGACTATCTTCAAAAACAGTTTGCAGTTTGAGTGTTTGACAACCATTTTTAGGATTGGTTGCGATAAATTGAAAAACGCCGCCTTTATTCGTTTTATAAATCAACTGATTGCTGAGCGTAATATTGTTGAGATCAGTCCATCTGTAATTTGTGAATGCAGGATTCACTTGTGCACTTAAATTTGCTTCAATACGTTTACAGTTGATGCTATCTGCGCTTAAGACTACGACCGGATGTATGGTATCTATGGGTATTAAAATATTTTGAACAGACTTACAACCGTTAGGAGCTGTAATCGAAGCGGTATATAAACCAGGAATAAGAATTTGCAAACTATCCAAAGTACTCATAAAATTCGAGGGGCCATTCCAGTTTAAGCTGATTCCCGGAGTCAGACTTTTAGCTACAAGAGGAACTCTTGGCTGAAGACAAGTAATGGTATCACCTGATAAATTCAGATCCGGAGCCAGGGTATCCACTTTAACAAAAGTTGCAATTTGATTTGTACAAAAATTACTGCCGGTCACTTGAAAATTATAATTACCTCCTAATTTTGTTTGAAAAGAATTTCCTGGCTGGTTTTGTCCGAGGGGTCCCGTCCAGATTCCCAAAAGGTTTGAAGGTGTTGTGTTTGCTGTTAATATGGCATCCGGATGTGAACAAGTTATGGAATCTCCGGTGTATTGGATGGCAGGTCTTAAGGTATCTTGGAGGATATTAAAAGTAAGCATGCTAATGCACTGATTTGGCGTTGTTAGCTGTACTGTGTAATTTCCACCATTTGAAATTTTAGGATTTAACATCTTACTGGTGAATCCATTCGGGCCTGACCAACTTATATCTGCCGGAGTAAGACTTGATTGTAGGGAAGCTGTCCATTCTGTGATCAGGCAGTTAAGTGTGTCAGGATCTATTTGCAATAGGGCTTTGGCAGTATCTTCAAAAACCAAAATCGTTACTTCCGATTTACAACCTTCCAGACTTTCAACTTGTAGCCTATAGGCTCCTCCGGTGTTGATGGAGAGAATGGAGTCTGTTGAATTCAAGCCATTAGGGCCGGACCATGTGTAGAGCAGGCTGTCTCTGTTGGTTTTTCCATGTAAAAGCGCATTTCGCTTCAAACAATTTAAGGTATCCGGTTCCAGATAGATTTCCGGTTTTCGAATATCCTGGTATATGGTAAGGCTTATGGAATCACTGCAACCGTTGATGTTGGTAACATGGAGTTTATAATTGCCGGATAAGCTGGTGTAGGGATTTTTCTGAATGGTTTGAAATCCGTTGGGACCTGTCCATAAAAATGCGGCATCTGTTTTATCAGCGCTTGCTAAAAGTTGTACACTGTCTTTTTTGCAATTTAAAGTATCGCTTGAATAATTAATAATAGGTTTTATGGTGTCGATTTCAATCAGAATCTGTGCAGTAGACATACAACCGTTAGCCAATGAAGCCAAGACCTGATATATGCCTGGAATTTGTATTTCAGGTTGTTGCGTCGTATCTATAAAACTGCCCGGTCCTGTCCAAAAATATCTAGATGAGCTAACATCCGTTAGTTGAAGTTTTATTTTTTGTTTGTTACAGTTTAAAGTATCATTCCGAACAGTTAATAAGGGATGCAGGGTATCAATGCCTATGAATATATCTTGAATTCGCTGACATCCATTTTCAGAAATCGCCCTTACGCGATACATGCCTGGAATGCTTACATCTAAACTATCCTGAAATATATCCATACCAGCCGGATCTTGCCAACTTATATCAGTATTTGGATCTGTATTTCCTGAAATCAGTCTCACTTCAGTTTTTATACAATTTAAGGTATCGTTGATGGGTGAGATGACGGGATGAATCGTGTCAACCGGGACCGTAATATTTATCGAATCCGAACAACCGTTAGTTCCCACAGCATAAAACGTATAAATTCCAGGATTAGGGGTACTTATCGTGAATGTATCCTTTATGGTAAAATTTTGTGCACTGTGCCAACCGAAAGATGCAGGGTTTATATTGGCGTTAACGCTAACGAGTGCTGAATCGTTTTTGCAGGTGATGGTATCTGAAGTGTATTGAAATTGTGGCTTGTTCAAATCTTTGCTGATCAAAACACTGTCGGTTTTAATACATCCGGAGGGAGTCACTACATTTAAAATGAACCAACCGCTGTCTATCGTTTGAAAGCTATCTGCCTTAATATAAAATTGATTGGGACCCGTCCACTCAAAAGAGGAACCAGGTACAGAAGAAGATCCGATGAGGTCCGCGGTATCGGTTTGGCAATTTATTGGATTGGAACGAATACTTATTTTAGGATTGTCAATGCGCTCAAATACTTCGATGGAATCAATGGTTTTACAGTTGTATTCATCTGTAATGGTAAGGGTGTACTTTCCCCCGCTGGTTACAACAATAGATGGATCTGTACTTGAGAAGCCGTTAGGACCATCCCATTCATATTCAAGAGGAAAAACTTTGCTCCTGCTGTTGATGGATGCAGCTTGAACATTACAACCTATCGTATCTTTTACAATGAGTTGCAGATCCGGGGTTTGATATTTCCTAAAACGGTGACGAATTCTGTTTTGCAGCAATTGGGTAATGGGGAACAAATGGTAAGATAATATGTACCCGGGCCTTCTATGGTAGGGCTCAGGGTAGTTCCACCTGAAATAATTTTTCCATCAGAAGTTGTCCATTGATATTTCCATCCTGTGCCGGAAGAAGATGCACTTGCATCGAGTTTGAATCTGGGTTGGTCACAAGTCATCAGCTCAGGATTTTCAATCGCTATGATGATTTCTTCGACCTCGATTTTCATCGTGTCTTTGATCTCGCAAATTTTTCGGAATGTTATATCGTCGATTGCAAAATCATTTCCACCGGTGGCGGTATTCAAATTGACAATGCAAATTTCTGCTGTGGTATTTGAGCCTGAGTTCCATGTGGTTTGAAATTGTTCCCACGAACAATTGACACCGCTGGAATTAAAAATATTTCCAATATTAGTTCCATTGATGGAGAATTGAAGGATCGGAGGGGAAGCCGATACAACGGAAGTCACCCATGCTGAAAAAATATAATCCATATCGGGCATGACGTTGATGGTTTGGCACCAAACATTTTGCAAATTTGCGGATCCGTTTAAAACCATCATGAGTCCCGAACCACTGGTATGATCTCCGCAAGGAGCAAAACCGGTATGCCCCAATTGCGGGTTATTGATGACGCCATAAGTCCCTTCGCAGTCCAGGTATCCGGCTCCGTAACAGGAAGTCATCCCGACCATGTAATCCGTTGTGAATCCAGTATTTCCGGCTTCAAAATTTCCATTGGTAATGAGGTTGATGTTGCTAACGCCTCGGGCAGTCAAAATATATTCAATGGGTCCGGGTACCGTTGCTTTTGTTACCGGAGATCTTGGATTGCTTAAGCCTGTGGGTGGCTCCCAAAAGATTTCCTGAACGCTGCCCGTTACTTTTCCGTTGATCATGACCATATCGCCGGGATTGCAGACTTTCAAATCGGGACCCGCATCAACAGTGAAACTGCACTGAGTACGTGCTGCGTACACATTTAATAAAATACAGATACCAATAAGGAAGTGAATAGATTTCATATTGTGGAAAGAATCAAAATTACAAAAGCTAGGCCAAATCCAGAGCTTTTTCGAGATTCGCGACACTGTCTTCCAAAAGGAAGTTTTCGAGGGCTCTTTTTTTGCCTGCGAGACCCATTTGTTTGCGCAAATCGGGATTCAAAATAAGTTCCTCTAGTTGGTCTGCAAAAGCCCTATAATCCGGAAAGGGAATCAGATAACCGGTATCTCCGCTTTGGATGATTTCGGGATTACTCGACAAGTCAAAAGCAATCACCGGTTTTTGTTGCATCATGGCTTCCACCAATACATAACCAAATCCTTCCCATTCTGAGCTCAAAACAAAGATGTCGATTTCACGCATAAATTTTTTGCATATCACTTACAAAACCAAGTAGCATCACCTGTTCTTCGAGTTGCATTTCAGAAATTCGTTTTTTCAAATCTTGTTCGAGCTCTCCGGCACCTGCAATTTTTATACAAAAAGGAAGTTGTCGGGCTTTTAAAATTTTTGCTATTTCGAGAAGATGTCGATGGCCTTTCTGGGCAGTGAGCCGACCTGCATTTCCGCAAATGATTTTGTTTGAATTCTCGAATTCTGTATTAAGGATATTTTGATCCGGATCGTTTTCCGGAATATTTTCAATGCCATGATAAACGATCTGAATTTTTTGTTCGATTTGTTTGTCCTTCAAATGAAGTAAAATAGTGCGTTTGGTTTCCTGAGAATTAGCAATGATGTGTGTGATTACTTTGTTAAAGAAGAATCGGTTGATGAAATTGTTTTTGATGGGAACTGCAAGTCCGCGGAGATAAACGATTTTCGAAACCCCTGCTATATAAGCTGCCATACCGGCTGCTTTCATATCCTGAGAGGAAGAAAAGATGAGCGTATCTGTTTGAGTTTGTTTGAAAAACCGGACGATGGAATAAATTTTTAGGGGATTTAAAAAATCTAATTTTTTGATCCGGAATGGATGTACCTTCAATTGAAGCGCTTCCGCTTTATCCCGAAGTGGAGATTTTGGATCTGCTACGATAAAACAATGGTGATTTTTATTTTGAAATCCTTCTGCATACTCCAGATGCAATTTTTCTCCACCGCCCCAGAATTTGTGACTGTTCCAAAAACAAATTGAATTCATATTTTGAAATTTGTCATTTCAATTTTTTAAATTTTCTCAAACACCAGTGAATAAACCAAAGGCATTTTAACGGACAGATTTTGCAATCTGAATTTACCGGGTTCATCTTCAAGCATATTCGGTAAAAAAGGGCAAGGTGAATAATCGTATTCCTGAAAATCGATCAGTTTTAAACCTGCTGCAATCAGACTTGAAATGACTTCATGCAGACTATGGTTCCAGGTCAAGGATTCCAATTCAACATTTGCATTTCGATCTGCGTAACTCCCTTTTTCAATTTCATAAATGGCTTTGGTATTGAAATAGTCGTATATCATTTTTGAAAGGGATTCATCGTAGATCCAAACCAAAGGATGAAATTCTGCAAATACAAACCGCCCTTTCGATTTTAAGGCATTAGATATGGTTTTTGCCCAAGGCAACAAATCGGGCAACCAGGTAATGGTGCCATAGCTGGAAAACACGATATCGTATTGAAGATGATGGTCGGTTGGAAGGGCATAAACGTGATGGCAAATGAATTGGGTGTCTTGTCCTGTTTGTTTTGCAGCTTCACGGGCGGCATCAATGGCTTTATCTGAAATGTCGAGTCCTGTTGCTTTAGCCCCCATTCTCGATAGAGAAATAGTATCCTGGCCAAAGTGGCATTGAAGGTGTAAAATGGAAAGATCTATGATGTTTCCCAATAGATTTTTTTCAATATCGAAGAGGGTAATTTGCCCTTTTAAAAATGAAGTTTGGTTATAGAATTCAGATTGTAAATGTATTCCGACCCTTTTATTCCAGGCTATTCTATTTAGTTCCGCATAATTTTCGGATTGGGCTGACATCTCAGGAATTTTGAACAAAGATATTTCTACAATTTTGGCTAGTGGAGATTTTTATTTTAGGGGCGCTTTCCAATTCATAAATTGCCTTATCTTGTTTGGTCATAAATCATAAAAATGAACAGAAGATCCATCCTAAAAAGCATCAGCGCGATAGCACCAGTAGCGGTTTGGCAGCCATCTGCTATATTAAATGAATTGGAGAAAAACTATCAGTCCAGCGTCAGGGATTTTGAACTTTTACCTACTGAAAATTCACATGATGAGGATTTTTGGAGAGGAATCAGAGAGGCTTATAGTTGTTCGCCAAGTATCATCAATTTCAACAATGGAGGGGTATCGCCGCAACCTAGAGTTGTACAGAATGCAGTTGAATATTACAACCGCATGTGCAATGAAGCACCTTCCTATTATATGTGGCGAATTTTGGATCAAGGTCGTGAGCCATTGCGGGAAAAACTTGCAGGTATTGCCGGTTGTTCTGCGGAGGAACTAGCGATCAACAGAAACAGCTCCGAAGCCCTTGAAACCATTATTTTTGGATTGCGACTGAAGGCAGGTGATGAAATCGTACTTGCCAAACAGGATTATCCTAACATGATCAATGCATGGAAGCAAAGAGCACACCGGGATGGACTTGTTTTAAAATGGGTCAATTTGGAATTGCCGAGTGAGGATGATTCATATATGGTAGATGCCTATGTCAGGCAAATCACAGATAAAACCAAGTTGTTACATCTGACACATGTCATCAATTGGAATGGGCAAGTGTTGCCTGTTAAAAAGATTGCTGCAGAAGCAAAGAAGAGAGGTATAGAAGTTATGGTTGATGGAGCGCAAAGTTTTGCGCAACTATGTTATTCTATTTCAGATTTGGGTGTCGATTATTTTGTAACATCAATACATAAATGGTTGAGCGCACCATTTGGATCGGGTTTGTTGTATGTCAAAAAGGATAAAATAAAATCGCTGTATCCATTACTTGCAGCAGCAGATCCCGAATCTACAGATATACGCAAATTCGAAAGTCTGGGAACCCGTTCTTTTGCGATTGAGCAAGCCATTTCTCATGCAATTGATTTTTATGAACACATTGGAGCTCAGAGAAAATTCGATAGACTTCATAGTTTGCAGAGGTATTGGTCTGACAAAGTGAAGGACCATCCAAAAATCAAATTGAATCACCCCTTGAGTAAAACGCATAGTGGCGTAATTGGAAATTTTATTATTCAGGATAAGACGGCCGAAGAAATATCGAGCAAATTATTTGAGCATTATAAAATTCACACCGTTGCCATCAAATGGGAAAACATCCATGGTGTGCGGGTTACGCCAAATGTGTACACCACACATGCTGAATTGGATAAGTTTGTGAATGCGGTGTTGAAGATTGCAGGAGGATAGGGGAGTGAATTGGATATGAAAACGTAGTCGTTATTAAATCTTCATTTAATTATTATGGATGCAGAATTTGATTAAAAGTTAAAAAATTGCTTCTTATGCAGCGTATTTGTAAGATTGTTGCATCTAAGTACTTCTATGAACGTTGGCAAGTAAAGAAATCTTTTCAATCCGATCTTGCATTCATATGAAAATATTTTCCTACTCTAGGCAACAATTTGCTCCAAATTAAAGTCATATTGGAGCATGTGCGAATTGGAACTGGTAAAAAAATGCCTGCAAGGTGATCAAAAGTCTTGCAAACAACTCTACGATGAGTTTGCACCCACCATGCTGGGCATTTGCCATAGGTACTTAACGCGCACTGCCGAAGCCGAAGATGCTTTGCAGGATGGCTTTATCAAAGTTTTTCAGAATTTGAATTCCTGGAAGCAGACCGGAGCCCTAGGAGCCTGGATCCGGCGAATTATTGTTAATCCCTGCCTCACGCAACTGCATACTAAAAGCAAACTCATTGAGATAGGACCGGAAGAATTGTTTCCCGATGTATCCATTGAGCCTGAAGTGTTATATTCTTTGGATTATGAGGCTTTTGAAAATATACTCAAATCGATGCCAGCCGGATACCGGGCTGTTTTTAATTTGGCTGTTATCGAAGGTTATTCGTATGAAGAAATATCAAAATTATTGCAGGTCAAGGAAGTGAGTTGTCGTTCGCAATTATATAAGGCAAAGCAATTTCTCGCCAAGCGGCTCCAAACATTGTATCCTCATTTAAAATTACCGGCATGAAATCAGAGTGGGTTCATTTTTTACAAAATTTGACGATGGGTCAAAAAAAGCAAGTGCCTGATCATATATGGAATGAGGTCAGTAAGCATTTACCCCAAAAACCCCGGAGGCGAATATTGATTCCCTTGTTGTGGTTTTTAACTGGTATGCTGTTGTCTTCAGGTCTTATATATTTATGGTTGCCCAATCAACAATTAATTAAAGGCAGTTTCGAAACGGCAAATCACAAAGCGACCCGAGTGGATCATCAATTAGATAAGAATGATCAAATCCAAGCCATTGTAATTTCAGACCATGAAATGGAATCAACATCTTCTCCAACAAAAATTATAAATAATCATCCAACCGAAGCAATTTCAAAGAGGAAGTTGTTGCAAAAAAATGTAAATCGGACGAATAACCAGGCATTCAATTTCAATGAAGATGAAAATAATATTGAACAAATCTTTGGACAAAAGGATGGAGAGTTCACTACATTGCGGTCAAAAGAAGTTATAGAAGAAAGTTCAGATCGTACGGTTTTTCCTATAACGCCTTACTTACCAGTTCATCCGGGCTTAGTTTCCATGCCACATTCTAATTCGGAATTACCGGAAGTCAAATTAAGTGCTGGAGGAAAAACGGATTGTTACCAATTTGGAAAGCAGCAAACGGAATGGGGCCTGGAGGTTTATACAGGCCCATCCTATAGTCCTTATCAGTTAAAAGATAAACAAGATGGATTGAGAACTTACATCGATAAGAGGAAATCTACTGAATCCATTCGTCCTGGTTTGATGGCGGGAATTCGTTTAGTTTATCAGCGACCATCGTGGGCACTTAAATTGGGATTGGAGTATCAGTTATTTTATGAACAACTCAATTACCGCAATCCTAATGAAACCAAAATCATTTCATATTACCGCAATGGAAAATTGCTATATATAGATACACTCAACGGAGACCGGGTTGTCAAACATCATAATTATCATCATTTATTGAATGTGCCTCTTATGTTTCATTTTTCTAAAAAATGGAAGTCGGTGGAAATTGGGATACAGCCGGGAGTTGGCGTGAATATTTGGAGTTCGCATCAAGGCAGAATTCTCGATTTGCAAAATGAACCGTCAAGCTTTGAATCAACAAATGGAGTACGTGTATTTGATAAAAAGATCATACCTTATTTATCATTCCATATACCCATAAGCGCTCCAATATCGAGTCATCTATTTTGGTTTGTTGAACCGGGTTTTCAATATTACTTAAAGCCATTTAGTACTGACGCTTATCCTTTAGAACAATCTTACCTGAGTTATCAAGTCAGATTAGGTATTCGAATGAATTTTTAATCATCAAAGAAACAAATCAATTCAATTTACAGTCATACAGATATAACATCAAAATTTTATCATTATGAAAACATCAAAATTTAATTTTTACTTTGGACTGTTTGTTTTGACGAGTCTTTTTGGTTTAACTTCTTGTGAAGACGTAGATACATTTGAACCCTACGATAAACCGGCTACATTCAATTTTTCAAGACCGGAGTCCAAGCTTGCGCTACAGGATTTGAAAGACAAATCTCTTTCTTTTCAAGTGTATTCAAATTTCGGTGGAACTTTTATATTCCCCGACAGTTCCATGATCACTTTCTATCCACAAAGTTTTTTGTTGAATGGTGTTCCGGTGACCAATAAAATTATTGAAATTGAAATAGACCTTGTAAGAAGAAAATCAGATATGGTTGAACAACTTTTAGCTACGAGTTCTGGGAATAAAATTATCGAATCGGGTGGTATGGTCAACGTTCGCGCATTCTGCGATGGGAAAGAACTCACTGTAGATCCACAAATAGGATATAATTTGAAAATTGCTGTTCCAAATGGAAATATTCCTGTTGAGATGGAGTTGTTTTATGGTGAAGAAACTGTAAATGGAATCAATTGGGTGGAAGCTGATGGAGACCCATCAGTGCAAAATAATGTTTTTCAGTCTGAATGGACCCTTGATTCTACAGGTAGATTTGTTATTGGAATGGAATGTTTTCCAAAAAAGTTTGGTTGGGTCAATTGTGATTACTTCAGCAAATTCAATAACGTTCCCCTGACACAACCTTGCCTCATTGTTAACGGACCCGCCAATGGAGACAGTGTGTTTTTGCATGCTATAGCTGTATTTAAAAAAGAAATGATCATAATCCAACCGTGTTGCAATCAACAGGTAGATGAAATTTGCTTTGGTCCTTTGCCTATAGGAGAACCTGTTTATTACATCGTCATTGGAAAAGGGAATAAAGGATATTATTTGGGCTATGTCGAAAAAAATATTGAGACCGATGATAAAGTGGTCATCAGAATCGATCTTAAGACCTTACAGGAAATCAAAGATTTTCTTGCAAACTTATAAGGAATCGTTTATTAGAACATCCAAGGCCCTGATTTTTGATCAGGGCCTTTTTTGTGTAGATGTGTACTTTTAATTCCATGTAGTATTAGAAGCTCAGAGTTTCATAGGAATGTAGCACAGGATGCAAGTTCTCATACATTGGGTTAATTTGAATATTTTAAACAAGGAGGTTTCAATTGTACAAATATGTTACAGCGGCGAACCTAGCTATAATGTATTATATAGTGAGTTAGAAAAGCAAGTTTGGCTTTTATTTTTGCTGCCCCACTGTTTGAAGAAGAAACTACCTATAAATATCTTTTCGATTCCCAAGGGCAATAACATCAACAATAAGTTGCGAATCAAAGATATCATAGATGATTCTGTAATCACCTGATTTAATTCTATAGCCGTTTCTTCCTTTTAGTTTTTTGCAGCCAGGAGGTCTTGGGTTTTGTTCTAGTTCAGCTATGGCGGTGATGATTGGTTCGGCAATGTCGTCAGGAAGTTTATCTAATTGCTTTTGTGCTTTTTAGGATAAGACAGCTGTATAGTTAGGCATTTTTAGCTTTTCTGCTTTTTATGTAATCAGATAGTAAAATGCGCTCGCCAGTATCTTCTTTTTTTGCTTCATCATAAAGTTTTATATCTTCCAGCTCTTCTAATTCTTCCAAAAGAACATCAAATTCATTTTGAGGGAGTATTACAAGGTTTTTTCCTGCAGTGTCCTTAATATATTGAGGATGAAGTGTCAGCATATGTTTTATTTTAAAGCGTAAGCATGTTTCTTTTAAAAATCCATGTTGAGTGCATCAAGAGTTACAAAGATATAAGCTTTATCTTTTCAATCTTCTGAAAATTGATTTTTTAGGAAGTTAGCACTAACCCAATATTAATAGTTAGTGGTTTATTGATATTTCATTTGTCGGGATCATCAGCTCACCTCCGAACCTAGCAAATCTATTTTTCTTCTTTTAAAAAGGATACGGGCTGTGTTGTCGGCATGCAGAAATCCCGACAATAGTGTTAGTTGTTTATTGGTATTAAATTTTGTCGGGATTTCAGGACTCGAACATCAAATTCTAATGTAGGTACTAAAAAAATAAATCACACCCACCCACCCACTCACATGCTGGATGCTGACGCTGTCGGTCAGCATGCTGATAAGCTTTGCTTCGTCAGCACTCGAACATCGATGCTGAAAGAAATGGGAAAATCTAAATTTAAAGAAAGTACCGAAAGTGGGACTCGAACCCACACGACTTTGAGGTCACTGGATTTTGAGTCCAGCGCGTCTACCAGTTCCGCCATTTCGGCAATTTTCAAATGGGTCACAAAACTAAACAGCTTTGGGGATATAGGAAAGAATTTGCTGACTTTTTAAACAGGTCAAACATATTAAATAAAACAATAATATGTATTAACTAAATACTTAATTTGAATTCTTCAACCCTTACCTCTTTCGATGCAATCCACTTTCTGCATTCTACATGGCCGCACTGACAGGCAAAGGGTTCTAAATCAGGATGCATGAAGAGTGCATAGTCTAAAGTGAGTTCTTCATCTTTTTGAATTTCACGCAGCGCAATGACATTCAATCCTTCGAATTTAGTATTGGGTGCACACGAATGATTTTGCGGTGCCCATTCTGTGGGGTTATTGTCCCATAAAATATAAACGCCATTACCTATAGGATATGAATACTTTCGGAATAATTCTTTTTCAAGTGCATTCCAATTTTTCTGTACATAGGATTGCGTAACAATTCGCTGACTTTTTTCTTCACCTTTAAAAAGAACTTCGCTTTTCCGGATTCTTTGAGATGCATATATGCCATAACCTGAGCTGCTCGATTTCTTTAAATAATATTTTTTTTGTTTTTTGCGGTGCCTGTTGATGCCTTCTTCCATGATCATTTGCAAAAAGCCGGCTTGTCCAACAGGATCATTCTGTAATATAAAATCAGCGGAACCTTCATACCCATCTGTATAAAAGACAGAACAGGCAAAATTGGCCTCCAAAAAGAATAACTTTCCTTTCGGATTCATTCTGAAATCCAATCGGGCATACCCTTTTCCACCAAATTCTTTGAAAAAAGTACTGGCTGCTCTTTTGAGCTTGCGTTCTAAACTTTCATCCGTAACGGGAATGTTTCTTTCGGGATGCAAGTCTGAGGTTTTTGTGGCATAAGTTTTAAAACCTAGTTTATCTGAAAACTTGTATTCAACGGGTTTGAAGGCGATGCATTTTTTTTCATCTTTGGGATCAGCACATACCAGTATTGTAAATTCTCTACCCGGTATATATTCTTCGACAATGACTTGTCCATATTCATCCAATACTTGTTTGACTTTTGTAAGCAGTGATTTTTCATCAACTACCAATGAATTCTCGTCAATACCTAAACTATCGCCGGCTTTTGCTGGTTTCACAAATAATGGAAAAGATACATTCTGACTCAGATCATTTAAATCTTCCAGATTGTCCACCAATTTATAATTCGGGGAAGCAATACCTGAAATATTTGCTACATATTTCATGATTTCCTTCGAAGGATCGTATAACTCTAATGTTGGGCCTGTATAGGGAAGGTTTAACAGTTCAAGTGAATATATAACATCAATGGATGGCACATCCCATTCTAAATAGGCCTCACATAAATTGACATAGATGTCGTAGGACTTTAACGACAATTCTTTCAATTGCTTATATGTAGTCAATTTATTTAACAGCACGTGATCAACTTCATGTCCCGGTAATAGGGCACACAGATCTCGGGCCGGATCATAATTCTTATAATCAACATGTGATGGACTGTAATCAGCTTGTAATACGCATATTTTCATATGTTTCAGTCGTGGATTTTGTTATTAAATTAAACCGGTAAATGGCTTTTATTGAACTTTATCAAATGAAAAAAAATAATCATGTGAAATTAGAAAATCTTTTCTGAATAGCATGTTGAATGATGTCTAAAATTAAGTTTTTATATTCCATTTGGTGTAAACGCAGGATGGCGCCAATAGAGGTATAGTTTTCATCTTCTGATAAACCACATTGGGCATTTACTTCGAGGACCATGATTTTACCAGATTTTGAATCTTGCCGAAAATCAATACGAGCATATCCTTCACCTTTTACTGCACAATAAGCATCAATGCTTAATTGATGAATGCGTTTTTGAATGTCTTCTGAAACGCTATCATAATTCCACAACACGCGATCCTGTTCTAAAGGGCTTTCATCTTCATAAAATTCCCACAAGCGATCAAATGATAGTAATTTTTCTGTTGAAGGCAGGGAAGCTTCAAACATTCTTTCTACTGCAGGGTAGACTTTGCATAAATCAGGTCTGTCATGACTGCCTATAATAAAACTCGTATATTCGGGTCCATCAATAAACTCTTCTACAAACACTCCGGCTTCGTAAAGATCCCAGGTCTTGTAATGGCGATTTCCGGACTGCAAGTAGTCTTCTAATTCCTTAGGTGTCTGCACGACTGATTTAATGCCGATGCCTAAACTTCCTGCGGATACAGCTGGTTTGACGATCAATGGAGGCTTTAGTTTAGTAAAGACATAGTTTAGCTCAGGCTCATTGAGTGCAAGTTGGACCCATGGAGAAGTAGGAATATTTTTTTCATCGAAAATGGACTTCATCGGAATTTTAGAAGTCGTGATGTCATAAAAAAAGGAATCTGCTCCGGTATAAATCAATTGATGGGATTCCAGTTGATGTATGACTGAAATACCGGGAATTCCGATTCTTTCATCACCATCGCATAAGTTAAAGACGATGGGAGATTTTTCTGATTGACTTATTTTTTCTATAGTTGAACATATCGTATCCATAGACACACCTTGCCAAATCCAATCAATATTGAGATTTTCAAATACAGATTTATATTCCTGGTAGCTTTGTTCAAAATCATAATAGTACTGAAGATCCGGATCATCTGTTATAACAACAGGATACAAAACCCAAACCAGCCAATGCTCCCGGGAGCTATTTATGGTGATTTCAGTACTGGAAGACATGAGGGATTGTCTTCTGCAATTTTTGAGTTATGAATTCCGTAAAACGGTAATTTTCAAATGCTTGTTCTTGCAGGTATTTGGCTCCTTGAATTTGTCCATGACAATTGGAAGTACCACAATGACAATCAAAGGGTTCATCCATATCCCATTCTGTAGATGGATAAAAAAATGAAAACTCCTCACCGGAGTCAATGTTTTTCAAAGCTCTTAAAACGAATTCTTTCGTATCAAAAAAACAATTCGGATCGCAACTATGATTGATATACTCCAAAAACAATGGTGCAAGTATAATGTGTTTATCATCTGCTACCTGAACAGTGTATCGGGAAGGGTAGGGCAGAATCTCTGCCGCAGAGAAATGGCAGATAACACTGTCTTTCTTAAAATTTTTTAAGGAAATCAGTCCATTCTGTTGATGAGTGGTATCGAATTTAATTTTAGCAAATTGGGATGGATAGATTTGGTTATTGATAGAAGCCATTTAGTAAGTTCAATTTAGTTCTGTGGTAATTGCGGATAAAGATAAGTTTGCTTTGAGTTATGAATCAAGTTTTTTTGATTATTTTTTAACATATCATAAATGTGTTGAAAACCTACAATTAAGGTATACCTAATATCTTATGTGTTTGAAGACTGAGTGACCATTGCGGATGCGCCAAACAATAGCTTATACATTGTTGAATATTTACATTTAAAAAAGGGCCATCCATAGCTTGAAGATAAAAGTGTTTGAAATCCATTTCTAAAAATAATTCCGGTTGCAATCTTTCTTGTGGATATATAAATTTTAACTCATCTCCTTTATTTTGAACTATTTGTGTATTTGGTTTTGGACTCATACAAATCCAATCTATGCCTTCAGGAGCCAAAAGAGTACCGTTGGTCTCTATGGCTACTTCAAATCCCAGTTCATGTAATGCATTAATAAGAGGGCTATCTAATTGAAGTAGTGGTTCGCCTCCCGTGCATACAATATAGGGTTTCGAACCTAAGTGATGCTTTGGCCACAAAAACATAGCCTTTTCAGCCAGTTCTGTAGCTAAAGTATATTTACCACCATTGATTCCATTAGTACCGATGAAATCCGTATCACAAAAATTGCAAATTGCAAATTCGCGATCTGATTCTTTACCGTTCCATAGATTGCAGCCTGAAAAGCGCAGAAAGACAGCAGGTCTTCCCGATCGTTTACCTTCACCTTGTAGGGTATAAAAAATCTCTTTAACAGAATACATCATTGAATATTCGGTCGGATTTTATAAGGGGTTGCGAAAATAGTAAAGTTTCTGCAATTTCATAGATTGTCCATAAGTAAAGCCGAGTTCTTTATTTAAATACTAAGCTCAAATGGTCGATCCATTTTCTAAACGAATGCAGTGTTCAACAAATTCATCGAATTGATGAACTTCGATGGACTCGTATCCAGACCAATTGGCTAGTGTATTATGCCCATGCCTCATTCCAAAGCAGCTTGCTCCTATTTTAATTCCAAGCTCAAGGTCTGTCGCACTATCACCTATGAGCAATTTAGGGTAATCGAGAATTTCCGGAAAATCAAAATAAATTTTTTCGATCATGCCGGTTTTGGGTTTTCGACATGGACAGTCATCACTTTCTAAATGCGGGCAATGGTAGATTCCGGCAAGTTGTCCGCCATATTTGATGATTTGTTCAGACATGTATTGATGTACCAAAAACAGATCGGTTTCACTCATGATTCCTTTTCCAATGCCTTGCTGGTTCGTAATAATAAAGAGATATGGAGTTAATTGTGTCAATTTAGCTAAACCTGTGAGCACATTTTCTCTAAAATGGAATTCGCTTATATTTTTTACATAATCTCCCGGCAATAATTCGTTGATCACACCATCTCTGTCCATAAATAAACAGAATGGCGACTTGTCAGATGATTTTAAAATCATGGGCTGACTATTCATAAAGGGCATCTTCAATGAGTTCGCATAAAATATGACCAATTAGTATATGTGATTCTTGAATGCGGGGCGTAATATCTGATGGCACCCCAATCCAATAATCACTAGCTGATTTCATTTGACCTCCATTTTTGCCTGTCAAACCAATACAAGTCATTTTCCGGGAATGTGCCGCTGCCATAGCGAGCATCACATTTTTAGAATTTCCGGAGGTGCTAAGTCCAATTAAAATATCTCCAGCTTGTCCGATTCCAAGTATATAGCGCTCATATACATGATCATAACCATAATCATTGGCAACTGCTGTTAAATAAGATGTATTACAATGAAGTGCTTCTGCTGCAAGCGCAGGTCTTTCTTTATAAAAGCGACCTGTGAGCTCAGCTGCAATATGTTGGGCATCTGCAGCACTGCCTCCATTTCCACATAAATAAATACGGTTTCCGTTTTGCAATGCAGTTTGAATACAAATAGCAGATTGCATAAGGCTCGTCAACAATAGCTCGTTGGCTAAAATATCTTTTTTTACATCCGCAGATGCCTGTATGATATCTTTAATTTTTTGGATCATGTTTTACATTGTCTTTTAATAAACCTGCAATTTGTTCAGCAAAATTAGACCAACTGAGCTTTTGTTTTTCAATTTTGAGAAACGCTTGAAAAATGGAGGGATCCAAAGTAAAGAATTTTTGGATAGATTCTGCGATGGAAATCGGATTTGGTTCGCAAACAAAACCAGCTTTTCCTTCAGGTACCAGACGAGGTAATGCTCCAACATTTGTAACAATCATGGGTTTCTCAAAATAATAGGCCAGAGGAGTTACCCCACTTTGAGATGCAGATCGGTAAGGTTGGATAACCAGATCACTGGCACAGAAGTAATATTTTACTTCATCGTCTGGTATAAAATCTGAATGCAGACGGATGTGATCCGATAGTTGAAATTGATCAATGAGTTCATCATAACCGGTTTTAGATTCATAAAATTCACCAGCAATTAATAAACTTGTATTTTGTAGATCAAATATCTGAGTTCTCATAGCCTCTAGCAATATATCGAGGCCTTTGTATTTTCGGATGAAACCAAAAAATAGGATCACTTTTTCACCATCGGGAATATTCAATTTTTTTCTGGCTACTTCTTTTGAAATGATGGGACCAAATACATCATATAAAGGATGATCGATCAATATACTTTGGACTTTTGGGGCGAAAGGTCTTTAATTCGGTTTCTACACTTTCACTCATACAAATAAACCATTCCGGAACATTTACAAAAAATCGGGTTAATAATTTGTCTCCAATCCTTTTTTCATGCGGGATGATATTATCAACAAGGCACACCAATTTTGATTTGTTATTTCCGCGGATGATTCGAAGCATAGTTCCCAGGCAAGGCGCCATAAATGGAATCCAATAGCGCGTAAGAACGATATCTGCGTTTTTATTTTTGATTTCTTGACCAATGCGAAACCAATTCAATGGGTTAATAGCATTAATACACACTTGAATTTTGAGATCGACCGGCTTTGGAGTATTGCTATATTGGGTTTTACCGGGAAACAGTAAATTGGGGTACTGCAATGAAAAGGTGTATATTTCTACATCCCAGGACAGGTTTTGAAATTCTCTGGCAAGTCGTTCATCAAAAGTGGCCAAGCCACCCCTGAGTGGATGTGCTGGCCCAATGATTATGATCCTGGGCATTTTATTGTAAATGACGACTGATCAGATAATGATTTCGCTCACTGGCATTGCGCGTTACGAGTTCAGCTAGAAATCCCGTGAAAAACATCTGTGAACCAATGATCATGCTTACAAGTGCAATAAAAAAAGCAGGCCGTTGTGTCATTCCGACTTGTCCAAATGCCAATTTTGTAATTGATAAATAAAATACAAAACAAAATCCAATGAAGAAACAAACCAATCCAAAAGAACCAAAGAAATGCATAGGTCTTTTGCCAAATTTACCAATAAATAAAATCGTTGCTAAATCGAGAAAACCATTGACAAAACGACTCATTCCAAATTTGCTGTATCCGTACTTTCGGGCTCTGTGTTGAACTACGCGTTCACCAATATTTCTAAAACCTGCTGATTTTGCAATGACCGGAATATAGCGATGCATTTCTCCATAAATTTCTATAGATTTAATGACATTTGACCGGTAAGCTTTCAAACCACAATTCATATCATGTAATTTGACTCCGCTCATCCAACCAGAAACGGTATTGTAGAATTTAGAGGGAAGGTTTTTTGAAATTGCATTATCATACCTTACTTTTTTCCAACCGGAAACCAGATCGTATCCTTCTTTTGCAATCATCTCGTATAAACCAGGTATTTCTTCCGGACTATCCTGAAGATCTGCATCCATCGTAATTACGACATTTCCATTGCTGTTTTGAAATCCAGTGTGAAGTGCAGCTGATTTACCATAGTTTCTTTGGAATTGTACGCCCTTAATATTTGGATTTATTTTATTTAATTTTTCAATGGCCTCCCACGTGCGATCTGTACTCCCGTCATCTATAAACCAAATCTCATAAGTCAACGTTGTTTCGCTGATCACTTTGACGATCCAATCTGATAGTTCAGGGATGGATTCTTCCTCATTAAAGGCAGGAATGATAATCGATAAATCTAATTCTTTCATATGGGAAGATTCAATTCCTTAAAACGTCAGATTGCAGATCAGTATTTTGTGAAAATTTCAGATTGATCTTTTCTTTTCACGATGAGACCAATAATACAGGAAATAAGGAAGTAGAAAAAAATGGCACCGAAAAATACCAATACATATTGACCCGGGCTGGCAAAATCCTGTGTTTCCAATTTTTCAAGCTCAGCTTCAGTAGCAGCATCACCGAGCCATCCTCGCATGCGTTCAATCATTTTTACAGCTTCTTCCTTTTGTCTTTCCTGCAATCCTGGATCAATAAATTTATACATGATCCATGTAAATGGAATACTCAATAAGCTGGAAATAATAGAAGTCAACCAAATTGGGGTCAGGGATTGTTTCCAGCTGATATAACCACCTAAATCATTGCGTTTTGACACACCAGATTGGTACATCATGTATAGTCCGAATAAAAATAGCAGAATATTTCCAGCTACATTTTCAATCATGCCAAACAAGTATAACACTAAAATAGTGGCAATACTAATGCCTCCCCAGATCAATCCATTCTTGATGGCTGTTTTGTGATTTTCAAGATTAAACATAATTAAAAATTTTATAAATCCGTTAAATGAAACTATGTATCTGTATTTTAAAACAGCTACACGAACCTAAAATTATAATGAATGCGCAAATTCATTATAAAATTTTCCTTTGGTATAAACACCATGTACCTTTCCTTTTAGATGATGTCCAATAAAGGGACTGTTTTTAGATATAGATTTAATCGATTTTTCTTCCATAATAAATTCAGCTTTCGGATCAAACCAACTTAGATCACAGTAATTTCCAACTTCAATACTAGGATTAGGCAGATTAAAAATGGACGCTGTTGCATTTACCGTTTTATCAACCCACAAGTCAATTCCTAATTCATCCAATAAATAGGTGCAGTAGGCGCTGAAACAAGTCTGGATACTGATGGCCCCAAATGCAGAAGATTGAAATTCCAGATCTTTACTTTCAGGATCCCAAGGATAATGATCGCTTATGATACAATCAATAGCACCTTCTTTTAATCCTTTTATTAAAGCTTTTCGATCTTCCTTGTTGCGCAATGGTGGACTTAATTTTAATTGAACATTAAAATCTAACAATGCTTCAGCGTCAAATATTAGATTGTATATTGATACGGAACTAAAAAGGTCTGAATTTTGTTTTTTTGCGTTTTTAATAATTTGTACAGATTCTGAACTTGACACTTTATGAATCAACAATCTGGATTGTGTATAATCCAACAAAGAAATATCCCGATGAATGTAAGAATTTTCTGCAAGAGATGGGATGCCCAAAAGCCCTAAAACAGTGCTTATGTTTCCTTCATGTATTTGTCCATGCCCGGCAATGGCTTTATCTAAACTTTGATTGATGAGTAAACATTGAGGTATGAGTTTGAGATAATCTAATGCGCGAATAAATAAGCCACTGTTTTGTATAGAGTTCGAGCCATCTGAAAAAGCTAAAGCACCGGCTTCATGCATCTGCAATATTTCTGCCATTTCTTCACCTTTGCAATTTTTACTGATCGCTCCAATTGGTATCAAACGAACCGGCAAATCTTTTGATCTGTTTAGAATAAAATTTACTTCAGATTTAGATTGGATGCAAGGTGAGGTATTTGGAAAAATGAAAAGTGTGGCATATCCCCCAATAGCAGCAGAATTGGCCAGACTATCTAGGGTTTCACGGTGTTCATTTCCTGGTTCACCCGACAAGCAACCGAAATCAATCCATGCTTTTGATAAATAAGAATCCGGTTTGAATAATTCTAATGTATTTTTAGTTTTTGCAATTTCGCTTTTGATGTCCTGGATCATTCCGTCTTTAACAAGAACATCTCTTGTTTTGTGATGATGTTTTCCTCCGGGATCGATAATCCTAACTTTTTTAAACAAATACTCCATATGTTAACGAGACTTCCAAAAACGAAGCAATAATGATTCAATAAATATAAAAACTAATGATAAACAAATTAACCACCACCAGATTGACAGTCCTGCTTGTTCGGCTTTAACCTGATTGTATAAATGGTCCGTTGATTCTGGTGTAATAATTGTAGCGACCGTACTATATCTACTTTCCAATTCCTGAAAGGAAAGGCAAGTCAAATCGGATTCTCTGCGCGGATCATTAAATGCCAGACGTCCTAAAACCTGGTCTCCATTTTTTAGATCGTAAATACCCGACTTCTTAACCTGGTCATAGAATTCAAGTATCATTTTAGTTCCAATCATTCTACTGGTAGGTATCAATTCTTCGGGTCCGCTCACCACTAAGGCTTGATCTGCTTTTTCGGCATTTGCTTGAAAAGGCCATTCGACATATGGATCATTACCTAAATCATATGCATAAGCATTTCGAAGTTCCTGATTAAATGCGACCTTAAAAAGCAAAGGAATAAACAACTCTGCATTTGTACTTAGGTCATTTATTTCGGGAGCCAGGGGGCTGGCAGAATAATATATATAAGCGTTTTCAAGTTTATAGCGATTCAAATAAGCGCTTCCATCGCGATATAACATGACAGCGTCAGGAGGTAATCCTCCTTCAAATCGATAATTTCCCTGGGTGGTCGGAAGCTTAATATTATCTGAAATTCTTGTAAAAACGTCATTATAAACATCAGACTCAATATTGATTTTTCCTACCTGTCTGGTTTGAGTTTGATAAGGACTTAATTTGGGTAGTTGTAAGCTTGTGTTTAATGCAGCATAAGCCTCAGTTGGCAACTGTTCGGCAGGAAAGATCAATAATTGCGTGCCTGCTTTGACCGCTTTTTTTATTTCCATTGCCAATCCAGTACTGATACTTGGAAGGTCGGATAGTATAATGAGTTTGTGATCTGCAAAGAGTTTGTAATCAATTTGATCAACGGATAAGATTTTTAAATCAAAATAGGGTATAGAAGAAATGGCATTTTGTAAACTAATAGCTTGCTTTTCTTTTTGGAGTACTAAAATTTTATAACTCGTATCTGTCAGACAAGTCATGAAATATTGATCATCAAATTGAATTGGATAATCTTTAATCTTAATATTTATTTTTTGCCAACCTGGTTTCAGTAGATTTACAGCGATCGAGTCCACTGCTTTTTGACCAGGTTCAATCCGGAGACTAGGTCCCGGATAATCCTGTCCATTTAAATTTAGGGTTGTGCGTAAACCTTCAATGAGATTTTCACCATGATTGGTAAGCTGGAAAATAATTTTATTCTGAATACCCGGAATCAGGACTGGAGACAAAAAATAAGCGGAGTCAATACTAAGGTTATTTTCGTAGATGCTTTGAAGTGCAATTAATTTTAATTTAAAATTTTTATCTAATATATTCGTATCAAGTTCACAATTAATTTTTTGAAAATCAGAAATGATGTATAATTCTCCTTCCTGAATTCCAGCGTTTTTAAAACATTGAAGCTGACGGCTTATAATTTTACTTAAAGTTTGAAAACTGGGACCTGTTTTAATTTCTTCAGCCAGTGTTATGGCTTCAGACTTTGAAACAATTCTTTGATGTTTGCCTTCAAAATCATTTGTTAAAATCTGGAATCTGTCGTTTTCAGAATGCGCATCGACAATTTCTTTAGCATTTTTAACTGCTTGTTGGATTAATTTCCCTTCTTTGGTTTCCGAATCCATTGACCAGCTATTGTCTATATAAATGCTCAGACTCTTGATAGATTTTTGAGAAGATATGCTTTTGAGTACCGGCTGGGCAAATGCAATGATGATCGCTGCCAGGGCTAACAATCTGGATAATAAGATCAGAAAATTTCTAAGTTTATTGCGGGTAGCAGTTTCATCCACCAACTCTTGCAACAAATGTACATTGGTAAAGTATACTTTTTTATATCGTCTGAAGTAAAATAGGTGGATAGCGATAGGTACAGTCAGTAAGAGGAGAGCCCATAAAAATCCGGGAAAAACAAACTGCATGTGATTGAAAGATAACTTTATGCAAAAGTAACTAAAAATGTCTAGATTTTGGCAGTAGATGAGGCCTACTGCTGCTTCATTGGGAATATTTTAACCCTATCAAAATAATTCCCTGCATTGCTTAAGGCTACAACCGTATAAATCCCGTTTGGATATCTGCTAAAATCAAATTCATAAGAACTTGAAGATTCTCCCATAAACAAATCCTGATGAATAAGGACACCCATAGGATCATAGATCCGGATCGTAAATGGCAGCTCTTCCTGATTCCAGAGGGTATATACTTTTTGAGCTTGCAGGTATAGACTTGACCAATATGTTTTTAATTTATTGGATTGAGGTCCTGCTTTCAGATTTTTTAAGGAAGGAAGTGTTCGCTGCATAAACTCTATAGCGCCAAGATCTGTATGTAGGTCAAATTTTCTTGGATTTCCTTCAAAATCTATATCCGCAATTTTTTCATCAATGCCTGCATTTATGGCTGGACTATTACCTTTGAGCCTGAAATTATATTCGTTTTTTTCCATATCTATCAGCTCGAATTCTGGATCTGCAATAATATCGTTCTCACCTGATTCTTTTGATGAAAAATTATAGTACAGATTATTTTTAAATTGGGTATTTACGGAATTGAATATTTTACCGGCAGGTTTTGCACTAGATGTAAAAAAAATATTATTGGCTGCCAATACATTCGTTGATTGCGATATTACTATTTCGGGCATTTCGCAGGAATCTTGTTGTGCATTTTTATAATGTGTATTGTTCATGATTAAAAACGCCACTCCATTCTCAATGGAAATACCACCGCCTCCATTGGTGTATAAAATGTTGTTGTAGATCAGCGCATGTTTTTGATCTGGCAGCAGACTTGACTTGCTGTATTCAAATTTGATGACCGGATTACAAACAGGCTGACTTGTTGTCTTTGAAATGCTGTTTTTTTCAAAAACATTTGATTGTATATAATTTCGATATGGTTGCGTGGATTGCGTTTCTACAGCTTTTGTAAATAAAACTACCGCAGCTGCTTTCGAATCCCAAGCATTGTTATAAAATCGATTATAACTCAAAGTTATAAAGTCATAATTTTCTAAAGCTATCGCAGGTCCTTTAAAATTCTTAATAAAACAATTGTAAATTTTGATATGGCTTGCGGGTTCTTCATAAACGCCTTGAATCGCTATACCTGTTTGTAAGTTTGTTTCTGCATCATCGATCCAATCATTTTTTACATCAAGAATCAATCCTTCAAAACTGATGTAATGTGATGACTTGACATGAATAACACCTTTGGAACCTGAATAAAGTACTGGTTTGTGGTTGAGGTAATTTTTATAAACGATCCACTTTCCTTCGGTTCCATTACGGGTGACTTCAAAATTAAAGGCAGATTTGGCGTAATAATCACCTCTCATGATATGAACCGTATCACCAGGTCTCACTGCATCCTGTGCCTTTTCAAGCGTTTTAAAAGGGACAAACCAATGGTTTCCTTTATTCAGGTCATTTCCATTAGTGGAGACGTAAAAGCTTTTCGCAGTTGCTAAGCTCGAAAGTAAGCAAAAAAAGAGGCTATGTTTTATGCGCATGAACTCAATGTTAATGGGACAAAGCTATCGTAAGATTCCTTTATTATCTTGAATGCTGCTTGATTATTCGTTAATAATTTGTGAGGATTTTCAGAAGTCTTGTCCGATTAAAGAATTTGCATATTTCCGAATCTTAAAAATGTTCAATTGATTTTCAAGGTATTTGCACCAAATTAGGGTCTAAAAAAGTGTAGTCATTGATCAGATTCCTGTAATGCTGTGATTCAGTCAATGCATCCGGGTTACCCACTAAAATGATTTGTTCTTTGGCTCTTGTGAGTGCAACATTCAGTTTTCGATCAGCACCCTGTTCAGTAATTGAACTAATTTGAGTTAATTGACTAGCATCCGTAATCACTGTTGAAAGGATGATAATATCTCTTGCACCTCCCTGGTATCTTTCGGCGGTGTCTACAGTTATTTGATTTGCCACCGGCAGCACGTGGGCATGTAACTGCTGTTTGATCAGGGCTATCTGGGCTCTGAACGGAGTGATTACACCCAGGCTCATTTCGTTCCAGTTCAATCCATTATCTCTATAAAGATTGTAAATTGCCTGAACGAGCTTTGCAACCAATTCTGCTTCCAGGAAATTTGTTTTGGATCCAATGATATTTTCAGAAAAATTACTCGGTACAAACAGCGTTCTATGTTTGCTTAGCAATTTTTGAAATTCAGTGGACTTCAATTTGAACAAATCCTCATAATTTCTTTTTTGTCGTGCATTTAAGCCATCCGGCAGAATGCTCAATTGTCCTTCATAAAACATTTTTGCCGGATACTCCATGATTTCCTGGTGCATTCTTCCCTGGAGTTCCAACATTGTAAATGCATCTACCCAATGTTGGGATTTGCATTGAAGGTATAAGCGTTCGAAAAAAGACATATTCAATTGAGTGATCATTAGTTTGCGTAAGCTATCGGCTTTAATTTTAGATTCGAGTTCAGTTTGTGCGCTTACCGCCGGTAATTGCATATGATCTCCTATGAGAATGAACCTTTTGAATTTTGTGAGTAAGCCCACCATTTGGACTTCCAATATTTGACTTGCTTCATCAACGATCACGGTATCAAAACTTTTTAATTCAAACAGTTCTTTTTTACCTTGCATGCTGGCAATTGTGGCCACAAATATGGGTGTCGAACGAATGAGTTCCAGGGTGTCGGCACGTCCTTTCAAGGATTTTATTTTTTCATCTAATAATTGAGTTTTGAATTTTTCCTGAACGCCATATCTTGAACCAATTCTGATGTAATCTGTACCTGAATCTTTTTTAATCCAATCCAATACTTCGCATATTTCATCAACTGCCCGATTCGTATATGCTAACAATAAAATATTCTCATTGCACTTATGAATCAGTGCATCTGCCAAAAATCGAATGACCATACTGGTTTTTCCTGAGCCGGGAGGGCCCCAAACGAGATAATATTCTTTTGCATTGAGAATTTTTTGGAGAATCGGCCTGATGGCCTGTGGCGTTTCCGGATGTAAATCGTAAATATCATTCTTTAATGATTCTGGTTTTTGAATACCAAGTAATAAATTTCTTTTATGTGGACTTGATTTTGCCCAATCGCATAAATTCTGATATTGGTATAAAAAAGATCTATCCAAAAAATCATGCTCAATGTTCCAATTGGCATCTGCAGACCTAAGTTTTTCCGGAAATTGGCGCGTCCTTAATCGTATCCAGTATTTTCCAGATTGAATGTCAATCAGCGTCGCTTTAAAAATCTGTTCTTGTAACGCCGACGCTTGTCTATAAAGCACCAATGTGTCTCCGATTCTGAAATTTGCCAAATGAACTTCTGTTTCAGTTTCCTCTAAAATGAGGATAGGATAGTCTTGCGGATCGCTAACAATTTCGATCATGCGCAAACCCGATAGCAGCATGTGTTGCTTTCTTTTTTCAGTAACTGATAACAACCAAAGGGATGCTAATCCTTCAATGTATTGAGACTGTGCTCTTCCGGTTTTAGATATTAATTGTTCTCTGGCAATAAATCCTGTAAACTCTTTAAAGTAATCCTTTTCATGAGGCAGCAAAGTTTGATATATGGATAATAGCAATATTGCATCCCGCTTGGTATATGATTCCGCATGTGCAAAATGTTGGATCCCTAATTGATCCAGTATAAAATTTTCAGATTTTGGATGAAATGCCATATGCAAATGCATCGCGATGAGTGCATTTCGAAGATCAATTAATTTTTCTTTCATTCCGGGCTCCATAGCTGTTTTGCGGAGCGATTGGGTAGACTGAGAAGAATATAACACATAAGCCTGAATCGAATGCGTGTTTTGGTAAACGGATTCGATCATTAAGTGATAAAGTAAGGTCTGCGCAAAATGTTCGGTATTTACACCAAACTTATTGGGCATATAAGGTTTGCCACTTTTTAATTCGACAATAAGGGTATCAACATCATCCTGGTAAAAAACATCCAGCCTTCCCTGAATACCATAATTTAGGGCGTAAAAAACTTGGTTCTAACAAACATTCTTGGAGTTGAAGCAATTTTTGATCAAATTGCGAAGAGATCACTTCTTTTATATTTTTAAAATGCGTTCGAACAGTTTCTGAAAATAATTTAATTTGATCATCATTTAACAAACTAAATGCCAGCGGATTTTGATGAAAAACAGTTTGTAACATACTTTCTGCATTGCTGTCATTGTGAATGATCAGCTCATCTAAAAAATAATTTACAGCATTTCCAATAAGTGCTGGTAATCCGGTTGGCCGATATAAGTAAAGTTGGATGAAATGTTTTAATGGATTCGATTCCGTGGCGTGAAAACAACTGGCAACTGTGGTGACATCGACTAAAAAATCCGGCATAAGAACTAAAGAATCAACAGACCAATATCCTTGCAAATAAATAAGCCGATGTGCCCAAGCATCAAATGGAAACTGCAGATATTGTATACATTGTTGAAGATGTTTAATTTGCTTGGTTCTCAAGCTTTTTAATTCCAAAAGGTGAATGTGTTCGGTTTGATTTGAAATTACAAATTTCAAAGCATTGCGGTCTTCGGAATATTCAAGAAAACTAATTCTGATGGATGGATATTCTTTTGAAAAAGAAGTTGGAGCTTCGGCGACCTCTATGATGAACTGAAACTTTAAAAATCGATCCGGGAGACTATGACCTGTCTGAATTTCCAGGAGTTTTAGCCATAGTTGAATGCCTTTAAAATAGAGTTCATCCTGATTTTCAATGGGAAAACCTAATGTTTCTTTGTAGCGAAGCAGATGATCATAGAGGTATTTGGGAATTATATTTTTGGACAATAAATATTGTAAACGGCTTCTGACGGAACTAAATAAGTGATTTTCATCCTGAGCTAATAGTCTTATTTCATCATTAATCCTTTCATCAAGTTCGTTGAACGTGTCCTGAATACTTGGATACCTGGCGTTTAAAAACACATCAACCGATAAGAAAGGATCTACTAATTTAGACATCATGGGATAAAGCTCCAATCAAAGGTAACCAGACAGCTGATTCGCGGAATCTGCTATTGTTAAAATTGAGTCAAACAGGTGTTTTTCTTATTAAACGCAGTTGCAAAATGATTCTTTCATTCGTTGCATAAATAATAAGGCTTGCCAGACCCTAAATTCTTGCCCTTAAACATGGATCACCTAATTGTTATTTAAAGAATATATTATTGTAAAAATGGCAAATGCTTATTATTTATTTTAAAGAATTGTTAATAAAACACTTTAACTGGAACATTATTCTGTTCTTTGCGTTATGAGAAATATCATGGAAATTCAAAATGTATCGTCCGGCCAACGTCAATGGATTATTAGAATGGCTATCATTCAGTTTCTATTGGCATTGTCCATACTTGTATTATTTAGTAATTGTCAATCCGGTGAGGGAAATAAAAGTGAGCCAGGAGTTCAAACAGAGTCAACAGCTTCTGCATTGGATTCAGGCCAGCAAGTTCATCTCGTAGATACAGACTATGTTCATATAGCCGGGCACCACAGCGCTGAAGCTAAAAATCAACTGAAAGCGCTTGAATCGAAAAATTTTGAAAAAGGGACACTGGCGCATCAATTACTGGACTATCTAAAAAGTGGAGTTAATGATTTTGGAGAGGAATTTAAATTTATTGATCTCCGTTTTGTAGATCGCACAGCAGAGTTGAATCCAAAATTCAGTCATGAAATCTCGGATTTGGCAGCATTGATGAATGCTTTTCCAAACTTGAAAGTAAAGATCATGTCCCATACGGATAATGTCGGTGGCGAAAAAGCGAATGAAATATTATCTGCGAAAAGAGTAGAAATTATTAAATCAGAATTAGCCTCTCATGGAATTGCCGATGATCGCGTAGAAACAAAAGCTTTTGGGCAGAAATTCCCCGTTGGAGATAATAAAATACACGAAGGAAGATTGATCAATAATCGCATCGAACTTATGGTGTTGAGCAAATAAAAATTCTTGTAATAGCACGTTAGAATTTTACCTACTACTTAAAAAGACCGGTGATAAATGTATTCTCCGGTTTTTTTTTTAATAGCTTTAAGCTTAAAGCCAAAAGCAAAGAGCAAGAAACTTGACATGATATTTACGAGCATTGAAATATTAGTAAACATTTAATGAATTTACTAAACCTAAGGTATCTTAGATAGTTCTATACTAACAACTGTTAACGATCAACGCTACTGCTTTCCGTTACTCAACTTACTTTTATGCATGCTATAACTAAAATAAATAATCAGTCCAATTCCTAACCAGCTCACAAACCAGAGCCAATTGGAAGCCGTCATACCCGTGAGCAAATAGCTGCAGCTCGTAACGCCAAGTAAAGGGATCAATGAAAGCTCTTTTAAATAAGAAAGCAAGGCTAATATCATCAGCAGACACCAAAAAATCAAAGTTGAGATTTTATAAGTGTGATCTGTTCCATCCAAATCAATTAAATGTTTAAAATACTCAGGAAAGATTAAGGATACCAGAAAGAACGTACCAATAACCAGGATGGGAAATAAGTATTTACCATTGATATGCCATAATTTAAAATGACCAGTTGATTCCGTATTCCGCGGAATGAATAAGATGCCTGCACATACCAGCACAAATGCAAATAAAGTGGCAATACTGGTAAAATCTAAAACAAAAGTTTTGTCTGTAAAAAAGATGGGCAAACCAACAACGATACCCGTAACAATGGTAGCAAAGGAAGGCGTTTTATATTTTGGATGAATTTTTTGAAAAACTTCAGGTAGCAGACCATCTCGACTCATACTCATCCATATGCGAGGTTGTCCCATTTGAAATACAAGTAACACACTGGTCATCGCTACAACAGCGATAAAAGCTACGATCATTTGCATCCAGTAAAGTCCGCGAACTTCAAAAATATAAGCTAAAGGGTCACCGATGCCATCAAATTGTTTGTAGTCTAAAACTCCGGTGAGAACAAAGGCTAATACAATATAGACGACCGTGCAAATGATCAACGAATAGATCATTCCCTTAGGGAGATCCTTTTGCGGATTTTTACTTTCTTCTGCAAAGACGCTGATCGCATCAAATCCTATGTAGGCAAAAAACACGCCACTAACCGCAGTCATTACACCTGAGAAGCCATTGGGCATAAAGTTGGCTTGTCCCATTTCATTGATCGGAAACCAATTTTCGGCTTGAATGAGAAAAGCACCTACAATGATGACCAATAATATTACGGAAAGTTTTAGCGCAACCATGATATTGCTCATGTTTCTTGATTCGCGGATTCCGATATAAATCAGGGCAGTGATTAAAATATTGATGACCACTGCAGGTAAATCAAATATGATCCTCAGATTTCCGATGAGGGGTGCATTGTTCCAGGCATTAATCAATTCCTGATTGATACTTGCATTTTCGACTGCTTTACGGGCTTCCATATGTGAGCAGGTAAGCCAATCGGGAATATGGATATTGAAGCGCTCCATCAGTGAAGTAAAATAATCACTCCATGAAAATGCAACGTAGATATTGCCTATAGAATACTCCATGAGCAAGGCCCAGCCGATGATCCAGGCAGCCAGTTCTCCAAAAGAAACATAAGCATAAGTGTATGCAGAACCTGCAACTGGGATCCTGCTGGCAAATTCAGCATAACAAAGTGCTGTAAAACCGCAGGCAATGCCGGTAATGATAAATAAAATAACCACGCCCGGTCCTGCTTTAAAACAAGCCTCACCCAAACTGCTGAAGCTTCCGGCACCAATGATCGCAGCGATTCCTAGTGCTGTTAAATCTCTGGAACTAAGGACTTTGTGTAAATGACTTTGGGCTCCGGATTCTTGTAATTGTTGGAGGGGCTTTCTTCGGCGGATCTCTTTAAACATATTATATAATTCTTTAATATTAAATGCTCTATAAGGGTAAACTTAGTGAAATTTTACGGTATTCGAAGAGCCAGACATGAACGAACTAAAACTTGATTTAAGGGAAACTGTTGAGATCCAATTAGATTTTTCATTTGAAACTTTAAAATTACTGGATAGTCCAGTTGCCGAAATTTTATCTTAACATTTAGATCTAATAGATTCAGAAGGGCAAATCCTCCGAATATCCCTGTGAAATAGCTGTTTAGAGATATATTTGTGCCTCTTTTAAAACTGAAAAGTAAATGGTAAACAGATATTTTGATATGATCGATCAGACCTACTATTTCCCTCAGGAAGGTTTTGATCTCGAAAAGGACAATTTAATCTTTAATGGCGTCCCTTTAATGGTGCTCATCGAAAAGTATGGAACGCCCTTTAAATTGACTTTTTTACCTAAAATCGCCGATCAGATTAAGAAGGCAAAGAACTTGTTCAACAAGTCGATCCGAACATTGGAGTACGACGGAAAATATTACTATAGCTATTGTACTAAATGTTGCCATTTTTCTTATGTCCTCAAGGAAGTATTACAACACGATGTACAATTGGAGACTTCATCTGCATTTGACATAGATCTCATTCAAAATTTGTATAAAAACGGACTTATTACCAAAGATCATATTATTGTCAACAATGGCTACAAACCAAAACAATATTTGCAAAATATTGCATCCATGGTCAATGCCGGATTTAAAAATATTATTCCCGTATGTGACAATATTTATGAACTTGACCAACTCGAACCCATGTTGCAGAAGAAGTGTAAAGTGGGCATCCGCGTTGCAACTGAGGAGGAACCAAAATTCGAATTTTATACTAGTAGACTTGGCATCCGCGCTTCACAAGTCATTGAATTTGCAAAAACAAAACTGAAAAAAAACAAGAAGTTTGATCTGCACATGGTACACTTCTTCGTAGATACAGGAATAAAAGATACGGTTTATTACTGGGGTGAATTGAAAAAGGGCATCAATACTTATATCGAGTTAAAAAAACATTTTCCTACACTCAAGGCCATAAATATTGGCGGTGGATTACCGATACGCAATGCGCTTGGGTTTGAATTCGATTATAAATATATGATCCACCAGATTGTAAAAATGATTCGCGATGCTTGTGATGAAGCCGGAGTTAAACACCCTGATATTTTTACGGAATTTGGAAAATACACAGTAGGCGAAAGTGGGGCAACGATATTTTCAGTCCTTGAGCAAAAACAACAAAACGATTCGGAGATTTGGTATATGATCGACAATTCACTCATGAATACATTGCCCGATAGTTGGGGCATTGCAGAGCGATTTATATTATTGCCTATCAATAAATGGTATAACGATTATTGTCGGGTAAACATCGGTGGATTGAGTTGCGATAATTCGGATTTTTATAATACTGAAGCCCAGAATCAGCAATTATTTATGCCGAAATATTTGAGAACGGATAAAGAGCCTTTATATCTTGGTTTTTTTCATACCGGAGCTTATCAGGATGCACTTTCGGGTTATGGTGGAATTAAACATTGTTTATTGCCTTCACCAAAACATATATTGGTAGACCGCGATGAAAATGGAAATCTCGTAGATTGGGTTTATAACGACGAGCAAAATTCAAGAGATATGTTGCGCATATTAGGATACAATTGAAATCGGGAATAAATAGTAACAATATGAAAAAGAATACAGAAACTTATGCAGGTGTTGCTGAGAAGTTTGGGAAATACGAAAATGCACAAGTCCTGCTTACTTCATTGCCTTATGATGGGACGAGCACTTGGGGAAAGGGTGCGGATAAGGGTTATGAAGCATTCATGGACGCATCTTCTAATATGGAATTGTATGACATAGAAACGAACAGTGAGCCTTACAAAAACGGTGTTTTTTTAGAAAAACCACTTAAACTTAAAAACTGTACTCCAGAAGAGATGGTACTCAAAATTTACAAAACGGTAACTGCACAATTAAAAACCGGGAAGTTGTTGACCTATTTTGGTGGAGAACACAGTGTAAGTATTGGAGTATTGCGAGCATTTGCAAAAAAATATAAAAAACTAACTGTTTTGCAACTCGATGCGCACACGGATGTATCTGAGAAAACGTTTCTTCAAAAGGCCAAAGTTTATTTTGCACACCAGATCATGGATAATGATTATTGGATGGAGGAAGCTATTAAGAAAATGACAAATGATGTTTACATTACGTTGGATCTCGATGTCTTTGATTCATCTATTATGCCCAGTACAGGAACTCCCGAGCCGGGTGGTATGCATTGGTATCAAATGTTACAATTTTTAAGAATGCTCTTTCTGCGGAAAAATATCGTAGGTTTTGATATTGTAGAATTGGCGCCTGCTAAAGGAAATAAAGCGCCTGAGTTTTTAGCTGCTAAATTGTATTATAAAATGCTGGCTTATTATTTCGAAAGGGCAAATAAAAAATCTAAAAAATAATTGCGAAGTGATTTACATTTTCTAAAGCTTTAAAAAAAATATCATGACAAATAAGGGTCCGGTTTCTCAATTTATCCAGCATCATTACCGCCATTTCAACGCTGCAGCATTAATGGATGCAGCAAAAGGATATGAATTGCATCTTACTGAAGGTGGTAAAATGATGGTTACGCTTGCAGGAGCCATGAGTACTGCAGAACTTGGAGTTTCATTGGCAGAAATGATCCGCCAGGGAAAAGTAGATATCATTTCTTGTACGGGAGCCAATCTCGAAGAAGACCTGATGAATCTGGTAGCTCATAATCATTACAGACGTATCCCCAACTACAGGGATCTCACGCCTGAAGAGGAGTGGGCTTTACTGGAAAAAGGATTAAACAGAGTTACAGATACCTGTATTCCTGAAGAGGAGGCTTTTCGAAGATTACAAAAACACATTCATGCACTATGGAATGGCGCGCAACAAAAAGGCGAAAGATATTTTCCGCATGAGTATATGTACCAAATGCTTTTAAGTGGCGTATTGGAACAATATTATGAGATCGATCCCAAAAATTCCTGGATGCTGGCTGCGGCAGAACGCAATTTACCCATTATCGTTCCCGGTTGGGAAGACTCCACTATGGGAAATATTTTTGCTTCGTATGTCATCAAAGCTGAGTTACAAGCTTCTACCATGAAGAGTGGAATTGAATACATGGTTTATCTAGCCGACTGGTATCGCAAAAATTCTGCAGGCAAAGGCGTTGGCTTTTTTCAAATTGGTGGCGGGATTGCAGGCGATTTTCCCATTTGTGTAGTGCCAATGATGTATCAGGATCTCGAATGGCACGATGTTCCATTTTGGTCCTATTTCTGCCAGATTTCAGATAGCACAACTTCTTTTGGCTCCTATTCCGGAGCCGTGCCCAATGAAAAAATAACCTGGGGTAAATTGGATATCCATACTCCTAAGTACGTTATTGAAAGCGATGCCACCATAGTAGCGCCTTTGATATTTGCATGGATATTAGGATGGTAAGCGAAAAGCTTTTAACTAGTAAAGATCGGAAGAATAATTTAAAATAATTGTTGTTTATTAGACTAACATACGTTAGTAGATGTTGATACCTACGAACCTAAAATAGGAAGTTTCCAATTTCCAGTTTTCAGTTTAATAAATCAAACAGACTAACAGACTAACAGACTAACAGACTATTCCCCCAAGCAGTCAAATAGTCAAGCAGACTTCTTCCTACAAGCCTACGAAATGAAGTTTCCAGTTTTCAGTTTTATAAATCAAACAGACTAACAGACTAACAGACTATCAGACTATCAGACTATTCCCCCAAGCAGTCAAATAGTCAAGCAGACTTCTTCCTACAGACAGATTTAATCTAAAGGCGGATTGTCTTCTTCTTCACCAAACAATGGCGCTTCAGAACGCAATTCGGGAGTAGGGTTGCCCGGTTTTTCACTTTCCTTGGCTTTTACGCTTTTAGTGGCATGTGGGACCAGAAGTAATCGTTGTTTTTCAATGAGGTCGCCGGAGACCGTACAAATACCGTAGGATTTATTTTTGATTCGAACCAGTGCCATTTCAAGATTTTGAATAAACTGCCTCTGACGCTCAGCCATTTTTGTCAGGAATTCAATTTCTGTATGTATAGAACTATCATCGAACCAATCGCCACCTTGCTCATCAGCCATGTTATCGCGGAGTTCCATCATCTGTTGCTCAATACCCGCGAGTTCGCTTTTTGTCAACTCGAGCTTCTCGTCGATGATTTTCTTGAATTCCATCAACTCTTCATCTGAATACCTGGTCTTATTCATTCTTGGAAATTTGGGCAAAATTAGATATATATTTTTTTAGGATGTGATTTTTTTTGAAATTTAAATCATTTAGTTTAAATACTTAATTATTAACATCTTTACATATATAAAAATAGTTTAATGTGTAATTTAATATTATTTTAAATATTATGATTTAATAGAACGCGTTTTCGATAATTTCAAATTTCCCATTCCGTTAATTTTGAATATCAAGCTCATGATCTGTTTGTGATCCTATTGATATTTTTTATAAATAACAAAACTTCAAAAGTAGTACGTATTATCAAATGTTAAAGTTTTGCTTATTATTTGGGAATCAGGTCTTTTCGTAATAATTTTGTAGGGTATTACAAGCCATGTGATCTTTTGGAATTTTCATCTTAATCGCATTGCTACCGGATACGTACTTCAAACAAACAAACACTTACTTTACTGAATTTCTCATTGGGCACTTCCTAAGTTTATAGCTTTTGAAGTTACTGGCTTAATTTATAAAAATTTGAACGGAGTGGTAATATAGATTTATTATTAATATGTATAAAGTTTTGATTTAATTTACTTAATATATATAAATATGCATTTATATTTGTTGGCAGAATCCAAATGAACATATTTGATATACGATTATGAAGAATTTATTTAAAAGGCGCGAAAAAAAGGAACACACAAAGCCTGAAATTGACCATCAAAAACAACTTAGTCCGATGGAAAGCGTACATGCCGAACAAGAAGTCCTCGAACTTCAAACGCATGGCGAATTTCTGGAAACGGATGAAGATCTTGGTTATTGTTAGTCTAAGGCTCTTTATGAATTGTCTGAATGGACTTCACAGTTCATAGACTTTGCTTGCATAGCCATTGGCCCAATTCCAAGCTAAACCGTTAGTAAAATTAATTTTGAAATCACAGATTTCTAATTGAAGTCTCCCTTGATTTTATAGTTGGGTCTTCATTTTTAGGGAGATCAATTAATTGGGTCACCATTTTCTCAAAAACACCATCCCAGTTTTTCCATTCACCTAAAAAATCAAAACTGCTGTTATGCCATATGATGTGGAAGTGGCCTTGATATTTCTTGCAGGTATCCCATAAGCTTTGCATATCCAGAATGGCCTGTGATGGCTGGTATTTGAGATAAGTCAAATATGTTCTATCCATTAATGAAAATGGGACAATTATCAATTCTGTTGATTGTTCTCGTTGGAGATCATACCAATGAAAAGGTCTGCAGCAAGCCGCTCTGAAGCCGGTTTGTTCTGCATAGCCCATGCTGTAGTCTTCCTGAATACCTGCTTCTATCAATAGGCGATAAGTGTCAGGTAATCCTATTCTCAGGTAATGTTGCCTGCTTTTGACAATAGGCTCAGAACAGCATTGTTGAAGCGTATGTAATTCTCGTTTGATGAGATCGGATTGCCGGTTACTTTCGTATGAAGGATGTAAGCCAATTTCTGAAAAGCGCTCCAAATCTTTAATTTTTAGCAGAATGACTTTTTGACGGAGTGAATGATTTTTATCATACGGACTTTGTCCGCCAGATAATATAAAATAACATAGCGATGATTTAGGAATATTCAGTTTGCGTACTTCTTCATATGTATCATAAGGATCTTTTATCAAACCCGAATAAATTTGAATCCTTTCCCAAACATCTGTTAGCTTGCCGGAAGACAAATCCTTTAGACAGCCGCCCAATTTTTTAAACAGAGGTTTATGTTGGTGTTTGTAAAATTGATCTACATCTATACCAACAGACCAATCTGTAAGTTGAGGTTTGAGATGGATGCTCATTCCAAAAAAGTCTTCTAGTTTTTTGGCCCATTCAAAAATCCATAGATCCACCAAGGGCAGATGTAAGATATTTTTTTTAAATAAGATACTTTTGCTAGCGGGGAATCGCCCATGATGATCCAGAGCGATCGGAAAATATTCCTCAATCCGGCTTAAATGCCAGAAAATTGCACTTATCAAATCAAAATCCTGGCTAATCTCGGCTGAACAATGAATGGTTTGCAAGAAATCTTCTCCATCTTCAATGAGTTTATCAAGCGTTTTATCGAAATGAACAGAACGGTTCATTTTGAATTCTTTTAACTTTAGATCTTCCTGACCATGTTGTATGGAGAGTCCGGTCCATTGAAGGTAGACTTCTAATTCCCCACAGGACTCTAAGCTCAAATTGTTAAAATAGCCTTCTATATGCCTGATCACATACTCGAATCTGGGCGATGGATCTTTGGTATATACAAGAACCTTGTTCATTTCGTTATTTTATCGGTAATATTTATAAAAAATAGTACTTTTAGGATGTGAAAATAACACAGTTGCCGTGGATACGGGATTACACTCTTCCAAACGATAACGCAAGGCTTATCGGTATGCGTCTTTTTTCATTTTATTTGACTTGCTTTTTAACCATTTCACTTTCTGCACAGGATGTATCATCAGACCGCATTCAGTCGGTGCGAAAAGGCATTATCTACAAATCGGAATGGTCGATAGATGCAGCAATTCACACCAATGGATTTTATATAGGTTATAACAAGGGGCAAATCAAATCTTATCATACCACAAAGACCTTTCATTTTGATTTAGGAATGCTGTACCATCCGCTGGAAACCCGAACTTCCAGGCCATCCAATGTATCTTTCAGAACTTACGATTCATATAAATATGGCAAAAAGAACCACCTGATTAACATGCGCATCGGGCGTGGCATTATAAAGACCTTGAGTGAAAAAGCCCGAAAAAAGGGTATCGCGGTGGGTCTTCATTTGCAAGGCGGATTAGTCCTGGGACTTTTAAAGCCTTATTATCTTAAAGTCAGGGACGAAAAAGATGGAAGTTTTTTTGTGAAAGATATCCGGTACGAAGATGCAAAGGAAGACTTTCTCAACTCTGAATTAATTTTAGGAAGAAGTAGTTTTTATAAAGGATTCAGCCAAATCAACTTTGTACCTGGTTTGTACGGAAGGGCTGCCTTTCGCTTTGACCCCGGAGCTTTTGAGAAACTAGTGCGGTGTCTCGAATTGGGCATTCAACTTGATCTCTATTCAAAAAGACCTGAAATGATGGTTCACGATAATAACCCATATCATTATTTAAACTTTTACCTGAATCTCCAGTTAGGTTCCAGACAAAGTCAAGCCGGTAAATCCAAATAATTAAATCCGTTTCGCATACCTACAATGATAGAACTCGACGTCGTACCCAATTCCGAATCTAGAGCCAGAAGACCTGACTGGCTTAGAGTTAAATTGCCAATTGGTGAAAATTACAGACACGTCAGACAATTGGTCGATCAATACAAGCTACATACCATATGTCAAAGTGGCAATTGTCCGAACATGGGTGAGTGTTGGGGTGCCGGAACTGCTACTTTCATGATTTTGGGAAATGTGTGTACTCGATCTTGCAGTTTTTGTGCTGTGAAAACAGGTAAACCTCCTGAATACGATCTAGACGAACCCCGAAGAGTAGCTGAGGCTATTTTTCTGATGAAGGTCAAACACGCAGTTATCACTTCGGTCAATAGAGATGAACTTCCAGACAGAGGCGCCGAAATTTGGTTTCAAACGGTCAAAGCTGTCAAAGAAGTTTGTCCGGATACTACCATAGAGACCTTGATTCCCGATGTAAAAGCCCATTGGCCTGCTTTGGAAAGGATGATCAGTGCGGGCCAGGAAGTGGTCTCTCATAACATGGAAACGGTGGAACGACTATACAGGTATGTCAGACCTCAGGCCAAATACAGCCGAAGTCTTGAACAGCTGCAAAGGATCAGAGAATATGGGAAACGAACCAAAACTGGCATTATGTTGGGATTGGGTGAAACCTTAGATGAAGTTTATAAAGCAATGGATGATCTAATAGACTATGGCTGTGAAATATTAACGCTCGGGCAATATCTACAACCTACGAAAATGCATATTCCCGTTCATGAATATGTCCATCCGGATGTATTTGCAGAGTTTAAAGCGGCTGGAATGAAAAAAGGATTTAAATATATAGAAAGTGGCCCTATGGTAAGATCTAGCTATCATGCAGAAAGGCATGTTTTTTGATACTTTTATGCTTTTTCTGAAGAATCAGTATTTACCCTGATGTTTTTTTGATAAAATTATACTCCCTTTGCAGTTGAAATAAATACATTATGTCGAAAATTTTTAAGCTAAGTGTCTGTTTATTAGCTTTTTGTTCAATCTTGAAAGCCCAGGTATACACCGTAAATAACAATTCTGATACTGACGACGGCACTTGTGATGCAGTGCATTGCAGTTTAAGAGAGGCTATTAATGCTGCTGAGGCAGATGGGGTCACAAGTACCATCCTATTTAATATACCTGGTGCCGGGCCTCATTCTATTTCGCCCACAAGCGTGTTTCCGGCTATAAACAATTCAGGTTTAAGCATTATTGGAGAATCTCAGCCGGGGGGTCCTGGGTCTGTTATCATAGATTTTAATTTTCGAGATTTTGTAGGCATTCCTTTTATCAGGGTTCAAGCTGGTTCTGTTTCGATCAGTGGATTGAGTTTCACAGATTTTCGTTTTGAAAATCCGGGTGATTGCATTTTGGATTATAACACTGCTCCGGATTGTGTGATCAGAGCTTCCGCTTTTTTTGCAGACAACAATCTGATTCCGGTGCCGGAAAAAGTATTTATACGAATCCGCGATGCAAACCAATTCAAATTGGTATCCAGCCATTTTGGAACAGACCTTGCCAAATCTTCTATCGTTCAGACGGAAGGCAAAGTAAAAGTGGAATCTACCCAGGCATTAAAAACAGTAAGCATCGATTCAAATATTTTTACCGCCAAAGTTCCGCTTGTCGAAATACATGCAGGTGATGTTTTTATAAATCACAATTTATTCGGCGCACTCGATACAAATAAAGGAGTTAATTTTTTGGATCCAACTATTGGAATTCTTGCCCCTTCCGCAGAACGTTTGACGATCAAAGACAACTTCTTTTTCGGATTTCTGAATTCAGGATTGGATATCAACAATGTACAACAAACAGCAGTGATTTCAAAAAATAGGTTTTACAACAATAACCTGGATATCAATGTCAACAATTCAACTCAAGGTATCATAGAAATCACTGATAATTTCGCCCGTAATGGGAGTGATTTTGTGAATGCAACAAATCTTTTTGAATTTTATGTAGAGCGAAACAGTCTCAATAATTATGATGTATTTATCAATGCCAATACACCTGCTGCTTTCAATGTATCGCGTTATATGGATAACAGGTTTACCTGCATATCCGGAAAGCCAGTATTTATGCCAGCAAGGCCTGTCCCTACAATTACCAATGTTAACCGGGATGCAGTTTTTGGTACAGCGGTACCAAATGATAGTGTCGTAGTTTATGCAAGAAGTACTTTATTATGTCCGGCAGATGATTGTCATGGTGGATTTGAATTGGGTCGTACTCAGGCAGATGCAACCGGCGGATGGATTTTAAATGCAGCGTATCCTAACAGGCACCAGCTGTCTGCTTATGAATTTGAATCGAATCCAGTTTTCAGACCGCGCATCCATTCTGAGTTTGGAAATTGTTACAGCTGTGTGGCTCCTGTACGTATACTTTTTGCTCCGGCATTGTGCTCAGGACAAATAGTCACCTACAGAGGTAAAGTATACTCTGATGCAAATCCCAAGGATTCTATTTTTGTAAGAGGCGATGGCGTAAGTATCTGTGATTCTAACATTATTGTGGATGTGCAGGTAGCCAATGCTTACAGACAAGTTTTAAACCTGGCAGTATGTTATGATGATACGCTGACTTTTGGGACCGTTATTATCCATAAAAATAATTTAATCGATTCTCTCAATTTACAAACATCTACTGGTTGCGACAGCAATATTATTTTCATTGGTCGCGAAGTTGGCGTAAGTAATTACAGCCGCACGATTTGCGATAATGCTTCTGTGGTGATAGGAGGAATAAGATTTGATAAGAACAATACCAGCGGAACAGCAATAATTCCCGGTGGCGCTCAATCAGGATGTGACAGTGTGGTTTTTGTGCAATTGAATATCAATAATTTTTCAGAATCATTTTTAACTCAAATCAAATGCCCCGGAGATTCTGTCGTCATTAACGGAAGGGTTTTTAATGAATCCAACCCAAGAGGAGATGTATTATTGACCAATGGATCCAGCACTGGATGTGATAGCATTATTCATGTCGATCTTAGTTATCCAAACAATCGTGGTTCTTTTTCGACAACGATATGTATGGGCGATAGTGTTTTTGTAGTAAATAGATTTTTTTCTGATCAGAATCCTACAGCTACCATTTTATTGCCTGGTGCTTCAAGTTTTGGCTGTGATTCCATTCTCGATGTTTCACTGTCAATCTTGCCAAATGCACAAGGATTTGTGACTTCTGAAATATGTAGAGGGGATACCTTTTTCATTCACGGAGAAGCTTTCTTTTCAGGTCGTCCTTCAGGTATGGTCCGCTTGGTTAATACTGCAACCAATGGATGTGATAGTTTGATTAATGTAAATATAACGACGATTATTGATGCTATAGGTAGTTTTGATACCACGATGTGTGAAGACGAATCAGTGACTTATTATGGTCAAACTTTTTCAATTTCTAGACCTCGTGGAAGTTTCAGAATACCCATGGGTTCTTTTCGTTTATGCGACAGTTTTGTAAATGTCAATATCCTTTTTAATCAAAATGTTTCAGGAATTTTTTCAACTACGATCTGCAGAAATGACAGTGTCCGCGTTGGGAATACTACTTTTTCTGTAAATAATCCAAGCGGCTCCGTTACTTTGTTTGGTGGTGCTGCAACCGGTTGCGATAGCACGATTTTGGTCAACGTACTTTTTAATTCACCATTGCAGGTAAATTTAAGTCCTGTGGATCTAAAATGTAACAGAGCCAACAGCGGTGAATTAGTGATTAATAGTATCACAGGCGGAAGTGGGACATACCAACTTTCGATTGATGGTGGTGCTCCTGTATCCGGAAATCCTGGGATGATCGTCACTGGATTATCTCAAGGCAATCATAGCCTTCGGGTGATCGACCAGTTAGGTTGTGATTCTTTGTTTAATTTTGCAGTAGGGGCTTCACAAATATTGCAGTTGAGTCTTCCAAATGATACGACGATCAAAACAGGCGGCGTTGTTAATATCATTCCTAGTTTAAATTTCAATTATTCGAACTTACTCTGGGATCCCAAAGATTTTTTAGTTTGTGATACTTGTTTGGTGACGCAGTCCATACCTAATCAAACGATTAGTTATACTTTGACAGTGACCGATCAGAATGGTTGTAGCATTTCAGATCAATTTACCATCACGGTGTTGATTGATGAAGCAGAGATTTATGTGCCCAATGTATTTTCGCCCAATGGAGACAACATCAACGATACTTTCAAGCCTGTTTTTAAATTCGAATCCAAAACAAGCATCCGCGTATTCAGAATTTTTGATCGTTGGGGTACTTTGGTTTTCGAACAGTTGAATGGTGCAGCGGGTCAGATTTTCGAATGGGATGGTACATATCAACAGGACAAAATGAATCCCGGAGTTTATACTTTTGCAATTCTCTTCGTAGGAGAAGACAATATTGAAAAGTGGAAGGCTGGTGATGTGACCTTATTGAGATAAAACTTTAAAATTATTTTTTCTCTTCCTGCAATAATTTTTTAAGCTTGTGGTAGATTTCTGTATTTTCATAAATGCCAGAAAATAATTCTGCACCCGGGCCGTAAGCAAATACAGGAATGAGTTCAGCAGTATGGTGGGTTGTTGTAAAACTAGTTTTTAGATTTCCAAAAAGGTGGCCACCATTGATCGCATACCCCCCGGTTTCATGATCTGCAGTTATGACCACCAAGGTTTGTTGATCCTTTTCTGCAAAGTCAATAATTTCTTTAATTGCTTTATCAAAATCCAACATTTCGGAGATAATGTATTTTGAATCGTTGGCATGGCCACCCCAATCTATTTGAGAACCTTCAATCATCAGGAAAAATCCTTTGTTGTCCAATTTTTGTAAAAATTCAACACCGTCTTTAGAAGCTTTGGGTAAATAATTCCGGCCACTCATAACTGGCAGCGGGTCGCCATCAGCTGTAAAATAGAAGATTTTTTTAGAATCAGGAATGATCCAGCTTTGGTATTCCTGTTCAAAATAATCCGTTACGAAATATCCTTTTTTTCTTAAATCGTCAATGAGGTTTATAGAATCTGTTGTGCGTCTTTCAAAATATTTCTTACCTCCACCTATAACAAAATCAAAACCTGAGTCCAAAATATCTGAAGCTATTTCTTCATAATTATTTCTATTGGTGTTGTATGCATAAAAAGCTGCCGGAGTTGCATGTACGATTGTGGAAGTAACTATGATGCCGGTAGACATCCCTCTCATTTCAGCGTACCGGAGTATACTTTCATATTTTCGCCCTTGAGGGTCAAGTCCCAAATACCCATTATTGGTTTTTATACCTGCAGAAAACGCAGTAGCTCCAGCTGCGGAATCTGTGATTAAATTGTCTGCCGCATGGCTTTTGTGAAGGCCCGTCATCGTGCAACGTTCAATTTCAAGTCGGTTGTTATTTTCATATAGCCCTGCCGTTATTTGAGCAACACCCATCCCATCCCCAATCATTAAAATAATATTTTTAGGTCTAAAATTCTTTGGTACTCTTTCTAAAGAATGCGCTGTGGGTATTTGTTTCGTTAGGGTACTTTTTGTTCCACCGCATCCTGAGAATATGAAACAGAAAAAGAGCATGAAAAATTTCCAATACATTTTAATAAGATTTAAAATTAAACAACCAAAGTATATCTTTTTCCCGGATGTGAGCGAATGAGCCCTTTGAATTCAAGGCTTAAAAGTGCGCTGGCTAATTTGCCCGGAGTTATTTCCGACAATTGGTGAAGCTTGTCTATATGTGCAACATTTAATTTTTGTAAAATTTCACATAGATTTTTTTCATCTGTTTGTAAGTCAGAAAATAAGTGCAATTGGTATTCTTGTTTTTTGTCATTTTTGACATCCCAATTCATTGCTGAAATGAGATCTGTAGGTGCAGCCATGAGTTGGGCCTTGTGTTCTTTGATCAATTTGATACAACCTTTTGAATACGGATCATGGACTCTTCCGGGATAAGCAAAAACATCTTTATTGTATGAATTTGCGATTTCAGCCGTGATCATACTTCCGCCGCTTTCTCCTGTTTCGACAACGACTAATGCATCACACAGTCCTGCAATGATCCTGTTTCGCATTGGAAAATTTTCGCGATCCGGTTTCGTATTCATTCCATATTCGGTCATCAATCCGCCGTTAGTTAGCATTTTTTCTGCAAGGGCAGTGTTGGCATGCGGATAAATTCTGTCAAGACCATGGCCTAATATGCCCACGGTTTGGATTTGAAGTTTAACACATTGTTGATGTGTTGCGGTATCAACTCCATAAGCCAGACCGCTTACAATTTGAAAGGCTTCTTGTTGAAATGCGGAAACGAATTCTTCGACTAATTGTTTTCCATAGTCGGTTATATTCCGGGTTCCAACCACTGAGATAACTCGTTCAGCATTACTGATTAACTCGCCTTTTGCGTATAACAATATCGGAGCATCCACTTGTTGTTTTAGCCGCCATGGAAACTCTTCATTTTCATAATATAAAATGCGAATTCCATTTTTAAGTACATACTCCAATTCGGCTTCCGCTTTTTTCAAAGCTGCAGGATCGCTTAAATTTTGAAATGCACTGGCCCGAAGCTGAGGAATTTTTTTCAGCTTCCATTTTTTTTCTTTAAAAATCTGTGCAGGGCTACCGCAAATCCGGATAAGGTTTTTAGCTGTGGTAGCACCTACGTGCTCAATTTTTGTTAGTGCAATTTGGTAAAGGGTATTTTCATCGTACATATTTAGGGTCTAAGGCTGCTGCCTGATTTAAAAAATCTTTTGCTTTGTTCTCATATTCCAATATTTTTGTTGAGCTTACTTTCCCAAATTTAGCAAAATCTGTATATACCTTGGATATAAAATAACATAATTCTGCATCGTCATTTTTTAAATGATAAGCCATGCCCAGAAAGTGTAATGAAAACTGAAAATTCTGAACCTCTTTATAGAGAATTTCATAACCCACGCGTTTTAGATAAGGGTGCATGATGGTAAGATTTTCAGGATCTTTGGTGAGGTAATCCATATATTTAGTGACAAAATCCAGGTCTGGCTTTACTTTAATAACACCTTCCAGTTTTTTCAAAAAAGTGATGATATCATTGTCTCTTTTTAGCCATTCTGCCAAGATTCCTGCTTTCATATTGAGTCCTTGCCCATATTGAGGAAATATGACCAATGCCTGGTCTATGTATTTTTCGGCTATTTGCAAATACGTAGATTTTTTGGCGGGATCCATTTCCGATTGTGATTTTTGAAAATATGAAACACCGGTGAATAGATTAATGCGGGCACTGTTTTTAGATACTTTGACGGCAGATAAATTTAATGTGAAACCATCTTTCCAATCGGGAACGCGTTGAATGGTTTTAAAACTATATGCTGAAAACAAGAACATAAAGAGTAAAGCTGCAAGCCATTTCATAAATTTAGGGGAAGGCTTGTTTGCGAGCCAATAAATAAAATATCCGCACAAGAGGCTAAAGCCCACAGACGGCATGAACAAAAATCGTTCATTCATAAATGTGCCGACGGGAAATACCAAATTGGAGACGATTGAGAAGCTAATAAAATAATAGAATAGACTAAAGCTGATGATTTTGTTCCGGTTTCTGAGTCGGAAGGCAAGGTAAATAAGCATTGCCGTGATGATCAGCGAAAATATAGATATAAGGTCTGTCCAGTCTGACTTAGGTACATGATAGGGGTAATAATCGTGAGTTAGCGGGTGTGGAAAAAACAGCAATTTATAGTACCAGATGAATGTATAAAAAAGCGTTGCCGTTTTTTCGCCAAGACTCATCCCAATAAATGGATTATTCATCAGGTCTGTAATCACTGCTCCGCTGCTGAGCAGATATCCGATAACCAGCCAACGGACTCCAATAAAAATGGCTGCACAAATCAAAAGCGGCCAAGACATTATTATAGATTTCTTTAGATCTATGGTCCTGAAAAAACTTACCATCAAAGGAATGATGGCGGTGAAAGTAATAGCGTTTTCTTTAGAAAACAAGGCTAATAAAAACAAGGCACAACTCGAAATTAAAAAGATTTTCTTTTGGCTATCAATGTATTTAACCCATGAGATAGCCGCGGACAAAGAAAATAGCAAACACATGATTTCATCCCGGCCTTTAATATTAGCAACGGCTTCAGAATGGATGGGGTGAGTGAGAAATAATATAGAAGTAATTGCCGGAATTCCAAACAGAAAAAATTGAGATGATTTATCGGGAAGTAATAATTGCAATAATTTAAAAACCAAAGCGGCTGTTAAAGCATAAAGTAATATATTGATGAGGTGGCTTAAATGTGGTTTGTTTCCAAAAATCTCAAACTCTATAGCAAATCCAACCAAGGATAAGGGTCGATACCGAGCACCAGTTACCAGGTCTTTTTGTTCGCCAAAATAACCGGTAAAACTTTCGGTGCTTAAGATGTCCCAAATTCCGTCAAAGCCTTTTTGAACAAAACTGTTTTCGGTATAAACGATAATATCATCCAGTACATAACCAAAACTTAGAGACCGATCATATAGTAATATGGCGATGGTGCAAAGGATCAATACCATCACAAGAAAGGAAAACCTCGATAAAATATTCAACAGGCGAAAATTCTTCATCATAGGCTTGGGTTCAAAAAAATATTTCGATGTGCAAGATATTAAAGTATCCTAAAAGTTTCATATTATAAAAATATTTAATATGTTTGCAGGCTAATTCGACTTGGTTTTGAAAAAATATTTAAACTACATCCTCCTGTTTGGCTTTCTTCAGCTGGGGCTAAATCTGGGCCGGACGCAAGTAAATGTTCAGGTAGGATATGGATTATCATTTTTGAATCCGAAAGTCAATGATGCCATCATTCACGACTATCTAACTGAAAATGATTGGCTTGTGAAGAAAGATATCCAATTAAACATGCTTCACGGTATAGACTTGGGCTTAAAACATACCTGGTCAGCTATTGCGATGGGAATAGTCTGGAAAAACAGAGGTGGAAAATTAAATTTTGAAGGATTGCATCCGGTCACTGGGAGTCTTAACAAGCAAGAATTGTTTTACAGTCTCAATACGTATTCCTTATTTTTAGAAACAAATGGTCGATTTATAGGTCTTGGAGCGACACTTGATTGGAACGATTTTGGCATCAAGCAGCGTTATACGGGATTGGACAGTAAAATTAACATTATCAGCGAAGCTAATTGGGGGCATCGTTTTTACCTGAATCTGAATTTTCCGGCGGGTAATTCAGCTCAGATATGCCTGCAATTTTCGTATCATTTGCCGTATGGTGAATTTGATCTTAATCCTTTGGCTAACAGTATTTTAACTAATAATTCGAAGCTGTATTCCAAAGATAAATGGAATCAGTTTGGAATCACTTTGCTGATCAACAACGGACCCTAAAGATGAATGCAACATCATGATTTTGTATAAATTACAAAAAAAACTGGCATTCAAGAATAATTTAGTACCTTTGTACCTTGAAAATCATGTATCTGTCGCATTAATACCCACCTTTACCATATCAACCACTAAATTTTTTTTTTCATTTATTAAATATTTTTCACAATGAATCTTTACGTAGGAAACCTTGACTACTCAGTTAAGGAGCCACAATTGGAAGCTATGTTCGCCGAATTCGGTGAGGTATCTTCAGTTAAAATTATCACAGACAAAATGACCGGAAGAAGCAAAGGTTTCGGTTTCGTTGAAATGCCTAATGACGACGAAGCACAAGAAGCTATTGCAAACCTCGATCAAAAAACCATTAAGGACCGTGCAATTTCTGTATCGGAAGCTAAACCACCAGAACAGAGGGAAAGAAAACCTTTCAGACCTTCTTCCAATCGCGACTCAAACGATCGCTTTAAGAGAAGATATTGATTAAAATCAACAAAGGAATGCAATTGAAAGATCATCAAGCTTTCAAATTCCTTTAGATAAGACTCAAGAATACCTGCCCATTTAGGCGGGTATTCTTTTATAAATTAGTTAGATATTCAATGCAAAAAGTTATAAGTTTCGAAGATTTAGGAATTCAGCCGGAAATTGTGGCAGGACTCCTTGAACTTGGTATTGTTGAGCCAACAGAAATTCAACAAAAAGCAATTCCCGTTTTAGTTGAAGCAGCCAGAGATTTTATCGGTATGGCACAAACGGGTACCGGAAAAACAGCTGCTTTCGGTTTACCGGCGATCCAATCGATCCAAGTCAATCAATACAGACCTCAGGTACTCATTATATCTCCTACAAGGGAGTTGTGCATGCAGATTTCAAATGACTTGAAAAAATATGCTAAAGGCACTAAAGGAATACATGTCGTACCTGTTTACGGAGGTTCGAGTATAGGTTTGCAAATCAAGTCTTTAAAACAAGGTGCTCATATCGTTGTGGCTACACCCGGCAGATTGGTAGACCTCATTGAACGCAAAGCGATTCAATTGGACATGATCCGGCAGGTTGTTTTGGACGAAGCAGATGAAATGCTCAATATGGGATTCAGGGATGATATGGAATTCATACTTGGAGCAACCCCGGTTGAGAAAACAACTGCTTTGTTTTCTGCTACCATGTCAAAAGAAATTAGGGAAATAGCTTCCAATTACCTGAAAGATCCCGTAGAAGTTACCATTGGTAAAAAGAACCTCGGCCACCCTAATATTACCCATCAATATGCAGTCGTTTCTGCAAAAGATAAACTCATTGCGCTCAAAAGAATCATCGATTTTCATCCTGACTTTTACGGAATTGTTTTTTGCAATACCAAAATTGAAACACAGGAGTTGAATGATGCCCTTTTAAAAGATGGCGTAAAAGTAGATTGTATTCACGGCGATCTGGAACAAGCTCAAAGAGAAAAGGTCATGAATAAATTCAGAAACAAATACGTTTCGATTTTATTTGCAACCGATGTTGCTGCCAGAGGCATTGATGTAAAAAACTTGACCCACATCATTCACTATCATCTACCGGATGATATTGAAAATTATACGCACCGCAGCGGACGTACCGCTCGTGCCGGTCAGAAAGGCTTTTCCATTGCATTGTTGCATATCAAGGAAGCCTACAAACTGCATCGCATCGAAAAAATGGCCAATCTCAAATTCGATCGATATAAAATTCCAACAGCTGCTGAAGTAGCGGAGACTAGAATCGCTGGTTTTGTTCAAAAAATAATAGCTTCTGTCGAACAGGAAGGAAGTAAAACACCCGTTAAGAATGAATGGATCTGGCCTTTGATGCAATTAACAAAGGAACAATTAGTGGAGATCATACTTGAAGCCGAACTCAATAAATATACGAATACATATTTAGCCGGCCCTGATGTAAATGTGGAAGAAAAAACCAGAGATACAAGACCATCTTACGATGAACCGCGCGGCGGAAAATCCAGGAGCCGCAGCCGCGAATCAAGTGGTGGCAGAGGAGATGTACGAATGTTTGTGAGTTTAGGAAAACTCGATCAACTCCGTTATGATGAATTGCGGGAGGTCATTTTTAAACTTACTAGTGTGAGTGGCCGGGCAATTCGCGATATTGATTTGTTCAATAGTTATTCTTTTTTCATGACAGATGCTCAGAGTGCTGAGAAATTGTGTCGGCTAAAGAGTTTGCAATGGAAAAAGAGAGACATCACATTTAAGAAAGCAGAAGACAAAAGGCCCTCCAGAAAATAATGAAGTTTAGGCCGGGATTTTCAAAATTCTTATAAACTTCAAGGTTGATATCTTTGTTTATTCCGGAACCTCTGTTATACCACAACTAACAAAATTGCGTTTTCTTCTTTAAATCAAAAACAAAATTTCTTACATGGAAATTTTAATAAAAATAAGTCAGTTATTGCTCTGTTTGACCATTCTTGTGGTGATCCATGAATTTGGACATTTTTTACCTGCAAGATGGTTTAAGACCCGGGTCGAAAAGTTTTATCTGTTTTTTAATCCATGGTTTTCGATTTTTAAGAAAAAAATCGGAGATACGGAATGGGGATTGGGTTGGCTTCCCCTGGGAGGCTATGTGAAAATTTCAGGTATGGTGGATGAAAGTTTTGATATGAATCAACTTCAGTCGGATCCGCAGCCCTGGGAATTCAGATCTAAACCAGCCTGGCAAAGATTGATCATTATGGTAGGAGGTGTCACTGTGAATTTCGCTTTCGGATTTTTCATATTCTCCATGCTTTTATGGAAAAACGGGCAAACGTATTTGCTAAATAGTGAATTAAAATATGGAATTGCCGTAGACAGTCTCGCATATAATATGGGCCTGCGCGATGGAGATCAACTTTTAAAAGTTGGAGATCTGCCATTGCAAAAATTTGACAAAGCCAAAATTGTCAAAACATTGGTTCTTGAAAAAAACAATGCCGTCGAATTGATCCGCGATGGTGAAAAAATGAATCTTCAAATCAACCAGGAAGTTATTTCACAACTCACAAAACCAGAATTAAAAAATATAGATTTTATCACCCCAAGAGTACCTGCCAAAGTCAGAGAGCTCATGAAAAATTCGGACGCAGAGAAAGCAGGAATTTTAGAGGGTGACCGATTTTTAAGTTTAAATGACCAATCCGCACTTTACTTACATGAGATCCATCGCATCATCAATAAACAAGCTAATAAAACTTTCGAATTGAAATTATTGCGGAATTCTGATACGATACAAATCCCGGTAACAACAGATGAAAATGGTATTGTTGGCGTTTTTTGGCAGCCCATCGATTCCTTTATGAAATTTGAAACTGAAACCTTTGGATTTTTTGCTGCGATACCTAAAGGAATACAAACTGGATGTGATTTATTGACCAGTCAGCTCAAGGCATTTTCGAAAATGTTCAGTGGAGAGATTAAAGCAAAAGATTCTCTGGGCGGATTTGGTTCTATTACCAATATGTTTCCAGCCAGTTGGGATTGGGACGCATTCTGGAGAATGACAGCTGTTTTAAGTATCATCCTCGGCTTTATGAATTTATTGCCAATTCCAGCACTCGATGGTGGTTATGTTGTATTTCTGTTGATTGAAGTGGTCACCGGAAAAAAAGTACCGGATAAAGTCGTTGAGAAAGCAACCTTCATAGGATTTATCCTATTAATGGCTTTGATGCTCTATGCAAATGGTTTAGATGTTTTGCGTGGCCTTGGGAAGTAATGAATTATTTCGAATTTTATAAGATCGCTCCTGCCTTCCACATCAATATTTCAGAATTAAGGAAGCGCTATTATGAAAAAAGCAGAGCGTCGCATCCCGACTCAATTCCTGCCGATAAAGCCGGAGAATTTGATGCAGATTTTTTATCTGCTTTAAACAATCAGGCTTACCATACTTTATTACATCCTTTATCGCGATTAAAATACATACTTGAAACTGAATTTTCAGCCACAGATCAGGAAACTTTAAAAGATGATGCTGCATTTTTATTGGAGATGATGAATCTACATGAGTTTTTACAAGAGGCCATACTTTGTGAAGATGAAGTACTGATCTCTAAAGGAAGAGAAAGGTTAGGAGCTTTTGATACTCTGGCTCATGAAGAAGTATCGCCATTCCTTGCCTTATTCGATCAAGGTCATCGCAGTCCTGAAATTAGAAAAGCATTGCAGGTTTATTACAACAAGTTAAAATATTTCACAAGGCTTGGGGAAACGATGGGAGGGGATAGATGATGGATGTCCCAACTTGAAGATGTTACTTTTTAACAACAACATGATGATGTCGGGAGATGATGGCAACTAACAAACGTTCGTTAGTTTAGTTTTGATTTTCTGCATCCTTTTGATGCATTTAATCTTTTAAACATTTTGCACCCTAAGATGTTGTTGCGTACCTACGGCACGCTGTGGAGTTTTCTAGGAGTTTTACCAATATGATGGCCCTACGGGACATGAACAAGGGTCAAGAGTTAATGGTCAAAAGTCAAGAGCTCAAAGCTCAAAGCAATATATTATTAACAAGTAAAGTGAGAAAAATAAATTGAAAATAGTCGATTTTTATTGAACTAACATACGTTAGTACATGTTGTTTACTAACAGACTAACAGACTAACAGACTAACAGACTAACAGACTAACAGACTAACAGACTAACAGACTAAGCCTCAAAGCCTACAAAACCATACCTGGCATAAAAAACTTTTCCCCTTAAGCTCTATAACTTTAAGCTTTAGCCCCTTCTCCTCCTGTCTTGCGATATACAAGCAAAACTGCCATGAAAACCCAATAATGTCTGAAATTCATGATATCCATGGAAATGGATTCAGCAAAGATGATAAAGGTGAGCAAAACCAACAAAAAGGAAAAATGATCCTGTAAGGGCCACAAGTAAATTAAATTGAGGATAATGTATATCGCGAAACCAAGCAGTATTAGGAAAGCAAATATACCACTTGTTGCGAGGCTACCCAGCCAGGTCGAATGCGGATCATAAGCAGGTAGGTTGGAGGGATATTGTCCCTTTTCTTTGAGTGCATCCACAGAAGAATTATAATTATCAGGACCTGTTCCAAACCATTTGTGTTCTTTAAAAATTTGCCAGGCTGTTTTTTTAAAAGTGTAATAGCCTGAACCGTAAATCGCAAAATCAGATCCTTCATAAATACATTCGTTAGAAGTATACGGGGTGGTACGAAATTCTTGAGCATCTATTTGGTGTTTGTCCACAATTAAAAAATGAGTCATGATAGCGTGAAGTAAAAAGGTAGCGATTCCCATCAGGAGGATCATACTTTTATGAATTTTGTATTTGAAACCGAATAAGGCGATCCAGATAAAGCCAATAAATAAAACGGATTTGGATAGGGTCAAGACAGATACCAGCGAAAAAAAGATAGAGGCAATTAAATCTTGTTTTTTTTGAGTTCGCCAAAGGAAATCGTATAAACTGAAACCAATGGCTAAACTGATGATCGAGACATACATCGCAGGGGTTGTAGTAAATCCTTGCAGGCGAAAGGCATCTCCAAAATAAGGATAGTTATAAAAAATTTGGGCGGTCGCGTTAGGTTTCCAAAAAACAGAGGATAAAAAAGTGATCAATGCAATGCTACTCATTGCCCAGGCCAGATTTGCGAAAGCAACAGTAATTTTTTCTTTCAATATTTTTGTATCTAAATTTTTAAATCCAACATAGAAGATTAAATAAACTAAAATCAAGTAGCCGATGCCGAGGCATTCCAAAAATCCTCCGATCCCGGGATTTATAATAAAGGAAATGAAATGGATAAGTAGCCAAAACAAAGCAAGTAAAGCAGCAGATGATTTTAACAAAGGAGAGAAATGATTGAAGACCTCCTTTATTGGATACTTAAGCGCGTAATAAACGAGCCCTGATATAAAAACAAATTCAGGTAATTGAATTTTATCATTTACGATCGGAAAAAAGAAGATATGCTGAAAGCCACATGACAAAAGGTAAATACTCCAAAAGTCAGGAAAGTAATTTGATAATTTTTGATGTGCTGCAGTTAGGACAGACATTTTTAAAAATGAATTTTCATTAAAGGTAATGACTCCTTGATCATACCCTGTGGATGATTTGTTGCCGCTATTACCTTACGAATCCATTTTTACCGGCTGTTGAAAATGCAGAAGACTTAGACTGCGAAACTCTCACCGCAACCACAGGTTCGGGAGGCATTTGGATTATTGAAGTAAAATCCTTTACCCTGCAAACCATCAGAAAATTCAAGTGTGGAGTTGAATAAGTAAAGAAAGGATTTCAGATCTGTTACAATTTTTTCACCATTATCTTCAAACACCTGATCATTGGCTTGGGTCTCGTTGTCGAAATCCATTTTATAACTTAAGCCACTGCATCCTCCACTGGTGACAGAAACGCGGATGAAAAAGTTAGGATCCAGGCCTGAAGATTTCCGGATCTCTTCAATTTTTTGTTTTGCTGTTGGGCCTACGTAAATCATGAAATGCTAACCAGATTTTTTTGTTTATAATCTTTGATGGCGCTTTTGATGGCATCTTCAGCCAATACGCTACAATGGATTTTAACAGGTGGCAAAGCCAATTCTTCTACGATAGCCATATTGTCTATGGTCATCGCTTCTTCCAGGCTTTTTCCCTTTAACCATTCCGTTGCGAGTGAAGATGATGCTATTGCAGAACCGCAACCAAAAGTTTTAAATTTTGCTTCTTCTATAAGTCCGGACTCCGGATTGACTTTGATTTGTAAGCGCATGACATCCCCACATTCAGGAGCGCCGACCAAACCGGTACCTACTGTAGGGTCATTTTTATCAAGGGTTCCAACATTTTTGGATGCTTGAAGTGATCGAGAACTTTTTCTGAATAGGCCATATTATTGTGTTTAGACTGATTATATTATAACTCTTGCTTTAGGAGCTAAGTTCCATTTAATGCTCTGACCATACGATTTTAGTTAAATCTACGCCTTCTTTATACATTTCCCAGATGGGCGATAATTCTCGCATGTGGTTTACACCTTGAGCAATAGCTTCAATGGCGAAATCCACGTCGGCCTCTGTATTGAACCGACCCAATGAGAGTCGCAATGAAGAATGAGCGAGGTCATCACCTAAGCCCAAAGCAACTAATACATAACTAGGTTCCAGGGAAGCGGAAGTACAAGCTGAACCCGATGAAACTGCAATATTTTGGTTGAAAGTCATCATCAGACCTTCACCTTCCACATGTTTAAACGACATATTCGTAACATGCGGCATTCGATGTTCAATATTTCCATTGATATAAACTTCTTCCATTTTTTGAAGACCGGATTCTAATCTATCTCTTAATTTTCGAAGTCTATCTGCTTCAGTGATCATTTCATTTTTGGCAATTTCGGCCGCTTTGCCAAAACCAACAATTCCGGGCACATTCAAGGTTCCTGAGCGCATGCCTCTTTCATGACCACCACCATCCATTTGGGCAGTGACTTTTACACGAGGATTTTTACGGCTTACGTAAAGAGCTCCGACACCTTTGGGCCCATACATTTTATGAGCTGTGAAAGTCATCAAATGCACCCCATTTTCTCTTGGGTTTATAGGTATTTTACCTACAGCTTGGGTGGCATCACTCATCAATAAAACACCCTTTTTTTCGCAGAGTGCACCTATTTCTTTCATCGGTTGAATAACACCGGTTTCATTATTAGCCCACATGATGGATACGAGAACGGTATCGGGTCTGATGGCGGCTTCTAATTTTGCAAGATCTATCAAACCATCCTGTTCGACATCCAAATAAGTGATCTCAGCTCCTTTTTTCTCAAGAACGTGACAAGTATCTAAAACGGCCTTATGCTCTGTTTTGGTAGTGATGATATGTTTTCCTTTACGGCCATACATTTCATAAACTCCTTTAATGGCCAAATTATCTGCTTCTGTAGCACCACTGGTAAAGATGATTTCTTTTTCATCAGCACCAATGAGATCAGCCACCCGTTGGCGACCTAAATCGACGGCAGCTTCAGCTTCCCAACCAAAGGGATGGCTTCTGCTGGCTGCATTGCCGTGGTGTTCAAAAAAATAGGGCAACATGGCTTCAACGACCCTTGGGTCACAAGGTGTAGTTGCGTTGTTATCCAAATAGACTTTATGCAATGACATTAAAGATTTGATTTATAGTGGTTTAAGAGAACACAAAAATAACACGAATCACGGAGCTTTGTTTAATCATTTCATCAATACAGCTAAACATTTTTCCAATAATAGACTTAAGTCCTATCGACAGCTATTGGGCAATTTAAGGGATTAGGTCAATAACTCAGTGGGGGAAGATTCAGGTAACTTTGTTGATTGGGCATAGGCAAATTTTTATGGATATTATTGCAATAATCAATAATTATTTCATAATTTTGTATTGAAATATAGCAGTTTATATATTAAATAATATTATATTGTTATTACCATTGCAAATTGAAAACTGGCTAAAGAGTATACAATCAGGTGACCGTTTAGCGCTTTCCAAAGCCATCACATTAGTCGAAAGTCACAAATCTGAAGACAGGTTAACTGCTACTCAGCTAATGAAGGGCCTAAGTACAAGCCATCATTCTTTGCGAATTGGTATAACTGGACCTCCAGGGGTAGGAAAAAGCAGTTTGATAGAGCATCTGGGACTCCATATTATTGAACAAGGACATAAGTTGGCAGTTCTCAGTATAGACCCCAGTTCTGGACTTACATTGGGAAGTATTTTAGGCGATAAGACGCGAATGTCTGTCTTGTCGCAATCTGATCAGGCCTATATAAGGCCTAGCCCTACAGGTGATCAATTAGGAGGAATTTCAAAAAATACGCGAGAGGCCATACGATTGTGTGAAGCTGCAGGCTATGATTATGTGATCGTAGAGACGGCTGGTATTGGACAAACAGAATATTTAGTGTCAACGATGGTTGACCTTACGATACTCTTGCATTTGCCCGGAGCCGGCGACGATTTGCAAGGTATTAAACGAGGCGTGATGGAATGGGCTGATATTTTGGCGATCCATAAAGCCGATGACCCAAAGGATCCCAAAGTATTACAAGCCATAGGGGACCTTAAATTGGCGATGCATTTTTTAGAAACCAAAACCAGTGGTTGGGAGCGCAAACTGTTGACGGTAAGCTCCTTAAAAAAAACAGGGATCAAAGAACTTTGGCAATGTATTTTGGTTTATCAAAAACATATTATAGAAAATGGATATATGTTAAAAGGTAGAAATGAGCAGATGATCAAAGCCTTTCGCCAAATCTTACAGCAACAAATCTGGAACGCGATCATTCAAACCAAGGATATCGCCAAGCATATTGGAGAAACAGAAAAAAATATTTATTCTCTCAATTTAACACCTGAAGAAGCAGTTATTCTCACACAGGATTATATTTTTGCGACACTTAAGAAGTAGCAGGTATGAAAAAAATCTTGTGGATCATCCTCGGGGTCAGTTTTGCATTTACGATAGACGACAATACGCCTCCGGTGGTTCCAGGCTCCATTCGATTAGCAGCGCCTGTTCGAAATTACGTTTCCATTTCAGGCAGTTTCGGAGAATTGCGAAATAACCATTTCCATGCAGGTATCGATGTGCGTTCCAGTAGAGGAATAGGCGGCGATGATATACTCTCTACTGCTGACGGATATATTTCAAAAATCGTTATTGATGCAGAAGATTTAGGTAAGACACTTTATATAAGTCATTTAAATGGACTGGTTTCTGTATATGCACATTTAAACAGATTTCGACCGGATTTGGAATACCTTATTCGGCAAAAGCAAATCGACAGTAAGCAGTATCAAGTAGAAATTAATTTTAATCCGGATGAAATCCCGGTTAAACAAGGTGAATTTGTAGCTTACATGGGCAATACCGGAGCAAGCAGGGGCAAACATCTACATTTTGAGTTGCGCGATTCCCGGGGCGAAGAAGTTTGGGATCCTTTATTATTTGGCTTTCCTGTTGAAGATAAAAAAGCACCCAGCATCAGACGTATAAAAGTTACAGGTTATGATCATGAAGGACATGAAGTGTACCATCGGATTTATCCGCGCGCTATCATCGAAAAATCAAGCCAAGTATTGGTAGTTCCCGGAGAATCTTTTAGCGTAAGTGTGGATGCCTTGGATTATACGGATCAGTCTCATTTTAAGACGGGGATTAAATCCATACAAATGGATGTGGATGGCGAAATGCATTATCAATTTTCGGCGGATAAATGGAAACGTTCGGATACAAAATATATCAATGCACATATTGACCATGCAGGTGGAAAGCATAACAGAGGTAAGTTTCATCGTTGTTATTTGTTGAGAGGCAACTGTCTTGGACTTTATGATGCCAAAGAATGCAGAGGTTTTATTTCTATGATGGATAGTGCAGATCATGTTGTAAAACTGTCTGTAGCAGATGGAAGCGGAAATTCAAGTTTGCTCGAATTTAAATTGCGCAAAGCAGCTTATGTTGCAAGACCGAAAAGATCTATTTATAAGGATACTTTATTTTACGACCGGGAAAAAATAATGCTGGGGCAATATTCAAGTTTTTATTTTAAAAACGGATCTGTGTACGAAGATTTACATTGTCAGGTAAAGGAAACCGCGAATACACATAAAAATGCATTCAGTGGATTTGCCGGTGTAACTCCTTATAACAGCTTATTACATTTTCCACTTGAGGTGAGATTAAAACCGGCTAAAGATATTCCGGAAGCCTTAAAATCGAAATGTTTTGTTGCATTGAAAATGGGAAAAGGGTTTATGAATGTTGGTGGTGTTTGGGAAGATGGAGTCCTTAAAGCTAACGCACGTTCGTTAGGTCCATTTAGCATCATGGTTGATACTACAGCACCTAAATTGAGTGTTTTAGCACCTAAACGCAAAAAGCAAAAGTGGAACGCACTCAAATTTCGCATTTCTGATAATTTTACAACCAGTAAGGAGTTGCCTGATTTGGCTTACGATGCGTACATCGACGATCAATGGGTCATCATGGAATATGACAAAAAATATGCATTACTTACGCACCATTTTGAACCATGGTTAAGTAAAGGGAAGCATCAGTATAAAATAGTGGTGAAAGACCCACTTGGCAATGAAAGAAGTTATACAGGTTCATTTGTACTGTAACATGGGCCAGGACCAAAAATCTAAAGATTATCTCCCTGTATTTAAAGTTAAGATAGGCGATCCCTTTCCTGAACAGGAATTGCGAATCGAAAATGGAACTTATCTGGATTTGAAAAATCAATCTTCCCAATGGATTGTATTATTTTTTTATCCGCAAGATGATTCGCCCACCTGCACCAAGCAAGCATGTAATTTACGAAACGGTTATACAGAATTACAATCGAAGCAAATTCTCCTCTTAGGGGTGAGTCCTGATAACGAACGCAAACATCAACGCTTCATTCAAAAGCATCAGTTGCCTTATTCTTTAGTCGTAGATGAGGACAACAAACTAGCTAAAAAACTGGGTGTATTCGGCAAAAAGAAATTTATGGGTATCGTTTACGAGGGTGTCCACAGAACGACATTTGTTTTGGATAAAGATTTGAAAATATACGGGATCATTTATCCGGTTGTTTCGGGGAAACATGTGGAACAGATCATACACCTCACCCCTGGCCCCGCACAGTGGAGAGGGGCCAGGGGTGAGGTGTGAAATTTGAATCCCAATGCTTAACTTTACGCATTCAAAAAAAGTATATGAATCAACAATCATTCCATTCGATCCTCATTTTAGCTGTTTTAAGCCTGGCTGTATCACTCATACATTGCAAGCCAAAGGCGGAAGAACCCGAACAGGCAAAAATTGAAAAAGTAGATACCAGCGGACCTGAATACACGAGTAAATACATATGTCCGATGTTTTGTAAGGGAAGCGGATCTGACCAGCCCGGGGTGTGCCCGGCCTGTGGAATGGATTACGTTTTGAATGAAAACCTCGACGAAACGAACGAACAAGTCGAACCTGAGGCGCCCGCAGAAGACACTACAACAACACAGTAATTTGTGTTAATCAGCAAGTTATATATATTATAAAAAAATATATTAAATATTTATATATATAATTTGCATACTTATAATAGTTATACATATATTTGCATCATATATAAGTATTCCTTATATATATATTAACCACCTACCTGAAGAAACTCCGTACCCGGAGTGGGTTTAAGTATCCTTTTAATAGTCCTTCCAAGAAGCTATCCGGCATGTGGATTTCTGAAGCTTTCGCATACCGGAAAAATTAAACTGTAATTGATTTTGTCAAACGGGTTCTTCGCGATCCCGCTTGGCTCACACTTAAACCTAAAAGCAATGCAACCGAAAACAGTAACTGGTTTCGGAGTAAGAAAACTACGCCCTTCGGGGTGCTCTTTCTCCTTCCTATTTGGAAAGGACCTCGTCCTTTTTACACTCCTAACAATTGTTAGTTTGGGCACAGCCCAGGCACAATGTCAATTAGCTTGTCGGGGAAAAGTAAATGTCTCTTTGGGAGACTCCTGTCGCGCACAAATTTTTCATGAAATGTTGCTTACGGGTAGTCCGAACGACTGTCCAGGCGCTAAATTCAGAGTGGATGTTTTGGATCATTACATGCAAAAACTGCCAAGCAGCCCTTACGTAACAGGAGATTACATTCAAAAGGAAGTCATAGGAATGGTTTATGATTCGGTTAGCAAAAATGCATGCTGGAGTAAACTTTTCATCGAAGACAAATTTGGTCCGGTTATCGTTTGCAGAGAAGACACCGTTTATTGCAATGATACACTTGCGCTCAGCACACCTGTATTTTACGATAATTGTGATCCCAATCCTACAATTTCATTCTTAGGTGAGCATATAGAACATTTTGATTGCCATCCAAGATTTATTAAGAAAGTTTACCGATACTGGCAAGGTCGGGATAATCTGGGTAACCTCGGAAAGATATGTACAACCATGTTTTGGATGAGGAGGATTCCAATTGATTCAGTAGTATATGCCAAAAATTTTGTCAAAGCAAATAACTGTCATCTTGAATGTAATTCAGGATTTTTATTAGATGCGAATGGAAATCCGCATCCATATGTAACTGGCGTCCCAAATATTGATAGTTTATCCTTATGGCCATCTTATTTATTCTATTGTAATTTATCTACGAATTATGAGGACATGGTCGTTGTGGATTTGCCCTGTAAGAAAAAAATAATTCGTTTATGGAAAGTAGTCGAATGGTGGTGTAATACTGCAGTCGTTAGGACACACCCGCAAACGATAGAAATATTGGATACACAGGCACCGCATTTACATTGCCCTTATGATTTTACTGTGACCACTTCCGGTGGATACCAATGTGAAGCGAATGTGCGCATGCCAGAAATCGAAGTCAAAGATGATTGTCAGGATAGTGTTTTTGTGGATATTGATTACCCGGGTGGAATCCTCCAAAATTCTAATGGCGGTTACATCAAATTAAAACCAGGTATCAATGATGTAGTGTATATTGCTAAAGACAATTGTTACAATTCAGATACTTGTCATGTTACGATAGAAGTTTTCGATAAAACACCTCCTGTCGCTATTTGTCAGCAAAATACAGTGGTTACGCTGACCCGTGATGATTTGGTCCAGATACCGGCCAGTGTTTTCGATGATGGCTCTTATGACGATTGCCATATAGATAGTTTCAAAGTTCGCAGAATGGACGATGGCGAGGCTTGTAATGTAAAAGATACCATCTTCAGACCTTATGTAGAGTTTTGTTGTGCAGATGCCGGAAACGAAGTTATGGTGATCTTCAGAGCTATTGATAAACATGGCAATGTAAACGATTGTATGGTCAATGTGGAAGTTCAGGATAAAACTCCCCCTGTTATCAATTGCCCGCATGACTATAGAGTTACTTGTTCCAAACACAACGATACGATTGACTTAAATCACCGTTTCGGAGTAGCTGATTATTACGACAATTGCGTCGTGCACATGCATGATTATGTTGACTCTTTTCTCAATCAGTGTGGATTGGGTTATATAGAACGCGTTTTTGTGGTTCGCGATAATATGAATCGCTATGATTCATGTCGTCAACGAATTTATGTGTACGATGAAGAACCATTCGATTCTCTTGACATTACCTGGCCGCTTGATTATGAGATCAACTCATGTGGCGCTGAAGTGGATCCTAAAAATTTACCGGAAGAATATGGATATCCGCGGTTTGCAGATAACGACTGTTCGTTGATAGGTGTGAGTTATGAAGATCATCAGTTTAATTATGTGCAGGATACGGCTTTGTGTTATAAAATCCTTCGCAAATGGAAAGTGATTGACTGGTGCCAATGTTATTACGATAACAGCACCGGACAAACGGTTTGTCCTTCATGGCATCATGAACAGGTGATCAAGGTCCACAATAAACTGCCGCCTAAAATTCAGGATGATTGCGATACGGTCAGACTGTGTATCAGCGATCAGGAGTGTTTGAAAGAACTTGTTGATCTCAGACATGAAGCAAAGGATGACTGTACTCCGGATGATTTATTGCGGAGTTCATTTAAAATAGATTTGCACAATGATGGTTATTTTGATAGTGTTTATAATCAATTAGGTCATCAGATCCGTTTTTATGGAGAACTACCCATCGGGCATCATCGATTTTTATGGATCTGGGAAGATCAATGCGGTAATCCGATTGTTTGCACGCAATTTGTGGATATTCTAAATTGCAAAGCACCAACGGCCTATTGTTTAAGTGGTATTAATGTCAACATCATGGCTGTAGATACGAATGGCGATGGCCGGCTTGAAAATTTTATTGATATATGGGCTAATGATGTGGATAAAGGAAGTTATCAATTTTGTGGAAACCCAGTGACCTTATCATTCAGTAGTGATACCTTTTAGATCGATCAGATATAATTGTGATAGTTTGGGTATGCATCGCGTATCTCTGTGGGTCACTGATCAGTTGACCGGATTGCAGGATCATTGTTTTACAACGATTACGATTCAGGACAATAATAATGTTTGCAATACCGGCAATTTTACGGCAGATGTAGGTGGTCTGCTCATTACCCCTTACGATCAACCGGTTGGTAATGTGCGCATGAAACTGGAATCACCGGCAGGTGCTATTATTCGAGATTTTAACCAGGGAAAATTTTTATTTGAAAATCTTCCGATTGGCGATTGGTATAAAATTTCGACCGTCATGGATCTCGAATATCTCGATGGGGTAACTACTTTGGATATTGTTAAAATACAGCGGCATATTTTAGGCTTGGAATCCTTCGATTCACCATGGCATTACCTGGCTGCGGATGTTACCGGAGATAAAAAAGTGACATCAGCAGATATAGCCGCCATCCGAAAACTGGTATTGGGAATTGATGCACGTTTCAAAAATAATATGAGTTGGAAATTTTTGGAAGCCAATTACAAATTTCCGGTTACGGATGATCCGTGGTATGAAACATTTTCTGAAGAGTATACCGTATCAGGCCTTTCCGGCGATATGATGTATATGGATTTTCGCGGCGTAAAAGTTGGAGATGTGAGTCAGACAACATGGAACGGACTCAAGCGCATTGATACGAGATCGCATCTGATTTTGGATTGCAGCAAATCTCTGATTCCGGGTGAAAATAAAATTGCCATCGTTGCAGAGAGTGATATCAATTTAAGAGGAATGCAATTCAGTTTGCGTTACGATCTCAAAGGATCTTTGCTTAATGGAATTTCAAAAGCGGTGATTCCAATAAATCCGGAACATCTTGGATGGAAGTATGCAGACAATGGATATTTATTATTGTCATGGCATGGTGAAAAAGATATTCAAATTGCAAAAGGCGATGTCTTGTTTTATCTTGAATACGACCAAGCACCAACATCAGCAGATCTGGAATCGCTTGAAATCAATTCTGATATCATTTCGGCAGAAGCATACAATGCAAATTCTGAAATCGTGTCATGGAATTTGGAACAAAGCGAGGGACGCAAATCACTCAGTTTTGATTGCGGGGATCCAATACCGAATCCCTTTTCGCGCGAGACCAAATTGCAGTTTTTCATCAGCTCGCACATGGAAGTGTCATACAGTATTATGGACATGAATGGCAGCGTGATTTATACAAAGAGAGAGAACTACCGCGAAGGACAAAATGCTTTGACGATCCATAAAGATCAATTGTCCGGACCTGGAGTATATTTCTTAAAGTTGGAAGCTGGAGAATACACTAAAAGTATGAAACTCGTGATGATTGGAAATTAAGGCTTCAGGTTTAACTATCATATTACAGTGCCCCTGCCGTTGATCGCGGTGGGGGTTTTTTGTTTGGGAGGCATGTAGGCATGTAGGCTTGTAGGCTTGTAGGGGTTTAGGCATTTAGGAGGAAGTCTGTTAGTCTGATGCGACTGGCTTGTCCGATGGTCTGATAGTCTGCTAGTCTGCTAGTCTGGAAGTCTGTTAGTCTGTTAGTCTGATAGTCTGCTAGTCTGATGGTCAAAGCATGAACTGGTAACGATTGCTTTTAGACTGGAAACTTCTTCTTGTAGGAAAACCCCGAACCAACAATTATTAGTTCAGTAAAATACAAATTTTTTAAGTTATTTATTCGTTTTTAACTCTTAACTCTTGACTCTTGACTATTGATAATGCCGCCACCCCAGAATTTTGAAAGTTCTACTTCATAACCATTCGGTTCATTTAAGTAATAGGAATTCGAATGTTCCCATTTGCTTTCTGAAGAGCAAAAAGTTTTTTCAGCCTCGCAAATTGCCGGGATCTCTTCATAATTTTCCACGTGAAATCCAAAGTGATAGATAGTGGGTGGATCTTCGTGATGCAGGCATATTTTAACCTGATCATTTCCAATAATACAAAAACTATCCAGATCTCCTTCAAGCAAATTAAAATCAAATAAATTTTTGTAAAATTTATAAGTTTCTTCAATATTGATCACTCCCATTTTGATGTGATCTATACCGGTAATTTTAATTTTATTCATGGGTATTTGGAAGTGTGTTTAATTTTTTTTTTAAAAGTAGTTATTTTTCAAATTAAATTTGACTACAAATACTTGTCTTTATGATATTCCCTGTTTCCTGATTGATCGCAATGAAATGTTTTTGTAAATGTTTTACAGTTTGAACAGGGCTCTTTCCATTTATCCGGATTATACCGGGTAATACATCCGCAACCATATCTAAAAAACTTAGCTTTGTATCCACAGCAGCTGCAGGTTTCGACCCAGCTTTTTATTATTTTGGACATATTTTGCTAAATTTTACTATACCATTGCATTTTCTTCAATAATGGAACTCCATATTGGTTCAAAAAATTAACTTTCAAAGAACTTTCTTGCCTCTAAGGAGCCTTGGATTAAACTTCTCACTGGGTATATTGTCTTTTGATTTTCACGGGCTTGCTTTTTTCATTGTTTATTTGTAAATCAACTTTGGATAGGGAATTAAAGTTTCAAGCAACATTACAAATGCTTCCCTGCAAATACAAACACTGACGATGATGATTGAGGAGACCAACAAGGCAACCGGCACATTGTTGGATCTGATTTCTTCCGCTTCGTTAATCTCAGGTGTAAGAATATGGTAGAATTTAAAACACAGATAATTGATCAAGAAGGAAATAGCTATAGTGATCATAATAAAAATGGTAAAATATCCTGCAATTGCCAGGAATCCTGGTTCTTCCGAACTTTTTTGTAAAGCAATAAGATTGCGTACAGATCCCATTGCAAAACTTGCATGTAAGCCAATACTCATAAGTAAGGTTGAGATCAGGATAGAACTTGCGAGATTCAACTGATCGCTAATACCTAGTATGTTCAGATAAATTTTTTTAAAGAATTTATAGGAAACAAACAATAACAGTACTGATCCCAATATGGAACCTAAAAGAAAAATAAACGATTGCAGTATCATAAAAATTTATTTTAAGGCTATATACCAGTCGGCCGGAGCAAACATGGGGTAAATACCCGGATCTTCAAATGTTGTCGTTTCCCAAATATAATACTTTAAAAGGGTATGGGGATCTGTGAATATGGCATCTCCAAAAAAATTCATGCCCGGAACACGAACCGCGAGCAAGGAGTGCAACTCAACATCGCTATTGATGATCATTACATCAAACTGCAGTTTTTTTAAAATGGAGAAAAGAAACAAAGTGCGCGAATCACAATCTGCCATGTGATGATAAGCCACTTCAACCGGGGAAAAAACAGCAGCGGGTTCTACATATTCACAACAACCTCCAATAAATTCCCAGCTTTTGTTGCCGAATCGGGATTGTAAGTAATTGTGGTGATTGCGCATTAAACTGTTGTCGTTCATATCTTCATGACTGTGCATATGGACCATCGTGTAGGGAATCATTTGAATTGAATTCACTATGGCTTGCATGAGCTCAAAGGGTTCCAGCTTTTTCTGCCTTGCAAATTTGTAAAGCAATATTTGAATTTCACGGAGTGCGGAAGTATCATTTTGGTATAAGTGGAAATAAAATTGGGATATATTTTGGAATCGCGGGAGGTCTGACTTTGCTAATCTTCGTTTTTGAGCCAGCTTGAAAATACTATCACAAATTTGATATTGTATGTTCGATGCATACCGGCTCATTTTCAGATTCCGAATGGCTCCCTGGCATCTTAGAGGGTCAGGTTGCTCTGTGAAAATGGTAGCCACAGAATCTGCCTGAACCTCTACCGGAATATCATTTTGTGGTTGTTTAAATTCAATACGGCTAAGCACATATTTGATGGCGACAAGTAGGAGAAGCATTGAAAAATAAAGCTTTACATAAAATTTCCAACTCCTCATCATAGTTTATTCAAATTGAATCATTAGCGAATAAGGTGTATAAATATATGTACTTGCATCGTAATATGCCTCGGTTTGATCCGGAAATCGTATCCGGATTTCCGGTGTGGCATAGTTGGCGCTCGATCCGACGTTAGCTGTTAGAATGAGCAACCGGTTGCTTCCTTTGTGAATGTTAATTGTGTATGGGCCTTGAAATTCACTTGTCAGAATCAGCTTGTTTATCAAGGGATTTTGATTCCATAAAATGCTGACCACATCGCCATCTACGTCTTGCCCATCGCGTATGAATAATTCTGCATGATCAAAATGACTCCTCATGGTATCTTCATTTAAAGAATCAATACCTGGATCCAATTCCGATGTAGTCTGCAACCATACAGTGTCCCTGATGTAAACAGTATCACAAGGTGATGGAGAAGTATGCCGTTCCCTAAAGTTTTCCCGGCAACATTTATCTGCCAACAGAATCAACAGCAGCAGCATAAACAATAACCAAAACAAATCGCTGAAGGTCTTGAGACAACCCTTGTTGTTCGTTTCATCGATCGGCTTAACATCGGGCGCCGGATTTTCAGCTTGCTGTATATTTTGATCCTGTTGTAATAATGTTCCATACAGCAAGCCTTCAAAAGAGGCTTCCACCTCTTTATCAAAACGGTTTCGTATGCTACATGTTAAATGGGTTATAATTACATTGTATAGGGATGTTTTGATTTCCCGATCATCAATCTTTAATTGGATCTCGTGAATGGTATCAGGTATTAAATTTTCCCTGAATTCGGATTCCAATTGTGCTTTATTATATATGCTGATGTACTCTGGCTCCTCCAGCTGGATTTCAATAATTCTTGCTTCAAAATTGTGGTCAATGAGATCCAGTCTGCTGTTGTGTGAAATGAATCTGCCCCGGCATTTTGCTTTTATAAATTTCTGTGTCACCATAACAGGATATCACCGGGTATTTTCTGGAATATTAACTTTTGTTTGCTCTTTCTTAATCTTGTTGAAGGGAGGATCTGCATAGGCTTCGTATAAGTCAGGACCTAAATGATACAATTCGTATCGCAACTGATTTACTACATCGCGCGTGTACAAATGATTTGACAGGATGATATCGGTTTCAATTTTGTTTTCGTCCCATTCATAATCACAAAAGGAAATTCCTTTGTCAAAAAACTTTATCGCTACAGGAAGTGTCATGAGTATAAAGAACACTATAAAATAAAAATAGATTAAAATATGCCATGGTTGAAGTAAAATATAAATCAGATTAAGTTTATCAGATATGGCGAGTTCAATATAGGTAGTCCCTGGCATTAATAACTGGCTTGTTGTGGTTGGATCGGTATCGGTATTTGTTTTCAAAAGAAACTCAGATACGGCATCTTCCATAAACCAAAATGACAATCCTGTTGCCGAGAAGCCCGCAAAAACCAGCAACAACAGAATGCGAATCATTGCGGAGAAGCCGGGTGTATCTTTTTTTAACTCTCCGGTCAGGTAATAATGGCAGTGATCGAAATCGTGTGTCGCCAGCAACATGCGGTAATAGCCCAAAAGCAGCAGACAAAGGATCAAAGAAATGGGAATGAGTATCCAGTTTTGAAGATTGCAGGAGCAAAAAAACTGATAGGCCCCCCAAAAGAACAAAATTGTATTGCATACCAACATCAATCCGATGAGTGCGTGCGTTCGTTTTGTATTTGCGTTACAAAAATTCATGATTTGAGGATCAAATCCTGCTATATAAATCAATGTATTCATACTCAGACTGGTTTGATGTAATCGTCTGGATGGTCTTTTATGTTTTGGCTTTCCCGTTTGGCATATTCATCCATGAGCTGTTTGTAATTTGACAGATCAGCATTGCGTTTGATTTGTTCCTCTTTTACAAGTTGATGAGCTTCGTGGAAAATAATTTTATCGTGAAAGCTGCCATCTTCCACTTTTGAGAATCCCTCTTTAAACTCAATTCCTTGTTTGGCCAATTGTATCTGCATCAGATTTTCAGATAAATAATCATAAGGACTGTAAGCGATCATCAACTTAAACAAAACGGGAGCAATTTCAATGAGTACAAACAATAATCTGAGCAACCAACTTGGTCAACCCGAGCCCGGATATTCATGTAGAGCAGTCAACGAATCGAGCATTCCCAGTTTGCCGCTGAATTTTTGCTCACGCTCTTTTACCAGGAGTTCGCGCTCTACATCGATGGATCGGATGGAATCTTTTATGGGTATTAATTTTTTATCATTTTCTTTGACGAGGTTTCTGAGATCTTCTCGTTGTCGCATATGACCCTTACAAATGGGACCGCATCCAAGTCGCGTTGTCTCATCGGATATCATATTGGTCAAGTTGTTGATTTGATCATTGTAGGTTTTCGATTCTTGCAAGAGGCGTTCATCAGCCAATTTGTATGTGTCGTATTCGTCTTTCCGATGAGACTTCACTTCATTTCTCACATTTGCTTTTTCTTTATCCTTTCGGATCTCCCATTGTTTGTCGATTTCTTTTTGAAAAATGTAAATTTCTAAAGGAGCAGAGATCGTAAAACCGATCATCGTGGCCATGACCAGCCTGGGAAATGCATGTACGAATTCCCCCCAGGAAATGGTATGTTTTCCATCCCCTTTTCCGGTGCTGGAAACGACAAACCGATCGAGATTAAAGATGATCAATCCCCAGCTAATGCCACCGGGTGCCGCAATGAAATAAGAATCAAAGACTCGCTCCAGTGCAAAACTCATGGATAGCCAAGCTAATATACCTGTAGCTAGAACAATACCCCCAAGACCGGAATATTTGACATAGTCTGCATAGGTGCATTCTTTTAATATTTCTTTGTCGGCGCCTGCGCACCACCAAAGAAAGATTTCAAATGATTTAGGAGTGGGTGCTTTGTAATCTTTCAGTTTTGGCATATGAAGGAGTTTTATTTTAACTTAAAATGATTCGACCGGTTCATTTCCAGAGCCTGGAATTCTGGTAAAGAAAACTTTCGCTTTGTAAAAAGTGTATATAAATGTAAAAAGGAGGTCAAGGTTTTTACTTTTACTGGAATGCGTATTAGAATATTTTCCGCCCAATTCATTTTTTCCGGAAAAGCAAATTTTCTTGAAGCTAATTTAATGCTTTGACTCCGGGAGTCGTTGGTGTTTGTGGCAATAAGCGTATATAATCCAGCCGGGTTATAGGGAAAAACCTGCCGGCCACTTGGCTTGACCCGGATGCCATTGATGTGCACTCTTTTGAATCCTTTGGTCATCCACATCAAACAGACCTCCTGATCTGGATGTTGAAATGGCCTGGAGGATCTGAAAAAAATGATTTCCATGAGAAGTGTTGGTTTGCCAAATATACTTAGTATTATTCAGGTTTTCAACTTTTGTAAGATGCTCCATTCCTAAAATCAATGCAAATTGAAATAGAGCTTTTAGAGTATTTTTCCACTTCAGCTTTAACTCCTCTCCACTATGCAGAGAGGAGAATAGTATGGGGACAAAAAAGTTGCAATCGTTTCGAAACTGCTACGATAAATCAGTTATTTCAACCCAAACAATTTGTGGTACCATTTTAAATTCTGAGAACGGACAAGTTCACGTTCTCTGACTTCCAGATCTACTCGCAAGGCATGTATTTCTTGTTCCAGGTCCTCAATGTTTTGGTCTTGTTGGTCGAGATCTTCTTCAAGTTCAAGGTTAAGCAACATTGTTTCGCGGTGTTTTTTCTGTACAGCTATCATGACAGCGTCCATTTCATTTAATTTTTTTTCAAGATCCTTGATTTTTTTCTTAAGGAATTGGTTAGTACTTAATTCTTTTTCTAAAGCTTCTTGTAAGTTGAGCTTATGGTTCTCTAAATCTGAGTGAGCATTTACTAAAGTGGTATACTTGCTGAATAGCTTAATCCATTTCTGCTTATAGCTTTGTAATCTCTGCAGCAACAAAAGGATAATTCTCTCAAACAAATCAGTATTGAGATCATTTCTAAGAGATAAAGCAGATTTTAGAAACCCGAATGCTTCATTGAAGTTAGCTGATTTAAACGCTTGCCGGCTCAATTTATAATAGTGATCAGCTTTGGATGAAATAAGTTGATCTTCAAGATATGAGGCATCGCGTTCACGTGCTGCATAATCTATCACTTTGGGATCTACTTTGATATCACCGGCGTCTATTTTTGATTTGAGAACCAGTTTTTCAATTGTAGTGCAACGACTCAAAGCAACATAAACCTGTCCAAAAGCAAATGAGCTTCCAAGATCGGCCATAACTTTTTCAAAAGTGAGTCCCTGGCTTTTATGTACTGTAATGGCCCAGGCTAATTTTACAGGGAATTGTGTGAACGTACCAATTACTTCAAATTCTATTTTGCGTAAATCCGGTTTCCATTGATACCGGATATTTTCCCAGGTAAACTTGTTTAATTTGATTTCTTTGCCATTTTCCAATTGAATACCAAGTTCATTTTTTTCAATAGAGACCAGTTTTCCAATCAGCCCGTTAAAATAATCCAGATTTCTGCTATTCTTTAAAATCATGATCTGAGCGCCCGGTTTCAATTCCAGGAACTCGTCGGCCGGATACAGTTTTGATGGAAAGTCACCTGAAACAATGGATTTGATTGTTGTTTTTTCGCTTTCTAGCTCATTCAGTTTATCCAAATTGTAATCAAGTGCTTTTTTATTATGAGTCGTGAGGTAAATATAGTTTTCATCTTTCGGTGGTTCAAAATTGAGATCATACCTAGAGTTGAGGAAGGTAAAATCTTCGGCAGTCATTTTGTTGTGCCGCACTTTGTTTAAAAGTTCTATGAAATTTAAATCTTGCTGTCGATATATTTTTTTCAATTGCAAAAAAACGGGATCCAAATTTTGGTAGGCATGCGCATCAAAAAAATAGGGACTTTTATAATAATGTTCCAGGATATCCCACTCCTGATAATCCGTCACAGGTGGAAGTTGTAGAATATCCCCGATGACTAACAATTGTACTCCCCCAAAAGCCTGATTAAATTTTTTTCGGAACACCCTTAACAATCGGTCGATTACATCCAGTAAATCACAGCGAACCATAGATATTTCATCGATTATCAGGAGCTCCAGTGCCTGGAAAATTTGCAAATCTTCTTTATAATATTTGAAATGGTCATATATAGTGCTCTTGTCCAGATCTGCCGGATCGGGTTTGGTTCTCAGGCGGGCATCCTGAGGCAAAAAAGGCGTATGGGGGATTTTAAAAACAGAATGAATGGTTTTGCCTCCGGCGTTGACTGCTGCAACGCCTGTAGGCGCCAAAATGATGGTATTTTTTTTATTGCGCTCTTGAAGACATTTGAGAAAGGTCGTTTTTCCGGTACCTGCCTTTCCGGTTAGAAACACCGACTTGTCAGTATTCTGGATAAAGTCCATTGCAAAATTAAACTCCTTGTTGGAAGGATCGGGAGTGAAGGATGAAGTTTTATTGGACATGATTCGGGCAAGGACTGAATGCGAATATCCATAGAATTTTGATGAAAAATAAATTTTATTCAATTAACTTTTTTTTTAGGAAGTTGATTGACAGTATGAGTGGATACATTACTTCTACTCAAGGCAACTGGACGAGGACATTGCAGACTACGTCTCAGTAAGCAATTTATTTTCTTATTGCTTCGACTGAAATCACAACCCCCGAACAAATCAAAATCTTGTCTCAGTAAGCGATTTATTTTCTTATTGCTTCGACACAATGACAATTACACCGGAGAATTACACAAGGGTCTCAGTAAGCGATTTATTTTCTTATTGCTTCGACCAAGAACGATGAACTTATAGAGATTTTGAAAACAGTCTCAGTAAGCGATTTATTTTCTTATTGCTTCGACGTATATGAAGCGACAAGTGCAAAGGACCTTTCAGTCTCAGTAAGCGATTTATTTTCTTATTGCTTCGACTTGAAGCAGAATTCTCCTTTGGAGACATGGAAGGTCTCAGTAAGCGATTTATTTTCTTATTGCTTCGACTTGTCGCTGAAATGCCAATTGGTGAAGGTGAAGAGTCTCAGTAAGCGATTTATTTTCTTATTGCTTCGACAATGCGATGGGGAAGAGTTAATAATAGAAAAAGTCTCAGTAAGCGATTTATTTTCTTATTGCTTCGACAATCTTCAACGGTTTTTACCGTCACGAAGTTTTGGGTCTCAGTAAGCGATTTATTTTCTTATTGCTTCGACTGAGAAAGAAGAATTTACCTTGAGTATCTTAAAGTCTCAGTAAGCGATTTATTTTCTTATTGCTTCGACTCTGGCAACAGTAATGACAGTTGTGCTCATGAGTGTCTCAGTAAGCGATTTATTTTCTTATTGCTTCGACCAAATTGCATTAACTGCAATAAACCGTAATTCTCTGTCTCAGTAAGCGATTTATTTTCTTATTGCTTCGACTTGTCCAAAACGATTTTGATAAAATGTTGGAAGAGTCTCAGTAAGCGATTTATTTTCTTATTGCTTCGACGAACAAACCCAGAGGTAATGATGATTTGAATGTAGTCTCAGTAAGCGATTTATTTTCTTATTGCTTCGACATGAATCCGATGACCCAAAAAACATTGGATGAAGTCTCAGTAAGCGATTTATTTTCTTATTGCTTCGACAAAGCGGAACAAGGCAAGCCCGTAAATGATTCTGTCTCAGTAAGCGATTTATTTTCTTATTGCTTCGACCTCTTTTGCGGGTTCAACAAGCTGTCGATATTGGTCTCAGTAAGCGATTTATTTTCTTATTGCTTCGACTGGAAACTCGTGGAAACCCGTGAGGGTGCTGTAGTCTCAGTAAGCGATTTATTTTCTTATTGCTTCGACAAAATGCCACGTAATAGCACGTGGCAAAAGATTACAGTTTGGACGCTCAGTCTCAGTAAGCGATTTATTTTCTTATTGCTTCGACGATTCGAGAAGAGTGTAGTGATAAACACTATAAGGTCTCAGTAAGCGATTTATTTTCTTATTGCTTCGACATGTGGTTTGAAAAACCAGTGCATAAAGATGTGTCTCAGTAAGCGATTTATTTTCTTATTGCTTCGACTGTAGGATTTTTATGCATCATTACAGCTTCTTCTGTCTCAGTAAGCGATTTATTTTCTTATTGCTTCGACGAGGACCATGGCGTAGAGAATCAGTCATGGGGAGTCTCAGTAAGCGATTTATTTTCTTATTGCTTCGACACAACAAGGTTATAACATAACCGCAGTTGGAACAGTCTCAGTAAGCGATTTATTTTCTTATTGCTTCGACGGAGAGCAGAGTTACGTTGAACACGTGAAAGGTGTCTCAGTAAGCGATTTATTTTCTTATTGCTTCGACGAGCAAGCCGAAGACCAAAACTCAAAGATATAGTCTCAGTAAGCGATTTATTTTCTTATTGCTTCGACCTAAATTCCAAGAATCAAGCTTGGGCTTCACAAGTCTCAGTAAGCGATTTATTTTCTTATTGCTTCGACTATGCTCAAGACCTCATTCTTAACCTTGAAGTGTCTCAGTAAGCGATTTATTTTCTTATTGCTTCGACTCTGGTGGAGATTCTTAAGGCAGAAATTAAAGTGTCTCAGTAAGCGATTTATTTTCTTATTGCTTCGACTAAAGTAGTAGAAATCTGCCAAACAACATTTACTGTCTCAGTAAGCGATTTATTTTCTTATTGCTTCGACTTCAGTATAATATTACTGAAAATGTTCAGCATAGTCTCAGTAAGCGATTTATTTTCTTATTGCTTCGACAAAGGGCAAGTTTGGGCTAGCAAATTCCTACAATGTCTCAGTAAGCGATTTATTTTCTTATTGCTTCGACAATACATTTAAAGATAGGCATTACCATTGAACAGGTCTCAGTAAGCGATTTATTTTCTTATTGCTTCGACTTCACAAGACCAACTGAAGATCAAGTGCGACTTGTCTCAGTAAGCGATTTATTTTCTTATTGCTTCGACAGTCGGCTAGAAACGGGAAAGTTGTCTTACAATCTGTCTCAGTAAGCGATTTATTTTCTTATTGCTTCGACAAAAATTATTACGAGCTACGTGCTCAAAAGATGTCTCAGTAAGCGATTTATTTTCTTATTGCTTCGACTTAGTGCAATAGTTATCCAAGACAGTCTTGGACGGTCTCAGTAAGCGATTTATTTTCTTATTGCTTCGACCCTAGGGAGGACGGCTCTTGGCAAATCGACACCTGTCTCAGTAAGCGATTTATTTTCTTATTGCTTCGACATACAGCTCGAAGGCTGTCAAAAGACAAGCAACGGTCTCAGTAAGCGATTTATTTTCTTATTGCTTCGACGTACAAAAATTGCTTTAAGGCGCAAAGCTTTAAGTCTCAGTAAGCGATTTATTTTCTTATTGCTTCGACTTATCATCAAAAGCGCGAAGTTCGTGTTCGTTGAGTCTCAGTAAGCGATTTATTTTCTTATTGCTTCGACAAACCAAACAGGCACTGTTCGTCAAGTGAGAATGTCTCAGTAAGCGATTTATTTTCTTATTGCTTCGACTCCTCGTGAAATTGGTGAAGTTCTTCAAGAAATGTCTCAGTAAGCGATTTATTTTCTTATTGCTTCGACTATAACGCGGGTCATGTCTTAGGAATTTTCATGTCTCAGTAAGCGATTTATTTTCTTATTGCTTCGACAATCTCCAATGCCATCTCTTACTGCTCATTTCTAGTCTCAGTAAGCGATTTATTTTCTTATTGCTTCGACTATATTAATACAATATATACCACAACAAGGAATGTCTCAGTAAGCGATTTATTTTCTTATTGCTTCGACCCAAATCGCAACCCTCGACCCAATGACCCTTTGGTCTCAGTAAGCGATTTATTTTCTTATTGCTTCGACATGTGATGTAATGGCTGGAATGCCTTGGGAGTTAGTCTCAGTAAGCGATTTATTTTCTTATTGCTTCGACATGATCCCATTTCGGGTATCGAAGGGCGATTCATGTCTCAGTAAGCGATTTATTTTCTTATTGCTTCGACGAGAACAGGATCTATTGGTAATTGGCTTAGAAAGTCTCAGTAAGCGATTTATTTTCTTATTGCTTCGACAGATACGTGCATTTGCACTTATCCATTAAAAATAGTCTCAGTAAGCGATTTATTTTCTTATTGCTTCGACAGTGTTTCAGGTAATGCGCCTGACCTTAGGATTGTCTCAGTAAGCGATTTATTTTCTTATTGCTTCGACTAAAAGATGCTGGTTATATTTATAACCCCACAGAGTCTCAGTAAGCGATTTATTTTCTTATTGCTTCGACTATTCTGGTAATGTTTTTTATTACTTTAACCAAAGTCTCAGTAAGCGATTTATTTTCTTATTGCTTCGACCATTGGAGACTTTTACATAGAATCCAAAGGTAGTGTCTCAGTAAGCGATTTATTTTCTTATTGCTTCGACATACCGAGAATCATTCCTCCAAAGTTTGTCAAAGTCTCAGTAAGCGATTTATTTTCTTATTGCTTCGACATTCTTTGAGTCAAGTACGGTTTGTTCTTTGCTGTCTCAGTAAGCGATTTATTTTCTTATTGCTTCGACACATAAGTGCGAATCAGTGGGTGACTACTGATTGTCTCAGTAAGCGATTTATTTTTCTTATTGCTTCGACTTCGGGCCGGCATTAAACAGCGGCAAACCGATGTCTCAGTAAGCGATTTATTTTCTTATTGCTTCGACTTGAATCTGCAAAGTTCTATCTTGGTCTCATTGTCTCAGTAAGCGATTTATTTTCTTATTGCTTCGACAAAATGCCACGTAATAGCACGTGGCAAAAGATTACAGTTTGGACGCTCAGTCTCAGTAAGCGATTTATTTTCTTATTGCTTCGACGATTCGAGAAGAGTGTAGTGATAAACACTATAAGGTCTCAGTAAGCGATTTATTTTCTTATTGCTTCGACATGTGGTTTGAAAAAACCAGTGCATAAAGATGTGTCTCAGTAAGCGATTTATTTTCTTATTGCTTCGACTGTAGGATTTTTATGCATCATTACAGCTTCTTCTGTCTCAGTAAGCGATTTATTTTCTTATTGCTTCGACGAGGACCATGGCGTAGAGAATCAGTCATGGGGAGTCTCAGTAAGCGATTTATTTTCTTATTGCTTCGACACAACAAGGTTATAACATAACCGCAGTTGGAACAGTCTCAGTAAGCGATTTATTTTCTTATTGCTTCGACGGAGAGCAGAGTTACGTTGAACACGTGAAAGGTGTCTCAGTAAGCGATTTATTTTCTTATTGCTTCGACGAGCAAGCCGAAGACCAAAACTCAAAGATATAGTCTCAGTAAGCGATTTATTTTCTTATTGCTTCGACCTAAATTCCAAGAATCAAGCTTGGGCTTCACAAGTCTCAGTAAGCGATTTATTTTCTTATTGCTTCGACTATGCTCAAGACCTCATTCTTAACCTTGAAGTGTCTCAGTAAGCGATTTATTTTCTTATTGCTTCGACTCTGGTGGAGATTCTTAAGGCAGAAATTAAAGTGTCTCAGTAAGCGATTTATTTTCTTATTGCTTCGACTAAAGTAGTAGAAATCTGCCAAACAACATTTACTGTCTCAGTAAGCGATTTATTTTCTTATTGCTTCGACTTCAGTATAATATTACTGAAAATGTTCAGCATAGTCTCAGTAAGCGATTTATTTTCTTATTGCTTCGACAAGGAGAAACGAGACTGGGCAAGATGCAAATTCGTCTCAGTAAGCGATTTATTTTCTTATTGCTTCGACAAAGGGCAAGTTTGGGCTAGCAAATTCCTACAATGTCTCAGTAAGCGATTTATTTTCTTATTGCTTCGACAATACATTTAAAGATAGGCATTACCATTGAACAGGTCTCAGTAAGCGATTTATTTTCTTATTGCTTCGACTTCACAAGACCAACTGAAGATCAAGTGCGACTTGTCTCAGTAAGCGATTTATTTTCTTATTGCTTCGACAGTCGGCTAGAAACGGGAAAGTTGTCTTACAATCTGTCTCAGTAAGCGATTTATTTTCTTATTGCTTCGACAAAAATTATTACGAGCTACGTGCTCAAAAGATGTCTCAGTAAGCGATTTATTTTCTTATTGCTTCGACTTAGTGCAATAGTTATCCAAGACAGTCTTGGACGGTCTCAGTAAGCGATTTATTTTCTTATTGCTTCGACCCTAGGGAGGACGGCTCTTGGCAAATCGACACCTGTCTCAGTAAGCGATTTATTTTCTTATTGCTTCGACATACAGCTCGAAGGCTGTCAAAAGACAAGCAACGGTCTCAGTAAGCGATTTATTTTCTTATTGCTTCGACGTACAAAAATTGCTTTAAGGCGCAAAGCTTTAAGTCTCAGTAAGCGATTTATTTTCTTATTGCTTCGACTTATCATCAAAAGCGCGAAGTTCGTGTTCGTTGAGTCTCAGTAAGCGATTTATTTTCTTATTGCTTCGACAAACCAAACAGGCACTGTTCGTCAAGTGAGAATGTCTCAGTAAGCGATTTATTTTCTTATTGCTTCGACTCCTCGTGAAATTGGTGAAGTTCTTCAAGAAATGTCTCAGTAAGCGATTTATTTTCTTATTGCTTCGACTATAACGCGGGTCATGTCTTAGGAATTTTCATGTCTCAGTAAGCGATTTATTTTCTTATTGCTTCGACAATCTCCAATGCCATCTCTTACTGCTCATTTCTAGTCTCAGTAAGCGATTTATTTTCTTATTGCTTCGACTATATTAATACAATATATACCACAACAAGGAATGTCTCAGTAAGCGATTTATTTTCTTATTGCTTCGACCCAAATCGCAACCCTCGACCCAATGACCCTTTGGTCTCAGTAAGCGATTTATTTTCTTATTGCTTCGACATGTGATGTAATGGCTGGAATGCCTTGGGAGTTAGTCTCAGTAAGCGATTTATTTTCTTATTGCTTCGACATGATCCCATTTCGGGTATCGAAGGGCGATTCATGTCTCAGTAAGCGATTTATTTTCTTATTGCTTCGACGAGAACAGGATCTATTGGTAATTGGCTTAGAAAGTCTCAGTAAGCGATTTATTTTCTTATTGCTTCGACAGATACGTGCATTTGCACTTATCCATTAAAAAATAGTCTCAGTAAGCGATTTATTTTCTTATTGCTTCGACAGTGTTTCAGGTAATGCGCCTGACCTTAGGATTGTCTCAGTAAGCGATTTATTTTCTTATTGCTTCGACTAAAAGATGCTGGTTATATTTATAACCCCACAGAGTCTCAGTAAGCGATTTATTTTCTTATTGCTTCGACTATTCTGGTAATGTTTTTTATTACTTTAACCAAAGTCTCAGTAAGCGATTTATTTTCTTATTGCTTCGACCATTGGAGACTTTTACATAGAATCCAAAGGTAGTGTCTCAGTAAGCGATTTATTTTCTTATTGCTTCGACATACCGAGAATCATTCCTCCAAAGTTTGTCAAAGTCTCAGTAAGCGATTTATTTTCTTATTGCTTCGACATTCTTTGAGTCAAGTACGGTTTGTTCTTTGCTGTCTCAGTAAGCGATTTATTTTCTTATTGCTTCGACACATAAGTGCGAATCAGTGGGTGACTACTGATTGTCTCAGTAAGCGATTTATTTTCTTATTGCTTCGACTTCGGGCCGGCATTAAACAGCGGCAAACCGATGTCTCAGTAAGCGATTTATTTTCTTATTGCTTCGACTTGAATCTGCAAAGTTCTATCTTGGTCTCATTGTCTCAGTAAGCGATTTATTTTCTTATTGCTTCGACCATTGGGCTTGTTGTGGCAGTTGCCGGATTCTTGTCTCAGTAAGCGATTTATTTTCTTATTGCTTCGACATGAGCTTGTTCAATCAATTAAACATTATTTTGTCTCAGTAAGCGATTTATTTTCTTATTGCTTCGACGTAATCCAAATCCCAGGACTGGCTATATCCAGAGTCTCAGTAAGCGATTTATTTTCTTATTGCTTCGACGTAATCCAAATACCCGGCCTTGCAATTAGCCGTAGTCTCAGTAAGCGATTTATTTTCTTATTGCTTCGACTTAGTGGAGGAATTTGGATTTCTAAATATTTAGTCTCAGTAAGCGATTTATTTTCTTATTGCTTCGACAAGATTGCAAGCGTTGTGAAGTGGAAACTATGGGTCTCAGTAAGCGATTTATTTTCTTATTGCTTCGACGGGGTGCAAGATCATAAACAACCGAACATATTTTGTCTCAGTAAGCGATTTATTTTCTTATTGCTTCGACCGAGATGCCATCATCCCCAATGGGGATCATAGCGTCTCAGTAAGCGATTTATTTTCTTATTGCTTCGACCCACGGTATCGATGGCCAAAGCTGGGGCTACTTGTCTCAGTAAGCGATTTATTTTCTTATTGCTTCGACAAAAAGGTACTTGAGCTGTCGAACTCAGCAACGGTCTCAGTAAGCGATTTATTTTCTTATTGCTTCGACCAATCATTAAAGTAATGAAAGCTCAAAAGAAATGTCTCAGTAAGCGATTTATTTTCTTATTGCTTCGACTACATTAAGCGGTGGGGGTTCTGATTCAATTAAGTCTCAGTAAGCGATTTATTTTCTTATTGCTTCGACGATTTTGTTCTTATAGGAAAACTTGCGGAATAAGTCTCAGTAAGCGATTTATTTTCTTATTGCTTCGACTTTGCCGTATTCGCTGTTATTTAAAACGAATGAGTCTCAGTAAGCGATTTATTTTCTTATTGCTTCGACAGGGAAAAATACTTAAAGGGTATCTGGATTCTGTCTCAGTAAGCGATTTATTTTCTTATTGCTTCGACTTACTCAAAGTAAACCAATAATCCAGTGTTATACGTCTCAGTAAGCGATTTATTTTCTTATTGCTTCGACGATTATCCCGGTTGGAACACCGGAACCGATTATGTCTCAGTAAGCGATTTATTTTCTTATTGCTTCGACAGGCGATTACGTGCCACTCGAAAGAATCGAAAGTCTCAGTAAGCGATTTATTTTCTTATTGCTTCGACGACCTGCATTAAATGCCAACAAACCGATTTTATATGTCTCAGTAAGCGATTTATTTTCTTATTGCTTCGACAAGCGAAAAGGGCGCATCGCCACTTACGAACAGGTCTCAGTAAGCGATTTATTTTCTTATTGCTTCGACTTAATGAGTTTTTCCTAACAACATTACTAATTGTCTCAGTAAGCGATTTATTTTCTTATTGCTTCGACCTTCTTTAATAAGGCCAAAACCTAATGATAAAGTCTCAGTAAGCGATTTATTTTCTTATTGCTTCGACAGCAGTATTAATATAACTGTCTGTATTACAGTTTATAGTGCTGTTTGTTTTCGTTGCCCAAATTCGTGCCTTTGCCTGAATTACTGCTTTCATAGCTTAAATTTAAGCAATTTTATCCAATTTGATTCATAATTTTCTTTTCGTTTGTCATATCCAAAGTACGTCCGGTGGGCTCAATATATATTCAAAATCTGCAGCCAAACCAAGACTATCCATCTTTTTTAGTTGTATTTTTCCCAGTCTCAAAATATCCACTTTGTCATGATCCCCCATTTTTTTGGATAATACCTTATCGATCTGTTCTTTACAATATTTCCATTGATGATCAGGATGGCTACCGCAGAAAACTGAATATTGCATCCGGATAAATCCTAATGCTTCCAGTTTTTTCGAGAACTTCGTCCTTAATGGATCTGATTCAATATCATAAATGATCATTCTTATAATCATAATTCCGGATTTGCTGTGCAAGTGTCTGACTTAAATAGTGAATATGATCAATTCTTTTGATTTTCTTCCCATTCAATAAACTACGTTCATGCATAACTTTATAATAATATTGGATAATCTTTTTTCTGCAATCACTGGTTAATAGTCCTGTTTCTTCCTCCACATCCTCATCTGTAATCATTTTTTGCATAAACATTTGAATCAGAATTCGATCTGCCCATGGCCGGAATGGTTCAATTTGATCATAAGCCAAAGTGGGTTTGTCATATTGAATTACATGAAAAAAACCAATGTATGGATCCAAGCCACACATAAGCAGACTCGATTCAATGATGCCATAAGTAATTCCATATACATAATTCAGTCCTTTGTTGAACAAGTCTTTAGGTCCTCTTTTGACTCTTCCATCAAATTCCGTATGCTTCTTTAAACTTAATGCGACCGCCGCCCAATACCATTTAGATGCACTCCCTTCAATACCTCTGAATACATCGTAATCATTTTCCTGTTGAAGTCTGGTTCTTGACCGATCCATACGATCCAATGCGGTTTTTGCGAAGTGGGCAGTTGAACTAAATCTATTTATCAACCAGCGTAGGTTTTGCTGCTGATGTATTAATTTCAATTCCAACAATTGTCTTACCCATTCCATTCAAATTTGGAATCACTATAATACACCTGGCTTTTACGCAACAAAGCTATGCTCCCATATTTGTGACTCCAGGTCCAGGCATCCACCCTTCCGGTTGCATCATAAATCATTACTGGCACTTCGAATTCAGCAGCCATACCTAATACTGCTGTGCTGATGATCCCGTTTTTAAGGATATTGATGCTGTTCAATTTTAAAAAACTGGCATATCGCACTCCATCCGTACCTGATATTTTGAGCATACCGTCTTCTAATTCCAATCTAACTCCATATTGTTCTATAAAAAGATGCATAATTTGAATTAAAAAAATTCGTATGGAAGATCCAACCAGCTTACAGATTCAAAATCTTGCATAATTTCTTTGGCTTCTTCAAATTGGTCGAAAAGCTTGCCTACACCCTGATCTTCGGGCATCACGGTCAAGGCAAAGTTTATTTTGCCACGTAATTCTGATTCAAACAATTTTAACTTTTTTGCACTCGCACCTGTCCGATACCTGGATTCTACTTCCATGTACGATTTATATCTCATCAATTCTTTCTGCAATCCTTCCAGATACAATTCCGGCAAGCCAAGTCTGTTGCCATCGAGCAGAATACCGGTGATTTCCTTTCGATCTTCATGTCCAAACCATTTGATTTTTTGAGGGTTCACGTTAAAGCCACATTGCGATATGATACTCTTAATGTTGTCCAAGTGTTCGGGCTCCATCAAATCAAGAGTGGAAAAACTAAGATCATCTGCGTACCTAGAATATACAAGTCCTGTATGTTTGCTGTATTGTATCAATTCACGATCCATCTCAATGCTGGCCATATTTGATAATACAGGAGAACTTGGAGCACCCATTGGCAATCTATCATGATAGGTAGTTAATCTGGCCAATATATCAATCAATTCGTCATGAAAATGATTGAAATGAATTTTAAAGATTTCTTCCACCCTGACACGACTTACCTGATGAAAAAAATCTTTAAGATCCACATTCAATAAATAATTACATCCTAAATGTTGCATAGCATTCCCGGTAATCGTCCTGTCTTCACCGGCTTCCCGTTTAATCACAAAACCATATACACATTCAGGTCTGATCAGGCTGTAAAAAGCCTGCAAATGTTCATTGATAAATGTTTGTACGATTTTGAGTTTCTTTTCGGGATCTTCAACCAATCTTAAACCACCTTTAGATTTTGGAATTTCGTAACGGTGATATCGTGGTTGATGGGCCATCAACACCACTTGCTGTTCATGCTTGCGAATCAAACTGCAAAGATCTCTTAGGGTTTCGATTTTACTGAATCGTTTAGCTCTGATCTTTATGGCAGTTTTTATAGACATATAGCTTTATTTCATTCTTTCAAAGAACTTTATCCGTCGTCGTGATCTACGGATCGTAAGGGCCTCAATACACCAAAACCAAGAGCTTTAAGGCTGCCAATTGAAATTTCAGGTGGCAAATAAGCATTGATCCCGGCAATCAGATCGGCAGAAACATAAGTCAGGATTTCATTATTCTGTTTTGGCCTATACTTTGCAGTACGAAATCCTTTAAAATCCATGACTTTTGCTCTGAATGGCTTACCATGTTCTGAATCCCATTCAACACTCTCCGCAAAATGAGTAAGGCTATCCTTTATTTTATTTTCTATCAACCTTAATTTATCTTCAAAAAATTGCTCTGCTTTAAATTGCTTATAGGCACCTTCTTCATTGAATGGCAAAAAATGGGTTAAGGTGTAGGGCAAAAAATTTAAACCGGGCAACATTTTAACTTTAGTCTTTTCAATTTGAAACTCTTCAAATAGTTTTAATTTAATCTTAGAATGTCCCCATCTAATTTTAGGTTCCGGATTCTTCTTTACAAATGAATTTAAAACATTAACACCCTTTGCAACAGCCCAAATAGATGCATAAAAATGCCTGCCAATAAGTTCAGACCTGAATTGGATAAGTGGATACCTCAAATAATTGGCCTTGCCCATCCCTGTCTTTATAATCTTTTGTTGTGTATTGTTTTTTAGGTCATCAATTTCCTCTAGATGATTGTGCCAAATATCTTCTGTTGGATCCTGTAAATGCAGAATCTCCTTTTTAAAGTGGGGAATTTCATCCGGTCGGAGCGGTAGATTGTATATAATTTTTAAGGTTTTTATGTTATTCATATGAAGCGTAGCTATCTTGAGTTAATAGAAAGGTTTCCAATTGTTCAATCAAATTAATTGCAGATATACAGGACATTCCACTCCGTTCAAAAATATGCAGAACTTGCGAAGATTCCAAAGTAGGTAACAAAACAAAGGAATTTTGTTCATTCATGCCAAGCAAATGTCTATGATTGTTGAACTTCTGATAATATTCGCCTATGGCCCCACTTTTACATTCAAACCAATAAATTTGCCCATTGAGCATAAGCATCAGGTCAAGTTCAGTATGTTTGCCATCTGGTTTGATTACTGCTAATTGACTTAAAATATCAAAGGACTGTATTTTATTTAGACGCTGCTTTAAAAATAACGATAATTTGCTTCGAAGCAACAACTCCAACCAATATCCATTGATAAACATTGCTGATTTATGGATCTCCGCAACATCAACAAATAGCTCACTTTTGCTTTTAGTTTCAAAGCGATCAATGATCCCATGTTGTTTGAGCATATCACACCAGGTTTGAATATATTGCAATGATGTTTCGGTTGTGCGTGTAGTAAAATTCTTTTTGTTCCGCTGATTGGCCTTTAATAATTCATAAAAAATCTGCAAGTTTCCAAAGTGCGAGGCCAGGTAATCCACTGCCTGAAATAAGTAGCTGTCTGCTTTCAATGAAGTAATGGCACCTACCAATTTTATATTCTTTGATTTTAACCAGTTTTTGATAAAGTTCCTTTTATGTTTTGAAGCCCATTGCGTCTTATGATCCTGAAGAGTTACATTCGGAGCTTGGTTTAGTTTACTCTTGAAATTTCTGACCAACAAACTAAATTCTTTGATGGGCACTTGCTTATCGGCTTCCTTTTGAAGCAAAACCAGTTGAGACAAATGTTCCAGAGCATCAGCTAACTCCTGAAGAGATTCAGCTAAAATTGCAATGTTCAATTCCGATGGTGTTGTAGATTCAGACACTTTTATTCGACAAAATTTAAATGGTTTGTAATCATTTTTATAAATTAATTGTGTTCAATCATCAATCATCGAAACATTTGTCTCACGATAATATACAACCCAATCAATGCAATAATCAAAGCAAGGATAGCAGCCAGGACACCCTGAAATTGCGCATCATCGCCCTGTGAGACATACTTTGCAAAAAGGTAGATAGATGCTGCACAAATACCAAGCTTCATTACAGTTGTCCCAACGGCTGCCATAAAAACAACAGCAACCATTATCAAAGCAGCCGTTTCTATGGGTAGAATTCCAAAATATGTTAATCGCACACAAACTATTGTTGCACTTAAAATACTTGCAATGGCAGACATATTTTCCATTAACGATCTTTTCTTTCTTGTACCAAACATATCGTGATGTTATGCACTCATATTAAGCTCAGCTTCCATAAATTCCTTTCTGAACAAAGATGGTTGCCAAATACAATGAAAATTTCTCGTGTACCGCCGCTGCCGGTTATCGTAACTGTACCAAAATTAAGAATGCGACCCAAAATACTTTGATCGACAAAAACGGATTCTATTTTACGTAGGCTCATTTCAAATGTCCAGATTCTGATCAAACCCTTCTTGATAATGATGCGCCGGTTGGTAATCACGAATTCATCGGTCAATTGTTGAATTATAGGAATGATAAATAATGAGATTAAAGCCTTCCATGAAATAAAGTGAACCCAATGGTAAGTGGTCTCATGGAGAATCGATTCTCCTTTAAGCAAATGTCTTTCAGCATAAGTAGCCATTACAGTTGAATCAAGGCAGCACCATAATCCTCTTTCATTAAAGAAGCATGGCAGGCATCAAAATAGGTCAGCCAGAAGTTTTTAATTCTGAAGAAGCGGTCGCTGTCTCTGCTTCTAGCCCCGGCTACGTATACTTTTACACCGGTCAGATCGGGCAGGCCTCGTGGTTTTTTTTGTTCAAGTTCTATGATTTGTTTGTTCCGGTCATCGTTGAGATTTTCCACCGGAAACCGGTAATCTGCAGAATATTGTTCCATGTCGGATAAGAGAATCAGATATTTATTCAAATGGGTGTTTTTTTTGAATACATTCTCGGCAACATGAATTGCAGAAATAATATCCGTAGTTTTTGCTAATCGTTCACTATTAAGGATAAAATTTTGGACTTTAGTGGTGATCATAGATTTTTCCAAATTTAAAACCGAATCAAATTTGGACTTTTCCATATTCATGATTAATTCATTGTCTGTTGTAGGTTTAAAGCTTAAAAATTTATGATTTGCAATGTATTCCGGCTCATTGATGGAAGATTCCGTAATGAGTCCCACAACAAGAACATCTTCAGCTCCGATCTTTTCAATCAGTTTTGTAAAATTATCAGAATACCTCTGTCGTGTTTGCAAATCCTGTCTTACCCCGGACATATCCAATAAAACGCACCAGGTTGTGGTGGTTTGGTTTTTATCTTCAGTACAGGAAAGTAGTGATAGCAAAACGATTAAAAGCCCTGATCCAAAAAAATATTTAAATTTCAAATGCATAAAATTAGATTTCTTAATTATCACTGGGTTTAGGCAATGGTTGATTGTTTGGTATGATATCACAATTCCAGTCCAGATCCTTTTCCCATAAACCTGCCGGCATGATCAGTTCCTGAATACTTTTTTGAAAACATGCAGGAATGGTTTGAGAGCGTCTTACCTCCTGATTCTTGTTCCGATAAACAGAAATCAGCCATTTCACAACTTTGATCATATCGCGGCCAATGGATACATGATGGTCAAATTCTTCTTTACGCAAATGTTTTATTTTTTCATAATGCAGTCTTGCCAATTCGTATTCTTTGACGGCAGTTGCATAATCTGATCCGAATTTTTCCATTACTTTTTTTGCCCCTAAATACCGCAACTTTAAAGTTCTGAATTTCTCAGGATCTTTATGAGCAGCTCTGTAAGAAACAAAAGCTGCAATCAACCAAATTAATAAATTTATAAAAACAAAGGCTAATGTAGCCTGGAAAGGAGTAATGCTTAGTTTTAATGCTGAATCTCTCCAGGCAACTTCAAACAAAGCTTCCCTTAAAAAAGAGATAACTACAAAAACAATAAAGGGCACCAATACCAAAAACGTTGCCCAAATGCGTTGCGTTTGAGTTTTATTATCGATTCGAACCGTATGCCCAAATGCGAATGCTGAAACCGGCAACGCGATACTAATGGTAGCAGCACTGATCATGGTTTCAACTTTGGATGAACCCATGACTGAAAAGATCATGTAATTAAAATAAAATTCAGCAACTGCTAAAAGTGCAATCAGTATATATTCACCAGTCTTTGAGAATGCCGGTGCTTGTAAATCTTCAAATTCTTCCAGGGCTTCATCATATTCCTTTTTAGCGCTATCGAATTCTGCTTTTTCAGTCTCCAGATTCATAGCACAGGCTTGTGCTTTAATAAAGGCATCGCAATAAAGTGGTTTCAACTTTTTATCTTGGCTGCTCCATTCGGTTGCAAGGTCACTCAACCAGTCATCACCCGCTTTCATCAATTCCATTTCGTATAATGCAGGATCCTGCCGATTATCTTCCGGCTGAACAGGAAATTCTTCTTTCGTAAATGGCCACAGTTTCCATCGCCAACCTCGGCCATCGAGTTTTCCTTTTTTACAGACTTTGTTGCGGGTGTAGATGTATTTTTTTGGCATGATGTGAGTAATTTAGTAATAAAATTTATAAATTCAAATTATATAAATATCAGAAGTAATTATATTAAATTTATACTTGTGTGTATTTAGAGATATTTATAGAATTATTTATATAATTCAATTCTTGATATTTGGTAATTCCCATTTTTTAATGATCCAATGGTATCTACAATTTTAAAGTCCACTTCAATACCTATTAGACCTTTGTAACCTTGTAAATTTAAGAAATCAGACTGACCTTTAACAAAGAGTTGGACTTTAGCGTTTCCACTTTTGAGTTCATGAATATATCCTGATATCTTCTCATTTTTATATACTGAGGAAATGGATGGCCAGTTTTCACTTTCGGGAACTTTGGTAATATCTGGTTTTGTAGGTGGCTTAATTATTATTTCTTCCTCACTGCTGGTACCATCACCTACTTCATCTTTATCACTCTGTAATGGAGAAAAGTTTATATACCAATTGGACTGGTTTACAGATTGTTCAGAAGTGCTTAACTTAAATTGACCAAAGCCAGTACCCCTTCTTGCACCTGCTCCAAAATTTTCAAGTAAATATTTAAAAAGTGTTAATTTTTCGCCTGAAGTAAGTCCTCCTTTATCATTCAATAAGAATTGAAATTTCATTTCTACTCCGGGTAGAAGTTTTATATGTTTGATGGGTACTGGATTCCTTAAAGGATGGTCATGAGGTGTGAGCACGTCTTCACCTAAGAAGGCATCGTTTACATCATCTGGAATATTCGTGTTTAACACTTTTGCATTCACACCTTTGCATGGAAATGCTTCTAAAAAAATATCTTGATTAGTTGAAGGGATTGAATTAATTATTTTCTTACTTCCTTCAAATACTTCATCTTTCCCTTCAAATACAACTTGTTCAAATATATTAACTTTTTCAGCATCCCAAGTTTTATTGAGTATTTCCTTTAAAATTGAAATTATCCGATTGGTCATTGCTTTTTTGAGAGATTCGCAATCCTGATCGTTCTTGTTGCACTTAATTCTATTCGGAAAATGACTTCTTAGAATACCCTTAACTGAAGAACCAGTCACAACTGGTATGCCAGTCGTAAAGTCAAAATAGAAACCTGTTTTTACCTCTGTTTCGTGTGGATGTGATTTGTTGTCAGCTCCAGTTTTAGCACCATGTCCATAACCCAGGCCCATCATCATTCCTGGCCAGTCCACAGTCAAGTTAAATGATACATAGGGTCTATTTGTATCACCTAAGTCTAAGCTGGAAAGGTCTAGTGGTTTCCATTTCTCACCTAATGAAACATTGAAAAGAGCATGGTGGAGATTGTAGGTGTTTTTCTTATAAAGGGACTTATTCATTGCAGACAACTCATTAAAAACAGTTTTATTGAAGGCTAATCCTGGATTGCTAATGTTCATAATGTCTTATTTAAGATTTTGGAAATGTTCGGAGGGCAATCTTCAAAGCTGCAGCTGCAGCTGCAATTTTAACAATACACGATTTGTCATCAGGACAATAGTATTTACTCAATTCAGTTGGCCATACCTCACGGTCGTTAGGATTTTCCTTTTTAATAAGGTTTAAGATAGATCTTGGAATTAATGCTTTGTTCTCTTTGCTTCTTCCTCCAGAAGCTTTGTCCGCCTCCTCAAAAAATATAATAGCTGCTAATGGAGTGGAGTTAATCATATCTGCGCCAAATGATGAGAAGTAACCATGAAAAGCATTTGGAACAGCCCTTACAGTTCTCTTTTCTTTAGTCCCATCAGATGCAGTAAACACTAGATCAGTGCTTCCGATAATAAATTCCGCTTTCATATCATTGATGACATCTATCGCTAAAGGAATTAAAGAGTCAAATCTTTTTTTGCTAATGGTACTCATGGTATTTCGGTTATTTTGGTGAAACCATAACCTACAGAAGCATTGCCGCCGACTTGTAGGGTACCCTTTGTAAGATCAAAAGTCTTTTTCTTGGAAGCGTCATCCCACATAACTGGAAAGTAAAGTATGGATTCTCTTGGAAGAACCTGTTCGTACCAAAGATTCTGACTCTGTCCATCTTCAAGTGCATTTCGGGCGATGACTGTCAGATTTAAGTCATTGCAAAGTTCAATCAAAGTCTCATTATCCAAAACTACCACTGGATGTTTTGTTCCGAGCAAGGTCTTTATTTGAGTTTCAATATTTTTTTCTAAATTGCCGATGGTTCGCTTACCGGACTGCCCTAGGTCGACATCAGTAATTTCGTCGCTAACTTTAAACTTGTGCTCAGCAGAAATAGTAATAGGATTTTCTGTTAGCCCTAAATCCTTTCTAAATTGGTAGTAGGCATTAACGGTACTTATTGATACGCCGAGAATGAAAGGGACTTTATCCGTTCTTAGCGGAATAGCCAGCAAATGCGCAGGAAGAAAATTACAAGAACCTTGTTGGGCATTTTTGTCTTCGCCACCAGAGTCAGAACTAGATACTCCATCATTTCTTGTATGGTCACTGCCGAAAACTTCTTTCAGTCCTGGTATTCCCTTAAATTTTTGCTTAATGGCACCTTTTAACCCGCTGCTGTTGATACAGGGCAATCCACTAGCAGCATCACGCTCAATGAGTTTGTCAATTACGCCGTAATTGGATTCGCCACTTCCTACATGCATATTGGTAATGGCTCTTAAACGATAGAATTGTGTATACATGGTCATTATTTTATAAGTCCTTTTGGAATTTGGTTTAATCGTTGAAAATGGTTGTAACCTATATTTCGAAATGCATAATTTGAACTTAAAGCTTTTGCCAGCTCAGTGGCTAAATTATCATTTTTCGCGATCAAAATACTACCATGCTTAAGCAGTACTTGGGCATTAGAGCCATTTTGTTTTAGTGAGTTGAAATCAGCAGGTCGTTTATTCCAATTTTCATTTGCTTTGCTCTGTGTTCGCATGTTTCGGAAGTGTTGTGTATCAGTTACAACAGTTGCACAATGATTGTAAATTGAATTATCTGCCTTGGCATCACTCATTAATATGAAAACCGTTCCTGAATTTCCTTCTGTGTTAGTAATGCCATCAGTTACTGATAGTCTGTAAATCGATCGGTCTCCACCAAAACGAATAATATCAATAGTGTCTTTCCAATCCGAGGCCTTCAAAAGATTATGGTCGTCAATATCAGCTGTGAAACTATAGGCAAAGTCAGGATGCATTCGCCAAAATTCAGTTTCAAAAAAGCCTTCATCATTGGGAGTACCTTTATAACTTTTTGTAATACCCGGACGAGTGTCTTTTCTGAATATCCCGCCACTACTCCAATTGGCAAGAATGAAGCCATATTCCTGTTCTGAGTCCAATACATCATCACATTCAGCTGGATGACTATTTCCGTTGAAGTCGGAGAATATGAGTTTAAAATGTGAATGGTTTTTAGGATCATATCGGTTTGCTTCACCAAATTGAAAAATATTAAGTTCATCCCAGTCTTCACTATTATCCCCAAAGGAAACTTTCACATTATGGAAAGTATGGGTATTCATATTAATTGGGTCACGCAGTGGATAGAAATCATTATTGCCATTGTAAATGCTAACTGGAGAGACGTTTTTGATTATTCCAAATTTTTGTTCGTTACTGCCATCAAAACTCTTAGTCCCAATTAAGGAATTCCATTCTGTAGAATAGTTTCCAAGTAATCCTGATTTACGCAATGCCTCATAACGAAGGAAACCTAAGATGGTTGTTTGCTGAGGTAGCATTCGGCTTTTTTGCAAGTAATCTTGCTTAAACAAGCTTTTTCATCCCCAAAAAAAAATGGTGTCAAGAGGTTTGAGTATAAATCGAAGTGTTGTCATATTATACTTCCAGTATTTGAGGTGATGGTTTAGAAACAGGTGCCCGAGTATCGCGGATAAAATGCAAAAGGCGTATAATGCCATACAGAGTGTCAATTGTTTGCTTTATATGTTCAGCTTTAGTCATTCCTCCTGACAGAAGTTCATTCTTTCTTGTCATAATGAGCATGGAGATAAGTAAATCACGTACCTGATTAAGATAATCCCGCACGGTGTTATGAATTCCTTCATTAAATGCATTATCGAACAGCGCAATAATATGTTTTTGTAATTCATCATCATTGTCATCTTTAGCACACTTAATAATTACTGCTTTATAATAGCGAAGTTTTTGAGTAACTGAATTCACAAACTGTTCGATATGGCCGCTTTCCGCTTTTAATATGTTTTTTTCGCTAATTAACTCAATTACCTTCTCCCAAGTACTTTGGTCATTCTTGTCTAATACACCGCCAAACCACTGCCCGCTGTGTTTTGTAATCTTTAAGTTAATGCGGTTGCGGGTCTTGTAATTATTATTTTTTACTGCTTGCATGAGCTCATAACTTTCTGAATAAATTTCGTGTAAAGGCCTTTTGAAATATGCAATACTTACACCGTATGTCATACAGGGTCGATTGATAGTATATAATTGATATTTTTCGTAACTACCATCTGATTTCTTTTTGTTAAATACATCATCAAATATTTTATCTATATCTTTTATAAGGTGTAAGACCGTTTGAAATTGGGGTACAGAATGTCCATTTACTATTTTTCGGCAAGCAATTGGTGCAAAAAATACCAAATCGTCACCTCCTATGTATATGGGTGCACCTCCAAAACCCCAGTCCGTTTTAGCTCCCTGAGTAAACCTCTTTCCGGCAATAACCTCATTTGCTTTTTGTGCAAATTCCAATAAATCTTCTGAAAATCCTTGTACCTGATCATCGGGTAAACTGCCAATAAGGTTGCCCATCCTGTCTCCGTCGGCATGAACAATGGCAATATATTTATGATACAGACGCCTATCATTTTTTTCAGCAAGTCTAATAAGTCTATTAAGCAGATCATCCTCTTTTAAGTCAGATTCGAGATCATTTTCATCTTCGATTGACTTATCCTCGGCATCAGGATTATTTAGTAACTCCATAGTTTTTAACTGTTCATTTTTGACGAGTTCATTATAATCACTTTCAATTATCCTGTCGTATTCATTTCTGATATTCTCTGATATAAACCTGATTTCTGTGGTTGTAATTTCCGGCAGCGATGGGAAATGGTTGAAACTTTCGTCAAGAGCGTCATTCAATAGAAAACTATGGTTTATGCCGCGAAGAAATACTTTAATGGGGTCAGGATCGAAACTGGTAATTGAAGAACGTAATTCTGCATGGTCAAGTAAAGTATTCAGGGACTTCACTGTACCCAATGGTCGTTCATTTTCCTTTAAGTTATCCTGAGACAGATCAGCCTGAATAGTGTAAACCTGAAGATAATTGAAAAGATAATCTTTGGCGTTTTCATAATTGTTTCTAATGTGCATCTTAAGTAATCTGGCATACGGGTCATAAGCTCTATAGGACTGGATGTATCGAAGCATTTCGCTTACCACTTTATCCTTTACATCCCTTACAACATTCTTTACATCATCTAATTTATCTCCTTTGACTTGGAGTAAAATTCTGTCTGGGTACAATCCTACGCCGGGTTTTTTTACAAGTAAATTTTTCATATCAAGTGCAGATTTTGGACTGGGCAATAGAATTGTAATTCCATCCTTGCTTTGCAATTCCAGAACCAATTGTCTGCACAGATACGAAAATAAGTAACTACCGCCCCACAATTCGCGTGTTTTATCTGCCTTTTGGAATGTCTTATAAATGGGGCCTATTGTGATGCCGATATGAAGAATGCTCATTGCTGCTGTTGATTTAGTTTGATGAAAATGGCTTCAGCTTGGGGTTTAAGTTGATTAAATATTTCTTGTAGCGACTTCAGCGATTTATCATTTGGTGATTTTACTTTTACATATGTTGCAAGATTCGTTGTATTTAGTACGTGCGCCAAAAATCGATTATAATTAAAAGAATCAGGAAATTTAAGACCCCAACTTCCTAGAGTAAGATTTGATGTCGTCCCAATCTTGATTGTTTCACCAAGGATTGCTGTTTCATCCGCATATCCTTTTTGATCGTTTTGCGCAAATGCTATTTGAATGTAAGAAGGTACTTCAAAAAAGACCCTGAATTTATTAATATCTGTTCTAATAGGTTTAAAAAAAATGGGGGATTTGAAGCGATCAATCTTTTGATTGTTGCCAGACGGAATATGTTCCTTATAAACTGTTGCATGGTTGTTTGTATTCGGCAATTTGTAATCCTTCCATTGTTGGACTGATGACAAGCCAAGTAAATCGCGCCAGAGGAATTTGTTAAAAATTTCAGCCATTGCTTCTTCCCAAAAAAGTGGTGAATCATTATCGCTAGGAATACCTATAACATTATGCCTTATTTTTTGAGTAGATTCGTTCTCAGGTGTGCTTTTGTAATTATTTAAGAAGAATTTCTGTTTAATAGTTTTTTTATCCCATTGTAACTTCTGGTCTTCCTTAACATACTTCCACATTAGGGATTTAAAATAGTGCCCTCCGAATTTTTTTGTATTTATCCCACTTCGTAATGTTTTATAAAACAAGTCAATCTTTTCAAATAGATTCTTCATCCTTTTTTCCTCAGTATTCCCTTCAACAGTTACATCAAATTTCCATGAAAATTTTCGGTTGAACCAATTGTCATAATTTTCAGGAAATCCTTCTGCACCCTTTTCTATGAAGAAACTACCAAACCCTTTACCTTGCCGGGTGCCAAAATTGGTTTTGAGTAAAAAACTGGGAAATTGATTATTGATTTCAGCTAACAAATCTTCAAAAGGTGATGAAAACGTAATAATTACTCCAGTAAAGTAATTAAGACGCTTGATTCGCTTTTTACCTGTTCTATATTCATCTTCAGGATGAAAACTACCATTTGCATTAATTGCCTTAACTTTTAGTTGATTTCCGAAGTAAGTAGGATAATCGGTATTGCGCAATTTTGGATTTATTGGATTGTTTTCATCAATTTCGATATTTATCTCATCTTCAAATTTGTTATTTCCAATTGTGGATATTTTTACTGAGTAATTGAATGCCGGATTACTTTTATCTTTTAATTTAGCCCCACGGAGCCATTTTTTCAGCTTTTCAGTTTTCAATGCAGCTTCACGTCTTTTTTCATTTCCTCGGAGTTCATTTGCTAGAATTGCAATGAGCCATTTATCTAATTTTGATTTAAGCTCAGTTGGTCTCAAACTTGCATTATTTTCATTCCATTGGAAGTGAATTATTGGAGTATGTTGTCGTAATTTAAACTGAATTTGAAAAGTCATAAAGATTTTCTTAATTTTCTAAAAATTGGAATACAACTATTAAAAATAAATGGTAATATTAGGATTGTTATGATACTAATTAATAATCCACAGCCAATCCATTTTAATGCATTAAAGTCAGGAGTATTGCCTAGTACCATCCCATTTTGAAATATATTGGCACCTAGAATTCCAAAGACAATTGCAAATGGCACTCCAACTGTAGTTATTTTTGCGATCAATGCTTGTTCATACATTGTTACATATGAATGTAATTCCTGAATCTCAGAATCTAGGTCTTTAACATCTTTATGAATTTGCATTATATCCTGTAATTGATTGTACATTTCAATTCCTTGAATCTGTGATGTAACTTCACGAAAGTAAAGTTTATTTATAAACTCAACATAATGTAAGTGTAAACTCCTTATGCGTCTGACCATCTTTTGAGGCTTAGATTTAATAGGTGTCAAATTTGCAACCTCACCAGAATACCTAAGTGCTGTGCTCCGCTGTGCAAGGCATAATACTGCAATTTGATAGTACATAGTTTGTATGTGTGGTAACACGAAACATCCACCTATGCATACAAAGGAATCTCTTGTAAAGCCATATAAGGTGCCATCGTATTGCCCACTTTTACGTTTATAGTCGTACCATCTTGAGTATGTATGTGTTAATATTTGATTAGCTTGTAAATTATCGTCATTAATGGAAGGATCATCCTGATTTTTGTCTCCAAACATAAAGGAATACCAAAATTTATCTGTTGCATAAGCAGGTAGGTACTCATTCTCAATTCTCATAAACGTGTTGTCCACTTTTGTTGGGATTGCCAGGGCATTTGCTTTTTTAGTATTGTCATACCAACATTGAAAAAACATTCGATCATCCATTACTCTGCTTAATCGAATCAACCCATTCTTATGATCTAAATGTTCATGTTGATTGAAAGCAAAATGAGCATTAAATAGTCCTGAAATGAACTTAGGAGCATGAATTACCATTTGATCACGATAGGATGTTGTGCCTTCTGTTGTATAGTAACCTTTAGTTGTAAGTTTTGTTAGGTCATCAAATCTTTCAAAATTATCTTCGATTGGATTAGTGCCTAAGTCTGGATTTAGTATAATTTTAGAAGCAAGAAAATTGCTTTTAACAGCTGCTGTTCGCGGCTCGGAATTTCCTAAATATTGAGGATAGATTCTTCTGCCAAATTCATTTATAAGAAGAATACTACTTTCATCATGTTGATTTTCTTTGTGGTTTTCACAATCAATACTTAATATCAATACACCCGTAGAAAAAACATGAAGGCAAATTGATTTTAGATGTAATATATAAGTTTTTAATTTGGTATCAATTATATATTCAGCATTATTTCCAAGTTTATATTCATAATAGGCCATAAATTTGTTTTTTGGCATTTTACCCCATACGGGATTTTCGTTCTGCCAATTTTGTTTTTCATTCCTCTCTTGTTGATCGAAAATGGCCTTTCGGACATAATCGTGAAAATAAACAAATTCATTGTAATCCTTTTCGGTATTTAACCTGTAAAATTGTCTTCTCCAATTAGTATTATTAAGGTATTTATGAAATTTTGTGATATCGGATCTTAATTCAAAATCGTAAGTACTTAGGTTCTTCTTTCCAGGAACAAAATCCCACTTCAATGGCAACATGAAGGTATGTGTACTATAAATTTGAGGCACTTTTTTATCCATTAGTTTTGAAATTATGTAGTTTTTTAAAGCAAACTAGCTCAATTTGACTATCAATAAGAGCATGATGCTGCTTTGCCTTATCAGCTCCTGCAAATTCAAATCGCGATACATCTTTTGTAAATCGATCCATCGGTTCTATAATGCCTTTTAATCTGAAATAGGTTGCAAGATCAAATGGAGCAAAAAATATGTTTGAAGGTATATTCATTGCACCCCCAAACAATTCACAAAATAAGACCCAGTCGTAAGCCAGTACATCAGCCCAGATTTCGATAAAGTCAAATTCAGAAAGCCATGTTTCCAATTCTTTTCTGATTTGAATTTTATTTCCTTTCATTTTAAAGGTTGTTCCGGAATTTTCTAATATTTCTTCAACTTCTTTGTATTCAAGTTTTGGTAGGACATGCTCTTCAAGCCACGGATTGAGTTGATTGCGATCGAAGTCGTTGAATTCTGCATAAAATTCTCTGCCGTTTTCGGCGACCAGACCCATTGATATTAAAGTTGTGGCCTGATGTAATCCCGTAAACTCCATATCTAAAAATATTTTCATGCAGATTATTAAATTTAAAATTCCACCAGCATCTCGACAGGTAAATGATCTGAATAAACATTTCTCAAAGTTGTAACCGTTTCACAAGGTCGATCTTTCATAAAATCCTGTACTTTGCAAATAGTTTTGCGACTTTGATTGAATTTATAGTAGATATTGTCTTCGCCCAAACTCATGTAGTTTCCATCTTCACAATACATTCTGAGCGTTGTCGATTGTCCATTGAGACACGAATTAAAACCTAATTGCTTAAGTGAGTTAAAAGCGTCATGATCATTTCGAAGATTAAAATCTCCACTCCATATCATATTATTATTTTGTTGTTGTGAAATCCATTGTGTTATCGCTTTAATTTCAATAGATTCCTCAAAACTTTTATCGTGTGTGCGAGAATGGTAGTTGATCATTTTAAAGGATAAACCTCCAATATCAAATAAAGCTACAAAAGGTTCGCGGTGAACTGCAGCATCGACTTCTTTTAATAAATAGGGGTGTCCCAACATTTTGATGCGAGATGTTTTCCACAAATAGGCATATCGCTCACTGATATATGCACTAGGGCTTTTGGTAGGATCGCTGATGCGGTAATCCCAGTTTGCTCCTTTTCGTTTGAGTGCTTCGCTCAATCTTCCAACAGCTTGTGCACCGCCCGGATGTTTGGCAACTACTTCCTGGATGGCGATCACATCCGCATGTCCTATAAGATCAGCAATCATTTGCATCTCTTTATCATCCCTGGACTGCCCAAAATCTTTGATGTTCCAGCTTATAAGGATAAATGAATTTGCAAAAGAAAAGCAAGTATGTACAATAAAAATTGCAGTAAAGATACAGGCAGGATAACTCCTGCTAAAGCTTCGCCAATTAAGTTGAGGCGCCCTGGTTTTGAGTGGATCGTCCATGGGGTCAGTTTCGGTTGGTTGATCAATAGATTCTTCAAACTTAATACAAATTGTTCAGTTTTGTAACCAGGTGGATTACATAATTATTTTTATTATACGTTATTTAGTACTAAAATTTAATAGATTAGCCTATAATTAATATGGCTTTTTCTTGATTTAGCAAAATATATTCAGGATTGAAATTCGTTATTCTCACATTAGATATTAGGCTTATATTTGTTTCCTAAATTTAACAATATGAGTTACCAAATAAACGGCAAACTGGTCAAAAAAATGGAAATGGAAAGCAAAACTGCCAGCTTTCAAACGAGAGAATTTGTAATTGTAACCCAAGAGCAATATCCTCAATACATTAAATTTCAGTTGGTGCAGGATCGCTGCAATATCATTGATAAGTTTAATGAAAATGACGAACTAGCAGTGCATTTTGATTTGCGCGGTCGCGAATGGCAGGGTAAATATTTTACCAATTTACAGGCTTGGAAGGTGGAAGCGTCAGCAGGAGGTGGAGAGGCCGCTGGTCAGGATTTAGTGGCTGATAAAGATGCACCGGATCCTTTTTCACAGCCGGAAACCAATTTTGATGATCTTCCTTTTTGATGTATAAAATTCTTTGCATATTCTGCTTTTTTGTGACTGGCTTAAACAGCCAGATGATTTCTCACTTTCAAACGGTCTATTCCGATGATCTTCGCGATTGGAGATTTTTAGATGAGGAAGAATCTCAGATGGGAAGCTTAAGAGCACGTTGGGGTTTTGAACAGGACTTTTCGCAATGGGATATTCGGATCGATGAATTATCCGGATCCATTCAACAACGCTGGAAAAATCAACCACACGATTGGGAAATCCGTTTGTTGGATCATTTTTTAACGGCTACACCTGTATGGGCGGGACAATTTGATGTTTGGAGAATTGCTTTTAAGGATAAAATATACAATTTGCGCATTGAACCTGAATCGGATGGGATTCAATGTTTGATGACACAGGGCGAAGAAGAAGTATTTATTATTTATAACAGTTATTTTTTTGATTACCGGGATTGGTCGATTGAATATCTTCAGGATGTAGAAGATCAGATTCTTGTTGTTACTGGATTTTTTCTTGCCGGTTTATACGGGAGTAAATTTCCTTTAAAATGAAGTCTGGAGGAAGACTGGAGGAAGTCTGGAGGAAGGCTGTAAGTCTGCTAGTCTGTTAGTCTGCTAGTCTGGAGGAAGTCTGATTGTCTGCTAGTCTGCTAGTCTGGAGGAAGTCTGATTGTCTGCTATTCTGATAGTCTGGAGGAAGTCTGATAGTCTGTTATTTTTTTACGGATGCATTTGAGGTGTGGAGTCATGCAGGTTTATGTGCATATAGGAAATTTCAGAGTTACATTAAAAGTTGGCACACCAATACATTCAATCGATCAATAGGGTGATTGAATAAATTGATCCCTATTTTTTTTAATCATTTCTGTTTGTAAAAATTTATCCAGTGTAATATTGTTTTTATTTATTGATAAATTCAATATAACAACATGAGAGATTACACGAAAATTAAAGCATTTCAAATTGCTGATGCACTCGTTCTGGAAGTATATCAAATTACGAAGTACTTTCCGAAAGATGAGATTTATGGTTTGTCATCTCAATTGCGAAGAGCCGTAATATCAGTATGCTGCAATATAGTTGAAGGATGTTACCGTTCAAGTGAAAAAGAATTTTTCAGATATTTGGAAATTTCATTTGCTTCCTTAAAAGAATCACATTATCAATTTGAATTAGCATATCGTCTGGGTTATATCGAACTTAAAAGTTTCAATGCATGTCAAAACAAATTTGAAGCGGCAGAAAAAGTTTTGTTTTCCCTTATCAAAGGATTGCATAATAAGTGAATATTCCAAATTGAATTTGTTGATTAAATCTAATCAGAATCACAAATCTAACATCATACATTTATAACTCCCAGCCTTCCAGTCTAACAGCCTCAGCCTAACAGCCTAACAGCCTAACAGCCTAACAGACTAACAGACTAACAGACTAACAGACTTTCAGACTTTCCCCAGACTTCCCACAGACTTCCCCCAGACTTCCCCCAGACTTCCTCCAGACTTTTCCTCTTAATAAGCTTTCGCAAACAACACCCTCCGCTTCGAAGGATTGCCTGTGAAAATACATTTGCCATCCTCCTCTTTTGCATCCAAAGGAATGCAACGGATCGTAGCTTTAGTGAGTTCTTTGATCTTCTCTTCTGTTTCAGAAGTTCCATCCCAATGGGCGTAGATGAAACCTGGAGTTTCTTCAATGACCTTTACAAATTCATCCCAGCTATCTAACGAACGACTGTTAGCAATTTGAAAATTACGGGCTCTTGTAAAAAGATTTTGTTGAATTTCAACCAATAGTTGTTCGATATATTCTGTAGCACCTTCGATGGGGATGCTTGATTTTTCTTTGGTGTCTCTTCTGGCGATTTCAAAAACGCCTGCTTCGAGATCTCTGGCACCGATGCCTACGCGGATGGGGACACCTTTTAATTCGTGTTCGGCAAATTTAAAGCCGGGACGATTTTTTTCGTCTTTGTCGTAAGCGCAACGAATGCCTTTTTGTTGCAGTTTTTTCATGAGCGCATCAGCGGCCTCGGTTAATTCGGGAGATGGCTTAGGTATAGGCACAATGACTACTTGTGTAGGTGCCAGGCGCGGGGGCAATATCTGTCCTTCGTCATCTGTATGTGCTATAACGATCGCGCCAATCAAGCGCGTGCTAACTCCCCAGGAAGTAGCCCAGACGAATTCTTCTTTGTTTTGATCCGTCAGATATTTTACATTGAAGGCTTTGGCAAAGTTCTGACCTAAAAAGTGAGAGGTACCTGCTTGTAATGCTTTTCCATCTTGCATCATCGCTTCAATAGTATAAGTTTCTTCAGCTCCGGCAAAACGCTCGTTAGCTGTTTTGACCCCTTTAATGATGGGTATAGCCATATACTCCTCTGCAAATCGCGTATACACTTCATGCATTTGTTCAGCTTCAGCTATGGCTTCTGCTGCAGTTGCATGAGCGGTATGGCCTTCCTGCCACAAGAATTCGGTGGTGCGCAAAAAAGGACGGGTTCGCATTTCCCAGCGGACAACATTTGCCCATTGATTGATAAGTATGGGTAGGTCTCGATACGATTGGATCCAATCTCTGTAAGTATTCCAGATAACGGCTTCAGAGGTTGGTCTTACCACCAGTTCTTCCTCAAGTTTGGCTTCCGGATCGACCATGAGTTTCCCCTTATTATTGGGATCGTTTTTGAGTCGGTAATGGGTTACGACTGCACATTCTTTGGCAAAACCTTCTGCATTTTTTTCTTCAGCTTCGAATAAACTCTTGGGAACAAAAAGTGGAAAATAAGCATTCACATGACCGGTTTCTTTGAACATGCGATCGAGAACATCCCGCATGTTTTCCCATAATGCATAGCCCAGGGGCTTAATGACCATGCAGCCGCGAACGGCGCTTTGATCAGCCAATCCCGATTTATAAACCAGGTCATTATACCATTGAGAATAGTCTTCTGTACGCGATGTGATTACTTTAGCCATAGGATCTTATTAAACTTTATGCTTGATTTTCAATCAAATAAATGCTGGGATATGACTTGTTAAGTAAGTTTAACTTAATTCTGTTAAATATTAAATGGAATTTAACCAAGCCCGACCACAAATGTAATAAATTAGCCATTGTTTAGTAATGTGAATAGGTTCACTTTAAAGTATTCAACTATGAAAACGATTTCAAATAGTGTCTTTATAGCTTTATTCCTGGCCTTTGTTTCGCAGGGGATTCAGGCTCAGTTTGATGATATCTACTATGATCCTGACAAGGATACCAAGCCTGTGGATAATAGATATTATGAAGAAGAAAGAGGCGGATCTCCAACTGATTCACAACATCTGAGCTACGAAAATGAGTCTGACGAAGAAGCTTATTATGACGATACCAATGGAGAGTGGGAAGATCAGGAGTATTATTACACATCGAGAATAAAGAGATTTTATAGGCCGGCCTATGGTTTTGGTTATTACGATCCATTTTATACTTATAATTACTATTACGATCCCTATGATTTTGATCCATGGTATTATGACCGGGATATATACTCAAGTAGTTGGAGATTTAATTTTTATACCGGTCCGATTCGTTGGAGCAATTATTATAGCTATAGACCCTTTTGGTCAAATTGGGATGCCTGTTACGGCTGGAATAATTACCACCACGGCTATTATGGAAGTTATCATGGATATAATACTTATTGGGGAAGTCCATACTATTATTACAATTCTCCTCACTATTATTCTCATAACAAATACCGGGATCAGGATAAATACGCTGATAATGGCTACCATTATGGAAGCAGAAGATTTGGGACAACCAATACTTCTAAAAGAGGACCCGTACGGCTGAGTAATCCTTCACCCAGAGAGATCACGGAAACAACCGGAGTGAATGCCAATCCGGGTAGAACGAATGATGCTCCCAGAAGAGTGGTGAGAAGTGCAGATGGGGATGCATCGAATGATAAGCTAATGCCCGGAATTCCAAATACCGGTAAAAGACCTTTGCCGAGATCAAATCCCAGTAAAGAATTATCAGATGGCAAACATGGTTATGAAAAAATCGATCGCAGTACCGGTAGAGATCCACAAAAATGGGATGATCGCGAAATGAATGCTCAAGATAAATTCAAAGATGAACGAAACATCGATAATAGTAAATTACGACCTCATCGAATGGAACGTTCATTTCCATCGGAAGATAAAAGCCGTAACTCAAGAATGGACGCTGAAAGAAGAACCGGAAGAGATCGTTCTGCACAACTAGATATAAATTTGCCCAGGCAAAGGCAAGATCAAGATCGTTCGGGTTTTGGAGGTGCAATTATGGATGCACTGGGAGGCTCTAAATCGAAAGGAAATAATTCTTCATCAGGCGGAAATTCTGGAAAATCAAATAAATCAGAAAGCCCCAGAAAGGGACCCAGATAAACTTTTCTATATTTTGTAATTGTATTTAAATTCACTCATCATGAAAGTTAAGTTTTTGTTGATGTTCTTTATTGCTATTGGTATACAACATACGTACGGACAGACGTCTTCGGAAGCCTTGAGATACAGCATGTTCAGGCCATATAGTACAAGCCGTGCCATTGGAGTTGGAAATAGTATGTCTGCCTTAGGTGGTGATTTCTCAGCAATTGCAATCAATCCGGCAGGTATCGGGCTTTATCGGAAATCAGATGCTTATGTGAGTATGGGCACGATATGGGAAAAAAATGAAGCGAGATTAAACTCAGACCAACATCAAAATTCAATATTCGAAGAAAACACCGGTAAGTTTTCACTGAATGGCTTAGGATTTGTAGGTGTCTCCAATCCCATTGCAAGCGATTGGCAAAATGTCAATGTCAGTATAAATCTCGTGCGTACGGCTGATTTTAGAAGGGATATTTATTTTAAAGGGAGAAGCCGGGGTTCTATCACAGATCGTTTTTTGGAGTTGGCGCTAGATCCCTTGGGACAAGGGCTTGAAGGTTTACACCCCGATGATTTGGATGATTTTGAAGCCGGACTTGCTTACGAAACGGGTGCGCTTTTTGATACGGGAACAGATTCGTTGAAATACATCTATAATACCGACTTTTTAGCCTATCCGGAATATGCTGTGCTTAAAGAACAATCTGTAAAACAGTATGGTGGCATGCATGAATTTACATTTGGAGTAGGTGCCAACTATCGCGAATGGATGGCTCTAGGATTGAGTCTCCATATTCCTTTCGGATTTTTTGAAAGCAGTACAGTTTATACAGAATCTGAAGCGATTAAAAATGAATACCTGCCTTTCAGAAGTCTGGTATTTGAAAACAAACTAAAAACAGAAATTTCAGGAGTCGGTGCTAAAATGGGCATCATCTTGAAGCCGACTCCTTTTTTGAGATTGGGAGCTGCCATTCAAACTCCTTATTTATTAACACTCAAAGACAAATATCATACTTCCCTTGAATACGGATTTGTGTTGAACAATCGCGATACTTTATTTGATGCACGATCTCCTGATGGTGAATTTGAATATCGATTGACGACCCCCTGGAGAAGCGTTTTTTCTGTTGCGCTCATCGGTACTTATGGTTTTATTTCTGGTGAAGTGGACTGGATCAATCCGCAACAAGCGCATTATAATCTTTCGGCCTTTAGTGACGATGCCGGAGATACAAGTTTCGAACAGGAGTTGAATGCAGACATTGATAAACAATACAAATCAGTGATGCAATACCGACTCGGTGCTGAATTGGCGCTGTCTAAACTCAGACTCCGCGCAGGTTCTCAATGGCTCCCTCAAACCTACACCAATTCGGATGAGCAAGAGCATTATTATAGTTTTGGCGGTGGCTATCGGGGAGATAAAATCTATTTCGATTTTGCCTATAGTTTTGGCAAACAAAATCAAAGCTATGCTCCGTATCTCACAGGAAATTCCGACTTCAACGGCGATGGTAAAATAGATGCCGTAACTCCACTTGTCAATCAAAATATCAACCGGGTAGAAATATTATTTACCATTGGTTGGAAGATCTAAACGTTGTATTGTTCTTTCATCGGATTAACCCAGAGCGGTGCAAAGTAGGGCGGGCTCTAAATTAAGAAATTGAGATCAACGAAGTAAAATCCTTTCTGGTTTCGGGAAAATCAAGTATCTATGTCACAGATTTTAAAAAATGCTGATTGTAATATCACCTTCCAAGGATCTTGACTTTAAAAAAGAAATTCCTACTGTTTCAGTTACGCAGCCGCGTTTTCTTTCGCAAACGCATGCGGTTGTGGAAGTCATGAAAAAAAAATCTGCTCGGCAACTCAAAAATCTGATGGATATCAGTGATAAATTAGCAGCAGAAAATGTCGATCGATATTTGAAATTCGAAATCCAACATCAGGTTTCGAATGCCCGGCCTGCAATATTTGCATTTTCCGGCGATGTCTACAGGGGATTAGATGCTTATTCACTTGGTGAGCAAGAAATCAACTACTGCCATCAGCACTTGAGAATACTTTCCGGATTATATGGTTTACTCAGGCCTTTGGATCTCATTCAGCCTTATCGTTTGGAAATGGGCATAGGCTTAAAAATTGGAAAGTTTAAAAATTTGTATCAGTTCTGGAAAGGAATTATTGGAAAGCAACTGCAAAATGATCTCGAAAAATCCGGATATAATTATTTGATCAATTTGGCTTCACAGGAATATTTTCAAGCGATTCATTTGCCGGATTTGAAATATCCTGTGATAAATATCCATTTCAGAGAAGAGCGAAATGGAAAATTGAGCTTTGTGAGTTTTAATGCAAAAAAAGCCAGGGGATTGATGGCCAGATATTTGGCAGACCAACATTGTACGAATGCGTTACAAATAAAGGAATTTAATTTAGAAAATTACGGCTACAACGAAAAATTATCCGACGAATTTGATTGGTTTTTTACCCGATAATTATGAATGTAAAATATATAGTAAAAGGGTTCCCATTTTTTATTACTTTAATATGGTATTGGATGATGAGTACATCCTTCGTCATCAAAGAAAGTGCATTGCCACCATTGGGATCTTTTTTTAGCCCTTCAACTGGTTTTTGGTGGAATGTGAAGTGGATGGATAAGAAAATTCCGCAAATATTAGACTTCAATGGAGTTGAAGGCGAAGTCATTCTGGATGATAGAATGGTGCCGCATATTTTTGCAGAAGACGATCATCAGGCTTATTTTATTCAGGGTTATATGCATGCGATGCATCGTTTGTGGCAAATGGATTTTTCAACGCGGGCTGCAGAAGGTCGACTTAGTGAAATCATTGGGGACAGGACCATTGAATTTGACCGCCTTAAGCGGCGTAAGGGTCTCGCCATTGCTGCGCGCATGAGTGTCGAACATTGGAAAAAAGACAGTTTTCTGCTCTCGCGTTTAGAATCATATTCACGTGGTGTGAATGCATATATCAACAGTTTAGCCGAATATGAATTGCCTATAGAATATAAATTGTTGAATTATAAACCGGAAGCCTGGTCCATATATCGCAGCGCTTTATTTCATAAAAGTATGGCAGAAGTATTATGCGGACGTGATAAGGATTTAGATTTAAATAATGCAAGAGCATTTTTTAAAGAGAATTTTAAAATCTTATTTCCTGAAATGGATCATATGACAGATCCTGTTATTCCATCGGGTACAAAATGGCCCGATTTTCCTAGTACTACTTTTCCTGAACAGCCTGATACTGCAAGTTTTGGATATCTTCCATTTATGAAAGAAGAATCAATATCCGGTTTGGGAAGCAATAATTGGGCGGTTGGATCGGCGATGTCAGCATCGGGAAATCCAATATTATGCAATGATCCTCATCTGCATCTTACTTTACCGGCCATTTGGTATGAACAGCATATCGTCACACCTGAATACAATGTGTATGGGGTTACTTTTCCGGGTATAGCAGGGGTCGTCATTGGTTTTAATAAACATATTGCCTGGGGAGTTACCAATGCAGGCTGGGATGTTTTGGATTGGTATAAAATCATGTGGAAAGATTCCAGTATGTCTGCATATCATTTTGATGGTGAGTGGATCCAAACGAACGTTCGTTTGGATACCATAAAAATTAAGGGTGATCGCATTGTGATAGATACGGTGAGATTAACAAATTGGGGACCGGTCATATATACAGATCCGACGCATAAAAAGTATTCTCTTGCGATGCACTGGATTTTGCACGATCCTTATGAGCAACAGGAATTCAGAACCTTTATGAGTCTCAATCGAGCAAAAAATTATGCGGACTACCGGAAAGCTTGTACCTATTTTCCATACCCTGCGCAAAATATTGTGTTTGCTTCCAATACAGGTGATGTCGCTATCACTGTTGCTGGAAATATGCCTGTAAAACCGGATCAATTGGGCCGATTTGTATTGGATGGATCCAAGGGAAAAAATAAATGGAATGGATTTTTGGACCCGATATTTAACCCTTCCGTGAAAAATCCGGAACGGGGTTTTGTATCATCAGCAAATCAGAGAACAACTGATTTGAGTTTTCCGGTATATTATAACGATGGAGATTTTAGATCATTTAGAGGCAGCTTGATTAACAGAATTCTCAGCGGCAAACACGACTGGACTGTCGAAACGATGAAAGAGTTACAATACAACAGCTATAGTCTTAAAGCAGAATCTTCATTGCCAACCATGATTTCTTTGTTAGACACTTCAAAATTGAATGCTTCCTCAAAAGAAATTTTTCATCAATTATTGGATTGGAATTATAATTACGATTCGACCAGTAAAAGTCCAGTCTATTTTGATTTATGGTTTGATATTTTGAATCAAATGGTTTGGGATGAGCTTGAGCAAACTTCTACGAAGTTAGATATTGCATTCCCTAATGAAATGGTGATGATCGATTGGTTGAAGAATAAACCGGAACATTTGTATTTTGATTATCAAAAAACGGACCAGCGTGAAACTGCCCGCGACCTCGTTCAAATGTCATTTGATAGTCTGGTATTCCAAATGGATACCATGGATCGCGTCAAAGATTGGGCTCACTATAAAGCAGCAGAGATCGTGCACATCGCACGAATCCCGGCCTTTGGCAAATTTAATGTGCGTACATCCGGTCATGAGGATATCATCAATGCACATGCCAGAGTATTTGGTCCTTCCTGGCGTATGATTGTCGAATTGCAAAAAGATTCAATGATTGCTTATGGTATTTATCCGGGCGGGCAAAGCGGACATCCGGGAAGCGCTTATTACGAGCACATGATTGAACCCTGGTCTAAAGGGAAATATTTCCGTTTATTAAATTGGGATCAAAAACCTGATGAAGGTAACTTTGATAACAGGATACACTTTAAAAAGACAAAATGAAGCAACAACTCCATTTGATCGTTTGCATTGCAGTTGCCGTATTGGCTTTGTTTATTCCATTATGGTATGCTCCTTTTTTACTGGCTTTATTGTTTGTTTTAATCCTAAAAAAAGATTCGCCTCATTTATTACTCATGCATTTTTTAATATATGCTTTGATTTGTTTGCTGTATTGTCTAATCATTCAATCTTTAGGAAGTCAGGATTTGGTAAACAGAATGGGGGCATTATTTTTAGGGACCTCTTCATTTACATTAGCGCTCATCAGCAGCTTGTTCTATGGTCTAAGTGCATGCTTGGGAGCATGGTGTGGAAAAGCAATAAAAGGGATACTGGAACATCAAAAACATTAATGATCCAAGACTTGCAAAGAAGTCTGCAGCAAAGTAAATTGATTGGCCAAAACATAAACAAAATAAGCGCCTGCAGGTAAATTGCTCAAATCCAATTCGAATTTATTATTTTCAATGGGAAAGATTTGTTTAGTATGTAGGATTTTTCCATTTGAATTCTGAACCCAGATATATGCCTGCTTTATTGATTGATTTGTATTTAGAAAGACTGTCGTTGTATATTTTGCTGGATTGGGATATGTCTCCAATTGTATTTTTTCTTTTTTATTTTGAAGTGCGATGTTGCTTGAGGGTTTGTTTTTAATATACCGGATTTTAATTAAATAGGGATTGGCTATCGTGAGATGTGCACTATCGTTTTGCCAGGGATTGCGATCCGGTCCCAAATTATATATTCCTCCAAAAATGTAAGCAAGGTTTGTAGTATCATCAGATAATGCATTCAAGTCAATAATTTCATTTGATACCAATGGTAAACCCGGTATTAAATATACTTCTGAATTACTGCCCAGAAATCCTGGCATTTCTTCCGGCAACATCCATTCACTAAATTTTCTATTTTCATTTCTGGTAATACAACTGACAGATTTTACAAAAGGTACATAACTATCATGTGTTAGTTGACCTACAGAATCTCTATAAAACTCCGCCATTCCTCCAAAAAATACCTGGTGCGAACGATTGTTGGTTTGATCAAAGAAACTCAGTTTTGCGCAATTGTAAGCGCAGAATTTTTGATCAAAATCAAAAACTTCCTCGACATCTGTTTTGTCGATAATGGAAGTATTCAGAAATGGTCTGTTTACATTGTATTGGAAGACACCGGAATAGACCATAAGCTTTTCTTTTCCGTCAGCATCGATAAAGGGACTTAAATTAAAATCCCGTCGGTGAAAATTATAATCGTCGGTTTTTTTAAATACAATTTTATATTTCAAACTGTCCTTATCTTTAAATAATTCAAAAATGCTCAGTGCGTCGGTATAAAACTGTTTTACATTTGAAGAATTGCTCGAATACTTACCTTCAAAATAATTGCCTCCGACCAAATAATATAAGGAGTCTTGAATGCGCATTTGGCCTCCTGCAACTGCAAAAAAAGAATCTTTAATAAACTCAAAAGCAGATGCCGGATCACTTGATGATTCAACGAGGTGAATACAATCAGCAATATTTATTTTAGCGAGGTAGGGGTAGGTCTGATAGGTACCGGATGCATCCTGGCCATATCCTCCGATCATGTACAGGTAATCTTTATCCTGGGTAAAGGTGCTGTTGGCAGCACTTAAAAAACCATTTATCTCCTTATTTGGAAAATTGAATGATTGACTTGCAATGTGCATAGTTGCTGTATTCCAGACGTAGATAAATGTGTTGGCCTGATCATATTCAAATCCACTTTCTTTGGGGTGGATGCCATCTGTTCTGCCACCGATCATTAATACTTTTTCGCCAAGACTTGCAAATGCGAAGGAATGGATATGCGGCCAATCCGGTATTTTAAAAGTGTCGATATGGAAATGCCCCGGTATCTGAGCAAAGATGTATGATATAACTTTGAGCTGCAATAATAAAAGGAAGATCAATTTTTTGAAGCTGATTCTTAGACGCCACATTACCATTTTTCTTTAGGAAGTTTTGTAACTCCAAAAAACCTTCTGACTGAATATTTGCCGGTTCCGTAGACCAATACATGTATCATGCCTCCGATAAAAGCAATATTTTTCATGAAATGTATCGATTGAACATTTCTGATCTCTGGAGGGTCATTCCAAAACGGGAACACAATAAAAGTTACGGGAATCCAATAGAGAAGTAACAAGCTTACGGCAAAACCAGGACGGTAGCCAATAAGTAAAAAGACACCACCAATAAAAAGGGCTATCGCAGTGAAATAGATGAGAAATTCAGGATACCAACTAAGTCCATATTCCAATAGCGTCTCTTTAGTTCGCTGGATAAACTGCAATGTTGTAAAAGCCTCGTAAATCGAAATGGTAGATATCATTGCCCTTGCCAGCAAATCAAAGCCGTCTTTCATGGATATGGTATTGTATTAAACTAATTGAGGATCTCAGGCAGAAAAGGACTGCCCGCATCCACATGTATCTTTGGCATTGGGATTGATAAAAGAAAATCCTCGGTTATCGAGGCCATTAACCCAATCTATTTGCATGCCCACCAAATAGAGGGAATGTGCTTTCTCCATAAAAACTTTAAATCCGCTGATATCGAAAAGAAGATCCTTTTCCTGAGGAAGATCAAATCCCAGTATATAGCTAAATCCTGAACAGCCGCCACCTTTTACACCTACTCTAAGTCCATGACTATCAGGTATTTGTTGCTCATTTTTGATGCGCAATAATGCTTGGACAGCGGATTCTGTAAAGCAAATTGGGGTATCTTGAATCGTTTCTACCGACATAAAGCTTTATTGTTTAAAACGCAAAAGTAGCACTTTTGTTCGATGTCGGGCGCGATAGCTGCCAGTCTGGGGTTCATGCCATGTGATTATGATTAATTTTGCGTCTTAATCTTTGAACCATGGAGTTTTTCTTTGAACTGCTAAAATATACACTACCTTCTGTTGTTGTTTTTCTAACGGCATATATGTTGATCAGGCAATATATTGAACAGGAAAACCGAAAATATTATGCCCATCTGCAAAAAGAACTCAAGCAACATAGTTTGCCTTTAAAGTTACAGGCTTATGAAAGGCTGGCTTTGTTTTTAGAGCGCATGCGCATGCATAATCTTCTCATGCGATTTGCGAGTGCTGACAGCGATTCCCAAACGACCTGTAAAATGTTAATGCTGGGAATCCACCAGGAATTCGAACACAATCTGGTGCAACAAATCTATGTCAGTGAAAAATTATGGGAAATCATCATGCTGGCCAGAAATGAAACTTTACATGCCTTGGATGAGGCTTTTGTAGAATTTTCTGATAAGGATCCGTTGATGTTGAAAAACATTTGAACAGTAAAGTAAATGCAGAAACTGAAAATTATTGATACAGCGATTGAGGGAATACGGAAAGAAATTCAGTTGGTGATATAGTTGTTAGTTGGTGCTTGAAATGTGATCGTTAATGGTACATAACTAACAAACGTTCGTAAGTTAATGATGAATATTTGAAGTATATTTTTGTACATAAACATCCGCATTCTGAAAATTTATTTAGGAACAGCATTTCGTCTGGAAAACGGAGTTTTCCTATCGCCCCAGCGTATCCCGCTTTGAAAAATTCTACGGAGTCCATTATACATTTATAAAGCGGGATGAAGACTTCGCAGAGCTTAATGCATTTTAAATTGTCAAAGAAACAGTATATTTGTATATGAAAAAAATTAAAGATCTTATAACTATAGATCCTGAGACTTTAGGAGGGCAGCCAGTTTTTAAAGGTACCCGAGTGCCTATTGAAACACTATTTAGCCACCTTGAAGAGGGTGTTTCACTAGATGAATTTCTTGCAGACTTTGATACTGTTTCCAAAGAACAGGCAATAGCTATCATAGAAATAGCAAATGAAATACTTTCTTCTAAAAAGATAGACGAATTATATGCTTCTATTGCTTGATGAAAATTTACCAAAAAGGTAAAAAAATGATTTAACAGAACATGATGTATTTACAATAAAAGAACGGGGGCTGGAATGGATTAAAAAACGGATTGTTACTACAAAAATTAATCGAAAATAAGTTTGACGCGCTTTTAACATTCGATAAAAATATGCAGTATCAACAAAATTTTAAAACATATCCAATTACAGTAATTGTTTTGAGTGCCCGGATCAATAAATATACTGTTCTGATGAAACTAATACCAGAAGTTTTAGATATACTTAGAAAGCCATTAATTGCTGGGCCTATCGAAGTCAAATAAAAAGTGCCATCACTTAATAGGATAGTTCTTGGTAATCAGCATAATCGAAATGGAAAGCTAATCGAAAATTACTTCAGTTAATGATCCGTTTGGAAAACGGAGTTTTCCTATCACCCCAGCGTATCCCGCTTTGAAAAAATTTGGGGTGTATATTTTACAATAATTTAGCGGGAGGAGACTATGCAGAGCGGTTTTATTTATATTATTTGAAATTTGAAAACTAACGATAGTTAGTTTTCAAACAGTCAAACAGTCAAACAGTCAAACAGTCAAACAGTCAAACAGTCAAACAGTCAAACAGTCAAACAGTCAAACAGTCAAACAGTCAAACAGTCAAACAGTCAAACAGTCAAACAGTCAAACAGTCAGCACAGTCAAAGTCCAAATGTCAATAGCAAAGAGTCAATCTTACAATATTCCTACATTCCTACAAGCCTAAATGCCTACCCACCTACACACCTACCCACCTACCCACCTACACACCTCTTCCTCCTCATCCTGCATTCGGATCATCCTGAAAAATGCCATGGATGTTGCCCTCGGATCTTTGAAATATGCTAACCAACCGACCGTTGGGATGGGCATTTGGGTACTAACCATGCCTCTCCGGCGGATTCGATTTTTGAACAATGCGCTTCTACATTTTCAACCTGGATGGTATTCACAATGGGTTGATCCGGATGTTTTTTAGACATGAGTCCGCCGTTGATGCCCGGTGTGTTGGGATCTCCTGTTGTCACAGACCAATAATCCATGTTTCCAAATTGAGAAAAGGTCCAACCAAATACTTCGGTAAAAAATTTCATAACTTCTGCCGGATGATCGCAGGATTTCAAAGTGTACAATTCTGTGATTCATTTGATTTCGTTATTTTTAGTATTAAAATTATTCAAATATACGAATCTGTGATTTGGAATTAGAGCTGTCTAAAAAAAATCACGCGTAGTCTGTTGATTCAAAAAATAAACCTTATGTTATAGTTTCATAAATTTGGAGTGTTCGCGAGTGGTCCCGTTTTGCAATATCATATGATACATTCCTTTATTTAAATCTGAAATACTCAAGCTAACGGAATTTGATTCCATCTTTTGCTTTAATACCAATTTACCATACTGGTCATATATCATGAGTGCTGAAGAGTGTTTTAATTTTCCATAAATTTGTATGAAAATAAAATCCTGTGCTGGTTGTGGATAGAGCAGCATTATTTTAAGTTTATCCGGATTATGGGTATAAGTAAGACAATCGTTCCATTTTGGATCTTCCGGCAGCAGGCATTGATGACAGGAATCTATTTTATGCAATCCGTAAGCTATTCCTTTACAATCACAAATGTCTTTAAATTTTTTAGGATCCACATTGCTGGATATGACTTCTATTTCACCCAATGAGGCGGCATTCCAATGGTAGATGCCCCCGGTGACATTTAGAAATTCGATGCGAATGGATTGTATTTGAAGATATGGAGCAAGAAAAAGACGCGTGCCTTTATTCGAAATTTTTTCATTGACATCGATGACTTTAATTTCATTTGTGAAATTTTCATCTTCATAAAGAATAACTTTGCAATGATTTACTCTTAAGCGGTTCGTATCGGGGATATTATGCAAGACAATTTCTCTTGTAAATAAAGGCACCGGCCATTTGAATTCAAGCCATTGTCCCGTTGGAGAAATTCCTTCAGGTGTAAACCAGTGTTGCGTTGCAGTGTAATTTTTTTTATCAATAAGGTATCCCGGATTTGACATGGATGCAGATGCAGTAACCAGTGCACCCGGAGCAAGATTGGTGAAGAACAAATCTTCCGGGTTTGTGGGAACTGGAATTCTAGAATGCCCCGCGTGACAGCCTACACAAGTTACTTTCTGACCTGGCCGGCCATAATTGAATCCGGTGACATGCGCTGCACCATCCATTATTCCGCCACCTGTTCTTGGAATTTTATAACCCGATGATGGAGCAGACCGGGCCTGTTCGAACAAAGGAATATTGGCAGGAGCGTTGGTTTCGAGTACCCGATTATAAGCATCCACTGCAATTTCATTGTACAAATAGGGGAAGTCGAGCGCTTCAACGGAGCCAAATTGTTTGTCCTGCATTGGAGCTGCAAAAAAACGAACACTTGTTAGTTTTGCGATGGCCGGCGCTGCAAGAATGCCATCATCGACCGGACTATTGTAAAAAATATTCCGGCAATCAAATTCAAAGCTTCCTTCACTTCTTAAATGCTGAGGATCTTTGGGGGGAAGTGGTCCGGGTCGTTGTACAATTATATCTGGTATTATTTTTGGAACCGATCTGGATTCTATGATTTGAGCATTTAATTCAGTCGTTCCCGGATGATCGAAAACCAAAATTTCATTGGAGCCATCTTCTTCCATCATCCAAATTCCATAATCCTGTTTTGGATCCGGCGCTTTCGAAAATAGGATTTCTCCGGAATTTGAAACAGAGGGTTCGGTAGCATATTCACCCTTGAAAATTCCATAAGATGCTGGATTTTTGATATAGTAATCCAAATTGCCATAGGAGGTGACTCCGGCAAGTCCAATTGATTTTTTACTCGTCCCGCGAAAATATTTTTTAATACCACCAAAGCCTGATGATTCACTGATATGCTCTATTGGAAACCAGTTTCCAATAAAGTGTCCATCGCGGTCAAAACTTCCGCCATATGAACTATTGCCGGAAACATCTCGGTAATGTGCGGAAAATAATTTGAGATCCGTTCCATCCGGATTGATTTCACTCAATAAGAATGCATTATTGTTGAACATGTATGTTTCTCCATCGATCACACTATCCAGATTGCTGGTCAGCCCGTCTTTAAAAATCCAGCCACCGGGATAAGTCGTACTTTCCAATTGGTGAAGTTGATCATATGGCCAGTAAAAATTGCGCCACCATCTTGCAAATACAATTTTTCCGGTAAGAGGGTCGATCACAGGTTTGTCTGCGCCATTTTTTTCACTGGTAATCCTATGCAAATCGCTTCCATCTTCGTTGACAATAAATAAATTACTGGTACGGACGACATTGTACATGCCAATACCTGGAAAGCGGGTACTGCTGAAACAAATACGGCCATCGGGCAACCAAACGGGATGAGTATCATCAAAGCCTTTCAACACGCCTCTTGCCAATGGGCTGAATTGTGAAAAATCAGGGTCAGGACCCGAATGTGTAATTTGTTTCAGATTTTTGCCATCTATGTCCAATGTGTAAATTCTCCAGGTATTATGTTCAAAAGGCAAATAATTATGATTGCCCAGAACATAGTTTCCGTTGGGCAATCCGGCAAACACAATTTTATTTGCATCCCATGAGAGGCATGGGCTACTGATGTCGATGAGTTTATAAATATTCTGATCCGGTTTTGAGCCATCTAAAAGTGTATCAATGCTATTATCAGGATTGAGGATACACAAATAAGCAGGTGCTGCAATCTGATATTTTGAGAACCCACCAATACCCGGAAGCGCATTGGCTTCAGACATATATACCGATCCACAGCAGGGGATGTTTCTCGATACAAATAAAACGGGTTTGGAAAGATTAGCTTGCGGAAGGTAATGACTTTGAAAGCCAATGTAAATGATAAGGCTCATGAAGCCCATCTGTATAACGGGAATTGATTTCATGCAAATTGATTTTAAAAGTCCGATCTTAGAAACTTTTAGCTTGATATCAGGTATCCAGCTCGATTTGAAAATCCGGCATGTGAATGACTTGTAAATATACAAATTGTTGACTTTATCATTTCTTTTAAAGCCCGATCTCCTGTTACCTTTGCGGATTAAATTGAATTTATTATGATCGGTGCAGTTAATGTCAGTTTGTCTTATGGTAAAAGAACCTTATTTGATGAGGTAAATCTTCATTTTACAAAGGGAAATTGTTATGGTATTATTGGTGCTAATGGTGCGGGAAAGAGTACTTTTTTAAAGATTCTGAGCGGCGAGATCGCCCCAACCAAAGGCCATGTCGAAATTACTACCGGCGAAAGATTAGCCGTACTCAAACAAAATCAATTCGAATTCGATAATCATTCGGTCATTAATACGGTATTAATGGGCCATCAAAAGTTGTGGAAATTGATCCGTGACCGGGAAGAATTGTATGCAAAAGCTGATTTTTCGGAAGCCGATGGAAATCTGGCAGCTCAATTGGAAGAAGAATTTGGGGAGTTGGGGGGTTATATGGCTGAAAGTGATGCCGCTTCGATGTTAAGTGCATTAGGAGTTGATGAAGCGCTTCATACCGTATTTATGAGCGACATTCCGGCGACTTTAAAAGTTCGCGTACTTCTGGCACAGGCCATTTTTGGAAATCCCGATATTTTGCTTTTGGATGAGCCTACGAATGGATTGGATGTAGAGACCATTAAATGGCTGGAAAATTTTTTGGCGGACTATGAAAACATTGTAATTGTGGTCAGTCACGACAGGCATTTTCTGGATGCAGTTTGTACGCATGTGGTTGATGTGGATCGACAGAAACTTACGATCTATACGGGTAATTATACATTCTGGTATGAATCAAGTCAATTGGTTGCACGCCAGATTTCCGATAAAAATAAAAAAGTTGAAGACCGCAGAAAGGAATTGCTTGATTTCATTGCTCGATTTTCTGCAAACGCTTCCAAGAGTAAACAAGCAACTTCTCGCAAGAAAGCGCTTGAAAAACTCAATATTGAGCAATTGCAACCATCCAATAGAAAATACCCCGGTATTGTATTTAAACCTGAACGCGAAGTGGGTGATCAGATTTTGAAAGTTGATCTGCTCAGCCTTAAACTGGAAGATAAAAAGCTGTTTAGCAATATTCATTTTACCCTGAACAAAGCAGACAAAGTTGCTTTGTTGTCAAGAGATCAAATGGCGGTGCATGCATTTTTTGATTGTCTTGCCGGACAGCGGCAGGCAGATTCAGGAAGTATTGAATGGGGAACCACCATTTCTAAAGCTTATTTGCCGGTTGACATTACCAGCTATTTCGCAGCGGGAGAACCCCTGATCGATTGGCTTCGCAATTACGTTCCACCTACAATGACGGATGTTGATGAAATATTTTTACGCGGTTATTTGGGCAGGATGTTATTCAGTGGCGATGAAGTCATGAAAAAATGCAGTGTCATGAGTGGGGGTGAAAAAGTAAGAGCAATGTTGAGTATGATGATGCTACAAAACCCCAATACCTTATTATTAAATGAACCTACCAATCACCTCGACCTTGAGAGCATCCAAGCCTTCAATGAAAACATGATTGAATTTGGGGGCATCGTCATTTTAAGTTCGCATGACCACGCTTTTATGCAATCTGTATGTAACCGGATTATTGAAATTACGCCAAATGGCTGTATTGACAAATTAATGAGTTTTGATGAATACATCGAGAGTGAAGCCATCAGCAAACTCAGGGATGAGATGTATGGAGGTTAGAAGCTAGAAGCGAAAAAGCGAAAAAGCGAAAAAGGGAAAAGGGAAAAGGGAAAAGGGTTGTCCTTATTTCGAGATATTGCTCATTTTCTAAATACTTTTGAATATTTTCCATTTTGAGAAATTGAATGGATTTATGAAGTTTATTCCAAATTGAAATAATATCCTTTGCTCCTTCATATTTTGAAATTTAATAATTCCGAAAATTTTGGATTGAGTACTTATTGGAAAATCGGATCGGATTTGTGCCAGGACTTTGCTTTGCAGTTTTAATTCAGGTGAATAGTGAAATCCGAATCCACCTTGCAAATATGTATGGATGTTATTGTGGTTGAATTTTTTGAATGTGAATAATTGTTCCAGATCTAAATAATTCTGATGTCCGTCGGTTGAGAAGTATAAAAGACTTTCACTTGGAATCCCTGATAAACTGTTATTCAGGCAAAATTGGAAGCCGGATCGCCACAATGATTTTATTCTATAATAACCTGGAGTTTCAGTTTGAATGGCTCGTTTGGGATCCATATTTGTTTGAAAACCTAATGACCAGCTATATAATCTTGGAGGAATAACAACTGTTAGTTTGTTGGACAAACAATTGTTAGCATCACGCAATTGGATCATGTAGCTACCTGCCCCCAATCCCCCGACTTCAATAAAGTGGTCAAAAGCTGTACTGTAATGCAAGTTATTGAGAAGCACTACATAAGGTAGTGCTCCCGGAACACTAGCAACTATAAGGGCTGTGCCATCTGATGCGCTTGGGCTGGAGGGAGGAATTACGCCTTCCAAAATAATTTCGAAGCTTGATGGCGCTTCCATAGTGACCATTATTTCATGTATACAATCTAAACCAGCGGATTCATCATAAATGGCTATGGAATATTCACCCGGCGCTATCGGGGCATAAGTAGAAATATTTAAATTTCCTTTGGGAATTGTATAATTAGCATTTCCTCCCGGATGGAAAAGAAGCAATTTCATCGGGCCATTCCCAGAGGAAAAAATTTCCATTCTGATTTCACCTGGAATCTGACAGCTTGGTTGTGTAATTCTTACATTTCGAATATACGCTGTAGGAAGTTCACTGAGATCATTGCTAAAACTCAATGTACATTTTTTTAGCTCGTCGGTTATACTGACTGTATAATTTCCTTTGCGAACATTTGTCAGGGCAGCTCCTACGCTACCTGTATTCCATAAATAACTGTATGTTCCAGGTGAATCAACAGCAACCCTGAGAATTGTATGTCGTCAAAGTAATTTGAACTTATCACTAATTAGTGTTTCTATTTAATTCAAAGCTAATTCTTTTTGTTTATAAATATTAATTTTAATGGGAAATAATTTTTCATATTCAATTTTTCTATCCCTAAAACATTGTAGTTTAATTCTTTCTCTTTCTTTTAAAATGAGGTCGCCACGGCCAAAATAAACATCGGCAGGAGTTAAATTTTCTAGTGATTCATGGTATCTTTCATTGTTATAAGTTTGCACAAATTTTTCTAAAGCTCTTTCCAATTCCTCAGGGCAATAATAATTATCAAGTTTTACGACGTTTTTCATTGTCCTATGATATCGTTCAATCTTGCCTTGCGTTTGAGGATGGAATGGCCTTCCATGTATCTGGTCTATATCATAGAATTTTTTCAAATAATTTTTTAAATCAGAAGCTATATAGCAAGAGCCATTGTCAGACAATAATTTAGGTCGTTGTTTAGTGACAATTTTAGCTTTGATGATTGCTCTATCAACGGTCCTTTTTACATCCTCCACTTTCATGCCTTTGCAGAGTTCCCAGTGGACAATATATCTGCTGTAATCATCTAAAACAGTACTTAAGTAATACCAACCCCAGCCTAAGATTTTAAAGTAGGTAAAGTCTGTTTGCCACATCTGATTTACGAATGCAGTCTTTTTTACTAAATTCATCTGCTGCTGTTATAAAAATATGTGCAGGAGCCGTAATCAATCCTCTTTCTTTTAGAATTCTATAGACGCTTGATTCTGATATAAATATTTGTTGTTCATCCGTAAGTTTATAAGCAAGTTCCCTGGATGATAAATGAGGAAACTCCAATGCAAGTATGACAACAATATTCTTTTGCTCTTGTGGAATACTGTTCCATTGCCTTCTGTTAGTACGTTTACTGGGAGCCAATCCATCCACACCATGATCAGAATAAGCTTTATACCAGTTATAAAAAAGTACTTTTATTAAGTCCAATCTCTCGAAGTGTTTTGTTAACCCCAATTTGGGAACCAACTACGATATTGATTAACTCTTGTTTTTCCGAAGCTGTAAATCTCATATACTTATTGAATTTTACGGTTATTCCAGCACGGACAAGCTTTTTTTACAATATCATATCGAAGTACCAAATCAGCAACCATCTCTTTTAAACGCTGATTTTCCTTTCTAAGCTCTAATACTTCATCACTTGTGGCTTCCTGGTTGTATCACCGGATAATCGCTTCTTTCCTGCTTCCAAGAACTCTTTATTCCATTTGTAAAATTGCGGTTCATGTATTGAATACTTTCGACATAACTCTGCTACTGATATCTCAGCTCTCAATGCTTCCATAACAATTCCTATCTTTTGTTCGGAACTAAATATCCTTCTAGTTCGTCTGCGAATCTCCTTAATGAAGTTTTCTGTGGTTTGTTTCTTCTTTGTTTCCATAATTTGTAAATTTAATTGATCTTGGAAACACTAACTAGTTTTTAGTTATATTTGGTCCACTTTATGCTGACGATTTACACCGTTACTTGGTTTTGGTTGAACACTTAATATACCATCTCTATCCTTTTGGCCAATGTTATTGACAGATTAAACTCTTATCCACATTTTTTTATTGACTTTATTGCAGGTAATAGTTATCATTTAAATATGGACAATAAATTTTTAGAATTGGTAGAAAAGGCTCAGAGTGGTTCAACAACACCCCAAGAAGAGCTGGCTCTGCTTGAAGTATTAAACAGTTCAATAGTTTCTCTTCGCCTATTATTAAAAGAAGTAAAGATTGAACAGTTGAAACAATCTATTACCAAGTCTAACCAGTAATTATATGAATTTGGAAGAAAATAAAAACGGGAATGAAACAGAGAAGAAATTAAATGAAAATCCGCAACTTCATGAACAATCAGTCGAAGAAAAAACTGATGCCAATATTGAATCATTGGCAAGTACTCTTGATGTTAACTTAAGGAATGCAGAAAAAGAAATCGCAGATGTTGGAGGATCTGAAGGTATAAAAAACACCTTACAGTCTATGGATAGCGCTAAATTAAAAGAATTGCAGGACAAAATTACAATGCAAGAAAAAAGTTATGCAAAAACTAAAAGAGATTTGGCTTTTTTTACTGAGGTATCTGTTCCTCTAATTGCATTATTGAGGGATGATATATTAGGAGATAAATTAAAAAGTTTTGCAGCGAGTTTATTTATAACCGGCTCCGGTATGGGTCCACTTTTGGTTATGACCACGGGAATAAAAGCAATTCAAGAAAAATTAAAACTAAGTCTTTTAAAGAGAAAAGAAAGTAAATTAAGCACTCTAAATTAGTAGAACCTAATCAAATATTTAATTCAATTTAAGAGAGATATGAAAGCCTTAAATTTAATTGATTATGAAGGATTTACTTCATCAATTTGTAAAAATCACATTAGTGTTTTTCATGATGGTCGTCATGTCCCTTATTTTGAAGTAAGTCATTAATCAATTCTTGCCTAGTTTTTTTTACTTCTACATACACTTGTTCCAGCAAAGATGAATTATTTTCGTTTAGTGCCATCAAAATTAAACGCCATCTGCCTTCATGTCCCGGTTTTAATTTTCTACAGATAATTTCTTTTCTTTCACAATCTTCTCGTAAATGACTAGCTAAGTCCGGTCCTTGATTTTTGGATATTGCAACTCTACAGGATTTTATCAACATGCTATATGCTTCAGGGTGCCCATAATCATGGTCTTTGTCATCTTGAATATAAGGCTCGGCGTTCACTAAAATAATATGATAATCGCTATTCTCTGATTCTTTATCACCAGCACTTATCCATACTTCCTTTTCATCATGATTACTTGCATCACCTTTATCACCACATCCAGGACAATTCACTAAATAAATTTTAGAATTTGGTTTTGCTTTTAGCAATTCAACTATCTTAGCTTTTGCCGTTAATTCATCCTCGCAATAATTCACGTTTTTGTTATTCGTATCTGATGTTTTTTCATTACCAGAAATGATTACTATGGTTTTATCTGTATTGTTTTTTATCCAATCAATAGTCGAACCCTTATTACCCCTTGGGGCTAGCAATTCTTGAGGAGGAACACTATCCCTAAAATAAACAGGAAGCCAAGTATTGTATAAATTAAAGGTTGGATCTGCAATATTTTCAAATGCAAAGGCCTCAATTGAGACAGATGCATTATTAATATCAACACGATTAATCTTAATAGGCTTAGGAAGCAAAAAGAAGTCCTCATCATACTCATCAGGTGTTAACAGCTTAGAGAAGTAATCCGGGAACTTGCCTGTCGTTGATAATGGTTGGTCACAGATAATTTCTATTGCATACAACTTTGGCATCTTTTCTCCACAGGATAAAAATAAGATTGTTATAAGCAATGATAGAAATGCTATTCTCTTCATAAAGTTTGAATTTATTGATTTAACTGAATCTGTTTACATGCGGCAATGATTCCCATTTTGGCTTTCACATCTGTATTACGTGCAAGTAAGTTGTTTATATCTTCATCCCTAATTATGTAAGCATACTTTAAAACTATTTTATCATCATCTTCTTTAACTATTTCTGTATATCCTGATTTTGCTGTTGTATACTTCCCAACGTATTTTATTTCAGTATCGTCAATATTTGGTTCATCATTGATGTTCATTACTTGATTATATCTGGCAATCGCCTTCTTTTTATGAAACCAAAAGAGGGAATGTATTAATGTGTTCTCAGTAGCAATAATATGAAATAATGCAACCAATATAGCTAATGTAATTACCATTTTGCCGTTAGCAGTATTTACTATATTGTAAGGAATGGTGCTAGCATAAGTATGAATTTTCCAATAAGCAACACCGAATATGGCTGCATTTGTAGTCCAAGTCACTAAATTGCACCACAATAAATTATTTTCAACAGGAGGTAAGAGTGCTTTATCATTTTCTTTCTTCCTATTTTGATACTGATTTTGCGTCTCATCTTTCCTTTCTAACTTTGAATCCAACTCATAGAAAAGCTTCAAGTTTTTATTTGCCACTTTATCTAAGAATTTTAAACCCAATTTAAGTAAAAGAAAAGGTAAAATTGCGAGAACAATATCGGCACCTATTTGAATAAACACAAAAGCTGGCTTTACACCTGCTTTCATTAAAATATTGATAGCAAGATAAACATCGCCCCAGATCGCGATAAAGGTTAGAATATAAAGCAACGGAATAATCGCAGAAACTTCACCATACATAGCTGGAGCTTTATGATTACCTAATTCAACATGTACTCTCTTTAAAACTAATTTCCAGAACTCTTTTAAGTCACTAGTAGGTTCTATTTTATTAGATAAACTCATTTGTAGCTAAATTTTTGTGCCTGACAACAATTTTGGCATTATGAAATAAATTGAAGTTTAAATTATTTTTTGAATTTGAGGTTTGTAGACGATTTACCTTCAATATTTGAGAACAGTTGGCATAAAAATAATAAAATAGCTTTAATTATAAGCAATTATCAGCTTATTATCTTACATATTGATAGCTGATATGTATATTCTATTGGTTAAAAGGCCAAAAGAATCATTAATTATTCTTTCCTTTGAACATTAAATATTAGGAATACGTTAATTTTTATTATTCAATAGTATATTGTATATCAGCGTATAATCTTGTTTTTGTATCTTCGAAGTCATGAAATTTTTTACAATCACATTCAGCCTCTATATTCTGGTACTATCATTGGTTCCATGTGGCGATGTGCATGATTGTAATGAGGTACAAATCACTTATATCTCAGCCAATGCAGACACTGACCACCACAAGCATGAAACCGACACTTGCACCCCTTTTTGCATCTGTTCCTGCTGTGGTACTTCTGTTATTAATATGCATGATCCGGCGACTTTTTCAGATATAGTCCTGGTCCACTCTAAGGACTTGCCTGTTTACATGCAGACTTTCCTTTCCATAGCTTATTTCCACATTTGGCAACCGCCAAAAATCAGTTGAAGAATCCTTAAAGTATCCTTCATACGGATACTATTCTAATGGCTTACAGGACTAAGTCCTCATAAGTTATTTTTTCATTCTTTAGTTGATTTCAAAATGTTAGATAAAATAATTGCTTTTAGCATTAATAATAAATTCATCATTGGCTTGATGACATTTGCGCTCATTATTTGGGGCGTTTGGAGTGCGGGTAAATTACCCATTGATGCCCTTCCTGATATCACCAACAACCAGGTTCAAATAATAACACTATGTCCAACTCTTGCCGGACAGGAAGTGGAACAATTAGTGACATACCCTATCGAACAAAGCGTAGCCAACTTACCGGATTTGGTGGAGCTGCGTAGTATCTCTCGTTTTGGGCTTTCAGTAATTACTGCTGTATTTGATGACAAAGTGGACATCTATTTCGCACGGCAACTCATTAATGAAAAACTAAAAGAAGCAGAAGAAAAGATTCCTGAGGGAATTGGTACTCCTGAATTAGCGCCTGTTAGTACGGGCTTGGGGAGGTATACCAATATATCATTCACCCGAAAAAGGGTAGTGAAAATAAATACACAGCAATGGATCTGCGCACGATGCAGGATTGGATTGTTGCGCGTCAATTGTATGGTACATCTGGCATTGCAGAAGTAAACAGTTTTGGAGGACAACTTAAACAATACGAAGTAGCTGTCAATCCGGACCGTATGATTGCAATGGGGATAAGCATTCCCGAAATTTTTACGGCTTTAGAAAAGAACAACGAAAACACCGGCGGAGCATACATTGACAAAAAGCCGAATGCTTATTTTATTCGCGGAGTAGGATTGATTGGTTCTTTTGATGATATCAAAAATATTGCAGTTAAGAATAGCCCCAACGGGATTCCCATTTTAATTAAAGATGTGGCCGATGTTCGTTTCGGATCTGCAGTTCGTTACGGAGCACTTACTTTTAATGGTGAAGTTGATGCAGTTGGTGGTGTAGTGATGATGCTGAAAGGTGCAAATAGCGCTGAAGTCGTAAACCGTGTGAAAGAGAAAATGCAAACCATTCAAAAATCACTACCGGTTGATATAGTCATAGAACCCTATTTAGACAGAACCGACTTAGTAAATCGTGCAATTTCAACTGTTGAAAGAAACCTGATTGAAGGAGCATTGATTGTAATTTTCATTTTGGTCTTATTCCTGGGAAACCTTCGTGCAGGACTGATTGTAGCATCAGCCATTCCTTTATCCATGTTGTTTGCATTGGGAATGATGAATGTATTTGGCGTGAGCGCAAATTTGATGAGTTTGGGTGCAATTGATTTTGGTTTGATTGTAGATGGTGCCGTAATAATTGTAGAGGCCACGATGCATCATCTGGGTTTGCGTAAAAGAATTGATAGACTTAGTCAGGCTGAAATGGATGCGGAAGTTTTCAAATCGGCCTCAAAGATCAGAAACAGTGCTGCATTCGGTGAGATCATTATCCTGATAGTATATATACCAATACTTACTCTCATAGGTATTGAAGGTAAAATGTTCAGACCAATGGGACAGACGGTTGGTTTTGCAATTTTTGGTGCTTTGATTTTATCAATTACATATATACCAATGATGTGTGCACAGTTTTTATCAAAAAATGTTTCACACAAACGAACTTTCAGCGACAGAATGATGGAATTTTTTCAGCGTATTTATGCACCACTTTTGCAAATGGCTATCAAAGCTAAACTTTATGTGGTTGGATTAACTGTTGCAATATTTATTATTACTTCTGTTATTTTTTCAAGAATGGGTGGCGAATTTATTCCAACATTGGCAGAAGGCGATTTTGCATTTCATTGCATCTTATCACAAGGCACATCATTATCGCAAAGTATAGAAACATCGATGCAGGCTTCCCGGCTAATCAAAGAATTTGATGAGGTCAAAATGGTGGTAGGTAAAACAGGAAGTGCTGAAGTGCCTACAGACCCAATGCCACCTGAAGCCAGTGATATGATGATTATACTCAAACCTCAAAGTGAATGGAAACGGGATATTTCTTATGATGAGCTGGCGGATGAAATTTATGAAAATTAGAAAACATTCCCGGAGTATTCTTTGAAAAAGTCAACCTATACAAATGCGTTTTAATGAGCTAATGACAGGCATAAGACAAGATGTAGCCGTAAAGATTTTTGGTGAAAATATGGACACCCTTTTAAAGTATGCCAACAAAGTAAATGCGGTTGTCAATAATGTGGAAGGCGCCACAGAACCCAGTGTTGAACGAGTGGCAGGTCTGCCACAAATTGTTATCAACTATAATCGTGCGCAAATTGCAAACAATGGTTTAAATATTGAGGACATTAATCATATTGTCAGCACCGCTTTTGCAGGTGGTGAAGCGGGCGTTGTATTTGAAAATGAACGAAAATTCGATTTGGTGGTCCGCTTGGACAGTACTCACAGAAACAATATAGAAGACGTAAGTCATTTGTATATACCCACCGCTAACGGAACTCAAATTCCATTATCCCAGGTTGCAGAAATAAAAATGGAATTGGGTCCGGCACAAATAAGTCGTGAAGATGGAAAGCGTAGAATTGTAGTGGGTTTTAACGTCAAAGGTAGAGATGTGGCTAGTGTGGTCACTGACATTCAAAAACAATTGGATGAAAAAGTAAAATTACCGGAAGGATATTATTATACCTATGGAGGAACATTCGAAAATTTACAAGCAGCATCAGCACGATTGATGGTTGCTGTACCGGTTGCTCTTGCACTTATCTTTATGCTACTCTATTTTACATTCACATCTATTTCACAAGCAACGCTCATTTTTACAGCTATACCAATGGCTGCTATCGGCGGTGTTTTTGCATTATTGATTCGTGACATGCCTTTTAGCATTTCTGCAGGGGTAGGATTTATTGCATTGTTTGGAGTGGCTGTCTTGAATGGAATTGTATTAGTCGGCACATTTAATCAATTGGAGAAAGAAGGAGTTACTGACATTCTGCAAAGAATAAAGGAAGGCACTAAAATCCGATTGCGGCCTGTGTTAATGACTGCTACGGTAGCCTCACTTGGATTTTTGCCGATGGCGCTTTCGCATGGTGCCGGCGCTGAGGTTCAAAAACCATTGGCCACCATTGTAATTGGCGGACTTATCACAGCAACATTTCTTACCCTTTTTGTATTGCCATTGCTATATATTTTGTTTTCTAAAAAAAGTAAAATTTATAAGGAGTTATGACTAAAATTATTTTATTGATTGCGATATTCTCTTTCAGTGATATCCATTCACAAGCATTGCCAAAAACCCTTACGGGTGAGAATGCTATATCTACGGCGTTAAAAAATAACCTGGAATTGCAATCGCAACAACTAAGCGTACAATCTTCCAGCGCATTACGGAAATCGGTGTTTGAACTACCAAAGACAGAAATCAACTTTCAGTACGGACAGTTCAATAGCATACAAAAGGATAATGCATTTGAGATTTCACAAACCATTCCATTTCCCACTTACTTTACTGCTAAATCCCGCTTGTATAAAGCGGAATTACTAGGAAGTGAACTGCGGCAGCAAGCTACCATTAACCTGATAAAAGCACAGGTACAATCTAATTTCTATCAGTTGTTGTATTTGCAATCAGCCAAAAAGCAATTGCAATCTTTAGACAGCTTGCTGAACGATTTTGTGAAAGCTGCTGCACTGCGATATAGGTCAGGTGAAACCAATTTATTAGAAAAGACAACGGCCGAAACCAAACGGGGACAGCTTTCACTTCTGCTCAAACAAAACGAAACCGAATATGCAATGGCATACAATTCTCTAAAAGTACTGATGAATACGGATGAAAATTTTGAAATCAGCGAGAATGAAACATTTGAGCCATTAACCATAAGCAACAACTTAGATACTTCGCTGATTAATAATAATCCTTCCATTAAATTAATGTATCAGCAAGCAATCATTGCAGAACAAAACAAAAGAGTAGAAAAATCAGCAGTATTACCCGATTTTACAGTTGGTTATTTCAATCAATCTTTAATTGGAACACAAATGGTAGATGGGGAAGATGTGTTTTTTGACCGAAGCAAACGCTTTCAGGGAATAAATATTGGCATCAACATTCCCCTTACATTTTTCAGCAACTCTGCAAAAATTAAATCACTCAATTACAAACAGCAATCTTTACTAAAAGAAGCCGAGAGCGGAGCGGTGGTATTGCAATTGCAATTGGAAAACGCCTTTCAGCAGTACAATCAAAATTACTCCCAATACAATTATTATAAATCAATTGCAATCCCCAATGTAGACATCATCATCAATACAGCAAGGATAGGATTTAGAAGTGGCGACATAGGTTACATCGAATATACCCAGGCATTGCAAACCGCAATCGATGTTCATCTCAATGCTCTGCAATCCGTAAACCAACTGAATCAATCGGTAATTAATATTAATTTCATAATCAACAAATAAAATAGTTCAAGATGAATAAGTTTATTTTAATCATATCTATTGCAACAATGAGCTTGTTACTTTCTTCATGTGGCGATCGTAAGAAGGTTGATCCACATAATCACGGCGAAGAAACTGCGCATGGAGAAGAAGGACACCATGATGAGCATGAAAACACCAATACGACTATGCTCACCGCCGAACAAATGAAATCCATAAAAATCGAATTGGGTAGTATTGAGAAAAAGCAACTCACTGCTTCAGTAAAAGCCAATGGCATATTAAAGGTGCCAAATCAAAACAAAGCTACAGCCACAGCCATGATGGGTGGTGTTATCAAATCTATTTTGATTCAGACAGGTAATCCTGTAAAAAAAGGACAAACTATCGCCAGGATCACAAATAACGCTTTTATTGCAATGCAGCAAGAATATATTTCTGTGTTGGCAAAAGCAGATTTAGCGCAACACGAATATAATCGTCAGAAAGAATTGCAGGAAGGAAACGCAGGAGCATTAAAAAACCTACAATCAAGTGAGGCCGAACTAAAAACATTAAGAGCACGTAAGGCAAGTTTGAAGAAGCAGCTTGAGTCAATCGGTATTAGCACCGCCGCACTCACTAGCGAAAACATACAGACAGTTGTAAGTATAACAAGTCCGATTAATGGTGCCATTAGCAATGTAATGGTAAACATCGGCAGTTTTGTTGAAGCAAATAACTCGATTGCCGAAATAGTGGACAATAGTCAATTGCATCTGGATTTATATGTTTATGAAAAGGATTTGGCAAAATTAAAAGTAGGGCAGACTATCCATTTTACTCTTACCAATAACCCGGGTAAGGAATATGACGCCGTGGTTTTTAGTATAAGCAATACGTTTGAACAAGCCAACAAAGCGATAGCAGTACACGCAAAAGTACAAGGCAACAAAAAAGGGCTCATTGATGGTATGTCCATTACTGCCTTGGTAAGTCTGGAAAATGCTAATGTAGACGCGGTCCCAACAACTGCCATTATCAATCATGAGGGGCAGGATTACATCTTCATTGTCTCAGATGCACATGCTGAAGAAGAACATCACGAACATAAAGAACCCGGAGAAACACATGAACATGACGAGCATGGACATCAGCATAGCGAAAAGGAAGAAAGAGATCATAAAGAAAAAGGTACACATAAGGAAGAAGGTGCACAAAGAGAGGAAGGAACGACGTTTGAAAAAATTCCCGTTCGTAAAGGCACCTCCGATGTGGGCTACAGCGAAATCACTTTGTTAAGAGAAATTCCGCCTAATTCAAAAATTGTCACCAATGGTGCTTTTTTTATTTTAGCAAAAATGACGAATAAAGGTGAAGGGCATGCTCATTAATTCAATTAAAAATTATTAATAACTAAATAGTTAAAAAATGAAAACAAAAGTATTTTTTATTATGATGTTATTCACTGCTATAGCATTTGGATTTACATCTTGCGGAAACGCCGAAACAAAAAAAGAAAACAAGCAATCTAAGCACGAACACAAAGAAGGTGAGGCACATCATCACGTTTATCAATGTGCCAATGATTGCGAGAAAGGAAAAACCTATGAGAAACCTGGTAAATGTCCTGTGTGCAATTCCGATTTGAAGGAGGTTCACGAACATAAAGAAGGAGATGGTCATAATCATAAGGAAGGAGATGGTCATAATCATTAAATGATCCTTTATATACCCCAATAGTTTAAATGTAAAACATTTTTTGCTCTTAATGATGCAAAAAAGATCAGAGGTTCGACTCCTCTGTCGGGGCCTAATTGAATAAATGAAGAAAAAAACTTCAAGCCAATGAAACTTCCATTACACGACAATAAATTCATCTTCCTTCTGATTGCGATCGCTATCGTGATTGCATTGGAAGTGTTATCTCTTCTTGGCATTCACATACCAATGCCTTATGCGCCATTCGTCTTTGGAGCATTCATCATCGGAATCGGTTATCCTGTAATTTGGGATGGATTAAAAGCACTTGTGAAACTCAATTTCAGCAGCATTAGTTTGCTTATGTTCATTGCCGTTGTTGGTGCATTTTATTTGGGTGAATACCCCGAAGCTGCAGTAGTAATCGTATTGTATGTATTGGGTGAGCGACTTGAAAAAATTGGAATTGCAAACAGCAAGTCCGCTTTGGACGAACTCATTTCTAAATCACCTAAAGCTGCATTTGTAAAAGAAAGTCAAACAGAAATCCCAATTGATAAAATTCAGATAAATACGATCATTCAGGTAAAACCGCATGATATGATTCCTTTAGATGGAATTATCGAGTTAGGAGAATCGGCTATAGATGAAGCTACGATCACAGGAGAAGCAATTCCAAAAGATAAATACAAGGGCGACACTGTATTTGCCGGTACGCTCAACAAAAGTGGTTTTATAGAAATCAAAACTACTAAGCTTTCTGCCGATACGACTTTTTCTAAAATCATCCAACTTACTTTTGAAGCGAGCGCTAACAAGAGTCCTACACAAAAATTCATTCAGCGTTTCGCAAAAATTTACACGCCATCTATTATTGTTATAGCAAGCTTGCTTTTTATCATTCCAGTTTTTCTTTTGAATCAGGATTTAAATCATTGTCTGGAACAAGCCATTACATTGTTGGTCATCGCTTGCCCTTGTGCATTGGTGATATCGACACCAGTAGCAATCTATGCCGCGTTGGGTAACGCCTCATCAAAAGGCGCACTTGTGAAAGGAGGAAAATATCTTGAAGCATTGGCTCATATCAAGGCGATCTGCCTGGACAAAACAAGAACAATCACATATGGCAATCCGGTTGTTTCAGATGTCTTTCCCTTACAAGGAACCAGTCGGGAAGAACTTTTGGCCTGTAGTGCCGGTGCAGAAATTTTTAGCGAACATCCTTTGGCACAAGCTATTGTTGATGCAGCCCGGAAAGAAGGGTTTGAAATTCATAAAACTGAAAAATTTGAAAGTATCATTGGTAAAGGCGCCATGGCAAAATGTTTGGTATGTGAAGATGAAACCATATTTGTTGGTAAACTCAATTTTATTAGTGAACACCAACCAGTAAGCGATGAAGCCATAGAAATAGTCAAACAACTTTCTGAGCAAGGAAAAACAAGTGTCGTAGTTAGCTTCGGAAAAGGAGTAGCGGGTATTATTGGTTTAATGGATGAAATAAAACCAGATAGTATCGACGCACTCAAAAAAATAATCGAAATGAACATTGAGCCCATCATGCTAACAGGAGATTTAGAAGCCTCAGCAAAATATGTTGCACAGATTGTAAGTATTAAAAAGTTTTACGGCGGATTGTTACCGGAAGATAAGGTAACGCGCGTCAAAGAAATTACGTCTCAATATAAAAATGTAGCCATGGTAGGAGATGGTGTAAACGATGCACCGGCATTGGCACTCTCATCTGTGGGTATCGCAATGGGTGCTGCCGGAAGTGATACTGCTATTGAAACTGCAAACATCGCATTGATGAACGATAAGCTTTCACTCATCCCATTTCTCATTCGATTGAGCAAAGCAACAGTCAATACCATAAAATTTAATACGATTGCTGCCATCCTGGTAAAAGCAATTTTTATTATTCTGGCATTAGTTGGCTTCAGCAATTTGGTATTAGCAATTGCTGCGGATGTTGGAGTAACATTGATTGTAATTTTGATTAGTTTAAACCTGATGAAATTTGAATAGTAATATTGTCAATTTAAAATCATCCAATCCAATTCTCTAGTATAAAATAGCAGTGAGAAATCTTTTGCAAATTGTTTTACTATTTGCTTTTATCCATTTTCAAAATTCAACATAAATTTTGAAGTAAAATCATGATATTTATTCCCTCTCTTTCTCCTTTTCATCCCTACTCTTCTGCCTTATTTGCGATAATTCATTCAAATGATCATTCGTTTGCCCTAATTCATATTCCTTTTGACCTAAAGACATTCCTGATATGTATTAATTAACAATGGGCTGAATGCCCTTCAATAGTGTTGCCAAAATTTGAGGCTCATATTCCGCAAGAAGATAGCCGGTATTGAATCCAGTAATAAATTGTTTTTCGCTCAGTTCCTTCATAAATTATCGCTTGAATGTTTTTCTAAATATTCATTTATTGAATCGGTATCATACAGGATGATCCTTTTTTCTGGATGTGAGAACCGGATTTCACCCTCATCTCGGAGCTTCTGTAGAGTGGTTTTGCTCTTAATTCGAAGCTTTGCCATAGCCTCTTCAGGAGAAATCCATTTGTCCTCTTTTTTGCCTTCCTTTTCTTTAATTCGGGACACCACCATTTCAAAGAGTTTGTAAAATGCTTCATCTTCCAGGCAAATAACTTCCATGAATCAAAAATACGAAATCTTAATGAAGAGAAAGGAGAGAACAAAAACAGGGCAGTTTGTTCTACCTATGTTCTACCTGAGGTAATTAAAAAGGTTCGGAAATCTCCGAACCTAGTACCCGGGGCGGGACTTGAACCCGCACGGCCATCACTGGCCACAGGATTTTAAGTCCTTTCTTTATTGTAAATCGTCAGCATAAAGTGGACCAAATATAACTAAAAACTAGTTAGTGTTTCCAAGATCAATTAAATTTACAAATTATGGAAACAAAGAAGAAACAAACCACAGAAAACTTCATTAAGGAGATTCGCAGACGAACTAGAAGGATATTTAGTTCCGAACAAAAGATAGGAATTGTTATGGAAGCATTGAGAGCTGAGATATCAGTAGCAGAGTTATGTCGAAAGTATTCAATACATGAACCGCAATTTTACAAATGGAATAAAGAGTTCTTGGAAGCAGGAAAGAAGCGATTATCCGGTGATACAACCAGGGAAGCCACAAGTGATGAAGTATTAGAGCTTAGAAAGGAAAATCAGCGTTTAAAAGAGATGGTTGCTGATTTGGTACTTCGATATGATATTGTAAAAAAAAGCTTGTCCGTGCTGGAATAACCGTAAAATTCAATAAGTATATGAGATTTACAGCTTCGGAAAAACAAGAGTTAATCAATATCGTAGTTGGTTCCCAAATTGGGGTTAACAAAACACTTCGAGAGATTGGACTTAATAAAAGTACTTTTTATAACTGGTATAAAGCTTATTCTGATCATGGTGTGGATGGATTGGCTCCCAGTAAACGTACTAACAGAAGGCAATGGAACAGTATTCCACAAGAGCAAAAGAATATTGTTGTCATACTTGCATTGGAGTTTCCTCATTTATCATCCAGGGAACTTGCTTATAAACTTACGGATGAACAACAAATATTTATATCAGAATCAAGCGTCTATAGAATTCTAAAAGAAAGAGGATTGATTACGGCTCCTGCACATATTTTTATAACAGCAGCAGATGAATTTAGTAAAAAGACTGCATTCGTAAATCAGATGTGGCAAACAGACTTTACCTACTTTAAAATCTTAGGCTGGGGTTGGTATTACTTAAGTACTGTTTTAGATGATTACAGCAGATATATTGTCCACTGGGAACTCTGCAAAGGCATGAAAGTGGAGGATGTAAAAAGGACCGTTGATAGAGCAATCATCAAAGCTAAAATTGTCACTAAACAACGACCTAAATTATTGTCTGACAATGGCTCTTGCTATATAGCTTCTGATTTAAAAAATTATTTGAAAAAATTCTATGATATAGACCAGATACATGGAAGGCCATTCCATCCTCAAACGCAAGGCAAGATTGAACGATATCATAGGACAATGAAAAACGTCGTAAAACTTGATAATTATTATTGCCCTGAGGAATTGGAAAGAGCTTTAGAAAAATTTGTGCAAACTTATAACAATGAAAGATACCATGAATCACTAGAAAATTTAACTCCTGCCGATGTTTATTTTGGCCGTGGCGACCTCATTTTAAAAGAAAGAGAAAGAATTAAACTACAATGTTTTAGGGATAGAAAAATTGAATATGAAAAATTATTTCCCATTAAAATTAATATTTATAAACAAAAAGAATTAGCTTTGAATTAAATAGAAACACTAATTAGTGATAAGTTCAAATTACTTTGACGACATACAGTCGGACAAAAGTGAAAAAATTTGTCAAAATTATTTAACTTAATAAAAGGCTTCAACTTTAATGTTATCAATAAATATTTCATTACTTTCGCGATTCCATAAAAATGCTTTGAAAATATCATCTTTCGATCGCACTTCTGGGGTTAAATATATAAATTCAATATATTGCCAAATGTTTCTTGGCAACTTTAAAGTTTCAAAGTTTAGAGATCTCCAAAAATAGACTTTCCCTCGATGTTCCATTTGGGCGCATAAATTAGCATTTACGATACTATCATTGGTAGCAGGTATAAGCACAAAGCATGAAACCCTTAAATAAGAATAATAATGTGGTGTTGTTGCGTTAAATGGAGTCCAAATGTTCTTACTAAATCCATTACCGGCAATTTTCTGCGAATAATTCCCATCATAAACTGGTTCCTTAACGAACGAAGAATCAATACCATATTCCATATCTTCAAAACCAATTATTTTTCTGTTCAAAGTTTTATTCGTATTCAAATTTTCGATACCTTTTTCATTTCGGGCAATTAATAATAAATCATCAGTAGATGGATCTTTTTTTGTTGATAGAAAATTTTTTAAATATGCTGCTTTTGTCATTCTATCCGGATGAATTATTCCTTTATGATATTGCCATGATTGAAATATATTCAATGAAACTACACAAAATAAAATTATAGCCATAATCAATTTCAATATTGAAAATTTGTTATTTAAAAATGACCTATACACTAAAGCCGCAAAAGGCAAGCATAAATAACTATACGAAGGAAGTGCTGCCCGGGAACTAAAACTTCCAGAATACCACCATACGGACCAACTTGAAGTTATATATATGGATGCGATAAAAATACTAATTAAAGTGTAAAATAATCTTAAATTTATTCGATATAAATAAACGAAACCAATTATAGCTAAAATGACCAAAGGAGTATAAATTAACCAGCCTTTTCTAAAACTAAATAGGTAATTGAAAATATGTGGTGTATAAAAATCTAATCCTTCACCAGCGTTGTCATAACTATTAATTAGCCAATGCCCTGTTTCTATTTTCCAGTATAGAAATTGTATCGATCCAATTATGACTAATATTAATAAAGAGTAAATGGGTGCTTTAATATTAGAAATAGTTGATGCTCTAAAAAATTTGAATACAGGATTTTGTGGAGTCCAAAATAGAGGAATTAATAAGGCAATAATCTCTACTGGCCTGATCAATGCCATTAGCCCGCAACATCCTATTGAATAATACCAATATTTCTGATTAATACTATTTTTATATTTTTCTGATAAAAACATCAAGGTAGCATAAAGAAAAAAAAGATAATTGTGTTGCATTAGATTTAAGCCATACATTCCAAAATGTACTGTCATATTTGTCCCAAAATATATACAAATTAATGTAATTTGTGTTATAATGTTTGAAAAGTAATTTTTTAGAAGTTTTTGCAAAAGTATGAATCCTAGTATAGTAACGAGCATGCTTTCGATAAAAATTGACCATTGATATGGTGCAGTAAATCCATCTGGTGCATAACTGAAAATCAAAGATATAATATGCGCTATTAAAAAAAATGGCAGGTAAAGCACTGACATTCCGATGGAATAACGGATTACATAGTTTTGATTATCGATATAACTAAATTGATATAATGTTGGAGAATTCTGATAAGTTTCATTAATTTTAGATGCCCATTCTAGATTAGTAAAATGTAAATTCCAATCTGTAAAAAACTTTGGAAGGTACAAATAATAGCCAAATACATCGTAAGTAAATAGATTATTTGATTTGGTTAGTAAATTAGTTAAAATTATGGTTAAAATTACAATTATAAGACCGAAGTTGTTTCGTATTATATTTAAACTATTGGACATAAAGGAGATTTAAGTTTCAAATATATAATTTTGTGTAGAAATTTAATGTTTGATTTTTATAAATATTCAGGTCTAAATCAGCAATATATTTTCCAATAGTCATTTTACGATTAAGAAATAATCACTTAATATGCAAAACCCGAAGGCTGTGTCTTAGCCCTCTAAATGACTTGGCTAAAAAAAGAAATCAAATTATTCGAAGCAAATTTAGGGAAAATGACGAAACAATGAAGATATTTTACATTCCGACATTAGGTAGGAACCATACCAAATCCGGTGATATGATCTCCGGTATCTGATCCGACGTTGTCCTGAGGCACTCATATGGGTGTACATCATTAGCTTTGAGGGATCCAAATATTGAGTACATCAATGCAATACGCTGTACTGTTCTTCCATCATGAGTAATAGCCGACTCTACGGAGATTCAGCCAGCTGGTACTATCGCGTAATTTAATTCGAAAAAAGAGAATGATTCCTGAGTAAAACAGTAAGGCAGAAGAAACAAACCATAAACATCGCTTATAATTTATTTAGGATACTGCAATTCAAAAGGAAGGTGTAATGGGCTTAGTATACCCGGAAGCGAAAAATCATAATTAAGAATGCGAAAATGTTGAAAACCGAGTCTCTAATGTTAAAAATTGAATTTTTCAATCTAGACTTTTTGCTTTTGAACTCTAATTAAAGTGGGACCAAATAAATGAAAATATTTATTTCAATAAATAAAAGTGCCCTTAATTGTGTGTATGTTAGAAAAGTAAACTGGATATTAATTACTACAATTGTCATTTGCCTTTTTAGCGAGACACTCATTGCAGTACTCTCCACTCGTAGGTTTTGTGGTTTTCTCTACATAATCACTAGTTGGCCAGTTTGAACAATTTCTACAAAAATGCCATGTGTCTTTATCTTTCCTTTTTCGATATGCCATTTTATGGAATTTTAATTATGTAAATGTAAGGTATATTTAAATGCATTAATGAAAAGTATTTCCCCAAATTTAAAATTTAGTATTTCATGCAAAGACATCAACGTATTAACTGTAAATAATTTTTTTGGAAAGAACAATTCTTATACCAATTAAAGCAGATTGTGTATGAATATATTATTAGATAATGAGGTTTAAAGCTAACTTCATCGAATTATAAGTTAAATTGCCTGAGTGAAAATTTCAAAGAATTTAATTCTTCGAAGCGAAGTTTTGACAATTAAAAAAGCCCTCGAACATCAAGTACTTAGGGCTTTAGAATGCTGGACTATTTGATTAGTGCAAACTATCATTTGATTCGAATGCAACAAATCAATTCTAATGGATATATTATCTAGAAATAAATCCATTTATATTCCGCTCATATTTATGAACATTTTTGCCATACGTTGCAAAAACAACTATAAATAGCAAGGTGCAATCTAAGTTCAAGTATAAACAATATGGATTATATGTCAATCCGTATTCTAACCAATAGCTTGGACGGAATTGTTAATAAATTGACTTGGCGTTTTTAAATTTAAACTCAAGTGTAATCTTTCGTAATTGTAGTATTGCAGGTATTTTTTTAATTCGCAATTAATCTTTGAAACATCGTTAGGAAGTTTGTCTAAACATTCTTCTTGTATCGTTCTGTTTACTCTTTCAATATGAGCGTTGTCATTGGGTTTACCGATTCTGGTGTACCTATGGTCTTTGTGGATTCTCGAAGTGAACAATTGAGAGAATTCTGGTCCGTGATCACTTTGTAGCATCTTGAAATGAAATACAGATTTTCTTTGAGCTTCATTTACAAATTTAATGGTTTGTTTACCGTTCATTTTTTCATACGCTTTTGCATATACCCATCTTGAATATACATCAATGAGCACAAATACATACAATCGTTTCTTTTGATCAATCATCCGATGAATGGTATCAATTTGCACCAAATCGCCCGATTTAAGGGGATATGGACGGTCTACGGGTGGATGATATCGTTTCCACTTACTTCTCTTTTTCATTAAGCCATGACGGTCAATGGTTCTTCGTACAGAGTTCAGAGAAACCTTGATTCCTTCATTTAGTAAATGCTGATGCACCACTTCACTCGTTCTTTTTGTTTTGATACGTAGAGCCACAATTCTTTTTACAATCTTTTCTTTTAATTCTTTCGGATGGTGGTGTGGCCTTGAGGATCTAGTCGGTATTGCACCAAATCCATATACTTGTGCTTTCTTGAACCATTTACATATCGTACTAGAACCAACTCCATATATTCGACCAACTTCTTCCTTACTAAATCCTCTCCTTACCATGTAGGCAGCATCTCTGCGTACGTTTGGCATGTGTGGGTTTTTTGTGTATGACATATTTATATATTTTACCCTTAATCCGTCCAAGCTATTGAGATATTACGTCAATCTTGACAAAAAGTGTAAACATTAGTCCAATTTTTTTACCCTATCTAGCAATTTCATTGCTTTTACTAATAAATACGTGCCTTTATTGGATTTGTCAATTGATCGCTCCATCTCAATTGTAATTTGCAAACATAAAATGGCCGCTTGTCTCCAATTATCATTAATAGATTCATTTAAATTATTCTGCTGGATAAAGTATAAGTAATACCATTCTGCCAAATGATAAAAAGTTGCAGCAAATGTTGGATCTTGAAATAAACTTTGAAGACAATATTGAATGCCTTTGATTTATGCATTTCGGGAGTATCTTCTGAAATTGGAGATCTAAAATTATAAATATTTTATTACAAAGGGACTCTTCTTCAATCTAAGCTAAACAACCCCAAACACAAAAACACTTCTGTCTAAATAGTTGCCAATGTCGTGCCAATTAAACCGCATTAAGCAACTATTGCCTAGGTAATTAGTCTTCTCAATTGATGATGGTATTTTAAGGCTATAACTTAATGTAGCTGAAGCCCCCGGTGCAAGATTGAGGCCTGCGAATGCAGGTTGGGTAAGGCGTGGAAATCTTGTATCTACATTTAATAGAAAAGTGCCAATGTTAGGGTCAACATTTCCAGAACCTACCCATACATGGTTAAATAACCAGACAGAATTTACTGGATCCGGATTATAAATACCAATGTTGTAATTAATAGTTCCCCCAGGACTGGTGCTTCCGCTCCAACTCTGGAACCAAATTAATGGTGAGTTTATTCTTTTAAATTTGTCCTCAATTTCAGAGGAGGTAATACCCGTAAAATTTAGATTCTTTGACAGGCCGCGTTGCTTTTCAACTAATTCTGTTATCTTCTTAATATGAAGTTTAATTTCATCGGCTGACCATTTCGGGTTTTGCTTTTTTTCGTTTGGCATAATAATTATTTGATTTGTGAATAAATTATGAGATTTGACACAAATCTAAAATATAAAAACTTTCAATTTGTAAGTAGAAATACTAAATCTAGGTGTAAAAATACTATTACATCTTAGTATTTGTTGATTTAAACCGGAACTACAATAACTCCTGTGCTTTTTAAAGTCGTCAAGTATTATTTTAACTCAATCTAGAAGCATGTATTGACAAAGCCCAGGGAATTAATCTATACTCTTGCTGTGTGTGGTCCTTTGAAATAATGAGTTTTAAATTTAAATCTTTGTGATTGAATTATCGTATCCCTCCGACCAACTACATACCAACTCCTGGAAGGAGCAAATCCAATAATTTTATCATGTGACCCATGATCATTAATTAGTCTCTCAAATTGCCCCTTGCTTTTTAATTGGGTAAAATCTGTTTCTTGATCTAGTATTGATCCGCAGAATATAATTGTGTCAAACATGATTCTGTCATATCGTTTCATTGATTCTAATACAATATCGGTTCCAAAACTATGAGCAATTATATGAGGTCGAACAGAATTGGATAGAAAGTTTTGTTCGTAAAACGTGCAAAATTTCTTAATTATCCTATTTCTAAAATAAGGCACAATGAATTTAACAATGCTTAAATAACCATAATCAAAAGATATAATGAAATGTTATTAATTTCTACTATTTCAGAACAAGCAATGGTATCATACCATTTTTTTTTTCTTCTAATTCCATGAACTGTTATAATCTTCACTAATATTAGTATTTAATAATGGCCAAATGTGGAAAATAAATAAATTAAAATAAATACAAAAAAGTTATTATAAATTAAAGCTCAGATGGCTATTCTTTTATGAACAAAATTGAGAATAATTGAAAAGTAGTTTTTAATTGATTAAATTATTCTTATAGCAAAATATCACCAAACCAGCGGTGTTTTTACATTGGGTCTTTCTTAATAGTTCCGCCCTAATGCTATCAACCGTGCGGACACCTATATATAATTCTTTGCTTATTTGAAGTGATGTTTTTTGTTCTGCCAGTAGTTTTAACACCTTCAATTCCCGACTATCAAAAGCCACATCTATTCCGTCCCTATAATTTATATGCTTTTTCTCAATAAATTTGGATGCTAGAACATCATTGATCCTCTTATTCATATAATAGCCTTTTTCATGGCATTCTTTGATAGCAAAGTAGACTTCAGCAGGGTCAGAATTCTTAATAAGGTAACTATTGGCCCGTGAGTCCATAAATTTGTAAATGAAGCTATCTTCTTCGTGCATTGTAAGTACAATTACTTTAACTTCATCATTATTAACCCGTAGAATGTTTAAAGTTTCGTAGCCATCCATATCAGGCATCTTAACATCAAGCAAAATTACATCAATATGTTGTGATGTGAGGTTTTCTAAAAGCTCTTTCCCATTTGAAGTCTCCAACACAATATCAATGTCTTTATAATATGAAAGACTTGAAACGATACCTGTCCTAAATATTTTATGGTCATCTGCTATTGCAACTCTAATTTTTAACATAGTCTTTTGAGATTTAATAATGTTGGATTAATGGAATCCTTAGCTCGATACATCGTTGATCAAGGGTCTCAATTTCAGCAAAATTAATGCTCCCATTAAGAATATCTAGCCTGTGTTGGATGTTTTTTAAACCCAATCCATCAGATGTTTCCAAAAGATTTAGATATTCTCTCATAGTAAACAAGTCCCCATTGTGTACTATGTTTAATTGAAAATATTGCGGATTTGCACTTATATTTATATGGATTGACTTTGCATTACCATGTTTTATTGCATTTATAACGAGTTCCTGTAGAATACGGTACAACATGAGTGTTTTGAACGGCTCTAATTCAAGCTGATTGTCATCAAAACCCAAAGTAATGTTACAAGCGCTTGTACTGTTGATTAGATAACAAAAGTCTTCAATAGCATGATAAAGTCCAAAATTCTCTAATGCGGCCGGATGCAAGACATGTGAGATGTTTCTTACTTGGTTAATCGCCAAATCTAAATTTATTATAGCCGATTTAATTTCTAACAGGTTGCAATTTGGTTCTTTAACTATATGCGATCTTAAACTTAATTGAACAGCGGTTAATAATGGGCCGACTTCATCATGCAATTCGTTCCCTATGTTCTTTCTTTCGCTTTCTTGAGAATTTATAACTGCCTCAGACAAACGCAACTGAAAACCTTTTTCAAAATTAACTTTTTCATTCTCTAAATGAATAATATGCTTCCTGTGGGTTAGTACAAATATAATCAACCCTCCAATAAAGAGGCATAATAATAAGGTTCCCAATAATATTAAACTCTCTGGAGACGATACAAACATATCAAACCAATTATTAGAGAAATATTTTTTATTGAATATAATAAATTATGAATATTCCAAACATAAATAAATTTATCTGCTTCAAAAAAATAATTCGTGCTCAACAAAACTAGCCAAGAGCATCCGTAATAAAATAAAAATCCTACAACAAACCAAAATGAAGGTTCTGCTATAATATTTTTATACTTCGGATATTTTAGCTCTTTATGGAAATAGAGCAAACACAAAATAGTGATGTACAAACCTTCTACAATTTGAGGATTTGGATTCACATAGGCCAAAGGATGCTTGATCGCAAACGTTGAAATTAATATGAAGTATAAGAATGCAATATTTTTCCAATTTCCAATCCACTTTACATTTTCTATTTCGTAAGTGAAATATCTAATTATAAATATTAGTTCAATCCCTGTCAAAATATAGATCAAAAAAATATTATTGTAATCTACCCAAGATAGCACAAGCATCGAAATTTCAATAATCAGGTTAAATACACAATAGTATTTAATATATTTTAAGATGGGTGTTCTCTTAATTATTATAAGGCTTAAAATTCCAACAAGGAATGAGGAAGAAACTGATGAGGCTAATACCCAATTCAATTAATTGAATTATTAGGTGCACACATTGGTGGGCATGGGGAACCTGCATCCAATATGTACCCTCCGGTTAAATCATTTCCATCCTCATCAACTCCCACAATCACTAACTTTCGATTTCCATCATCATAGCCATTGTAAATTCTCAAACCTACACAACCACTCTGATCTAAGATGTCTTGAATTTTATTAGACCCAAATGCAGTTGCTTTGGGATTCGAATTACTTGCTGGTCCAAAATTGCTTACCCAATCTGCAACCATATCTTCCGCAGTGGAGAGAGTAATAAATGAACCGGTGTCAGGACTAAAGTTTTCTGCTGGCATAATTGTTAGTTTTTTATAAATGAAGCCAAAGATAGATTTTCAATTCAATTTGTAAATTTCGTGTGTGCAAGAACCTTCTGAATTCCGAATTAAATAGTATTTACTGCAATTTACGATAGTAATATTACTATTTTTTGAATAAAAATACTAAAAATATCCAGATTGTTAATATATCGAAAAGTAGGAAAGGAATTTATAAACTACTGAAGGGCAGTTCACCTAATTATTATAGTAAAATTACTAGTTAGAATATAGTATTTTAACTATTGCTGGGTTTGCTTTCTTATTATAAGTTTGCCCAATCTTGAAAATCATCTCGAATTTTCATTGATCAGCGCAAACCCGAAAAGCTGTATTCCAGAGTAGGGATAAAAAATTACATTCATGGCAAAGAAATCAATTAGTGAAAACAAAAATCCTGAATTTACAGGAAGATATCTCATTTTGCTCCCGGAGCGAGATTCACCAGAAGGGCCTGTAAATAGTATTCATTCCGCCACAGGTTTAACCTTAAAGAAATCATCTGAATTTACAAATAGTGTATTTTCAAATGAAGATTTGAATAATTGCGATGGAATTGTACTTGAAAACATAGGCGTTGCAATTGTGAACAAAAGTCCAAAATTTGAAAATTCAATAAATTCTTTGTCTTCACAGCACAATATGCTAATTGAACCTGAAAGAGTAGTTCATGCGATTAACCTTATGGACGAAAATTCTAAAAACTATTTAATGGGGTACAGAGATGGCATTAATGGTTTAATTAGTCAAATATTAGAGGAAAATTTTGAAGAAAATGGAGAATTAATAACAGAGGATGAAGTGTCAGCCAGTTCAGTTGGAATTACATGGGGATTAAGAGCAACAAATGTTGTACCTATTTCACCATTCTTTACTGGGTATTCAGGTTTTGGGGTAAAAGTGGCCATTTTAGATACTGGATTTGATTTTAATCATCCGGATTTTGTCGGCAGGCAAATAATCCATTCAAGTTTTATTTCTGGGCAATCCACGCAAGATTTGTTTGGACATGGAACGCATTGCACAGGCACTGCCTGTGGGCCTTTAAATCCTGCAGGGGCATTTCCTAGATATGGCATTGCATATGCGTCTCAAATTCATATAGGAAAGGTATTAAATAATTCCGGAAGTGGAACCGATGGTCAAATCCTGGCAGGTATTAATTGGGCTTATGGCCAAGGTTGTGCCATAATCAGTATGTCATTGGGAGCAAGAACAAGTGGGCCAGGATTTTCGGCTGTATTTGAAGCAACAGCTTCCAATCTTTTAAATAACGGAGTTCTTATTATAGCCGCTGCTGGTAATGACTCGAACCGACCTGGACTTATTAATCCAGTATCTCATCCTGCCAATTGTCCTTCAATTATGGCGGTTGGCGCAATTGATTCGAACATGAATATCGCAACATTCTCTAACGGGGGTATATATCCTACTTATGGAGCTGTTGATATTGTCGGTCCTGGAGTTCAAGTATTTTCTGCTTTATCCAATCCTCATAATGCATTAATGGGGCCTGCAGGTATTATACGAGGTAATGCTAATGGCACGAGCATGGCAGCCCCACATGTGGCCGGAATAGCCGCACTATGGGGTCAAGCTACTGGCCTTAGAGGAAATGCTTTATGGAACAAATTATCATCTACTGCGAAAAACTTACCTCAACATCCAACAAGAGATGTTGGTGCCGGATTGGTACAAGCGCCTCAAAAGAGAAAATGGCCTATATTCAAGCATCCTCCATTTAAGGATCGATTATAATTGAAGTGTCTTATCTTCCATTTGTCAGAAGTTGAATACTATCGTTATTAATTGTAACTTTGGTATTCAACTTTTTTTGCATTCATTATGCCGGTAAAAAAAACTAATTGGATTGTGAAGGTTCAGGATAACGAATTTGCTAATGTCATAAAAGAATTAAAGCAAAGAAAAATTATACTTGTAAATACTTTGAATAACATTTCTGTTCTTGTTATTCTAGCCTCACCAAAAAATGTATCAAGCATAAAAAGTTTAAAAGGAATTATTGCGGTTGAACCAGAAAGAGCAATAGGATTATATTAATATGAATAGTTCATAACTCTTCAATTATTTTCAAAATAAATTAGTATTTGCTGCAATAAAAATAGTAATAACTGCAATTATTTACTTCCATATTTTTAAAACCAATCATAATTTATTCACTATCTGTATGTTACATGGCTATGAAATTAGTAATTACTGATATGCTTTTAGTAAATTTTGCATTTAAATCGTGAAATACATTTGCCTTCATAATTATTTATTAACAGAAAAAATCTAAAATTATGAAACTACCAGTAATTTTCGTCGCTTTTATTTTTATTATGATCTATAGCTCATGTCAGAATACAGATGACCATATTCCAATTAAAGAAAAAATATGTAACATCAATTTGGAAAATTCAAATAACCCATTGGACAGTGTAGGTATAATGCATAACTACTACATAATGCATATCGTGGATTCATTCGTCACCAATAACATTTCATATTTTTCACACCAAATGATATGTAATTTAGGCTTAGATTATGCCGAGACATATATAATCAATTGGTTTACACCTCCAACTACATTTGAACTTAGTTGTCAAACGCTTGATTCAATTTTAGCTACTTCTCCAGAAATAACTGTTCAAAATAGAGCATCCTATTTAGAAGAGCTTTACGATGACATTAATGCAATCCATGATTCTGAAATGGACCTAGAAGAAAGAATTGATGCATATAAGGATTTAGAAGATAATCCTCCTACATTTAATAATTCTATTGATTCAGTGCTTTACTTTTCAGGCCTAGCTACAATTAAATATTCAACATATCTATGGTATCCAGAGTCAGACTGCGGCTCTGGCTATTTAGAAATTTCATTGGACTTAATTTCTTTTAGAAACAAACTTGAAACAAGAACCCCTCGTTGGGCAAGAATTATGAAGTCAGATTTTATCGGTGCTTGGGGTGGTGCGTTAGGTGGAGCTATTTTAGGTCCCGGAGGAGCAGCAGGAGGTGCAGTTGGTGGTGCAACAACAAATTCTCTTAATAATGCTTTTGGAGAATAAATTAAATATTTAATACCATGAAAATAATATTATTTTTTATAACCATTTTTCTATCAGTTCTTGGTTTGGAATATTTATTTACAGAGGATCTTAATGAAGTAAACTATTCTTCATTAGTTGTAATCCTCATTATATTATCGCTGTTATTTTCTCTAAGTTTATTTATTAATGGCTCCGTAAAGTATTGTAGATCTTATACTTTAAATACATTGTTAGATGAAGTATATGACATTAAAGCATTAGAACGAAAAATAGATCAATATGTCAATTCTAACGAATTTATTTTGCTTAATAAAGAAGTTGCTGACGATAAACTATATTATGAAATCAAAGTCCCTATGTCATTATGGTCTTGGGGTAATAAGCTAATAATCAACTTATGTAACAAGAATCTCTTGATTAGTGCAATAAATACAAGCTTCATCCAGCAAATAGATTTACAATTAACAAATAAAATATTAGTTGAAAATTTAATTTCATCGGTTAGAAGAAATTAATTTGTATATAGTTGTCTTGTTTTCCTATCCACGCCGAATAAGTAATTCAAAACCTTGCAAAATAATTTAGCATATGTTAAAGTGCTTTTGTAAAATAGCTCTTATAAAATATGTCTTTATTAAATTTTAAAAGAAATGGATGCTGAAATTTACACCTTGTTGCGAGAGTTTCTTGCCAGCTTAGTTGTCGGATTTGGAATCGCTCTAATGATGTTTTTCTTTAGTAAAAATTTCAAATCAAAGAAAAATAGCTCGAGCACTTAGAATTAAATCGATAGCCCTCACCAATTGGGGGCTTTTATTTTTACTTACAATGGTTACCAGAATATTTTTTGTTGTTTATTTGCAATAAAATTCAGGTCTGATATTATATTTGGATGAAGAATAGATTCAGAATGACGGTTATGAACTTCAGACAAGACTTCAAGGTTGTATTAATTGATTCTAACAATTTAAATTTTGAGGTTTACATGTGTCTACTTTAACTGACTCCAAATTATTAGCCTGAATAAAATTATTGACCTCTAAATACTAGTATTTACTGCAAGCATATACTCAGAAAATACTAAAAATATTTAGAATCTAAATTATTTCAGTGAAATTATTTGTTGAATAAATTAGGTCATGTACTTTTGATCGTAAACATGATAGACCACCTATTTATATTATAAATAATTTAGCACAAGACAATGGAAAGTAAATTTTTTGTTGGGTTCGATAATGAAACAATAGATATAAATATTTTAAAACGAATAGAAGCTGGCTGCCCTAACCCTCCCGCTACGACTTAAGTATCTGCCGAGGGGCGCGCCAACTATTCAACCTTAGCTTTGGGCCAAAATTCTGCGAATGGATATGGAATGACAGCATTAATGGCAATGAATATCTGGCAAAGCCAATGCTATGGAGAAGTTCGACCAGGTTATGTATTTTTATTTCCTGGCATTTACTCTTTCAACCCACCTCCATACCAAGGTACAGTCAGCATTAATTGCCAACCTCATGCGCCTATCAACTCTGCTTCTGGTGGAACCTTACACGGGCAAATGTGTGCACTACTTGGTCGTCCCACGTCGGATTTCATTGGGTTTGCTATAAATTACCCATTCAATGTTGGAGGAAACACTCATTACAACAGCGCCACTTGTAACCCTTATTGGTTTAATGGTAGCAGAACCATTCCGGTAAATTGTGATGGAGTGAATTGGCAACAAATAGTTTATAACACATTAATGCAATGGTTACCTCATTAATTTTTAATTTTTTCAAACCTGATGTTAAATACAGAATATATCAAATGTAAAATCGTGTACTAGACATTATTATTCAAATAACATTAAAAACTATAAGTTATGGCAATTTTAAAAAATGCAATTAATGCACTTGACCCAGCTCCGGACAGAAAAAAGGATATCACTTTGCTCCTATCTCTGCTTTCTGAGCTATGTGAGCAAAAAGTAAAAGATTTTTCATCCAGTATCGAAAATGAACTTCGAATTGCTGGTACTGGAGAAAATAAAACTATCCCCGTAACTGAAATTTTAGCCAGACACAAAGAATATCGAGCATATATAAAAAGCGATGCGGGTAAAGTTGCTTCTTAGGTTGCGGGTGCTATAAAAAAATTCGTATCCGGCGGAGCTAACGAAATCATTGATGGAGTTGCGAGCCTTGTTACAACAGGAATTGAAGCAATTATTGGTGCTGGATCTGGAGTGCAACAGGAAATGAGTACTTATTATATCGTTGTACAGGATTATGGAATCGCGCGCTATGACATCCGAATTTGGGCTAGACAAATCGAAGCACAAGGTATTACCTCCCAGATTGAAACGGCTCTTGCAAATGTTGCGTTTAAATCCAGCGTTGACATTTCTAAACTTTCTTTCAATACATTTCTCATAGCCTACGGCTCACAATTAGAAGCGATGAATTTTCCTAAAGATAAACAGAAGGAGTATTTGGACTATGCCATTGAAATTTATAATAAATTAAGAGGCAACATCCAATCAAGCATCACTACTGAGGAGTTTAACGGCTATGTTCCAACTCAATCTCTAAGTAATTTCCGTTTACCAGGATTGCTATATGGTAGTCTGTGGGATTAGTAATAGAGAAATACTGCTTATTTTATACGATTCTTTCTTTGACTTTAATAATATCAAAATGAAAAGTAATTTACACTTGGGAAATAGTGATGATATCATTCCTCTAATGGAAATAAATCTAAAAATTCAAAGAGGAATAAAAGAAAGATTCAAATATATACGATCATTAGGTGTACAACGTATCGAGTCGTTACTATTATATTATTCTAGCAATTGCGAATGGCTTATAACTAATGTTGCCGAAGGAATTTCAATTAATATGTTTTATATTCCTATATATTTAAGAAATAAGGCTTTTGATAGTACTCAAGCACAATGTTATGGCCGATTAATTTTCTATTTTACACATAATGGTAAAATCAGGTACGAGATTCGCAACCCATCAACAATTTCTGAAGGAGATATTCACGGCCCATTTAAAGAGGGCGAACTTGTATTTGATGAGCAAAGCTCAGATAATCATGAGCAGGTCGATATTTTAAAAGCGTTTATCGAAAGCATGAATGATTGGGAAATAAACGGAGTAGATGGTAGAGAATTACCTGTGGAATTGAGCTAAGTCGAAAAATAACTTTGACCTTTTTGAGCATTTCCTATGCCACCCATTTATTGTAATCATAATAACAATCATTAGTCTTACTTTTAGAGCGCAAATTGCAACTATTGAATTATAGTATTTTCTGCAATACAAATAGTAAACAGTGCAATATTTTATATGTTACTTTTGTAAGTACAGGACTTAAAAAGTTAAGTAGAAAAAGAAAAATAAATAATTATTTAACTATTTGCCTACGTAATGGAATCTCCAAGTTGTAGTATCTGACGTAATATTTTCTATTAGCGGTAGTTCAAATATGAAGGGAGGTTGAAATTCGATGGTATCAATTAAATCTCTTGAGTTACTATCCATATCAAACAATTTGACTTTAATTAAAGTACTTGGCTCCAAATAGAGCAAGCTATCAAAGTTAAACCAAATTGGCAAATCCAAATAGTTTAAATTAACATATTGAGATTCTTTTGATGAATAGGAAAGTTTATTGTTGAGATAGACTTCCAATATTAAATCAGGAGCATCTAACGAGTCCCAAGGTTTTCCCATATTGGAATATGGAAATGAATTTAAGCCAACTTGGGATAAGTTAAACTCCTTCAAATTGTTTATTCCGCTTTCTGTACAAGCGACAAAGAAAAATATAAAACTAAAAACAAATAATTTCATTTTACTAATATTTAACAAATAAACGCGCAAATTATGAAAAAATTATTATTTTTGGTGTTTGGAATTATCACAATAATGCCTTCTTGCGATAAAAATACCAATCATTTAAATGATTTAACGGACGGCAAACAAATAGATCTTGAAATGAGAAGTAATGATACCATTTATGAAACTTTTTATTATGATGGTGTATATTATACTTTGGAATTCGATAGCGAAACTGAAGCTGAAGAAGGTGTTCCATTTAATAGTGAAACCGAAGATGCCCTAAAAGATGCAATTGGTGAAAATGATATTATGAAGGTATTGACAGATGAACATCCTGACACAATATTTTTATATAACATTCCTGAGACTGAATCAGAACCCGATAGTTCAACTGCAATGGCGCCTTCAAATGATCCACCATTTGCAACTTTCTATGAACATATTGATTATGGTGGCAACTCATTCGAATTTACAGATTATTCTTACAACAAGCATTGGAGAGGAGACTGTGAATTTGAATTTAATATACCAAATTTAGAAAATTGCGCATTAGGGATGTCTAGTAACTGGAATGATAGAATATCATCTTTTAAAATGCATCAATCTGGAAGTACAAAAGATTGGATGGAAACAAATATGTTTTGTGGTCCACTAACCCAAGTGGCATTTATCATGTTCAGAAATTCTGGTTATAGGCAAACCCCAAGTGGCTGTTGGATTGAAATGTGGGTAATGCACCCAAGATGCAATTACGACGACTCCGACTGGGCTGTCCCAAATTTAAAGAAGCAGAAATGGGGTTGGCTATTTTGCGCTAACATGAACGATAAAATTTCATCTATTTCAATTGATTTTTGCAGATATTGTTTTGCGGATTGCGCAACTTATATAGATTGGTGGTAATTTATTATTAGAATGAAAATTTCAAAGCATCAACTATTCATACATATAAAACTAATTCTATTTGGGGTTATATTCATTAATTCTAGAACCATTGGGTATAATCAACTTAGTATAAACACAAAAGTTGGTCTGAATTATGGAACCACTAAAATAAATGTAGAACCTAATTTTAGAGATTCATATGATAACGCATTTGGGTTTAGATTCGGTTTAATTTCGCAATATAAAATTAAAAATTTTATATTAGGTACTGGTTGCCTGGTTTCATTTCGGCCAACTTGTGCTAAATATGCATTTTTTGAAGGAAGATGCGGTACTTTATATTTTAATTTCATCGAAATCCCCATTTCTTTGCATCATACATTTATTAAAAATAAACTTGTATTTGGGTTAAGTCTAATAAACGGTTTTACTAAACATCCACCTATTCATCTAATTGAGGACAAGGAGTATGAATTAGACTTTGAAGTTCATTTGGGATGGATCATTAACCCTCGATTTAATATTGAAATATCATACTTAGTTGGTGGATTAGACCCGCTAAATTCAAACAGAGATACCCATTTGTTTTACGTTGGTAGTTTATCGTTAAATTATACTATTTTTAACTTCAAACTAAAACCCTAAATATAATTGTATATTAATATTTAAATAGGATATCCTACAAAAATAATGTCTAATGAAAATTGATAATTGTCCAACATATAATAATATTTTATGAATATTAATTATTTCATTTTTATGCTAATTATAATTTCCGGTTGTTCGAAAGAACAAACTCCTCATAAATTAAAAATTACCGCTATTGAATTAAATAAATTTATCAATCCAAATGAATTTATACTATGGGATAGTCTTGATGGTCCAGATATATATATATCAATTTATTTAAATAAGTCAAAAATATTTACTTCTAACCGAACTGAGAATGAAAATATTTTAGCTTCTCCTATAAATTTCAATCTTGACTCTAATATTATATTTCGCTCAAATATTGATGATATTTTTTTAAACGCATATGATGCCGACACAATTATAGATCAGATCATGGAAGAAAACTTGACTCTTACACCTGGTTTTATTAATAAGTCACCTTATAGTGAAAGGATAAGTTGTAATTTTTGTATAGGTGAATGGCGGATCACATACGAAATAATTGAGTAACTAATGCAATTTTCAAGATTTGAAAAATGATCATTGAAATTTCGATAAATAATCATTAATCATATTGAAGATCCTGATTTTTCTCTTTCTGACAATACAACTGTTTGGTCAGCTGCATTTTAATTTTAATCTCGGCATGAATTTGAACATTATTCATGATAAGCTAGTTCCATTTGAGTATAATTTTTCTCCCAGACTACTTTGGAAAGGAGGGCTTCAGATTGAGTATTTCATAAACGATGTGAATTCAATTGAGACAGGTTTATATTTATCAGCTCGGGGTTCAAAAGTGGATCCAAGGCTTTTTCGAGTTACATCAAATGTAACTTATTATCTGTATGAAAATGCTTTATTATATAGAAGATATTTCTATGACAAAAAATTTGGAATTGGCTTAGGAATTTGTAATACTTGGCCTCAGAGTTATGGAATACATTTGTATGGAGATAAAACATATTATCTTGATTTCATCCTAGGATGTAAATATAGATTAAATAATCGCTTTCAAATTGAATCATCGTTTATCTTTGGTGACTTGGTTACATTCTTTAATAAAGATGAACTTTTTTATTTTTCAGTTTACAATTTATCTATTTCTATTACACTTGGGAAATGTTTTAAAAGAAGTTAATTCAATTTTGGAAAAACCGGTGAAATTGACAACCCTTGGTCAATTTGTCCGGTTTTTCCGATTTAGCTAAATAAATAACAATTTATGAAACATAAAACTTATTCCATTTATTTAAGCTGTGTTTTTTTATTCGCAGCTTGCTCAAGGGATCCGAAGAGTATATTGAAAATGGCATTTATCAAATGTCAGTCTGTAAAGTGTGGCAATTATGAAATGTCTCTGATTAAAGGAATTGATGGCACTGAGCATCTGTTTAAATGCAAATTTTTAAAAGCAAAGAATGATAGTGTATTTTCTTCTCATTTTTACTACAAAGAATATCAGGATGGAAAATTGAATAGAGAGGTCATTTATACAGGCCATGAAATTGTGACAATTGAGCCAACAGATAGTACGGCAACAGTGATGTCAAAAACTAACTGGGATTCGTATTTTAAAGCATATAGTGGTATGTATTCTCTGTATTCTCCATTAACTAATAATTCAAGTTCTCCTCTTTTAAGTGAAGCCGATTTATCGGAAGCTAAACATATGTTTTATTTCAAAGGAAGCGAATATATTAATAATATTAATTGTTATCATTTTCATGTAATAGAGATTCCTGAGATAGATAGTTCGACACCAATTCAAACTCTTAGTCTCGAATATGACTTTTGGATTTCCAAGTCAGATTCAATTCCAATACAATTGTCTTTCACTGTGGTAGGAATACATAATATGGATACCATTCGTCAGTATAATAGATATTTACTAAAAAGTTATGACGTAAATACTAATATTGATTCTAGCGCATTTACATTAGAAGCAATTCCCTTTGGATATAAAATTGTTGATTTTTCTCTTGTTAAAGAATTCAAGCCATTACCAAAAGGTACGGCAGCTCCAAATTGGAATCTAATCTCTTTATCAAATAAAAAAATATGTTTATATGATTTCAGAAACAAGGTTGTTCTTCTTCACTTCTTTTATAAAGGCTGTTATCCTTGTCTTTTGTCCTTGCCCAGTTTAAAGGAACTGCATGATAAATTCTACTCAAAAGGTTTAAGAATTATTGGCATTAATCCTATAGATGAAAGTAAAAGTGAGCTTTCTGAATTTATTAAGAAACACGATATTAATTACTTCATTCTCATGGATTCTGCGAATGTAGCAAGAGACTACAATGTTAATGGCTATCCAACACTATACATTATAGATAAACAAGGAAATATTGTTTATACGAATCTGGGCTATGACAAAGATCTAGTTAACACTGTAAGTAAATTAGTATTAGAACATTTATAAGCTAAATACAAATATTTGAGTTTAGCAAATTAATATAATGATGCTGCACTAAACGGCATGCTTAGTTTACTTGAATCCTAAGTTTCAAATAAATCTTGAAATTCGAAAGATTGATACTATTAATCATTAAGATAAAACCAACTCAATGCAAGCGACAGCGCATCAAAAATCCCCATATTCCTATCTTCACTTACCCATGGTTTCCTTTCCCTTGGCTTCTTAGGTTCCAGTTCTTTAAATTCCGCAAGAAGGAACTGAGCAATCTCATATTTGGTGACAACTCCGAACCCTTCGAATACATCTCTTACCTGATCACGGGAGTACTGTTCAACCGGAAGCTTTACGGATTCTGCATAAGTCATTATTTTCTGTATAAGTCTGCGGGTTCTTTTTCCAGTCCGAGAGGATTTACCATCCGGATCGGATAAAACTATTATCGTTGGTCTGAAATAAGAGATTGATTTTTTAATCCGTTCAAGAATTTTTCTGTTTGAAATTGGGTTGATTCTTACTGATCCGTATTCAATTAATTTTCTAGCGTTTTCCATATAAACAAATCCGAAGCCGTTAGCATTTGGATAAATTGCGTAAACGATTTTAGGTTTTTCACTCTGTGTTTTCATAGTATTTTATTTTGTTAGTCTTTTAATAGTTTCTTCAAGAAATCTAATTCTTTGGGTGCTCTTTAATGTTATTTGATCTTTTTTTAATTCTGGAACTAATTGAATTATTCTTTGGATAAGTTTTAATTTAATTATTTGTGATTCCTGCTCGAAAAACGATTCAATTGGAGCATCAAATAAGTGGTGATAAGTTAGAAGTAATTCGATGGATGGCGCTCGTTGACCTTTCTCATATCTGGATATATTGGAGTAATCCGGTAAATCCAAAATGAAAGCAATATCTTCCTGAATTAAACCGGAACGTTTTCTATAGACTTTTAAATAATTTGGTGGTGAAGACATAAATTAAAAAGGGGCACCAGAAATAATTTTTCTGATGCCCTAAGTTTATACTTATAATACTTCCTATCGTAGACAGTATTTGTTGCCAATTTGGCAATTTTTTTCGCCCACGCTCCACGTTTAGTGGTATTGCTATTAAATTGTACGCACTCAATTATGGTGGTCTCATTTTGAAGTAGATTAAATTGATAAAATTGGCACCTTCGCACCTTTAGGTACCCATAATCTGCGAAATTTGAAGGGTATCGCAGATTGCAAACCAACGGTGCCAAGGCACTGTCAATTAATTCAATATTAGTAATGAAAATAAATTTAGCTTTCGTCGAAAGTAAATTAGAGTGCTTGCATGTCGGTTAATGAAATCTTTACAACCTGACTGCCTTTATTTAATTATACCATAATAAAGTTTTGTGGTCAAAATTTTGTGAAGCGTCATTCAATGTCTTTTAAAAAATAAACACCTATGTTATAATCAAGATTATGCACAATAGAAGTTTCCATTTTGGCAACATTTCTTCGGGTGCATCTCGTTCAAATGCACTAAATTAAGATTCAGCTTAATAAACACATGCGCCCATAGCTCAGCTGGTAGAGCACTCGACTCTTAATCGAATGGTCGGAGGTTCGATCCCTCCTGGGCGCACAAATAAAAATCCAGACTCCGGTCTGCAATGAAAATGGAGATTATACTAAATCATTTAATGGATGCTTCACCATTTGCCCCCTTAAATGTTCTGCGCTGGCTGATAGATATATTGTAGTAGTCTTAATATCCGAATGCCCCATCATTTTTGAGAGAGAATAAATATCACATCCACCTTCAAGCATGAGAGTTGCAAAAGTATGTCTAAGTTTGTGGACAGAAAAAGCAACACCGGAAGATTTACGCACCTGTTCCACCAATTTTTTTAATCCATTATCTGTAAAGCCGACATTCCCTCGAAGGGATGAAAAAAATTCAGGGTTGGTTTTATTCAGTCTTTTTCTTTCATTTTGATATTTCTTTAAACTCTGAGCTAAAGTATAGCTCATTGGCACAATTCTATCTTTGTTTCCTTTTCCTTGCTTAACAAAAATAGTGAAGTTGTCTGTATCTATGTCAGTGTATTTGAGATTAAGTAATTCCTGTTTTCGTAATCCGGTAAAAATGAAAGTTGAAAATATGGCGTGATTACGATATCTGAGAAACTTGTATTCATAGGGGTAATTATAAACCACCTCCAATAACCTTAGTGAAGCTTGTTTATTTAGTTTTAGAGGCAAGCGCTTTTCCATTTTAGGTTTTTCAACATCAGCGATTGGATTTTTCTGCATATAGCCCTGAGTGATACACCACCGAAAGAATACTAATAGCGTCTTATGATAAGCGATAAATGTGTTCACCGACCAGTTTCGCTCTGTCCGGCCATGATAAAATAAAGCCCTAACATTTTCATCATTGACTTGATTAATCACACTAATGTTTGCAAATTGGCAATAACTCTTTATCACATTTCTATATCTCCGTATTGTATGTTTTGAATACCCACGAATTGATGAAGAATAATCGCAAAACTTCTGCAACAAAATGTCTATATCCATGATCTTTTAATTCAAGCAGATTATTTTTTGAAGTTAAGCCAAGAACCTGTTCACCACGGGAAGTGGTCGTTTAAAATCGTTAATTTTCCCAAAAAGCCATTTAAATTCAATTATAGTGCTTCTTCTTTGATTCAAATGCGGGGCCACTTCCTTAAGAGGAACATTGGAGAGGCCTTTTCCAAAATGACGCATATAAAATAAAGATAAAATTGGATTTTGGTGTTTTAAACAGATGCAATAGTGCGACCTGTTTATCACTCAACAACTTCAATGAATATACTCTGCAATTGCTACTTAATAATTAATAAATTGCTCGACTTGATTGACAGTATAGCAGATTTATTGAAAATTTCAAGTGGTGATCCAATTCACAAAATGATACAATCACTGCATGAAGCGATTTACTTTTATCGATGTACAAAATACAGAGACGACCGACCACTCTCAAGGTTTTAAAATTCGCAACCGATCTCGAAAGACTATTTGCCTATCTCAAAGAAAGATGGAATTGCGAAAAAGTGTTTTTCTATCCTGGTATTGAACCCGGTGATGTGGAATGTTCCGGTCTATTTGATAAGATAACAAACATTGGAGGCATCGTTCGATCGAAATATTACTATGTATATAATAACAGCGATAAGATAGTCAGTGCAAATTGTCCGAAATACGACACTGAAATTACCCAGAGAATCAATAATGGTCATACCTGGAAATGTAACTGCGATGTTGAAATGACAATGGAAATTCTTGATCAAGCAAAAGAAAACACAGAACTAATGATATTTACTGGAGATGGCGACTTTGTAATGCTTATTGAAAGTGCTGTGTCAAATGGTTCAAAAGTTACCATTTTTTCCAGTGCTAAGAAAGTACAAAAAGGCGCTCGCTACTCAACCTCTCGATTATCAACCAAGCTTCGGAAGCTTACTCAAGCCAGTGGGTTACCCGTAAAGTTTATGGAGATTGATAACCTTAAGTTTCAGATCAAAAAAAAGGCGTAAAAAGGAAAAAGCCGCGAAACGCGACTTTTTCTAAGGACTCTATAAGTATAGCAATTACAAATTTGGTTGTCAACTTCAGTTTTAGATAGTCCTTAAAATCTGGACATATAGGCTTATTATCTTGCTGTAATACAGGTATTTGTAATTATTAAAAAATAATAATCTATTTTTTGAACCCTGTGGCTTGCTTTTTTGTTTACTTTTCTGTACACTAGGACTATATGATGGGTTCATTAAGCGAAAACGACAAAAAGCTATACTTAATCATTAGAAACCGCATAGCCAACGGGCTGAAAGCCCCTACCTTAAGGGAGATAATCAAAATTATAGGTAAAAGTTCCCCCAGATCTGGAAAATTGGCTTTGGAGCGTATCGAAGTTGCTGGATTAATACAAATTCTACCAAATCATGAGATTAGGCTTGCCAACGAATCTTGGTCTGAGAAAAAGTCAATAACGACGGTGGAAGTTCCTTTGATTGGAGAAATCGCAGCAGGTACACCATTTCTAGCCGAAGAACATATCGAAACATTTATTCCTATAAGTATTGCGCTTGCTCGGCCCAATCAGAAATATTTCTTGTTGCGTGTAGTGGGTAATTCTATGAATAATGCTCAAGTAAATGGAGTAACAATTCAGGATAATTGCATTGTTCTTGTGAAGCAGCAACCAACTGCTGAAAATAACGAGATTGTTGTAGCACTAATTGATGATTCGGCCACTGTTAAGTACTTCGAGAGAAAGGATAACTTAGTTATTCTTCGTCCAAAGTCAACAGAAGCCAGACATAAACCAATAGTATTAACTGAAAATTGTATTATTCAAGGAGTAGTAGTCGCGGTGCTCCCTGGAGATCTTTATGAATAACTTTAAACAAGATTGATATGGCAAAGAAAAACTTTCACAGTGTTCCTTGGGATGGAGATTGGGCGGTAAAAAAAGGAGGAGTTGAGAAACCTATTTCAATTCATCACACGCAAGTTGCGTCAGAAGCAAAAACACAAAAGCTTGCAAAACAGAATGAAACTGAAGCCGTGTATCATAATCGGAAAGGTCAGATTAAGGATAAAGACAGTTACGGCAACGATCCTTCATCAATAATTGATAAAAAACATTAATGAGTAACAGAAAGAAAATACCAGATGATATAATGCTTAAGCTATGGGTTAAATCCGGTGGAAGATGTGAATTTCCAGGATGTAACGTCATGGTTTGGCGTGATGGTTTAACTTTAAAAGAGGATAATTTCGCACACATGGCCCATATCGTTGCTGCAAGTAGCAATGGGCCCCGTGGGGATGTAGTTTTATCTCCAGAGTTGCAGATTGATTATGATAATCTTTTATTGCTTTGCCAAACCCATTCAAAATTAATTGATGGAAAAAACAAGAATGATTATTCAGTAGAAGATCTGGTTAAATATAAGGCTATACATGAAGATCGTATTAGGAGACAAACAGAACTTGCACCTGAACACAAGACTACTGTGGTTATTTTTCAATCACCAATTCGTGATAGACAAGTAGTAATATCGAATGCTCAGGCTTTTGCTGCTCTATACCCTCGATACCCAGCGGATGATAAAGGTATATTTTTTGATTTCTCAACTAAATCTGGTAGTGGTGATCAAAATTTTTGGAATGAATATTCTCGTGAAATTTCTGAACAAGTTAAACATAGTCTACGTAAAGGAAACAATGGACAACGATATGAACACTTATCCATATTTGGGCTTGCTCCGATCCCTGCACTTATATGTTTAGGAAATCAAGTCGGTAATATTATCGCATCTGACCTTTTTCAAAAACATCGAGACACGGATGATTGGAAATGGAAACAAGAACTTTTATTAGACCCCTTTGAATATCAATATTCGTTTAATGATGGTTCCGATAAATCTAAAGTTGCACTTGTTTTGTCTTTAAGTGGTAAGATTGGTTCCAAAGAATACAGAACTATCTTGGGTAGTGAAGTACCTGTATTCGAGATCGAAGTCGAAAATGCTGGCCCCGAATTTCTTATGTATAAATCTCGCCTTGAGAAATTCAGAATGTTATACCGAAAGACCATTAGCGATATAAGAGCCAAATACGGAGGTGAATGCGTTATTCATCTTTTTCCAGCAATTCCGTCTCCGATAGCAGTGTTATGCGGAAAAGAATTATTACCTAAAGCTGATCCTCCAGTACTTGTATATGATTATGATAAAAATCAAGGTGGATTCCTGCCAACATTAACAATAAAATAAACTAATTATGACTATAGAAAAATATTTACAAGATTTGCTTAAATCACAAGACTTAACAGAGCAACAAGAAGAAGATCTGCAAAAACACAAAAAGGAGATAACTGATTATCTTCGTAAAGAGTTTGGAAATGATCCCATTATTAAATATGCCGGATCTCGAGAAAAAGGAACTATGATCAGCGAGAGATATGACCTTGACGTAGTTTGTTATTTTCCAAGTTCAGATGATCGCTCACTAAAAGAAATCCGTGAAGACGTAGCACATCATCTTGAAGACAAATATGAACTTACTCATAAGTCTTCATCAGAAAGAATCATGGATCTAAAGGGATCTCAAGCTCCAGTTGATTTTCATATTGATGTTGTGCCTGGTCGTTTCATTGAAGACACTAAAGATGTTTTTTTACATGTTGCTTATGGTGATAAACAACGAATGCAAACAAATTTAAGAACGCATATCGACCACATTAAAGACAGCGGCTGTGTGGAAATAATTCGACTTGTGAAACTTTGGGCCCATAGAAATGATCTTAAAATTAAGACATTTATTTTGGAGTTATTCATTGTCAAAGTTCTTACTGAATATAAGGATAAAGGCAATTTGCAGAAAAGCTTTTTAAAAGTGCTTGAAGAATTCAATGATAGATACTCTACTATTCAATTAATTGATCCCGCAAATACAAATAATGTTGTATCAAAATTAGTCAGTGATTCTGAAAAAGAATCCATTACCCAAATGGCTAAAAGGACTTACACTAAAATTGAAAACTCTGATGATTTAAGCGATTGGAAAGAAACGTTCGTTGATAATGATTCAAATTCTTCAAGTAAGGTGGCATCTACTTCAGCTTATACAGTAGGCAGTTCTTTTCAACCAAGCAAGCCCTGGAGCAATGATTACAGATGATGAAATCAAATGGATTTCAGAGTATTGCCCATCCCTAAATATTAATCAAGATCGTAGTGAGGTAAGCGGTTTAATTAATTTTCGGGCAGCCTATGATAAAGAGGGCGGGTTCACATGGCTAATTGATGATAAGCAGATGGCTAAAGGAGAAATTCTACAAGACAGTTACGAGGTGCTTGTTAAAAAAGCGGACAAGCTAACCGAGTTACCATCTTTACAACTAAAAATTGATGAAGGAAAGATAAATATTGGCAGACATTTTTATCCTGATGGGAAGGCATGTCTTTGTGGGCCGGCGGAAAGAGGTAAATTTATTCAATCGGGATTTTTATTTACTAAATTCTTAGAAAGACTTGTTGTTCCATTTTTGTATGAGCAAACATATTTTGATAAATATGAAAAATGGCCTTGGAACGAATATGCTCATGGTTCCGCAGGAATATTTCAGTCTTTCGCTTTTAGTGATGGGACGAAAGAAGATATTGAAGCATGTTTACAGGATTTGAGAAAGGATAAAAATTGGCCTCGAATAAAAGCAATGCTTTCAGGGCATGAACGAGTAACTGAATCAAGTATTTGTTTTTGCAACAACCCAAAACAGATCAGAAAATGCCATCCTGATATTCTTTTTAGGATGGCTAAATTACGGTCTGCAATTCAAAAGCAAAGTATTCGATTAAATTAGTCTCATTATTTGATTGCAAAATGACCTTATTATCATCATATCCTTTAAAATAACTTTTATGCCCCTCAAAACTTCACCTGGATTTAAAGCAATATTTCCTAAATCGGATGATACAATTGATGATCTAATTAAAAACATCCCGACGGCAGCATTATTAACTAATTTAGCGGTAATAAGTACACAAATACATTTTAGTCACAATGAAGTAGATATATTGCATTTGTTCTTACGAAGAATTCCTCATGATGAATTAATATCAATAAAACAAAGAATAAGTAAATTCGAAAAAGAACAGGAAACAGGAATAACATTATTCTCTGAATTTTATATTACAGAATTTATGGTGTATGCGCTTCAATTTAGCAACGATAGGCTTGAAGACACAACGCCAGAAGAAGATTTAAAAATCTTTAAAGCATATCTTTTAATTGTTAACAAAACACTAAAGGAATTAGATGACGTAATGCAAGGCGTGAAAGTTAATTCTGATCACTCCTTCAATAGCCTGAGTTGGCCATATATGACGAAGCAGTTTCAGTTTAATCAAAGGCCCCAAGAAATTTTTCAATCAATAAGAACCCTTGTTCTTTTAGATGAGCTAAAAAAAGATTATGATGCAAAACTTTTATTAAATAAATTTGAAGAAGAAATCCACATGACATGTGAAGATTATGTTTATAATTTAATGAATATCGCACGTCTTAATAAAACGAGAGAAATGGATGGATTTGATGTGAATTTGTTTTTTGTTTCTGTAAAAGAAAATATGCACCATTTTTTAAACCATTTAAGGTTGAATGTTTTAGAGATTATTAAAGAAAAGAATTATAACAAAGATTACCTCGCAATAAAAAAATATCCTTTACTTGGTTATAAAGAATACAATTTTATTGTTTTGAATTGGAATTTTTTAAAAAACAAAATTTATAATGGTTTCATCTTTGATATATACTACCGTGCTCAATTGAATAAGGTCTATTCAGGTTTCGAAAATTTTAAGTCCTTTATCGGGAAACGCATTTCCGAAGAGAGAATATTCATGCCAATCATGTCCGCTATTTATTCCATGAAGCATAAAGTATTTCAATTTGGAAAGGAGGATGGTCAACCTGATGCATATTTGCGAGAAAGAAATAAGATTTTTCTATTTGAATTCAAAGATAATTTAATGCCTTCGTCCATTGTAGAATCTTATGATTTTGATCAAATCAATCATGAAGTCGATAAAAAATTTGTTCAGAATGATAGAGGTAAGCCAAAAGGAGTGATGCAGTTAATAAATCAAATCCACTATTTAAATGAGACATCCTATAAATTTGACGATTTTGAAATAAAGAAATTAAAACGAAATCGGATCGAAATTTATCCAATTATAATCTATACCGACTTTTCATATTCTTTACCTGGTATAAATAATTACTTAACAGGAATATTTAAATCTAATTTGAAAATAAACAAATTTAAAGCAATACACGATCCGGTAATGCTAAATTTAAATTTTTTATTTGAATTATTACCACACTTGCAAACCACAAGATTGGATTTACTAATTGAGTCTTATATAAAATTTGTAAGGGAAGCCAAAGCTCAAGTTGAGAAAAGTCTTAATCCAAATGATTGGTTCAAAGCCAACTTGTCTTTCGAATTTGCCGTTCCATTCAAAAAGATCAAAAAAAATACAAATATTAAAGAATTCATCTCCCTACCTGAAATTTTAGGTTTAAAATGAATTTATAAAGTACGTATTTTGATCGGGACGCATAAGCCTATTAATCGGAATTTAGAATAGAGGCTCAAATCTTGTTAGGAATTGAGTATGCCGATTTGAACATGGAACATGCTTCTTAAAAGGAACATTGGAGAGACCTTTTCCAAAATGACGCATATAAAATGAAGATGAAATGGGATTTTGGTACTTAAAACAGATGCAATCGTACGACCTGTTTACCACTCAACAACTTCAATGAAAATACTCTGCTTTCGATACTTATAATTAATAAATTGCTCGACATATTTCAAGTTAGCAGATTTAACATGAAATATCAAAAGTTTAAAAGGATATTTTACCAATATCATCTTCCATTGCTTCTGTTTTCAAAGAACGTGCATATTTCATTGTCATGGAAATATTTTGATGTCCCATCATTCTTTGTATTTTAAAGATGTTGACATCTGATTCTGCAAGTTTACAAGCGAAAGTGTGGCGAAACTCATGAAGATGAAACTTTACGGATTTGTCTATAATACTTTGAACCCAATGCTTTAATCCTTCTCTTGTTAAACCTCTATCTCCTCTACTAGAAACAATGAGCCATTCTGTTTTTAAATTCTTCCTTTCTTTTAAGTAATCTTTTATATGAAGCATAAGTGTTGGATGAATTTTTAAAACTCGTGTTCTCTTTGATTTAGAAGTTTCGCCTTTTATCGTGATTTCTTTCTTTTCAATATCAACATCCTTAACATGAAGAGAAACAAATTCGCCTTTTCTTATCCCGCAAAACAAAAGAATGCTGACCATGACAGTATCTCGTCGAAGAAGCAATGTATTGTTAGAGCATCGAGTAATTGCAGAATATATTTTATTGATTTGCTCATCCTCCAATCTTCGGAAATCATCATAGTTTACTTGAGGCGCCTTAATATTCTTCAAAGGGTTCTGTTCCAAATATCCTTTTTGACATAACCATTTAAAGAAAACAATAAGTTTACTGTATTGTGTTTTTATAGTTGAGCTTTTTACTCCGGTTTTAATAGTATTTTTACCTACAATCCTTGAACGGGTTTTGATACGTTTGAAAAACAAGTTCAACATTTCTGTGTTTAGTTCGCCCGTAGTTGAAACCTCCGGCATTACTTTTGAGAATAGGCTAAACACTGCTTTGTATCCTCGGATCGTTTCTGAGCGCAAGCACATAGAAAATTGGCACTCGTTTATATACTCATTAAAGAGTTTTTCTAGTTGAGAAACACTTGCTTCTACTATTTTTTTATTGGATATTTTATTCATGGTTCCTTGCAATACAGTGTAATGAATCCATTGTGGAAATGAAGACAGTACAAATTGATGAATTGACATAAAATACTGTCTTTAATCTAAGTGATAAAATGACTATGATTTATGGATGCAAGAAACTTTAAATAATGAAATCACCTACATTGGCCAAACATCTTACCGGAATCAGCAAAAAAATTTCGGTATTAAGCAAGCTGACCGATTGATGCATACCTATATGATTGGAAAAACAGGAACCGGCAAATCCACACTAATTGAGACAATGATTACTCAGGATATTCAAGCTGGAAGAGGATGCTGTTTACTTGACCCTCATGGAGATCTGGTAGAGAAAGTAGTAAAAGCCATTCCGGAAAACCGGAAAGATGATTTAATTTATTTTAATATACCTGATGCTAGTTTAAAGTTGAAATATAACCCGTTCAGAAAAGTGTCGCCAGAAAAGCGTTCTTTGGTCGCTTCCGGAATTCTTGATGTATTTTCTAAACTCTGGGATAGTGCCTGGGGGGTTAAGTTGGAGCATATCCTTAGATATGCAATTCTAACACTTCTCGATCAACCCAAAGCCACTATTGCTGACATAGTTGAAATTTTATTGAACAAAGATTTTAGGAAAGAAGCCTTAATGCATGTCAAAAGTGATAGTGTAAAGAAATTCTGGAAACGTGAATTCAATGAATATCACAAATACGACCTATTACCAGTATTGAATAAAATTGGAGGAATGTTAGTGCATCCTGTAATCAAGCGTGTATTAATTGTTAATCCAGAAGAAGTGTCATTAAGGAAAGCTATGGATGAAAAGAAAATTGTTTTGGTCAATCTCTCCAAAGGACATGTAGGAGCGGATGTCTCTCATATACTTGGTGCATTATTTATTACGTCAATTGCTTCTGCTGCTTTCAGCAGAGTTGATACCGAAGAAGACAAGAGAGTTCCATTTATGGTCTATGTGGATGAATTTCATAACTTCACTACCTTATCTCTAATTGGTATGTTTTCCGAGCTTCGTAAGTTTAAAGTTGGAATGACAATGGCTCATCAGTATATGGCTCAGCTTGATCCAGATATTAAAAGTGCTGTACTTGGAAATGTAGGAACTATAATTTCCTTTAGAATAGGCACGGAAGATGCTATGTTGATGTCTAAAGAAATGTATCCTGAATTTGATGTGGAGGATTTTATAAACCTACCAAACTACAAGATTTATTTAAAGCTCATGATTGATGGTAAGCCGAGTAGGCCGTTTAGTGCGATTACATTATCGATAATCAGGAATTCAATCATAATAAATCAACTGTCCTAAATTTTTACAAGTTTTCCACTAAGTAATTTGCCATCCGGTAAGCGTATATTATATAGATAATATCCAGGATTTAAATTGCTTTCAAGTTTAATTTTATTTTTGCTACTGGCTAAACTATATCTTTGAACTGCAATGCCACTAAGAGTGTATATATTTAAGACAGCCCCTTTCGCATTAATCTGTGTGTCTAGCTCCACGGACAAGTGATCATTAAATGGATTTGGAAATACGGAGTGCCAATTTGATTTTATCAATTCGTTTACTTTTGTTATTTTGTCAACGCTTTTATACAATCCATCATAAGCTATTGAAACAAAAATATAATCCTCCGAATCCCAAAACAATGAATTATAGATGACAAATTCTTTACCAAAAATCGGTAATCCACTGTTAAAATCGTTCCAAATATGCCCACCGTCATTTGAAATGCTTATACCTCCAATATTATTAATGGCAATTATTTTTGGATAATATTTATCATAAATTCCTATAAATTTATTTTCAAAATAAGAGGAAGTAGGAATAAAATCAGAACCTCCATCTGATTCAAATAGATTGGTTTCCCTATTGTATTTTTCGCCACTAACTAATATAGTGCCATTATTTTCTATTCTTAAATCCACAATCCTTTTGAAATCCTTAAATGTTGTATCTATGCTCCAGCTTATTCCCTCATTAGCGCTTACGTATACATCTTGAGTTGTATACGAATAAGCATACAATTTATTCGTTGGTGATAAATAATATCTTAAAACTTGCGGATTTGGCAGATTACCTCCTCCGAGGAGTGCCCAGTTATTATTCTCATACTTGTACGTAATTACTGTATCAATAAAATCACCTGCGACATCCTTCATTCCAAAAAACAGTAATGAAAAATGATTTTTATTTAGAAGATTACCAATATAATGAATTTCTGGCGCAGAAAAATTTATTACTTGAAATTTATTGCCATTATCATTTGAAATTAGGATATTGCTATTAATATCTATGCCAACTAATTCTTTATTATGGAGTGGAAAAACTTTATTTAATTCGGCTCCATCATGCATTAGATTGTCCCATGTTGCACCTTCATTTTCTGAATATAAGAAAGAACAATAATCTGGTTTAGCGAATAGCCTTTCACCAGCATTCTTAAATACATTTGAAAAATTCCAAAGGGAATAATCAAGTTTCAATTCAGTCCATCCAGATTTTCCTGATCTAAATATTCTCATGCCAATGTGGCCACAATTGTCTTCATTAACCATAGCTATTGCTAAAGAAGAATCTAAAGCTTCGATTTTGGAGAATTTGGAAGGGAAGTTAATATTAAAGTCACTGATTTCAGTCCATGATTGCCCCTCATCATAAGTAATAAAACAACTATTATCTGTTCTGACTATTACTTGATTCCTTTTAGTCAGTACCAAATTTCTAACGGGATCAGAAATGCTATATTTAGGATCAATTTGAATTCTTTTCGGTATTCCTGCAGGATTGTTAGAGATAAACAGACCATTCCCATTACCTACAAATACATGTCCTTGTTTTGAGATATAAAAATTCTTTACGCTGCTTATGATTAAGAGTGTATTAACTTTGACATAGCTTAAATTAGTGGTGTTAAATTTATAAATAATGTACTCATTATTGGCGTAACATAGTGCATAATTAATATCTTCCGTATATGGGAATATGGCCTCAATTTTATCCGGAAGAACAATAATATCTTTAACTTCAGACCAATTTCTATTATATCTTATTATACGATTGCCTTGGAATGTATATGAAATACCATTTTCATCATATTTAATTGTATTATACAAAAGTTGAAGTTGGATTACACTATCTAATAACTTAAAACCTTCATTTTCTTCATAAAACCTGCCAAAAAATAATCCACCATCATTAAAAAACTGTACTAGTCTATTCTTGTCATCAATATACAATTCTTTTGTATAATGAAGGGGATTATATGTAAATGTATCGTTGACTATGTTTAGCCAAGAATTGCCCTGATCCTTTGATTCAAGTATTATATTTTTATAACGAAGGGCGACATATATCTCACCATCATTCGATATTGCAATGTCCTCACATTTTTGAAACTGTTCGGAATTAATTTTTTGCCAATGAGATTGGCAAAAAATTAATTCGCTACAAAATATAATTAAAGTTATTATTCCAAAACGAGTAATCATGTGATTTAATTTGGTTCACAACACATATAGTCAACTTGTAATTTAATACTCATATTGGTACAAAATGAACTACTGCCCTCCCAGCATTGGGTGGGACCTGGTGGACTAGTAGTTATATCATAACAAAACATGAATCTTATTTGATAAGGAATCGCGTCCCCAAATACACATTCATCTGGTTTCTTCCTGTCAGCCAAATCCCAAGCATAATCTATTAAAATGTTTTGAGCAGTCGTGTCCAGATATAAATGATGGATAATATCTCCTAAAAAGGATGGACAAAGATATTCATCACAATCAGCATACGCACAATATCTCCAAGAATTAATATAACCCATATCCAAATATTCAATTAGGTCTGGAGGAGTAAAAAGATTTTTATAACAAATAGTGACAAGATCTTCGCAGCCGAGAGGCACTCCTGGCATCGTTCCGCATGGTGGATTTGCATGTTTATTAAGCATACAAACTACAGCTTGTGCATAATCTCCCATATCATCAAAATCACAAGGATCTAAAACTTGTCTTGTGCATGAATATGAAGGGCAACCTGTTTCACAAGTGCCTTCATTATCCGAGCAATCATAGGGGTCTTCACCTGTTGGCATCAAACCATCGACTGTTGGATTTAGATTATAGAGCTTTTGCATTTTTCTGGTTGTTTGCATAAGCTTAGAATCGGTTAGATAACCTTCCTGATTACAGGAAAGTAAAATAAAAACTGAAATTAAAAACACTAAGTTTTTCATAAAGATATGTGGATTTTGTTAAATAATCAGCTCGAATCTAAGTTTCTCGTTTAACAAAGGTTTAAATATACTTTAATTCGAATCAATCCTGACTCCTACATTGTATAAGGACATATAATTTTGTAAGCTAAACACTTATTACATCAACTTGATATAGCAAAATGTTATGCAAACATATTGCAAAATAAATTGCAACATATACCAAATCTGACTGCACTTTATACTGTTTTTAGGAGGTGGTACGAAATGAATAATAAACTGCACTATGTTTCATCTGAATTGCAACATGTACCATTTTTTATGAATATTGCTTAAAAGCAAACGTATTTTAGCGATAGAATCGAAATAGAAGCCATCTTTACCAAGATTTTTAAATTATTATCTAACCCATTAAATTTCAAGCTTACGCCAGAGTCATTTAGTCCAGAAACCTGTTCACGCATTTCATTATCAGAAGCTGAAGATTTGGTCTCAGATTGGGTCAGCAATTTTGGTCCCGCGAGTGTTTCTAATCCCAAAGCAAATAGCTTTGGTTCTAATAAAGTCAAGGATATCCTAGAGCAAGAGGGCTGTGTCGGCATTCGGATTTTCAATGGATTTTATGACTCAAATCGTAGATTGGTAATAATTGGTATCGATGAAAATGGAGATGATATGATGAGTGCGAATATTTTGGAATTTTCCAATTTATGTCCACTAAACTGCGCACCAACAACAGCTATTAATTGAACGGATTTAATTTATCTTCATTTATCTCAACTGTTGCTGTTGCACTTGCAATTTATAGTACTTTTAAACTTTAAAATACTAATCCAATTCGGATTCTCGACTATCTTTTCCCTTACTTCTAATCTTCCTCAAATCGTCTAATTGATTAGTTTGAAGCGTTAATTCATACTCCTTTTTACCATAAGTCATTCCGGAGATATATGAATTTACTGGACTTATCTGGGTTAGCAATGAGGTAAGCACTTCCTGATCGTATTGAGCTAAGAGATAACCACTATTAAATCCTGCTATAAATTGTTCCTCGTTCAATTCCATCAGAAAGTTTCTTTTGAATGTTTTTCTAAATATTCATTGATTGAATCGGTATCGTAAAGAATAATTTTTCTTTCTGGCTGGGAGAACCGGATCTTGTTTTCATCTCTCAGTTTCTGAAGTGTTGTTTTACTCTTAATTCTAAGTTTAATCATGGCTTCTTTAGTGGAAATCCATCTATCTTCTTTGATGCCCTCTTTGTCCTTAATTCGGGACACGACCCTATCAATTAAAGCATAAAAGGCCTCATCCTCAAGACAAATAACTTCCATTAATTTCTTATTTCTTAACTGTGATTGTTTTTGTACCAAAAACAGAAGATTTAATAGAATTTATTTCAATTAAATTAATTAAAATAGTCCTTTTTTCCATCTCTTCAATCAAAAGATCATTTCTTATTACCTCTTCCTCTAATGCTAATTCTTCAGAATATGAACCCCTTGATTGAATCTCATTATCCCAAAGATTGCCATGATTTGAGTCATTCACATCCCCTCTTTTTATAGCAAGGTAATCTTTTTGGATTGAACCTTGCAGGGCGATGTTTTGCCACACACCAGGCATACTGTTCCAAGGGACAGTATTATTTGTAAATTTCCATTCATTAGGAATGAAAATCCATGCAGAAAGAAAATTTGGCCACCGAGAGATTCTCCCTAGGATCATATCCCTCAGAAGTTTAATGTCTGCGGAATTGATTTTTTTATCCCAATTAACATCTGCTGCTAAATATTGATACGAAGAAACAAATCTATCAATACTTAAGATGTGTCTTTGAATTCTTAATATGTCAGCACCACTGAGACCTCTAGAGAAATCTGTGTCAGTATTTTTTACTTGTAAGCCATAAAATTCTTGTTCCATAACATTGAATATATACCCACTATCATTTGAAAGTGCCTTTGATCTCTTTTGAGAGATATCATACTTTACTAATTCGACTTCCGCTTCAACGGTTCTACCATTCTGAGTTTTTATTGATCCAAAGATTGAAAATGTATCTGTATTTTGTTTTTGGCTACAGAGCCCTTTATTATCTTGTAAAATTACAAGCAAATAAGTGCTATCCCTATTCCCGCTATTGTTGTAGTAGCATTTGAGCATAGTTTTGCCAATGTTATTACAATCAAGTTTTTTTGTTTTAATGAGAGAATCTTTTGAATAACCAAAAGACATAAAGTATTGTCGCCCTTCAGGGTCAAATACGCGATCAATTTCTACAATTGCTTCAGGACCATTTTTACCAATGGAAATTGTGGTGGATATTTCTCTTTGTGTTATTTTTTCAGCTGACATTGAAGTAAGAACTGAGAAAAAAAACAATTTTACAAAAACTAAATTTCGCCTCATTTTAATAAAATTAATAGCTTCATATTAGCAGCGGCTTTGAGTGAAAGTCCTTCCATTTAAACAAAAATAAGGGAAATAAAATAAGTGGAATAAAGAAAAATACTAATTTGTTCGACCTATGTTCGACCCGACTAAAATAAAAAAGGTCCAGATTTCTCTGAACCTAGTACCCGGGGCGGGACTTGAACCCGCACGGCCATCACTGGCCACAGGATTTTAAGTCCTGCGTGTCTACCAATTCCACCACCTGGGCAGGGGAGCAAGAGTTAATAGTTAGGAGTCAATAGTCAATTTAGAGTATCAACTGCTAGCTATTAACGAATCACTTTCAAAGATAGGTGTCAGGATTTTACTTTTCCCCTCACCTTTGAAAATATTTTAACCAATTCCTGAGCTTCCTCCTTTAATTTTTCCAATTCATCTTTATGTTGGATAATAAGATTTTCAAGGATTTCAATCCAAAATAGCGTTTCATCTGTTTCTTCAACTACTATGCACATCTTAGAATACCATTCATTTTTTGATCGGCTGGTGCACGAAGCTCTGAAATTTGCTGCCATAGAACTCACGGACCTGATCAATTGTCCTTTGATAATCTTATGCTCTTGATTATCCGGGATTTGCCTTAAAAACAGAATAACATCTATCGTTAATTTAAAAGAACGATGACGCAGTTCTTCATTAAACATGAATATTTGGTGTGAGAGTGTTCTAAATAAAAGAAGAATCAGAATTATTGAGTCAGAAATTGACTCTTGACCCTTAACCCTTGACTCTTGAATTGAGCGGGAGACGAGACTCGAACTCGCGACCCCAACCTTGGCAAGGTTGTGCTCTACCAACTGAGCTACTCCCGCAATTTTTTAAAAACAATCTGTTATAGTTGAATTGAAGTGGTCTTAAAAGGAGCAAGAGCTCATTATTTCAGCAAAGTTTAAAGTAAATTTGCCATATGAATAAATACAGCTGAACAACTTTTAGCACCCCTCAATGTTAATTAAACCATCTTTATGGCTTGAATATTTTTTGGGATGGCAAATATACAATACCTCTGCAAAAACTTATAACTCCAGTATTAAAATTGTCAGGTAGCAATTTATATTAAAATAAATAAAATATATATATCGTTAATATTTAATAATTTAATGAGTAAACACGGAAAAATCCTGGTCGCAATGAGTGGTGGCATAGACAGCACAGTTGCTGCTTTGCTGTTGCATGAGCAGGGATACGAAGTGATTGGCGTGACCATGAAGACCTGGGATTATGCCTCTTCAGGAGGCTCTAAAAAAGAAACCGGCTGTTGCTCTTTAGATTCTTTGCAGGATGCGAGAAGAGTAGCAGTAGATCTGGGTTTTCCGCATTTTATTTTGGATTTAAGAGAAGAATTTGGTGAGTCGGTGATCGATAATTTTGTAGATGAATACCTTGCTGGCAGAACTCCGAATCCTTGCATCATGTGTAATACACATATCAAATGGGATGCGCTATACCGGCGGGCTAAAGCGCTGGATTGCGAAAAAATCGCAACCGGACATTATGCCAAAATCAATCAATCGGATGGGCGATTTTATATTTCAAAAGCAGTCGATCTGAATAAAGATCAATCCTATGTTCTTTGGGGCCTAACGCAGGACTGTCTCCAGAAAACGATGTTCCCGTTGGCAGATTTGATTAAACCAGATGTTCGCAAAATAGCTTTTGACCGGGGTTATGCAGATCTTTCCAAAAAATCGGAGAGTTATGAAATTTGCTTTATTCCCGACAACGACTATCGTTCATTTTTAAAAAGAAGAGCTCCTGAAAAATTGGATCAACTCAATAGAGGAATGTTTGTCGATAAAGAGGGAAATATTTTAGGAGAACATGATGGATATCCTTTTTTTACTATCGGCCAACGCAAAGGTCTCGGCATGGCATTTGGAAAGCCTATGTTTGTTGCAGAAATTAAACCTGAGACCAATGTAGTTGTTCTGGCTGATGACCAGGAAATGAGTTCGAGTTTTATGGAAGTCGGAAAACCCAACTGGCAAAAATATAGTAGCGTCGATGATTCCACAGAATTTACAACTAAGATCAGATATAAAGATCCGGGCCAGGCATCTTTTGTTCATGCTCTTTCAGAAGCTATTAAAGTTGAATTTATTGGTCCCGTTAAATCCATAGCTCCCGGGCAGTCGGCTGTGGTTTATGAAGGCGATGATGTGGTTTGTGGAGGCATCATTCGTCAAAACATTCCCGGTTTATTTTAAAAACCCCTGGGATTTCGAATATTTTTTCGATCTTTGTTATACATATATAAAATAAAACTAATATGTATGTAATTGTAAATAAATTTCAAAGCCTAATCTGGAGCTTGCTTGGGGCCATTTTGCTGATATGCCAAAGTTGCCAGTCTGAAGACCCGGAGGTTCTGGATCCTTCTATTTTTGGGTACGATTATTATCCCATTGCCATCGGTAAATACTGGATGTACCAAACAGATTCCATTTTATATTCCTTAAAATCAACAGTGGTAGTCGATACTTCTAGGTCTTTTATCCGTGAGGAGGTAAGAGATAGTTTCCGGGATGCAACGAATCAACTCATTTACCGGCTAGATGTATATCATTCGCGAGATAGCAGTCAGGGTTGGGATTTGTCGGGCAATTTTTATGTCGAAGCAAATTCTTTAGCTTTAAACAAAAGAGAAAACGGACTAACATTTGTTAGGTTGGTATTTCCGGCTCAAAGGGGCACCTCCTGGAATGGTAATGTTTATATTCATCCCCGCACTACGATTCTTATTGGTGGAGAGTCTTTAGAACCCTTTGAAAATTGGTATTACATTTACGATTATATAAACAAATCCGATACAATTTTGGGCCGCGTTTATTCAAATACCTGTCAAGTGACCGAAGTGGATGACGAAAACATTATCCAAAAAAGATACTCGATCGCAAAATACGCAAAGGGCATTGGTTTAATTTACAAAGAACAATGGTTGCTTGATACGCAAAACACGGATACAGCAATCCCATTTTCGAAACGTGCACAAAAAGGTATGATCCTCACCCAGCGTTTGCTGTACTCCAATTAAATAATGATAGAATTAATAGAAGCAGGGAAAACATTTAAAACCCATGGATTAAAAGGCGAAATGACGTTTGAAGCCTTGGATAAATATTTTGAGTTTATTGAGGCTGAAAAAGTTCTGTTTTTTATGATAGAAGGGAATGCTGTTCCCTTCTTTATAGAAGAAGATTGTGATTTAGAGGAAGGCATGATTCGTTTTAAAGACATAAAGTCTCCGGAATCTGCCAAGCAACTCAGCAATACCCCATTTTATATTGATGGTAGTCGCTGGCATGGTGAACCTACGGGCGATGTGCATAAGGAAATGGAGGAAGATATCGTAGGTTATGCATTTCATGATACCACATCTTCAAAATCTGGGGTCATTATGGAAATAGAGGAATTTCCTTCTCAAATACTCTTGTTGGTTACTATTCAGGAAAAATTATTTTACCTTCCATTAAGGGAAGAATGGATTCTTGAATTCAATGCGGAGCAAAAATTTCTAAAAATGCAATTACCGGATGGAATGTTTGATTGAATCTTGATAAATCCTTATTTGAGGATAGGAAATAATAAATTAAAATCGGGTTCATTGATGATATAATCTGCAACTTGTTCAACAAGAGGCATTGTCGCACAGAAGGAAACACCAACCCCGGAATGCTTAATGATGCATATATCATTTTCACCATCTCCAATTACTAATGCGTTTTTGAGTTCTATTTTATATCTGTCTAAAATATGAACCATAGCATTGAGTTTACAATACATATGACTGCATAAACTGGAGTTATCGTGAAGAAAGAAGGAGGGTATCTTGACTTCGCCGGTTGCCCTGCTTTTAGAAAATTCAAGTTCATTTGCCAATGTAAAATCAAATCCATGTATATTCTTGATGTGATTGGTGACACAATCATAACTATCGCTGATAATACCAGTGATATATCCTTTTTCCTTCAGTTTTATTAATATTTCCTTTAGATTTTTTGTTACCGGAATGTCTTCTGCCAACTTCCATATCTCATCCACGCTGATCCCCTTCATCAATCTAGCGATATGTTTGGTCCTGGCGAATGGATTATCGTATTTGGTTACTACTTCGATTAATTCTTTTTGAAATCCAAATTTCTTTGCTGCCTGTCGAATAAAACTTTCCCTTAATATCGTATTGTCCATATCAAAAATGGCTAACTTTTTAAGAGATCCCAGACTTTCTCTGATTGCAAAATCCATTTGTTCACGGATTACATGAATATATTCAAAGGTTTCCAGGTTTTGAATGTTTTTATCTTTTGATTTTTTAATAATGGTATTTGCGACTTCTCTGGACATTTTCCCAAGTTGTTCGAGAGATTGCATCCGGTTTTCTATATGTCCAATGTTAACTTCAACAACTCTCGCATTTAGAGAGTACATGTCCAATACCAGGCCAATGTCTACTCCATATCCTTCCTCAAAAATACATTGTTTGAAGAAGGATTTTTTACCGGCCACCATGCCACTAAGTGGTTGTTTGAGGTCTGGAAAATCCGGATAAAGAATATTCAACAGAGGTTTGGCAACCAATTCTGTAACCCTGCCTGCCTGCCTGGTAAAATACGCTTTGACAAAATCTGCCTGATCATTTTTAATAGGGTCTGTAAGTAATTGTATCGTATCCTCCTGGTAGGTCTCAATATCTGCATCCAGGAAAACAATCATTTCATTTTTTGCTGCCAACATTCCTTCAAACATTGAGGGGCCTTTCCCCAATTTTGTACTTGTTACCACTTTTGCTCCAGTCTTTCTTGCGGTATCAATAGTCGAATCCATTGATTTATCATCAACAACAATAACTTCGTCAACATTTTTAGATTTCAAACTGAGGTGTATAACTTTTTCGATAGTTTTTTGCTCATTTAAAGCGGGAATAATGACTGTTATCATGACGAATAAATTTTTCTATGATTGAATTTCTATTTGTGGTTTATAGCTCATCATTCCATACATCATCATTAAGCAACTTATTATTATTATTTGAGTGACTAATGCTTTATTTAGCACAGGCAATAAGTTGGATGTTGGAATGGATAGGAAAAGTAAAATTGAAATCAGTCCTCTTGGGGCAAAATAAAATAAAGGTTGTACAGATATTTTAAGCAAAGTCAGAAAGTAGTATCTGCTTACATAAATAATAAAAATGATAATGAATGCAAGTACCATAGAATTCATATTCAACAATTCATGAGTTTGAATTTGAAAACCAAACATTAGAAAAAAAATAGAACGAATGAGAAATGTAAATTCGGTTATTAAATCTTTGAATTTATGTACTTCCCGATTGAGAATTTCAGGATGAAATTGTTTAATCCAATTCAAATGTTTGATTTCGTCGAGGTTGCCTAAAAACAGTCCTAATATTAAAACAAATATCAATCCGGGGAGATACAATTCCTTTGAGACTGCATAGATGAGGACAATAAGTATGATGATTGGAAGAAACTTAATTTTATGTTGAATTTCTTTTAACATGTAGGCCATAAGGATGGTAGCGAAAGCTGAAATCACAATGACAACGATGATCTGTGCCGTAAACCAGCTAAAACTCTTAAAGTAAGCCATTGATTAATGAGGAAGAAATTGAAGAAAAGTACTCCCAGAATATCGGAAAGGCTACTCTCATAAATGACAAATTCTTTGTCCGGCTTGTTTAAAAATTTTGATGCGGGAATTGCAATAGCACTGCTGATCACACAAAGTGGAATGCTATTTAATATACATTTTAGCAAATCTTCTTTTGTTGCATAAACAAATACTACAGATATGAGCACCATGGAAATAATCATGGGAACGATTGCGGAAACAAGCGATTTTTTAATGAATTGAAATTTTTCTTTTTTAAGTTCTAATTCTAAAGAACCTTCCAGAACGATTAAAATCAATCCGACAGTGCCTAATCCAGGTAGAATCGCTTCCATATTTGGCATTAGAATATTGAATCCTAGGCATATTTGATTCAGGCAATATCCAAGTGCGAGCAAAAATAATACTGAAGGTACTTTTGTTGTCCTCGAACTTATTTCAACGACATACGCCAATAGAAGTGAAATGCAAATTACAATTAATACAAGCATAGATGATTAGCAATTTATCCTGAAAGAAGGGTCGTGATATGCTATATGGATATTTCAAAGATAATAAAATCTGCAATTTAATTTGTTAAAAAATATACATTTTTTCAAAACTAATGTTTTGATCAAGCATGGCTTGATCATCTCATCCGAATGCAGGCTATCTTACTAAGTGTTTTAAATTTTAAAATAAATTTGTGACTATATTCGCTACACAAGCTATCATCAGACATGCTATGGTTCCGCCAATAAGCGATTTAACACCCAGTTGTGTAAGGTTTACTCTTTGATTTGGGGCCAGGGTTCCGATTCCTCCAATTTGAATTCCAATCGAAGCGAAGTTTGAAAATCCACAAAGTGCATAGGTTGCAATGAGTATTGATTTTTCATCGAGTACATTCGCATTTTTCATATCAGCCAGCGATAAATAAGCTACAAATTCATTCAAAATTGTTTTTTCGCCTAATAATTGTCCGACGGGAATCATATATTGCCCATCTACACCTATGATCCAGGCAATGGGTGAAAAGAGTATCCCCATAATGTATTGTAAATTTAATTCCTTGTATTTACCCAATGTAGCTTCTGATAACCAAAGGTTGAGACCTGTAATTTCACCGACTTGAGTTAAAATGATATTTACTAAATATACCATAGCCATAAACGCAAGCAGCATCGCACCAACATTTACTGCGAGTTTCAAACCATCAGTGGTGCCATGAGATAAGGCATCCAGAAAATTTTCACCCATTTGTGATTTAGGAATTTCAAGATTTTGATTGACTTCTTCTGTTTCAGGATATAAGATTTTAGCTGCTATAATTGCAGCCGGAGCAGAAATAATGGAAGCTGTTAATAAATGCAAGCCAAAATACAACATCTGTTGATCGTCACTTCCACCAAGCATGGCCATATAAGCACCAAAGACACTTCCGGCAATGGTAGCCATTCCACCGGTCATCAGGCAAAGCATTTCAGATTTGGTCATCGTAGGCAGATATGGTTTAATAACTAGTGGAGCTTCCGTCTGACCAACAAAGACATTAATTGCAGCAGCAAGACTTTCAGCGCCTGATAATTTGAAAGTTCGATTCATGAGCCAGGCAAAACCAAAGACGATTTTTTGTAAGACGCCCAGATAATAGAGTACAGATGAAAGGGCTGAGAAAAATATAATCGTAGGGAGTATGAGGAATGCAAATCCATAAGGGCTACCTGGTTTTGCCAAATCACCAAAAAGAAATGTAGCTGATAAGCTGCTGCTCTTGATCATCACCGAAAAGAATTTGACAATGTATTCGAATAGATGTGTGATAAAGGGCACTTGTATTAATAAAAAAGCAATGACAATCTGAAAGATGACACCGCCATAAACCATATTCCATTTAATTTGCTTTTTATTGACACTCAACAAGTAACAAATCAATAAGAGTATGGAGATCCCCAGCAGCCCCCGAGCTATTTCAATAATATTCATACCTTTGGTTATTAAACAAGCTTAAAAATAAGTGATTTCTTTTCCACAGCTCAGTAAATTATGTTGATCGGTATATCAGGAGGAAGTGGTGCGGGTAAAACGGCATTTATTCGTGCTCTAAGAGCCCAATTTTCTGAACAGCAGCTGGGACTCATCTCCGAGGACAATTACTATAAACCACGTCATTTGCAACAAAGTGACGATAAGGGAGTCATCAATTTTGATATACCCGATGCTATTGACCATGAAGCTTTTATGAGAGATATGCAGCATTTGCGTAAAAATGAAGTTGTGAGCAGGCTTGAATATACCTTTAACAATGATCATCATGAAGCAAAGACGGTAACTGTGTTACCAGCAGCAGTTTATTTGGTGGAGGGCCTATTCATTCTTCATCATGAAGACACACGAGAACTGCTCGATTTGACTGTTTTGATTCATGCAAAGGATAATTTAAAAATTATCAGGAGAATTACCAGAGATAAAACGGAACGGAATTATCCTTTGGAGGACGTTTTGTATCGCTATCAACATCATGTTGCGCCTGCTTATGAAAAGTACATTGAACCCTATTTGGATGAAATCGACATCATCATCAACAACAATAAAAGTTTTGACAAAGGCGTAGACCTCATCGCAGCTTATATTCATAAAAATCAAGGGTAGCTAGGAAGCATAAAGCTTAAAGCCTGGAGCTAAAAGCTTCAATGCAGATTCTAATTAAATCTTCTTAGTGGTCCTTTGTGCCTTTGAGCCTTAGTGGCTCTCTTTTTGTTTGCCACGAAGTCGCAATGAATAAAAGGAAATGTAATTAAAACCGAAGAGTTAATTGTAGGCACACATAAGCTGGTATTTACTTTCCAGGAGCCTTTCAGGCACTCATATTCAAATTAAATTTTATAAGTTTTTTTTTAATATAATAATATTAATATATGTATAAAATATTCATAAACAATATTATATAATACTATTGAGGCACCAAAGTTTGATCCGATTTTTCATATTACAATTTTTTGGTATATAATTTGCTAGTCCTATATGTAAGCTGAAACAACACACATTTACTCAATACCTTAAAATTAGTGAATCCATGAACCGATGTAAAAACATTTTGAAATGTTTTCTGATGATGATCCTGCTCACCGGCCTTACAGATATAAACAGTCTGCTTGCCGCCAAAGGAACATTTAAAGAATTAATGGTGCCTATGGCATGCAATGATCTCGTGCATGTTTCCTTGGATACCAATTGTTTGGCTGTGTTAGCTCCTTCTATGGTATTGGAAGATATGATCGGAGTGAATGCAGATTATGCAATGATTGTTTATAATGCCAACGGCACTGCACAAACAGATCTTTCATTTGATCATACCGATATCAATAAACGGTATGATTATAAAGTTTGGCACATTGCCACCGGAAATTCCTGTTGGGGCAAACTTCTGGTGGAGGATAAATATCCTCCTCAATTAGTTTGTTCTAATGATACGGTTCGCTGTGGTGCTATCCTGAGTCCATATCATCTCGGCTATCCAATCCCATCATGGATAAGTGTAACGATTGATTCTTTAGATCCGAATCATTTTGTAGTTCATGGTTGGGATAAATGTGGAAAAGCGTATTTATCATTTACGGATTATACATATAACAATACTTGCGATAGCGCATATTTGCGTAAAATAGTAAGAGCATGGAAAGCAGAAGATGCCTACGGAAATGTAAATTATTGCAATGATACCATCTGCATTATTAAGCCAACCGTATTAGACATTGTATATCCTCACGATTATGATGGTTTCGATTTGCCGCCATTGAATTGTAATCTCCTATTTCCAAAATTACCCAATGGAAATCCGCATCCCGATTTTACAGGATGGCCGGTTCCAAAATCTTGCTCAACTTTAAATGCAAGTTTTTCGGATTTGAAAATACCCGTTTGTGGAAATACCTATAAGGTATTGAGACGTTGGGTGATCCTTGACTGGTGTACAGGTTTGGTTTTAGATTATAATCAGATCATAAAAGTTATAGACGATGTAGCACCAATAGTAGAGAGTCCGAAAGATATTACAATGGGAATGCAAGTTTATAGCTGCAGAAGTGAAGGTAAATTGCCAGCACCTCTGTCAGTAATCGATTGCAATAGCTGGACCTATGATGTTTTTACAAGTCTCGAAAATCCAATTCCTGGATTGCCTCCTATTGTTAGTAAACAATATATTGAATACGATAAAAATCTGAAGTGTTTCTTTCTTAGGGGAGCTCCAGAGGGACGGATTTGGATAAATTATATAGTAGAAGATGCATGCGGAAACATTACGAAAGATACAATTGAAGTAGGTGTTGTTGATGATCTCGTTCCGATTCCTGTTTGCGATCAAAAAACAGTTGTTAGTTTAGGTGCAGATGGTACTGCCAAAGTATTCGCAGAAACATTTGATGACGGATCTTTGGATAATTGTGGAATTAATACATTCCGGGTTCGAAGAATGGTAGATTCCTGTTATTCCGGCACAGATGACTTTGGCCCATATGTAAGTTTTTGTTGCAGAGACGTAGGTGAAATAGTAATGGTCGCCATGGAAGTCACTGACTTTTATAGAAATAAAAATACCTGTATGGTTGAAGTTACCGTCCAGGATAAAGAGCCACCCGTAATTATTCCGCCAACTGATATAACGGTGCACTGTGATTTTCCAATAGATTTTGATGATTTAAGCATCTTTGGATATTTGAGGACTAATGATGCTGACCGCAAATCAATCATCATTCCCGATAGCTATTATGCTGGTAAAAATTATGTGGCAGGAATAGATGGTTGGGTCTATGACAACTGTGAAGTGACAGTCACAGAAAGAGTTGAGAAAAATATCCAGTGTAACTCTGGGTCTATACACAGAATTTTTGAAGCAACCGATCGACAAGGATTGGTGACTATTAAATATCAGAAAATTACTTTAATCAATACTAGTCCCTTTACAAGGAATGATATCATCTGGCCAAATAGTGTGGAGATAAACACCTGCAATAATGTGATGACGCATCCAGATCATACAGGTTATCCGATTTTTAGAAATACAACTTGTGCACAAGTAGCAGCTAATTATGATGATTTGAAATTGGCAGTACTTGACAGTACATGTTATAAGATATTGAGAAAATGGGTTGTCATCGACTGGTGCCAGTATGATCGGATTACCGGCGCAGGAATTTGGGATACCACACAAATTATTGCAGTGAAAAGCTCTGAGCCGCCCACTTTGGAATCTTGTGAACCAAAAGAATTTTGTGATCCGTTGTCGTTTTACGATAATAATTCGAGAAGATGTATGGGTTCTTATTCATTGGTTGGTGTTGGACATGATGATTGTACAGAAGACCCTAATTTAATTTGGTCTTACAAGATTGATGAAAATAACGATGGTAGTTTTGGTGTAGATTTTTCCGGACAATCTACAAATGGGGTCCTTCCATTAGGGACACATAAAATAAGATGGAACTTAAGGGATCAGTGCGGAAACACTTCCGTATGCGATCAGCTATTTACCATTAAAGATTGTAAAAAACCGACACCATATTGTATTAACGGTGTTGTGACGGTGGTGATGCATACCAATGGTGAAGTAACTGTTTGGGCTAAAGATTTTAACCTGGCAAGTTTTGATAATTGTACAAGGCCTGAAAATTTGAAATATTCTTTCAGCGCAGATACTACGCATACTTCCATCACATACAATTGCGATAGTCTGGAAAGACAAGGCGTCATCACAAAAATTGTGAGGATTTATGTTACAGACGAATATGGAAATCAGGAATATTGCGAAACCAGTATTCGCATACAAGACAATAATAATGTATGTCCGGGTACAAATCCGGGATTCAGTTTATCCGGAAAAGTTCAAAGAGAAAACAAAGATGCCATTCCGGGTACTTATGTAATTCTCATGGATAATCTAAACAATACAGAGCAGGATCGTCAAATTTCAGATTTACAAGGAACTTACACATTTAAAGATTTGAAAATTAATGACTTTCACCTGAAAGCGAGCAAAAACGATGATTTAACCAATGGCGTTAGCACTCTTGATATCGTTCTGATACAAAGACATATTCTGGGAGTCAAAACTTTGAATTCCCCTTATAAAATTCTTGCTGCAGATGTCAATAATTCAAATAGTTTGACGGCAAAAGATATCTCGGATATCCGAAGAGCAATATTGGGTGTCATCACCGAGTGGCCAAATCAGACACCAGTATGGAAATTTATAAATGGGACTAAGCCATTTGCAAATCAGGATCAACCCTGGGATGCAAGTTATAAATTTGAAAGTGCAGATCTGACGGATGTACTTGATGAATTGGATTTTACCGGAATCAAAACAGGTGATATCGACCAAAGTGCAGAAATTCAATTTGGAAATGCAAATAACAGAGGCTTTGAGAAATACATCATTTCTGTTGAAATGGAAAGCATTGATGCCCATTCGTCAAGAGTGAACTTCTACAGCAGTCATTCTGCTGCATTAGACGGAATCCAGTTGGGGCTCCAGACCAATTCAGGAGCAACAATACTTGGATTTGAAAATGGAATTTTGGAAATTGCATCTGAAAATTATTTGTTAGAAGAGGATAAACTCAAATTGAGCTGGGCAACTGACAGTCCTCAACAGATGAATGCCGGAGAAAAATTGTTTTCGGTCCTGGTACATCATCCAAAGGCGATGGTAAATGCAAATCTGAATTTAAATTACGAATTCAAAAGCGAACTGTATATTCATGAAACCGCGTTTCCAATCAGTTTGAAGTGGTTAAATGCAGAAATAGTGCAACCAACTTCCTTGATGTATGCCAAATTGCAACCGAATCCTTTTGCAGATCAGGCATTATTATTATTTGAAATGCCGGAAGCAGGTGAAGTTGAATTTAAAGTATACAATTTGGCAGGTAAACTCATTTATTCAAAACAGATGGATGCTACCAAAGGAAATAATAAACTGAACATTCGAAAAACTGATATTTCATCAACGGGTCTTATGTATTTTGTGATCTCCAGTGCATATGGCAATGTGTCTGAAAAAATGCTAATCCTTGAAAATTAACAAAATACCCACTAAATTGAAAGCCGGCCAAAGTGCCGGCTTTTTTTTTGCTCCAGGCAGGACCAGGCCTTATTGGAAGCTCAACTTCTATGCAAGGGAGGCTAAAAAGTCACTTTAAGTAAAAACAAATATATTTTTTTTTAATATTTTCATTGTTATTTAGTAACAAGTTATATATTTGCAACGTAGATATATATAATATATCTATCCCATAAACTTAAATCTCTTTAAGAATCAACGAGTTAGCACTCGTTTGGGTTCAGATACAGTTATCTGAAAACAAGCGTGAAAATTATCAAGCTTAACTTATTGTTTCTTGAAATGAGAAAACTTAGACTTACACACACTTTGGGATTTTCATTATTAGTGAAATCCCTAAAACCAATTTTAAACCAACATTTCATTGGTATTTTTCTGATCTTGGGTGCAACAACGCAACAAGTCAAGGCCCAATGCACTGCAAAGGATCATGAAATTGCAGGCTATGTTTATATGGACCTTGACCGAAATGGAGTTAAGGATCCCGGTGAAATCGGCATTGGACAAGCAACTGTTAAAGCTTTCGGGCCTCAAAATCAGCTCATAAGCGCTATTTTGACAGATGGGAACGGGCACTATGTGATACCCAATATTGTCAATCAAAATATTTTCAGGCTGGAAATGTATGCGCCCGCGGGGTTTTATTATTCTGCTATGGGCATTCAAGGTTCGCAAGATGTCAGATTTGTCGAAGCCCCTGCATGTGATATAAATTTTGGTGCATTTCCTGTAAATCCGGATTGCATTCCTTCCATTGCAAATGTATTTACAACTTGTTTTGTCAGAGCAGATGGAGATGTTACTTCGCCAACGTTAGTAGGTTTGCCGTTTCAGTTTAACCTGAATACAAATCCCTATAAACTTGCAATGCAAAATCAGACGGGTTCTGTTTGGGGACTTGCCTGGAATAAAGCACAGCAAAAATTATATTCTTCGGCTTTTATAAAATACGGCGCTGCATTAGGTATCGGCGGTACAGGTGGTATTTATGTTACAGATCAACAATCTAATCAGACGAATTTATTTATTGATTTAAATGCCGAGGGTGTTAATTGTGGTAGTGTGACCCAATCAAATCCATTACATTGTAGCTATTCAGATGCTGTTGGAAAGGCAGGCTTGGGTGACATGGATATGTCTGATGATGACCGATTGTTATTTGTGAGCAATCTTTATAATAAATCATTAGTGATCATTCCGGTTGATCATCCAACCGCTGCAAATATCATGGAAGTTAAGGTGCCGGATCCCGGATGTTCCAATGGAAATTATGTGATCGGTGCCGTCGAATATTATAAAGGGAAGGTTTTTATAGGTGTAACTTGTACAGCGGAAGGAAGCAAAAATAAATCTGATTTTTACTTTCATATTTATGAATTCAATATCCTCAGCAAATCCTTTAATATTATTTTCTCAACAACTTTTGCTAAAGAATATTGGTTGCAGAATCCCGGAAATCAAAGACCGGTTTCACAATGGTTGACAAATCTTGCATTTGTAAATGATGATTTCATGGTGATGGGTATCACAGATCGCACCGGACATACCTATTGCGATCCTGTATATCCTTTGACCGGAGAGTATGGTGATGTCCTTATGTTGTGGAAAAATGGCAATACCTGGCAACTTGAGAATAAAGGGATTGCAGGTACACGCGCAGGAAATGGACCAAATCATTATGAAGGGCCCGGCGGCGGTGAATTTTTTGGAGATGACTATTGGATCGTCGGACCAGGACTCCACCCTGAAGTTGCTTTCGGTAGTGTTCTTGTTTTACCCGGTGTTGAAGAAGTTGTTTCAAGCTGTTATGATCCTGTTTACGAATCTTTTTCAGGAGGATTTCATAAATATTCAACGCTTAATGGAAAAAAATCTGCGGCCATTCAATTATATAATAAACAAAGCTCAGCTTATGGCAAATCTGCAGGTCTGGGAGATATGGCGATTGGATGTCCACGTGTGCCCATAGAAATTGGCAATTACGTTTGGATAGATGTAAATGAAAATGGAATTCAGGATGGAAATGAAAAACCCGTAAAAGGTTTGGAATTGATCTTATTGGATAAAAATTGCAATATTATAGCTGCAACAACTACAGACAACTATGGATATTACGTATTTAACTCCGGAAATGTCGATAGCAACATGGATGGTCAGCCTGATGAAATAAAATCTTTTGAAGATTATTATTTAGTTGTAAATGATTCCCGATTTCTGGTCAATGAAGCGCATCTTATTTTGGACCTGGATACTGTTAAGTTGGCTGCGCATAAATCTGATTTTGAACTAACGCTCGTTAATAGCGATGCCCAATTATGGAACTCCGCTTTATGTGGAATCTATAATAATTTTCCTTATATACATATCCATACGGGTGGATCCGGTCAAAATGATTATTCATTCGATATTGGTTTTGTTCTTGAAAAACCGGAATTACCTCCTCCGCCAGATGATAAAATATATGATTTGGCATTGATTAAAAAAGTGACCGGATCAAAAGTTGTTAAAAATGGTGAATTGATCACTTTCCAAATGATCGTGACCAATCAGGGCAATCAGCAAATACCACAATTTGAACTTACAGATTACATCGAAACATATTTTCAATTTGAACCCGCATTAAATCCGGACTGGTCTTTTGCAAATGGGAAAGCAAAATTGAAAGTAAACACTGCGATTAAACCGAAAACGGAATTTATTGCAGAAATTACTTTGCGATTAAATTCATCATTGAAGCCGGATAAGATTATCAATGCAGCTGAAATTTCTGGAATGTGGAATGAAAACAGCGTTGTAATCAAGGATGAGGACTCAACGCCGGATGACATTAATGGTAATGATAAAGGGGGCGTTCCCAATTCAAATACGGACAACATCATCGATAACAATAACATCGACGAAGACGATCACGATAGTGAAACATTGCCGGTAGCTGATTTGGCATTGCGCAACATTAGTTTAAACAACGAACCTGTTAAACGTGGTGAAGTTGTTACATTTAGAATGGAAATTTATAATCAGGGCAATATTGCAGCATCATCCATTGATATTGTAAATTACATATCATCTAATTATGTTTTTGACCCTGTATTAAACCCGGGCTGGAATTTAAATGGGGGCAAAGCTTACACAACGTTGCAGGCAAATCTTCAACCGGGTAGTTCAACATCTATTGATATCCATTTAAAACTGGTACAACAAAATATAAATCAACTTAGCAATACAGCAGAAATTTATGCAGCAAGAGATGCAGGTGCAAATGTGCTGGTTGATTATGACAGCACTCCTGATAATAATCCATCAAATGATAATGGTGGATTGCTGGGGACTGAAACTGATGACTTGATTTCAGACGCAGGCTCATTGGATGAAGATGATGCCGATCCTGCTGCAATCAGCATTCATGATCTTGCTTTGATATTGACTACAGATCAAACAAAGCCGGTTAAAAAAAATCAGGATATTACTTTTCAATTGACTGTTTGCAATCAGGGCAATGTAACTGTTAGTGAACATAATGTTGTTTTTTATACACCATTGGGATTGGAATTAAGTCCTTCAGATCATAATGGATGGTTTATTATGGGTGGCTTATTGAGGAAAAATACCCCATCTTTTATTGCAAGCGGAGAATGTATGACACAAGAAGTGATCATGCGCGTCAAAACGGATGCAATTCCTAGTGAATTATTAGCAAAAGCAGAAATTACAGGAGCTCTTGATTTATTTGGTAATGACATTTCCCTCAGAGATTGGGATAGCAATCCAGATTTGAATCCGGCAAATGATGCAGGCGGAGTCGTGAGCACACCAACTGATAATATTTTTAATGGAGATGGAGTCAGCGATGAAGATGATGCAGACCCTGCACAGCTTTTATTAATGGATCTGGCTTTGATAAAATTGTATAACAATGGAACATCTCTAAAATACAAGCGTCAGGCGAATTTTTCAATGATCATGTATAACCAGGTAAATATTCCGGTATCACAAATAGAAATTACAGATTATATTCCTGAAGGCCTTGCTTTGAGTAATTTTTCCAAACAAAATGGATGGAGTGTTTCCGGTGCAAATGCAAAATATTTATTACAGACGCCTCTATTGCCAAATTCAAACACTTCCATCAATTTACAACTTGATCACCTTTCAAATTTTGTTGCAAACGATCTGGTAAATTATGCTGAAATATCTGAAGTTTGGGGAAATGGATCTGAAAATCTTTCAGACTATGATTTTGACAGCGCCCCAGATGAAATCAAAGATAACGATCCTGGAGGGTTGCCTAATAGTTCAACAGATAATGTAGTATCAGCAAACGAACTCATCGATGAAGATGATGCAGATCCTGCGGGTGTGCCAGTATTTGATCTTGCACTCACTAAAAAATTAGTTGAATCTAAAATTGCTTATCTAAAAGGCGATACCGTAGAATACATTATTGAAATTTCCAACCAGGGAAATGTCATAGCTAAGGATATTACTATAGTTGATTACCTGGATGCAAAATATACATTTGACAAATCTCTTAATGATGGTTGGTCGGAACTCGTGGATGGTAAAGTGAAGCATTTATTTGAACTCACCTTATTACCTGGTGAAAAAGCAAGTAAGTCCATTTTTCTGCAATTTGCAGGTTTAAATAAAGGAGAACTGATTCCGAATTATTCAGAAATCGTCAGCGCTTTTGATAATGTTGGAAATCCCGGCGATGATTTTGATTCTTCACCTGATGAAAATGATAAGAATGATAAGGGTGGCGTGCCCGGAACTTTACTGGATAATGTAACTGATGATCATGGTGAATTGGATGAAGATGATCACGATGGTGCAGATAGTAATCCGGTCAATTTTGATTTGGCAATTATTAAAGATATTGATCAGGTGATTGTTAGTCGCAGTCAGTTGCTCACATTTAATATCAGAATATACAATCAGGGTATCACAGCCGCAAAAGAGATAGAACTTGTGGATTATATTCCGGAAGGATTAATTCTTGAAGATCCGAATTGGGCTACCGGAGTTTCTCTTAATGGGATTACCAAAGCCTATTTTCAAATGAACGAACAAAATGGCAGGTTACCGGCTGGAGGATTGTTGCCGGGTGATAGTACCATCGCATATATAAAATTGCGTGTGGATCCAAATCAAGCTGCCGGAATAATTATCAACAGAGCGGAAATTTACAAGGCGACAAACGCAGTAAATGTATCTGATGAAGATTCTGATCCCGATGATGACCCACTTAATGATCCGGGTGGGGTGGTCTTTAATGATTCGGATGGTAGTTCAGCCAATCCAGATCCTTTGACTTCACCTGATGATGAAGACGACGCAGATCCTGCCGGAATTATTATTGTCGATTTGGAAAGAACAGTTGAATGCTTTTGCCTGGACAATGCATATAATGGCGATGATGGCCAATTTTACGATGAACTGGAATTTAGATCAATTTCAGGTGATACTTGGTTCATTTATCAGGTTGATGGATTTTATCATGAATTGAGCATGGATCCGCCAAACATTCCTTTGCCTTTTATAACAGGGCCTTTAGGGTATGTCCTCGATGAAAATAATCTGGGTGACGGAACCAGTATTTATACTATACGTGGTGTGCATGTGGAAGGTATAGGATATTATATTATTTTATCAAATCAATATGGTGTAAAACTTAACAGTGGAGTCAACAAATGTAATTATGATGAGCTGACTTTGTTGAAATCGCAAAACAATGTTTGCTCCGGACAAGTTGTGCGTTATGAAATTAAAGACATACCGAACGCCTCTTATGAGTGGACATTATTGAGTGGAGGAACAATTATTTCCAACCCAGCAGACAATCTTGTAGATGTTGAATGGACTGGCAATATTGGGTCAACGCATACACTTAAGGTAGATGTGACCTTGGCAAATTCATGTTTGAGCCCATTACTCATTCCGGTTACCATAGGATCTACAGCAGGTACTGTTAGCTGTATAGGAGCTATTCAGGCTTCATTGTCTGCTGGTTGTGAAGTGCAAATTACTTCTCAAATGTTATTATTAGGTGGACCCTATGATTATAATTCTTATGCGGTAATGATTTTTAATAAGGATGGAAGTCTTGTTCCCAATAATATTTTAAATCACAACCATTTAGGGAAAACTTTAATTGCTAAAGTGATTAATGTTTGTAATGGGAATTCGTGTTGGTCAAATATATTGGTAGAAGACAAAATAAAGCCAAATATTACCTGTATAAATGACACTATAGACTGCACTTTGATGAAGTCTTATTTAAAACCATTCATTGTAGATAATTGTGATACAGATCCGCAACGCATACTTGTTGATGAAACCATTGAAAATACGCCTTGTAATGATTTATACTCAAAGATTGTAACTCGGACCTATCGTGCAAAGGATGCATCCGGAAACTATTCGGTTGATTGTAAAATGGACATTTTCCTGAAGCGCATTCAATTGGATTCTTTAGTATTTCCAGATTCACTAATAGTGCCTAAAGGAAATGCACTGCTGTGTGGTGAATTCGCAGCTGATGCAAACGGAAGACCTTTACCTTCTGTCTCAGGTATTCCACTTTATCGGGGCTTACCAGCATGGCCCAATAATGATAATAAGTATTGTGATTATATCGTGAGTTATGAAGACCTTGAACTATTTACGGGATATACCTGTACTCGTAAATTCAGGCGGAACTGGAAATTTACATTATGGTATTGCAATACTTTTGAAGTAAAATCATACGTGCAATTGATCGAAATTGTAGATCATAAACCACCTGAACTCACCTGCCCATATAATATTACAGCTACAACGGATGCATACACCTGCAATGCAAATGTTTGGATACCTATGCCTAAGGCAATTGATAGTTGTAGCCAAATACTTCGCATTGATCTGTTATATCCGGGAGGCTTAATAAAAGATTTTACAGCTCAATATATTTCACTGCCAAAAGGATCTCATAAGTTGAATTTCTATGCTTATGATCTTTGTTATAATGTGGATGCATGCACCTTTTTTGTGGATGTAATTGATAACACGCCGCCGGTGGCTTTATGCGATAAAGAAACAGTGGTCACTCTTGACCGTTTTGGTGAAGTATGGGTGCCAGCGAATGTATTTGATGATGGCAGTTATGATGATTGTCACATCAAGTCTATGTCGGTTAGAAGAATGACCATTCAAGCAGAGTGTGGACCTGATGATCTTGAATTTAGAGATTCCATTCATTTTTGTTGTAAAGATTTGGGTCAGGAAGTCATGGTGATGTTTAAAGTAACTGATCATGATGGAAATGAAAATACTTGTATGGTCACCGTTGAAGTGCAGGATAAAACGATACCCCATATCTATTGTCCGCATGATGTCACTATAAGCTGTCACGATCATTTTGATTTGAATGATTTAAGTCAGTTTGGTGCGCCGCGTGTTTCTGATAATTGTAATACTACCTATACCGAACAGGTATTTCCAAATATTGACCAATGCCGGGAAGGTTATATCGACAGAGTATTTACAGCCGGAAACGGAGTAGGTATTGATGTGTGTGTGCAACGAATTTGGATTATAAATCCATCACCATTCAAAGAATCAGATATTATCTGGCCTTTGGATTATGAGACATCAGGTTGTTTGGTCAATGGATTATTGCCTGAAACATTGCCACAGGGTTATGGATTTCCTGATATTGATGAAGATATATGTGATTTAGTAGGAATTTCTTACCAGGATCATACATTTAGATTTATAAATGGTAGTGATGCCTGTTATAAAATTATAAGAAAGTGGAAAGTGATCAACTGGTGCAGATTGTATGATCCAATTACAAATGATCCTATCATTTATACCCGCGAACAAATTATAAAAATCCACAATAAAGTTGCGCCGACTATTTTAACGGGATGTACAGACACTGTTTTTGCAATTATAGATACGAGTTGTGCGGGTGGCGATGCATATTTAGTTGCTACAGCCGATGACGATTGTACTTTAGATAATGAAATAGTTTGGGAATACCACATTGATTTGAACAAAGATGGTATAGAAGATTACAGCAATTTGGGTGTAGGTGCTGTTATAAATGCAAGTGGTTTTTATCCATTAGGCAAACATTCCATAAAGTATGTATTTGAGGACCGTTGCGGAAATAAATCAGTTTGCACGGTCAATTTTGAAATCCTGAATTGCAAACCTCCTACGGCATATTGTAAAGTAGGATTATCGACCTCTTTAGTTCCTATGGATGTAAATGGAAATGGTAGTGTAGATGATGAATTTGTAATCATCTGGGCTAAAGATTTTGATCATGGCAGTTACCATCCTTGTGGCTATCCTTTGACTTATTCATTTGGAAAGGACACAACTGTTAAATCAGCAAAATACGATTGTGATTCCATAGGGCGTAGAACGGTAACCATTTGTGTTACTGCAAGTAATGGGAAGCAGGATTGCTGCAATACCTATATCGATATTCAGGATAATAACAATGTAAGTTTCTGTGGTTGTGTTAAATTTCCGCCTAATGTTACTATAACAGATTGTTCTCAGAATACGGATCCTGTTGTTATTGATTCAAGACCAAGCATTGGCAATTGCACAGGCTGCACACATACCGGTACAAGTTATAAGGATAGTGTCGCATTGAATGTACCGAACACTTGTTTGGCTGTTTACAGAACCTGGAAGGTAACATTTGATTGTGTAGGTGAGCCAGGTAGAACTTTCGACAGAACTCAGGTTATCATTGTGACCACCGATTTAAAAGAAAGTGATATCGTATGGCCAAAAGACTCTGTCATTGTTGACAATTGTCGTGGATCCATTGATACTGCAGATGTTGGAGAAGTGCCTCGTTTCTGTGTGCACAATAGCGATGTGATGTTGATGTATGAAGACCAGGAAATCCGAAGAGAAGCTAATTGTGTTTTCTATGAGCGCATTTGGAGGGTATTTAGTAAATGCGTTCCTTCACAAACTTATTCATTTAGGCAAGTGCTGAAAGTGATTGAAGGTGCAGGCATCAGATATATTTTACCTCCGGATATTACGGTAACTGATTGTCATGTTTCATTCGACCCGGGTGCATTAAATGGAGTTCCTAAAACGAATTGTCCTTGTCCTACATTCCAGCATACCTTTGTAGATTCCATTGTTCAGTCAGAACCCAATACCTGCTATGTTATTTACAGAAAGTGGACGTCTGTATTTAATTGTCCGCCGGATGTAAGCGGTACTTTCAGAGGTACGCAAAAAATCACCGTCAGAATTACATTAACAGTCAATGATATTCAATGGCCGGAAGATTCGGTTCTGGTTGATAATTGCAGAGGATCTGTAGATACATCTCTGATCAATAATGTTCCGAGATTAAAGAAAGATTTTTGCGGTGAAGTGACGATTACTTTTACGGATCAGACGATAAGTCAAAATGATACTTGCAGAATTATACATAGAACCTGGACGGTTTTGAATACATGTAGTGCAGCTCCACAATTGGAACGATTCACATTTTTACAAGTTCTCAAAGTGACCAAGCCTAGTGGACCTCAGGTCAAATTCCCTGCTGATATTACAGTAACTGATTGTAAGAAAGTATTACTTCCAGATTCATTGAATGGATTTCCAAAATTAAATTGTCCATGTAATGTATTTACGCATACATTCCAGGATTCACTGGTCACCACTGAGCCTAACACTTGTTATGTCATTTATAGAAAGTGGACATCCATTTATAATTGTCCGCCGGAAGTAAGTGGTACATTCCGCGGAACTCAGAAAATTACCATTAGAATAAATTTGAATCCTTTGGATATCATGTGGCCTAATGATACGGTCATTGTTGATAATTGTCCGGGATCCGTAGATACTGCTGTGATCAACAATACACCAAAATTGACTAAAGATTATTGTGGTTATGTTGTTTTCAGATATACAGATCAAATCTTAACAACATCAGGAGATACTTGCCGATGGATTAGAAGAACATGGATTGCTTCTAATGAATGTTCTGATCCTCCGACGAAACAGGAGTTCTCTTTTATACAGATATTAAAAGTGACCAATCCGATTAAACCAAGAGTAACTATTCCTCCGGATATAACTGTTACGGATTGTAAACAATCCTTAAAGCCGGAAATGTTGAATGGTGTACCAAAAGCATTATGTGTTTGTGATAGTGTTAGTTTTTGGTATAAAGACGACACGATTTATACCAATCCGGAAGTATGTTTTGTAATCGAAAGAAACTGGGAGATTAGATTTATTTGCGAACCGGATTATGATTCAACGTTCTTTTACGTTCAAAAAATTACTTTGGATGTAGATCTGAATCCGAATGATATAACATGGCCGGCTCCATTTTTTGTCTCTTTTACTTGTAATCCAACGCTTGATCCAAGTATAACGGGATCTCCTTCTTTGAAGAAAGATTATTGTGGACTCGTTGCATTTAGTTTTAGTGATCAGCCCGGATCTTCCGGTCCTTGTAATGGATTATTGCGCACATGGACTGCCATAAATGTGTGTAGTCCGACACAGAGATTTCAATTTATTCAGATCATTGAGACCAAGAATCAAGACCCACCATCTATTACCTGTCCGCGCGATACAATTGTAGCAGCAGATGGAAATACTTGTGGAAAGATTTTGGTTCTTCCAAATCCAACATTAAATAACAACTGCAACACAGGAGTTACCTTTACAAATAATGCGCCGCCTGTATTTCCGGTAGGTATGACATTTGTTGTGTTTACCGCACAAGATAGTTGTGGCAATGTAGCAACATGTACAACCAAAGTAACGGTCATTGAAAATGTTCCACCTGAAATCACCTGTCCCGGAAATGTAACGATTTCCTGTGGTGATGACACAAATGACCTGACACCTTATGGAACTGCAAGTGCGACGGATAATTGCCCGGGAGTCGTCATTACAGAAACGGTGACCCGCAATCTAAACATTTGCGACATTGGAACGATCACTCGTAAGTTTGTCGCTATTGATGCATCAGGAAACCGTGATTCATGTACACAAACGATCACTGTTCAGAACATTGATCCTTTGGATGAAGTTGATATTATTTGGCCGCCATCACCTATAACAGTAGGTGAATGTGAAGATTTTGATCCGAATGTTACAGGTGTTCCAGGGTTTGATTCATCCGGAATCTCATGTTTGAGAGCAAGGATTACAAGCGTAGACACGAATTGGTGCGAAATCAGAACGGATTGTGAGTGGGAGCGGACCTGGACTGTTTATGATACTTGTAGTGACAGGACTTTTACTTTTGTTCAACTTATTATTATTGATGATAAGAACGAGCCCAATATTTTAGGAGTAAATGATACCACTGTGTATGCAAATGATTCAATGTGCAATAACTTTATTACATTAATTGCATTTGTAGATAATTGTGATTCTGCAAACATCAGCATCATGAACGATTCACAGTTTGGCGTTAATAATGAAGAAAATGCATCTGGGCTATATCCTGTAGGTACAACAGTGGTAACCTTCACAGCTGTCGATGGTTGTTGTAATGTGGCAACCAAGATGGTGAGTATTACGGTAATAGACACAGTGGCTCCGGAATTTACTTGCAGAAAAGTTGTGAAAAAAATTCAGGATGATGGTTGTGCTGATTTTAATTCTCAGGAGTTTATATTAAAAGTTGATGACAATTGTACCGATTCAGCATTTATTATGACTTCTTTTAATAGGGACGATTTCAGCGATACGATTCGCACGATATGTTGTGATTCCATTACAAATTATGAATATACAACAGCTGTAAAAGTATACTTCAAAGATCAGGCGGGAAATATTGATTCATGTTGCACCTTATTGCAAGCCGTTGATGAAGATACGATTTGTGGTCCAACCTTGTTGTCACATATTAAAGGATTTGTGAGAACCAGAAAAGATCTCAATATGCAGGGTGTAGAAGTGATGCTTGACAATGGCTTAGCCGGATCAGTGAACTCAGGTATGGATGGATATTACGGATTTTATAATATGCCAAGCGGTGGTAGTTATAAAGTGGGTTCAAGCCATGATATAAATCCTTTAAATGGAGTGAGCACGGCTGATATCATCCATATTCAAAGACATATATTGGGTATCGCAACATTTGCGGATCCATTGAAACATATTGCTGCAGATGTAAATAGTAATAAGAAAGTTACGACTGCTGATATTGTCGAAATTCGGAAATTGATATTGGGCAAGACAGATCGGTTTGTAAATAGCCCTTCATGGAAATTTTTGCTGACGGATTATAAGTTTAAGGATATTGAAGATCCTTTGAACGAAAATTATCCAACTGATTTCACGATCAAACAGTTAAACAAGAATTTCTATATCGACTTTACTGGTATAAAAATGGGCGATATTGATGACTCTAATATTCCTTCAGGTCTTCAGTCAGGATTGATTACAAGAGCTGCAAATCCTATTCTAGTACATACAGAGGATCAGGAATTGGAAGCTGGGAAAATATATGAAATTGAATTCAGGATTTCTCAGTTTGAGCAATTGGATGGAATACAATTGGGATTGCAGGGAGACCAGGAATTGGTAGATTGGATGGAATGGAGTGAAATACAAGATGGATTTGTGAATGAAGATAATTCATCCGTAAATAATGATGCCAAATCGATGCGGTTGTCTTATGCAAAAATTCCTAATCAACAGCAGCAAGGAGTTTTCCGTTTGCGAATAAAACTGAATGCCACTGCAAATTTATCGGATGTATTGCACATGGAATGGTTGCCATTTAATTCAGAAGCCTACACTTCTTCAAATGAAGTAGTACCTGTCAAACTTGAGTTCAATGATATTCACTCCAATTTGAATGGATTGAACTTGCATCAGAATATTCCAAATCCATTCAGTCAATCTACGATCATACCTTTTTCAACAGATGAGAGTATGGATATTCAATTGCGAATCTTAGACATGAATGGCCAAATTGTTTATGAAGCCAAACGATTTTATAATGCAGGTTATCATGAAGTTGAGATTCATAAATCACAACTTCAAAAAGGAGGAATCTATTACTACCAATTGCGCAATGCGAAAAGCCAAGTTTATCGGAGAATGATCCTAATCGACTAAGGTTCAAAGATATAGTGTGTAGTAATCGGTTTCGTTTTTTGCAGCTCCCGTTCATTCGGGAGCTGTTTTTAGAAAAAATATTAAAAAAAATTGTAATATGTAATAAGAACAATTTATCTTTGTCCCGAAGCACACCCAAGCGCTCTTTTAGCATCTGAACAGAATTTAGCGAAGGTTCATTTTAAAATAAGAAATATGAAACTATTTTCTTCGCTACGTCTTTTGTCTTTTATTAGTATTATTTTTTCGGTGTTCAATTCTGAGCTACGAGCTCAAGGATTTTGTGACATTGATACACAAGCACCCGTAATTTCCAATTGTCCACCAGACTATACCATAAATATTGGTAATTTTAGTTGTTTTGTAAGTGCCGGAGTTCCACAACCATCGCAATTAGCTGCTGATAATTGTGGTCTCGTAAATGGTTTTGGTGCTGCATCCTTTTTTACTTATCACAATGAAATTAACGCTGGTTTTGGAGACGACGGTCAATTCATTCAACATGCTTTTGATTCCATTACCATCGTTGGCACTACAAATGGAAATGCCGGTGTAAACAATCGATTTAATGTTTGTTTCTATGCCAGTTGTTTTGGAACAATTTCATTCAATTGGAGGGCACGAATGAATAATGGCGATGGATTTGCCGGGGACCGCGCCAGATTGATGATTGATCATCAGGAACACGGAGTGGCGGTAAATGCTGTATTAACGACAGGAAATGGAAATTCTGCCTCGGGCGCTGTTATTGCGCAACAAGTTCTTGCAGGTGACAGAGTTTGTTTTGAAGTACAATCTGATAACCAAGGGGGTGTAGATAGTTTCACTATATACGATTTAGTTTTCGTCCCAATAGCACTTGGAGTTCATCAAACCAAAGGACCCAAAAGTGGAGAGTTATTTATTCCAGGAATTCATCCTATGGAATTTGTTGCAACAGACTGTTCTGGCAACTCTTCTGTTTGTCAGTATAATATTATAGTGGTGCAGGAGCCTGGTAAAGATTTATTTGACTATTGTCCTTCGAATACTACTGTTATATTGGATTATCCTACTGATTGTGATACCATTGTAAATGCATTAACTCCGATAACGGCAGATGCGTGCAGTTTGGTAGTTGGATTCAAAAGGGAAATGGATCCAAGGATTATCGGTCCTATTTTAGAAGAGTTTGCTGAACCAGGCATGGGCGATGGTATAATTGGTACTGATGGTATCATGTGGGTGAGTCATAACGAAGATAGTTTGCGATTAATAGGTATTAACAACGGCACTCCCGGAGATGACCGAAATGACACCTCATCGATTAAAGCATGTGTGCAGCCTCTTTGCGCTGGTGTTGCTGAGTTTGATTGGTCTGCAAGCATTGAAGCTAATCTCGGGAATTTTAGAAGAGATGAGGCGGGAATTATATTTAATGGAAAGGATAGTATCCTCTCCATTCCTCCTTCTGGATTTTTTGCATCAGGAACTGTTTCGCTTCAACTCGATGGAGTCAATCCATTGTGCTTCTATGTCCGTTCAACTAACATGGCTTTTGAAGATACTTTGACGATTACAAATTTTAGCATGACTTACGATGATCCTATACTGACTCAAATCAGTGGCGTGGATATAAATACTCCGATAGGTCCTGGAATTTACGATTATGAATTTGAGGCGGCAGATTGTTATGGTAATTTAGATACCTGTGCATTTCAGGTTACGGTAATAGGTAGTGGTCCAATGCCTTGCAAAAATATCAATCTCTCCCTCGATGAAAATTGCCTGGCTACAGTTACACCAGACATGTTGGTTACAGGAGTTTGCACCGGAACGATGATCGTTGAATTAACGCATTACGGAATTCCGGTCGATAATCCGATAAACCAGGATTGGTTGTGGAAACACATCACCGCAAAAGTAACCGATACACTTACGGGCAATAGTTGCTGGAGTGATATTGTGATAGAAGATAAATTGGCACCGGTGATTGTATGCCGTGCAGATACGGTTGATTGCAATTTGGTGGAAGAGAATTTTCCATTGAATTATGATGGATTTGATTGCAGCAAATACACCGTTACTACCATTGGTGAGCGGTTTGAACATTACGATTGTAATGATTTATTTTTGAAGGGAATCTTCAGAGATATTGAAATTAAAGATGAGCAAGGTGGAGTTGATTACTGTACAGATACGATTTATGTAAAAAGAATTACACTAGGTGATATTTTCTTACCTGATCAACAAGTTGATTTATATTGTAACCGGCCGATTGATTTAGATGAGAATGGAAATCCAAGTCCTGAAATAACTGGATTGCCATATCACTATCAGACTGATGGAACGCTGAATTTTATCTGGCCTTTAAATGAATTATTAGATTGTCATTTATTTATCAGCTATGAAGATCTTGACCTTGGAGAAATAAACTGTGTCCGGAAAATAATGAGAATGTGGACCATCCGCGAATGGTGGTGTCATACGGAAATTACCAGAAATATTCCGCAGTTAATCATTATCAGAGGCATCGATGGACCTGAAATCACACACATGCCATATGGTTTTGATGCAACGACAGGTCCGCGCAGTTGTTATGCAAGAGTATTGTTACCACCGATTGAAGCACGTGATGTATGTCATGATGATCTAAGAATAGATATCGCATATCCGGGCGGCATTTTGTTGAATCAAAATGGCGGCTGGGTTGATTTACCTGTAGGAAAAGACACGATTTATTATAGAGTCTATGATGCTTGTTACAATTTAACTGAAGTTTATATCATCATCAATGTGATTGATGCAACGGAACCGGTAGCAGTTTGCGATAGGAATACAGTTGTTGCACTCAACAGGTTTGGAGAGACCTGGGTACCGGCAGAAGTATTTGACGATGGCAGTTTTGATGAATGCGCAGTACATCATTTTGAAGTGAGAAGAATGCAGGATGATTATTGCAACACAAGAGGGGAAGATGATTGGGGTCCGGAAGTTGGATTTTGTTGCGAAGATGTGAATCAAACTGTAATGGTCGGATTTAAAGTGATTGATCATAGCGGTAACGAAGCCATTTGCATGGTCAATGTTGAAGTTCAGGATAAAGAAGCTCCACAAATCAGTTGTCCGCCAAATATTACGGTTGATTGCAGATTTGATATAGACTACAATAATTTGGAAGTGTTTGGTAAAGTAGTTACGGATACATCTGTAAGGAAAAAATCATTATTGATCCAAGCTATTACCATCATATAGACGGTCATCCATTAGACGGATATGCAGCAGATAATTGTCCACCCACGATTTTGGAAAGACTATATCTCGGACCTGAATTGAACCAATGCGGAATCGGATACTTTTACCGGTATTTTGCAGCACGCGATCAACAAGGTAATTACAGCCAGGAATGCTTTCAAAGAATTACCGTTGTAAATCACCACATATTTGATAACAATGATATCGACTGGCCGGATGATTACGAGACCTCAGATATCTGCGATCCAAATCAATTGATTCCGGAAAGATTGTTTTATCCTTATGATAAACCAGTAACGAATGACGATGAATGCAGTTTAATCGGATTGAGTTATCACGATCATGTATTGTCACCTACCAATGTTGGAGATCCATGTTTTAAAATAATTAGAGTGTGGAAAGTGATCGACTGGTGTCAAAGAGATATTGATAACAATGTGATCATTTGGCAGGATACACAATACATCAAAGTATTTAATTACGTAGATCCAACTATAGACAGAATCAGTCCTGATACGACCATTTGCAGTTACGATGTCAATTGCAGACCTATACCTGTAAGTTTTTCTATTGAAGCTTCAGATGATTGCACAAATTTTGACGAACTGTTGTATATCTGTAAAATAGATTACCATAGCGATGGTACCATCGATTTTATACAAAGCAGAATCGGAGTTGATGAAGTGAATGGGACGTGGCCATTAGGTACACACCTGGTGAAATGGGAAGTCGAAGACCGTTGTGGAAATACCGCGAAGTCTAGTTTCACGTTGGAATTGCTCAACTGCAAACCACCCGTTGCATATTGTCTGAACGGATTGTCGACGAGCCTGGTGCCTATGGATCTTACCGGCGATGGAATTCCGGATGTAGCCATGGATACCGTTTGGGCAAAGGATTTTGATGCGGGTTCTTATCATAATTGTGGATATTATGTGGTATTGAGTTTTTCAGCAGATACCAACGATATATACCGGATATTTGATTGCGACGATCGCGGATTGCAGGAAGTAGAAATGTGGGTGACAGATATCAATGGCAACACTTCATTCTGCAGAACTTTTATAGATATCCAGGACAATAGCCATTTTTGCCCGCCTATGTTTACCAATGCTAAAGTTGAGGGCGAAATCATGACCGAAGTGATGGACAGGGTAGAGAATGTACGGATAGAGTTATTGAATTCAGGCCGGAATGAACTGATGACCAATACCAATGGCGGATATTTATTTGATCAGATTCCGACGAATCAAAAATACGAACTAACGCCAAGAAAGACCGATGGCTGGGTGAATGGAGTAAGTACAGCAGACATTGTCAAAATTCAAAGACATATATTGGGCATCGAGCCTCTTACATCCGGATATAAAATGATAGCAGCAGATGCCAATCGCAGCGGAGAGATTACGGCGAAGGACGTATCTGAATTGAGACGATTGATCCTTGGTATTACAAATGAAATCCAGGGCAACACCAGTTGGAGATTTGTACATGCATTACATGCATTCAACGATGTCAGCAATGCATTAAAACAAGTTATTCCTGAATCTTATGAAATATCGAGTTTGCATAGCGATATGAAACTTGATTTTTATGCAGTGAAAGTGGGAGACCTCAATGGTACCGCAGCAACAAAGGGATTTGGAAGTATAAGCAATAGAAGTGGACAAGTATTAGAGCTGGAAGCAGATGCAATAGCATTGATGAAAGGTGAGGAAACAGAGATTGCGCTGCGAATTGTAAACGGCAAGAATTATAACGGATTACAGTTTACCCTGGAATGGCTGACGCAACAATTAGAAATCATTGGAGTGGAAGGCAATTCGAAAAAAGGAGTAAGCGATGACCATTATTCATTGCATCAATTGACCAACGGAAAGCTGAGCTTAAGTTGGAATGGCAATATGGAAGATGGAATGGAGTTGTTGACATTAAAAGTTAGAGCAAAGGAAAATTGTAATACTTCTGAAGTCTTGCGCATCGGACAAAGTATCACTCCGGCACTCAGTGTAGTCAATGATGGAAGTGAAGGTCAGCTTGCAATTAAGTTCAGAGGAAGCAGTCAGGAAACATTTGTGGTCATCCCCAATGAACCGAATCCTTGGAATGAAGAAACGATGATTGGAATGATCTTACCACAAAACGGAACAGTCAAGTTGACCGTTTACGATGTAAGCGGTAAAATACATTTCATCGATCAGATGGAATTGACAAAAGGATACCATGAATACCGGATCGGCAAAGAGCAGGTAAATCAGGCAGGAGTCTATTACTATCAGCTTGATTACAGAGATGCAAGCCACACCGGAAAGATGGTGATTATGGATTAGAGCATTATTAGTAGTAATTTTTATAGGGCTCTGGCTTCGGTCAGGGCCTTTTTTATGCCGGTTAAATTTAAAACATATTTATTTAATTAAAGTATATATAACAGATATTCAATAATATATGTATTTTTATAAATTTACATATCTAAATTATATAATATGTTAGTAAAATTGCGAATTAAAGTTTAATTTTGTGAAAGTTCATAAGTAGAACTTTATTTATTTAGTGCTTCTCAGTAATTTCCCGACTCGGATCACTTCAAAACGAAATTTAGTTATTTTCTAATAACTAAATCCTCAATGATGAGTTTTAAACTACGATCCAATTTTTCTCTAATTTATTTGGTTTGTTTTTCATTGATTGCAAAATTCAATTTTGCCCAAGCTCCCGATTTAAGATCAACTTCAAGTTTCGCTTTATTTACTGCTGCTGGTGCATTTAATAATAATGGTGCAACGGTAATTACAGGTGACATTGGCACAAACGTTGGAGCCTTCAGTGGATTCCCGCCCGGAATTGTGATCGGTTCCATACATATTTCAGATCCTGCAGCTGCCCAAGCCGCAGCAGATGTTGCTCTCGTATATAGCGATTTATTCGGAGTGATGTGTGACCAAGTTATAGGCTCGACACTGGGAAATGGACAAGTTCTAGGTCCAGATGTTTATTGTATAGGAGCTGCGGCAACTCTTAATGCTGAATTAATTTTAGATGGGCAAGGTGATCCTAATGCATTATTTATATTTCAAATTAATGGCGCACTATCTACAAGTACGCTCTCAAAAGTAACTTTGATAAATGGTGCATCTATTTGCAATGTATACTGGCAAGTCAATGGTGCTTTTGCTTTAGGTGAAGGTTCAGTTTTTAGAGGAACCCTCGTTGCCAATGGAGCAATAAGTCTTTTAGAAGCTTCTTCACTTTATGGAAGAGCTTTGTCAACTGCCGGTGCAATTTCATTATTTAACAATGTTGTCAATATTAGTCAAAGACCAATACCTTCAAGTATCGTCGCTACTGGAGCCACTACTTTTTGTACAGGTGGGAGTGTTATACTTGTAGGGAATGTTGGTGGAGTTTGGAATACGGGTGCAACAACTCCTTCCATTAGTGTTTCTACATCTGGAGATTATTTTGTAGTAAACACAAATCTTTGCGGAAGTGATACTTCAAATCATATCCAGGTTACCGTAAATTCATTACCTGCCTGCTCAATTTCCGGAGATGAACTGATTTGTCCGGGTAGCTCTACCAATTTATGTGCACCCAATGTGACTGGTCATTCCTACGAATGGAGCACAGGCGCTACCACAGAATGTATTTTGGTAAATTCAAGCGGATCATTCAATGTTACGATTACTGACATCAATGGTTGCTCAAATGTTTGTAGTAAATCAGTCATAGTTAGTCAAATAATAACGTGTAACATTTCGGGAAATAACTCCATTTGTGCAGGAAGTTCTGCGACCTTATGTGTACCGAATGTAATTGGAAATTCTTATCTATGGAGTACAAACGAACAAACAAATTGCCTCACAAATAGTAATGCAGGAACATACAGTGTAACTGTTACCCAAGCTAATGGCTGTGTAAGTTTATGCAGTCGTACAGTTACCGTCAACCCATTGGCAGATTGTATTATATCAGGGAATACCTCTTTTTGTCTTGGGAGTTCAACTTTGCTTTGTGTTGCCAATGTAGTCGGTAGTACTTATTTATGGAACACGGGTGCAACTTCAAATTGTATCACTGCTGTTACTGCAGGAAATTATAGTGTCACGGTTACAGCTGCAAATGGTTGTGTGAGTAGTTGTAATACTTTTGTTAGTATTAATCCATTGCCAATATGTGCGATCACCGGATTAAACAGAATATGTCCTGGAAATTCAACTAACCTGTGCGTGCCAAATGTCGCCGGTAGTAGTTATTTATGGAATACCGGAGAAACATCTAATTGCATTAGTGTAAGTACAGCTGGAAATTATAGGGTTACAATCACAGATGTGAATGGTTGCACAAGTAGTTGCTTAAGCACGGTAAGTGTCGTTTCAGATTGTATCATCACCGGAAATAATACGATATGCCCAGGTACAAGTACTTTGTTGTGTGTGCCCGAATTGGTAGGTGACACATATTTATGGAGTACTGGTGAAACAACGCGTTGTATATCTGTTATAAATGCAGATACCTACTCTGTTACAGTTACAAATAGTGGATGCGAAGAAACTTGTCAAATAATTCTTACTTTATTGGATTCAGAAACAACGATAAGCTGCCCACCGGACATTACAATTGACCTGGATACTTTTGATTGCAACAGAGTTTATTGCTATGCAGTCACGGGAACGGGTACTTGTCCGACCGGAGTAGTTAATCTACCGGGTTACAATTTCATTGGAAGTTTCAATGGTAATTCTTACTTTATTTCTCCTCCGGGAATAACAAACCATCAAAACTGGTTAGATGCCAATCAACTTGCAGCTGAATTAGGTGGACATCTAGTGACCATTGAAGATGTTTTAGAAAATAATTTCCTTACAAGCAACATTCCATTTACAAATCCTTTCCTTCCCGGAAATGGAATAGGTTCCAATCAATATTGGATCGGATTAAGGTACTCTCCTAGATTGGATCATTTTAAATGGACCACAGAAGAAGAATTTATTTACTCAAACTGGGGCCCTTTACAACCCGGTTTTATCGATGGTGATTATGTTTGGTATTTTGATATAAATGTTCCAGGTTTTGGGCCAGGTACATGGTATGATGGTGATTCAATTGTTCCTATTAAAAGATACATCATTGAAATTGAAGATGGATTAAAAATAAAATTAATTTCGGGTTTGGCTAGCGGATCTGTTTTTCCGCCGGGAGTCACTACGAATATTTATGAAGTTGAAGATGCCGCCGGTCAAACAGCGCAATGCAGTTTTAATGTAAATGTGATTGGATCTGCTTCAATGCAATGCATTGATTTAAATATCAGCCTCAATGAAGATTGTAATGCTGAGATCACTCCGGAAATGTTATTATCAGGAGATTTTAATTGTTACGATTTATTTGAAGTCACATTAAGTCACTATGGACATCCTGTTCCAAATCCGGTCACCCAAGATTGGATAGGTAAAACCATTTTGGCAAGTGTAACAGATCCAACAACAGGCAATTCTTGTTGGTCAAGCTTGGTAATTGAAGACAAATTAGCGCCTGTGATCGTTTGTCGTGCAGACACTGTTGATTGCAATTTGGTGGAGGAAAATTTTCCATTGAATTACGAAGGTTTTGATTGCAGTAAATATACCGTTACTACAATTGGTGAAAGGTTTGTACATTATGATTGTGATTCATTATTTTTAAAAGGAATCTTCAGAGATATCGAAATTAGAGATGAGTTTGGTGGTGCTGATTATTGTACAGATACTATTTATACAAAAAGGATCAAAGCTGAAGATGTAGTTTTACCAACGCTTGATTTTTATAATTTTACTTGTGAAACTAAATTTTTAAAAGATCAAAATGGAAACCCAAGTCCATTGGTTACCAGAGTACCTTATGTTGTTCAAAGTGATGGAGGTATCAATCCGATTTGGCCATTAAATGAATTACTGGATTGTCATTTGTTTATAAGTTATGAAGATACAGATTTAGGAGAGATCAATTGTGTTCGCAAGATCATGCGTACCTGGACTGTAAGGGAGTGGTGGTGTCATACAGAAATCACAAGACAATCCAATCAATTGATTATCATTAGCGATCCATTCGGTCCTGTGATCACACACATGCCCTATGGATTTGATGCGACAACAGGCCCGCGCAGTTGTTATGGAAGAGTATTATTGCCACCTATAGAAGCAGAAGATGCTTGTCACAATAAACTGAGAGTAGATATAGCATATCCCGGTGGAATATTATTAAATCAAAATGGTGGTTGGGTAGATTTACCAGCAGGAAAAGATACGATTTATTACAGGGTCTATGATGATTGTTACAATTTAACTGAAGTTTATATCATCATCAATGTGATTGATGCAACGGAACCGGTAGCAGTTTGCGATAGGAATACAGTTGTTGCACTCAACAGGTTTGGAGAGAGACCTAGGTACCGGCAGAAGTATTTGACGATGGCAGTTTTGATGAATGCGCAGTACATCATTTTGAAGTGAGAAGAATGCAGGATGATTATTGCAACACAAGAGGGAAGATGATTGGGGTCCGGAAGTTGGATTTTGTTGCGAAGATGTAGGACAAACTGTAATGGTTGGATTTAAAGTGATTGATCATAGCGGTAACGAAGCCATTTGCATGGTCAATGTTGAAGTTCAGGATAAAGAAGCTCCACAAATCAGTTGTCCGCCAAATATTACGGTTGATTGCAGATTTGATATAGACTACAATAATTTGGAAGTGTTTGGTAAAGTAGTTACGGATACATCTGTAAGGGAAAAAATCATTATTGATCCAAGCTATTACCATCATATAGACGGTCATCCATTAGACGGATATGCAGCAGATAATTGTCCACCCACGATTTTGGAAAGACTATATCTCGGACCTGAATTGAACCAATGCGGAATCGGATACTTTTACCGGTATTTTGCAGCACGCGATCAACAAGGTAATTACAGCCAGGAATGCTTTCAAAGAATTACCGTTGTAAATCACCACATATTTGATAACAATGATATCGACTGGCCGGATGATTACGAGACCTCAGATATCTGCGATCCAAATCAATTGATTCCGGAAAGATTGTTTTATCCTTATGATAAACCAGTAACGAATGACGATGAATGCAGTTTAATCGGATTGAGTTATCACGATCATGTATTGTCACCTACCAATGTTGGAGATCCATGTTTTAAAATAATTAGAGTGTGGAAAGTGATCGACTGGTGTCAAAGAGATATTGATAACAATGTGATCATTTGGCAGGATACACAATACATCAAAGTATTTAATTACGTAGATCCAACTATAGACAGAATCAGTCCTGATACGACCATTTGCAGTTACGATGTCAATTGCAGACCTATACCTGTAAGTTTTTCTATTGAAGCTTCAGATGATTGCACAAATTTTGACGAACTGTTGTATATCTGTAAAATAGATTACCATAGCGATGGTACCATCGATTTTATACAAAGCAGAATCGGAGTTGATGAAGTGAATGGGACGTGGCCATTAGGCACACACCTGGTGAAATGGGAAGTCGAAGACCGTTGTGGAAATACCGCGAAGTCTAGTTTCACGTTGGAATTGCTCAACTGCAAACCACCCGTTGCATATTGTCTGAACGGATTGTCGACGAGCCTGGTGCCTATGGATCTTACCGGCGATGGAATTCCGGATGTAGCCATGGATACCGTTTGGGCAAAGGATTTTGATGCGGGTTCTTATCATAATTGTGGATATTATGTGGTATTGAGTTTTTCAGCAGATACCAACGATATATACCGGATATTTGATTGCGACGATCGCGGATTGGGAAGTAGAAATGTGGGTGACAGATATCAATGGCAACACTTCATTCTGCAGAACTTTTATAGATATCAGGACAATAGCCATTTTTGCCCGCCTATGTTTACCAATGCTAAAGTTGAGGGCGAAATCATGACCGAAGTGATGGACAGGGTAGAGAATGTACGGATAGAGTTATTGAATTCAGGCCGGAATGAACTGATGACCAATACCAATGGCGGATATTTATTTGATCAGATTCCGACGAATCAAAAATACGAACTAACGCCAAGAAAGACCGATGGCTGGGTGAATGGAGTAAGTACAGCAGACATTGTCAAAATTCAAAGACATATATTGGGCATCGAGCCTCTTACATCCGGATATAAAATGATAGCAGCAGATGCCAATCGCAGCGGAGAGATTACGGCGAAGGACGTATCTGAATTGAGACGATTGATCCTTGGTATTACAAATGAAATCCAGGGCAACACCAGTTGGAGATTTGTACATGCATTACATGCATTCAACGATGTCAGCAATGCATTAAAACAAGTTATTCCTGAATCTTATGAAATATCGAGTTTGCATAGCGATATGAAACTTGATTTTTATGCAGTGAAAGTGGGAGACCTCAATGGTACCGCAGCAACAAAGGGATTTGGAAGTATAAGCAATAGAAGTGGACAAGTATTAGAGCTGGAAGCAGATGCAATAGCATTGATGAAAGGTGAGGAAACAGAGATTGCGCTGCGAATTGTAAACGGCAAGAATTATAACGGATTACAGTTTACCCTGGAATGGCTGACGCAACAATTAGAAATCATTGGAGTGGAAGGCAATTCGAAAAAAGGAGTAAGCGATGACCATTATTCATTGCATCAATTGACCAACGGAAAGCTGAGCTTAAGTTGGAATGGCAATATGGAAGATGGAATGGAGTTGTTGACATTAAAAGTTAGAGCAAAGGAAAATTGTAATACTTCTGAAGTCTTGCGCATCGGACAAAGTATCACTCCGGCACTCAGTGTAGTCAATGATGGAAGTGAAGGTCAGCTTGCAATTAAGTTCAGAGGAAGCAGTCAGGAAACATTTGTGGTCATCCCCAATGAACCGAATCCTTGGAATGAAGAAACGATGATTGGAATGATCTTACCACAAAACGGAACAGTCAAGTTGACCGTTTACGATGTAAGCGGTAAAATACATTTCATCGATCAGATGGAATTGACAAAAGGATACCATGAATACCGGATCGGCAAAGAGCAGGTAAATCAGGCAGGAGTCTATTACTATCAGCTTGATTACAGAGATGCAAGCCACACCGGAAAGATGGTGATTATGGATTAGAGCATTATTAGTAGTAATTTTTATAGGGCTCTGGCTTCGGTCAGGGCCTTTTTTTTGAGCAATGCCCAAAATAATTTTAAAAAAACACATATAAATTTTTTTATATATAAATTATTTATATATTTGTGCGTTCATAAAAGCATCCCAGCTTAAAAAACAGTGAATTTTTTAGCAGACGAAAGTAGCCGTAAACTACTTTAATATGCTAAACATCCCCGCAGTAAAGCAGCGCAGCTGCATTATAAGTATTTGCTTATTGGTAAGTGCTTATCTCAGTCCTATTATTGGACAAACATTCAATACCATTTCTGATGGTGACTGGAGTGACCCAGCAACATGGCAAGGTGGTAACATTCCCGGTTCAACGATCGACGTCAACGATACAGTAAATATATTACACTATGTGTGGTATGATTTGCCCGGAGATCTTTCTGTAAGCGGACTACTTGAAATTTATTTAGATACTTTGGCATCACATCCCTGTGATGGACATTCAATAACTATTGAGCCCGGTGGTCATTTTAAAATTACCCATGGTGCTTTGTTGTTTGGACTTAAATGTGCAGGCGCGAGTGCAACAGGAACTTTTATTAATAAGGGTACTGTTCGCGTCAATGACAGTTATATATTATTACCTGAAAACTGGGATTCTGATGGTGGAAGTCGAGTTGTGACAGGTGGATGCATAGATATTGGTGGTAGTTTCATCAATGACAAAAGTGCCGATACCATGGTTAATTTTTGCATTCGGTTGGGATTGAATGGCGATGGTAGTTTTTTAAATGTAGATCCGAGTTTAAGCACAATTCATTTATGGAATAATACAAAAATATTATTCAGAGGTTCTACAGGAAATTTTATAAATGATGGAATCATAAACGCAGGTTCTTTTTCAGAAATTACACATCTCGATGTAGAATCCGGAAACATTGTAAATAATGGTACTTGGGTATTACCACAGGCAACTTCCTGGTGTTGTGGCGGTTCCATTTGTCAGGGCCCTTTAGTCAATGCAGAAAACTGTGATATGGATGCCGAAGTATGTGGTTGCATTGGAGAAGTTTGTTTTGTAAGGATTAGTTGTCCGCCAATGGATGGTGGCCAATATTCATGCTTGAGCGATGTACCTCCTCCCGATTTCAATTTGATCATACCCATGGATTCATGTTATGATCTCGTTTATAGTATTGCTCATGAATTCAGTGGTGAAGGCTGTGCAAATGACACTTTATTTCTAACGCGGTTTTACATTGTTACGGATGATGATGGAGACCCCTTAACTACAGATGCTAAGGATACTTGTATTCAAATATTTAGCATTGTCGATACGACTAGGCCAACTATTATATGTCCTGTTACAACAACTGTGAATTGCGATGGAGACAAAACTCCTGCTTTTACAGGTGAACCAACTGCAACTGATTTGTGCGATGTTGCGGTAACAGATTTTTCATTTACAGACCAGCTCATTGGCGGATCATGTGCCGGAAACTACACGATCAACCGGACTTGGACTGCAGCAGACAGTTGTGGAAATACGAACACTTGTATGCAACAAATTAACGTACAGGATACCATGCGGCCAGTAATAAATTGTCCTTCAACCATTACTGTAAATTGCGATGTCGCTAAAGATCCAGGAGTTACAGGAATGGCCACTGCCTCCGACAATTGTCATTTGGCAGTAAATAGTTTTTCACATACCGATGCCATCACATTAGGTTCCTGTGCCGGTAATTATACGATTCAACGTACATGGACTGCAACAGATAGTTGCGGAAATACGAACACTTGTGTGCAAGAAATTAATGTACAGGATACCATGCGGCCAGTAATAAATTGTCCTTCAACAATTATCATAAATTGTGATGGCGCTAAAGATCCGGGAGTTACAGGGATGGCCACAGCCACTGATAATTGTCATTTGGCAGTAAATAGTTTTACAAATACCGATGCCATCACATTAGGTTCCTGTGCCGGTAATTATACGATTCAACGTACATGGACTGCAACAGATAGTTGTGGAAATACGAACACATGTGTGCAACAAATTAATGTACAGGATACGATGCGGCCAGTCATAAATTGCCCTTCAACCATTACTGTAAATTGTGATGGCGCTAAAGATCCTGGAGTTACAGGAATGGCTACAGCCTCCGATAATTGTCATTTAGCAGTAAATAGTTTTTCGAATTCAGATGCGATCATATTAGGATCATGTGCCGGAAATTATACGATCAGCCGAACATGGACCGCAACAGATAGTTGTGGAAATACGAACACTTGTGTGCAACAAATTACTGTCCAGGATACCATGCGACCTGGCATAAATTGCCCTTCAACAATGACTGTCAATTGTGATGGCGCTAAAGATCCGGGAGTTACAGGGATGGCCACAGCAACCGACAATTGTCATTTAGCAGTAAATAGTTTTTCAAATACCGATGCGGTCACATTAGGTTCCTGTGCCGGTAATTATACGATTCAACGTACATGGACTGCAACAGATAGTTGTGGAAATACGAACACATGTGTGCAACAAATTAATGTACAGGATACCATGCGACCTGTCATAAATTGCCCTTCAACAATGACCGTCAATTGTGATGGCGCTAAAGATCCGGGAGTTACAGGGATGGCCACAGCAACCGACAATTGTCATTTAGCAGTAAATAGTTTTTCGAATTCAGATGTGATCATATTAGGATCATGTGCCGGAAATTATACGATCAGCCGAACATGGACCGCAACAGATAGTTGTGGAAATACGAACACTTGTGTGCAACAAATTACTGTCCAGGATACCATGCGACCTGTCATAAATTGCCCTTCAACAATGACTGTCAATTGTGATGGCGCTAAAGATCCGGGAGTTACAGGGATGGCCACAGCCACTGATAATTGTCATTTGGCAGTAAATAGTTTTTTACATTCAGATGCGATCACTTTAGGCGGATGCGCCGGTAATTATACGATTCAACGTACATGGACTGCAACAGATAGTTGTGGAAATACGAACACATGTGTGCAACAAATTAATGTACAGGATACCATGCGACCTGTCATAAATTGCCCTTCAACAATGACCGTCAATTGTGATGGCGCTAAAGATCCGGGAGTTACAGGGATGGCCACAGCAACGGACAATTGTGCAATAGCCGTTACAGATGTAAATTTTAATGATGTACGAATAGATGGAAGCTGCAGTGCTCAATATGAAATTATACGCAGTTGGATCGCAACAGATAGTTGTGGGAATGTGAATACTTGCACACAGTCGATACAAGTTCAGGATACGATTAGACCAATGATCTTTTGTCAATCGGTAGTTGTATATCTCAATGATATAGGTGAAGCCGGAATTGATCCTGAGGATGTCGTATTAACATTTAGCGATAATTGCGCGTTCCAAGGTTTTTCTGTGGATCGCGTTTCATTCAGTTGTTTGGATAGAGATCTGGTTCAGGTAAATGTAACAGCTTTTGATTCATGCGGAAATATCAGTGAATGTATAACTAATGTTCAAGTTCTGGATACAATAGCTCCTATACTATTTTGTCCCAAAGACACAAGTATAGTTGCGGCATTGGGCAATTGCAAAGCTAAGTTTGATTATGAGATCACTGCTTCTGATAATTGCGATCTAGCTGTTATTCATCAAACAGATGGAACTGGATTGCAAAGTGGTAGTTTGTTTCCGGAGGGCCTTACAGTCCTTTCATATGGAGCCTCAGACTCTAAAGGAAATATTGCTGCATGCAGTTTTGGTGTTACCATAATTCCTGATTTGAGTGCTTCACCAACATTGGCTTGCAAGGGTGCAGTAAATATTTCACTTGATCAAAATTGCGAACTCTCCATAACTCCAAGTACAATTTATTTGGGCGGAGATGCAAGTTGTTACGATTTTCTAAAAGTAATTTTATGTGATTATTATACCAGAGAACCTTTGATAGATTTTGTTGCCAAACATCATTTGGGCAAAAGTATTGTTGCTAAACTTGTTGATACGATTGCCGGTAATTCTTGCTGGAGTGAAATCAGAATTGAAGACAAATTAGCCCCCACTATTTTATGTGAATCTTATTCTTTGGATTGTCATGAAATTCATAGTAAAGATTATACACCTTATCATTATGATAATTGTACCACCAGTACAATTAAACTTCTTGATGAACAATATGTAGAACTTCATTGTGTTCCAACAATGGCAAAACTAATTCAAAGAAAATGGATTGCTTTTGATGAATATGGAAATTATAGCGACACCTGTGTTCAAAATATTTATATACTAAGACCTGACTTGAGCTTAGTTGTTTTCCGGATCCCTTTGATTTAAATTGTGCCATACCTTTTCTGAAAGATAGCAATGGCCTTCCTTTACCTGAAGTGACAGGGGTACCTACCCTAAACGGAAAAGCGATTTGGCCATCGGATATTTTTTATTGCAATTATCAGGTCACTTATACAGATACGGATTTAGGAACGATTCAATGTGTTCGGAAAATAATGAGAGTGTGGACCATCAGAGAGTGGTGGTGTCATCAGGAATTTGTCGCCAGCCAGATTCAAATTATCCAAATCAAAGACGAGAGTGGCCCTGAGATCACTCATATGCCATATGGATTTGACGCGACGACTGGTAAACGGAATTGTTTAGCGCGTGTATTGTTGCCACCGATTGAATCTGTAGATGCCTGTCACAATGATTTGCGAGTAGATATAGCCTATCCTGGCGAGTGTTACTGGATCAGAATGGCGGCTGGGTAGATTTACCGGTTGGAGAAGATACGGTATATTATAGAGTGTACGATGCGTGTTACAATGTAACGGAAGTATATATAGTTGTGCATGTGAGAGATCATACAGAACCTGTAGCGGTATGCGACCGGAACACGGTAGTTGCGATCACACATAATGGTTATAGCTGGGTACCTGCAGAAGTATTTGACGATGGAAGTTTTGATGAATGTGCATTACATCATTTTGAAGTGAGAAGAATGGACAGAGATTTTTGTGGAGGAGTAGGAGAAGATGACTGGGGTGCAGAAGTAGGATTTTGTTGTGCAGATGTGGGCAAGATGGTGATGGTAGGATTTAAAGCAATAGATCATAGCGGCAATGAAGCAATATGTATGGTGAATGTAGAAGTACAAGATAAGGACCGACCATTGATAAGTTGTCCGCCAAACATAACAGTTGATTGTCGATTTGATATAGACCGCGAACATTTGGAAGTATTTGGAAAAGTAGTGACGGAACAAAATGCGAGAGAAAAGATAGTGATTGATCCAAGATACTGGCATAACATAGGAGGCCATCCGCAAGATGGACTTGCGGAAGATAATTGTCCGCCGGAAGTTGTAGAGGAGCAGGATTATGGAGGATTGAATCAATGTGGCTTGGGTTATATCTACCGATATTTCACGGCAGTTGATCAGCAAGGAAACCGGAGTGAAGCTTGTTATCAGGTGATCACCGTAGTGAACCACGATATATTTGACGGCAACGATATCAATTGGCCGGATGATTATGAGACGAGTGATATCTGTGATCCGGATCAATTGATACCGGAGCGATTGGTGTATCCATACGACAGACCGGTGACCAATGATGATGAATGTAGTTTAGTGGGGATGAGTTATCACGATCACATATTATCACCGACCATACCGGGCGATCCATGTTTTAAGATCATACGAGTATGGAAAGTAATTGATTGGTGTCAGCGCGATATCAATAACAATGTATTGATCTGGCAGGATACGCAGTATATAAAAGTGTTTAACCGGATAGATCCAACAATCATAAGAGTAACGCAGGATACGGTGATCTGTAGTTATGATATTAATTGCAGACCGATCCTGTAAGTTTTTCAATTGAAGCGGGAGATGATTGTACGGATCCCAAGCAGATGTTGTACACGTATAAAATTGATTTAGACAGTGATGGCACGATCGACATTACGAGAAGTAGTATAGGCGGCAATGTAGCGAGTGGCACATGGCCATTAGGAAAACATATTGTGAAGTGGGAAGTGGAAGACAGATGTGGCAATACAGTGAAGGCAAACTTTACATTGGATTTACAGAACTGCAAACCACCGGTAGCATATTGCATAAGTGGATTGTCGACGAGTTTGGTACCGATGGATTTGAATGGAGATGGAATACCGGATACAGCGATGGATACGGTGTGGGCCAGTGATTTTGATGCAGGCTCGTACCACAATTGTGGATATCATGTAGTATTGAGTTTTACAGCAGATACGAACGATCGTTATCGGATATACGATTGTGATGATCGTGGCTTACAGGAAGTGGAGATGTGGGTAACGGATATTAACGGCAACACATCATTTTGCAGAACATTTATAGATATCCAGGACAACAGTGGATTTTGTCCACCGACGTTAAAGAATGCAAAAGTGGAAGGCGAGATTATGACGGAAGTGCAGGAACGTGTGGAGAATGTGAGTGTGGAGTTGTATAATTCCGGAAGGAATGAAATCCTGACGAATTACGATGGAAGATTTGCATTTGAACAACTGCCATCGGGCGAGCGCTATGAGTTAAAGCCGAAGAAGACAGATGGTTGGTTGAATGGAGTAAGTACAGCCGACATTGTAAAAATACAAAGGCATATATTGGGAATAGAGCCCATCAAAACAGGCTACCAGATGTTGGCCGCGGATGTAAATCGGAGTGGCGAGATTACGGCCAAAGATGTATCTGAATTGAGGCGATTGATATTGGGAATCACCAGTGAGATTGCAGGCAATACGAGTTGGAGATTTGTAAACCGTGTACATACGTTCAACGATGTGAGCAATGCATTAAAGGAAGTGATACCGGAACGAGTAGAGATCAGCAATTTATATGGAGATATGAAGTTGGATTTTTATGCAGTAAAAGTTGGAGATCTGAATGGAACGGCAGCGACGAAAGGATTGAGCGGAAGTGTAACGAGAGGCGGCCGGGTACTAGAAATGGAGATGACGGAAGCGGAGATGTTAGGAAGCGAAGAAAGAGAGATTGAACTGCGGATCAAGAATGGAGCAGGCTATACGGGAGTACAGTTTACCCTGGAGTGGTTGAATCAGCAAATAGAAGTGCTGGGAGTAGAGGGCAATAAATCGAAACGGGTAGGAGAGGAGAATTACGCAATGCATCAACTGCAGAATGGCAAACTGAGTGTAAGTTGGAATGGAGAGATGGAAGATGGGATGGATTTTATAAAATTGCGGGTAAAGGCCAAAGAGCGAATTACATTATCAGAAGTGATGCGAATCGGAGCGAGTATAACACCAGCCGTGAGTGTAACACAAGATGGGAATGAAGGACAGGTCGTGTTAAGATATAGTGGATTGGGCAAGGAAACATTTGTAGTCACACCCAACGAACCCAACCCATGGAATCGCGAAACGGTAATTGGCTTTTTATTACCTCGCGATGGATCTGTAAAACTCAGTGTGTATGATGTAAACGGAAAAGTGCACTTTGTTGAAAATTTGGATTTCAACAAAGGTTATCATGAAATAGCAATACAAAGGAATCGATTGGGGCAGGCTGGAGTTTATTATTACCAACTTGATTATATGAATTTTAGCCAAACGGATAAAATGATTATAGTAGATTAATCTTCTAAAGATAAACAATAGTGGGAAGGCCATTTAGAAAGAAGGGCCTTCCTATTACATTTTTGAAAAAAAATATATTAAAATTTTATTATATATAAAATATAATTATATTTGAAGTTTTATACCCAAGTAAACGTTCTTTAGCACAACAGCGCTTTTAGCGGAGTTTTTTAACATTCAATTCTTTGAACATGAAAATTACTACTACGCTAAGGCTTTGTTGCCTGTTTTTCTTTTCATTGTCCTTAAATCAAACAGGTTTAGGACAGTGTGATCCTGATAATACCCCACCGGTATTTACAAATTGTCCTCCGGATATAACCATTTTATTAGATACCTTCGATTGTAGCAGAGTTTATTGTTACAATGTTGAGGCTACTGATAATTGTACCCAACTAAGGCCTACTATACCTGGTTATCAGTTTATTGGGACATTTAATGGAAATACCTATTTCATTTCATCGCCACTACTGGTGAACCATGTGCATTGGTTGCAGGCAAATCAAATGGCAGCTGAATTAGGTGGACATTTGGTGACCATCGAGAGTGCAGCTGAAAACACTTTTCTTACTTCAAATATTCCGTTTGCAAATCCAATTAACCCAGCAAATGGAATCGGATCAAACCAGTATTGGCTTGGCTTGCGCTATTCTCCAATGTTGAATCAATACAAATGGATCACAGGGGAACCAGTCAATTATACCAACTGGGGATTCGGACAACCTGGAATTATTCCAGGTGAATTTATTTGGTTTTTAGATTTATTGAATGTAGGTACCTGGTGGGATTCTCCATCACTATTATTCAGAAGATTCATCATAGAATTCGAAGGTGGACTACCCATAAAGATGGTTTCTGGAATTCCTTCAGGAAACCCATTTCCTCCCGGACAAACAACCAATGTTTATCAGGCTTGTGATTCCAATGGCAATACTGCTGAATGCAGTTTTACGGTAGATGTTATAGGATCAACGAGTCTGTCTTGTAAAAACATCAATGTTTCCCTGGATGAAAATTGTCAGGCATTGATCACTCCAGAAATGTTACTAACGGGCGTTTATAATTGCTATGACGTTTTCGAAGTTAGCCTGACGTATTACGGAGCCCCTGTACCGAATCCTGTTGATTCAAATTATTTATGGAAGCATTTGACGGCAACGGTTTTGGATCCTACGACTGGCAACAGTTGTTGGTCTGATATTGTAATTGAGGATAAATTATCACCGGTGATCATTTGCAGAGCAGATACAGTTGATTGTAATTTATTAGAGGATGCGTTTCCATTAAATTACGATGGCTTTGATTGCAGCAGATATAGTGTTAAAACAATTGGAGAAAATGTAGAGCATATTGAATGCAATCGACAATATATAAAAGCCATATATAGAGATATCCAAATTACGGATGTAAAAGGGAATACAGATTATTGTACAGATACGATATTGGTAAGACGATTAGATATTGACTTTTTTGAATTTCCGGATGATCTGGTTGAGCTTTATTGCAATCGGCCATTTTTATTGGACGAAAAAGGTCACCCCAGTCCTGAAATAACAGGAGTTCCATATCATTATCAAACGGATGGAACTTATAATGCAATCTGGCCACTCAATGAATTGTTGGATTGCCACATATTAGTAAGTTACGAAGATTTGGATTTAGGTGAAATTAATTGTGTTCGCAAGATCATGCGTACGTGGACGATTCGGGAATGGTGGTGCAATGAAGAGCTGGTGAGAAGTTTTTTGCAAGTGATCGTTATCAAAGACGAGAGTGGCCCTGAGATCACTCATATGCCATATGGATTTGACGCGACGACTGGTAAACGGAATTGTTTAGCGCGTGTATTGTTGCCACCGATTGAATCTGTAGATGCCTGTCACAATGATTTGCGAGTAGATATAGCCTATCCTGGCGGAGTGTTACTGGATCAGAATGGCGGCTGGGTAGATTTACCGGTTGGAGAAGATACGGTATATTATAGAGTGTACGATGCGTGTTACAATGTAACGGAAGTATATATAGTTGTGCATGTGAGAGATCATACAGAACCTGTAGCGGTATGCGACCGGAACACGGTAGTTGCGATCACACATAATGGTTATAGCTGGGTACCTGCAGAAGTATTTGACGATGGAAGTTTTGATGAATGTGCATTACATCATTTTGAAGTGAGAAGAATGGACAGAGATTTTTGTGGAGGAGTAGGAGAAGATGACTGGGGTGCAGAAGTAGGATTTTGTTGTGCAGATGTGGGCAAGATGGTGATGGTAGGATTTAAAGCAATAGATCATAGCGGCAATGAAGCAATATGTATGGTGAATGTAGAAGTACAAGATAAGGACCGACCATTGATAAGTTGTCCGCCAAACATAACAGTTGATTGTCGATTTGATATAGACCGCGAACATTTGGAAGTATTTGGAAAAGTAGTGACGGAACAAAATGCGAGAGAAAAGATAGTGATTGATCCAAGATACTGGCATAACATAGGAGGCCATCCGCAAGATGGACTTGCGGAAGATAATTGTCCGCCGGAAGTTGTAGAGGAGCAGGATTATGGAGGATTGAATCAATGTGGCTTGGGTTATATCTACCGATATTTCACGGCAGTTGATCAGCAAGGAAACCGGAGTGAAGCTTGTTATCAGGTGATCACCGTAGTGAACCACGATATATTTGACGGCAACGATATCAATTGGCCGGATGATTATGAGACGAGTGATATCTGTGATCCGGATCAATTGATACCGGAGCGATTGGTGTATCCATACGACAGACCGGTGACCAATGATGATGAATGTAGTTTAGTGGGGATGAGTTATCACGATCACATATTATCACCGACCATACCGGGCGATCCATGTTTTAAGATCATACGAGTATGGAAAGTAATTGATTGGTGTCAGCGCGATATCAATAACAATGTATTGATCTGGCAGGATACGCAGTATATAAAAGTGTTTAACCGGATAGATCCAACAATCATAAGAGTAACGCAGGATACGGTGATCTGTAGTTATGATATTAATTGCAGACCGATCCCTGTAAGTTTTTCAATTGAAGCGGGAGATGATTGTACGGATCCCAAGCAGATGTTGTACACGTATAAAATTGATTTAGACAGTGATGGCACGATCGACATTACGAGAAGTAGTATAGGCGGCAATGTAGCGAGTGGCACATGGCCATTAGGAAAACATATTGTGAAGTGGGAAGTGGAAGACAGATGTGGCAATACAGTGAAGGCAAACTTTACATTGGATTTACAGAACTGCAAACCACCGGTAGCATATTGCATAAGTGGATTGTCGACGAGTTTGGTACCGATGGATTTGAATGGAGATGGAATACCGGATACAGCGATGGATACGGTGTGGGCCAGTGATTTTGATGCAGGCTCGTACCACAATTGTGGATATCATGTAGTATTGAGTTTTACAGCAGATACGAACGATCGTTATCGGATATACGATTGTGATGATCGTGGCTTACAGGAAGTGGAGATGTGGGTAACGGATATTAACGGCAACACATCATTTTGCAGAACATTTATAGATATCCAGGACAACAGTGGATTTTGTCCACCGACATTAAAGAATGCGAAAGTGGAAGGCGAGATTATGACGGAAGTGCAGGAACGTGTGGAGAATGTGAGTGTGGAGTTGTATAATTCCGGAAGGAATGAAATCCTGACGAATTACGATGGAAGATTTGCATTTGAACAACTGCCATCGGGCGAGCGCTATGAGTTAAAGCCGAAGAAGACAGATGGTTGGTTGAATGGAGTAAGTACAGCCGACATTGTAAAAATCCAAAGGCATATATTGGGAATAGAGCCCATCAAAACAGGCTACCAGATGTTAGCCGCGGATGTAAATCGGAGTGGCGAGATTACGGCCAAAGATGTATCTGAATTGAGGCGATTGATATTGGGAATCACCAGTGAGATTGCAGGCAATACGAGTTGGAGATTTGTAAACCGTGTACATACGTTCAACGATGTTAGCAATGCATTAAAGGAAGTGATACCGGAACGAGTAGAGATCAGCAATTTATATGGAGATATGAAGTTGGATTTTTATGCAGTAAAAGTTGGAGATCTGAATGGAACGGCAGCGACGAAAGGATTGAGCGGAAGTGTAACGAGAGGCGGCCGGGTACTAGAAATGGAGATAACGGAAGCGGAGTTGTTAGGAGGCGAAGAAAGCGAGATTGAACTGCGGATCAAGAATGGAGCAGGCTATACGGGAGTACAGTTTACCCTGGAGTGGTTGAATCAGCAAATAGAAGTGCTGGGAGTAGAGGGCAATAAATCGAAGCGGGTAGGAGAGGATAATTACGCAATGCATCAATTGCAGAATGGCAAACTGAGTGTAAGTTGGAATGGAGAGATGGAAGATGGGATGGATTTTATAAAATTGCGAGTAAAGGCCAAAGAGCGAATTACATTATCAGAAGTGATGCGAATCGGAGCGAGTATAACACCAGCCGTGAGTGTAACACAAGATGGTAATGAAGGACAGGTAGTGTTGAGATATAGTGGATTGGGCAAGGAAACATTTGTAGTCACACCCAACGAACCCGACCCATGGAATCGCGAAACGGTAATTGGTTTGTATTTACAACAAGCCGGAGATATTAAACTGACTGTTTATGATGTCACAGGAAAAATACACCTGGTGCAAAACCTAAACTTGACCAAAGGTTTTCATGAATACATTATTAGCAGAGGTCAATTAGATCATGCGGGCGTGTATTATTATCAGTTGGATTATAAAGATTTGACTGAAACCGGAAAGATGATCATCATTGACTAATTAATCAATGAACTAAAATTTTAATAGGCAGTCCGGTTTTGGACTGCCTATTTTTTTAGATAAATTCAAAGCAAATGCAATTCAGTATGATCCGGAGTTTCAATTTATTTGCGATTTTATTTTTTTTAAATATAAACTTTTGCGCGTTTGCTCAAAAGCAGGCATCTGAATTGGATATCGCCTTTATTAAAAAAAATTATAACCATATCAATTTTATACGGGAAGAGTTTGAGATTACGGCTCAATATTTTGATTCCCTTACAAATCTTCGACATATATATTTGCAGCAAATAATTAACGGCTTGCCTATCGAAGGATCCTTTGCGTCATTGCATTTTAGTAAAGAAAATGAATTAATACATTTTGCACACCAATTTGTTTTGGAGGTCAAAGAAAAATTGGCCGGTCGCAAGCATTTCTTATCAGAATTGAAAGCTTTGAATTTAATATGCCAAAATAGAGATATTTCGCTGAATGTTCGAAGCTTTAGCAGGCGCAATCAAAATTCTAAAAATAGCTATAAAATATTTTTAGATCAGATTGCAACAGATGAACAAATCGAAATTAAGTCGTCATATTATTTTATGACTGATCAAAATTTATTAATACCTACCTATTCCATTTTCTGGAAAAGAAATAAAACGAACGAATGGTTGCAGATACTTCAGGATGCTGCAAGTGGAGAAATCATTAAAGAAGTAAATCTCTTAAAATTTTGTTCTTTTGAGTCGGGTGATTTTACAAGATCCAACAGATTTAAAATTCAAAGAGCTGAAGAAATTCTCACAAATCAGTCGTGTTACAGAGTGTACCCAATGCCGGTAGAAAGCCCGATACATGGCAATCGTCAAGTCGTCATGAGTCCATGGATGAAGGCACCGGATGCCAGTCCTTTTGGCTGGCATGGTGATGGTTTAAATTTTTATTATAGTTCGAGAGGCAACAATGTAGATGCATATGAAGATAGCGATGATGACGATATGCCTACAGGGGGCGATCTTGCAAGAGCATATGGCGGACCAGCATTGAATTTTGATTTTCCATATGATCCTTCACTTCCACCATTTAATAATAAGGATGCATCCATCACCAATTTATTTTATTGGACAAATTTGATGCATGATGTTTGGCATCGCTATGGATTTCATGAACCATCCGGAAATTTCCAAATGAATAATTTTAATAAGGGCGGAATGGGTGGTGATCCAATTTTAGCACAAGGATTGGACAATGTTTATTATGCAAGAAATAATGCGACTTTTGGAACCCCTATTGATGGAACGAGTGGAATTATGCAAGTTTATCTTTGGCAATTTCCCATAGCAGACACCATGATTATCGAATCACCGCCATCCATTTATGGGAAATATAAATTTGTACATGCCCCCATTACACCATCTATTTATGCACCCGTTTCAAAACAAATAGTATTGGTCCAAGATGTTAGTTCATATCCAAGTTATGGGTGCTCTAATCTTACCAACACAAATGCACTATTAGGTAAGATAGCTATGGTTGATCGTGGGATCTGTTCATTCACAAGTAAGATGTCCCGCATCCAATCTGCTGGAGCAGTTTCAGTAATAGTTTGTAATAATGAAGATTCTGAACCTTCCGGAATTGGCGGCTGGTCTTATGGTCTCACTATTCCCGCTGTAATGCTTAGTAAAGCAGATTGTCAGCGCATTAAACTCCAGTTATCCAATGGAGTGGTTGGAACTTTACTGCCTAGTTCTGCTTTGAAATTTGGAATTTTGCAAAAATCATTCATTTTTTCCAGAGCTCAATTTGGCAAGAGTATTCAAAATCTCAATGCGCCCATTGTACAGGTATTGGATAATGTAAATAATACGATGGATGCCTGTGAATTTATAACGAACGGATTTGAATTGAATGGTAAAATTGCATTGATTGAAGACGGGAATTGCGAAACCAGTTATAAGATCATGCAGGTGCAGAATTATGGAGCAGTGGCAGCTGTATTATGCAAACAAGGTAATGGTTATCCGGATATAATCCCGGCTGGAAATTACGGACATTTGATAAACATTCCGGTGATCCAAATCAGCAATGCAGATTGTCAAACCATTCGTTTGAATTTTCCAGTAAATGCACAATTTAGAAATAACACCCCTGCATTGGTTGACGGTACGTTCGATGCAGGTATTATTTGTCATGAATACGGGCATGGTATTAGTACCAGGCTCACCGGTGGACCCAATAATGTTTCATGTTTAACAAATGCCGAGCAAATGGGTGAAGGCTGGAGTGATTTTTTTGGTTTAATCATGACGATCGTACAAGGCGATCATGCTTATAAGAGTCGTGGGATGGGTACGTTTAGTTCATGTCAGGGAACGAGCGGACGCGGTATTCGGCCCTTCCCTTATCATGTTTCTCTAACGGTGAATCCGGCAGATTACAATCAACTTAGTCAAATTGCAACGATCTCTCAACCTCATGGTATTGGCTACATTTGGTGTTCTATGCTTTGGGATTTAGTGTGGGCTTTTGTGAAACAATATGGTTTGGAACCAGACATCTACAATGTAAATTCAGGAAAGGGAAATACAAAAGTGTACAAGCTGATCATTGAAGCAATGAAGTTGCAAGCATGTAATCCCGGATTTGTGGATGCAAGGAATGCTATATTAAAAGCTGATACACTTTTATTTCAAAGTGCTAACGCTTGTTTGATCTGGAATGTATTTGCCAGAAGAGGTCTTGGTTTTAATGCCAATCAAGGTAGTCCTTATAGCAGAACAGATGGGATTGCAGATTATAGCGTTCCTGTTAATTGTAGTTATATGAGTGAAAAACAGTTGTTCGAACTAACTTTGTTAGCTTCAGAATCCCTTGACTTATTTGCTACATCAGGTGATCAAGAAATCAGACTATACTGGAGATCTGAATTAAAGCATATTCCTCAGAAAATAAGCTTGTTTAAAAAAACCGGATCAGACTCTATGTTGGAAGAAATTGAATTGACTCCTCAGATATTTAACCAATTATCGCATGTAGATCTCGAGGTAAAACCCAATGAAGTATATTTTTACAAATTATCGACCATTGGGATCAATGGCCATCAAATTGAATCCAAATGGGTGCGTGCACAAACGAAAGGAGGAAAACAAGATTGGGATCTCTATCCTAATCCGGTAAGTGACTATGTGGTTTTACATCATAAAACTTCATTTTCTGGAATGGTAAATCTCAAAATTTTTAGTAAAGAATTAAAACTGATCGATCAGGAATCCATTTTAATGCACAAAAACGATCATTTGCAAATCGATTGTAGTGATTTATTACCAGGTCTATACCTCTTGAGTTTGGAAACAACACAAGGAATCGAAACTTTAAAATTTATGAAGAATTAATTTGTCTTTATCAATTTTTTTGACAATGGCTTCCATTTCCAATTCGGCATTTAAGTAAAAATACAAACGGTTGTCATGAAATTGTATTTTCCTTAAGGAATAATCTTTTAGGTAACCATTGAGTTCCATACCTTCCATGATTTCATTCTTCTCTAACATTTTATGCACATTGGCCTCGAATTCTTTAAGGGTATTGTTTAATTGTTCTTCAACAGATTTTTTAATTTTTAATTCTGCGATCCCTTTCACCACAGCAAACACCAATTTATTAATTCCTTTTCCTTTTTGGGCCTTAATTTTAAAATCCTGCAATGTTATTTTCCGATCACCGGGTTCAAATTCGGGAATAAAACTCAGCAACAAATCACCTCTGTATGCACCTTCAGTGTTTAGTGTGATATACATATAATTTCCACCACCTGTCAAATGGGCTGATTTAATTTTTACTTTAGAAATACCACTCCCAAATGTTTGATTGACTATTTGCAACTGGATAAGAGAATCAATGAATTGTAATGGGATGCGCGATTGAATATTTAAAGCTGATCTGGCTTCAAAATGGGGTCTGACAGAGAAACTACATTTATGGTTAAACTCTTCAGGCATACTATCAGCAAGGACCGATTCAAAATAGAATATTAGTGGTATTTCGAGATTTTGGGATGTCATTGATATTGGCCCCAAAGCCATATCCAGTGGATTTGCAAACACATGAATCTCATTATCGTAATAGGAGTAGACCGGATTTTTGAAGTAGTTGTGCAAGCTATTGCTAATTTTATCCAGCTTAATATTTTGAGTTATGGATTCGTCAATAGAATTGCATAACAGCTGCTTATATTTTTTAATTATAAAATTTCCAATGCCCTCAATAGGTAAATTTACCCCTAACACATTTACAACTGGTTTTTTCTTCCATTGATGATGGCTTAATTCGGTTTTGAAAACAAGTTTATTGTCAACGATATCGAAGGTAGAAGTAAAATTTAATTGAATAGCACCATTTACTTTAAACGAACTAAAAATACCCGAAGGTGAAATTTCAACGGATACCGGGAGCTGTACAAAAATTTGTTGCTGACTGGCTTGTATGTCTAAAGGTCCATCCAATTGACTTTTTATTTTATAGCCATCCTCATAGTTTAAACCTTCGCTGAAATTTTGTGTAACCAAATAATTTATGACCGAATTTAATTCTTGTCGTCCCAATTTTACCTTAATATTTAAATTGGAACCAAACAATACAGGAGCTGAAGTAGTAAGATCAGAAGGAAGTGTTTCACTCATTTTTTTACTGCAGGCACTCCATTGAAAGAGTAGGGTGATGAAAAACAATACGCGTAAAATTATGGAATTAAAATGGCTTTGTGTGTTCATGTGCGATGTTTCCGGGAATGAATGTAATGTTTGTAAAAAAGTTGCTTCAGTGAATTCTGCCTTTTATGATTTCTTCGACAATGTTGGGATCCAGTAAAGTGCTGGTATCCCCTAATTGATCAATATCGCCTTCAGCGATTTTCCGCAGGATCCTTCTCATAATTTTACCACTTCTCGTTTTAGGGAGTCCACTCACGAGTTGAATTTTTTCTGTTTTGGCAATAGGGCCAATTTGTTCGCTTAATAACTCATTAATTTCATCCTGTAGTATGGTCTTTCCTGAAATTTCCTGTTCGTGTACAACAAAGGCATAAATTCCTTGTCCTTTAATGGAATGGGGGATCCCAACCACTGCACTTTCAATGATATTGGGATGTTGATTTATAGCATTTTCAACTTCTGCAGTTCCGATGCGATGGCCACTAATTTTAAGCACATCATCGACGCGCCCACTGATTCTCAGAAAGCCGTTTTCATCTTTGAAGGCGCCATCGCCTGTGAAGTAATATCCTTTATATTGATCGAAATATGTAAGCCGGCAGCGCTCATGATTTCCATAAGTCGTTCTTATCATGGATGGCCATGAATTTTTTAAACATAAATAGCCGTTCACATGAGGACTTGAAATTTCTTCCCCTTTCTCATTGAGTAATACCGGTATAATTCCAGGTAGTGGGAGTGTGGCATAGGATGCTTTTTGCGGAGTAACACCAGCCAGATTTGAAAGGAGAATTCCTCCGGTTTCAGTTTGCCACCAGGTGTCTGCAATGGGACAATTATTTTTTCCTATTTCTTTAGAGTACCACTCCCAGGCTTCCTCATTGATGGGTTCACCAACACTTCCCAATACCTTCAAACTTGCCAAAGATTTTCCTTTGAGGGGTTCTGATCCAAAAGTCATTAAACTTCGGATGGCAGTTGGAGCTGTATACAAAATGTTTACCTGATGTCTATCTACGATATCCCAAAAACGCCCGGCATCAGGCCAGGTGGGAATGCCTTCAAACATCAGTGTGGTTGCACCGGAGCACAAGGGTCCATAAACAATATAACTATGTCCGGTGATCCAGCCAATATCGGCCGTGCAAAAATGAATCTGTCCAGGTTTATATTGAAATACATTTACAAAACTATAACTAGCATAAACCATATATCCTCCGCAAGTGTGGACCACTCCTTTAGGTTTTCCCGTAGATCCGGATGTGTATAAAATAAATAACATATCTTCTGCATCCATGGATTCTGCTTTTGCAGATAATGCAGAATAACGATCCGTTTTGTCCATTTCTTCATGCCACCATAAATCGCGGCCGGGTTCCATATGCGGTTTGCAGTTTGTTCTTTGAACAACAAAAATTTTATTGATACTGTCAATGCGTTCCAGGGCTTCGTCTACGATTGATTTCAACTGAATATCTTTGCCGCCGCGGAAAGCTCCATCGCAAGTTATGATAAATGTTGCCTGGGCATCAAAAACCCTGTCAACGATACTTTGTGCACTAAACCCACCAAAAATAATGCTGTGTATGGCTCCTATTCTTGCACAAGCTAACATGGCAATGACCAATTCTGGAATCATTCCCATATAAATACAAACCCGGTCACCTTTCTTGACTCCATGATTCCTTAACATTTGAGCAGCGATACAAACCTGTTCGTGCAATTCGGAATAGCTCAACTTTCTGATCGCCTCCTTAGGATCATTGGGTTCCCATAGCAGTGCAATTTGATCTGCTTTATCAATGAGATGCCGGTCAAGACAATTTTCGGTAATATTTAATTTAGCTCCAATGAACCACTTCGAATCAGCCCGCTCCATATCTGTCTCAGAAACTTGATTCCATTTTTGATGCCAGCTAAAATGTTGAGCAATTTCATCCCAGAATTGATCTGGATCATTTATACTTTTAAAATATACTTCTTTGTACTGGTCGTAAGATTGAATTTGGAATGGATAACTCATGCCCATTATTATTTTTTGCAAAAATAAACAGGATTCCAACTAATCCCGAGTTGGTTTGTACGAAACAATAGTAAACTTAAATATTTATAAAAATGAAGTTTGTCTTTTAGTCAGATGAAGCCCCTTTTTTCTTCAAAATATTTTTAAAAGGGCTCAAAGATTGTTGCACAAATCCTTTTGCAAATTGATCAACATTTTCGAATCCGAGTTTTTCATCTCTTCCTGATTTTGGCATATAAACAGTATTGAATATATAATCCCATATGCTCAAGGTTAATCCATAATTCACGCCTTTAGAATTCGCTGGTAAGTGTTCAGCGTGGTGCCAGATATGCATTTGAGGAGAATTGAAAATGTATTGTAGGGGACCTAAGGGCAAGTATATATTTGAATGATTGAGATGCCCGATGGCTAAGGCAAAAATATGTACGATGAAAAAATCCGTCAATCCAAATCCAATCATCGCAAGTGGGATATACTCTACAGTTCTATAGATGATGGTCTCCATAAAATGATAACGCAAATGAGCGGCAAAGCCCATTTGTTGTACGGAATGGTGTACTTTATGAAACTCCCATAAGGTTGGAAAGTAATGTAACATCCTGTGGACATTCCATTGTATAAAATCGCGGAGTATAAAAAGCACGACCAATTTACTCCACAAAGGCCAACTGGATATTTCAATGGCTACTAAATTCTGAATTCCAAATAATCCCAGAAAATCACTAAACAGCGTCACAACAACTTCAGATAAAGCGTTGTATGCAATCAAGGAAAAAATAAAAAAATTAAAAAACATATAAAAGGCATCCAACCAAAAATCTTCACGAAATTTTCCTTGTTGTTTTCGCCATGGAAACAACAATTCTAAAGTAAATGCGAATATGGATATCCCTATGAGCCAATAAAAATAACTATGCCAGGACGGTGAGCTGATTTCATGCCAAAGATAGGCTGCATAAGATTTGTATGCGTTTAAAGCAATTTCAACATAGGACATCATCAATTGCGTTTTAGTTTAATAATGTAGAAGATAGATTTTGCAATGAGCAAACACCAGGGAATTCCATGAAAAAAGAGGTCCAACCAATCCATTGCAGCCATGCCATTTGCTCCTCCCATGACCCATTTCAGTTTGCCCCAAATATGTGGTTCCGGGGTATATGGCGCTAAACCAATTGTAAGACATAACAGGAGAATGATCTTCCAATTAAATAAATGGAAACCCGTAGGTTTGCGCAAATCTTGATCCCCGGATTCTGAAGTTTTAAGCATTTACAATGATAGTTGCTTGCAATATTACGGTAGATTTAATAGAGTTGGAGATTAAACATGCTGATTCGCTTTTATGGATGATGCGTTCAGCTTTTTCGCGGTCATTTTCATTTTTAATCGTGATAACAGGTTCAAGCACAATTTCGGAAATCGCGTATTTGCCTTCCACTTTTTCAAGTTTTCCGGTGGCATTACATCTATAGTCTGAAAATTCAAGTTTGGAGTTTTCGGCGATAGCCAAAAAAGTAGTCATCAGACAACTATTGACAGCCGCAACTAACAAGTGTTCCGGAGACCAAATTTTTTCAATTCCACCGGGAAAAGGAGGTGGTGTTGCAACTACAACAGAATCGCTGAGTTCAGCAGAATGAATGGTACCTTTGCGCAACTGATTCCATTGTGCATCTACTTTGTAATAATGTGTAAATTCCATATGATTTAGTTTAAGTTCGACTTAATTATTTGAAGTAATGATTCTTCAGAAATCATTCCTGAATGTTGCCAGACAATGTTGCCGCGATGGAACAGGATAAGTGTGGGTACGCCCCTGATATGATATTTATTCACAACGGATGGATTCTTATCAACATCTACTTTGAAGATTCTGATGTGATCACCTGTTTTGGATTTTATTTTATCGATCACAGGTGCCATCATCTTACAGGGGCCACACCACTCGGTGAAAAAATCTACCAACACCAGATTTTCGGCCTGTAGGATGCTTTGAAAACTTTTATTTTCTTTGATTTCCATTTTCATTTATTTTGGTAAACAGTAAGATGTTTATTTGATTTTATGAGATAGCGAATGCCAACCACCGCCATTGTATACATTTACGAAACCATTTTCAAGCAATAATTTTCTGGCAGCTGCACTCCGCATACCCGACGCGCAACAGCTTATAATGGTTTTGTTTTTATCCAGTTTACTCAGCTTTTTGTTCAAGTCTTGTAAGGGTATGTTTAAACTACCGGGAATATGCCCTCCAGAAAATTCTGCAGGAGTCCTGACATCAAGTATGATTGCACCAGCTTTTACAATTTGTTTATAGTCAACTTTTGTATTTGAAAACATTTTTTTTAAGAATTGTATCATGAAGAGTTTATTTTAAAATATTATTCATTTTTTTAGAGTTAAAAGCTCAAAGCTCAAAGCTCAAAGCGTAGTTCATATTACTAAACTAACAACCACCAACCACCAACTAACAACTAACAACCACCAACTAACAACTATCAGCCACCAACTAACTTACTTCATTCGCAGGAAATCCTATTTTCGTTAAAATATTTAGGATTTCTGTCAGCTTTATTTCTTCGGCGATTGTGAATTTTATTTCTTTCGTTTGCAGCTCTCCGCTAATGTTGGATATGTCTGCTTGTTCCCGCAATTTATCTTTTATAGTGCTAATGCATCCACTGCACTTAATTTGATCTATTTTAAGACATACTTCTTTCATGTCAATGATTTTGACTTAAAATTTAAAAATATTTTGAAAGGCTTAAAACTTGTGTTCTTTACTGCAACTATACTATAACAATGTCGTAGGACAAACGTATTCGGTGAGCTGAAACTTGGCTGTTTTTTGAATGGCCTGAAAACCACCATTTATTTCAATTAAGTTATCATATCCGCGCGCTTTTAAAATGCTGCAGAAAACCATCGATCGATATCCTCCGGCACAGTGAACATAATATGTTTTGTTTTTGTCAATGCTTTCCATACTTTCATTGATAAAATCAAGAGGCGCATTTTGTGCATCCAAAATATGTTCTGAATCATATTCACTTTTTTTCCGAACATCCAGAATATTGATATCTGGATTTTCATTTTTTATGGCATGCAATTCCTCTGCCGAGATGGAATGAATTTGATCAATTGGATAGTTATGGTTTATCCAGGACTCCATTCCACCTTCTAGGTAACCTATCGCGTGATCGTAACCTACTCTGGCCAGGCGCATGACAACTTCTTTTTCTCTTTCCGGCTCTGCTACAATCAGTATTTCTTGTTGGATGTCCGGGATCAATGTACCTACCCAAACAGCGAAGTTGCCATCGATTCCAATGTTGATCGAACCCGGGATGAATCCTTTGTTGAACCGTTGTGGTTTCCTGGTGTCTAATATCAATGCGGAAGTTTCCTGAGCTATGAGTTGAAAAGTTTCCGCCGAAAGGGATCTGGCACCTCTTTCCATCACCTCATCAATGCGATCATAACCCTGAATGTTGAGCATAACATTTTTTGGAAAATAAGAAGGGGGAGCTATTAAACCACTGGTTAATTCTTTTATAAATTCATCTTTAGTCATTTCCGTTTGGAGTGCATAGTTGGTCAACTTTTGATGACCAAGGGTGTCAGATGTTTCTTTACTCATGTTTTTTCCGCAAGCACTCCCCGCACCGTGAGCCGGATAAACTATAATATCATCAGAAAGCGGCATGATTTTGTTGCGAAGGGAATCATATAACATTCCTGCCAACATATCCTGAGTCAAGTCTTTGACCAATTTCTGTGCTAGATCCGGTCTGCCAACATCACCAATAAATAAGGTGTCTCCGGTGAAGATGGCCTTATCAATTCCTTCTTCATCAGTGAGCAGGTAACAAGAACTTTCAAGCGTATGTCCCGGTGTATGCAAAAGTTTAAGTTGGATCTTTCCGATATTAAAAACCATTCCGTCAGAGGCCTTTAAACATTCAAAACCCGTTTCAATTTCAGTGGGTCCATATACTATTTGGGCAGCTGTTTTTTCAGCAAGATCTTTGTGTCCCGATACAAAATCAGCGTGAAAATGGGTTTCAAAAACGTATTTGATCCTTGTGCCATTTTTCTCAGCCATATCGATATATGGTTGTACTTCGCGCAAAGGGTCTATAATTGCTGCTTCTCCTTCGCTTTCAATGTAATATGCTCCCTGAGCAAGGCAACCCGTATAAATTTGTTGAATTTTCATATTTTAAAATTACGATGTAAAATTACTTTGTATTTAAAGGACTTTATGTGACTTAGGTTACTTTTTGAGATGATTTTTAAAGCTTTTCAAATCCTTGCAAAAGTTTGATCTGGTTTCGGTAAAGCAAAAGTCTTTGATCATTTTCCAATTTTTTCAAAAGTCTTGAAATTACTACTCTGGAGCTTGCCAGATCCTCGGCAATTTGCTGGTGCGAAAGATTGATCAGGCTAGACCCTGCAATTTTTGATTTTTCTTTCAGGTAATAGATGAGTCTTTCGTCGAGTTTTTGAAAAGCGATCTGGTCTATGGTTTTCAACAATTCATCAAACCTGAGTTTCATGTTGCGCATGATGAAACTTTTCCAACTTGGATATTTGAGCAACCACTCGTCCATCAGTTGTATTGGAATGGCGTAAAGAAATAAATTGCCATCAGCTTCGGCTTTAATTTCACTAGGATGATGTTGCATACAACAAGTGATGGTCATGGCACAAATTTCCATGGGCATCAGATTATATAAAAATATCTCATTGCCTTCATCATCAATGCGACTTACTTTAATCGAGCCTTCCAAAACCAAAGGCATTTTTCTGATGATCTGCCCAGAATCTATAATGCGCTCTCCTGATGCAATTTGCATGAATTGAGCTTTTTGGACCAATTCTTCGGCTAATGATAATTCAAATAGTTCTTCCAGTCTTTTTTCAAATGACAATCTGAGTTCCGGACTTATTTTTTGTTGCGGTTCAGCCATAATTCTGAATTTATGAAAATATATTGACTTTCCTATAGATCTGGAAAAGAACAATTTGAAAGCAACTAAAGTTTTATGCTTAGTTTTACCATCAAAATAAATAAAAATGGAAGAATTGGTTTTGTCTCTACATTCCTGGTTGAGATGGGTCGTATTAGGCCTAGGAGTTTATGCTTTATATACGAATTACAGGGGCTGGAAATTCGGCTTGTTGTATGGCGGATTTTATAAAAAAATCAACACTTGGTTTATCGCTTCCCTGCATACGCAACTCGTGTTGGGATTGATCGTGTATTTTGGAACTTCAACGATGATGAAAGGCATACTTTCAGATTTTGGAGGATCCATGAAAATGGCAGAAACCCGCTTTTGGAGTGTTGAACATTTTATGGGTATGGTAATAGGTATAGCCATAGCTCAAATTGGCAGTATCAAAGCCAAAAAAGCATGCGATGGTGCATCTTCATTTAAAACTGCATTTATTTGGTTTTCAGTAGCACTGGCGATCATTCTTTTAATGATACCATTCGGGGTTTGGAATGTAGAAAGACCTTTGTTCAGAATATGATAATCTTGCTTGAAACAAACTCTAGATAATAGATTATAGAGCAAATAGAATAGACATTAAACAAAACTATTTATACTAGAGCTTCTTTTAATATAGAAAAAAGCTTTTAAGCTTTTAAGCTTTTCGCTTCAAGCTTTCATCTCATTCACATATCCGCTCACCCACCCCCAATGGCGCATAACGACAAACTTCATAAACAACGGTTAGTTCAAGTGTAAAATCTAAAGTAAAATGCATTCTTAAGCCTTTTGGCGCGGGGTCACCGGTCATGATAAATAACAAATCGTCTTGTTGGCTGGTTGACATGACATACCTTGTAAGTGCTTTATTTAATTCAGTAATGGCGCCACCATTGAGATATTCGTTCAACTTAACCGCATTATTAAATGGGCTTGCAGGAATATCGTATAATGGCAAGAAAGCGTTTTGCTCTTTTAGCATAACCAGCTGAAGAGTACTATCTCCTGAAACGATCAATAAATTCAAATACATGGCACCGGCAGTATTGTCATCAGCCCTGGAATAATTTACTTTGGCAGAAGTTACCTGTAGTGATAACAAGGTGTGTGGTTCATCCGGAATAGAAAGTCCTCTTCTGATATCAGCTGCGGTAAATTTATTGGCCAAAAGAAATACTTTGTCCTCATCAACGACATAATTGGCAACAAATGGCAGCTTTCTCGTTTCTGTGAAAATCTGATTTGCACAGGCTTCATCTCCTCCACCAAGATATTCTTCTAATCCGCAACAACTGCTGAAACCCAGATATAAAAGCCCTAAGAGAATAATATTTTTCATATAAATTTTTTTTAAAAATGTAAACTAATGCCAGCAGCTACTGTCAGACCTTCTGAATATTGAATGGAAGAATGTAGATTGATAATTGCCAATCGAATTGCGGCTGATAATTCAACTGCCATTGTTTTTGAATTGCTCAGCTGAATTTTATTCACTTTCGTTTCTCCATTTCTTGTATACTGATATTTTACATCTGTATTCGATGATTGAACAGCTCCTATGAGTTGAGCTGACCAAATTTTTCCTGATTTTCCGATGTGAACAGTAAATAAATGGGCGTCGTGAACAAGATAAGGTTCATCTTTAAACTGGTGATAAAAATAACCAACTGAAAGGTCTATCGGAATGCTTTTGAAATAAGGATTAATAGCATGTCGGAGACCCAAGCCAAGCATACTGACTTTTCCAAAATTATCATCGAGCTCAAATGCAAAATATCTGGCTGTAAATTCTGTATTAAAAATTCCGCCTACAGTTACTTGTGGAGTAGCCATGGGCATTCGCTTTAAATTATAACCTCCTGGAAATACATAAATAGTTCCATTTACACCATTTACATAAACTGGTTGAATGTTTCCAATGATCGTTGGAACTTCTGCTGTCTGGTGAGGGTCAAAATTAGGATCGGTAGAAGCCGTAAACGTCTTTTGTGCGGTAGATGGAAATGCTATTGAAGCCACCATGCCTATTCTGAAATATAAAGCGGTATCTATGGCCGACCATTCTCTGATGCCGGTGTTAAGCGCCGATGTGAATAAATCAGATAATGGTTGAATGTAACCGGACGAATTCTCATCGACATAAGCGTCAAATAAATCTTCGACAGCCTGGCCTGTTAAATTCAATCCGCTTAAACAAAACAGCATAAGGACTATTAATTTTTTGACCATAAAATTTGATTTTTTAGAGAATTATTCACCCGACTTATAAAATTAATACTATTTTATCATTTTTAATATTTTTTATGGATCTCCATATTTACCAGGCTATTAACTTAAAGGGATTCCTTGTATAGAAGACCCGGAATTGTTAAAAATGATAGGTTTAAAGACCATAAACTCTCATGAATAAGCCAAATTTCGAAAATGAAATTAAATGTTATAAAGCATTAGATAACAGGTACTTGCCTTTGAAAAAACGAGGACTTTAAAAAACTTATATTTTAGGTATTTTTGTTGAAAATTTAACAAAATGAAAATGCGCATTCTCATACTTATCATGATCCTCACTGGATTTTACGGAAACGCACAAGTAAGGGCATTGAGAGAGTATATCGAAGATGGCCACGATTATTATGAGATCTGTCGCAAAGCTGACAAAATGATTCGCAAGAACAAATTGGAAAACGAGGCGTATCGCGAAGGTGAATTCAGAAAAAATAAAAATAAAGATTTTCTGGACGACGATAAATTAAAATTCGAAAGATGGAAATGGTATTGGAGGGATAGGATCAATGCAGACGGAACTTTTCCGGATTTACTCCAGCAGTGGGAAGTTTACAATCGCGTATCCAATGAAACTGCTCCTATAAATTTAAGAAATATCCCGCAATGGAAACACGAGGGACCTCTGAAAAACACAGGCGGTTATTGGGGTATGGGAAGAACAACACATGTTAGTTTTCATCCAAGTCAGCCCAATACGTTTTTTGTAGCATCGCCCAATGGCGGGATTTGGAAAACGCTGGATGGTGGAAAAACCTATGCTTCCATTGCTGAAAATTTGCCTTACCAGCCGGTAGGAATCGTTCTTGTGAATCCTTCAAGTCCCAATACACTTTATGCGACTTTGGGCGAGAAAGAAGGGTGGTGGCAATACAGTATGGGTGTATATAAAACAACCAATGGTGGAACGACCTGGAGTCCAACTGCATTAAATTGGAAACTCACTGATAATAAAGTGATTTATGCTTTGCAAATGAATCCAATTAATCCGGCAATTCTTATCGCTGCAACAAGTGATGGCATTTATAAAACATTCAATGGCGGGAACACCTGGGCGCAAATTCGAACTGAAAATTTTTCAGATGTAGTTTATAAGCCGGGAGATACAAGCGTAGTTTATGCAGCGAGTAATGATTACTGGGGAAATTCGAATGTTTATAAATCAACCGACGGAGGAAATAGCTTTCAGCAGACCAGCGATTTTGGATTGCAAAAAGTGTTTTTAAAATTTGCTACTACTCTCGCAGACAGAGAATATCTGGGATTAAATATGAGTGTTGATGGTGGAAAAAAATTTTATTTATCAAAAAACAGTGCCGCATCCTTTGAATTCGTATCTGATATGCCTGAAAATTTGGTGCTTTATTTTTCTCAAAACAATAAGTCCATACTTTATTGTGGTTATGTCGTTATTTATAAATCAACAGACGGCGGTAAAAACTGGAATCAAATTACAGATTGGTGGGCCAGCGGCCGAGGATTGCCCGAAATTCATGCAGATCATCATTTCATTGGTCACCATCCCAACAATCGCGATGAATTGTATTTTGGTTGCGATGGAGGAGTTTATCGCTATCGCGAAAGCACAGAAAATTGGGATGAATTGGTAAATGGTCTTGCCATTACTCAGTTTTATAAAATGGCGATCTCTACAAGCATCCCGCCGGTACTCATTGGGGGCAGCCAGGATAATGGAGGCTGGGTCAGAAGGGCGAATGGAAGCTGGGGTAACACAAATGGAGGCGATGCCATGACTCAGATCATGGACCCAACCAACGCCAATATCGGGTATACTGAATATTGGGGTGGCAATGCAGTTTATCGCACGACCAATGGTTTTAATAGTTTAGATGACATCACTACAAATATTGGAGCATCGTTGCCAGGACAATGGGTAACGCCATTCGGACTGAATCCTAAAAATCCAAAAACATTCATCATCGGATACAATGATGTTTTCGTTTCTCACGATAGGGGAAATTCCTTTCGACAAATCAGCTCAAATCTTACAGGGCATGTAGATAATGATTTAAGGGAAGTGCGCATAAGTCCTGTTGATACGAATTTTATAGTGGCATCCAGAGGCAATATCATGTATGCATCTAAAGATTTTGGAAAAACCTGGAAAACTTCAAACCTGATTAGTAATCTCGAAATCACCGGCTTTGAATTTCATCCAAAAAATGCAAACAGGATGTGGTGCACCCGGGGAGCATATGGCGCCATCAAAGTAATGGAATCCAATAATCAGGGAACCTCCTGGATCAATATCACCAAAAATATGGTCAATACTCCGGTTTTGTGCATCAGTTATGACGAGGCTTCCAATACCTTGTTCATAGGTACTGATTTTGGCGTGTTCTATTCAGATGCAGATAATGTTGACTGGCAATATTACGGTGTTGGATTACCCCACACTTCGGTGACAGATATTGAATTACATCAGGGTCTGAGAAAAATGTATATCAGCACTTATGGAAGAGGATTTTATTCTATTGATCTTCCTGATTGTGCACCCGTTTCATTAAACCTATTTACGAGTGTTGACCAGTCAAGTTTTGAATTAAAGGATTCCATAAAAGTTTGCGCCGGAAGCACAATATTATTTAAAAGTCAGGATCAACTGACCGGCACCTTCAGATGGAGAGGTCCACGTCTGGATACAGTTATTGAAAATAATATTGAATTTAATGCCGGGATCTTTAATCATTTCAACCAAAACGGAAATTACATTTTAGAATATACTTCTCCAACGGGATGCATGCGCTTGGATACCGTTTACATAAGAGTGATTCCTAGACCCAATTTTAAGATCACTTCTAATTATACGCATTTGGATTGCCAACATTCATCCTTACTTTTAGAACCGGGCATGGTTAAAGACACGCTCCTTTTTGATTATGTTTGGAAGACTCCTTCAAATAATGTTATTCCGGATTATAATTTGGAAACTCAGGAGGGGGGTAGGTTTATTTTAACGATTTTAAATAAATCTGCCAATTGTCCTTTTTCAGATACCATCATCATTGAGAAATTTGAAGATCCCAATCTGGATTCTTTCCGGCAGCTCAATAATTTATGTAATGGAGATCAGTCTGGTTTCATCGAAGTAAGACTGTCTAAAGGAAGGCTGCCTTTTGTTTACAATTGGTCAAATGGAAGCGATAAAGCGATCAATTCTTCTCTGCCGGCAGGCCTGTATACTTTACAGGTATCTGATGCCAACAAATGCAGCTTTTTAAAACAGTTTGTAATAACAGAGCCCGACAGCTTTAATGTAGTTTCAGACATCAGGCACAGTACAGGGACTGATGGTTATATTCATATCAATGTAAAAGGGAATACGCCTCCTTACATGTTTGAGTGGTATAAAGACGGTATTTTGATAGCTACAGAAGAAGATATAGATCAATTGGTACCGGGGAGTTACACTTTAAAATTAAAAGATGCTAACAATTGTTAGGTTGAATGGAATAATCTGGAAGTTAAAGAACTCACCAATACTGAAATAGTCGGCAATGAATTTTTGGAAATCTATCCTAATCCTTTTTCTGACAGACTTATCATCAAATCCAAAGCAGAACCCATCTATAAATTAAAAATTCAATTGTTTGAATTGGGTGGCAAAGAAATATTAATCAGAGATCAAAGGCAATTTGGACAGCAGCTTGAATTGAAGTTAAATCATTTGCAAAAGGGCAGTTATATTTTGAAATGTAGCAATGGAAGCAAAGTATTCGAATATAAAATAAATCGAATATAGGGATGCCATTTTTTGGAATAATTGTGATTCAAGCATATGGAGAAGATTGATAATTGTCCAAAGTGCGGATCTGAACTTCAAGGACCATTTTGCAGTCAGTGCGGACGACCTGCCCGATCCAGAGCTATTCAGTTTGGTTCCTTTTTTAATGTCGTTTTTGAGTATTTAACGAATTGGGAACGGAAATTATTTACAACGATTAAAGAGCTGTTTCGAAGACCCGGGTTAGTGATTCAAAGCTTCATAGAAAAGGATAGAGAACAGTTTTATCACCCCATAAAGTTTTTACTTTTTTGGGCTTCGATCAATTTTTTAATCTCGCAGTGGTTAGGAGTAAGTGCGTTTAGTCCGAATGAAAGTCAGAATGAATTTGAGCAGAGAATTTCAAAGATATTTGAAGAGTATGGTTCGTTTTTGTGGATTTTGTGTTTGCCGTTTACAGCATTGGGTAACTATATCATTTGGCGTTCCAAAGACCCTAAATTTGTACATCATAGCATTTTTGCTGCTTATCTTATTGGAATGAATTTGCTCATCAGTATTCCGCTGTTTTTTCTTAAAAGATATATTCCGGATCCAATATGGTTGCAAAAAATATTACCCCCTTTGTTGACTTTATGTATGTGCACTTATTTTGTTTATAACTGGTCAAAAAGGAATTGGCTAATCGCTTTATTAGCAGGTATACTTATATTTTTCTTTACATTTATAGGGATGTTTTTCTATTTTATGTTGGCTTATATCTTAGTAAGTTTAAGTATTTAGTCAGCCGGAATTTAGATTTGACGAATTAGCAAAATATTTGTTTTTTATTATTGTAAAATTTATAAGAAATCTTTGGATGAGCTGAAACCATCTTTCCTTTTGGCGATCAATTCAATTTTAAGTCAAATTTAGCTAACTCATGGACCCAGAAATTTGGTTCTCAAATCAAGATATATTTATAATCTAAAAGCCATGAAAATCTCAAGCTTAATAAACTAATAGAAGCTAAGTGTGTGTTTCTTATTGAATAAAAATGATCTGTGTATCTTTGTAAGTACTTCAATTTTATTTTGCATTAAATACTATTATCAAATGTTAAAAAAAACCTTGTCCATTTGTTTTGTATTCATTCTTTTTTCAAATGCTCTTTTCTGCGGAGAAGGCATGTGGTTGCCCTTGTTTCTGAAAGCCTTGAACGAAAAGGAAATGAAATCAATGGGAATGAAAATATCGGCAGAAGATATTTACAGCGTCAACAAAGGTTCATTGAAGGATGCCATTGTTCATTTCGGCGGTGGTTGCACGTCTGAGATCATTTCCAATCAGGGTCTTTTACTCACGAATCACCATTGTGGCTATGGTTATATTCAGTCCTTTACGAGTTTGGAAAATAATTACATAAGGGATGGGTTTTGGGCTAAAAACCATAAAGAAGAATTGCCCTGCAAAGGACTGACCGCAACCATCATTGTGCGCATTGACGATGTTACGGGCCAGATTTTAAAAGAGGTTGATCCATTATGGGATGAGAATCGACGCAGAAATAAGATTGATGCGAATATTGAGAAACTAAAGCTACTCATTGAAAAGAGAAAAGATCAGGACGTATTCATTAGAGGATTTTATAACAACAATCAATTTTTTGCATTTGTAACAGATAACTATAAGGATGTCAGGATGGTGGGAGCGCCACCTGAATCTATTGGAAAATTTGGTGCCGATACTGACAACTGGGTATGGCCACGGCATACAGGTGATTTTGCACTCTTCCGCATTTATGCGGACGCCGATAATAGGCCGGCAGCTTATTCATCTGACAATAAACCATATGTGCCCAAACATTTTCTCCCGGTTTCCATTGCAGGTGTGCAGGATGGTGATTTTACAATGGTGTTCGGTTTTCCGGGAAGAACCAATGAATATTTAACTAAAGAAGGTGTTCGACAACAAATAGAAGTATTAAATCCCGTGCGCATTTCTCTTCGCGACAAGACCCTTAAAATCATGGATAAGCATATGAGAGCTGATGCTCAAGCCAAAATCCAGTATTCATCTAAATATGCTGGAATAGCAAATGCCTGGAAAAAATGGATCGGTGAGAATTTGGGTATTCGCGTTAGTAAAGGTTTAGACAAAAAGGATAAAGAGGACAAAACTTTTCAAATAGCTGTAGATGCAAAACCTGAATTTAAAATGCACCGCTCATTGATCTCGGATTTGGATTTTAGATACAAAAGACTTGAGCCGTTTGCTTATGCAAGAGAATACTACTTAGAAACCTTTTACAGAAATATTGATTTGGTAACTTATTATCGCCTGATGGCGGGATTGATCGATACCTATGAGGGTAGGGGAGAAGAAATTTTTAATACACGCAAACAAGCTATCCTCGATAATATAGAAGGTCATTTTAAAGACTTTGATGCAAAAATTGATCGGGAAATATTTTCCAGTCTGCTTGAACAATTCCACAAAGAAATGAATCCCGCATTTGTATTTTCATATCTAAAGGAAGGATTAAATCGCCATCAAAACGATTATGTAAAGTTTACAACAGAGCTTTATCATTCCAGTAAATTTACACAAAAAGAATCTTTGGCGGAATTGATGCGACTGCCTTACAAAGAATGGATCATCCAGGTGAAACGAGATTCTTTGTGGAAGTTTTACGATGAAATGAAATTTTATTTAGACAATGATTTATACAAATTATGCGGAGAACTGGAAGATCAAATTGCAGAGTTGCGTCGCAAACACATGGCTGCATTGTTACAGGTTTTTCCGGAACGTCGATTTTATCCTGATGCCAATTCTACCTTGCGGGTAACTTATGGCAATGTGGAAGGCTACCAACCCAAAGATGCAGTGATGTATAAGAGTCAAACATATCTGGATGGTGTTTTGGAAAAATATATCCCTGGCGATTACGAATTCGATGTGCCCAAAAAATTGCAACAATTATACCGCGATAAAGACTATGGAATCTACGGCGAAAATGGTAAGATGCCGCTTGCCTTCATCGGGAGCAATCACACCACCGGCGGAAATTCAGGAAGTCCTGCCATCGATGCACATGGCAACCTCATCGGATTAAATTTTGACCGCGTTTGGGAAGGTACGATGAGCGATATCAATTACGACCGGAGTATATGTCGCAACATCATGGTAGATGCCCGGTATATCCTTTTTATTATCGACAAATTCGCCGGCGCCAAATGGCTGGTCGACGAAATGAAATTGGTAAAACCGAAGAAGAGGAGGAAGTAGTTCTGAATTTTCGTTGACATTAGATGCAATGTTATGGAAAAGGAATTGTAAGGACCAGTTCGATAAATGATTTCTATAATAATTTGGAGCATCAATTGGATAATGATGGCATTGTCATCGTACAATTGAACTAATACAATTTCTGTTCAATAAAAATCCGAAAATCTAGACTCACCTAGCGCTGTACGCCACCCTCTTTTTTTGTTGGCACAAAAAAGAGGGAAGCCTACTGTGGTATCCCCTCTTTGATCTTGCCAAAGATCAGAGAGGGGTGGCGCAAAGCGCCGGGGTGAGTCGGCGAACCCGCTACCGAACCCCAAACTCAAAATTAAAAAACGCAAACCCCCAATATTAGTAACATACCCAAAATAAATCCGTTTTCCCAAACCTGTTCCCAATAGACGCTAGGAAGCACTTTTAAAAACATGAGAACCCGCAAACTAAATGTTATACTAATAGCCAGAAAACTTCTTCGTATAATGCCAGATTCAGATAGAGAATTTTGACATCATCTTCGAAACATAAAATTTAAATATTTATAATTCCTTCCGCAGCATCTTATCATTCATGGAATTTTGAATGCCTATCCACAATTTTTGTTGCAGATTTTTATTGTGATGAAATGATATTGGTGTGTGAGCCTGATGTGCCCATTCATGAAAAATTAATAAGAATTTATGTCGTGCGAAATCGGATGGTGGAAAGCATAGTATTGAAGATTCTTGGATTTAAAAATAAGGAAATTGTGCATCAAAAAGAGCAGGAATATTTAACCATCTAGGTTATATTAGTAATCATATGCTTTTAATGTAAAATAAATTCAGATGCTTAAAATGAAGATATGCTGAGTTTGATTCAGGAACTTGATTTAGTTAAAATTATGTTAAAATAACGTTCATTTTATGTTCCATATATATATATATATATTGCAACCGATGCGGTAGATTTAAGCATTCTCGTCTCTGAGTCAAGAAGATTGGCGATTAATTAACCATCAAAACCCATAAACATGGAGAACATTGATCTTATGCCACCCGACTGGATTTGACCGGATGATTTTTCTGAAACTGAAAGATTTATTTTGAAAAAAATATTGCAAATCAGTGATTTTCATGGAATAATTCGGTCTAATAAAACAATCCTAATCTTACTATTTCTAAATCAGATAGTATTGAGTTTTTTTAAGAAATTTATTTACTGATGTCGTAGCATGAGATATTGGTTCTCTTGCATAGTTCCAAGATTATGCCATAAAACATCAACGGTGTGTACTGCCGGTCAGTCAAAATAATAATTTATGATGAAAATGTCAAATAATAAAATATCAAAGTTGATTTGGATGCTAATCCTAATTTTTGTATCGTGTGATTCTGAAAATTTATTTCAAGAACCTAATAATACAAATCAAAAATTGCAAAAACGATGGAAAATTTATCATGTTGAATGGGATGAATGGGGTAGAAAAAGTAGAAATTGTGGAAGTTGGGGCTTATGCAATTTTAGGGATTGTTGGTTTTGCGATCCTCAACCACTTGTAGGTGATCTAAACTTGAATGATACGACAGGTATTGGAATTTTAACTATTGAATTAAATTCAGCTTATAATGGTCAAGATTCTGCTATTATCAACCAATGGAATTTGTATGTTGATGAAGACATCATTAATCCAACATTAATAATCCAGGAATTTGATACAATTAAAATGAAAGCTGGGGTTTATCAATTCTTATCCAATATTGGATCTCAAGGTGGGTATACTGTAGATATTCTGTGTTATTGAATCATTGTGTATTTTTTAATTTGTTTATAAAATAAGAGCCTTGTATTTATATTCAGGGCTCTATTTTTCAATTTGATTCGGGATTTAATGGATATTATCCTTAATTAAATTGTTCGTAAATTAATAGGTTGTAACTTTAGGTGAAAATATAAGAGATTGACATTAATTCCATGAAGTTCAAATTACCACATCAATTTACATTTTTGTATTTCTTTTGTATGGTCAGTAGCTTTAATTGCCAAATAAAGGGTTCATTAAAAGGACTGACATCTAATCGGATGGAACTAAATAAGTTTAAAATAAATATTATTGATTCCAATCATTATCAATGTGAGAGCTCGGTAACAAAAAAGAATAAAATATTTATTGTAAACGGAATTGATATTAAATATTGCATATCAAAATTAACAAAGGTATTGGTATATATCTGGCGGCCCAATTGCAAAAGTAAATCTTGCATTGAACTTGAATTGTTGCAATCATTCTGCGATAAGTATACCATTGAATTGTTTATTGTTGCTGAGTATTTTGATTATACTAAAATGAATAAGCAGTATTTAATCGAGAGACCTATTTTCGGAATAGACACTTATTATTATAAAACTGATTTTACAAAAAAGTATTTGACCGGATTTTTGAGGGATTTAATTCATAGAGACTTTACTTATAAAGAATCACAATTTTATTATTTTGAGAATGCTTACTTTATTAAAGAAATGTCGCAACTAGAGGAACTAAACTAGTATTTGTTTAGGCGATACGTTTAGGTCAATGTCTGGTCAGATGACTATAGAATTTAAGGGCTCAGATTCTCGGCAAAGTTTTGAAATCTTCAATCATTCGGGTTGTTTGCAAGAAAGAATTTTAAGCAATGGAGTGACTAAGTTAACAATCGATGTTGCTGATGTAATTCCGGGTATTTATTTTCTAAATGTCAATACCAAACAAGGAAGTCTTGTTTGGAAATTTGTAAAAATTTGAGAACTGATTTGTGATAAATGTAAGATCAAATAAACCTCGTATCCATCAACAGTTTTTCCGTCTAGTTCCTTAACTCTATTTTTTTACAAACGACTGTTCATAAATAGGATTTGATGTTTTCTTTTGATAAACACGAAGGAAATATATGCCGGATTCTATATCTGTTAAATTTATAAAATCTGTTGTTGCCAAAATGCGTTTAACCATTTTACCTTTCAGGTCTACAATTTCATAATGCGAATACTGATAATGCTTATTTGGCATTTCAATGGTGAGGTAGTCGGAAGTTGGGTTGGGATAAACCTTAAGAGCTCCTTTTATTTTTAAATTTGAAACATCTGTATACGTTTTATCATCCGGTTTATAGCTGATCGTTAGAATATTGCCTAGCGTATCCACATTGACTTGTGCAACAACACCTTTCGTCTCATTACTTACAAATGCATATGAAGTATTATTGATGTTTCCAAAGAGGCCGCCAAAAATTCCTGATGCCAATGCAGTAACATCGACCCAACCCAGTATAGCTACTTTCGCTTCGATTTTAGTTGATCCCGTAGTCGTTCTTTTTTCGCGGAGTACATTCCAGTTTTTAGCCGGCAACTTGAGTTCTCCCCAGGCATCCGCTATCTTTTGAAATCGTTGGCTGAAAATAATTCTAAAAGAATCAGGTCTCAGAGGCAATGAATTTAAAAGGCTGTCAGGAAGTATCGAAGAAGGAAGTGTGACCGTATTAGAAGTGACATACATCAATTCATCCAGATATGCTTCCGGAAATTTTTGGATAACTACAGGTTTAGGAAATACATTGGCTCCACCAACTCCCGGCAATGGTCCGCCGCCTAAAGTTGCTGTTCCCAACAACTCAATCCGGTCTGCATAAAATTTAAAATACTGTTCGTTGATTCCTTGTATCAAAACTGCATCTGCAGATGGAAAACGAGCAGCTTGATTGCCAGCTGAGGCGGGCCTGTATACTTCGGATCTGCTGGCTGTAATTTTTAGATTTCTAAAATCCCACTCCTGGTTTGGTCCCGGTGTGCCATAACTGATTCCAACAGTTGTTGAATCCAGTGCAAAATAAAGTGAATCGCCAACCGATGGCTGGATTTTGTTGGTAAGTACCGTTTGAGCTTGCAGAATTACAAAGCTCATGCAGCAAATGGACAAAATTGATTTTGTAAAAAATTTATGCATTTTGTGTTATTTTAAGATTCAAATGATTGTAAAGATACAAATCGACTGTATTCTCCATTTAATTTTAACAGTTCTTCATGATTGCCTTTTTCTATGATCCTGCCTTCTTTCAAAACGATGATGAGATCCGCATTTTTTATAGTCGATAAGCGGTGCGCAATAATGACTGCTGTCCTGCCTTTTAAGACGTCTACCATGGCCTCCTGGATCATTTTTTCGGAGTTGGAATCCAAAGCAGATGTGGCTTCATCTAATATCAGGAGTTGCGGATTTCTGAGCACCGCCCGGGCAATAGTGATCCGTTGACGTTGCCCGCCAGATAATTTTAATCCCCGGTCACCAATATTGTAGTCCAATCTTTCCGTTTGTTCATTTACAAAGCCTTCAGCGTGTGCGGTTTTTAAACTTTCCTGAATCTGTTCATCTCCAAATTCATTCCTCCCAAAGCGTATATTGTTGCGGATGCTGTCATTAAATAAAATGGCTTCCTGACTTACCATGCCCATCATCTTCCGCAAATCATTTAATTTGATCTTGCGAATGTCGGTGCCGTCAATGAGAATGCGGCCTTGGGTCACATCATAAAATCGGGCTAACAAATCAACCAGCGTGGTTTTTCCGGAACCGCTCGCTCCAACCAATGCGATGGTTTTTCCTTTCTCTATGACGAGTTCAATGTCTTTCAATGCTTCCAAAGACTGGTTCGGATAACTAAAACTTACATTTTCAAAGCGAATCTCTTTTTCAATTTGAATTTTAGAAACGGAAAATTCAGAATCATGTATTTGCTCCTCTGATTCCAAAACATCAAAAATCCGGTCTACGGCTGCGAGCCCTTTTTGAATATTAAAGTAAGCTGAAGATAATGCTTTAGAAGGTTCTATCACATTAAAAAAGGCATACAGAAATGCGATGAAAACAGAACCTGAGAGTTGGTCTTTAAAAACGAGTTCTGCTCCATACCACATTAAACAACAAACAACACTTACACCCAAAAATTCTGAAAGCGGAGATGATAAATCTCTCCGCCGGTGCATGCGAATCAACAAATTCTTATACGATTGAAGTATCGTTGAAAATCGGTTTTTTACATAATGTTCGGCAGTAAATGATTTAATGACTCTTAAGCCTCCTAAGCTTTCTTCCTGAACGGAAATAAGATCGCCCATTTTTTGCTGAGCTATTCCGGATTGTTTTTTTAAGTTGCGCGATATGCCTCCAATCACCAATGATGTAAACATCATTAATACAAGGACAAACAAAGTGAGGTCGGGACTGGTATAAATCATGATACCAACACTTCCAATAATAAGTAATGGTTCTTTGACCAAGGCTTCAAGCATGGACAAAATACTGTATTCCACTTCTTGTACATCAGTGGTCATTCTCGAAATTAAATCACCTTTTTTTTCATTTGAAAAATAGGAAAGCGGCAATCGCATCCATTTGTCAAACAATCTTTGTCGCAGGATGGCAGAAATCCCAACTCTGACCGGGATCATCGTATAAATAGCAAGGTAACGAAAAAAGTTTTTTAATAAAAAGATGAGCGCAAGTCCTCCGCAAATGAGCATGATGGCTTGTGATCTGTCCATACTATTGATCCATTCTGCAAAATGAAATTTTATGGCATTCATGGCATCGCTCAAATTCTGAATTTGAGAGGGTTTTGTTTGAACAGGTATTTGTTTTTGAAACAACATTTCCAACAATGGAATAATAGCAGGAATGCTGAGTATCGTAAAAAAGGTAGATAGGATGTAAAAGAAAAAATGTAATAAAACCCTGTAGCGGAATTGGGCTACGAGGCGCATCAGTTTTGTAAAAGCTTTCACTCGTGTTTATCGTAAAGTAGCGAGCTACTTGGGTGGCTCTAGTTTAAATGTATTTAGAAATCCGGTATGGAAGTTGCCTTCGCGAAAATCTTTATTCTTCATCAATTGCTGATGAAATGGAATCGTCGTTTTAATTCCTTCGATGATAAATTCATCTAAAGATCTTTCCAGTTTAGTGATACACTCTTCACGTGTCTGAGCTTTGCAAATCAATTTTGCAATCATAGAATCGTAATAAGGTGGAACGGTGTATCCGGAGTACACATGAGTATCAACTCTGACTCCATGTCCCTTGGAAGTATGCAGGGAAGTAATCTTTCCGGGATTTGGTCTGAAATCGTTGAACGGATCTTCAGCATTGATTCTTACTTCAATAGCATGCATGGATGGAAAATAATTTTTACCCGTAATGGGCAAGCCTGCAGCTACTTTTATTTGCTCTTTAATGAGATCGTGATCGATGACTTCTTCCGTTACGGGATGTTCTACTTGAATCCGGGTATTCATTTCCATAAAATAGAAATTCCGGTATTTGTCTACCAAAAATTCAACAGTACCTACACCTTCGTAATCTATCGATTTGCCGGCTTTGATAGCCGCTTCACCCATCGCTTCCCGCAGTTCAGAAGTCATAAATGGCGAAGGACTTTCTTCTACTAATTTTTGATGTCTTCTTTGGATCGAACAATCTCTTTCTGAAAGGTGAACAACGCGACCATGCTGATCGCCAATAATCTGGAATTCAATATGACGTGGTTCTTCAATGAATTTTTCAATATAAATCCCGTCATTTGAAAATGCGGCTTTTGCTTCCTGACGGGCAATGCTCCACATGTCCTCAAATTCTTCCTCTTTCGTTACAATGCGCATCCCTCGTCCGCCGCCTCCGGCAGTGGCTTTTAAGATGACCGGGTAGCCGATATCTTTTGCTATTTTCTTACCTTGCTTGAGGTCTTTTAATAGCCCATCAGACCCAGGCACTACGGGTACCTGAGCTTTGATCATCGTATCCTTGGCCGTAATTTTATCGCCCATTTTTCGGATTTGATCCGGGGAGGGGCCTATAAACTTAATTCCGTATTGCGAACAAATTTCAGCAAACTCTGCATTCTCTGCCAAAAAACCATAACCTGGATGTATAGCGTCTGCATTTGTAATTTCCACAGCTGCCATAATCTTCGGAATGTTCAAATACGATTGGGAAGAAGCGGGTGGACCAATACAGACGGCTTCATCTGCAAATCGCACATGCAGGCTTTCCCTGTCAGCAGTTGAATAAATCGCAACTGTTTTGATGCCCATCTCCCGAGCAGTGCGAATGATGCGCAAGGCAATTTCACCGCGATTGGCTATGAGTATTTTATTAAACATGGAGTCGGAAATTAGGGTTCTACGAGAAATAAAACCTGATCGTATTCAACAGGTGTAGCATCTTCTACGACCACTTTTACAATGGTACCTTTGACCTCACTTTCAATTTCGTTAAATAGTTTCATGGCTTCTATAATGCACACAGTTGTCCCGGAATCAACTTTGTCACCTACTTTTACAAACGGACCTTTTTCAGGCCCCGGAGATCGGTAAAAAGTACCAACCATCGGTGATTTGATTTCGAGATATTTTTTGTCTTCTGCTGCATTTTCAGCTATTCCACCGGATGATTGATCAGCAAATTTAGGCGCAATCGCAGCGACCGGCGAATGGATCATCTGCGGTGCTTGTGTAGCAGGCATGGAGTGCACAATGTGCTGTTCCTGACTAGTCTTAATAGTCATCTCAAATTCACCTTCCTTGATTTTAAAAACGGAAACTCCAGATTTTCCTACAAGGCGGATAAGTTCCTGAATTTCTTTAAAGTTCATTTTCCTATTGTTTAACGCGTTCAAGATACTCTTTTGTTCGGGTATCCACTTTTACAACATCACCTTCTTCGATAAATATCGGCACTTTTACCTGTGCTCCGGATTCCAAAGTTGCCAATTTTTGGACATTGGTTGCCGTATTTCCGCGTACTCCCGGTTCCGTATAGGTAATTTTCATAATTACATGCGGTGGTAAATCAGCAGTTAAGGGAATATCCTTCTCAGCGTGGTAAAGCACTTCAATTTCCATGCCTTCTTTCAAAAATTCACCATTTTCAAGAAGATTTTCAGAAATAGCTTCCTGATCGAACGTTTCCGAATTCATAAAATGGTAACCCGATTCATCTTTGTAAAGATATTGCATTTTTCTTCGCTCAACGCGCACATCATCAATAGTATGTCCTGCAGTAAAGGTATTTTCGACAACTTTGCCACTGGTCATACTTTTGAGCTTGGTTCTTACAAATGCATTGCCCTTACCTGGTTTTACGTGTTGAAACTCAACAACTACGTAAATATCGTTATTAAAATTGATACAAAGTCCATTCCGGATATCTGAAGTATTTGCCATAAAATTTGATGGTTTTTTCTAAAACAGGCGCAAAGATAAACCCATAAACCGCAAAAGGCCTATAGTAAGCACTTAATAATATGACAGTTTCTTTAAATCCGGTACTTTTTCAGCTTATCTGGGCAAAAGATTGAATTCAACCCTTCTGTTCAGATATCGTCCGGTTTCATTGTCGTTTGGTGCTATTGGTTTGCTGGATCCGAAACCCACATAACTCAGTCTGGATGCAGAAATACCGATAGATATGAGATATTCGTAGCATATTTTAGCCCTCCTTTCCGACAGGTCCAGATTGAATCCTGCACTGCCTGAATTATCTGTATGGCCCGCAATGGTTAAGTTATAATCGGGATATTTTTTCAAAATTTTGGCAACTTTATCTAAGATTGAAAAGGATTCACTTCTCAAAGTTGCCCGGCCCAGGTCAAACTGTACAGCTCTCATGGCAAAATCCAGAGTTTCAATATCAGCTTTTTCAATCACAGGACAACCTTTGTTTGCAATTGGACCCGGCGTATTGGGACAACCATCGAGCTTATCCATAATTCCATCTCCATCTGTGTCGGGACATCCATTATGCTTTTCAGGTCCGGCGGCAAATGGACATTCGTCTTCAGCATCCGGGATTCCATCCTTATCACTATCTTTTAAAGCTACTTCCGGACATCCACCATTAGATTTATTGCCGGCTTTATCCGGACATTTATCCTCCTTATCTGAAATTCCGTCCCCGTCTGTGTCCGGACAGCCATTCATTTCTTTTGATCCTGCCTTTTCGGGACAGTCGTCTTTGTTGTCAGGAATTCCATCGCCGTCTTTATCTGGTTCCGGACAACCTTTGAGTTCTTTGATACCTTTCACATTAGGGCACTCATCTTCGGTATCCGGAATGCCATCCCCATCAGTATCCGGACATCCCATGAATTCTTCAAGTCCGGCAAGCTCCGGACATTTGTCTTTTGAATCTTCAATTCCATCTTTATCAGAATCCGGACAACCAGAAAATTTTAATAATCCAGCGACCCCGGGACATAAATCTTCATCATCCGGGATTCCGTCGCCATCAGTATCTGGTTTTTGAATCACAGCTTCCTCTTGTGGTTTTTTGCTCCCGAAAAAATAAACAAATCCAAACTGATGTTGAAGATGCCCTTCCCAATTAGCTACAGATACGCGATAGTCAGATTGAATATTTAAATAGACCTGCGGATGCATTTTAAACATGAGTCCTAATCCCAAAGGCACTTGAATGGCAAAGTCCTTTCCTTTTGGAAGTATAAAATTGACACCACCGTTTATATAGGGATTTATCCAATTGAAATTTTTCTTGAGTAGTAATTGTGCCTGAGCACCAAAAGTATAAAATGGAGATTTTACAAATGCATTCGAACTGTCGCGATAAACTCCGGCGCCTATTGGAAACATGACGGAAATCTGATTTGGAAAATTGCGGATATATGCCAGTTCAAAACCATTCTGATAATTTCTGATGGCACCGGCATTTTCATCCCTTAGGGTTCCGAAATCATAAAAAGTCTTCCTCGCAACCAAACCTTGTTTGTAATCAAAATATTGGGCACTGACTTCCGAAAAAATTCCGAATATCAGTGTTAAAGCGACGATACAATAAGACTTCATATCAAAAGTATTTATTATGCAAATGTAAGTGAAATTCTATACAATAGGGTATTTTTCAGGGAATTATAACATGGGATATCGCTCTCAAAGATATTCAAAAAATCCCGTAGCTGTATTCTTCCGAACCTGGTCCCAATTAAAATATCGCCCATTCATGGCAATATAAATACCGGGAGTTAGAATTTGGAGAAATGCCAAGGCACTGCCAAGATTAAAAAATCCATCAGAAGAGTTTCCAAATGCATAAGGGATCATAGCTCCTGTCAATACTATCGTTTTGCCCGTCAAATTACTTTCTGCCAGCACTTTTGCGGTCAGGCTCATAGTGTCTGTCCCATGGGTAATCAGGATTTTATTGGAAGGACTCTTCCGGCAATTGTGAATGATGATTTCGCGATCAGCATCCGACATATCCAGACTATCCAGCATCATCAAAGTTTTGATATCAATTTCCAAGGTGCAACGTCCGCGATCCAACATTTTCGGAAGATGGGTATCCTTAAAATAAAGCTGGCCTGTTACAAAGTTATATTCTTTATCAAAGGTTCCGCCCGTAATAAAGATTTGAATGTAGGATTGATCTGTGGTCATAACTTATTTTTCGGGCATAAAATTAAACTTTAAAAGTCCAATCCTTGCAAGCCTTTTATTTCTAAAATTCGCATTTGACAAAGATTCTGATTTTATTCAAAATACCGGCTTGCTGAAAAAATAACGGAGTCATGGCAAGGTGGTTTGTAATTGTATGCCCGATGCACAGAGGGCAATTTTTATGGTGTTCATATCGGACTCATCAAGTTAAGCCCAATTTTAAATCAGGAACTTACAAATTAGCTTTATTAATAATATAATTTAATATATTAAAATTATTTAATGTATTAATTAAACTATATCAATATAAAACATATAAATATTAATTGCTATACAATGCAGATGGAGCTCTTTGGCATGTTTTTTGCTTACTGTACGCTGTGATCTATTATGAAACCGCAAATCGACATCCTATGAATCCTTTTCGCTTGCTTCGTCTCACCATTGCATTTTTTTGGATGGTAGGTATCCATGGAACTGTTTGGTCACAATGTGCTCAAGGTGTGGTTACACTCACGGGCTTTACAGCAAGCGGCGGTCAAGGCACTTATTCTGATCCCGCTACGGGCAATGTTGAAATAAACTTTTGCTTTACACTCACACACTTTTTTGAATCCAATACCAATTGGGTACATGGTATTTTTGTAGCTTGGGACAATCTGCCCCAGGGAGCCATTGTATGTGAAGGTCTGACAGGGTCTCAGGATGCCCAACACGGGAGCCGGAAATGGAAATTTATCGACTCTGCAAGTGCTGTTAATTTCGATTTACCTGGTGCCGGGTTTTATGTAGACGAAGGTGATGGAAATCCTAAAAATAATTATGGCGATAATGGCATTGGAACACCAAATGCCAGTTTTCCGGATTTAGAACCATTTTGTTTCAAAGTCAAAATCAACTGTGGTTCGACACCACCCATCGCATATGTTCCTAAAATAGTCGTTACAGGAGATGGCACAACCGGAGGTTGGACAAATATTGCCTGTATGGGCGATATGTTCAGAGCCACTGAAGGCGGACCTAATGGAAATGGTGCAGTAGTTGTATGTGGCGTTGTTTTACCTGTGAAGTTACTCGCTTTTAAAGGGGAATCAAAGCCTGAAGGCAATCTCATTGAATGGACCGCCAGTTCCGATCATTTGTTTTCACATTTTGAATTGGAAAAAAGTAGCACAAACACCTCCGCATTCAGCTATTTGGACAAAATTGACGTACGCAAAGGATCCACTGGATCTAGCAATGAAATATTTAACTACAGTTATCTCGATAAATACATAACGCCGTTTGCAGCATATCGATTGAAAATGCTTGAAAAAGATGGAACTTATAAATTTTCTCAAGTAATCACCATCCGAAAATCTGGACAAACCAAACACGATGTTAAGTTTTCTGTTTATCCCAATCCGGCACAGGACAGAGTCCTGGTAAAAAACGAAACAGACAACCGCTATGGACAAATAATACTCAATTTTTATGATGTGTATGGTCGTAAAATCAACAGCCAGTTATTTTCTGCAACTTTGGCGAAACAAGAATATTATATCGAACTTTCTAATTTTAACAAAGGACTTTATTTTATTGAGGTCATGAATGGAGATATGAAATTGGAAGGATTGAGTTTTCTGAAGTTATAAAAATCATTAGAGGAACTTCTCCGGCCATTTGCACGAGGATTCGCCCTTTATTCATGCGATTTGAAGACAGCAAATTTTATTCCTTTTAATTTAGGAGAGGAGGAACTCGCAAAATATAATATTATTTCTTGGAATGTTTTGAAATCCCTACTCTAAATATTCATCATAATTTAAACAACTTTATCAGCACAATATGAAGAGGCAAATGCTTCGGGTTTGGCTTTAAATATAAAACCCATCGATAAGATATAGCCCATAGCTTCACGTAATGCAGTATTCGATTTAAATCCTGGGTCGGTATTGATGTCGGCGTGAACTTCCAAAGCGATATGGTAATTTTCCAACAAATCACATAGTTGATATGCCACTTCTATAGATTTGGCAACTTCTGTTATCATGCGTTCTTTTAAACCCATGTTACTTCTCGTTGAGCTGTGGTGAATAAACATAAAACCACCTCTTCCTTCGCGCAGAAAAACGATAACAGTCGCAAAATCAACATGATTACCTCGGGTCTGGCTGTCGGTACCAATGCAGAGTTTAAGTTTGTAACCTTGCTCTGTTTCTCTGACGATGGTTTGTTCGACGGCCTCTAATATCGGAATTTCAATGATGTCACCATTGAGTCTTCTCCAACTCATTTTATAGAAGTTTGCATAAATATATACAAATTATTTTTATATACTGGCCTATTTTTTAATTACTTAGAAAATTTAATATTCAATAAACCATTTGAGAAAAGGCCAGTGGAGATAACTTAACGCAGTGGAAATGGCTAATTTATTCCTAACTAACAATTAAAAGAATACCTTTGCCACCGCGAAAAAAAAAAAAGCCATCCTAATCATATTTAAAAGGTTTTCGATTTTATGAAATATCTTGTACTTATTGTTGTCTGCGTATTTTTCATTTCCTGTAAAGACAATTCCGGCAACCAGACAATTTCAAAAACCAATCACCTGGTCAACGAGACATCTGCTTATCTTTTGCAGCATGCGCATAATCCGGTCGATTGGTTTCCATGGAATGAAGAAGCTCTTCAAAAGGCTAAAACAGAAAAGAAGCTCATCGTTGTAAGTATCGGTTATTCTTCTTGTCATTGGTGCCATGTTATGGAACGTGAATCTTTTTCAGATACCGCGGTAAGCCGATTAATGAATGCTCATTTTGTGAATATCAAAGTAGATCGCGAAGAACGACCGGATGTTGATCAAATTTACATGACGGCTTGCCAGATCATGAATCCTGATGGTGGTTGCGGATGGCCATTAAATGCCATTACACTTTCAGATGGAAGGCCTGTTTGGGTTGGCACTTATTTGAACCGGGATGAGTGGATGAATTTATTAACTCAGATCAACGATTTATACCACGAGGATCAAAACGAATTGCAAAAAATTGCCAATCAGCTTTCCAACCATTTACAGAGTGATCATCGTTTTAAATTGACCAACGATCATTTAAATTTTGAAGCAACTGAATTAAAAACCATACAACAGAAAGTTTTAAATAATCTTGACCTGACCCGGGGTGGTAAAAAAGGCGACATCAAATTTCCATTACCTCCTTTGTTGCGTTATCAGTTGGAGTATGCCGGATTTGTAACTGATAAAACAGCTGCGAACTGGGTAGATCAAACCCTGAAGCAACTTATGAATGGCGGTATCAATGATCAACTTGCCGGTGGTTTTGCCCGATACTCCACAGATCCAAATTGGCGGGTACCACATTTCGAAAAAATGTTGTACGACAATGCTCAATTGATCAGTTTATATGCTGATGCTTATAAAAAATTTAAAACGGAAGCGTACAAAAATACCTTGATCAGAACTTTGAATTTTATGCAATCGGATTTTACATCCGGTGATGGGAAATATTATTCGTCCTTTGACGCGGAAACAGAAGGCGAAGAAGGTAAATATTACGTGTGGACTTTAGATGAAGTGAAACAAATACTGGCCGATCATAAATTAATTGAACTTGCCATTAAAGTATATCATCTAAAGGACGAAGGCAATTGGGAAAAAGGAAAAAATGTTTTGTTTTTGACAACATCCATTCAACAACTGTCAAAAGAACTTTCAAAAGATGTCAAAAGTATTCAGGATGATCTGGAGACTATTCGCTTGAAATTATTAGAGGTAAGAAAACAACGCAAGGCTCCAAAGCGAGATCAAAAAATCATTTGTGCCTGGAATGCCATGATGGCCATAGCCTTGGCAGATGCTAGTGCAGCTTTGGGCGATGAAAATTATAAAAAGGAAGCACTAAAAACCGGAAACTTTTTAGTAAAAGAGATGCTGAGCCCTGAAGGAAAACTTTATCGGACTGTTCCTGGATCCAAAAATGTTCAATATGGTTTTTTAGATGATTATGCTTTTACGATTTTAGCCATGATCCGATTGTATGAAATCAGTTTTGATGAATCCTGGTTACAAACAGCACTTAAACTTTGTGAACAAAGCTTGAAATCTTTTACTGATGAAGATGGTGTTTATTTCTATTACAATGCCTCAGAAGATACAAAATTGATTGCCCGTAAAAAGGAAATGGTAGACCAGGTGATCTCTTCCTCCAATTCTGTAATGGCGGATGTACTGCATAAGCTGGGTTTGTATTTTTATAACACAGACTATCTAAAGCGTAGCCAACATATGGTCAAAGGCATGATAGATGGGCCTGCCATTCAGGATCCGGTATTTTATTCAAATTGGTTGCGGCAATATATTCAATTCTGCAAACCTCCTTATGAAGTTGCGATTGTAGATCCTGAATATGAAAAACTGCAGCAGCAATTATTGACAAGTTATTTACCTCATGTTATTTTATTGGGTAACGCACAAAAAGAAAGTTTGGAATTGTTGAAAGAGAAACTCCAGGAAGGGAGTACCTACATATATGTCTGTAGAAATAAAGTATGTAAATTACCCGTCACGAAAGTTGAGGATGCACTCAAATTAATGCCTTAACTTAGATGATACAAAAGAAATTTATAAATCCTTTCGGATACGCACTCGCATTTTTACGTTTGTTGATCATTATCCTGACACTGGCCTTCATCGTTGGTGTAGGTATTACCCTGCATAAGCTTGGTTTACTTCAGCAGCGCCATGCCTTTACTATCCGGTCCCTTTATTGTAAATGGGCATTATTCATCCTTGGAGTTCGCGTGCATAAATCCGGAAAACTGGACCTAACTCCAGGCACGCTCTATGTTGGCAATCATCGTTCATTAGTAGATCCCATTGTTGTTTTTGCTTACCTCACCAATGGTTATGCGATTGGCAAAGTGGAAGTATCAAAGTACCCCTTGATCAATACAGGAGCGATGCTCTCCGGTGTTATTTATGTTGATCGTGACTGCGCTAACAGTCGTAAGTCTACCCGCGAAGCTATCGCAGATTTGTTAAGCAAAGGAATGTCTGTTCTTGTATTTCCGGAAGGCACAATTTCTACCGAAGTAAAGGCAAAACAATTCAGACAAGGTACTTTTCACGCAGCAGCTGCAACCAAACGACCTATAGTAACCTTTGCCCTGGAGATGGGCGACCCTGGACGCGATTTTTGGTATGGCGATGGATTATTTAATCTTTATTTTCAGAGTTTCTCAAAATGGAGGACAGAAGTGTATTTGCATTTTTTTGAACCCATACTTGGAAACTCAGGCGAAGAATTGACCTTACAGGCCGCAGAAATGGTCGGAGGAAAGCTTGAGGAATTTCAGAAAAATTGGAAGTGAGAGGTGTTTCGCAATGAACAATTGAAAGAGCTAACAAACGTTCGTAAGTTTAGCTTTTAAGTAATTTTTCTACTTTTACTTTTGAACTCTATTCAGCAAATCGTTTAATTCTGTAAACTCCGATTCAGGGAATCAGCCATTTTCCAGCGACAGAAACTATGAAACGTTCGTTAGGATTTCTTTACTCTATACTCTATAATTCTTAATCCCTCTTGCGTACCTACGGCACGCGGTGAATGATTTTCTTATTCGGCTACCAATATTTTGTCCCTACGGGACAGGGGATCATAAGTCAATTTAATTCAAATCAATGCCGGCTTCAGCCGGATACGAAGCCGACAGACAAAAAAATTATAGGTATAAAAAACGTAAGCCATAAGGCACATTAGATGAACCCTCAATTATCAATAGGAATGGGTTTTAACCCATTCCGGTCAAGGAGTCATATCAATTTTTTTATCAATAAAAGTTCGAAAAAATAATTAAAAAATAATTGAAATTTATTGAACTAACATTTGTTAGCACGTGTTGTTTTTAACAGACTAACAGACTAACAGACTAACAGACTAACAGACTAACAGACTAACAGACTAACAGACTAACAGACTTCTTCCTACCTTCCTACCTTCCTACCTTCCTACCTGCCTACACGCCTACACGCCTAAACGCCTCCCTCCCTAAAATCCAAAGACACCGAATTCACGCAATGCCTTACATTTCTAGGAGTAAATCTTTCGCCTGTAAAAACATGACCTAAATGTCCGTTGCAATGTGCGCATAAAATTTCAGTCCGACGTCCATCTGCATCGTCGACATATTTGATGGCACCCTCGATTTCGTCATCAAAACTGGGCCATCCACATCCGGAATCGAATTTTGCTTCAGACAGATATAAAGGAGTTTCGCACTGTTTGCAAATGTAAATACCGGTTTCGTAATGTTTGTTGAATTTTCCGGTGAAAGGCATTTCGGTACCTTTTCTCAGAATGATGCGTTGTTCTTCTGCATTGAGCAAATTATATTGATCCGGAGTTTTCATTTTTTAAGCTTGTTGGCAAATTTTTCTCTGAATTTTTTGAGTTTCGGAGCGATCACAATTTGGCAATAGGGCTGTTCTCCATTTCCGGAATAATAATCCTGATGATAGTCTTCGGCTTTGTAGAATTTTTGCGCTGGACTAATTTCCGTTACAATCGGCTCGTCCCATAGTTCAGTGGCAATAGTCGCTTTTGATTTTTCTGCGATTTCCTTTTGCTGTGGATTGTGATAATATATTACAGATCGATATTGAGTACCCGCATCTGCTCCTTGCCGGTTCAGAGTAGTCGGATCATGGGTGGTCCAAAATACTTCGAGAATGTCTGAATAGCTGATCAGCTTTGGATCAAAATGAATCTGGCATACCTCAGCATGTCCGGTGGTTCCTGTGCAAATAGCCCGATATGAAGGATCTTCAAGATGCCCGCCTGAATATCCGGATTCAACTTTTGAAACCCCTTTAAGTTCTTGAAATACTGCTTCCACACACCAAAAGCATCCAGCACCAAGGGTGGCGATTGCAAGACTATCTTTTTGACTTTGATCTTCCTGATCCTGTGTAGAATTTTCCATAGTGGTTTTTTCGTGTTTGTTTAATTCACCTGATGGGTTGTGACAACTTGTCAAAAGGAAAAAATTTAGCAGCAGCGTTTTCATATTTCAGTGGTAATTTAAAGCTAACAACATTCTATTTTGAAAGTTCAGTTTTCATTTGCTTTAGGGCTTGTGTTTTTAGTAATTCTGCGATTTATTCGAATTTCATTATGTATTAGAATAAATTATGATGTGTAGTCAGAAGGATGCTCCTGGAATCATTTATATATCTTTTCCCCCTTGCTTGCAGAAAATATTCAGAATAGATAAAAGGCCGATTCTATGGAGAAAATTACTAAAATCAGGTTCTGAACCGCTTGTTTTTTGTTAAACCTTGCCTGCTTCGAGATTATTTTTACCATAAACTTGACAAAGCGAATTTGGAATTTGTATATTTGTTAAACTTGAATTGTAATATTAATCTACTCATATGAAAACTTGGATAGCCTTTTTAATGATTTTGTCTTTATTTCTAAATGCATGTAATGAGGATTTGGCTGAAACTGAAGTTTCGGATGAATCTGTTTCTACCTATAAATCGGATGTAGTTTTCGAATGGTACCAACTAGAATGCCGGATTATCAAAGAAACACCTGGATTTTTTCCACCACAGGCTGCAAGAGCATTAGGATATACCGGAGTAGCCCTTTACGAAAGCCTGGTTCCCGGATGGAAGAATCCTTTAAGTCTTGCAGGTCAATTAAATGGGCTTGATATAACGGATTTGCCTACCGTACAAAAAGGTCAGAAATACCATTGGGGCCTCGTAGCCAATGCTTGTCTTTCTCAAATGATCCAATTGTTGTTTGAAAAGCGCATCACTGCCGATAACCAAAACAGGATTTTACAACTTGAGCAAAAGTGGTTAACAGAATATTCAAGTGATTTAACGCCTGCGAATATCAGCAGATCAGAAGAATTTGGAAAATCCATGGCCAATGCCATATTTAATTATTCTAAAAACGATGGTGGGCATGAACAATACATTGATCCCTTTCAATTGCCTTATACCTGGCCTGTTATTCAGGGCGCATGGAAACCTACAGGTGCCGTTCTGAACCCATTGGCACCTAATTGGGATTCGAACAGGCCATTCATGGATGCAAATATTGTCGAGGCTCAACCTTTGCCACATATACCTTATTCAACTGCTAATTCATCAGAATTTTACAAAGAAGCTATGGAGGTATATCAAATTGTGACCAATGCCACATCTGAACAAAAGGAAATAGCCAGATTTTGGGCGGATGATCCTTTTAATACTTGTACACCGGCAGGGCATACGTTCAATATTTTGACACAGCTTTTAGAGGAAAACAATGCAAACCTTGGCCAGACCGCCATTGCATATGCAAGACTGGGAATAGCTGAAAACGATGCTTTTATTGCTTGCTGGAAAACCAAGTACGATTATTTTTTAATCCGTCCTTTTACTTATATCCGGGAAAATATTGATCCAACTTTCCAAACCGTAATTGGCACACCGCCATTTCCTGCATTTACATCAGGCCATGCTACGGAAGCTGCCGCAGGAGCAGCCATATTTGCAGCTTTATTCACCAACGGGGATGGTAATTATGCATTCACAGACCGTACCCAAATTCAATTTGGCTTTTCGGTCCGAAACTATAATAACTTTTTTGAAATGGCTGAAGAGTGTGCCAATTCAAGATTATACGGCGGAATCCATTACAACATGGACAATCTTAATGGACTGAAAATGGGCCGGGCCATTGGGGACAATGTCAACAAAAGAATAAGTTGGCCAGAAAATTAACGGTGCCCCTTTTTATATAATTCAACTGAATTTTGAAGCGCAAATATTTTCTTTCTGTATTTATAATTTCATTTTGCTTTGCAGGATGTCATCAAAAAAATGGATCAAATGAAAATACAGATCAGATCATTGAATTAGCCGAACTTTTTTGTAGGGCTGAAGCCCTCAAAAACGAAAGATTTGTGCTTGCAGACCAGATTCGCTTTTTAGAAGATTCTACCTTAATAGATACAAGTAATGTGGAACTTAAATCCCAAATGGAAAACTTGAGGACATCTGCAAATCAAATAATTTTGAAAACGAAGCTTTTGGCTGATTCTGTCCTGGCCTTGCAAAATCATATATACCATGGCCTGGAACCTGAAGCGAAGAAAAGATTGGATCAAGAATTTTTATTACAAATCAATAAACTTTGCTTTTTAAAAAAAAATAGTTTTCAGCCTGATTCTCTTCATTGAAATACTTGCTGTTTGATCATCAAAAGAAAATTGCTTTTTGTGGATAGCTCAAATCCTGAACTTAGATGGAATTTTTAATAGTGCAATACGTTAATTTTTGAATCAATTGAATTCCATTCATTTGATTCAAATGAATGGAATTCAATTAAACATTACATTATAAATTTATCAATTGAAGCAGAATGTTTGTGTTCCAAATTTTGAGCCCTGAGATATTTGTAAAATAAAAAGGCCGGTTCCAATTTCGTTTTTGCTGATGTTAACATGAGTCTGGTTAATTAATTTTTTACTAGCAGTACATATCCCAACTGAATTGAAGACAAGAATGTAAATTGGTTTGGCTTCTGTAAAATTTTTCAAATCCACCGTGACGATATCATTTGACGGATTGGGGTAAATTCGAACTTCCGCTTTGGTATTATTTAGGGAAGAATTAGCAACCGCTACTGAATTTTTAAAAAACTCCCAAAACAATCTGGGCGCGTTAATGCGGGAATTGAATTCGGTTGGATAAATATGAAACATATCCTGGATTAATGTAAACCTGAATAACATGCCTTCTTCGCCCGGCTGACTTTCAGAAAATTCATAGCTATGGGTGATGCTCGTTTCGAATTTTGTATAGTTCTCAGTCAAGCCTTGACAGACCAGCAATCTGTTCAGCGGACCTTTAAAATATGCCAGTAACGAGTCTCCTCCAAATGGGATTTCAGTGTATGGAGGTCTGATGTGCCGGTCATCGTTTGTTCCCAACATTAACCAGACAGGGATTCGGTTTAATGGTTTTGTGGAGTCTCCCATTGGTAAAAATCCCCCTGAACCTGCACATGCCGCAAATACATCACCGGCATCCATTGCTAATTTTTGAACCATGGCACTTCCATTTGAGAACCCGGAAGCAAAAATCATAGCTTTGTTAACTTGAAATGTATCCGCAATTTTTTGTACCAGCAGTTTAAGAAAATGCACATCACTCACATAGTTCTGTGGAGTGCCCGAACACGGGTTATCCGTTACATTGCCATTGACCCACCTCCTACTGATTTCTTCAATGCCATCATCGAGATAACACCATCTTAAAGAAGTTGGAAACACAGTGATAAAATTTTCTTCCTCGCCCAATTCTTTCCAACCAGAAATATCATAAAATTGAGGTCCATCCTGTGAAGTACCGTGTAACATAACTACGATAGGGTAACCTCCCGTGGGCGGTGCTTTGCTGGGTATGACCACTATGGTTTCTCTAAGTCTCCCTTCTACCATCATTTGAAGGTCATATCTGACTTGCCCATTTAGATTTAATAAGTGGAATGCTATGATGATAATTTGTAATGCGATTTTCATTTTTATAAATTTTTAATTGAATGATTTAATGGAAGTAAAATTTTTGCGTTGACTTGTATTGATCGCTGATCAATTGAAACAGGAATAAGCCACTCCCGCAATCAGATTTGTTTATTTGAAGCTGTGTTCCCTTTAAATGACGTCCACTCTTTATGAGGCTTCCCTGAACATTAAATATTTTCCAATCAAAATCTTCAAGTTCTGATGCTGCTGAAATATTCAACAGCTGGTTCGATGGATTTGGATAAATATTGATTATGGATTTTAATGAATCATAATCTTCAGCTTCTACTGTTATAGACCTTTTAAAAAATTCCCAAAATCTTCGTGGCCCGTTAAAAAAATAATTGCTACCATTTGGAAATTCATGTGTCATTCCTTTCGCAAGTGTGAATATATAGGGTGCTGCCACTTCTCCGGTTTTATTGACCAGAAATTGATAAGTATGAAGACTATCTGTTTCTGTTTTTACAAATGATTCTTCGAGTCCCTGACATCCAAGCGTTCGGCGGATGGGATCTTTTAAATATCCTAATATGGAATCATTGCCAAAAGGCAATTCTGTAAAAGGTGGTACAATAAAACGATCATCCAAACTACCCACCAAGGTCCAAAGCGGAACTCGCACAATCGGACGAGCGGAATCAGATTGCGCTAAAACGGAGCTACAACCGGCTAATGCAGCAAAAACATCTCCGGCATCTACAGCAAGCTTATGGATCATCGAACAGCCATTGGAGAAACCACAAGCAAAAATCATAGACCGGTTCACAGGTAAACTGTCGGAAATAAGCTTTGCCAATAACTTTAAAAATTTAACGTCATCTACATAATTCTGTGGCGCACCTGAGCAAGGATTTTCAGTGACACTTCCATTGATCCAACGCGTATTGTGTTTTTCAATGCCGTCTTCAACAAAACACCAACTCAGGGATGATGGAAAAACAGTGATAAAATTTTCTTCTTCACCCAATTCTTTCCATCCTGAAATATTATAGAATTTTTCACCGTCTCCACTGGTACCATGTAGCATATATACGATGGGATACCCGCCAGGCGGAGGGGGTGTGCTGGGTTGAACTACAATACATTCGCGCATATGTCCATCCAGTGGGAATCGCACATCATAGCGACGTTGACTGTATAATTGAAATAGGGTAAATAGGAATAAAGTAATGGTAAAAATTCTTTTCATATGATCTGATTTTGATGGTACAAATTTAATCTTTATTCAAAGGCAATTCGTTCACCCCTTGGGGTGATTTTTGGATGTGTGTTGCAATATCACCCATAAGGGTTAGTGGATACATCGGTTCTAAACCTATCTTTGAAATCTAATTATTGAATTCTTTGATAGCGCGTTATATAATTATTATTTGTTTTATTTTAAGTTGTATCACTTTCGATGCACTTTATGGTCAGGATACCCTGCTGCCATTAGATCGCGTGCATTTGAAAACATCAGCGCTACAATGGATTAAAGCTGATCCGGAGTTTGCAGCAAAACTTTTCGAAAAATGGTCCCGGCATTACCATCTGCTTACACAAACCGGAATGGAGGATTTGTGCCTTGTATATCAGGCACAGGCTTATATGGAGGATGGGCGCACAGATGAAGCCGTTCAAATATTAAAAAAACTGATAACGCAAGCAGAATTTTATCCGAAGGCGATGGCTTATAAGACTTTGGCAAGTATTGATTTCAGGAATGGTCGGTTTTTTAGTTCCACCGTCCAAATCAGATCAGCAATGGAACTTGCAAAAGCCCATAAGGAGGATGAATTGATTGCAGAATTGCAAGAAGATTTGGCCCAGGTTTTTGATAAAATCAGTAAACCTGATAAAGCTTTGCAATTTTATAATCGTTCATTGCAACTATTTACCAAGCTCGGAAAAAAGACAGCCATGCAAAAAAATGCTTTGGCACTTGGCAGAATTTATTTGGGGCTGGAAAAATTGGATTCAGCTTACCTCTTCATTCAACAAAGTCTGGATCTGGCAGCACAGGAGCATTTAAAACCAGAATTATTTGAATCTAAAATCGAATTGGGCAATTATTATTATCAAAAAAATGAATATACAAAACTGGAAAATTTGTTGCTCGAATGTGAAACTGCAGAAAACAAACCTAAGAGTGATTTTTTAAAAGTCAAACTTTTGGTGCTTAAAGGCAAGTATGTTATGGCAGTTCATACTGAAGCCAATGCATTGCTGGAATTTAATAAGGCCGAAGCACTATCCCATCAGGGTTTTACGCCATTTATTGATTCCTACATAAAATCCAATTTGGCGGATGCCTATTACCGCAAAGGGAATTTGGCTAAAGCTTATGAATTGGTAAATTATCTGCATCACAACAGCACTAGCTATGCTAGTAAAGAGAATCAAAAGTTGGCGGAGTCGATTGCGCTGGGATCAGAGGTGAATATCCGCGATCGGGAGATCGATTATTTGAAAATCGTAAATCAGTTGAATGAAGAAAAATTGAAACGCGAATTATTAATGCAGGAAAGTTTGAGAAGGGAAAATGAATTAAAGGATTACAGTCTGCAACAGGAACAGTTATTAATGAATGCATCATTGCGCGAAAAAATCTTGCAAACCGAACAATTGGAAAAAGAAAAAGCACTCAACCAGTCTTTGATCCGGGAGAATGAATTAAGACAGGCAACCATAAGCGAGGAGCGCAATTTCCAAACCATTTTATGGTTGGGCATATTTTTGCTTTTCATATTAAGCGCGGTGATTTTTTATTTATTCCGAAAACAACATGAAAAAAACAGAATAATAGTCAAACAATCAAATGATCTGGAATTCGTAAATAAAGAAGTACATCACCGGGTCAAAAATAATTTGCAGGTCATTTCAAGTTTATTGGATCTGCAAGCTCAATACACGCAAGATAAAGCTTATGAAGATTTGTTGAAAGAGAGCAAACACAGAGTGCAATCAATGGCTTTCATACATCAAAATCTGTATGAATCTACTGGGATGAACATGGTAGACATGCCAAATTATATTCAAAATTTAATGGATCATTTAATGACAGCATACCAAAAGGAAGATGAAAAGTATCCATTGATGTTCAGGTTGAGCCCATACAATTACATATGGATACTGTTGTTTCAATTGGAATGATCATCAACGAGTTGGTAACCAATTCTATGAAATATGCGTTTGTAAAGAGTCGCTATGGAATTGTAACCGTCAGTTTAAAAGAGCTCGGCCAAATGCTGCAACTAAAAGTGGAAGACAATGGAATTGGATTACCCGAATCATTCAACATTCAATCTTCTCAAAGTTTTGGTTATAAGATGATTCGGGCATTTGTCCAAAAACTAAAAGCGGTTATTTCAATCAATCGGGAACACGGAACGAGTGTTTGTATCGAATTTAATAAACGATGAATACCATGAATGAGTTCAACTATAAAGTTCGCGTACTCATAGTAGAGGACGAACCGCTCATTGCAGAAAACATTGCCATGTATCTCAATAATCATGATTATGAAGTTGCTGGAATTGCCTATGATTATGAAGATGGAATTTTGAAACTGGAGAACGAAAAACCTGATATTGTTTTGCTTGATATTAATCTGGATGGAAAATTGGATGGAATAGATTTAGGAAAGTACATTCACGAAAAAATTATGATTCCTTTTGTTTTTTTGAGCTCTTATTCAGATAAAAATACATTGGAAAGAGCCACGAAAGTTCAACCTTCAGGTTACCTGGTGAAACCATTTCATGAGAAATCACTATTGACGACCCTTGAAATTTCTTTAGCAAATTTTGCAATTCATACGAACCAGAATTTGGAGGAATTGAATTTCCAAAAAATCAATACAGGATTGGCAAGTCCATTATCACAGCGCGAATTTGAAGTCATGCAATTGATATATGCAGGCAAAACCAATCAACAGATTGCCCAAGATTTATTTATTTCTGTAAACACGCTGAAAAGACATATTAATAATTCTTATATGCGTTTAGAAGTGAATTTCAGGACTTCAGCTATAAAAAAATTGAGAGAATTGATGTGTATAAAATAAATAACACACTTCGGGCATCGCAATCGCTTTTAAATAGCTCTTTGATATATATGCCTTCTATCAATTTAAAATTCAATGTATCATTTAATTGCCTTAATTAGAATTTCACACTTTGTTTGTTTCCTTATTCTAGCCTGGGTAAACCATGTATGCAGTCAGAATTGTGCTAATATGGCGGACGATTGTAGTCAGGTACCTCTGATTTGTGGTCTGGCGACTTTGAATAATAATTCTAACTGTGCATTGGTGCCATACGCCAATTATACAGGAGATAATTGCAATAATGTATGTTATTCGCCACAAAATCAAGTGCATTATGCATTTACCACAAATGGCACGGCATTGACCATTACATTGACCTATACAAATTGTGATGGAGGATATCAGGGTAACAATGGAATTCAAATGATTTTAACCAGCGAATGCTGTTCCGGAAATTTGAATTTATGCACGACCGGTACTTATCCGGGTCCTGGGGTATATTCTATACATTTAAATTTAAGCTATCCTACAGCATGTAAAATATATTATCTGCACATCGATGGGCTTCAAGGCACTTATTGTGATTATTTTCTTACGGTTGATGGCGGTGCTCCCAATGCGCCTTTAGAACTCAATAGAATAAATAATATATCGGGGAATAGTATTGATTTAAAGCGTGGAGCCTGCAGTCAAAAATTTACGGTGCAACCAAAGCTTGAACCTTGCGAAGGATATTATGAATGGACCCTTGATGGAGTGATTTTAAACGACCATGATCGGGAAGTATTTTTAGATTTTCCAAATGAAGGAGATTTTGAACTTTGTGTGCATGGATATGTAGGATTGCCCAATTTAAATTGTGGAGAATCCAATACAACTTGTACGATGATTCAAGTGAGACAAGAGCACAGGTCCGGCCCTACAAGGGTATTGTGTAATGAAGAAAAGGGATATAAATGGCATAAACTCAGCATCAACGCGAGTGGATTTTATACTCAAGAGTTTAAGGAATTTTGTTTGGTTTATGATAGTACACTGGAGTTTATTATTTTAGACAAACCTCAATCAGCATTCATAAACTATGTTTCCTGTTCGAAAAGTGATCCCTATTACGACCCGGTCCAGAAGCAAAATTATTTTACCTGTACCGTTAACAAAAAAATTGTCATTCCAAAATCTACCGAATTCTATGCTTGCGATAGCAGTTATTTGCTGAACGTAGTATTTGTCGATTTGCAGAACAAGATGCATTTGCGATGCAGAAATGGGCAAGTATTTATGGTTCCGGAAATTACCAACTTTACCGATACATGTAAGGTTGCTATTGAAACCAGCCTAGCTTATATTTGGTACGAAAAAGTAAATAGCGAATTGCGGTTTTTATCGAACGACAGAGAATTAGTCATTAACAAAAGAGGAAATTATCAACTGCAAGTGGTAGTAAATTATAAACTAGGAGGAGAATTGGGAATCTGCAATTTTCAATTTGAAGAAAACATTGATGAAGATGCTTACTTGATGAATCCGCTCATGGGAAGCCTTTTAGGTAAGAATGAAGTATGCAAGGGTGAATTGATTTGTTATCAGATTGACGATATTGTGCAAAATCCTTATTCTTTTAATTGGACAGTTGATCAGGGAGTGATCGAAAGCCCCAATCCTAATCAATCAGATAGCATCTGTGTACGATGGGATAAAAACAGTTTGCAATCTTCTGGAAAAGTTTGCGTGAATTATTCTGATTCATGTGCTACCAGCTTGCAAGCTTGTTTGGAAGTATTATTTGGAAAATCTCAGCAGGATGTTGCCGGACCCAACCAGGAAGTCAAAGGAGTACTGGGCACAAAATTGAAAGGATCTGGGAAAAAGGGACTTTGGACTTATGCTGGCGGACCGAGTCCGGTGATTTTTACTGACCCGACAGATCCATTTACAAAAGTTCGTGTTTCGAGATTTGGAAGTTATCAATTTAAATGGACAACGATGGATGCCGACTGTGAGATTTATGGTTTTGTAACTGTAAATTTTTATATAGAATTTCCACAATTGGAAGGGGAGTACTTACCACCTTATAAAGGATTTGGAGAAGCGGGCAAAAGCGTGCCGGCCATTCAAACAAATTATATCAACCAACAGCTCACTTTTCAAGGGATCCTAGAGGGTGTTGTGAAGTTAGATTATCAAATAATAAATTTACAAGGACAAGTGTTGTTTAATGGTGAATTACCCGTTCATGAAACCAACTTAAGTGAAAGTATAAACCTTTCATTAAGTCCGGGATTCTATTATGTCATTATGACAAATGGAGCAGCTTCAATTTTATCTAAATTTATTGTTTTATAATGCTAAGGTCTTTCGAATCGATTCGAGTGCCTTTTGGTTCAATTTTAGATTTGAGAATGCTGATCATTATTTTTCTGCGACTGAGCTTTTATTCAAATTAAATAATTTCGGGATAAACAACGGAACTTTCTTTTGATACGATCCGTATTCAGGATATTTGGTTGAGCTGATCTCTTCACTGAATCGAGCACTTCCCTGAAAAAGTAAAATCAGCAATAAACATCCGACCATACTCCAGTTTATCCACGATCCGCCGACTGTAGCGCTGAACAAATAAAAACAAATCCATAAACATTGTTCTGCAAAGTAATTGGGATGGCGGCTGTAGGCCCACAGACCACGAGTCAGAAATCCTTTCTGAAAGTTTTCGGTAAGTATTTCACCGGCTTTGATTTTTTGCCATTTTGTTTTTTGAAAATTCCATTGTTGAAAATCTGCAATTGTTTCGTAAGTAATAAAACTCAGCATGGCCAGAGCAATTATCCAATCAAAACTTTTTAGCTGAATTGAATTGTATTGTGCTGCCACGATGATGGGTGTGGTAAAAAGGAGAATCAGTAGATTTTGGTATATACAGATAAAACCCAAATTGAAAAGTCTCCATATCCACGGCTGCTGAAATTCGGTTTTTTGCCGGAGTACCTTCCATCGGTAATCTTCTTCACCTTGCCAGAATTTCCAGGAATAAGCACCCTTCAAAGAAAAATTATAAGTCAGTCTGACTCCCCAAATGGTGACAAGAATACTCATCAGCATCAAGCGATCATTAAATTCATAGTTAGACGTAACTATCCACACATAAACGACTGGGAGCAGACTCCACAATTTATCTACCTGAGAATAATTACCGGTCATTTCAGATACGATAAAACACAATAGTGCAATTGCCAGCGCAATGATTAATAATTGCTTTAGTAAAGACCATTCTTCAGGATCAGGGAAGGCTCCAAAATAAAAGCAACCAACAGGTAAAACAAGCAGGGTTAAGATCAGTAACGAGGCAGTTTGTGCGGTATTCATATTATTAGTTCTAAGCATCAAGTTAGACCTTTTTTGAAAAATCATAGATGCCGTTCATCTGTGCTAAATATTTTCAAAATGGTCACATAATCAATTATATACATATTAAATTATTAATTCAAATGAGAACTTACCTATCACGATTGCCCTTTCTGTTCATATTTCAAAAATAAGTATTATCTTTGCACCCTCATATCGCGGAGTGGAGCAGTTGGTAGCTCGTTGGGCTCATAACCCAAAGGCCGCAGGTTCGAGTCCTGCCTCCGCCACAATCCGGCATGAGTGTGTGTGTGAGTGTGTGTGTGAAATGCTGTAAAATATAAAAGCCTGTCGACAGACGGGCTTTTGTCATTTAGAGAAAACAGGTTCGAGTGCTGACGAAGTGAAGCTTGTCAGCATGCTGACAATCCCGGAAACGCAGGATATTAAATGAAGAAAAAAGATAAGCGGGATTCGTCAGCATCCTGCCTCCGCCACAAATCAAATTAAAAGACTGTAATACAATAATTTATGTATTATGGTCTTTTTTAATTTATGGGTAAACTGAAAGTGATATGGTATCTAATTAAGTATCTATTTCGGTATCCAATTCTTCAGTGAACCTTCCAAGTTGGGTATCTCTAAATTTTATATTTATGAAAATTGGAGAAGCCTCTTTTACCTTTTTCTTTTATAGAAGTAAACTAAATGCTTTTAATAAAGCACCTATTTATTGTAGGATTTCTATTTTACAACATGTGAAACTTTTGTCTACCGGTATTTCAATTTCAGAAGACCAGTGGAATGTAATTGGGCACTTTATAAATCCTAAATTGAATTTAGTCGATCACTTAAGGCTGGAAAAATGGAAATCAAAAATGCAAGGCTATTTTGTGGAATGAGCACTAGCTCCTGTTCCAAATATATAAGTTGCTTTATCCATAAAATAAGAATTTAATAGATCCGACATTCGGAGTCTATCCTTGCTTCAGAATTTATTAAAAAAGATTCTACCCGACTTAGAACTTTTACAAATAAATCCCATCCTAAGCCTACTGTTATAGTGTTTTGATTATGTGATAATTCATTTCTTATTTTTTCAGCGTTACTAATAAATGTCTCTAATGAGCTATTAGAAAACTTAAAAATATTTTTAAATTCAGTAGTTTTTTTAAGAACTAATTTTTTATCACAAAACTGTAAACATTCTAAGAATGTAAGGTCGTCATTAGTAGCTTTTCTCAATTTGAATATTTCTTCTGCTTTTATTTTTCTTTCAGCGCCAATTAATAATTCGAGATTTTCATGAATGTTAATGTGAAATTTATTTATCCAATAGTTTAAATGCATTTCTAATAAGGAAATAAAACCAAATACATATAGTCTGAATATCGGTTTATCTACATCTGATTTTGTAATAATACCATCAATTTCATTTTCCTTTAGAACAAATAAATGTGGCTTTTTGCTTAGGTGCTTCAGTAGGGAGGCTAATGGAGTTGAATCTGAAATTAGATCATCACTTTGTATGGATATTATTGATTTTGAAATACTTCAACCTAGTTTTAAGTTATTAACGCAGCCTATCAATTTTCCATTTGTATCTCGTACGCCAGCTATGTCAAAATTTCTTTCTTTAAGGGCTGACTTTACATCACTAACGGAATCTGTAATTCTGCAGCAATAAATATCTTCATAAATGAACCTAGTGGTAATATAATTTGTAAATGTATCTTGTAGTTCTTTGAAGGTGGCTCTCTTTCTATATGTACCTGTAATATTTGATCTCCAAAGCTCGTAAGCCATAATTATTTTGATTTAGTATTTAAAGATTCAATAATCTCCCTAAAACGCTCCACTCCGGCTTCCAGGTTGTCAATAATCCCTAATGCTAAAACATCAGAATCTGGAAGATTATCCAGGTCTGTTAGACTTTGGTCCTTGATCCAAGTTAAGTCCAGACTGGTTTTGTCTCTTTCTAGAATTTCCTGAAGTGAGAATTTTCGCCATCTGCCCCCGGGATTGGTATCTGGATGATAGGTTTCCTTTCGTTTATGGATATTGCAAGGGTTGTAACATTGAAGGAAGTCCTCCAGATCATCAAAATTCAAAGGGTTCTTTTTTAGCGTAAAATGAATGTTGTATGCCATGTTGGGTGCAGTGCTTCCTGTATTTCTATCCCTTGTTGTTTGACACATATTTTTCAATTAATTTTTCTATCATTTCAAGCCTATAACCAATATTACCTAAATGAGTATCAGGTGGTCGTAAATTTCCTTTTCCAAATATTTCTAAAAGATTAAGCTCATATCTATTCATCCTTTTCTCGTTTAAAATTGTGGCGTAATCCACTTCTAAAATGATAGTATCATTTTCTGAGGGTTCATTCCTTGATTGGTATGAAATAATAAAATGTTTGTCTAAATGACCTGGTGGAAAATATTTGACCCCATTTCGAAAATAATGATAATCGTTTAGTTTTTTGTTACCTGATAAATTCAATTCTTTTATTATTCTAAACTTTACATTTAAAGCTACACCTTGTCCAATGTTTTTTGTTTTAATGAATATTATATTAGAGTGAATTTCTGTATTGTCGAGATATGCAATTATATATGGTTCAACCAGATTTTTTCTCATTTTACTTGTCTCTCGTACTAGGGCCCATGTTAAAATCGCATAAACTACAGTTGATATTGATACAACTGCTGTAAATAAAAGTGTCCATTTTTCGTTATTCATTTTTAAATTATTATTTGTCCATACTGCATTGCACCCAACTCGTTTACCCATTATAAAACTTCTTAAACAATCCAAAAAAGCCGGATAAACGAAGTTAAATATCGCTGGTTTACAAATATACAATAATCTATAAATACAATTACTATTCTATATAAGTGACAAGTCAGAATAGGTTAATCCATCAATAGGCCAGGCTTAACACATTATGTTATCCATATTTTGAAGTAACTGGAAGTCCAAATTTACATTCTTGGCTTATAGGAGAAATGTAAATCCGGGTGCAGCTTTTGGAACATTTTCTCCCAACAGCTATTGCAGTGAAAAACACTGACCCCTTTTAGTTGGAATTGAAGCTCATTTTCAAAAGAATTCGAAATGAATGCATCATTTTAAAAACTAGTTGTTCCAATTTGTGTAACTTTAACATGATTAGCCAAAATGATTCTTATAACATAGAATAACAACATTTTAAATGATATTACAAATTCAAAATGCTATTAATAAATTAGGCACTTTATTTAAAAACTTATTATTTGATAAAAAATGTTAAATGGACGGATGTTGTCCAATCAATTGGACTTCTAGTAACATTATTCTATTTAATAAAAGGACAAGCAGATACAAAATCTCAGATTTCGAGTTTAAAATCGCTATCGGAAGAGAGTTTAAAGCAATCGGCCTACCTTTATGAGCAATTAGTTCTTCTAAAAACATCCAACTATTTTCAAAGTCAGCAAAGTAATATTTTAAAAAAAGAATATTTATTAAAAATACGCCCAGTTTTAAGTATTGAACGAGCTTTTAGATCAAAGGAAGAATGGGATATTCAATTTATAACACTGGAGGGGATGCTTCTGGTTTCAAAATTAGCAGTTCCGATAAAGGGCAAAGTTGGGAAGTATTTATGGAAGATAGCACTATTAATTCCAATTAATCAATCGATTTTAAAATTTTAATGAAAAATAAAGATATTGGGAATGGCTGCATTTATATAAATTTCAAAGATCAGATGAAAAATATTTTTAGACACAAATTTTGTTTTGGGGAAAAGGACCTGCTTTATCCAATTGAGGAATTAAATTAGAATGAAGGGACAAATAACCTATTCAATCCATTTTATAATTTATGGATTGAATTACCATAAATGTATTTTCCATTTTTCCCAATCAATGCTATAAAAAATAAACCTGGCATGCATTTTCTTAAATCAACAAAATGCTTGCCATTTATTTCTGGTAAAATCTACCTCCATATAAATTTGAAATAATGGAATGGTCAAATTCAATATCTGAATTTATATAAAGAAAGTCATTGGTAGGATTAGGAAAAATATTAACTTCAGATTCCTTTTCATTATATGTGGCTGTTGTTTGCTCAAGTTTTATTTTTAGAACCCAATAATCAGACCCTCCATAACTGCTTTCATTTTTATCTCCAGATATCACTGATTGAGATTGACCAGATAAAATAAAAGATGAATCATTTTCAACTAAAAGAGATCGTAAATAATCAATAGAGTTCCCTCCAAATGAATGTTGCCATAGAATATCACCATCACCATTTAGTTTTAATAACCAGTAATCCATACTTCCTTGAGACAATGTAGTTTTATTTCCTGTAGGGCCTGAGACTGAAGAACCATATAGATAAAATTCACCATTTTCTCCTGTTTTAAGATATACAAATTCAGACTCAGGTTCAATCCCTCCATAGTTTTTTTGCCATATTTCATTTCCAGCTTTGTCCAGTTTTATAACCCACCAATCCAGCTTTCCATATGTGGCAATTGACTTATTTCCTGAGACTCCAGATGAAGAAGCACCAACGCAAATAATATTCTTGTCTGATAATTCAATTATGGAGTTTGGTGACTCATTCAAACTACCGCCAAATCCTTTTTGCCACAAAGTATTACCATCAAAATCCAATTTAATGATCCAAAAGTCAGATCCTCCATAATTTGTTTGCAGTCTTGTCTCCAGAAACTGCTGAATGGGAATATCCAGAAACCAAAAACCCATCGTGGGATTCACTTATAGATGTTAGCCCATCTTGGGCAGCTCCCCCAATTGTCCTTTGCCATTGGATTTTACCTAAACTATGAAGTTTTAATATCCACAGATCTGCTAATCCTCTGGATGAATCTATTTTATCTAATCCAAGAGAGGAATTAGTAGTAATGCCTAAGAAATAGCCTCTGTCATTGGCTTGAATGAGCTGGGCTGAACTTTCGTTATCATTTGCCCTAATTGTATTTTCCCATATTATATCGCCCTGTTCATTTATTTTGATTATCCAGACATCACTTTTTTCACTCTTTTTGCTTTTTTCTGAACAAGTGTCAGATCCAGTAGATGCACAAATAATATAATTATTGTCTCCAGTAGGTTTGAATGACCATAAGCTACTTGGAGCGCAATATCCTTTTTGCCAAATAATCTCTCCCACAGTGTCAATACCTATCAACCAAATACCATAATTTTGAATACTTTTATTTCCGGTTAAATCTGAGTCTGAATCTCCTGCTATGACATAACCATAAGAAGTTGGTAGTACACCGCCTCTTAAAAATTCTGATCCATTACCACCATAAGTTTTTTGCCAGATGATGGAAGCTTGAGATGGGAGTAAATATGAAAACCATAGCAAAATGAGGCTTAGTATGTATTTCATACTTTGTATGCGATTAGTAATTCCAAATTTACATATTTGCTAGTAAGTGGAAAATGTATTTCCGGGTAAAGTGAATGTTTGTTAAATTTGGGATCATTAAATCATGGTATCCATTTTGGTATCCGTTCATTGAGAAATAATTAAATTAAAATTAATTCAAATACATAACAGTTTGAAATACAGTTGGTAGCTCGTTGGGCTCATAACCCAAAGGCCGCAGGTTAGAGTCCTGCCTCCGCCACAATCCGGCATGAGTGTGTGTGTGAGTGTGTGTGTGGAATGCTGTAAAAATATAAAAGCCTGTCGACAGATGGGCTTTTGTCATTTAAGCCCAAGTAGGTTAAAGTGCTGACGAAGCGAAGCTTGTCAGTGGGTCGACGCTACCAGTCGGCATTCGGCATGAGTGGTAGTGTATTTTTTACTCCACTAAAACAAACCCCACCCGCAAAATAGAGTGAGAAAGAGTGCGAGAGCGGATGCAGCCCTTATTCGTTTTAGCAGATTTTACTCGACCAACACAAATCCAGCCCATTGGTATGGGTCTAAACCGATATCCCGCAATTCTTTTTGAGCTGCATGAAATGCATTTGGAATCGTCATCTTTTCTTCTAACCATTTTTTATAAAATGTTGTCATTAATAAAGATGTCTGTTTATCCGGAACTTGCCATAAACTCATGATCAGATATTTAGCACCTGCTATTTTGAATGCACGTTGCAGTCCATAAACTCCTTCATTACCTTGTATATCGCCTAATCCTGTCTCACATGCAGACAACACAACTAATTCTGTATTTGATAAATTCATTTGCGAAATTTCGTAGGCAGTCAATATTCCATCTTCTCTGCCTTCAAGTGTTGGTTTTCCCTGCCAGGCAGCATTACCACCTGCCAAGATAAGTCCGGATCTTAACATTGGATGATCACTCATTTTAAAAACAGATTCTTGGCTGCCTCCCGATTCTCGGGATGCTAACTGTGAACTGCCAACTTTTACTTTTGGATCCGGAAAAAAATATCCGTGTGTTGCAATGTGTAAGATTCTAGGCGAAGAAACGTTATTTGCAACAATATTTTTGAAAGATTCTTCAGTGGCTTGATAGCCTTTGTTCAAATGAACTAACATGTCTGAAGTTTGCATAATTTTTTCAATGGCATTCACTTCGCGTTCTGTTCCGGCTAAATAGTTCCATGTACCGCCACGTAAAGTTGAATCAATTGAACTAAAAGTCAATTCATCTCTTGATCTCGAACCGAGCAAGCTCTCATTGTTATTAAAAGTGCTGTCTTGTTCAAATTGGATTCCACCGAACAGCACAGCTTTATTGTTTGACTTTATAAATTTTGTTGGAATGACCAATTGTCGTGTGCTAGTCAATTGGACTAGTTGATATCTATCAGCAATGGTTTCGTTTTCTTGTATTGGAATTGCACCAATATTCAATTGATTCAATTTGCCAGAAGGAGAAAAATAAATTGTTTTTGTATTTTTTAGTTCCTTTTCAAGAGGATGCCACAAAAGCTCAAACAGTTTCTTTGAAATCATATTTTTTTCAGAAACAGGGATTGCACCACGTGAAGCATATAGCACATTTACTTTTGAAGAGATATTTTTTTCTTGACTTAAAATTTTATTGAGTTGTTGTTCTTCAAAAAGAGCAATAAAATTAGGAAATTCAGAATCAGGTTTAATAATAAGTGCTGCATACATCAGACTATCTGAACAAAACTCGTATTGTACAAATTCTATAGCAGCTTCCTGAAGTTTTAATTTTTTTCGAACATCTTTCCATTCTAGTTGCTGTAATACTTCACTTAAACCTGTAACAGATCTTATGATCTCCTTTTCTAATAAATTGGCTTTATCCTGAAGCCGAATTATACTTATACTATCTCTTTCTTGAATGGGCAAAAGATATTCAGAAGCCAGTCTCCTGTGATATGATTTAAGAAGTTCAAACTTATCGCGACTCAATGAGTCTCTCATCACTATACTGTTCATTTGAGAAACTGCATTCAATAAAAATCCTTTGTAAAACAAAGTGTTGTCAAAGCATACATCCGTCAGTTGATGGAACTTTTGCGCATATGTAAAACATCCATTTTGACCGCTAACAAATTTATTAATATATTTTGTCATTTCCAATTCTGAAAGATGCTGTGCTGCCTGTCGTATATATCTTTTTTCAACTTCCACACTTTTTAATAGATAAGGTTTTGCTTTATTAATATTTCCGATGGCATAATAATAATCTGCCAAAGTCGCTAAACTATTTGCATAGTCTGGATGCTCATTACCTAGCGACAAGGATTGAAGTGTTAAGGCTTCCAAGTATAAAGGCTCAGCTTTGTTGAAATCTTTTATTTTACAATATAAATCAGCCAAATTTCTTAAACTGGTAGCGTAATCAGGATGATCCCTGCCATAAACTTTTTCCCATATCAACTTTGCTTCCAATAAGAGGGGCATGGCCTTTTCAAATTCACCTCTATTTTTATAATTCATAGCAAGATTATTTGCACCCCACGCATAGTTTAGGTCATCTTTACCACTTGTCTTTTCCAAGATTTGTAAGGACTCCAAATAAAGCATTTCTGCTCTTTCAAAATCATTCATTTCATTATACAAAATTGCCAAATTATTTAAACTCTTACTATAGCGGGGATGATGCTCTCCGAATACCTTTTTGTAAATGGCGATGGACTCTAAATAATATTTCATTGCAGCTTCATAATTACCCATCTTCCAATACAAGACCCCAAGATTATTTAAAGTAGTTGCATACTCTGGATGATTTTCGCCTAGTAATTTTTTGCGTATGGTTTTAGCTTCTAAATATAAGGGCTCTGCTAATTTATAATTTCCTAAATCTAAATAAAGAATAGCCAGATTATTGAGACTTGAAGCGTATTCAGTGTGCATATTTCCAAATATTTCATTTCTAATATTTTTGGACTCAATATAATAAAGCTCAGATTTTTTAAACTGTCCTAGTTTATTATATAACATGGCTAAATTATTCAGACTTGCAGCATAATCTGCGTGTTTTTTACCTAGCGTTTTTTCACGCATTCCCCATGACTTTAGTAATAAGGGTTCAGCGGTATCGAAATCACCAACCATTAGATACAATACACCTAAACTATTAATACTCGCAGCCAAATCAGGATGATGAAGTCCTAAGACTCTCTCCCGAATGGATATGGATTCAATATACTTTTGTTCAGCTGCTTCATAATTCCCCTGATGATAATATATTACCCCAAAATATTGGCAGACTTTAGCATAAGAATCTGATTCTTTTCCGAAATTTTCAATAGCAATATTTTCAGCTGATAGATTTGCTTGTATAGCATTTTTAAAATCGTGTTTACGGGTATAATCCAAGGAGACTTTGATGAGACTGTCCACCTGTATTAATGCAATAGAATCAACAGTCTGAGACATGACAGACGATATTGTAAAGGCTATCAAAAATAAATGGCAATATTTCATATGTTCAAAGTTAATTTATTTTTGATCAATCATATAGAAATAAATTTGGCTATTATTTCAAAACATTCCCAAGCAGAATCTAGCTAACTTGCTTGTCGGCAGAACAGTGTTTCATCATGGAAGTTGTTGTTATTGATTACTTTTTCTTCCAACACTATCTCTTACCACTGGTAAAGATCCAGACCTAAATCTAGCAATTCTTTTTGTGCTGTAAATGGAGTCCCAAAACTTTTAATGACAGTGTATCAGCATGGTATTTAAAGGAATTAAGCTTCGATTTTGGGAGATTGAGTCATCCTCAATCGAAAATAGATTAAAAAGGATGTGAGTCAATGTTTCGTCTTTCTTTATCAAAATATAATTCTGAAATTTTGATTCCAAATCATTCGTTTATCAATTTAAGGATAATTATCTCAGATTGGTAATAGAATTATATATATTTGGGTTCATTATTATTAATAAATTTTACTCCATAAAAGCCAGTGACAACCAATTTTATAATTTTCAAATAATTATTTATGCTTGATTTAAAAAATGCGCAAATCATCCGGTTAGTTATCTTTTTGTTAGTTTCATTTTTTACTTTTCAAACTTCTATATAGTCATGTGATCCTTGTGCAACTTCTTTTCAGGAAGTCGTTTTGGACACACAAGAAGAGGTAGATAGCTTCCAAAAGACTTTGCCTCCTGATTGCATTGAATTTCTTGGGAAAATAAAAATTATTGGTGATATAACTTCTTTGCGAGGTCTAAGCTTTCTGAAGAGCGTTGGTGAAATAGAGATGTTGCTAACTGACTTTTCTGATTTAGACGGATTACAGAATTTGACAACGATTGAAAGAAATTTTTCAATGAGCGTACAAGATCATGTAGTCAACTTAGAGCAAATGTCTTCTTTGAAATATGTTGGAGGAGATGTATATTTATCCAGGATGACTGTAATCAAAGATATGAATGGATTTAACCGGCTGGAATCAATTAAAGGAAATTTAATTATTTCTGCTGCCGATTCCCTCCAAACGATTTCTGGATTTAATGCTTTGCAAAAAATTTCTGGACAATTGATCATTACCGGCAATCGAAAGTTAAGCCAAATATCAGGATTCAAGCAGTTGGATACAATCGGCAAGCTATTAATCATCAGGGAAAATGATTCTTTAACCGGTTTAATAGGAATGAAATACTTAAGTACCATAGGGGCTGACTTTATTATTGAGTTAAATGGCGCCCTCAGGAATTTGGAAGACTTAAGCAATTTAAAAAATATTGGAGAGAGTATTTCTATCAAGGACAACGCAACTCTAAAAAATGTAAATGGGTTTGAAAAAATTACAAAACTGAATGAAGGTTTATTTGTAAGAAACAATCCTGCATTGGAAAATATAGACCATTTTAAAAATATAGCTGCTATTAAAGCCGGCCTGGAGTTGATCGAAAATCCTAAACTGTATGCTTGCTGTGGTTTGTTTCTTGCAGCTTCTACAAATGCAATTCAGGGAACTATATCAATTTCAGGCAATCAAAATGGATGTAATAGTATTCAGGAAATCATCAATGCAGGAATCGGAAATTGTGATTAACTTTTTTTAATGCCCATAAATTTTTGACTTCTTGAAAATGCTATATCACTTTTAGCTTATTAGCTTTTATCTAAGAAGCCTCTCCAATTCATCTTTCACATTTCCACTCGGTCTTTCCGGATTGTTATTTGCAATCCATCCGTTTTTATCGATGATGTAGTATTTTGGTATGCCCTGCACGTTATAAAGTTTGGAAAACAGGGCCTCGTTTCCTCCTTTCGAATTGAGATGAATCCCTTTGATTCCTTTATCGACAACAGTTTTTTTCCAGGACTCCAAATTTTCATCGATGGATACATTCAAAAACACGATGTCTTTTCCATGCATTTCTTCTTCAAGTTTTTTAGCATAAGGAATTTCTCTGATGCATGGACCACACCAACTGGCCCAGATATCCAGATAGACGACCTTTCCTTTGAAATCGCTCAGCGATACCATATTGCCATTTATATCAGTTAAATTAAATTGCGGGGCGGGTTGACCAATAGCCAATCGTTCCGCATTTTGATAGGCTTTTTCCAGCAGATCTTTATATGGCTTAACTTCTGAAATTTTTAGATATTTTTCATAAATTGCTTTTCCATTCTTTAGATCCCCCAAACGAACTAGTAATTGGTATGCCCAATCGGCAATTAAATATTCTCTGATGTCGCCGTTCATATTTTTATCTATAAATTGTTCTTTCAATTGAACCATTGATTGGCTGCTATCTTTTTTGTGCATGGTGTAAACTTCGCGATCGACATAATATTTGACAAACAATAAATAAGAAATCGCTGGATATGCTTTTGGATTGACGAGTTGGGCATCCTTGAGAAAATCAAAATAATTTGGGCCGACTGATAAGGCTTCTTTTTGGCCATTGAAATACGCATAAAAATCTGGATAATTCATTTTGGATATGAAATGGTCGTAGATCATTTCGGCTTCTTCCAACTCCCTGAATCTTTTAGTATAGGGATCATTTTCAGCAATGTTTGAAAAATGCTTTGTAAAAAATGCTAATTTGGAATGATATACTGAATCTATGTATTTTAGAAATAGATTTTCGGATAACTTATAATGAGTTGGCGGACCACCCGGAAATGTGATCAACTTGCTGGCCAGGTAATTGTTAACCCATTCGCCTTTCCCGGAATGTGTAACCGTTTCATCCATTTTTAGAGCATCCAGCTCAATTTTAAGACTGTCTCCTGGACTGAGAAATAGGGGAGTGTATTCCTGGCCGTGCAGAAAATTTGCATAAGCTGCAGTTGCCCAATTAAATTTAATAACAAATTCTCCATCTTGGTTCAAACTGGCCGAATCAGCATAAATTCTCTCATATGCGATTTGGTCTTGGTAATAGCCAATGTAAACCTTGTTTTCAGTTGGATTCAGAATTTTACCATATACAGTTACTTCCTGAGCAAGGAGGCAGGTATGGCAATAAAAACTTAATAAAATAAGTATGGTTTTTTTCATTGGTAATTGATTATTTTATTTTCAAAGTTAAACAGATTGACGAACCATCACAAATATTTATTTAATTAATCGCAGTTAATGGGTCATTAATTTCCAATTTTCTACAACGCGATTCAATGCTACCCGAAGATGCTCAAGTGTTCAAATCTGAATGGCCAAAATTAATTGGAATAAATTAAGCTTCTGAATTGTAGAAGAGGCCTCATAGATCCTGAAAATCTCATTAATTGAGCTACAATGTATGAATTGTTGTAAATTGTGTCTTTAGGAGTCAGACTTGGATTGTGTAATTTGCATCCTTTTCAAACTCTTTAAATCTCGGAAGACCATTTTTTTTTAATAAAGATCAAAGTATGAAAAAAGGTCTATTGTTTACTTTCTTGATTTCCATTTTCGGACTATCGTCAGCTTACTGCCAAACTCAATGCTGTTGCGGAGGATTGACAGAGCTTCCTTTTTCAGGTTTTGATTTTGAATTTACTCCCGAACCTCCCCCCGCTTGGTTTATCAATTATCCTTCTGGAAATTCAATGGGACCCTGGAACATTTCTGCAGGTTCTGTGGATCATGTAGATAAGGATCATTATTTCTGCAGTAGTTGCGGCAATCCCAACGGGCCTTCCAATTTTATCGATTTATTCGGCTCGCCGGCCGGACCCGGCCATGGAGTGGGAACCATGCAATACCCTTTAACCGGATTGACTCCCGGTGCTGATTATATTATTGAATTTTATTATGCAAAATTTGACAAGCCTGGAAATTATACTGCAAATCTTAAAATTGGATCCTGGCTCAATGTAAATTGGACAGCAACAAATCCTGGAAATATTGTTTGGTTAAAGGCATCTTATCCATTTACTGCACAGTCTTCTTCTGCCAATTTGGAATTTTCTGATACTGGAAATAATACGATCAATGGAAGTCAGATCGGAATGCTGATCGATGATGTTAAAATATTTGGTTGCGATCTCGTTGATGAAGAAGCACCAACGGTAAACAATCCTCCCGATGATTTACAAGTAGGATGTGATAAGGATATTCCAAAACCGATAGATTTAGATATCAGTGACAATTGTGATACCAGTCCGGTGATTGTATTAAAAGAAACAATTGAGATTATTGATCCTTGCAACAAAAAAGTTCGTAGAAACTGGACCATTACTGATGATTGCGGCAATAGTACTACGGCTACTCAAATCATAGATGTGATCGATGAATTTCCGCAAATTTTCAATCCTCCGGCAGATGTCGAAGTTGGGTGTGAACGCGACACTCCAAAGATTCCATCCTTAGATATTTTTGATAATTGTAGCAACAAACCTACTGTGAGTTTCCATGAAAAAATGGAGACCATCGATCAATGTCATCAAAAATTAAGTAGATTTTGGACCATTAAAGATGCCTGTGGTAATGAGATTGTGCAAAGTCAGGTAGTAGATATCATTGATAAAACGCCTCCAAGCTTCATCAAAAAACCTGAAAACAAAGTAGTTTATTGTGAAAATGATGTGGCCACAGAATTCAATAACTGGATTATCAATCGGGGCAATGCTGTCGCAAGCGATGCATGTGGTAAAGTAGTTTGGTTCACTAATTATGGAAATACTCCCAATAAGTATTGCGATTCAGTAGAGGTTGAGTTTATTGCAGTTGACCATTGTGGATTGCAAAATTCTGAATTCGCAATTTTTCAAGTTAAAGATACTACAGCGCCAACATTTGTAGTCGTTGCTCAAAGCAAAAATTTGATCTGTGAACCTCATGTAAAAGATTCCTTGACTGCATGGTTGCAAACAAATGGCTTTTCAGCTATATCGGCCGATTGCGATACAATCATACAATATTCAGATTTTAATGGCGACACTTTGCAAAATCCGCTCGGAATTACATTCTATGTCAAAGATCGTTGTGGAAATTTAGACAGCAGTTTTGCAGTTTTTTCATATAGAAACAGCAGTGATACATTCAGAATTACTTCGCATTCTTGTGCCTGGGTTCAAAATTCAATAGACACTTTAAAATTTACAAATCATGGCTGTGATAGTATCGTCATTCATGAAAAACTGCGCCGTTCAGCAGATAGTGTCTATATAAAATTAAATACCTGCGACCTCTCCCAAATACGATTTGATACCATGAAATTTGTAAATATATTCGCTTGTGATTCGTTTATATTTCGTGAATATTTATACACTCCTCCTGCAGTATCAATTGTTCAAATTTTAGATTGCAATTTTCTGCAGTACGCACGAGATACCCTTGTATATCAAGGACAGTTTTGCGATTCATTCATCATCACAGAGTACATTCCTTTAAGGAAAGATCAAATTTCCATAGTTAAACATACCTGTGACTCAACGCAAGCTGATACTAGTATGTATAAATTTACAAATTCAGCAGGTTGCGATAGCACTGTGACTATAATGACTTTATACAGCCAGCAAAAAGTTACCTACCTCGAAGAAAAGATCTGTGGGTTGGCATTTGAATATGTAGATACGCTTAAATATTTCGTGGGTTTATGCGATAGTCTGGTCATTACTCATTTTGCCTCGCTTCCTCTAGATACGACCAAGTTACAAAATGTAAGCTGCGATCCTTCAAAATCGGGTACTTTTTTCAATATTTTTTCCAATCAATTCGGTTGCGATAGTTTAGTTATTTCCGATATTGAATTTATTCCACCGGATTCAACTATAATTTTTCAATCTACCTGTTTGTTATCACAGGCCGGCATTCGATATGATATATTAATGAATCATTTGGGATGTGACAGCATCATTCAAACAATAACTTCGTTCATTTCATCTGATACCACTTATATTTTACAAAGTACTTGTGACTATGCTGCAACAGGAAAGGATACACTTGTTTTTTTAGGAACATTTTGCGATAGTATTGTCTTTGTTGAGACAAATTTTATTCCAGCTGATACAATAAGGATTCGTCAGGTAAGTTGTGAGCCTACCGATACTGGTCGAACTCAAGTGTTATTGAAAAATATAAAGGGTTGCGATAGTTTGGTTCAAATCCAAACAAATTTTGAACCACTGGTTTTAAATTATAAACTTGATTCCATTAGTTGTTTTAATCAAAAGGATGGAGCATTCAGCATCTTAAATATTAAAGATTTGAACCAACCCATTGAGCTCGTCCTGAATCATCAACGCTTTGGAAATTTGAATAGAATCTCTAATTTGGGACCGGGAAATTATGAACTTTATGTGCGGGACCAAAAAGATTGTATTACGGATACGCTAAGGTTTGTATTGTTAAATCCTGAAGAATTAATAGTGGATCTCGGACCCAATCGAAATGTAAAAGCAGGAACGCAAATTATTTTAAATCTTCAATCCAATAAAGTATTATCCCAAATTATTTGGAGCCCCTCAAAATTCTCGCAGTGTGATACCTGCAAGCAAATTGAATTGAAGGCTGAACAGGATTTTTGGATCTATGCTCAGGCTATTGACGATAGAAATTGTGCTCAAACAGATTCTATTTTTATTCGCGTCCAAAAATCTACTACTGTATTCGCGCCTAATGTTTTTCACCTAATGGTGACCAGATCAATGATTATTTTTTCATCAAAGGAGAAGATGGATACATCGTAGAAATCCTATCCATTTACGATCGTTTGGGGGAAAAAGTATTTGAAATTATGGGTGTGCCTGTAAATGAACCGCTTGCAGGATGGAATGGAAGTTTTCAATCAAAAAAATTAAATCCCGGAGTTTATTTTTACTATGCCAGGATTATAAACAAGCAAAAAGAAATTATTGAAATCAAAGGAGATCTAAACTTAATCAGGTAATGTGCCAGAAACCATTTGAATAGACTTTCTGAATCCAAATGCTCCATTGAATTTCAAGTGAATATTTTTTGTAAAATAAAAAGGGAGTCCTCAGAAATAAGGACCCCTTTTTATTTAATTGAATTCAGAATTGTTTAATTTTCTTTCTTCATTTCTTCCTTTTTCTCTGGCATAGTACTCACACTCATGTCGCGAACGCAAACATATTTTCCATTTCTTTTTTCAAAATAACTCATGTAATGGCCTTTATCTTTTACAGTGCTATCTGCATTGTGTTCTGTCCAGGATCCAATTTCAAGAGCCATATTTCCTTCCGCAAAAAGATCGACGACCTGATAAACATTGTAATTACCACTGGTGTCTTTATCCAGGCGACCCTGCATACGGGTTTGAATGGCTGCCTTGCCTACAGTAGGTTCTTCATTTCTGCTATGGCTGACTGCGTCATCAGCATAATAAGCGACTACTGCTGCTGCATCTTTGGCTTTTTCACCGGCAGCAAAGGCATCTTCCATCGCCTGGATTTCAGTTTTGAGTTTGCCCATGTCTAAACTTTCTTTGGGAGCTTCTGCCGGTGCAGCACAGGATATCAGGCCTAAAAGGAACAAGCCCAATAATGCAATGAGATTTTGATTGTTTTTCATTTTGATTTTGTTTTAATTTAAAAAAGTTGTGGAAGATAATCTATTTCTATGGGAAACGTATAAATAAAATTTCATCTTTATTAATTGACTGTAAATCATCATATTAGATCAAACAAAGACTTGATCTGAACGGATTGGATTTTGGGAGGGGCTTTGAAATTTCAAGAGTAGATTCCCGCAGGTCAAACGGTCAAAAGTAAATTCTGAAGCCAGCCCAAATTCAATTTTATTTGAATTTGAGCTATCTTACACCGTAAATAGAAGTTTCATGAATGGAGCCTCGTTTGGCCTCCGGAAATTTCATAAACAATATAAAAATGAATGCACAAGAAGCTACCATTTCTGATTTTGTGATAACAACCGAAAGTGCTCCGCACGCAGCACGGGCCAGCAAAATCTTAAAAGAATTTCCACAAGTAAAAACCTTGTTCAGTAAGAACATTTTAACCTTTCCCATCACGGTTGGGCTGGTTGCTCTTCAGGTTTATTTATCTTACGTTTTTGCATCAACTTCCTGGATTGCACTCATTTTGGGATCTTACTTGATTGGTGCCTTTATCAGTCATGCATTGTTTGTCATGATTCACGAGTGTAGCCATCAGTTAATTTTCAAGAGTCACACAGCAAACAGATTACTCGGACTAGTCGCCAATTTTCCGCATCTGTTGCCCAGTTTTATATCATTTGAGAAATACCATCTCAAACACCATGCATTTCAAGGGGTTTATGATCTCGATTCTGATTTACCTTCCAGATGGGAAGCCCGGTTGATCGATGCTAATTTATTCATGAAGGCATTGTGGTTGTTATTTTTTCCTATTTTTCAGGCGATCCGAATTTTCCGAATCCGATCAACCAAGCCATTTGATGCCTGGACCTTGTTTAATTTTCTTACACAAATTTTATTTGGAATTGCAATTGTATATTTCTTCGGTTGGAAAGCTTTGATCTATATGGCCCTTAGTTTTAGTTTTTCAGTTGGATTGCATCCACTCGGTGCCCGTTGGGTTCAGGAGCATTATTTAACTGAAGACGATCATCAGGAAACTTACAGTTATTACGGCATACTCAACAAGCTTTCATTCAATGTAGGCTATCATAACGAACATCACGACTTTCCAGCAATACCCTGGAATAAATTGCCCGATCTTAAAAATCTTGCACCCGAATATTACGATCATTTGAAATCGCATAAATCCTGGTTTAAATTATTCATCGAATTTTTGGTGAATAAAAAAATCAGTCTATTCTCGCGAATTGTTAGAGCCGATAAATAAGTTATTTTATAGAATTGGGGAATATTATTTTGATTATTCCAAAAAAGGCATCCAATCATGTGAACAGGTCGGAATATCGCAGAATTTCAGCTGTGTTAAAGTTTTATGAAATTTCCAATTATGTATTATATTTAATGTTTCGATGACGAAGCCCGTAATACCAACTAAATATTTGTTAATCAGCATTTAATATATTATATTTAATATTAATTTATTATAATTTTAGCTAAAGAATTTAAAGAAATTTGACATGAAAAAAAATTTAACACTTGTTTTTGGCTTGATTTGCCAATTCATTATTGCCCAATCCGTATCGCTTAAACCCTTGAATACCCAGGTGGACCCTGCCACACACGACCACCTGAAAGCTTATTCAGTATTGGCTTTGGACCCTGCCGTTGTCCGCAACAAATTGGATGCAAATTCCGGCAACGTCAAAGAATTAACCATTCGGACACCCGAAAAGGTTTGGATTTTGGAATTGTTTGAGTATTCTCTGATAGCTCCTTATGCTTCAAGAATGACGACAGATCCGAAAAATCCAACCAGACTGGAACCAAGAAAAGATTTCAGAACTTTTAAAGGTCATATCAAGGGGCAAAATGCTTCTTTTGTTTCGATGTCTATTGCAAATGGATTTATGAAACTCATGGTAGATGATCGAAAGGAGCGATATTTCATCGAGCCTTTGAATCCTGAAAGTTTATCAGACGACTTGCCTGCATCTCATCAATTTCTTCTCTACAAAAATTCAGATGTCAAACCTACACCCGGAGTTACCTGCGGAGCAGACATTCTCGACCAAAGAATTAAGGAAGGACACCAACATATTGAAAACAAAAAACTGGAATCCAGAGCTGCCACTTGTCCCAAATGTGCTGAAGTTCAAATCAGTATTTGCGCAGATTATTCCATGTTCTTAAAATATGGAAGTGATGTAGCGGCCACAGAAAATCAAATGTTATCTGTACTTGCTGATGTACAAACAGTTTTTGATAATGAATTTGAGAATGAATATGAATATCAGGTAACGGGCATGTGGGTATCCGATGATTTTGCCAGAGATCCATGGGCAATGACCCGCGATATTTTTGTGCAGTTGGATGAATTTACTGCAGTTGCGCCCCAAATTTTTCCGGTAGCTTACGAAGTAGCCACAAATTGGTCTGCAAAGTATACAACTGGTGTTATTGGCGTTGCTTTTCTTTCTCAGGTATGCCGGAACACTCCCTATAATGTTTGTAGCGATTTCCTTGGCTCCGGGGGCAGACAAGGTGACTATCTCACTTTACAGGCTCATGAATTAGGACATAATTGGAGTATGGAACACGATGGAAGTCTTTCCCCTACCATCATGGCCCCAACCATTAATGGTAGTAGCCGTTGGTCTGCACAATCTGTGTTCAGTTTAAATAATTATGTAAATATTCATCAGCTTTTGGGATGGTGTTTGAGTATGTGCCCTGGCTCAGAAGCACCTTCTGCTGATTTTGAAGCTATACCTACATATGGCTGCCAGCCAGTGGTGGTCCGTTTTAACAATCTTTCCCAATTTACAGATACTTGGGAATGGTCTTTTCCCGGAGGTACTCCGTCAACATCAACATTAGAGAATCCAGTAGTGACTTATCGGGTTGCAGGAACTTATGAAGTTTCATTAAAAGCCAGCAATTTTAGATGCGAAGCTGAGGTCGTTAAAATCGGATATATCGAAGTAAATGATGTTCCTGTATCTGGTTTTAGTTTTGGACAACAGGGTAAAGAAGTATTCTTTATTGACCAATCTCAGAGAGCTGACGAATACTTTTGGGATTTTGGAGATGGAAATACCAGTGAAGAGGCGAGTCCTTTCCATATTTATGACAGAGATACTATTTACACAGTCACATTAAAAGTTAAGAATGATTGTGGAATGCATACTTCTAAAAAAATAGTTTCCATTGTCAGTATTCCTTTTGCTGATTTTGAAGCAGATACTACAGGCGGCTGTGCGCCAAAAATTATTAAATTCTTTGACAAATCAACCAATAATGTTAAAAAATGGCAATGGGAATTTAAAGGTGGCTCACCCAGCGTATCTACAGAAGTGAATCCGGTTGTCCGCTATGACAATCCCGGTGTTTATGATGTCAGACTGACGGTCTATGCTTCCAGATTTGATCATGCTTTAACGAAAAAACTTTACATCACCATAGATAGTTTGCCTAACGCGGAATTTGATTTTAAATCGAATGGCAATCAGGTTGATTTCACCAGTTATTCCCGATTTGCAAAATCGCATTTCTGGGATTTTGGCGATTCACAAACAAGTACCCAGGAAAATCCAAGCCATACTTATACAGAAGGTCGTTATGATGTGATGTATATCACAAGTAATGCTTGTGGATCTGATACTGCTTTCACACAGGTGACGATCGGCCAAAAACCCATTGCAGGATTTCAAGTCAACAATTCTAAGGGATGTATACCATATCAGGTTCAGTTTCAGAATACGTCTACAGCAGCAGCAACAGCTTTCAGATGGTATTTTCCGGGTGGCAATCCGTCAACCAGCACCGACAAAGATCCTTTGGTAACTTACGATAATACCGGTGTTTTTGATGTGAGCCTGGTTGCTTACAATCCGCTGTTTTCAGACTCAACAGGGCAGGCTGGTTTTATTGAAGTCAGTAAAGTGCCTGTTTCGAATTTCGTGAATACAATTTCAGGTTTTAAAGTTTTTTATACCAACCAATCGACCGGCAGTTCCAACTATTTCTGGGATTTTGGAGATAATCAAATTAGTTTTGAAAAAGATCCGGAACACGAGTATGGTGCAGAAGGGGAATACGATGTGAGATTGGTTGTGCAAAACGAATGCGGATGGGATACCATGGATCGAAAAATTGCTGTGTATTTGATCCCTAAAGTAAATTATGCTGCAGATACTTTAAAAGGATGTCCACCGCTAACAGTTCAATTCTTTGATCGCTCTTCCATTGATGTTATTGAATGGGATTGGCAATTTGAAAACGGTACGCCATCAATATCCAATGAAAAAAATCCTAAAGTTGTTTTTTACGATAAAGGAAAATATACCGTGAAGCTCACAGTGAAAAATACCAACGGAACCAATGCACTCACGCGTTTACAATACATTCAGGTTTTATCACCGGTGCTCTGTCCCGAATTTCCAAAAGGGGACAGGAGCCTATTGAACAGTGATATTAATATCCATCCTTTTGGTTCAGGTATTGATAAACGGTCGAAAGATGATATCATTGAAGCCTTGACTCCACACCTGGCTCCAAATCCAAGCAACGGTCAGTTTTATATTTGGTCTGACGCTTCTGATCAGAATCTAATGCAAATGGAAATATTTAATTTAGGTGGACAATCCAGGTTTAAAAAGATTTTGAGGAATCCGACAGAATCCATTTCTTTAAACAATTTGGAAGCCGGAAATTACTTTGTGAAATTCAGTTCTTCTAAGATTAGTAAAGTAACAAAGTTAGTCATCTTGTAAACGCGAAAAGTATTTTGACAATCGCCGAGATAAATGATATTTACCAATTCGAGTGCAATTGCTGTAGGGTAAATTTTATATTTTCTCCCGTTTGAAAAATCAGATTGTGATGTTATATTTTTAATTTATTTTCAACAATTATTATTATGAATAAAATTATATTTCTTTTGTTTTGTGTTATTCATTCAGTGAATGCCCAAAACATTTCCATGCGTCCGCTTCAAACTAAAGTTGTAGATGGTACCGATGAACATTTAAAAGCGTATGAATTATTGACTTTAAAGGTGCAAGAAATTGTCAAACAAATTGATGGGACAGCAGGTAATATTGAGTATATCACATTGTCCACTCCAAAATTCAAATGGACTTTGCAATTATTTGAATATTCCTTTTTGACTTCAAAATATAAAAGATTTACAGGGAGTTCCGGGGCTATTAAAGAACTTGAAAGACGAAATGATTTCAGAAGTTTTAAAGGCTTTATCAAGGGAAACAATCAATCTAAAGTGAGCCTATTTGTGGCCGATGGTTTTTTTAAATTGATGATTGAGGATACTAAAGAAACGTATTTTATCGAACCTCTGGACATGGAAAGTTTGAATGCCAACTTGCCGGCAAACGAACAGTTCATAGCTTATAAAAAATCTGATTTGATCGAAAAAAATGGACACAAGTGTGGAGTCAAAAACCACGATGAACATATTCTTAAAAACAATATTACGGAGTCTGTTAGTCAGGCATTGGCTGCCAGACCTTGTAAACCTTGTGGTGAAATTCAAGTTGCACTTGCAGCAGATTACAACATGTACAGAAAATACGGCGGCGATTATGCAGCAACCGAGAATCAAATGGTTACTGTGCTTGCAGATGTGCAAACGGTATTTGATGATGAATTTGAAAATGAATATGTGGTAGAACCCACAGGTATTTTTATTTATGAAGATAAAGCAATGGATCCTTTCGATCAATTGACAAATCTAAATGCAATGCTCGATAAATTCGCAGTAGAAGCACCATCTATATTCTCAAGTTCGGCTTACGATTTGGCAACTTTGTGGACCGCCAAATTTGGACCTCTCGGAGAAGTTGGTGTAGGATATCAGGGATCAGTCTGCGACCCGGCACGTTGTTATAGTGTTTGCAGTGATTTCTGGGGACCTGGAGGAAGACAACCCGATTATCTTACTTTGCAGGCGCACCAGTTTGGACATAATTTCAATATGGTGCATGATCCATTTTCCGGACCGACTATTATGGCTCCCGGACTACCACATGGCCAAATTTGGTCATTTCTTTCTAAAGATGCTTTAAACTTATTTGTAAGAGAGGCGATGTTTTTAGGTAATTGTATTTCCATTTGCCCCAACTCGTCAGCTCCTGTACCGGAATTTTCATCTGATGTCACTTATGGTTGTCAGCCGGTTACCGTAAAATTTAAAGACAATTCACTTAATACTACAACTTGGAAATGGAAATTTCCAGGCGGTGTACCTGATACCTCCATTCTTCAGAATCCGGTGGTCGTTTATAGAACTCCTGGCATTTATCCTGTGACACTGGAAGCAGGAAATCATCGCTGCGAAGTGCTGATTACCAAAACTGATTTTATTGAAATTAACGATATTCCAAGGGCAGATTTTAACTGGGGTATTCAGGGTAGAGAAGTATTCTTTATCAATTTATCGGAAAGAGGAGTTGATTATTTTTGGAATTTTGGAGATGGTGAATTCAGCGATGAAATGAATCCTTTCCATGTTTATTATACAGATTCAACTTATGAAATTACCTTAAGGGTGGTCAATGATTGTGGCGAAAATACGATCAAGAAAACTTTAAAAATTGAAAGTATCCCCACTGCGGAATTTGAAGCAGATACAGCAGGCGCTTGTGCACCGGGTAATATTCATTTCAAGGATATGTCTTCACCCAATGCTAAAACATTTCAATGGGATTTTCCAGGTGGTGTTCCAAGTGTATCTACACAAAGAAATCCAGTCGTTCGTTATGATCTTCCCGGAAAATATGATGTCCGCTTAACGGTTTATAGTACTCGATTTAATAGCTCTATTACCAAAAAGGAATATGTAACGATTGATAGCGTTCCGGTCGCCGGATTCACCCAATCGGTCAATGTTGGTCAGGTGAGTTTTACACATAACTCAAGGTATGCAAAATCGCATTTGTGGATCTTTGGGGATAATACGACGAGTACAGATTCGAGTCCAGTCCACCTATACACAGAAGGTACTTATGATGTAATTTATGTTGCGATCAATAATTGTGGAAGAGATACTGCCAGAACCAAAATAACAATTGGTGTTGTGCCTACTCCGGCATTTGTTTCCAACAGACAATCGGGTTGTGCACCTTATCAGGTAAGCTTTCAAAATCAATCCGTAGCCGCCAATGATTATGTTTGGTATTTCCCTGGAGGAAATCCTTCTACAAGTACAGATCCAAATCCTACGGTGAGTTATCCAACCAAAGGAAAATACGATGTTAAATTGGTTGCTAAAAATGTGTTTTATTCAGATTCTATTACCAAAAAGGATTTTATAGAAGTTCGCAGCAAACCGGATGTCGACTTTAATGTATCCATAGTTGGATTCAAAGCATTTTTTACAAATCAAACCATTGATGGGACCAATTACATTTGGGACTTTGGAAATGGAAAAGCGAGCTTTACACAAAATCCGGAAATGGATTATGGTGTAGAAGGTGAATTTAATGTTCGATTGATTTCTCAGAATATATGTGGAACAGATACGGTCATCAAAAAAGTTGCCGTTTATCTCATTCCTAAAGTTAATTTCTCTGCAAATACCATAAAAGGTTGCCCGCCATTAAAAGTAAATTTTCAGGATTTATCAAGCGTAGACGTTGTACAATGGGACTGGCAATTCGAGTCCGGGATTCCGGCTACATCTACAGCTAAAAACCCGGAAGTCATTTTTAACCAGCATGGAAAATATGCCGTAAAACTTACCGTAAAAAATTCGAACGGTACGAATGCATTGACGCGAGTCCAATATATTGAAGTCCAATCTCCGATTGAATGTCCTGAGCATACCACTAATACAAAGAGTTTGCTGGATGATAAAATCTTTCAACACCCATTTCAAGGTGGAGATTTAAATAAATATGCAAGAGTTTCGAAAAACTTGCATTCGCGCATTTATCCAAATCCTGCTTCCCAAGAAATTTATTTTGAGACGCAGGCCAGCGCTCAAAATCCAAGCAGGATAGAGATCTTTGCCCTGGATGGTAAACCTATAATGCAGGCAAACATTGAGCAAAAATTGTATAGATTTGATGCTGGCAATTTGAGCGAAGGAAGTTATTTGGTAAAAATAACGAGCGGAACGAATAGTCAGATGGAACGGTTGGTTATTATCAAGTAATCATAATAAAATATTTAAAGTGAGGGCTTAGCTATTCTATAGCTAAGCCTTTTTTGTAGTACCAGTAAGGATATCTGTTTGAAAAAATATTTGAATGCTATGGTGAATTACAAGACTGAATTTCCAAATTGAGTTTGTAATTCCGCCACCATTTGTTTTATAGCCTGTTCCTGTGATTTTTCACAAATCAATAGGGCCTCAGCTGTATTTACAATGATGAGATGATCAAGTCCTTGTAATGCAATAATTTTATTTTCTTCGTTTCGTACCAAACAATTGTTAGTATCGCGAAGTAAAATATGCGAACCTAAAATCACATTCTCATCATTATCTTTTTCCTGCAGCTCATAAAGGGATGCCCAGGTGCCGAGATCGCTCCAACCAAAATCAACAGGTAATACAAATGCCTTATCGGTTTTTTCCATGACCGCATAATCTATTGAAATGGAAGGACAGCGATCATAAATGTCATCAAGTACATCGCCGGGTTTATATGTACCAAAACAAGAGTAAACTTCCGGAGCATGTTGTTTCATCATTTCAAGGATAGTTGCATTTTTCCATAAAAACATTCCTGAGTTCCAAACATAGTTGCCTGAATCCATATAACTTTTGGCTGTGATTGGATCAGGTTTCTCAACAAATTGTGCTACAGGCCAAACTCCTAAGCTGTCTTCATTTTTTTGAAAACGAATGTATCCATAACCCGTATCCGGACGCGAAGCTTTGATCCCAAATGTGAGTAAACCTTCACTTTGATTGGCCAGGAATGCGGCTGATTTTATCAGCGCATTGTTAAATTCGAGGGTATTGATGATTAAATGATCAGATGGTGCAATAAAGACCAATGACTCCGGATCTACTTCTTGAATATGCTTACTGGCGTACATAATACAGGCAGCCGTATTTTTGCGACTTGGTTCTAATAAAATCCTGTCGGAACTAATATCCGGTAATTGGTCCTTCACGAGATTTGAATAATCAACATGGCTGACCACCCAAATATTATTATTTGGAATAATGGCCATCAAACGTTGATAAGTCAATTGCAATAAACTACTTCCACAATTCAATACATCTAAAAATTGTTTGGGTTTTTGATTGCGGCTGTATGGCCAAAACCTGCTACCTACTCCGCCGGCCATAATAACCGCATGTAAATTTTTAAACTTATTTTCTATTGTGTACATCTGATGATAAGCTTATTTTAACGAAGGATTAGCTATGTTTTTCAAGTCCATCCATTCCACTTTTTAAAGCATTTATTATGGAAGGAATATCGTCTCTGTGAAGTGTACCTACAGATATGCGATACCATTCAGACTCTGAAGAAGATCCAAAGGCTTTGAATGGGACCAGACCAACCCGGCATGTATTCAACACATAATCTGTAACATCTTTCTGAGCAAATAACATTCCATTTTTGGTAATTCTTCCTTTCCATGGAAGTTTTACGGTGAGATAAATGGCAGCTTGCGGCTGAATAACGTCAATCGGGTAACCCGTGTTTTTAAGATCTGTCATACCCTTATACAGACTGTTTAATCTGTAATCAATTTCAGACTTAAACCAATTCAGGTAGTTATTGATTTGCACACTCTCTTTGAGAAACTTTGCGGTGGCGACTTGCTCGGGCTTAGGAGCCCATGCACCTACATGTGAAAGAATAGCGCGCATTTTCGCCATGAGTTCTTTTGGTCCAAATGCCCATCCTACCCGGATACCTGTAGCAGCAAATGCCTTTGACATTCCATCGATACTAATCACATAATCTTTTAATTCCGGCTCAAGCTGCACGGGATGCTCGTGTTGGATGCCATCCATGCATAACTCACAGTAGATCTGATCGTACATAATATAAAGTGGCTTCTGAGAGCATAGCCGTCTTTTATTTTCCAGTTTGACCAATTGGCAAATTTCAGAAAGTGATTCACGCGAAAACACGGTACCCGTAGGATTTTGGGGCGAACATAAAGCAATGAGGGTTGCGTCTTCTATATGTCCTGCAAGATCGCCGGCATTAGGCATAAAATTTTGATCAGCACCAACTTCTATTTCAATAGCTTGCGCTTCGCTCAAATGACAGTAATGATTGTTATTCCATGAAGGAACAGGATAAATAACTTTATCGCCTGGGTCAAGTAATGTCTTATACACTGCATAAATAAGCGGCCTCGCGCCACTGGAAACTAATATATCGTCAGCATGATAATTTAAAGGCAAATCGGTCTGAGATATGTAAAGCCAGATTTTGTCTCAAATCAAGCATCCCATTCGCCGTTGGATAATTGGTTTGATGATCTTCATAAGCCTTCATAATCAACTGGGTAAGCAATTCGGGTAGTGGAAAAATCCGTGGATCAAAATCTCCGATGGTCAGATTAAAAATCTGCTCCCCCGATTGCATTTTGAGGTTGATTTCATTGGCTAATTTGATGATCTCTGAAGGAATCAGCGTATCTGCCATTTTCGAACTCGCCAAAACGGGCGGGTTCATTATTTTATTAGCTTCCATACCTGTTGATTGCATGCAAATTAGAAAAATTGTCTTTAAGGGCTTAATTTTTTTTTTATCCTTGCTGTTAATTTCACAAATGGAACCTATCCGTAAGATTAGAAATATTGAGTATTTAAATGGCCCCATGAGTCGAATTTCAGAGCTGCGATTTGTTTGGGATGTGTTTTGGGATTTATTTAATGGAATTCGCAAAATGTATTTTGTTGGTCCTTGTGTCACTATTTTTGGTTCAGCCAGGTTTAGCAGCGACAATCCATTTTATTTGCAAGCAGAGCAAATGGCGGCAGAAGTAGCGAAACTGGGCTTTACTATTATGACTGGCGGAGGGCCTGGGATTATGGAGGCTGCAAATAAAGGAGCGCAATCTGTGGGGGGCAAAAGTGTAGGCTGCAATATTGAACTGCCGACAGAGCAATTCCCTAACCCTTATCTCGATAGGTGGGTCAGTATGAAATATTTTTTACCAGGAAGACCATCCTCATCAAGTATTCTTACGCTTTTATCGTTTTCCGGGTGGTTTTGGAACCATGGACGAGTTTTTCGAAGCCATGACCTTGATCCAAACCGGAAAATTGATTCATTTTCCAATTATTATTTACGGGAAAGAATACCATAAAGAACTCATGGATTTTTTGGAAGCTATGGAGCGGCACCATACCATCTCTCCGATTGACAGGAATCTGTTTTTAGTTTCTGATGACAAAGAAGAAATACTCAATCATATTAAAAATAATTTTAATATAAAGAAACACCTGATGCCATTTAATGAAACGCAACCTATCAAATGGTTGTTTGAAAAAAAGTAAGGCTGCAAGATGAAATAATTATTCCATTAATGCAGCTGTATAAAATTTTAAAAAACTTTTGAAATGCGATCAAATGAAATCAATTCAAAAGCAATAATACGGCTAACCCAAAGTTAAATAGCTAAAATGCAACACAGAAAACGCGCATGAAAAATTCCATCATGGATTTCTAATTTGCTGAAACCAACATTATTTTTCACCGGAGAACTCACCGAAATTCTATTTGAATCAAGGAATAAATCTTATGGTGCTTATGTATTGAGACATAACTATCTCAGAAATAAAATCATAGGAACACTCTCGGCTTATGTGATATTTTTAATTTGTATTCTTGGTCCTTCATTAAAATGCAATAAAGAGCAAGCACCATTAGTGTATATAACCGAAGTAAGACTGGAAGCTCCACCTGAGTTTGTTTTGCCAAAATTGATGAAACAAAGTACTCCGGCTAATGAGACGAAGGCAGATATTAAAAAGAAAATAGCCAAAAGTGAAACGTTGATCAAAGTAGTTGAGGATCATGTCGAAGAACCGGTTCAAAATAAAGAGACACGGGCTCCTGATCCCATTGAGAGTGATTCTATTCATCAATCACCGATCCTGAACCCGGAAAGAACCGGGATGAATGATGATGGGGATTTTGCTGTTGATTTTGCAGATGTGATGCCCCAATTTCCGGGTGGAAACAATGCATTGTCCTGGTTCATTCATTCAAAACTTGTATATCCCAGGGAAGCCGTTTCCTTAAAAACAGAGGGAATCGTAGTTATTGGATTTATCGTAGATTCCTACGGCAGGGTTAAGCAGCCTAAAGTTTTAAAATCCCTAACACCCGTTTGTGATGCAGAAGCATTAAGGGTCGTCAGACTTATACCTGATTGGATTCCCGGGAAGAATAAAGGTAGAAATGTAAGTGTACAGTTTAAATTGCCCATCGAATTTAAGTTGGCCCGTTGATAACTTAAACGCTTATGCAAATGGATACCTTCAAGCTGTGGAAAGAATTTATTTCAGATCACTTACATCTTCCATCTCCATTGCAGCAAATAAATTGGTCGTCCATCGGAATTCAATTATCCATAAAGCGGGATGATCTGATACATACTGTCATCAGTGGCAACAAATGGAGAAAATTGTGTGGCCATCTGGAAATTTACAAGCAAGGAAACTTTGATGGAATTGCAAGCATGGGAAGTGCATATTCAAATCATTTGCATGCGATGAGTTTTGTTTGTTTTCAATTGAAGATTCCATGCACTTGTTTGATTTATAATCAAGGTCCTATGGAACTATCAGCCACTTTGAGGGACTGTTTAAACTGGCAGGCAAAATGTACATCCATTACCAGATCATACGCTTCGGACTTGCGTACGCACAGCGAAAATCATTTGGAGATCGGTGGTAAAAATTTGATGTGGATACCCGAAGGAGGTGGCGGAGATGCAGGAGAAATGGGGATCCGTCAACTTATAGCTGAGTTGCCAGAAGATTTGGATCATGCGGAGCATCTATTGATATGTGGATGTGGCACGGGCACAACTATTAGAGGAATTTTGAACCACACAAAACTTTTGCAAATAGCAAGTAAAAGAGTGGTCCGCAGTGCAATTTACGATTTTGAAAATCATCCGCGGATGAACTGGATGGGAGGAAATCATTCGCATCAATTTTCTAAAATGGATGCTGAATTAGAATTATTTATGAAAACATTTCAAGCGGAACAGGGAATATTATTAGATCGCGTTTATACGGGTCCATTGTTATTATCTTTTTCAAAGGAGTATAACTTACATTCATTTCAAAAAATTTATTTTATTCATACTGGGGGCTTACAAGGAAATCGAATAGATTAAAAAAAGCAGGAAATTAAATCGACCAAAATCTAAGTCATCAGCGGGATTCGAACAAAATCTGGTCTTGCCTGAAATATTTTATAATGAATGAACTTTTAAATTTGGATTATCTTACAAAAATTTAACAGTCTTACTTATGGAAACTTCATCCAGGCCTAAACTCAAACTATTTTCGCTAAGCATTGTGGTGATTAGCCTGGTTATTGGAATGGCCATTTTTAAAACAGCATCGTTTACTGCAAATGCATCTTTGAATTCCGAAATGTTTTTTATAGCCTGGATTACCAGAGGCATTATTGCTCTTTGCGGAGCCCTTACGTATGCTGAGATTGGATCAAGGTATCCCATTACGGGTGGTTACTATAGAATATTTTCTGTTGCTTATCATCCGTCCATTGCATTTGCCATGAACGGCACTATTTTAATTTCAAACGCAGCAGCGCTCGGAGGCGTGTCTTTAATTGGAAGTGATTATTTATGTTCTCTATTATTCGATTCCAATGTAGGTGTAGCTATTAAAACCTGGATTGCAGTTGGATCAATTGCTATATTTTATTTTGTGAATCTCAAAGGCTTAAAATTCAGTTCTACAACGCTCAATGTATTAATGCTCATTAAAATTGCAATGATACTTCTCATTATATCTGCAATATTTTTTCCACAAATTCATGCTGATAATTCCAATTTGGTACAGGCTGTTAAATATGCGAATTGGAAAGATTATTTCTGGGCTTTTGGTGCAGCTTTGGTTGCTGTTTCTTTTACCTATGGAGGTTATCAGCACTCGATCAATTTTGGGGAGGAAGTTGAAAATGCACCGAAGGCTATGCCAAGAGGAATTATCATTGGAATGAGCGTTGTTATTATTCTTTATCTATTGATCAACTTCAGTTATTACAAAGTTATTGGTTTCGACGAACTTAAAACTTCAAGTGGAATTGCATCCGTTGTGGTTTTAAAATTGTTAGGATCCACTGGTGAAACCATATTTACGGGCTTGCTGGTATTGGCCGTATTGACCTATGTAAATGTTAATCTGTTAAGTAATCCCAGGATTATGTATGCAATGAGTGTAGATGGAGTCCTCCCAAAAATATTTTCAAAACGGCATCCCTCAAGTCAGGTATTTATTGTCAGTTTAAGCGTTTTTGCAGCAACTGCATTGGTCATCACTTTTTTTGCAGAAACATTTGATAAAATTCTTGGCTTTGTTATGATCCTGGATTCACTGGGTATGGCTGCTTCTGCGGCCACCTTATTTTATCTTCGGAGAAATGCCAGTTCACAGGATAGTAGTCAAATTTATGCGATGCGATTTTATCCTTTCGTTCCGGTTCTGTTTATAATGGCCTATCTTTTGTCTGCGTTTCATGTATTTATTTGTATCCTCAGTATGGGCTCATAGCAGCAATCGTGTTTATTGGCTTGATCGAATTTACCATTTGCTAAAAACGAATTTCAAATGAATAGCTGATCATTTATGGATACTCTTATCACTTCATAATTACTACTCACTTTTTAATATTTAACACTACATTTAAATGTGTCGGTGTATGTTTTTTGGATTTTTAAAAGATGATCACAGACCAATTGATTCAGAATAGTTGAGAACTGCAGATTTTTGTAGAATTCTTGAGCTATTGAATTCTGGACTTTTATGATCTGCCTCAATCTGTGCAAACCTATAGAAATGAATTTGATACCAATGACACTTCTGAGATGCCGGTATCATATAAAGTTAAGATCAATAAAGAGAAATTGAATACAAACGAAATCGTCTTAATTTTACAATTAATATTGATAGTATAACCAGTAAATATTCACATGAATCCACTTGAATTGTAATACATTCTCAATGAATTGGCTGAAGATCGGGAACTTTATTTCAATGCCATCTCACCTCCCATCATGCAGACTTCCAATTTCGCATTCAATAGTGTTCAAGAAATGCGGCAAAGATTTAAAGATGAATACGGCGGTTATCTTTATTCAAGAGTTGAATCCAACAGTCGACATTTTGCGCAAAAAATTGGCTGCCCTGGAACAGACAGAAGATGCACTCGTATTTAACAGTGGGGCTTCTGCCATTTTTAGTTCAGTGGTCCCTTTTGTGAAGTCAGGTGATCATATCGTGTCGGTGCGGGAACCCTATACTTGGGCTCAAAAATTATTTAATGAGTGGCTACCAAGATATGGAATTACTACGACTTATGTAGACGGAAGAAATACGGAGAATTTCATTGCAGCAATTCAAAATAACACCCGTGTCATTTATCTCGAATCACCGAATAGCTGGGATTTTGCGATACAGGATTTGGAGGCGATATCAAAAATCGCAAAGGCCCAAAATATACTCACGGTTATAGATAACAGCTACTGTAGTCCGATATTTCAGCAACCTGCAATAATGGGCATCGATTTAATTTTGCATTCAGCGACCAAATATATATCAGGGCATAGCGATACAGTTGCTGGAGTTTTATGTGGGAAGAAAGCCTTGTTGGAGAAAATTTTCAATCTCGAGTATTTAACAGCGGGAAATGGAATTCAACCATTCAACGCGTGGTTGCTTTTGCGGGGCTTAAGAACCTTGCCGGTAAGATTGGAGCGCATTGAAAAAACAACGCAAACAGTAGTTGCATTCTTAAAAGCCCATCCAAAAGTGGAACGCGTACTTTTTCCATTTGATCCCGATTTTCCCCAATTTGCTTTGGCTCAAAAGCAAATGACAGGTGCTTGTGGTCTGTTCTCATTTGTAGTTAAATCGAGCTCAATTGAAAAAATTGAATCCTTCTGCAATGATTTGAAACATATTTTAATGGCTGTAAGCTGGGGTGGGCATGAAAGCCTGATTATACCTAGATTGGCAGGAATTGATAAAGCACAATTTAATCCGGACATCGAAGCACACCGAATGATCAGAATGTATGCAGGATTAGAAGATGCATCTTATTTAATAGATGATCTGTCACAAGCGATGCAAAGACTTTGAAATCTGATCTTGTTTTCGTTTCATTTGAATCCAATTGTAGAGTCCGAAACAAGCAAGGATTAAAAAATCAAAACTCAAAGGCAATAAACTTGATATCTTTTGAAAATACAGGTATACGCAAATAACATCTACACCAATCCAAAGTATCCAACTTTCAATAAATCTTCTGGCCATAAGTGTATTTGCGATGATGCTAGCTACGGCCACCAGCGTATCTGAATAAGGATAAGCAGCAGGTTCCGGAAATGCGGATGGAAAAAATTCGTGAATATGCGACATGAACTTTCCAAAGACTATTGTGCAAATGATGATTAGAAATGCAAATAAAGGCCAATCCCTGGTTTGACAAATACTTTAAAGGGACTGCATTTCTATGTTCCATATTCCATATAAGCCATCCATATATATACTGATGCAAATAAAATAGATCTGGAGAAACATATCAGAATACAATCTGACATGGTAGTAAATAAAAAAAGCTGTGATGATATTTATAAGTCCTATAGGCCAGGTCAGGATGTTTTCTTTGGCCGCATAATAAACAGCCACTATACCCGCAGCAACAGAAATTAATTCAATAAAACTAATGGAATATCCAATAAGGGTAAATGCAGTATCGAACCAGGAAATGGCAGTTAGTATTATTAAATTTAAAGATGCTATAGTAGCCGAATTATTTTAGTTTTTTCGTACCTGTACCAACGAGATAACCTTTATTAAATACCTCAATTTGGTAAATGCCTGCTGAGAATCCTCCTGGATTTTTGAATTGTCCGCAAATTTTCTTTTCATCATTGGCGTAAGCGGTGGTGACCACTGCCGAATATTTAATCATCTCGCCATTGAGATCATTGCGAATGACGCCGGAACCCTCTGATTCGATGGATTGCGTTTCACCTGTTGGAGATATGATGCGTATATAAAATTTTTCGCTACCGGATTCTGCATTTTTATTGACGCTGGTTTTAAAACAAACTTCCATAAAATCAACTTCACCTGCTTTGGGAAACACCTTTAGGTTTTTGCCTTCTCTTTCCTGAAAAGCTTCCGCGTCAATTTTACTAACCGGAATGGCAGTTGCCCTATTGTATCTGCGGCTGAGTTGATCTTTTTCTTTAGATAAATTTTCTTTTCTGCAGTTACGTTTGCTTTAGCTTCGTTTAATTTTGATTTTCAGACAGCTTTGTTTGAACTTCCTGAGTAAGACTCTCCTTGTCTTTTTGGAGGCTTGTGTTTTGAACATTGAGTTGTTCATTTTCTGCTTTCAGTTTATTGATCTCCGCTATGTATTCTTTGCTGTTTGACTTCATGACTTCAATTTCCTTTCTTGCTATGGAGAGATTTTTGCTATCTCTGAGCAAACCTGAAATTTTATCTTTTTGAATGCGAAGTTCTTCCTTTTGAGTGTCAATGACTCGATTGAGTTCTTCGTTATTGGTTTTCATATCGTTCAAGTCCGAAATAGCCTGCTGATAATCTTTATCTAATTTTGCTTTGGTATCTTCCAATTGAACCAATTCGTTTTCTTTGGAGAGATTGTCTTTTTGGAGATTGGAATTATTTACAAATTGATAAACGTTCAATCCGAACAATCCAGAATGACTATAATGACCAGCGCTTTCACATTTTGATTTGATGTTGACATATTTATATGTATTTGATTTGGTAAAGTTAGTGAAATAACAAGCATTTTACTTATTTTAGTATGTTGTTTTAAAAAATCAGGGTAAACGCTGAGTGTATAACATTATGGAACTTAATAATATATTGTTTATAGATTTAGAAACAGTTACCGCTGAATCTAGTCAGAAAACCATGGGAATTAAAGCACCTGCTCGACACCATGGAAATGTGGAAGTTTGGAGACATCAAACATTTTATTTCACTCGATTTATTATCAGCTTGTCTCGGTTTAGAAAGTCCGAAATCAGATATAGATGGTAGCCAGGTAGGGCGGGTCTATTATGAAGAAGAAGATATAGATCGCATTGCGCGCTATTGTGCTCAGGATATCTGGGTCACCGCAAATGTTTATTTGAGTTTTCATCAGCAGGCGCCCATACCTTTTGATCAGGTTGTTATTTCGGAAGGGTAAGTATGGTTAAAAGGCTTAGGTAAAAGGTAAAAAGCAAGACCACACGAGAAATTTATTGTTTTTACAATCAAATTCAAATAAGTATGTAATAGCGTTAATATTAATTTCAATTCAATGCATTCTTTAACCTTTGGCCTTTTCCTTTAGCCTCTTAAATTTATTTTCTCTAATATTGTATTTTGAAATCGAACAATCCTTAAACTATAAACATGGCCCTCATTGCCCCTTCCTTATTGAGTTGCGATTTTCTGAAAATTGGAGACGAGTTAGCCTGGCTTGAAGAATCAGAAGCCGATTGGCATCACATTGATGTGATGGATGGTCGCTTCGTTCCGAATATTTCTTTTGGACTACCCGTGCTTTCGGCGATGCATAGAAAGGCACAAAAGCCTTTGGATGTGCATCTCATGATCGTGGAACCTGAAAAATACATCTCCGATTTTCGGAACGCCGGAGCAGATCATATTACGGTCCATTTAGAGGCCTGTCCACATTTGCACAGGGTTCTTCAGCAAATCAAAGAAACAGGAGCCAAAGCTGGCGTCGCTTTGAATCCACATACACCGGTTCATTTATTGTACGACGTCCTTGAAAATGTGGATATCGTATGTATGATGTCGGTGAATCCCGGATTTGGAGGTCAAAAATTTATTTACCGAACATTGGATAAAATAAAAACTTTAAAAGCTGAAATCATCAACAGAAATCTCGATGTTTTGATTGAAGTAGATGGTGGTGTTGGTTTGCAAAATGCAGAAACCATACTCCGCGCCGGTGCTGATGTACTGGTCGCCGGAAATGCTGTTTTTGCCGATGCCAAGCCAAAAGAAGTGATCCATAAATTGAAATCCATAACAGTGAATGCTTTTGAATTTTGATTGATACTTCACTTTATATACGAATCTTGTCTGCGATCAAGCTAGCCATCAGAATTACTTTGGTACTTTTTTTTATTGCAATCTCACAGTTGCATTCGCAAATTATTTCTTTTACCCTAAACGGTAAAGTAGTCGATGCTCAAGATGGAAGTCCGATTGAACTGGCCAGTGTTTATATTTCCGAAACAGCCATTTTTACAGAAACGGATGCCTTGGGAAATTTTCAATTGTTTCTTCCTCAAAAGAAAATTATCTCATTAAAGTGAACCGACTTGGCTTCAAACCCATCGAGAAAAAGATCAAATGGAAGGAAGTCCAATCAGGAAAATTAATTGAAATTTTATTGACTCGGATCGTAAACACAGAGGTTGAGATCACTGCAGAAAATGAGGATATGGAAAGTGGGGTTAGGGAAAATGTTGAATCTTTTTCGATGTTGCCAACGGTGAGTGGAAATCTGGAAAGCGTCTTACCATCCATCGCTCTCGGATTGCGCAGTAGCGCCGGCGGCGAACTGTCCTCTCAATACAGCGTTCGCGGCGGGAGTTATGATGAGAATCTGGTTTTTGTCAATGATTTTGAAATCTTCAGGCCACAGCTCATTCGCAATGGACAACAGGAAGGTTTGTCTTTTCCAAATCCCGATCTGGTAAAAGAACTCAAATTTTATTCCGGAGGATTCGAATCGAAATATGGAGATAAACTTTCGTCTGTGATGGACATCCGATATAAAAATCCGGATACTTTGAAAGCCAGTGCTGCTGCAAGTTTGTTAGGAATGAGCTTTCATTTAGAAGGCAGCTCCAATATATTTGGAAAAAATACTGCTCCAAGAAAATTGAGTTATTTGGTTGGTGCGAGATATAAAACAACCAGGTATATATTGAGCAGTCTTGATGTGAAAGGCGAATACACTCCAGATTTTCTGGATTTGCAGGGCTTTGTAAATTATGATTTAAGCAGACAATGGAAGTTGTCCTGGATTGGAAACATCAATCGCAGTCACTTTAAATTGATTCCTGAATCTTCAACGGTAGCAAAAGGCAGTTTTTTTCAGATTCTAAACCTGAATACGGAGTTTGAAGGATCTGAAGATGATTATTTTGAACAAAATATGACGGGCCTAAGCTTGAATTTTATATCAGATCAATCTCGATATCCATTTTTTATGAAGTGGAATGCTGCACTGTATTATGGTTATGAAGCTGAGCGATTTGATATCCTGGGCTACTATCGTTTGGTCGAAGTCGAAGCAGGTCAGAATGATGAAGAAGGAAAGGAAGTCAAATTATGGGGCGTAGGAACACAACATTTGTATGCACGTAATCGGCTTGAAAGTATAGTGCAACATTACGAATGGCGAGGTGCTATAGATTTTTCTTCAACCAGCTCCGGAATCGGACATTTTATGCAATGGGGTGCATGGTACCGGCGTGAACATTTGGATGACAAGATCAATGAATGGGAGCGCCTGGATTCTGCAGGATATGCCCTGCCTCTGTCTGATTCCGGATTGAGGATTTTTAATGTTTACAAATCTTCCAATGAAATCGTCAATGACAAATTTGCATGTTGGGTCCAGGATGAAATAAAATGGAAAATAAACGATCAAAATGTATTAAAAATTAACGGCGGGATTCGCCTTCATCATTCCGGATTAAATCAGGAATTCTTAATGAATCCTAGACTTAAAAATGGAATGGATTCCCATCGACAACAAACGCAATATACATGTTTGGATTTCAACCGGACTTTATCACCAGGCTCCATTTTACAGAGAGATGCGGGCTATTGATGGAAGTTTAAATACCAAATTAAAAGCTCAAAAATCTGTGCACTATGTACTGGGAATGCAACAGGAATTCTGGATGCGAAAACTGAGTCCATCCAAATTCAAATGGATTTCTGAAGTTTATTATAAAGATTTGTGGGATGTGGTATCCTATGATCTTGAGAATGTTCGCATCCGTTATTCAGGAGCTAATGATGCCAAGGCCTATGCTATCGGATGGGATAACCGGATTCACGGTGAATTTGTACCGGGCGCAGAATCCTGGGTCAATCTGTCCTTTTACGCACTCACGAACGTTTGTTAGGCATCCAACACAAAGAGCGCAGCCTTGAGCAGCCTGAAGGAAAAGATATCAATGATGTACCCAGACCCACTGATCAATTCATGGCATTGAGCATTTTTTTTCAGGACTATTTGCCGCAGAATAAAAATTTTAAAATGCATATCCAGATCAATGTGGCCAGTGGATTGCCTTATGGTCTTAAAGGAGCCAACACTGTTTACCGCAACGATCAAAGTCTCAAAGCTTACCATCGCGTGGATATCGGTTTTTCGATGCAATTGTGGGACCGATCGAAACGAATGCAAAAACCGAATTCCTTTTTTAGATTTTGCAAACAGGCCTGGATCAGTGCCGAAGTTTTTAATTTGCTCAAAGTTAAAAATGAAGCCTCCATCAAATTCCCAATTATCTCAGCAGCCAAAGGTTGAATTTGAGATTGAGGCTTGATTTTTAAAAAATTTTGGAGCTATCGCTATTATTTTGACGCTAAGGATCGGAGGGTTGCAAGTTGTGGAAGTCTGGTAGGGAGGAAGTCTGTTAGTCTGTAAGTCTGATAGTCTGCTTGTCTGTTAGTCTGTTAGTCTGTTAGTCTGCTTGTCTGCTAGTCCAACAGTCTGTTAGACAAATAGTCAAATAGTCAAATAGTCTGTTAGTCTGCAAGTCTGCTAGTCTGGTAGACAAATAGACAAATAGTCAAATAGACAAATGGACAAATAGACAGTTAGTCTGATAGTCAAATAGTTTGCTACAAATCCAGTTTGTAGATTTTTTTAGAAAGATTCTAAGCTATATTCTAGAATTTACCTTAACTTTGCGGCCCTTAATGTCGGCACAGTCTGTTTTCAGAGTAAGTCGATAGAGGTCTAAACATTAAAACTGAATAAATGGCCGTTAAAATCAGATTACAACGCAAAGGGCGCAAAAAGCACCATTTTACCACATCGTCATTGCCGATGCCAGGTCTCCTAGAGATGGAAAATTCATCGAAAAACTAGGTATTTATAACCCAATTACGAAGCCAGCTACTGTAGACATCGATCGCGATAAAGCTTTCGAATGGTTAATGAAGGAGCTCAACCCACAGATACTGTAAATGCGATCCTTCGATACAAAGGCGTATTACATCGCAAACATCTGCAAAGGGGAGTAACAAAAGGCGCTCTCACTCAGGAACAAGCAGATCACCAATATCAGGAATGGGTAAATTCAAAAGAAGGCAATATTGCCCAAAAAGTGGAAGCTCGCAAACAGGAAATGGCCGACTTCCATAAAAAGTAAGTGGAGAGGCAAAAGCAGCCGCACCTACACCTGACGTAGCTAGTACTGAGGAGGAATAAAACCGAAACCCTTAACCGATTTGCCGTTTTTTGTTTTGAATTTTATAAAATTATAGAAATATAATTTTATAAATGTACTAAATTATAAAATATTATAAACCTGGATAGGATGTATTTCTATTCAGGTTTTGTCATTCTTAGCAAACAAAATAAAACCTATGCAAGCGCTACTTCAAGATTACAAAGAACGTCTCCAGGCCGTTGCAGAATTAATACAGAGCTCAGATGAACTGGCGGCTTACCTCGAAGAGGAAACAGTAGAACTTTATAAAGTCCTACAGGAAGTTTATGAACCCATGGTAGCTGAAATTTATCAGGAGGTGGCCGAACAACATCCTTTGCAATTGCCGGAATTGGAAAAAGTCCTGCTAAATCCATTTTTTGAAGGCCTGTTCCAGCCTAGAATCCTGGGCTATAGCGTCTTGCGGGGAGAGATCAGCCATCAGTTTAAATATGTCCGCCCGCAGGAAACATTCAAACAATTTTTACTGGCCATTGCAAACTCCACCAATTTTGATGTGATCCGTCAACGAATTGGTCAAACTGTACAATTGGGTTTTGCCTTGAGCAGTGATATCTGGATTGCGAATTTATTGGATCAAATTGAAAATAAAAAGGTGAAGGCCTATTTTCAATCGATGATTCATGATCGTTTTCGGGATGCGGAAGAACGCAAAAATTTATTAAGCCGTTATAAAAAACAGTTTACACATTTCAACTTCCTGCATGCTGATTTTCCGGAAACAGTCAATGAACTTCATTTGGAGTCGACAGCACTCAAACATTTCCTGCAAAGCAGAATTGAATTTAAATCTAGTCATGACAGTTATATCGAAGAGATTCATAAACTCATAGGTCAAAAAAGTTTTTACAAAGAACCAGAGTTCATTGATTTGATTGCTTTGATTGCCAATTTTATCGAATTGAATCCTACTGAAACCCAACATCTTGCAAATGCACTCAATGCATGCAGGTATGAGAACCCGCAGTTTAATAATTTGTATTTTAAGTTTCTCAAAAATTCCTATCGCAGTGGAATTTTATTTGGGCCAATGTAGATCGCAAAGTTTTTAATTTACTCAATCGCAATGAAGGCGATGACCTGATTCGCTTTTACAATTTGTTAATGGCCATTCATGACAAAGGTTTTGTGCATGAAGACACATTGGATGTAGTCAATGCATTTTACAGTCAGTACGAAGGGATGTCGATCAACAATGAATGTTTGCGTCTGGCAGTATTGCAACTGTTTTCCAAAGTCATCACAAATCTGACAGAACCGGAATATCATAATTTTTTTGAATTACTTCGCACACTGTACAATTACATGAATGTGTTTGGAAACAGCGCATTTGATCAGGAGACTAAAGGACTTTGCATGGATTATGTGCGCAAGTTGTTAGCTTTCTATAAGGACAAAAGAAGCAAGGAATACCAGGAGATCAAAAAACATGTCAGTTCTCAATTTGTAGAATTTGAATTCCTCACTGAGAAGGAAATTATCGACCTGTTTAAGATCAAACGCAAGAAAAAGGAAGCAGAATAAGCTAACTCCCTATTACTGCTTAGCGCGGTACATATATAATAAATTACCCATGCTGCCTTAAAACTTCTTTGATTATTTTTGGTGTTCGCATACAGTAAACAATTTGACAAAAAGGGCGAATATATTGTACTTGCTTTGGTGGCACTTGAACCAGTACCTCTGGTTTAAGATTCCGGGTATTGCCTGCTTTAAAGCAGAATCCCGATCTGCTCATGTGAACCATTTGGAAGGTCAAATTTATCCCGGGCATTTATTGATTGAATTAGTACCTGATGAAGATACAGACCCAAATGAAATGCTGGATCACATGGAATCTGATTTCGGCTATGCAAAGGAGGATGTACGCGAACAATTGCTTGCGCTTCAATTTACAGCCAATACTCAATTAGAGCAACAGGGTCATTTTGAATTCATCCCTTTCGGAGCATTAAGCCTGGAGAAAAATGTTTTAGTCTTCAAACAGAGTACTTCAAATATTCACAGGGAATTTTATGGAACAAAACCTCTGCCGGTACAAGCAGTTCAAAAAGCTTATCAGCCGGATCCTGTCATCGCAACTCCCCCCGTTTATTTTGAAGCTCGAAAAAAGAAAAAATCACTAAATCCATTGTTTGTCATTTTGGGTTTGTTATGGATCATTTTTTTAGCATTGCTTTTTTGGCCGGATAAAAAGCCTACAAAGGCAATATCAATGATACCGGTCATGGACTCGACTAATATGCTCACGCAGGAAGACAGCGCAGTTCTCAAATCAATTTTAATGGCTCCCAATGATTCGCTCAATTCCCAGATAGAAAATTCTTCACAGCTGGTTGTTGATCCGGATTCGCAAGAAACCAACATCACTCCTGAAGTTATAGACTCTTTGAGCCAACTTGTCAAACATAAAGCCTGCATCATCATTGTCGGTTCCTTTATAAACAAATCAAATGCGGATCGTATGGCTCAGAAAATTGAAAAATTAAACTACCAGTTGTATAGGGGTATTTATGGAAAATTTAATCGCGTAGGAATTCAATTTGATTGTAAAGAAAAAGACCTCCAACAATTATTGAATGAAATGAAGAAACACTTCAATGCAGGTGCATGGGTTTTGAAAATGGATAAATAATATGAAACAGGATATTCTCAATCAAATACAACTAAATTTAAACAAACAATTTTTTTTGATAGCTGGTCCCTGTGTTGTCGAATCAGAGCAAATTTGTCATGATATCGCCGGGCAGGTCAATGAATTGTGCAAGCGTTTTGATATGCCCTACATTTTCAAAGCTTCTTATCGAAAAGCAAATCGTTCGAAATTAGATTCGTTTACTGGAATTGGCGATCAAACCGGATTGGAAATTATACAAAAAATTGGGAATACATTTCAAATCCCTGTCACTACGGATATCCACACCGATGAAGAAGCTGGTTTTGCAGCTGAATATGTAGATGTTTTGCAGATCCCTGCATTTTTATGCCGGCAAACTTCTTTGTTGCTGGCTGCTGCCAAAACAGGAAAGGTAGTAAATGTCAAGAAGGGACAGTTTATGAGTCCTGAGGGTATGCAGTTTGCAGTTGATAAAATTAAGCAAAGTGGCAATCCAAACGTAAGGCTCACAGATAGAGGAACTACATTTGGTTATCAGGATCTCATCGTCGATTATAGAGGTATCCCAATGATGCAATCATTTGGAGTACCGGTCGTCATGGACTGTACCCATTCTCTACAACAGCCCAACCAATCATCCGGAGTGACCGGTGGAAAACCGCAGCTCATCGAAACCATCGCTCGTGCTGCCGTTGCAGTGGGCGTTGATGGTTTGTTTATTGAGACCCATCCCCAACCACATTTGGCCAAATCAGATGGAGCCAATATGCTGAAATTAGACCTTGTTGGAGCCGCTTCTGGAAAAATTGCTACGCATCAGATCTGCCATCTGTTAAACATGTTATATGTTGACTACAGAATTCCGGCCTCAGAATGGAACAATGATCAGGTTCATCGCATCGCGATCTCGGCTGCGCTAAATCTTTTACCCGATACCGTTTTTTATTATCGGGTGACGCGTAGAAACATAGATGCCAGAGGGCAGCTTATTTATTTTGTTTTAAAGGCAGAGGTTTCACTAACGAACGTTTGTTTGTATGAAAGTCCAGTGTTTGATTTTAAGGAGGTAAGTGATAAACCTTTAGTTCATATCATAGGTTCGGGTCCATGTGGATATTTTGCAGCACTGGAACTGATTTTGGCAGGAATCAAACCAGTCATCATTGAGCGGGGTAAAGATGTTCGCGAAAGAAGACGCGATTTGAAATTTATCCAGCAAGACGGGATTGTAAATCCGGATTCCAATTATTGTTTTGGCGAAGGTGGTGCTGGTACCTATTCAGATGGAAAACTTTATACGCGTTCTGATAACCGGGGTAATATCCGTAAAGTACTTGATTTGCTGATTTATCATGGCGCAGACCCTGACATCGCGGTTGATGTACATCCACATATCGGTAGCAATAAATTACCGGGTATTGTGCAAAATATGCGAAACACCATTGAAAAATGCGGCGGCGAAATTTTATTCAATACCAGACTGGAAGATTTTGAAGTAGAGCAAGCAAAGATTGTACAACTCAAAACCAATCGCGGTGATTTTAAAACCGAAAGGGTCATTTTGGCTACTGGACATTCGGCCCGGGATATTTATCATTTATTTCAAAATAAAGGAATTTTAATTCAATTGAAACCCTTTGCAATAGGGGTCCGTATTGAGCACCCTCAAACTGCGATTGATGCCATTCAATACAAACAGGCAAAAAGGCCTGATTACCTACCAGCTGCGAGTTATGCTTTGAGTTGCCAGATTGCAGAAAAAGGAGTGTTTTCATTTTGCATGTGTCCGGGAGGGCTTATCATTCCCGCTGCAACTGCTCCCGGTGAGATCGTCGTAAACGGGATGTCTTTATCGCGCCGCGATTCACCCTTTGCCAATAGTGGGATGGTGACTACTGTAGATGAGAAGGACTTCAAGCACTTTGAAAAGCATGGGGCCTTACAAGGTTTGATGTTTCAGGCTGAAATTGAAAAAAGGATGTTTGACTTGGGTGATGGAGGTCAGAAAGCACCTGCGCAAAGACTGGGGGATTTTTTAAAAAAACAACTAAGTGCCGAATTGCCGGAGACTTCCTATATTCCTGGTATTTATCCTTCTGCATTGCATCAGCATTTGCCCTCAGCATTAGCAGAACGATTGAGAAAAGGATTAGAGATTTTTTGCCAGCGCTTGCCTAAATACAAACATAAAGACGCTGTGCTCGTTTCAACAGAATCGAGAACCAGCGCTCCCATTACCATTCCGCGGAATCCGGATCATTTGATGCATCCACAGCTTGCTGGCTTATATCCGGCAGGTGAAGGGGCAGGATATGCTGGCGGCATTTTATCCGCAGCTATGGATGGACAGAAAGTTGCAAAGGCTATTGCTGCTGCGTTGCAATCAAAGTTGGATTAGCTTCTTCATCAATTCATGGAATTAATTGGAGCATAAATTTAGGTGACGGGGAACAGTATTCATACCTTTGCAAGCATACTCTTTTATGACGAAGAAAAAACACCAAGCGCTCCCATCGGAATTATTAGAAAAGGCGTTCCGCCTGATTGCTACTGCAAAATCATTGACAGATGTTTATGAGGAGAACTTCAAGTTTGTAAGCAAATACGTACACGCTACTTCCAGAGGACATGAAGTGATTCAGATCGCATTAGGTTTGCAATTATTAAACATCGATTTTTTATCGGCCTATTATCGGGATGATAGCATGTTATTGGCCATTGGAATGGAGCCTTATGAACTCATGTTGCAACTTATGGCTAAACGAGATGATCCGTTTTCTGCAGGTAGATCCTATTACAGCCATCCGAGTTTGAGGCGCGATGATAAGCCTAAAATTCCACACCAATCCTCAGCAACTGGAATGCAAGCCATCCCTACTACCGGAATTGCCATGGGATTACAATATTTGGAGTTATCAGGAATGCAGGGTGACACAGAGCTTCGGCCCATTGCAGTTTGTTCATTAGGAGATGCATCGGTTACCGAAGGTGAAGTTGCCGAAGCTTTTCACATGGCTTCGCTTAAACAATTGCCTATTTTGTACCTGGTCCAGGATAATGAATGGGACATTAGTGCACATGCTTCTGAAATCAGAAAAGGAGATGTCACAGATTTTATCAAAGGATTTCCAGGCATCGAATGTTATTCCGTTGACGGGACTGATTTTTTAGAATGTTATCGCGTTATAAATAAAGTAATTTCAAAAATCCGAAAAAAGCGAAAACCTTTTTTAATTCATGCTAAAGTTCCATTATTAAATCATCACACCAGTGGAGTTCGCAAAGAGTGGTATCGCGAAGATTTGAACGATCATATGAAACGAGATCCATATCCGAAATTTTTTGAACTGATGTTAAATAACGGATTTTCAGAGGATGATTTAAGTCGCTTCGAATTGGAGTCACGCGAACAAGTGTTAGTTGATTTTGAAAAGGCCAAAAGTGCAGATGATCCGATGCCATCAGATCTCTATTTACACGATTTTGCTGAAAATAATTTTTTAGAAGAGGTCGGAGTAAGGCATCCTGAAGGCGGAGAAGAAAAGGTGATGGTCGATTGTGCTTTGTTTGCCATAGAAGAGTTGATGCGCAAACATCCTGAATGTTTATTGTACGGACAGGATGTGGGCAAGAGATTGGGTGGGGTATTCAGAGAAGCCGCAACCCTGGCGCAAAAATTTGGAGATCATCGCGTTTTTAATACACCCATTCAGGAAGCCTTCATCGTAGGCTCCACGGTGGGCATGTCTGCTGTCGGATTAAAACCCATTGTTGAAGTACAGTTTGCAGATTATATCTGGCCCGGCCTGAATCAATTGTATACAGAAGTTGCACGTTCCTGTTATCTCACAAACGGGAAATGGCCGGTAAGTATGGTGCTGCGCGTACCAATTGGCGCCTATGGCAGTGGCGGTCCATATCATTCTTCAAGTGTGGAATCTGTAGTTTGTAATATTAAAGGAATCAAAGTAGTTTATCCATCTAATGGCGCAGACTTGAAAGGTTTGATGAAAGCAGCTTATTACGATCCGAATCCGGTGGTCGTTTTCGAACATAAAGGATTGTATTGGTCCAAAGTTCCGGGAACCGATATGGCCAAATGTGTAATGCCCGATGAAGATTACATCGTGCCACTTGGGAAATCGCGAATCGTTCAGACATGTGAAGCTACATCAGAACATTCAAGCATATGCATCATTACTTATGGTATGGGTGTGCATTGGGCTCTCAATGCATCAGTCGATTTGAGAGACAGGGTAGAGATCATCGATTTAAGAACTTTGGTTCCGCTGGATGAATCTGCCATCTATGCAGCTGTTCAAAAGCATCATCGGGTATTAGTACTAACGGAAGAGACTTTAGAAAATAGTTTTGCGCAAACACTGGCTGGCAGAATTGCCATGCATTGCTTTGAGTATTTAGACGCGCCGCCTCAATGTATGGGGGCTAAAAATCTTCCGGCAATTCCACTCAACAGTACTCTGGAAAAAGAAATGTTGCCCGATGTACCTACTATCTTAATGAGGATCCGACAAATATTGGAATACTAAGACTTTGATATTATAGTTCTGTTAGAATTTTTAAAGAGTATCAGACTTGATGAAATAGCTGTTCCTTTTTTTTAATAACCCGCAACCACGATGCGTCGGAACAAAATGAACTTTAAAAAAGGGTCCGATTGCCTTCAACAAATCCGGACCCTATTAAATTTTGTTTGATTCAAAAATCATTCACGCTATCAATGTATATAAATCTTTTTGGTGATTTTGTATTGTGCTACCTTAAAGTGAACCAGATAAATGCCAGAGGGCAATTTACCGATCAATAGTACATTTCTTTCCAGCTGATGCTGTTGTAAAATAAGATTGCCATTGATGTCATTTAAGCTAACGGAATGTACACTGCCTGTATGAGTGCCCAGGAATACGATTTCATTTCCGTTGCTGAAAATATTAAAATCGAAAGCGTTTTTGTCAAGTTCTTCATTGGCTACAGGCATTTTGAATGCATAGGACTTTCTTACTTTAATAACATTATCTCCAATGCGATCTCCGTTTCCGTTTGCTAACAATGCAGTGAAATAAAAAATGATACTGTCATTAGCAACAGAGGCTGGTGCCGTGTAATTAAATTTCCACCGGGCTTCTCCATTCACATCAAAAAACCGGGCTTGTAAATGCCTGGCATAAAACCGCCGGGTTACATTGTCCCGGGCAACATTTACGCGTTCATTGGGAATTTCGGCCAGAGTGCCAACAGATGCAAACCCGTCGTCGAGTGCAGTCAATTGGAAACCTGTGCGGATGGCAGAATCAGATTGGTTCAAAATAGTGACTTCGTAAGTTTTATTGGCTTCCAAAGTGTCCGGAAGTCCAACCAATACAGCAGTGCCTGTATAATTTCCTCCACCGTGGCAATTGTTTTGCTGGCAAGTGGTTTCTCCCGGAGCACCTGTGTTTGCAGTAGGTGGATTAGATGGTTCAGGTACAGAAGAATTAAAAAGTGAAAAGAAAAATAGGGCAATAAAAAAATAAAGGCTGAAATTTTTTTTCATTGAATCTGATTTGAAATTTTTACTATTGATAACCTTACTCGTCAATTTTATTTTTTACAATTTGAAATATTCTGGAAAGATTAAAACCGAATTGCACCTCGCCTGAAAATAAATTTCCATTTTCTTCAGCCATTAGTGCACGTTCATTCATTCCGGTTGAATTTGAAAAATGCAATTGAAATACATGTCCACCGGTTTCAATATCAACGCCAACCGAAAGTGGATGAGAACGAAAATCTCTTGGAAATTTATTAAATGGATAATAATAATCTACCACCAATGCGAGTCGTTTGGTCAGTTTATATCGAGCCCCTAGTCCTAATGCATACATATTATTTGGTATCAAAACATTATCTACAATATTGCTATGAATCAAGATCGGATTTATTTGGGCCGTAAGTTTTTCGCTGAATTTTCTTCCGATGATCAACTGATGAAAATAGGAGAGTCTTCTAACCTCAGTTACTTCTATTTCAGGATCTGGTAAAGCATTTTCTTTTTGTCCGTTCCGAATAAGACCTGATGTCCATACTACAGAAACGGGCATATTTTTTGCACCTTCTGATTGCCAAAGAATTCTATATTTTACGAATGCATCCAATTCTTTTTTAAAAGTACTTCTTGCAATTCCGACAGATAAATTTTTGCTGATTCCATAGTCGAAACTCATTCGCATGGTTGCATTATCCAAACCAAAAAATTCATCAAATCCCTGATCAACTCGACCGAAGCGGTGTAATATTCTAAAATCCAAAGCACCTGCGGGAAGCATTTCCATGCTATGAGAACTAATGACTCTCGGAGATTTAAAAGCATTTGTAATTTTAGTGGTCTGTTCAGGTTCTGTTCCAAGTACATCAAGCAGATCTTGAGCATTCAACTGGTAAAAACACAAGGAGCATAATAAAAAAGCTATTTTTTTAAGAATCATAACGAATGTTAGTTTAAGCTTGCACATTTTTAAAAACCAATGACGACAAGATTTAATTATTTTTGGCGCCTTCTGCAATCCATTTTTCAATTTGCCTTATTTTGCAATCGGGTATTTTGCTTCCGTTTTTGGGCATAGCGACATAACCTCTATCCCGACGAATTGATCCTAATAAACTGGTATTATCTACAGTCTCCTTAACACCTGCATAGCTATTGTAATTAATGCTTCCCTGTGGTTGGCTACCCGCATGGCAACCATTGCAATAGAGTTCGAGAATAGGTAAAATGGTCGTTGAATACCGCACGTCTAAGGTATCGCATAAAATCTCACTACAGGGTACATCCTTTTTGGCTCCTTGTTCGATCCACAGTGCCAGGGTCGTAATTTCCTCTTTTCCTAATCTTGGGAAAGGATCGGGTGGCATGGTGTTAAATGCTGAAGTAATGACTTTATACAATTCGCTTCCGGCATAATTCCCGGGCTCTACAATGCGCAACAATTCTTCATAGGATGTAAAATCGTAGCCTTCCGTCCGATCTGCGCTATTATGACAACCGCTCCGGGTACAGGATGACAAGATCAGGGGCGCTACTTCCTGTTCATAACAAACTTCTCTGCCAATCCCAATATATTCATCTGTACAGGCGTAAAAAGCTAAAAGAATGAAGGTCAATACAATAAATCGCGTAATAAAGTTCACCATAGAATTAAATAAAACCTTTAGCAAAAATAGAATTTAGTTTGGAAATACCATGAACATTAACGTTCTGCCAAAATAATGATGTGTTGACAACCATCATGGGAATAAAGAATTATTTTGGAGCATCGGACCAGTTTAAAATGTCTTCTTTCTTTTTGAGAAAAAAAAAGAGGATCCGAAACAATTTCGGGATCCTCTTTTTATTTAGGGCTCTGAATCGCGTTATTTCAATTCCTTCACAAAGTTTCCATTGGCATCAAAAAGTAAAACTTTGAGCAATCCGTTAACTTCGATGGCAATCATGTATTCACCTGATTTTGTGCTGCCGGCGCGTTTCAATACATTGCCCTGATAATTTGCATCCAGATACTCCGTGATCAATGAAGGTAAAGTGTTTGGGTCAACAGGTTTTAAATGTTTGCGTTTGCCTTTAGGTCCTTTTTTCTTAGGATCCAGTTCTTTAATAAAAGTACCATCGGGACCAAATTCCAAAATCTTAAATTCTTTTTCACCCAATTGAATAAGCACGATGATGTTTCCATTTCTCAATTCGCATGCCCGTTTTGCCAGGACGTTTGCATAATTGGAAGCAATGTAGTCAGTAATGGAAGCAGGGAGATCTTCAATGGCAATTGGCTTGCACAAAGAATCGCGTCTGTGTTTTTTCTTTCCCATAGTGGAAGGATCTGCACCCAGGTCGGCATTTAAACCTTCATCTGTCCCTGATTCATCATTGTTCCCGGTCAATTCCAGGGTGCCGGTTTCAAGTCCCGTTTCGACTAAACTTTCTTGTTGACATGAAGCCATCAGGATGGCGACAAACGCCATCAAACTCAAAATACTTTTCATAAATGTTAAATTAAAAAAATGATTAATAATTGTTTAGGTAGTCGTGTTCCATTCGGGATCAAATTTTTTTGAATTATAGATTGGATGGTATGAAGACATTTTGGTTTAATGTGTTTTTACATTTCTCAAAAAATATATATTTATGCAATAGGCAACCATTTTCTGCCTAAATTCGTAGGTTCATATTAAAGCTAATCCATATTAAACCATATTGGCGGGATTTGATCAACATATAGACGTTCCGGAACTGGAGAAGCTTATAAAAGCATGTATCGATCAGCAGCCCCTGGCTCAGCGCAGGATGTATGAGTGTTTTCATGCTTTTGTAAAGGGCATTTGCCTGCGATATACATCCAAATTAGAAGATTGTGAGGAAGTTATGGATGATGCCTTTCTGAAAATGTTCAGAAACCTGGATAAATACAATGCTGAAAGACCATTTAAGGCCTGGTTGCGGACGATTGTGGTCAATACGGCCATCGATTATTATAGACAATCGCTAAGAAACATCATGTCGAATTCAATCGATGATCACCCGCATCTGACCATCGCCGAACAAACGCTGGCAGATTTATCGACAGACGATATTATGAAGGCGGTGCATAAATTGAGTCCGGGGTATCGAACCGTTTTTATGATGTATGTCATAGATGGCTATAACCACAAAGAAATAGCAGAAATGCTGAATATCACCGAAGGCACTTCCAAGTCAAATTTATCAAAAGCAAGGATGAAAATGCAGGAATTGTTGCTGACGATGTATAAAAATGAATTATCACCTCATTTAATGAATTATACCTTACCATCCAATTTATGAGAGTAGAAGATTTTGATTCGAAATTAAGGCAAAAATTAAGCCATATAGAGCCCGATTTTCAGGAGAGGGATTGGCTACGCTTTCAACAAAAGTTTCAGGCAAAAGAACATACGGCCTGGAAGCGTTATCTTTTATTGTTATTACTGTTGGTTACAATAGGTGGCGTTGCATTTACTTATTTCCGTAGTTCAGATGCCAGCCGACTTGACAATGATCCTCATCAGCAGATCATTATAGCAAATAGTGGGTCTGTCGATAAAGTATCTGAAACTCAGGTTCAATCGCAACAGAGTGAACTTAAACAAAACAAAAATGCTTCAGACATCTCTAATGCTGCCGATTCAAAGATTTTACAAAACCATAAGACGATTCCAAATAAATATGAATCTCAAGCGGTCATAAATCCTGCGGCTGATATTTATAATGTTCAAACTGATTCTGAAAGTGAAAACATGTCTTTCGGAGCAACACCGAATGCCTCAAGCGAGCTTGCAGCACCAAATCAGTTCAATGCAAATATTTCAGAAAACACAATGATAACTTCAACTGTAGAGCTCACTTCAAAAATCAGTTTAATTCCTTTTTCAAGCTTACACTCCAATTATCCTGATGAAAAAAATCAAGTTGAACTCAAACTTCAAAAATCTCGCGGAATCAGCAAGTGGGCAACGGGTTTAAGCCTAACAATTGCACAAGAACATACAAGTTTTGGTGGTATGATCGAACGCAAGACCAATAGCAATGTGTCTTTCCGTTCAGGTATCTTGTATCAGAATTTTTTCGAAAAGGAATATCAGAATGAAATCGATTTTAAAGAAGATAATCAGGTTGCATTTACGGAAATCGCCAAGCCAAGGCATAGTACTACTGAAGAATTTAGTAACATTCGCATCAAAACTTCCGAAGTCGTTTGTCCACTAGAATTGAAATACACCATTCCTTTCAGTTCGAAAATGGCTGCTTTTGTATTCGGCGGTGTGCAACTCACTATACAAAGTAAAACGGTTCTCGATTTTGATTATTTAAACCACTTTACCAATCAATATCTTACTGAAAGTGGGCTTGATCAAGCTTCCAACAGTTCTACGCTTATCAATAATTTCGGATTTGGAGCAGGAATCCAAAGAAATTTTGCGGGATTGCAATGGAGCGTGGCCGGAATCATGCAAAAAAGCAATAGCAACCTTCCTCACATCACCAAAAGAACTTGGGGTGTGCAGGGCGGAGTCAGTTACCTTTTTTGAGACTTATGAATAAAGCCAAAAGCCAATAGCTGGTGGGCATGCAAATACTTTTATGAATATCTATCAAGTCTGATAATTCTTTGATTCTGATTCAGACAAATAAGAAGCTGAGAGAGTTTGATATTAGGTATTTAATGATCTTTTAAAAGTCTATTTCAATTCAACATCCGTTTGGAAAACAGAGTTTCCCTTTCACTCAAGCGGATCCCGCTTTGAAACACACAATTGGTTTCAAGAAATTCATAGAAAGCGGGATGAAGACTACGCTCAGCACTTAAAAAATTATATTTTTTATAAACTAACATATGTTAGCAACTGTTGTAGCCTCCAAGTATTAAATCCTCCACACAGACTATCAGACTATCAGACTCACAGACGATCAGACTTTTTCCTTCACGCCTTCCATCCTCCTCACAGACTAGCAGACTTTCAGACTCACGGACTTCTTCCTTTAAGCTTCAGCCTTTAGCCTTCATTTTAAATTCCTCAATCGCTTTCTTACAATATTCCGACAAGACCAACTCCCCACTGATGGCAGCTCTTTCAAAAAGCAGTTGATCCCAGTTTTCTGTTCCTTCCCAGAATACGGTTTTAAGTTTATACAAAGCCTGCGGATTGTAACTTAAAAGTTTATTGGAAAAGTGAAGGATATAGTCATCGAGTTGCTGGCCGGATTCAAAAACTTCATTGTACAGACCTTTTTGTTTAGCCCATTCGGCCGTTTGCCACTCGTCGGGATTTAGGGCCATCATTTGAAAAGCGGAGGTTCCCATTTTGCGTTCGACAGCAGGACCGATAACAAAAGGTCCAATGCCCACAGCGAGTTCGCTTAAGCGGATACTTGCATATTTTGTGGCGAAGGCATAATCAGCAGCAGCTGCTAATCCAACGCCGCCTCCGATGGCTTTGCCATGAATGCGGCATAAAATGATTTTCGGACAATTCCGGATGGCTAAGATCACATTCGCAAATCCACTAAAAAAATTCTTTCCGGTTTCCAAATCCTGAATCGAAGACAGTTCGTCAAAACTTGCACCGGCACAAAATGTTTTCTCACCATCGGCGGTTAGCAGGATTATTTTTGCTCGATCATCCTGACCGAGTTCATCAATAGTGGTCGCCAATTTTTTCAATAAAAAACCGGGTAAGGAATTATGGGCCGGATGATAAAATTGAATGGTGGCCAGTCCGTTTTCTATTTTATGATTGACAAAAGCATCCATCTGTAGTCATTTTTTTGAATCAATTTTTTTTCCAGGATTTATAATCTCCGGTAGGCGTTTTATAATTTTCAGGCATTTGTTGAAAAGGTTCACAAATTCTCAAATGCAAATGCGCATCTCTTGCTAATTGTTGGTATAATTCGGTGCCTTTGCTTTTCCAATCGATCATTTCATCATTCAGTTCTCTCACAATTCGTGCAGGATTACCGACGACCAGACTTCGGGGTGGAATTTTAGTATTCTCTTTAATAAAACTCATGGCACCTACAATGCTGTTATCGCCGATTTCTACTTCATCCATGATGACGGAATTCATGCCAATGAGGCAATTGACGCCAATAGTGCTCCCATGTATGATGGCGCCGTGGCCTATATGGGCATTTTCTTTGAGTCGCACTTCTACACCAGGAAACATGTGAATGGTACAGTTTTCTTGGATGTTACAGCCGTCTTCGATGTAAATGGCTCCAAAATCGCCCCTAATGGCTGCAAACGGACCCACATAAACGTCCTTGCCAATGACGACACAGCCTGTGATGGATGCCTGAGGGTGCACAAAGGCTGTTGGGTGGATGACCGGGATAAAATCTTTAAATGCGTAGATCATAAGTCGTTTGCAAAATTAGACGGCTTCCTTTACTTTTAAGCAAAATTTAAAGTATGCCAGTATATTTTGACGAGGATTTTCAAAAATTCTTCAAAGGTTTGGTCAAAAACAATAAGCGTGAGTGGTTTAATAGCCATAAGGAACTCTTTAAAAATAAAGTTGAAAAACCATTTCATGAACTGGTTACGGATGTCATTGATGCCATGAAAGAAATCAATCCTAAAATCCAGATCAATTCCAAAGATGCAGTATTCAGAATTTACAAGGATATTCGCTTTTCAAAAGATAAGACCCCGTATAAAGAACACATCAGTGCCATTGTTTCACCGGGAGCCCGGAAAGATTTTACTGCAACTGGGGTCTATATTGAATTTAACCATGAAGGCATTAAAGTGTACTCCGGGATCTATGAACCCAACCGGAAGCAATTGGCATCTATACGATATTATATTGCAGATCATCTGAAAGAATTTCAAAAAGTTAAAGCCGACAAAAAGTTTGTGAATCGATTCGGAAAAATTTTGGGAGATCAGAACAAAGTACTTCCCGTCGACCTGAAAGCAGCAGCGGCCCAGGAAAATCTTATCTACAATAAGAATTTTTATTTTAACTGTAATTTAGATAAGACGATGCTTTTTTCTCCAAAACTGGTCAAAGAAATCATTGCTTGTTATAAGGATTCACTAGCGGTGAATGTATTTTTAGAGCAGGCGATCAGGGCAGGGGAATAATGAAATAGCATTTCTAAAAATTCTTTATAGATTCAACCGGCATCTAACTTTGTCTGATGCAGAATTTGCTGAATGAAAGAATTCACAGAATGAATTACTGAATTGAGAAAAGGCGCATTTTGAAAATTCTAAAATCCTGAAAATTCTGATTCTGACAAAAAACTCTTGTCTGATGCAGAATTTGCTGTATGAAAGAATTCACCGAATGAGAAAAAGTATAAGAGAAATGGAATAAAATGCCAGGATTAAACCTATAACTTTTATCCAATTAACTAACAAATGTTAGTTGAATATTATGGATATTACATTTTGTATTGTCTACTACCTGTTCATTTAATTATTTCTTATCTCAATGGATCATTAACTTTGCGAAATGATACTTTTGATTTGATAATTTTACTTTAAGTACATATACCCCTGACTTGAATTGCTGAGTAGAAAACTTATGTTTGTAGGTTTGGGAAATTGGAATGAATTCATCTATTTTTTTTCCTTGTAAATCGAACACTTGAATGTTTTGAATACAATTATCCTGATTTTGATCTTCCATTGTACAGCTCAAGCCTGCAGGATTTGGGTATAACAACAAATCAGAATAATTTTCCTGAAATGAATGCCAATTGTTTACGACCAGTGTCGAATCGCAAAAGGCTTCGTGCCCAAGACGATAATTGACAAAATTAGGAATGCTGGCATGATTGCGAGCCGGCAAAAACAGTCCGTGTTGTTCAAACTGACAGTTTTTTCCTTTTTGATTAGGTTGATGGATGACATGCATGACGCGATTGCTTGTACCGGTGCGAATGTAGATCTTACAATCGGGCCCGGACATAGCTGCATCGAATCCTGCCACCCAAATGCCATCTTCTACATAGCCATCCCAATGGTCAATATGGACCAATGAGGAAGATAAATCAGGAGATCTCGTATCAGCCTGGTAAAGGTCCCATCTATAAACGAGGTATACAAAGCGGGAATCAGGCGAAAAGGCAACGCCCACTGTATGATCTGTCGTTTCACTGCCGGTAATCAATTGACGAAAATTGCTGAATACACCTGTATTGCGGTCAAAGTCCAAGAGAAACAGTCCTCTGCTGGGAGTCATCCTAGCATATAAATTGCCATCGGGAGAAAAACAAGATTGCGAACCACCGTCATCGAGAAAGTAGAAATCGGTTCCGATTTTTTGTTCGCGATAGGGCAAAGGGCCATTTTCGGTAAACAAAACGGTAAAGTAGGAGTTGTTGGCTCTGCCGGGACAGACTACCCACCAATCTCTGCCATTGGCATGTCTGACTGCCGTCAGGTCGGAAGCAGAAAGATAGCGATCAATGGCTAGCTGATTTTTTTGAGTTAAGTCACCAAAGCCATTGTTGAGGCTCATGTCCGCAATGGAATAAAGAAGTTTTGTAACTGCGATAATAGATAATGAGTCCTGGACGAATTCTTTAAATTTATGTAGTACAATGTAATTCTTTTGATTAGTTTGGTTTAATATTAAAGTACCAAAAGAAATTCTATAGTCTCCATTAGAGCAAGACAAATCATGACCTTCACCTTGATTAATTGTCCCATTGGGCATACGTTGAAAATTGCGATCAGAAACCCAACAACCCGCGGTATACATCAGTAAATTTCCGGCAGTATCACAGATGCTGGCATTGTTTTGATGAATTCTAAAATCTTTATGCGTGATATAAATCTCTTTCGGTATTTGATTGAAATCAATATTGTATCTCCAATAGGTAGAATCGGCACTTGTGGAATTTGTGCCACCAAGGTGCCAAATATAATCCCTCTTTCCTTGTGCGATCAATTGAATTGATGTAATCAAACAAAATAAATAAACAATTACCTTCATAAGATGACAAAAGGGTGTCTGAAATCTCAGACACCCAATGATGTTGTTTAAAATTTTAAAAATATTTTACTGTTTACCATGCCATTTGTAAATTTTACTTCAAGCCTGTAGATCCCTTTATAGATTTGATTTATTTCTAAATCCACTGACCTATCAACAGAAGTATTAGCAAATTTATTAATAACATTTCCCAAAATATCCAAAATTCTGATTTCTGCAACCTTGTAATCAGGATCTGCTACAAAAATATGCAAGATATGACTAGCTGGATTCGGATAAACCGATAAGGCAGAAGACTGGATTTGTGTATTGCTGTTTTGTTCTCTGACTCTAGGTAGCATTGATGGTACACAGAGACTGTCATCGCGATGATTTTCCAAACCAAAAATCAAAGCGAGCGATCGTGCTCTGTAAATTCCTTCGCCGCCAAATAGCGAACAGACAGCAGCCAAACTGTCAAGTAATTCCATTTCCGATGCATTCAAAGTAAAATTACTGGTCATCATTTTTGCGAGCGCCATGTGGTTCACATCTTGCTGAATTCTCTCGAACAAAGAATCGGACACGATAGCACCATTCAGATCATCAACTAACGCCAATCGTATGCCTAAACTATCAATCATAGTGGTATAAGTGACTTCCACTACCTCCAATAACGAATCCAATTCCGTTTTGTAATCATTGATTTGCAATAAAATGTTGAGTTTAACAGAAGAATCTGTTTCCAATAAATAAACTTCTAACAGGGAAGCTATCATTTGGTTTATACTATCTGCTAGGAAAGTCCATGTTGTAATGCTTTCATTGAGTGGTGTAACACTGGAGAACGCTTGTTCAATGCCGGCCTCCACTTGCTCAAATTGACCAACGCTTGTTTCAGACTGAGATACATAATAATTTTGAAAGAGTAATGGCAGACTATCAAAATTATCCTGACGACTGATTTCACGATAAAGTTGCCTGCGTGCGCTCCAAATTCTGCTACCGGCTGCGTCGCCATAGTCAAAACCATTATTGGCTATCAGATAATCCTCTTCTTTAGGAAAAGTCTTCGGAAAATCTCCGCTGCCCGGCCCATTGGGGCAAATAATTGGGATGGCTGATTCTGTTTGATGTTCAAACCAACCATCGTTGACCAGTTCTGAAAAATTGGAAGGAGTATATTCAGGATGTTGTTGGTCCTGAGAGTTTATGATGAACAAAGATTCAGCTCTATCTGCAGATGTTCCATAATGTTTCGCAGCTTTGCCATTATAGCTGCCCAGCCATTTATTGCAAGATGCTCTTGAATCCCAATCAGAGCTCCTCCAATAGGTACACCGGGAATTCCCAGACAAAGACCGTGATTGGCATCTTCTAACTCATTTGAACTTAAAAAAGTACCCGTACTGGGGCCTACATAATGCAGATCAAAGAACCAACCATTAGCAAAATTACCAGCGGTCATATTATTAGGTGTTTGATAAACGGAAATTCCTTTATTGGCGCATTGTTGAGCCGAAATGAGTTGATTGCATAGCACCCAACTATCGGATCCCCCCTCCAATTTGATGCCTATATTTTCCAAAGAGGTAGCTTGATTTGAAAATATGGAATTGTATGCAATGGCATCATAACGACAATTGATCCGACTAATGCCAACCAGCCCTGGCCCAATATTGATTGTATTGTCATTTACCGTTGTCAATTGACCTAACACTTCATGTAAAGCAATCCCAATTCCGGAACTACCGGTTAATGAAATGGTATTTTCCAAAACAGAGCTTGCCTGAATCATCCCTGTCCAGGAAAGGTTGATCCCTATGTTTTGGGCTGAAATGTTATTATCAATAATTTCAAAAAATCTTCCAGGACTGAAATCCAGTTGTATTCCAGTAAGTACATCCGTCATGATATTGTCTTCTGCATGGCAATTCACTCCTTTGGTATAAATACCCCAATTGCAGTTATCGAAATTTGAATTTAATATTTTAGCCAAACTGGGTCGGCCGGCAGAATGAACTCCTTTTCCAATGAAGATTTCTGTTGAAAATGTGTTGTAATTATTGGTTCCATAATCTTTAATTTCCTGAAAATTACAATCCATCAATTGAAAACCGGAATGATATGTCCTTACTCCGTTCAACAAATTTTCGAAATGAACATCATTCCCTTGGAGTCCCGAACTTTCCAAATTGATTCCGGCAAAGGATCTGTCATATTGTCGCAGACCACTGCAGTTAGAGCAATCTGCACGGAAATTTCCTTCAAATTTAAATTCGCTTGAGTTGACGACGGCAATACCTCTACCATGGATTCCGATATAGTTGTTCAGATATTTAGTTTCTGAAGTGGTAAAAACTCTTCCGCCATCTAATCGGGTTCCATACAATCCGTTTTTAATTTCTGCTTTTCGAATGAATAAATCGGATTCCGAAGAAACCACGATCTCTTTCCACATTTTACCGCAGGCATCAATGAGGGTGGTTATATTCGGTGTTTGGTCCCAACCAATATTGCAAACAACAGAAGGCTTGATTAAAATGGATGCCCCATCATCCATATAAATTCTCCCGCTAAAACAATAATCGATGTCAACAATTAAAGTTCCATGCAAAACAAATGTTTGAGGCTCATATGGGCCGGATGTTCCGCCACACGCCAATAAAGGAGTCAATAGTAATCCATCGGCTAACGTACTGTTCTGTTTAATAGCTATTACAGAAAGTGTACATACGCTATTAATATCTGTACCGATTTCATTAATAATATTGAATATATTGAGAAATCCTGAGTCATACTCAAGTTTTAGCGAACCATCTAGATCTATATCCACATAAACACCGGATTTAGGCAAGGTTGATGATTTGGCTCTGACTTTGTTGCAAAACCTATATGTGCCATCGCTGGGGCCTTGCCAATTTGGATCATTTATGGACATAATTTCTTGGATGGTTTCAAAAATAGTTTCCCCATTACTGTTGTTTTGGTTAGTGTTAGTAAATGGCCCGGCATCAACTATTTCATATTTATCCAGGTCGAGATGCATTTGAATGATGGCGTCATCAAATGTAAGATATGGATAAGTGATATTGATTAAAAATACACAAACATTAAACTCATCGCAACCTACCATGGGAGAAGAATTATCAGTGTATGCATTTGAAATGAGCACACCTGGAATTTCATGATCTTGTCCTTTTGTTAAGTATGAAGTTGCGAGTAAAAAGAATGTAATGCTCACCATTTTAATAAAAAAATTCATTGTGTTTAATTTAAAAGTAATGTCCTACTTTGATTTATGGAGTGTTCGGAACAAATTTTTCTCCATTCCTTTTGTAGTGACTCTATTCATGGTGTTTCATGGAATTTCTTAATAAAAACTCTCATGGATAATAAATTCAACAATGGGTTGAATTTTAGGCTCTGCATTCAAATAAAATTGTTTTTAATTTGATTTATTTGCAGAATGTCAATCAGTAAAAGCGTGTTCTTACCATAGGCAAATATTTTACAAATGAATGAATTCCTAAATGTGTAGAAACAAAGTTGGTATAGAAACCGCAAGCAAACAAGGGGTAAACCCTGAATTTTAAAATTCAGGGTTTCCCTTAGATAGATCAGGGTTACCTGAATATTAAACTTCAATATAATAATTATTCGCTAGGACAAAAAATCTTGTCTGAAGCAGAATTTACTGAATGAAAGAATTCACAGAATGGAATACGTTAAAAATTTTAAATTAAATTTTGTAAACTATTGTCGCACAGACCTAAAAACAAACCCCACGAGATAGAAAACTAAAATTTTATTTAAAATTCCAAACTTCAACCTCTTAAAACTCCCAACAAAACCCCTTACCAAAAAAAAAGAAAACATTAAAAAACGCTTTAAATTAAAAATCCCTAAATTCCGGCTCCTAAAGCCTCCAAATTTTAATCCTGGAATTAAAAGGAATGGGATTTAGAAAAGTCCTATTTTGATAATTCTAAAATTCTGATTCTGAAAGTAAATCTTGTCTGAAGCAGAATTTACAGAATGAAAGAATTCACAGAATGGAATACGGGATTTAGAAAAGTCTTATTTTGAAAATTCTAAAATTCTGATTCTGACAAAAAACTCTTGTCTGAAGCAGAATCTACAGAATGAAGGGATTCACAGAATGAGAAAAAGTATAAGAGAAATGGAATAAAATGCCAGGATTAAACCTATAACTTTTATCCAATTAACTAACAAATGTTAGTTGAATATTATGGATATTACATTTTGTATTGTCTACTACCTGTTCATTTAATTATTTCTTATCTCAATGGATCATTAACTTTGCGAAATGATACTTTTGATTTGATAATTTTACTTTAAGTACATATACCCCTGACTTGAATTGCTGAGTAGAAAACTTATGTTTGTAGGTTTGGGAAATTGGAATGAATTCATCTATTTTTTTCCTTGTAAATCGAACACTTGAATGTTTTGAATACAATTATCCTGATTTTGATCTTCCATTGTACAGCTCAAGCCTGCAGGATTTGGGTATAACAACAAATCAGAATAATTTTCCTGAAATGAATGCCAATTGTTTACGACCAGTGTCGAATCGCAAAAGGCTTCGTGCCCAAGACGATAATTAACAAAATTAGGAATGCTTGCATGATTGCGAGCCGGCAGAAACAGTCCGTGTTGTTCAAACTGACAGTTTTTTCCTTTTTGATTAGGTTGATGGATGACATGCATGACGCGATTGCTTGTACCGGTGCGAATGTAGATCTTACAATCGGGCCGGACATAGCTGCATCGAATCCAGCCGCCCAAATGCCATCTTCTACATAGCCATCCCAATGGTCAATATGGACCAATGAGGAAGATATATCAGGAGATCTCGTATCTGCCTGATAAAGGTCCCATCGATAAACGAGGTATACAAAGCGGGAATCAGGCGAAAAGGCAACGCCCACTGTATGATCTGTCGTTTCACTGCCGGTAAGCAATTGACGAAAATTGCTGAATACACCTGTATTGCGGTCAAAGTCCATGATAAACAGTCCTCTGCTGGGTGTCATCCTAGCATATAAATTACCATCGGGAGAAAAACAAGATTGCGAACCACCGTCATCGAGAAAGTAGAAATCGGTTCCGATTTTTTTGTTCGCGATAGGGCAAAGGGCCATTTTCGGTAAACAAAACGGTAAAGTAGGAGTTGTTGGCTCTGCCGGGACAGACTACCCACCAATCTCTGCCATTGGCATGTCTGACTGCCGTCAGGTCGGAAGCAGAAAGATAGCGATCAATGGCTAGCTGATTTTTTTGAGTTAAGTCACCAAAGCCATTGTTGAGGCTCGTGTCCGCAATGGAATAAAGAAGTTTTGTAACTGCGATAATAGATAATGAGTCCTGGACAAATTCTTTAAATTTATGAAGTACAATGTAATTCTTTTGATTAGTTTGGTTTAATATTAAAGTACCAAAAGAAATTCTATAGTCTCCATTAGAGCAAGACAAATCATGACCTTCACCTTGATTAATTGTTCCATTGGGCATACGTTGAAAATTGCGATCAGAAACCCAACAACCCGCGGTATACATCAGTAAATTTCCGGCGGTATCACAGATGCTGGCACTGTTTTGTCTAATAATGGGGTCAGGTCTGTCTTTTATGTATAATTTTTTGGTTTTGAATTAAAATCTATTTGAAATCCCTGGAAGGAAGTATCCAAAGTTGGAGTTCTATTGCCACCTAACAACCAAATGTAATCCCTCTTTCCTTGTGCGATCAATTGAATTGATGTAATCAAACAAAATAAATAAACAATTACCTTCATAAGATGACAAAAGGGTGTCTGAAATCTCAGACACCCAATGATGTTGTTTAAAATTTTAAAAATATTTTACTGTTTACCATGCCATTTGTAAATTTTACTTCAAGCCTGTAGATCCCTTTATAGATTTGATTTATTTCTAAATCCATTGACCTATCAACAGAAGTATTAGCAAATTTATTAATAACATTTCCCAAAATATCCAAAATTCTGATTTCTGCAACCTTGTAATCAGGATCTTCTACAAAAATATGCAAGATATGACTAGCTGGATTCGGATAAACCGATAAGGCAGAAGACTGGATTTGTGTATTGCTGTTTTGTTCTCTGACTCTAGGTAGCATTGATGGTACACAGAGACTGTCATCGCGATGATTTTCCAAACCAAAAATCAAAGCGAGCGATCGTGCTCTGTAAATTCCTTCGCCGCCAAATAGCGAACAGACTGCAGCCAAACTGTCAAGTAATTCCATTTCCGATGCATTCAAAGTAAAATTACTGGTCATCATTTTTGCGAGCGCCATGTGGTTCACATCTTGCTGAATTCTCTCGAACAAAGAATCGGACACGATAGCACCATTCAGATCATCAACTAACGCCAATTGTATGCCTAAACTATCAATCATAGTGGTATAAGTGACTTCCACTACCTCCAATAACGAATCCAATTCCGATTTGTAATCATTTATTTGCAATAAAATGTTGAGTTTATCAGAAGAATCTGTTTCCAATAAATAAACTTCTAACAGGGAAGCTATCATTTGGTTTATACTATCTGCGAGGAAAGTCCATGTTGTGATGCTTTCATTGAGTGGTGTAACACTGGAGAACGCTTGTTCAATGCCGGCCTCCACTTGCTCAAATTGACCAACGCTTGTTTCAGACTGAGATACATAATAATTTTGAAAGAGTAATGGCAAACTGTAATACTCCCCTAAATTGAGACCAGAGGTTTAGTTAAAAAAAACACTTAAATTTACTAGACCTATGAAAAAAACAAGACGCAAATTTACCGGGGCCTTTAAGGCCAGTGTGGCTTTAGAAGCCATTAAAAACAAAAAGACTATGGCTGATCTTAGTCTTCAGTTTGATGTTAATCCGTTATGATTTCCAAGTGGAAAACTGAATTTTTAGAGAACATGGGATCTATTTTCGAGAACTCAAAACCAGCTCAGGATGATACTGATTCAGCTGAAATGGAGAAATTGTATGCACAAATCGGCCAATTGAAAGTAGAGAATGATTTTTTAAAAAAAAGTTGCAAGAAACTGGGGATATGAAACAACGAATAGAGATGGTGCATACGAAACCACAAAAGCTGAGTATTCCGCAAACAGTGTGATCTATTGAACGTACCAAGGAGCACACTTTATTACCAGCCTGTTCAGGAAAAGCCTGAAAATGTTAAAATGATGAATATCATGGATAAGCATTTGTTACAGCACCCGACAGAAGGGGTTAAATCAATGGTGAATCTTTTAAAGGAAAAAGGATATCCGGTAGGTCCTAAACGAATAAGGAGGTTGTTTAAGGTTATGGGATGGCAAACAATATATCGTCGCAAAAACCTAACAAAACAGGGCCTAAAGCAATTTATTAAACCGTATTTACTCAGAAATCTGGAAATCACACATGCCAATCAGGTTTGGTGTACCGATATTACGTACATCCCGATGGCTAAAGGATTTATGTACATGATTGCCTTCATTGATGTTTATAGTCGCAAAATCATGGGCTGGAGTATAAGTAATAGTATGAGTAAACAATGGTGTGTTGCTGCTTTAAAAGAAGCCATTGCTGTCAATGGTAAACCCAATATTATAAACTCGGATCAAGGTTCTCCAATTTACAAGTGCGATGTGGACTCATTATTTGGAATCTGAAAAGATATTGATCTCAATGGATGGCAAAGGAAGAGCTACAGATAATACCTGGATTGAAAGATTCTGGAAAACTTTAAAGTACGATTATATTTATCTCAATCCATGCGATAATGGTTTTGAACTTTTTGAAGGAGTTCAAAACCATATCATATTACCACCGGAAAATGCGCAAACTACCGGACAAACTCCCAATAAACGATACGATGATTCCATTAAAAATCATGCAGCTTAATATGAATTTTATTAACTTAACGAACTCAACTTTTGGTCCAATAAATGGGGAGTATTACAAACTATCAAAATCATCCTGACGACTGATTTCACGATAAAGTTGCCTGCGTGCGCTCCAAATTCTGCTACCGGCTGCTTCGCCATAGTCAAAACCATTATTGGCGATCAGATAATCCTCTTCTTTAGGAAAAGTCTTCGGAAAATTCCCGCTGCCCGGCCCATTGGGGCAAATTACCTGGATTGCTTCTTTGTAATCATCGGCAAACCAACCATCATTGACCAATTCTATAAAATTAGAAGGAGTATATTCTGGATGTTGTTGGTCCTGAGAGTTTATGATGAACAAAGATTCAGCTCTATCTGCAGATGTTCCATAATGTTTCGCAGCCTTTCCATTATAGCTGCCAAGCCATTTATTGCCAAGGTGTTCCTGAACCCCAATCAAGGCCCCGCCTATAGGTACACCGGGAATTCCCAGACAAAGACCGTGATTGGCATCTTCTAACTCATTTGAACTTAAAAAAGTACCCGTACTGGGGCCTACATAATGCAGATCAAAGAACCAACCATTAGCAAAATTACCAGCGGTCATATTATTGGGTGTTTGATAAACGGAAATTCCTTTATTGGCGCATTGTTGAGCAGAAATGAGTTGATTGCATAGCACCCAACTATCGGATCCCCCCTCCAATTTGATGCCTATATTTTCCAAAGAGGTAGCTTGATTTGAAAATATGGAATTGTATGCAATGGCATCATAACGACAATTGATCCGACTAATGCCAACCAGCCCTGGCCCAATATTGATTGTATTGTCATTTACCGTTGTCAATTGACCTAACACTTCATGTAAAGCAATCCCAATTCCGGAACTACCGGTTAATGAAATGGTATTTTCCAAAACAGAGCTTGCATGAATCATCCCTGTCCAGGAAAGGTTGATGATTTGGCTCTGACTTTGATGCAAAACCTATATGTGCCATCGCTGGGGCCTTGCCAATTTGGATCATTTATGGACATAATTTCTTGGATGGTTTCAAAATAGTTTCCCCATTATTGTTGTTTTGGTTAGTGTTAGTAAATGGCCCGGCATCAACTATTTCATATTTATCCAGGTCGAGATGCATTTGAATGATGGCGTCATCAAATGTAAGATATGGATAAGTGATATTGATTAAAAATACACAAACATTAAACTCATCGCAACCTACCATGGGAGAAGAATTATCAGTGTATGCATTTGAAATGAGCACACCTGGAATTTCATGATCTTGTCCTTTTGTTAAGTATGAAGTTGCGAGTAAAAAGAATGTAATGCTCACCATTTTAATAAAAAAATTCATTGTGTTTAATTTAAAAGTAATGTCCTACTTTGATTTATGGAGTGTTCGGAACAAATTATTCTCCATTCCTTTTGTAGTGACTCTATTCATGGTGTTTCATGGAATTTCTTAATAAAAACTCTCATGGATAATAAATTCAACAATGGGTTGAATTTTGGGCTCTGCATTCAAATAAAATTGTTTTTTAATTTGATTTATTTGCAGAATGTCAATCAGTAAAAGCGTGTTCTTACCATCGGCAAATATTTTACAAATGAATGAATTCCTAAATGTGTAGAAACAAAGTTGGTATAGAAACCGCAAGCAAACAAGGGGGTAAACCCTGAATTTTAAAATTCAGGGTTTACCCTTAGATAGATCAGGGTTTACCCTGAATATTAAACTTCAATATAATAATTATTCGCTAGGACAAAAGAATCTTGTCTGAAGCAGAATTTACAGAATGAAAGAATTCACAGAATGAAATACGGGATCTAGAAAAGTCTTATTTTGAAAATTCTAAAATTCTGCAAATTCTGATTCTGAAAGTAAATCTTGTCTGAAGCAGAATTTGCTGAATGAAAGAATTCACAGAATGAAGAAGAAGCAAAATTGAGAAATTCTGATTCTGACATTATGAAAATTGTCTGTATGCTGAATCGAATAAAACAAAAAATCGGATTCCATAATGATTTATCCTTAAGAAATATTTTATTCAATCATCTTCCTCCTTCAACAACCTCTTATTCATTTGACTTTCCAACATCAAATCCCTGTTGACCACAATAGCAGCATTCAATTCGAAACCGAGGATCAGTAATAAAGTGTTTAACCGAAGCCAGACCAGGGTAATGATGAGGGCACTAATGGCTCCGTAAACTTTATGATAAGTGCCAAAGGCATTGATAAACATACCAAAGAGAATGGATGTTACAATCACCGATAGCGTTGCAAACAAAGCTCCCGGAGAAATTCCTTTGATGGGTTTTTCAATTGAGGGACCATAACGATAAACAAGGGAGATCACTGAATAAAATAATAAAATGGTTACTAAAAATTTTAAACTGCTGATGGCTATTTTAGTAAACCCGGATAATTCTATATAATTCAAAACGCCTATAAGCACTTTCTCTCCTACAATAATCGACACGACCGATACAATCAAGAGAATGCCCAATGCAAAGGTGAGCCCGATGGCTGTAAATTGTTTTTCGATCCAGTTACGCTTTCTGAAACTCAGTTTGTAAGTTTTATCAAATCCCCGCATCATCGCCAGAATTCCTTCAGAACCAAAATAAACGGCTAGCACAAATCCAATAGATAAAAAACTACTTTTAGCTTTGGGTCTTATGTTTTCAATAATGTCGTGGATCACATAATCTTTCGCTCCCGGCGGGAGTATGGATTGTAAAGCATGTTCTAGTGCGGAATAAAAATCAAGATTTTTGGGCAAATAAGCCGTCAAGGTAAATAAGAAAATAAGTGAAGGGAAGAGGGCCAGAAAAAAATGATAGGTCATGGCACTTGCACGCATATTCAGATCGTTTCTTTGCGATTCCTGATATAAAAAATGCAACACTTTGTAAATGGGAACTCCTCGAAAACCCGGAAAGGAATGTTCCTGCATCCAGTGTTTTAAAGTTTGGACCCAAGGCAAATTCAAAAGCTGAATGCTAAATTTATTTCGTTGGGTTTTCAAAATGGGCTTTCAATTTGTATAGCACAAAATCGGGTACGGAAATTTTTTTACCGGCTTGCGCATCCCAAAAACAAAGGATGACATGTGCGGCATTCAATAATTTTCCTTCTTCATTGTAAATTTCCGTGTCAAATCTTATGAGATCATTGTTAGGTTCTTTTACACAAGTATGGATGTTCAATAATTCATCATAACGGGCAGGCCTGAGATATCTGACATGCATAGATACGACTGGCATCCAGATTTTATGTTCGTTTTCCAGATCCGCATACCTTATTCCCATGGCGCGCATGGCTTCTACACGACCCAGTTCAAAGTATTGGGTATAGTTTCCATAATATACATATCCCATCTGATCTGTTTCGCTATACCTGACCCTTACCTGAATTTGATGCCTGAATATCATTTGACTTTAGGTAAGTTTACCATAAAAATGTATTAACGTTCGTTAGTTTATGGCTCGTAACACCGGACAGGACATACAATGTGGGCCCCCACGGGCTCTGGAGAGTTCGCTGGAAGGCAAGGTGATGATTGTTTTATGAATTTGATCTGGATCGAAATCAGTTTTTAATAATTCGGTGGCATGTATGATCTTATAACCTGCATTGCGAAATGCGGTTTCCGTTACCGGATTTCGGTCATAGGTAAGTGCAACACCCGGCCTTAAAGTGAGTAAGTTGCAGCCGTCGGTCCACTGTTCCCTTTCCTGATAAGGCGATTCTCCATTCCCGCTCCAAATGAACTCGATGTTCGGACTGATCTCATCATGCATAAAGTCGATGACAGAAGGATACTCTACAACGCTGCCTGATTTTCTGTAAACCGTTACATACGAACCCAGTCCATCTTTTACAATGGGTTTGAATCCGATAAAACGATGGTGATCGAATTGCGTGAACAGCGTATCAATATGCATAAAGGAACGTTCCTTGGGAACATCCACTTCAACCACATTTTTGATCAGGTCTTTTTCAAATAATACGCGTTTTAGAGTTTGAAGTGCGTGGTCAGTGGTGCGTTCGCTACTGCCGATGAGTAAATATTCTTCGTTGAGTAACATGAGGTCACCGCCTTCGATGCTAATGGGTTCTCCTTTTTTAGAGGGTGGATAATCATCGATCACATTCAAATTGATCAGTTTGTTTTCATTCGCGAGATAACTGAAATCCGGATGTGCATGCAAAATAAACCGCGTCAGCAGATTTTCGCGATGTCTAACGGATTTGGATGCTTTGGTAATGACAATATGATCTTTGATGGTCAAGGCGATATCCCGCGTAAAAATAAAATTGGGGATCGGATCAAAATAGATCTGATCTTCTTTTTTGTAATAGCCGGAAATCAATACTTCTGATAAAGTATGGTGATCCATTTTGCACAATTCTGAAAAGTAGGCTTTTGGCAATTCTTCAAAATCGCGGATCATATCCATGACCTCGGTTTTGATCTTTTCATCGGCATCTAATGATTCCTTGATGAGTTGTTGGGTTTCTAACACGTTTTTTTCGCCCAGAAATTTCACCAATACGGATCGAAAGATATGATGTTCCCTGCGCATGGTGGGCAGGTGTACAATATCGTCGAAAAGCAATTCGGTAGCGCGCTTCGGACTGATGCGGTCGATCCCCTCATCCGGACTGTGGATGATCACTTTTAATAATTTGTTGATTTCCGAATCAACGTATACCCCTTGTTTCATAATGCATCAATTGGTCACAAAGGTATTCAATTTTTTTGGGACCGGCATTGAACTGCCTGTTATGCTTATTTTATGGGCATTCGTTCGGGATCAAGGAGTTCATTAAAAGAAAAGGTTTTCAACCATTATTTGGGAGTTAACAGAGAACTTGCAAATTTTATCGAAACTGCATGTGTGAATACTACATATTATATAAAAAGGGATGTAAATATGCATTTATAAATGCATTTAAAATTTATTTAAAAATCTCAAAATATATAAACTTCAAATTTTGGATTGATAATTCAGTAAAAATAATTATTTTAAATAATGAAAACCATATCACTCATTTAAAATAATTATTTTGCCGGAAGTGATCCGGATTCCACGAGCATCAATGATTTCAAAAATGTGAACTCCATTCGGAATTTGATGCGGACTCAATTCAAAATAATTTTGATCTGTTTCTGATTTCAATAAAATTTGACCATTGTTTTGGTAGATCGAAAGTTGATATTTCGGATTTGTTGGTTTAAAGTAGAGTAGGGAATTGTTTTGTGCCGGATGCGGACTAATGATATAGCCATTTGAAAAATCGAGTAGTAAAACGGAGACTGTTTCACTGGGTCCCACATTTCCAAATTCAAGCTGATAATAATGTTTACTGTTCAATTGAGGACCTTTATGTGTGAATTGATAAGTAACGGTCTCGATTTTACTGCCGCAAATACCACCAATAAATCCAATTTCAATAAACGATATAGAATCCGTCGAATGCAGTATTCTGATTCCATCACATGTTTGGCCCTGAGTCATTTGCCATTCCAGTAAAATGTTTTTATCGACGGCTATTGCGTTAAAATAATTTAGTACATTTTGTGAAATGAGGCAATGGACCTGAAATAAAAGGATTATAGGTAAGTAAATATTTCGCAACACAATATCATTTGATGTTTAACGGATAATATTCCCGTATTGTTTTGGAGCTTAGTTCTCATGAAGATGGAATTAGTTTAAAATGATCTTTAAAATCAGCGTATTTGAGATGATTTTTTACATCTGTTAAAATCCCCTATCTTTCGCCATCAAATTCGGAGAAATGGGCCAAACTAGAGTTTTAGTACTGGGAGCAAACGGTCAGATCGGCACTGTCCTGGTTGAAGCACTTCGGCAGAAATGGGGTCGTGAAGCTGTCATCAGCTCTGATTTAAAAGCGCCATCACATCCCAGCGGACCTTATGAACTCATCAATGTTTTGGATCAGGAAAGCATTCGGCAGGCTGTTCTAAAGTATAATGTCACCCAGATCTATCACTTGGCGGCTATTCTTTCCGCAAGAGGCGAGCAGGATCCGATAAATACCTGGAACATCAATATGCAGGGGCTGTTGAATGTCCTGAATACAGCGGTCGAAATGAAATTGGAGAAAGTATTTTATCCAAGCACGATTGCCATTTATGGTCCGACCACACCGAAACACATGACGCCGCAACAAACTATTTTTGTTCCAACCACCGTGTACGGTATCAGTAAGCACAGTGGCGAGTTGTGGTGCAATTATTTTCACCAACGCTATAGTTTGGATGTTAGGTCGCTTAGGTATCCGGGAGTAGTAGGCTGGCAATCGCCTCCGGGTGGTGGCACTACGGATTATGCCGTTGAAATTTTTCATGAAGCTATCAAAAATGGAACCTATACATGTTTTTTGGAGGCTGATACGCGATTGCCAATGATCTATATGGATGACAGTATAAGGGCTACCCTTGAACTTATGGATGCACCAAAAGAAAACATCCGGGTGCGTACCAGTTACAATCTTGCAGGCATGAGTTTTACCCCTGCAGAATTGGCTGTAGAAATTCAAAAGCATATCTCCGGCTTTAGCATAAATTATATACCTGATTTCAGACAAGCCATTGCCAAGTCATGGAATGAAAGTATAGACGATAGCGAAGCGAGAAAAGATTGGAACTGGAATCCCCATTACGATCTTGAAAAAATGACCTCGGAAATGATACAAATGTTGAAAGCACAACAACCTTCCAATTGATCATCCATAAATCTTCGATATGTACGGACAAGTAAAAGAACAACTGGCTGCAGAATTAAAAGGGATTCAGGACGCAGGATTGTATAAAAAGGAAAGAACCATCACTTCACCCCAAAGGTGCTTTGATCGATACACTTGAAGGCGGCAAAGTGCTGAACTTTTGTGCCAATAATTATCTGGGATTATCATCACATCCACAAGTTATAGCAGCAGCTAAAACAGCTATCGATCACTATGGCTACGGCATGTCTTCCGTACGATTTATTTGCGGAACGCAGGATCAGCACAAAATGCTCGAAAGGCAAACAGCAGATTTTTTGGGAACGGAAGATTGCATCTTGTATGCAGCTGCATTTGATGCGAATGGTGGCGTATTTGAACCTTTATTGAATGAACAAGATGCCATCATATCTGATGAATTGAACCACGCTTCCATAATTGACGGAATCCGTTTATGCAAAGCACAACGCTACAGATATCTGAACAACAATATGGATGACCTCGAACAAAAATTAAAAGAAGCATCTACAGCAAGGAGAAAACTCATCGTTACAGATGGGGTTTTTTCAATGGATGGGACCATCGCACAACTAGATAAAATTTGTGATCTCGCAGATCACTATCAGGCCATGGTCATGATCGATGAATGCCACGCCAGTGGTTTTATGGGAAAGACCGGCCGTGGAACCCATGAATATCGCAACGTCTTAGGTCGCATTGATATCATTACCGGGACCTATGGAAAAGCATTAGGTGGAGCATCTGGAGGATTTACTGCAGCCCGGAAAGAAATTGTGGATATGCTGAGGCAACGATCCAGACCTTATTTGTTTTCAAATACACTTGCACCTTCGATTGTTGGAGCATCTATAAAAGTGCTCGAATTGCTAAGTGCTTCAACCCAATTGCGGGATAAACTGGAAGCCAATACCAAATATTTTCGAAATGCGATGACCGCTGCCGGTTTTAATATTGTGCCCGGCGAACATCCCATTGTACCGGTGATGCTGTATGAGGCCACCCTGGCTCAAGATTTTGCAGCGGCTTTGTTAAAAGAAGGGATTTATGTGATTGGTTTCTTTTATCCGGTAGTGCCGCAAGGGAAGGCCCGGATCAGGGTTCAAATATCTGCAGTTCATGAGATGGAGCATCTCGAAAAATGTGTAAACGCATTTATAAAAGTAGGTACTCAGCTTGGGGTTCTTTCTTAAGTAAAAAATTATAAATTAATTATATATATATATATCATTAATACAATTGAATATATATTAAATAATATTTTAATATAAAAAGCCTGAGTCAATTCTTTATTTTACCATTTCCTTAGTTTCTTTGTGGTGATTTTGAAATTACGAAATCCTTCGTACATTTGTTGAAATTTTTTAATCTTAAAATAGTATCCATGCGTTACCTATCCATTTTATTTTTATTTGTACTTATGAATGGCTTATCGGGTCAGGAATCCCGATTACTTCGGTTTCCGACCATTTCCAATGACCAGATCGCCTTTAGTTATGCCGGTGATTTATATTCCGTATCAGCCAACGGGGGCACAGCCCGAAAATTGACCAGTCATATAGGTTATGAAATGTTTGCACGTTTTTCTCCCGACGGTAAGAACATTGCATTTTCTGGTCAGTACGATGGCAATACCGAAATTTATTTAATTCCAGCGCAAGGTGGAGAGCCTAAAAGATTAACTTATTCTGCAACTCTTAATCGCGATGATCTTTCGGACCGCATGGGTCCCAATAATCTTTGCATCGGTTGGAAGAATAATGAGCAAATCATTTACAGAAGTCGCTGGCGCGAACACAATGATTTTAGAGGTCAATTGTATTTGTGCAATATTAAAGGTGGATTATCTGAACAACTGCCCTTCAATCACGGAGGTTTTTGTTCGTATTCACCAGATAAAAATAAGTTAGCTTACAATCACGTATTTAGGGAATTCCGCACCTGGAAAAGATATACAGGTGGTATGGCAGATGATATCCGGATTTTTGATTTTGCGACCAAGAAAAGTGAAAAAATTACAGACAACATTCATCAGGATATCATTCCTATGTGGGTTGGCGATAAAATCTATTATTTATCTGCAAGAGAGAGCCGGATGAATTTATTCAGTTATGATACGAAGACCAAACAGACTAAAAAGGTAACTCAATTTAAAGATTATGACTGTAAATTTCCTTCTCATAACGGACAATGGATCGTTTTTGAAAACGGCGGCTACATTTATAAATTAAATACCACGACCGATAAAGCTGAAAAAATAAGCATTCAAATTGCGGATGATTTTGCTACCGGTAGAAATAAATTGACTTCAGTAAAACAAAATATTTCTTCATGGGATATCGGTCCTGATGGAAATCGCGCAGTTTATGTAGCCAGAGGCGATGTTTTTACAGTGCCTCTAAAAAATGGAGTGATTCGCAATCTAACGCAATCTTCCGGAAGTCATGACCGAAATGCAAGTTGGTCTCCAAATGGAAAACATATTGCTTACATCAGCGATGTTACCGGTGAAGATGAAGTATATCTGATGGCACCGGATGGAAAATCTGCGGCCATACAACTCACTAAAAACGGGGATAATTATAAATACGGTTTGCAATGGTCGCCAGATTCAAAGAAAATTTTATACTCAGATCGCAAACAGGGTTTATATGCAGTTGATGTTGATAGTAAAGTAATAATGCTCCTTCATACATCAGCCATTTTTGAAATATCCCAATACAATTGGTCTCCAGACAGTCGCTATGTATGTTTTACAAATCCGGAAAAAAAGAATAACTCTTCCATTTTGATCTATGATTTTGAATCAAAGAAAACAAATGCAGTGACAGAATATTGGTTCCAGTCAAATTCTCCTGTTTTTAGTTCAGATGGAAAATATCTGTTTTTTACATCTGAGAGAAGTTTTAGTCCGCGGTACAATAATTTGGAATGGAACCATGCTTATTTTGATTTGACTAAAATTTATATGGTCACTTTAAGTAAGGAAACTCCGCATCCTTTTGAACCGAAATCTGATGAAGTATCTGTGAAAGAAGATAAAGACAAAAAAGACAAAAAAGGAGATAAAGAAGGAATGAAAGCAGATGCTGCAGACAGCACGATCAAAAAATCCAGCATTGATTTTGACGGAATTTTCAACAGAACGATTGAAGTGACTTCAGTGGCAGGAAATTATTTTGGATTGGAATCATCGGGCGAAAAACTGTATTATTTCAGATCTACTGTCAGCGATCGCATGAAATGGTTTGTGTATGACCTGAAAACGCAAAAAGAAACAGAATTGAGTGCTGATGTAAATGGTTATTCATTTACTCCCGATAAAAAGAAAGTGATGGTATCTTCCAAAGGCAATCAATATATCGTAGATGCTCCATCAGGTAAATTGAATTTGGAAAATGCTTTAGACTTAAATGATTTAAAAGTCAACATTGATCGCAAAGCAGAATGGAACCAGATTTTTAACGAATGCTGGAGACAGATGCGCGATTATGTATATGACCCAAATCTGCATGGAGTTGATTGGAAAGGTTTAAAGAAAACGTATGCAGAATTATTGCCTTATGTGAATCATCGTGCAGATCTCACATATGTCATTGGTGAGCTCATTGGTGAATTGAATTTAGGGCACTCCTATGTTGGTGGTGGCGATTATCCTAAAGCAGATCGCATACCTATGGGTTTATTAGGCGCACATGTGAGTCGGGATGCTTCCGGCTATATTAAAATAGATAAAATCCTAAAAGGCGAAAACTGGAGTAAAACGGTGAGATCTCCTTTAGCTGAAATAGGTTTAAATGTAAAAGCCGGAGATTTTATTTTGGCAGTAAATGGTGTTTCTACAAAAGATGTAAATGATTTCTTTGAGCTCCTCGTGGGCACTGCAGAAAAACAGGTTCGCCTGACCGTCAATACTACAGCCAAAATGGAAGGTTCGCGGGAAATTACCATCATTCCTATCGCCGATGAAAGTAATCTCTATTACTACAATTGGGTGCAATCGAATATTGAAAGAGTCCAGAAAGCCACAAATGGCAGGGTCGGATATTTACACATTCCCAACATGGGACCCGATGGTCTGAATGAATTTGTAAAATACTTTTACCCACAGCTTATCAAAGAAGCCATCATCATTGATGACCGCGGAAATGGAGGTGGGAATGTTTCTCCACATATCATTGAGCGATTGAGAAGAGAACCGGTGCAGGTTGTCGTATCCCGCAATGGAACTCCATCCTTTGAACCTGTCGAACAAATCATTGGCCCTAAAGTAGCCTTAATCGATGAATACTCTGCAAGTGATGGCGACATTTTTGCATATCGCTTTCAGAAGCATAAAATGGGTCCCGTCATTGGCAAAAGATCCTGGGGTGGTGTCGTAGGTATTCGTGGTAGTTTACCGATTGTAGATGGTGGCTATTTAAATCGCCCGGAATTTTCGCGTTATAATTTGGAAGGAACAAAATGGATCATGGAAGGTCACGGAGTAGATCCTGATATTGTCGTAGAGAATGATCCTTATGAATCTTATTTGGGCGCAGACAAACAATTAGACAAAGCGATTGAAGTTATTATGGGATTGATGAAAGACAATACCTATAAAGAGCCAGCGCCGCCTCCATTTCCTAAAAAATAGGCTTGGCAAGTGTGATCAATCCGGAATGTAAGGCATCAGCATCCATTCCGGATTTTGAATCATCCGTTAATTCCATCAAATGATCGATCATTGAAGTGGACTGATCTAAGGAATAAATAGGAAATCCATTTGGATCCTATCTTTGTTTAACAATTATTTCCTTAAAATGAACTTAAGATTATTTCTTCGAGCAAAAGTTTTTATTGCGTTTTTTTTAGTTTTCATAATTACTCATCTGAATGCACAATTTGGAAGCGGTGCTGCTACAAATGTAACCGCTACTTATGTTGGCAAATTTCAGGGACAAGTTTTAGATTCTATAAGCCAGCAACCAGTTGGTTTTGCAAACATCGTCATTCAGGAAGCGCTCGAAAAAAAAGATGTGGATGGAAGCCTTGCAGATGAGAAAGGAAAGTTTAGCATTAAGGAATTAAAAAATGCTAAATATAATGTCATCGTCACTTTTCTGGGATATGAAACAAAAATTCTTGGACCTTTTAAAATCAACAAGGACGTCTACGAGTATAAATTGGGAAATATACTTTTAGTTCCGAAGGCTGAAGTTTTGAGTGAAGTCACAGTGGTGGGAAGCAAAGACCTCATCGAAAATAAAATTGACCGATTGGTTTACAATGCCGAAAAAGATGTGACCTCCAGAGGTGGAACTGCGGCAGATGTATTGCGAAGAACGCCATTACTCACGGTCGATTTGGAGGGTAATGTTTCGATGCGGGGAAGTAGCAATTTGAAAGTATTGATCAATGGCAAACCCTCATCAATCATGTCATCGAGCATTGCCGATGCCTTAAAAATGATTCCTGCAGATGTCATTGAAAAAGTAGAAGTGATCACCAATCCGGGCGCGAAATACGATGCTGAAGGTACGGGCGGTATTATCAATATTGTTACAAAATCCAAGAAGATTCAAGGAGTGTCCGGATCCATATACGCAAGTGCCGGAAGTAAGAGCAGTAGTCTTGGATCTAATGTCAACATCCGCATGGGTAAAATTGGTTTCAATGCCAACGTAGGGGGATATTATTGGCGTGGTAAAGGAGATACAAAAGTGGATCGCGAGAATTTTAATGTAGCCTCAGATCCATTTTATTTGCAGATCGGAAATTCATCCAATAATGGAGGCGGTTTGTATACGCAGCTTTCAGCAGATTATGATATCAATCCCAAAAATTCCCTGACACTTTCAACGAGGTTTCCATTAAACAGATTTGCAAATGAAAATGACCTGACCACATATACCGGATCACAAAAGATCAATTTGCCTTTTTTGTTTGAGCGCAATAGCGATGTCGTCAATAGTACTTTTGGAACAGATTTAAATTTCGATTACCGAAAAACTTTTGATAAAGATTCAGACCGGGAGTTTACATTTTCTGGCCAGTACTCTTATTCCAATAAAAACAGCGATTATGAAACAGACCAGTTGGATTCCTTGGGAGTATTAAACTATCGGGAATTAGGTCCTAATTTAAGTACCAATAAGGAATACACGATAGCTGCCGACTATTTGCACCCTTTTTCTAAAAAAATAAATATCGAAGCAGGTGTAAAATCCATTTTTAGGAATGTGTTCAGCGATATCTATTATGATACCTTGAATTTTGCAACACAAACATATTTGCGGGATGAAAGCAGAAATAATTTATTTGACTATGATCAAAATGTCGCATCTGCATATGGTCAAATTACATTTCCAATTTCCGATAATTTAAAAGCAAGAAGTGGATTGCGATACGAACATACTTTCATTAATGGATTGACGATTTCAGATGGCAACAATTTTGAAAATGATTATGCATCCTGGGTTCCTTCCGGTTTATTGGCTTACACTTTTAAGGATAAATCGAGTTTGAAGTTTTCATATTCTAGGAGAATTCAGAGGCCAAGTATGTTTTATCTGAATCCTTATGTTAACTACAACGACCCTACCAATATTTCCTATGGAAATCCGGAATTGCAACCCGAGATCACGGAGTCTTTTGAAATGAGTTACAGTTTTGCCAAAGACATCAAAAATGCAACGGTCTCTGTGTATCATAAAGTCACAAACGATCTGATCGACAATTATAGATTTATTGATACCCTCGGCCGAACCAATGCAACTTATAATAACCTGGCGAGCAGTACCTCTTCAGGTTTGAGTATTAATGGTGGCATTATGAAATTGGGAACTATCATCTTAAACGGTACCATCAATTTGTATTACCAAAAATTAGAAAGCAGTCAGTTTACAGATGTGCGAAATGATGCATTCAGTTACAGTTTAAATGGATTTGCAAATGTAAATATTACCCCAACGCTGGGAATTACTTTTTTTGGATTTGTTAATTCACCAAAATTGACGACCCAGGGAAAACAATCCAGTTGGTTTGTTTATTCGATTGGATTGCGCAAAGACCTTTGGAAAAAATGGGCGGGGTCTCTATTGGGGTCGACAATATTTTCCATCCTAAAATGAATCTTGATTCTGAATTTAAATCGGAGAGCTTTTCCTACAAAGCTGCTAATCGATTTGAGGGCTGGGGGATTAGAGCTAGCCTTGATTATCGTTTTGGAAAAATGGAATTCGGTGGATCCAAGAAAAAGCGGAAAGGAAAATTAAACGACGATTTGAAACAAGGCGAAGGTGATGGGGGTGGAGGCGGAAATGCCGGCGGCAATTAAATGAGTCAAATTATTTTCATATCTTGCTTGGGTAAATTTATTTTTTAAGCAAAACATTTTACCATGGAACTCAATTTATTAGCGCTGATTCTAGCAGCCATAGCACCTATGATTTTAGGATTTATTTGGTATCACGACAAAGTTTTTGGAAACGCCTGGTTGGAATCTATTGGCATGACTAAAGAAACTATGAATGCCGGAAATATGCTTAAAATTTTTGGCGGCTTTTTTGTTTGTTCCATTATTTTGGCATTTGGTTTAAATATTATTGCAACCCATGATGCATTTATTGCTGGTGCCCTTTATTACGAAACTAACGGGGCAATGGAACCGGATCCGAATTCTGAATCCGGAAAATGGATGCAATACTATTTGGATAAACTTGCTGCGTCCAATCATACTTTTCAACATGTTGCTTTCCATGGACTCCTCATTGGCGGAATTTTTATTACTGTACCCATCATCATTTCAGATGCTTTGTTTGAACACAAAGGATGGGAGTATGTAGCTATTAAAGCCGGCTTTTGGTTGATATCTCTCGCTGTTATGGGTGGGATTCTGGCGAGTATGAGCCTGTAACCGAGCCTTAGATTTTGATAAATGCGACTGATTTTATTTGAACTCCATTTGTGGAATTTAAAGTACAATAATAATATCCCTTCCCTAATTCCGGCAAAATGATATCGTAGTGATTGGAATAGGCAGGTATTATTTTATTTGTATAAATGGGTCTTCCTATGTGATCAAAAACAGATAAATATTGGTTATGGGTTATTGGTTCAAAACTAACAATTGTTAGTACTTGTCCAGCAATGATATTTGAATGTAAGTTCTGGCCTGTTGTCAATGATGAAGAAGTAGTTGCACTCAACTCACAGTCTTTAGGCGATAGCCCAAGCTGGTTAAATCTAAAATCAAAAACCTGAAGGGTAGGGGGGTCGATTTCCATAACAATCTTTTTACTGGAATCAATGACGTAAAAAGTGGGAAACCCAATTACATTGTAGGCATCAACGACGCCATTGCCACCACCCTCAGTTCCGCTGATAGATGGATATTCGATCTGGTATTTGGCATCATAGGCTTTTACTTCTTCATTCGAATCGTTGTAGTCGATAGCGATAAACACGACATCTTTTTTGTTGCACCCATATTTTTTAAAAACTAAATTTACCTGGGGTGAGTAATATTGACAGGGTATACAAGTGGTAAAATAAAAATCGAGAACCACTGTTTTGCCTTTCTCGAGATAATCATAAAGTCGGTGTTGATCGCCGTGTGTGTCAGTTACTTTAAAATCGGGAGCAATTTGTCCGACCTGTGCATTCGTTTGTAATAATAATAAAAAGTATATGAATAGTAAATTGCGCTTTTTCATGATGCTTATTTTGAAAATGATTTAGGGTAAGTAATGAATTATTTTGGAATAGCCCAATGTGGTTTTAGATTTTATTTGAATCAAATACATGCCATTCCTAAGGCTTAATTGATTTATTTCAATTGCATTTTTAGCTTTTGCTATAAATTCATTTTTAAAAACCGGCGTTCCATTGATATTGAAAATTGCAACTTCAGTTTGTTGATTTAGCATAAGATCCGGAAGTTCAAGTTGAAGAATGCTGCCAGCCATATAAGCATGAAAATCTATTTTCGAATATTCGTCGGATTGTTTGGTAGTTGTTTTATAGGGACATAAACGCAACAACTGAAATTTCACATTAGGATCAATAGCATTATTTCCACCAATGACATAAATGCAACTGTCAAGACTAACCATATTGTGATAATTCACACCAATGGGGAGCGAGATGGGATATTGTCCGACGGTTTCTGCTTTCGTATCAAATTGATAAACTTCGGTTCTTTCCTGAAAATCATAATACCCACCGGCCAGAAAAATCTGATCACCAATGGCAGCACCTTGAAAGCCATGAATCCTGGCAGGAAAATTTGTCAGGGCAGTCCAGCTGTCATTATGTGCATCATAACGATGGACGCGGTTGTGCGGAGCGGTGTAGCCGCCACCACAAAACCGGTATATGTGATTGCTGGAAGTAACATGAGCACCATAAAAAAACTGTCCGTCTGGTAATGGATTTTTTGTAGTCCAGCTGTTGGTCCCCGCGTTATAAGTTTGACAAAGTGTGGTCATTCCTTGTCCGGCCAGGCTGTACAATTCTTCATTCAAATTGGCTGCATAATGTATAGCTCTGGGCGCAGTGAGATTTGCAGCAGCATTCCAGCTATCCGACAAAGGATCGTAAACATGATGCGAATTCAATGGACTACCGGAATTGGGAAATCCACCACCGAAAAAATGAATTTTATTATTTACAGAAGTACCTGCTGGTTGCTGGGCCATATAGGGAACGTTTGCTTTCGCCGCCCAACTATTTGTAGCAGGATCGTAGGCGTAATGTTTGTTGGTAGCTCCGCCTACACCGCCACCGCCCATAATGTGAATTTTACCATTTGCCACAGCTACCACGGGAAATGTGAAACTTTCGGGAATGGGAGCCAGTGATTCCCATTTTTGGGCACTTAGAGCAATTGAACTCATGAAGTAAATCATTATGAAACGAAGCAGATTTGAAAATTTCATCGTCAGAATTTAAACATTATGAATTCGCATAATGCTTACAAATTTAATGAAATATATGGAGATATGCAGTTTAAAACCAAAAGTTAAATAGTAGAACCCATCATCTTCATGTTTGTCTGAATCAGAATTTACAGGATTTAAGAATTTACAGAATAAAGTTGTAAGGCAAAAGGTTAAAGGTGATGAATTCCACCGACAAACAACTTAATTTACGAACAATGGTCTGTTTCTCTATCCGCTGATAAGCCCTTTTGTTTAAACTTTAGTTTCCCGACATGACTATAATGTTTTAATTCCTAATAATATTCTTCATTCCCGACATGATCTTGATTATTTAAAACGAGATAATTCTTTATGTCGGGAGGGATGACCAACTGCTTATTTGTCTGAAGCAGAATTTACAGGATTAAAGAATTTGCGGAATAAAGTTGTAAGGCAAAAGGTTAAAGGTGATGAATTCCAAACAACTTAATTTACGAACGATTGTCTGTTTCTCCATCCTTTGATAAGCCCTTTTTTTTTTAAAAATTTAGTCTCCCGACATGACTATAATGTTTTAATTCCTAATAATATTCTTCATTCCCGACATGATCTTGATTATTTAAAACGAGATAATTCTTTATGTCGGGAGGGATGACCAACTGCTTATTTGTCTGAAGCAGAATTTACAGGATTAAAGAATTTGCGGAATAAAGTTGTAAGGCAAAAGGTTAAAGGTGATGAATTCCAAACAACTTAATTTGCGAACGATTGTCTGTTTCTCCATCCTTTGATAAGCCCTTTTTTTTTTTTAAACTTTAGTCTCCCGACATGACTATAATGTTTTAATTCCTAATAATATTCTTCATTCCCGACATGATCTTGATTATTTAAAACGAGATAATTCTTTATGTCGGGAGGGACGACCAACTGCTTGTTTGTCTGAATCAGAATTTACAGGATTAAAGAATTTATTGAATGGAGTCAGAAAGCACCAAGCTATTAACTGCCACTTAAATTCATGTCGGCATGCTGACAAGCCTGAACGAAATATGAAAAAAAGAAACGATCAGAAAACAGGCTTCGTCAGCATTTGAACTTGGAAGAAGCAAGTAAGAAATAAAAAAGGCAGTTAAAGTAGCAACTGTCTACTGTTAACTGCCCACTAATTTCATGTCGGGGTGACAAGATGCCGACGAAACCGGAAAGGGCCTATAGAGGGAAAATAGATCATTGGTCCGGTTTGTCGGCATGCTGACAAGCCTGAACGAGATGTCAAAAATGAAAAGACCAGCAAACAGGCTTCGTCAGCATTTGAACTTGGAAGAAGCCAGTAAGAAATAAAAAAGGCAGTTAAAGTAGCAACTGTCTACTGTTAACTGCCCACTAATTTCATGTCGGGGTGACAAGATGCCGACGAAACCGGAAAAGGACCATAGAGGGAAAATAGATCATCAGTCCGGTTTGTCGGCATGCTGACAAGCCTGAACGAGATGTCAAAAAATGAAAAGATCAGAAAACAGGCTTCGTCAGCATTTGAACTTGCCAAAATGCGCAAAAAAAAAGGTTCTCAAAAGTTGAGAACCTTTTATAGTCGGGGTGACAAGATTTGAACTTGCGACCCCACGCCCCCCAGACGTGTGCGCTACCAGGCTGCGCTACACCCCGAACTTAGGTGTGAGTGTGAGTGTGAGTGTGGGTGAGTGTGAGTGCGTGTGTGCGTGTGTGTGGTGTGAGTGATTGGGGGAATGTAAATTTTAAAATAGCATGAATTTTTACTCATGTATCAAGCGCGAAAATAGTCAGAATTTTGAAAGCACAGCTTTAGCCTCATACCCAGTCGCCTGCATAATGCAAATTGACTTTGGATATTTTTTCGAGATAATCGTATTTCAACCTGATCATTTGTTTAAAATGTAGATAATCGTGGGCCAGCCAATTGCTCAAAATGTAATATGCTGTGATTTTACCTAGTTTTGGGTGTGTAAAAAAAGCATCCCAGATGGGTTCATTGAGTGCTTTTAACCAATGAACAGATTTTTCGCGTTCGTGTAAAAACTCCTTGGTTTTATTGAAATAATCCTGTTCTATGTAATTTCGGGAAAGCACCCAGCCTTGAGGATCAATGGCTTGTAATTCTTCTGTGGACCGATGTAAGGCCAGATCGACCCGCATTCTAAAATCTTCTCTTTCCTCATCACATAGGTGGCAGACGACTTCTAACATACACCATTTCTCTGTACCGGGTTTCCATTTGATAAAATCGTGCTCGTGAATCTCAAAAAGAGCTTTATAAATAGAGCTGTTTTTTTCCAGTTGACTGATGATATATTCTGCATTCATAAGCCGACAAAATTAAAAGAATATACTGAACTCAATTTATTGATAATCATTTTATTATAAATTAACATTACATATCTAACTGTATCTCAATAAATTAATTAGATGAAAACAGTAAATTAATATGCTGCGAATGCCACAAAATAGTATGTTTGCAGGTCAAATCCTTTGAAGCGGGATTTGGCAGATATTTTTTAGGACCTAACTCAAATCTCATGAAAAGACGTAAGCAGCTCTTCCAGGCGGCTATAAAAGCCTATGTATTAGCCCCATCTCTATTCCTATTTGCATTTCTATTTTCCAGTTCTTTGTATAGTCAGGTTGATGTTATTTCTTCCGGAGGTACTCCCATGGCATCTTACACCACTTTGTCAGCCGCTTTTGCAGCTATAAACGCTGGTACACATACCGGGACGATAACTCTTAATATCAGTGCGAATACAACAGAACCTGCAGGAGGTGCCATACTTAATGCAAGCGGTGCTGGTGCGGCTAACTATTCTTCAATTGTAGTGAAGCCGATTGGTGGTGCTTCCAGAACCATCAGTGGGGCCGCAACTGCAGGTCTCGCTTTGGTCCAATTAAACGGCGCAGACAACGTTACTTTCGACGGATTAAATTCAGGAGGTAACGCCTTGACGATCGAGAACACAACAGTGTCTGCAACTTCAGGAACAAGTACCATTCATCTTCAGGCTGATGCCACATTTAATACTTTCGTCAATCTTTCGGTTAATGGTTCAGGTACCATGCCCGTAGGTACCAATGGCGGTAATTTTTGGTTTGGGGCAAGTTCAACCTTAACAGGCCAGGACAATAACCTCATTACCAGTTGTAAAATAGGACCTGTGGGCACGAATTGGCCAACTAAAGGGATCTATTCAAATGGAACCAGTACCACATTTAACAATAGCAACAACACGGTTACCAATTGCGAAATATTTGATTATTTCGGTGTAACTTCACAATCAGCGGGTATTTATTTAACAACAGCCTCAAGCGTTTGGACGATTACAAATAATAAATTTTATCAGACAGTTTCGAAAACACAAACTACAGGTACGATACATGCCGCAATTCAAATAGGAAGTACGAATGTGGAAGGTTGCACCATTACTGGTAATACCATTGGTTATGCAAATGCAAGTGGAACGGGCACTTACACTTTGGTAGGGGCGAGTACTGCATCCAGAATGATCGGTATTTATCTTTCCTCACATGGAACTGCACTCAAAACAATTATCGCCAACAACGCAATCCAGAACATTTCATTGTCAGGTATTTGGGGAACAACTACGACAACGTCGGCATTTATTGGTGTCCAAATTGCAAGTGGATGGGCAGACGTTAATAATAATATTGTTGGTAGTTTGGATGGAAGCAAAACGATTACAATTTCTAATGCAAATACTTCTACTTCTGAAGTTTATGGAATTTATTCCAGTGTTTCTATTGCCAGTGTTCGCACAGAATTTAATAACAATAGCATTGGAGCCATTTCCCATTTACAAACATCAACTGCTGCTTGTGGATTGATAGGTATAAGAGCTGGAAACAGTACTACTAATGATTTAAGAATTGAGAATAATACAATCGGAGGTTTTGGTGCGGAACTAAAAACCATGAATACTTCTACCACTGCCAGCTTAAATGGAAATACAGTCATAGGTATTTATGTTCAGACTTCTCCTTCGCAAGTTTTGAATAATACGATCAGCCATTTAACAACGAATAACCAATCTACAGGAACAGCAACCACTTCTTCCGTTCAAGGGATTTATGTGTCCAGTGCAGCAGCTGGTGCTTCTGTTTCAAAAAACACGATTCATACCTTAAGCAATACCTCACCTGCAGCAAATGCCTGGGTCAATGGGATTACGATTTCTACGTCTACTGCAACATTGACTGTAGAAGGCAATTTTATTCATACTTTAAATGTAACAGGTACAGGTACTACGGCCACCTTAAATGGAATTTACATCAATGCCGGAACTACAAATTTTGGCAACAATATGATTCGCCTGGGTATAAATTCCCTGGGAGCTTCAATTACTTCTGGATTGGCCATTAATGGTATCAATGAAGTTGGTGGAACAGTAAATAATTTCGTTCATAATACCATTTACATTGGCGGATCCGGAGTTTCTACTTTATCTAATAACACTCATGCATTCAACAGTGCAAGAATTTCAGGTACCAGAAATTATGTAAATAATATATTCTTCAATGCAAGGTCCAATAGTGGTTCAACCGGAAAACATTATGCCATCCGTGCTGGTGGTACCGGAATCAATCCTGCCGGACTTTTTAGCAATTTTAATGATCTCTTTGTTACTGGGACCGGTGGCTTTATTGGCTTTTATGATTTAGCCGATCGTTTGATACTTAGCGATTGGAGAGCAGCAACAGGTCAGGACTGTAACTCATTTAGCGGGGATCCCAAATTGGTCAATCCAAATGGAACTAATTCAACAGTAGATCTTCATATTTCTGCGATGCCAACACCGGTTGAAAGAGCCGGTATGCTAATCCCCGAAGCCGTGAATGATTTTGATATGCAGGCAAGGGCAGGTTTGACTCCATCAGACGTAGGTGCGGATGCCGGAGATTTTGATGTCGTTGATTTGTCAGGTCCGATCATTACAATAACAGCCCTGGAAGGAATATGCGGAACCGGCGATACTGCATTGGTAAATGTAAATATTATCGATGCTACCGGCGTTCCTACTTCCGGAAGTTTTAGACCGAGAATATACTACCGGAAAAATCTGGGTGCCTGGTCATCAAGACCCGGAACATTGACTTCGGGTACAGCAAGCAATGGGAATTGGAAATTTGACATCATTATGGCAGATATGGGTGGTGTTGTGGTTGGCGATGTTATTGATTATTATGTGATTGCCCAGGATTTAGCCATACCTTTCAATTTATCATCCAATCCGGCTTGCGCAATTGCGACGGATGTAAATACAGTCATAACAGCACCGCCTTCATTATTTAGCGCAACCGTTAAAGCTGCTTTGAGTGGTACTTATACAGTTGGAGTTGGTGGCGATTATGCCACATTAACAGCTGCCGTAAATGATTACAATACAAAATGCCTTGTTGGCGCAGTAACGTTTTTGCTGATCGATCCTACTTATCCTTCTGAAACTTATCCGATTTCGATCAATCAAGTCCCGGGTCAGAGTGCAGTAAACACTTTAACAGTGAGACCAAATGCCGGTAATACAGCTATGATGAGCGGAAGCTCAACGAGCAGTATCATCAAATTTAATGGTGCAGACTGGGTTACATTAGATGGATCGAATTCAGGTGGAACAGACAGAAATTGGACGATTGTAAATACTTCTACAGGAACAAGTACCGCTGTTATTTGGGTTGCAAGTTTGGGTCTCGGCTTGGGTTCTAAAAATGATGTTATCAAAAATTGCAATTTAATGGCAGGTTCTACAACTGTTACTTCGACATTTGGAGTACATGTCGGTGGAGCTGCTATAAGTACAGCAGGAATTGGCGATGATAATGACAATCTTAGCATTCAGAATAATGCCATCAGTCGGGCTTATTATGGAGTTTATAGCAGAGGCGGTGTAGTTGGCAAAAACGATAATACTAAAATCACTAAAAACACAATTGGATCAAATATTACCACAGAGCAAATTGGTAAGTATGGGGTCCAGATGTATGATTCAGATAATGCATTGATCGAGGAAAATGAGATCTTTAATTTGGTTTCTACCATTACAAACCCAACCGGGATTCGAATCGAAGCAGGGGTGACCAATGGTTCTATTTCTAAAAATAATATACACAATTTAAGTTATACCGGTACCGGCGGTTTTGCAGCAAAAGGTATTGACGTAGCTGCCTCTGCAAATGCAAATTTGACAATAAGTAACAATTTTATCAGCAAATTATTAGGAGATGGATGGTCAACGATAACTTCTGATGCAATTGTTGGAATCAGGATACTTACTCCTAGTACAGGTATCAATATTTACAATAATACAGTGGTGCTAAATAGTCTCATTAGCAGATCATCAACAGCAGACGTTAGTGCAGCTATTTATTTTCATACCGGGGCAGCTAATATCAATTTAAAGAATAATATACTGATCAATAAAGTTGAAAACATTACCGGGGTTGCTAAAGCTTATTCCATTTTCTCTGATGCTCCTGCAACTGCTTTCACATCTATCGACAATAATAATTATTTTGTGAGTGGTCCGGAAGGGGTGTTTGGAAGAATTCCGGGTGCGATTGATGTTGTTGATCTTGCTGCATGGAAGGCATTTACAGGAAAAGATTTACTTTCCTTAAATATGGATCCGTTATTTGTAGATACAACAAATTTACATTTAGTGGTCAATCCTGCAAACCTATGTCTTAATCAGGCAGCAATGGTAATTCCGGGCATTACTCAAGATATAGACAATCAAACAAGAAGTACCACAAACCCTGATATTGGCGCAGATGAATTTAATCCGGGAAGCAATTTAACGATTGCTGTTACAGAGACTTCTGGCACACCCAACGATAAATTCATTTGTCAAGGGTCGGTAGGAACCTTAACGGTAACAGGTGGTATTTCACATTTATGGAACACCGGTGAATCGACCAATGCCATTTCCAAAGCTCCTTTAACGACTACAATTTATAACGACACTGTTACCGTAGCAACAGGTTGTCGGGTTGTAATGTATGATACGCTGAAAGTTCTTTTAACGCCTTCAGCTGCAATTACTCCTGCTTCCATTACTATTTGTAGTGGCTCAACAACTAATTTAACAGCATCTGGCGGGGTATCGTACTTGTGGGATAATGGATCTACCAATCCGATCAGATCTGTTTCTCCAGCAATGACAACAACTTATACAGTGACCGTTACTGGTCCAAATGGTTGTACTGGCATTGCAACCGCTATTGTAAATGTCAATCCAAGTCCAGCTGCGAGCATTTCTCCAGCAAATCCAATTTTGTGTTCAGGTACTTCCTTGTTATTGACGGCATCCGGTGGTGGCTCCTATGCTTGGAGCACCGGTTCAAATGTGTCAACCACAACGGTAAGTCCTGGTTCAACTACAACATACACCGTTACCGTTACAGCAGCAAACGCTTGTACAGATACTGAAACAGTAACCGTCTCGGTCATAACAGGTGTCGGTATTTCTCAAACCATCGTTCAACCTACCACTTGTTTCTCTTTGGATGGATCCATCGATCTTATTATTAGTGGTGCAAGTCCATTTACATATAACTGGTTTACACCGGATGGTACCGGGTTTGTGAACGGACAACAAGACCAAACCGGACTTTCTGTTGGATCTTATTTGATTACTGTGACTTCTACCAAAAATGGATGTTCTGCCACTAAGGCCTTCTCACTAACTGGTCCCGGTAATTGCGGTACTTGTCCAGCTATAGGCGGACTCACGAAAAGTGTAAATACTGTATGTAAAACCACAACATTTACGCTTACTGCTACAGGACTTTCAGGTATGGGTACTCTATATGGAATTCGTTTTAAAATGTCAACAACTCCATTAGCTGATCCTTATGTAGGTGGAACTACTTTAGGAATCGTTTCTAATGCCGGTCTTTCCGGTGGCGGAACAAGTGCAGTGCTCAATACAAATATTTCACCGGAAGGCAATTATTATTTATATGCGGTTCTTGATCCTACGCCTGTTAGTATGGCTTGCAGACCTTCAGCTGCGAATACTATTATCGTCTTAAGTTGCACCCCGACAATAACTGATCCATGCTCATGTAAAAACAATGCTACTACATTGACCAATGGACAATTCAATGAAACAATTACCGTAAATGCGCCTAGCGGCCAAAATTGGATCATTAGCGCAAGTTCAGGATTATATTTAAGTTCCAGCCCCGCTCCTCCGGCTGCTCCTATACCTGTTCCAAACGGAACTGTATTGACAGAGGTCGTCATAGGTGGAGGAATCAGCAATTACGTTTTCACAGGTGTGCATGTTGATGCATTAGGTTACACTGGGACCTTCAGCAATGGATCCATCACCTTGAGCATTGGCAATACCTGTTATTATCCAAACCCTAGCATTGTAGGTCTTGCGTCAGTTTATTGTGCTAATGACCCTGCAGTGACTTTAGTAGGCAATGCACAATTAGGAAATGGGGGAGGACCTGCCATGGGAACCGGAAGTTTTACCATTAATGGAATTCCTGCAACTGTATTTAATCCGGCAGCATTGGGTGCCGGCACACATCTCGTTGTGTTCACATTTGATGCAGCCGATGGGGTTCCGAATCCATCGCATCCCGGATGTATTCAATCCGTTTCGCAGTCAGTTGTAGTTAATGCGGTGCCGACAGTCAATCCTGTAGCTAATAGGTTTATATGTGTTGGTCAAACATCAACCGCCATTATGTTTACCGGAACACCTCCTGGAACTGTCTTTAACTGGACCAGAACTCCGGAGGCTATTGGTTTGGCGGTAACTAATGGATCTGGATCTGTTCCCGCATTTGTGGGTACTAATACAGGTACAACTCCTCTTACATCCACATTTACGGTTACTCCAGTATTTACAAATGCAGGAAGATCATGTCCGGGAAGCCCCATGATTTTTACCATAACTGTAAATCCGACACCAACTATCAATGCAGTACCAGATGTACAATATTGCCATGGCGATATCACTACTATCATTAATTTCACAGGAAATGTTCCCGGCGCAGTTTATACCTGGACCAGGACCCCTGAACCTATAGGACTCGCGGCTACTAATGGCACAGGTTCAATTCCATCATTTGTCACCACGAATCCAAGCGCAGCTAGAATTACCAGCACATTTACCGTGACTCCAAGTTTTACAAATGGAGCCGTCACTTGTACCGGATCGCCTATTACCTTTAGAATTTCTGTACTTCCTCAACCCGTCGCGAGATGCAGAAATATTACCGTTTATCTCGACGACAATGGACTGGTTAACATAACTCCGGCTGATGTCGATAATGGAAGTACAGCAGCTACTTTAAGTTTGAGCAAATCTGATTTTAATTGTGGAAATACCGGAGCTAACAATGTTACTCTTATTGCCCGGGATTCATGTGGAAAATCATCTACTTGTACTTCTGTGGTAACTGTCTTAGATACTATTGCACCTGTATTCTGGTGTCCAAAAGATTGGACCGTTAATCTGGATCCGGGTGAATGTAACAGAGCTATCAGCTTTGATGATCCTGAAGCTACAGATAATTGTACTTTAGTTTCTTCAACTGCAACAGGAGCGATTACAACTACTTTTGCTTCAAACAATCAGTTTGCTGGAGCCATGTTCAATGTGAATAATATTTCAACCGGCATTATTACTTTAAATTCTTTTGCTACAAATATTTCAGCAGCTGTCGGCACAAACGTAATTATTGAAGTTTACTATACACCTAATACTTATATAGGAAAAGAGGCAAATGCTGCCCAATGGACTTTATTGGGTTCAGGCAATGCTGCTTGTGCCGGATTAAATCTTCCAACCTTATTTAATATAGGAGGTTTAAGTATAAATCCGGGTCAAACCTATGGAATCTATGTCCATTTAGTCAACTACACTGCAGGTAGTATTGTGTTAAGATATACGAATGGTACCGCCACTTATAATAATGGAGACATTAGCCTCTTTGCAGGTGTTGGAAAAGCAACTCCGGCATTTACAGGTACCACATTTGCAAGCAGAATTTGGAATGGAACTATTAATTATACAAAACAGACTATTGTAGGTGCCGATCCTACAGTTACTCAAATTGATAATTCTGGTTTCAAAAACGGAGATTTTTTCCCAAGAGGTACGACTTGTTTGAGTTACCGGGCTACTGATTTTTCAGGAAATTCATCTGTCTGTTCTTTCTGCATTACTTTGAACGAATTTGATAATCCTAATGCTGAACTGGCTTGCAACGATGAAATTCAAGTGAGTCTTGATGAAAACTGTTCTGCTACTATAAGCGCAGATGAATTACTTTCCGGCGGACCTTACAGATGTTTCGATGATTACCGAATTATCGTTCAAGATTGGGTTACCGGTCAGGTCATCGATAGGAATCCAAATCTCAGAGGTTCACAGGTAGGTATTCAGGATATCGGAAGAGAATTTAAAGTGACCGTCATCGATACGGTCACCGGCAACAGTTGTTGGGGTCATGCAGTCGTAGAAGATAAAATAGCACCACAATTAATTTGTGCAAGAGATACTTGCGTGCCTTGCGGTTCGACATTGACCACACCATTTTATATGGGAACTCCAACAGTGATTGAAAACTGTGGCGGAGCATCACTTACTTATACTGATAAAGTTGAGAAAGGCGGTTGTGGATTTGGGTTTGAAGAAAAAATCACAAGAACATGGGTAACTGTAGATGCTTCAGGTAATAGTAATAGTTGCGTACAAGTCATTACAGTTGCTTTAGCTACATTAGCAGATGTAGATGTTCCTTTAAATTATGATGAACTGGAAGCACCGGCATTGAGTTGTGATGGAAAAATAAATACAACAAAAGATTATACGGCTCATTATCTGGCATCTCCATATTGTGTGGATGGCTATTTATTAGACTCCGCACATTGGTTTGCAACCGGTGGATTTTTACCAAGTCCGGCAGGAGATCTTGCAGGAGAAAGATTACCGAAAACCTTAGGTTGGAATTGCCTGGATACAGGTCGTTATATTGGACATCCTAGCCCTTGGCCTGTTTACTGGCCTGCCCATCCAAGTTGGAGACCTACAAACCCAGTTTGTTGGGGACCTGATGAAGTCATCATGTGGCAGGGAACGGGATATCCTTCTGCATCCAATTGTTCGAATCTTGGAATCACGTTCAATGATCATAAAATTGATATTGGAACACCAGGATGTGATGCCGGAGAAATAGGCTGTTTTAAAATTATCAGACAATGGACTGTATTAGACTGGTGTACAGGAACTGTAGGCGGCCATAATCAGCTGATCAAAGTGATCGATAGAGAAGGGCCTCAAATTTTATATCCTGACACGGTCACCGCAAACATGGATCCCTGGAATTGTTTGGGTATCTGGGAAGTGCCGAAGCCATGGTTGCTTGATAATTGCAGTAATGAATTACATTATAGCGTCGAAAGCACCAGCGGTACGGTCACTGGAAATGAAATTGATGGCTTCATCATCGTGAATATTGAACGGGGAATCAGTGAGGCGTTTATCGTTGCAGAAGATTGTTGTGGAAACATTTCCAAACGAAGAATCGCAGTGAATGTTCCTGACAACACACCACCTATTGCTGTCTGTGATCAACTAACAATTGTTAGTTTGACTGGAAACCAAAGTCCGAATGAAAATTTTGGAAAAGTCTTTGCACAATATTTTGATCAGGGAAGTTTTGATAATTGCTCGCCACATGTATTTTTCAAAGTGATCCGTATGGAACAACTGAGAGGTACCAATAATGGAAGCAATGCCAATCAATCTGACAATGGTGCAAATTGTGCGGCCGTGAACGGCGATGATAATGCCATCCTCGATGGAAATCAAATTTATTTTGACGACCATGTGAAATTCTGCTGTAGCGACATAGGAGACAATGTGATGGTCGTTTTCAGGGTATTTGATGTGGAAACTGGAGCTGGACCGATTGCACCTAGCAGAATGAATCCTGGTGGAAATCTGTTTAATCATTTCACAGATTGTATGGTTGAAGTTGAAGTTCAGGACAAGAGTGCTCCAACAGTAGTAGCGCCGCCAAACATCGTGGTGAGTTGCTGGTTCTGGTTTGATGTTGAAAACCTGGATGATCCAAATGATGCCACTTTTGGTAGAGTTGTAAATGATTTATCAGTAAGAAGAAAAGTCGTAACTAAGGATTTAGTATGTTATAATTATTGTGTTAGAAATGATATTACAGGTTATCCTGGATATGTACCGGGAGCACCACCTTCAAATCCACCTGCATGGAATCGTGCCTGTGATTTTTATCGCGAACTGTACGATACAGCTCATGCCGACAGAAAGCATGAGTTAACCTGGGGATTTGATGGTATGGTCTTAGGTGCATGTGGAACCAATTTTAGCATTTCCGTTAACGATAATCGCGAATGCGGTCAGGGTCAATTGACACGGACTGTAGTTGCACGCGGACCTAATGGATTGAGTGTTACCGCTACCCAAACCATTTGGGTGGTAGACTGTGATCCATTCTATATCAACCGAACTGATAATTGCGATTCGGATGATGATATTACCTGGCCAGGTAACTGTACAGGTCAGGCTACAACCATAGCTGGTTGTGGTGCAGACCTAAGTCCGGACAATCCATTATTGGGCAGACCCATCGTTGAAAATAATTCAGATGATCTCTGTGCTTTGATCAGTATTGAATATTTTGATGAGATCTTTACGATTGAGCCCGATGCTTGTTTCAAAGTATTGAGAACATGGGTTGTCATCGATTGGTGCCAATATGACCCAAGCTTAGATCCGGAAAATGGAAGATGGGAATATTTACAAATCATTAAAGTAACAGATACAGATAAACCTGCTGTATCCATTGCCTTTGGTGATCCATGTCAGCCTGCGGTTAAAAATCCTGTCGACAATATTTGTTATGCTCCCGTAGTCGTAACTGCAAATGCAACTGATAATTGCAGCCCGCTTGATTGGTTATTTTATGATTATAAAATAGATTTATATAATGATGGAATCGGTCAACATTCTGGCTACGATTTAGCTGTTGGTCCGCTGACACGAAAAGATTTTGCTGCTGGAAAGAGACCCGTTAAAAATCACAATCCGCTGGCCGATAATCCAAACGATCCTTTCAATGCAAGCGGTAATTATCCGATAGGTATCCATAAATTCTGCTGGTTTGTAGAAGATGGTTGTGGAAACATCTCCAGCAGATGTGAATTGTTTGAGGTCACAGATTGTAAAGCACCGACACCATATTGTCATGTTGGAGTTATTACTACAGTAATGCCTAGCAGTGGTTGTATAACGATTTGGGCAAAAGATCTCGACGCAGGTAGCTTTGATAACTGTACCGCTGCTGAAGATCTTCGCATTTATTTTGATGACCTGGAAAGTGATAGCATGACGATTTGTTGTGACGATTTTGTTGCCAACAGAATTGATGATGAATTAATCATTCCGGTCACGATATGCGTTGAAGATGAGGAAGGCAATAAAGACTGCTGTAAAACAACCGTGATCGTTCAGGATTATCAAGATATCTGCCCTAATGTTGGTTCATTTGGCAAAATCACTGGAGAATTGATGACTCAAAATAATGAAGGCACTGAAAAAGTAGAAGTCGAATTATTAGACAGTAGGATCATGATGAAACACATGAAGACCGTCAATGATGGTAAGTATTTGTTTGGTGATCTTCCTGTTGGCTTGTCGAAAGAATATGTGGTGAAACCAAGTCGTACAGATGACCCATTAAATGGTGTTAGTACTGCAGATATTGTGAAAATTCAAAGACATATTCTGGGTATTGAGAATTTAAACAGTCCTTATAAATTGATTGCTGCCGACGTGAATGCAAGTAAAACGGTGACTGCTTCAGATGTATCTGAAATACGCAAACTCATTCTAGGCGTAAGTAACGAATTCAGCAAATCTGAAAGTTGGACTTTTGTGCCTTCAGATTATATTTTCGCAGATCCTACACAACCATGGAGCGCGCCAAGGGAAGTAACAGTTGCATTGCCAAATCCAATAAAAGTCATTCAGAATTTTATTGCAGTTAAAATGGGTGATGTAACCAATAACGCCAGAGGACATCAAGTAGCTGGAAGCAGCACTAGAAGTTATGGTAAATTGAACCTTGAAGTTGAAAACAACACCACTGTTGCAGGTGAACTGTACAAAGTTGAATTCAAATCAAGCAACTTTACCAATATCTCTGGATACCAGTTCACATTGAGATTTGATCGTCAAGCATTGACATTTGAAGGAATTGAAGCAGGTGTTTTAAATGCAGACGAAAGCAATTTCGGAACTGGAAGAATCAATGAAGGTATCTTAACTACTAGCTGGAATAACAAAGTAGCACAAAGCGTTGATGCAGATGCTACCTTGTTCACAGTTGTATTCCGTGCAAGCAGCCAGGCAAGTATTGGCAGCCTGTTGGCAATCACATCTGATGTTACAACAGCAGAAGCTTATGATGCATCATTGAATATCAAAGATGTTAACTTAGGTGTACGCACAGAAAGAGGAGTTGTAGAATCTGGTGTATTCGAATTATACCAGAACTCTCCAAACCCATTCGCTAAGGAGACCGTAATCAGCTACCGTTTACCAGAAGCTGGAGCGGTTAAACTGAGCATCTATGACGTAACTGGCAAAGTATTGAGAGTATACGAAACACAGGGCACAAAAGGCTTAAATACCTTCAAGGTACAGAAGTCTGAATTGAATGCTGGTGGAGTATTGTACTATCAGTTGGATGCTGCAAATCATACGGCAACTAAACGAATGGTCATCGTTGAATAAGAAAATTTTGAATAATCATTGTTGAATGATCAAAAGATAATAAATTATGAAAAATAAGATTGTAATTTTTTTATGCGCAGTTTTTAGTTTTACGGACGCATTTAGCCAAACCGGAAAAGTTCCTGAACTTGTCGAGAAGGACGTTGCTGTAAAATTGGTCGGGGAAAATTTTTCAAATATTGAAATTCAAGCCAAGGAAATCATCGATAATGGTGGGCAGCTTGATCAGTCTTTGCAATATAAATTCGATCTCTACAAAGCCGTTCTTGAAATACTGCTTGCGAATACGCCGGGCACAACAACTTTTGATGCTTTAGCTTCGAATTCAAATTTGAAATTGGCGAAATCTGACGACGAAGCCTATGAAGACTTCATCAACGGAAATTGGGATGATGTAATGACAGAACTGATTCAGTTGCTGCTCAGATAATTTCGGAGTGGACCGGATTCATTAACTAATACAAAAGCTTATCGAAATTTTATAAGTTCGGTAAGCTTTTTATTGTTAGTCTAATTTTGCGTATGTCTTTTTTAGAGAAAGTTAAAGCTGTTTTCATTGTACCTGAAGAGGGAAAACAATCAAAGGGGTCAGATTCCACTGAATCGAGGGCTATTGAAGAAACAATTGCAGTTTCAGAACAAATTGAGAATCCGGCTGCTCCAGAAGACTTATCCAAATTTGTAAAAATTTTGTCAGATGCTTTAGAAAAGCACAACGAACCTGGATTTGATTACCTGGAATTCAGAAAAGCATTATTGTCCATTCAAAAATTGCAAAATATGGATGAATCTTCACATTACAAGTCAGCATATGCAGCTGCACATGCGATGAATGTCAGTGAGGAGAAGCTAACATCCACTGCCAAAAAGTATCTTCATGTGCTGGAACTTGAACTCAATAACTTTCAGCAAACGGCCAAAGATTATTTAAGTAAACAGCAGGCTAACAGTGATTCGGAAAGTAAAAGACTTGAATCTTCGATCAAGGAGAAAGAAGAGCTTGTCGCAAAACTGCAAACCGAATTAGGCGAACATAGGGAGCAATTGCAGCAAGTGCAAGCAAGCTTAACGCAAGTGACGTCGAAAGTTGAGTCTAACCGGATCGGATTTATGAAGGTGTATCAACAATTGGTCGATCAAATTCAACTGGATATCCAAAATATGGATAAATACCTCAAATGATGTTTTATCTTTAATTCATAAAATATGGCATCACCCGTTAGAGATTTTTGGAAAAGACCGGAAGGCGTTACAGGTGCAGTAGTTTTGGCAGGATTGCTGGGCGGAGCAAGTTATGCTTTGTACAAAGCCTTACCGGCTTTGATCGCCTTAACATCCAATATGCTTTATTTTGGAGTCATACTCATTCTCCTGGGAGCTGTGCTTTATATGATTTTGGATCCTAAAACAAGAGCACTCTTTAGCTATTTATACAAATCAGTGATGCGTTGGATCACTTCTTTGTTCGTAAAAATTGATCCAATTGCCATATTGAAAAATTATGTAGAAGATTTGAAAGATAATCTTGGCAAAATGAATAAACAGATCACAAAGCTGAGAAGTCAAATGCACGTTTTGAAAGAGCAGATCTTTAATAACCAAAAGCAAATACATAGCAGTTTAAGCCAGGCTGAGGAAGCCAAACACGGAAATAAACAAACGGTCCTCGTATTAAAATCGAGACAGGCAGGACGGTTAAAAGAGTCGAATCTTAAACTTGAAGACCTCTACACCAAAATGGATGTATTGTACAGAGTTTTGACCAGGATGTACGAAAATTCTGAAATTCTGGCGGAAGATATCACGGATCAGGTCAAAATTAAAGAACAGGAGCGTTCGGCCATACGTGCCAGCCATTCAGCTATGAAATCAGCCATGAGCGTTATTTCAGGCGACAAGGACAAACGTGCATTGTTTGAAGAATCACTCGAAGTATTGGCTGATGATATTAGTGGAAAAGTAGGGGAGATGGAACAGTTTATGGAATTATCAGAAAATTTCATGGCATCCGTCGATTTGCAAAATGGAGTTTTTGAAGAGGAGGGAATGAAGATGTTGGAGAAATGGGAAAAAGAAGGGGTCTCGAAATTATTAGGTGATGCCAAAAATGAAATTGTAAGTTTAGATTCTACAATGCCACAAACCCAAAAAGAGCTCCAAACCCCAAGCTTATCAAATAGTCAGTACGAAGAGTTATTCAAGACGAAATAATAGAGCTTCTATTGTTGTAGGGTTCAACAATTACTCAAGGCAATTTTTGTTTTTATTCAGTTTGTCATAGTTCATGACTTAGCATAACATTAGACTTTGGTGAAATCATGTAAAATTGTATTTACTTGCTATCCACTATTGCTTGAATTAGTTCTGATGTAGCCTACTTTTGCGTTTAAGGATTATAAGTAATATCAGTGCGAAGTCTTATAGAGTATCCTCCTTCTAAAGATTATTCAAATTTCAATTTAAACGATCAAACTGCATGAGCGCAATTGTTACTAAATTTGTTATCTAAAAGTATATTCATGAGAGTCTTTAAGTTTGGTGGTGCTTCTGTAAAAAATGCAGAAGGTTTTAGGAATGTGGCGAAGATCATAGCTCGTTACAGTGAAAATCATCCTCTGGCGGTTGTGGTTTCAGCAATTGGTAAAACGACGAATCAACTTGAAGATGTTGTTGAAACTAAATTTATTTCCCCAACGGAATCCATTGCAAAACTGAATAAAATCAAGGAACATCATCATCAAATTATATTGGAACTGTTTCAGGAGCTTCCGCAAGAATTGGAAATACATATTCAAGAGCATTTTGTAGAAGCCGAATGGATTCTTGAGGAAATGCGCGAAATGAAATATGATTATGTTTATGATCAGGTAGTGAGTATTGGTGAATTGGTTTCATCCAGAATATTAACGGCTTGGCTGGATCATGAAAAAATAGATGTAGAATGGTGTGATGCCCGCGATATACTGGTCACCAACGATACTTATCGCGAAGGAAGAGTAAACTGGGAAATAACGAATCAACGCATCAAACAATCGATGGAACCCAGGCTAAATGAAGGGCATATTTTGGTGACACAGGGATTCATAGCTTCTACTTTAGAAAACAATACCACAACGCTTGGGCGAGAAGGATCAGATTATACAGCGGCCATATTGGCAAGTGCATTAGGAGCCGATGGAATGTATATCTGGAAAGATGTGCCTGGTGTTTTGACTGCTGATCCGGATCTCTTTGTCAATGTTACCAAACTTGATCGCCTAAGTTACAGAGAGGCAATAGAAATGACCTATTATGGTTGTAAGGTCATACATCCAAAAACAATTCAGCCTTTAAAACTCAAAGGAATTCCGCTTTATGTGAAATCTTTTATTCAGCCTGCAGATGAAGGTACTCTTATATCAGGAGCTGCGGATCTTGAGTATCCTCCAATAGTTGTGCTGGAATCTAAACAAGCTTTGTTGCATTTTGCATCCCTCGACTTATCCTTTATTGCAGAGTATCATCTCGCACATTTATTTGAATTGTTTGATAAGTTCAGGATCAAAGTCAATATGATGCGCAATTCTGCGATATCTTTTTCGGTATGTGTCAACAATGATATATCTCGTATCCAACAGTTAGTCCAGGAAGTTGAAAGTATGTTTAAAGTGGTTGTTGATCAGGACCTTGAGTTATTGACCGTCAGACATTACCAGGATTCCATGTTGGCCAAATTACTGGAGGAAAAAGTGATACTATTGGAAGAGCGAACGCGAAACACGGTTCAGCTCGTCGTCAAACAAGCCTTGCCGATTTTACCCAGGAAAAAGTAGGCGATTAATCCAGTATATCATACTCAATGTCGTTGGAATCGAGAATTTCAACAATTGAATTTGCATAGCTAAAATACACTGAAACTGTTTTTGGAGAAATCAAGGCCTCAGCACCTACTTCCCAGGAAACACAAACATCGTGCAAGGTCACTAAGAAATCTTCAAGGATATCGGGATCGGTAAGCTCCTGCGATAAGAGTAAATCTGTGCGTTCGAAATATATAATGATTCGATCTTTGGTGATCCATTCGAGATCCATCAAACAATCATAAAGTGCGTCCAGATTTTTTCCAAAAAATTCAGGAAACTCAAATTGTGATTCGAGTTGAAGGTATAAGTCTGCTGAAGTCCTTGAACATTCGCCGTCTATTTTTACGACGAAGGCATTTCTGAATTTCAAATTCTGAAATTGTTCAGGTTTGCTTAATAGATGAAAATGTGATGCACTCATTTTATTTGAATAAAACTTTTATAATGATCATTTGTGTAGTAAGCAGATAGATCGGACCCAGTAATCAGCCTTTCTGCGCCTCTTGATATGCCTTTTACTTTAGGATGTACATCCCACTCTTTGTAAAGAATTTTTTGTCCTTCCTTATTCTTTTGTTTTAATCTTTTTTCTCTGTTCTGAAAATTCCTGCCTCCCACATATTCTTTTGGTGGAGTTCCATTTTCAATAATATATTCGAGGGTCTTGAGTACATATTCAGGAATGTTCTTGGAATTTGTATCAAGCTGAAGGGTCGTTACTTGTTTTGCTTCGGTATTTACAATTAAAGGATCCGGATTTTTTAAATGAGCCTGCATCAGGACAAATACCAGGACCCCTGAACAAATCAATGCTACAAAAAACAGAGCCCATTTCATGCTATGGCCTTATCGATTGAATTACTAAGTAAGCAAATTAATGAAACCAGCTTTGAATCTTTTCCCGAGTCCTGTAGCCTAAAATATACATCGCCGGAACAACCAACAAAGTTAGAAACGTAGAAGCGATCAATCCAAAAATAATGGTCCATGCCAATGGTCCCCAGAAAGCAACGTTATCACCTCCCAGATAAAAATGAGGATCGAATTCGGAAAATAATTTTTCAAAATCCATATTGACTCCAATAGCTAGTGGTATTAATCCAAGGATCGCGGAAAGTGCTGTAAGTACGACAGGGGTTATCCTGGTGGATCCTCCAATGACAACTGCATCCATAACGTTTTCTCCCCGATTTCGAAGTTCATCAATAAATTCAATGAGCAAGATTCCATTTCGCACCACGATGCCGGCAAGCGCAAAAATACCTACACCGGTCATGACCGCACTTAAGGTTATTTGAAAAAATCCAAATCCTAAATTGATACCGATCAGGCAGAATAAAACAGTCGTGAATATGATAAAAGGTTTGACAACTGAATTGAATTGCGTCACCAGAATTAGAAACATCAATGCAAGTGCTGCTCCGAATGCGATTGCAAGAAAATCAATTGTTTCCTGCAATTCGGCTTGTTCGCCTGAATATGAAATTTCGTATCCTTCCGGGATATCCATTTGTGAAGTAAGTTCTTGTATCTGGGAAATGATGAATGCCGGACTATATCCGCTCACTACGTCAGATCCCAAAGTCACCACGCGTTTTTGATTTTTCCGGTTAATACTGGAAAGTGAATTTCCATATTTGATATCAGCTACGGATGATATTGGAATTTGTTTAAATTGAAAACTAGCCATATCCATAAAGGAGATTTCAAGATTCATTAATTCTTCAAGCTGATCGCGATCTTCTTCGCGAATTCTTAATTGTATTGGATAATCATCATTGCTATCTCTGAATTTGGAGACCTCTTTTCCAAATAATGCAGTTCGTAACTCCATGCCGATTTGTGCAAGACTAACGCCCTCTCGTTGTGCTTTTTCTTCATTTAATTCGATCAGAATTTCAGGTTTGCTGATTTGCAGATCTGATTTTAAACCATCAATACCTTCAATTCCATTTTCCTGAATTCCATTGACGATGTTTTTACTGATTTTATCTAAAACATCAAAATCATCACCACTGATTTCAATACTGATGGGTTTTCCAACAGGTGGACCGTTTCTTTCTTTTTCAACTGTGAGCTCTGCTCCAGCTATGCCTGATTTAAATTCATCCCGTAAAGCTTCTAACACCTCGGTTGTCGATTTTCCATGTCGTTCGGCAAAACGCACGAAAGCTACGCTTACTTTGCTTTTATGGGGTGTGGCCACACGGTCAGGATTGTCTGGATCTCCGGCACCTAAACCTACATTTGAAATCACGGAAGATACAATCGGATTATTCTCACCGATTACTTTATTGACTCTGGTTTCAATAATTTTAGTTACAGAATCTGTAATCCAGGCATCGGTGCCAATCGGCATTTTACAATATACAAATGCAAAATTGGGTTGTGATTCAGGAAAAGTTTCAACAGAAGGATTGGTACTTGTATAATATACAAAGCTAAAAATGAGTAAAAGGAAAACAGAAAAGATCACTGCCAGAGGTCGAAAGCCTTGTAATAAAAAATAAAGTACTTTCCGGTATATATTTAAAACTGCAGGCCATAATTGGGTTTGAAATTTCATAATGGCTGTTCTTCCCAGGAAGTGATAAAGTAAGATTAATAAAATACAAAAAACAGAAAAATTTCCTAATCCGGTACCAACTCCCAGATAACCAACAACTGCAAGTGAGCTGAAGACGATAAACGCTTTCCTAAATTCTTTGAGACTGTGACGTTGATCGGCGGCATCATCATGTTTCATAAAGCTCACAGCAAATACAGGATTCATGACGAAAGCAACAAACAAGGAAGCACCTAAAGTGATGATCAAAGTAACAGGCATGTGGTACATAAATTTGCCAATGATGCCTGGCCAAAGCAGAAGTGGAAAAAATGGCATGAGGGTGGTCAAGGTGCCCGTTAATACGGGAATAAAAACTTCACCTGCAGCATTTTGAGCTGCTTCTACAATCGTGAGTTCCCGGTGTTTGTGATAAATCCGGTGTGTATTTTCAATGACTACAATGGCATCATCTACAATGATACCCAAGGCCAATAACAAAGAAAACAAGACCATGACGTTTAGGGTCATGTCCATTCCAGGCATGATCAAAAAGGTTACGAAGCAGGATAAAGGAACAGCCAAGCCCACAAAAAAGGCATTGGTGAAACCCATAAAAAACATCAAAATAAAAACGACGAAAATGAAGCCGAGAATTACAGTATTGACAAGGTCGTGCAATTGCACGCGGGTATTTTCAGAAGTATCACCAGTGACTTTAACGATCAATCCTTGTGGAAATTTGTTTTCTTTATAATCATCCAGGATTTCATAAATTTTATCTGTCGCCGTTATCAGATTCTCACCGCTGCGTTTGATAACATTTAATGTGATGACCGGTTTGTTGTTGAGTCTTGCGAAATCTTGTTTTTCTTTAAATCCATCTCTTACCGTTGCTATATCTTTTAAGAACAAAGTATGTCCTTGAAAAGAGCGAATGATGACATTTTCAATTTCTTTCGGGTCCTTAAATTCTCCTGCTATTCTCACATTTCTCCTTAAATCATCAATGCGCAATTCTCCTGCAGATATATTTAGGTTTTGTCGGCCCAATGCATTTTCAATATCTGTTAAAGAAATTCCAGCTGCATTCATGCGGTATAAATCAACTTCCACCTGAATTTCTCTTTCGACAGCCCCTATGATATCAACCCTCGTAATTTCTTTATTTCCTTCGATTTTATCTTTTAATTGCTCTGCATATAATTTTAATTTGTCTAATGGAAAATCTCCGGCAATATTGATATTCATGATCGGGATTTCACTAAAATCAAATTCCTGAATCTGTGGATCATCTTTCAAATCTGTTGGGAGATCGTTTTTAGCTTTGTCAACGGCATCTGAAACTCTTTGTTTACATATTTTCGGATCCATATCTGCATTGAACTCTGCAAAGATCATGGCAAAGTCAGAAACCGAATTGCTCTTTACTTTTTTAATCCCATTGATGGATTTGAGTTGTTTTTCAATGGGTTTTACAATAAGATTTTCCATGTCCTCAGGAGAAGCACCGGGATAGATTGTTGCAACTGATATAGTAGGAATTACAATGTCGGGAAATAATTCTTTTGGTATCCGTTGATAGGAGAGAAGTCCTGCTATGGAGATGAGTATAATTATTACATAGATACTGGTTGAATTTCTGATGCACCAGTTTGTAAAACCGAGTTGTTTGACGTGGTCAAGTTTCATAAAAAAGGTTTTGAAAATTAAAGGGCTATCATTTGACCATCTACCAACTCGCTATAACCACTAGAAATAATTTGATCACCTGCGGTTAAACCTTGCTTTATTTCCGTTTGGCCCTGATACGAAATTCCTGTTGTGATATTCTTACGCTTTGCATGCCAAAATCCATTTTCCTGTACTGCTATCAAAACATATTCTTCACCATTGATGCTGGTTTGTATCAGATTTGTAGAAATGACCAATGCTTTGGGAATATTGCTTGAATTGATTTTTAATCTGACAGATTGATTGCTATTAAAAGTATATTTTGATTTAGGCAAGGCAACATCGATAATAAATGTTCGGGATCTTGCACTGATTGAATTTGAAACGTATTCAATACGGGAATTAAACTCCAGATTTTTACCTGGAATTTCGATGCTTACTTTGTCTCCTTTTTTGACTTCATTCACGTATTTATCGCTCAATTGAGCTTTTATCGACATTTCATTATTGTTGACAACGCGAATGCCTGACATGCCGGGAGCTGCCATTTCTCCAATTTTCAGGAGGACAGCATCTACGGTGCCTGAAACTGGAGCTTTAATATAACTCATTGCGATTTGAGCGTCGAGCGTTTTGAGCTTTTGTTCAAGTTGCTCTTTTTGATTTTTAGCCTGAAGATATTGTGCCTCCGAACCGATTTGCTGGTCCCACAACCTCTTTTGCTTATCATACAGTGTAATCGCCAGATCCAAACCGGTTTTGATTTCTTCCTGAGCTTTTCTGATAGGGCCTGCATCTAGTGTAGCCAAAATTTTACCTGCCTGAACCTTTTCTCCCTCATTGACGTAAATAGCCGTGACTACTCCAGGTGTTTGGGGGGATGCTAGGACATTGAGATCAGATTCTACCAGGCCCTGAACATCGATATAGTATGCGAAATCAATCGGTTTCAAAGTATCTACGACAACAATTTTGGATTTTTTTGATAAATTCGTAGTGTCTGATTCCGCAATCTGAATTTGTAATGCCTTTATCTGGTCATTGATATCTTTCGCTTGCTGTTTGAGTTCTGCCAATTTTGACTGTGGGTCGGATTCAATGGTCTTGTTTTGACAGCTCGTAAGAAAAATAAAAAGAAATGCGGCACTTTTTAAGAGTTGAAGCTTCATCGGATCTTTATTAATTGTAAATCAATGTATTCTTTGGGCCAGTTGAAAAAATATATAAAATTCCGCTCTGCAGAATTTTAGTCCGTAAATGTAACGGTCCAAAGGACATTTGGTTCTTAATGAATCGTAAATATTATCCAACGCCTTGTTTTTTTGAATCGGTTTCCGTTTTTATTTTTTACATGTGAATAATGATTCATCGATTTGTGACGGTTAGATAAATGACTTCAAAACATGAATTAAGCTCGCCTTACCGCGGGTCAAAATGGATAATTTGGGAGCCGATCAGTGAATTGGTAAGTGTTCTTCAGAAAATCAATTTCGGCGACGATCAGTTCAAATCCATTACAAATACCCAAGAAAGGCGCTTTTAAATCAAAATTATAAACTGCTGCCTGGTTGAATATGGATTGATGTATGGGAAAACCGGGTTCCTTACACTCAAAAAGTATCTTAGCCTTTAGATGTTGGTCGTAAACAAGCAGATCAAATCGTTTTAAACGATTGAAAACTACTATTTTCTTTTCAACTGCCATTCTACTGTAAGGAATTTGACAATATTTATTTAACCAGATGATCAGACATTGCCTTACCTTTTCTTCTGGCGTGAATACATACCATTTTTGCCTTACGGGATCAAAGACCTTTGAATTTTTTATTTTCAAGTGCTCCACTAATCGTATGATGTTATTAGACTCCTTCATGGCAGTTTGCAAAAATACAGCAGCTATTGAAATTAGTACATATTAAAAATAATTTATATATGTATTATGCAATTTAGTGCGGGCTATTCACCTATATACTGCTTGCTTTCTATGCTAATGGAGTTAGAATGTTGGTTAATTTTGACCAGAATATAAACCGCGAAGCTTGGCATTCTTTAATCATGCATTTCGAAATCTACTCGCTAAAATAGCAACAGCAGGGATTGCATTCTGTGCAACTTTGATGTTGCCGAGCATGGTCGGAATTGAACATTTTGGAATTTACGCATATATCGTCGTATGTATAGGCTTTATCATTCCTATCACTTCTTTCGGTTTTGGTGCCGGAACGATTTATTTATTGAGTTCCAAACGATATCATATTCACAATACCCTGATTACCCAATTGGTCCTTGCATGTTTCTTTGGTTTACTCAATGTATTGTTCTTGCTTTTACTAAATGCTGTGGGTTGGCTTGGTTCTTCGTTTGATGAAATTTCACAAATCGAATGGCTGTTTTTTTTAACAGCATGCTGGATGCAAACATTAAACTTTTTTATGGGCAGATCCCTTTTTGGGGTTTCAGCTTTTGGATCTTTGAATATTCTTGATTTAACATCAAGCGCGCTTCATCCTATCTTGTTGCTTGGTAGTTTGTGCTTTTTTGGAGGTGAACAACTTTATTACATTTTTTTTGCGCAATGGCTTTTTGCATTGATTTTGTTTTTGATGCACGTTTCTATTTTATTTCGATTCAGTTTTCAATACAGTTTTGATAAATTGTTTGTAAAAGATTCACTGAGTTATGGTCTAAAATCCTGGTTGGGGGATATGGCATTGAGAGCCAATTTGAGATTGGACCAAATGATTCTGGGCGCCATAAGCACTGCCACAAATATAGGTGTCTACAACATTGCAGTTAAACTAACAGAACTCATTTGGTATTTTCCGGATGCACTTGGACCTGTATTATTCAATAGGCTTGCGGAAACTGATTCCGAAGTGGTAAGAATTGGATTATTGGCGCGTATTCACCGCGTAGTTTTATGTCTTTGTGCTATGTTATCTTTTATTTGGATTTTAGTCGTTTATTTTATGGTGATTCCATGTTTTTTTAAAGATTCATCTCAGGAATTGAACTTTGCTTTTTTTTATCCTTATGCCGGGCTCGTTAATTTTGGTTTCTTCAAAATTGCTTACAAAATTATTTTCCTCCTCCGGCAAAGTAATATGGACGAGTTATGTAAGTTTGGCAGGAAGTGTACTTGCATTCGGACTTTGTTTTTTACTCATTCCTAAATTTGCAATATTAGGTGCTGCTTTGTCTTCAAGTATATCTTATTTCGTGATGACTTTGGTAGCTTGGTTTTTCCTTTCAAAAAATTATAAAATCGGCTACTTGGAATTTATCTTACCTCGAATGAATGATTTTATCTGGTTGTGGCAGCAATGGAAGACTTTTAAAATTTCAAAATGAACTCACAGCATAACGAAATTTTATGGCGAACCGACCCGGGTGAAGGCAAATTGATAACATTCATTTTTATACTTCTGTGTTTGTTGGCTGCAAGTTTACCCTTTGAAAATATCCTCATAATCCTTGCTGAAATAGATACACCTTTCAGGCCTCATAGGATTTTAGCTATTATCATTGGCTTCCTCATTTTTTTAATTATTCCACTCCGGAATTTAATTTATTCTTCGAATGATTTAAAATTGGCCGGTATTTATTTGTTAGGACTTATTCCAACATTTGTTGCCTTCCTGGATAACAGGCTTGAGTTCGATTATTTCTTACTAACAAGCTTACAGCTCTTTATTATTTTGTGGATCTACTTTATGGTAAAATCACTCCAATTGTCAGAGCTTAGAATCAAGCACTTATTTCATATATTTTGTTGTTTTACTTTGCTCAATGCCATTTATATGATTTATATTTTTGTGTTTGAGGATATCGGACGACAAAGTGGTTTTATGGATAATCCTAATTATGCAGCGTTTACGCTCAATATCTCATTAGCCTTTTATCTTTATAAATTAGTTTTGCCGGGTAGCCAAGTACAAAAATATTTCAGACTTTATTATCTGCTTGCCTTTTGTATTGTGCTTGCAGGAATATTTGTTACAGGTTCAAGAAGTGCATTGGTTTCCTTAATACTTACCATTTTGTTATTTGGTATCATCCACTTCAGCTGGAAAAGACTTTTTGTTTCATTGCTATTTATTTTCGGTGTATTTATTTGGGTTCGGCAGCATGAAATCGGCCAAAAATATCTGGATGTTGTTCCTTTGTTGAATAGATTGGAAGCTCTTTCAGGACGAGAGGAATCCCGGCTGACTTTATGGATACAGGGTTGGCGTGCATTCGAAGATACTTATTTTTTAGGTCTTGGAATCGAACAGTTTAAAAACCCAAAAATCTACAGCCAATATTTGCAAACCTCTGATAATCCAATGTTAGTTTCTCAGGAAGGATTGGTTTTACACAATGATTATCTGGCTGTATTATTCGAATTTGGCATCCTTCCTTTTCTTCTTTTTATAAGTTTTTATTTCAATATATTTTATAAACTTTTAATGCAACTCAAACAGCAAGAGGGTTCTTTGTGGTTTGTTTGTTTTGTAAACGTCCTTGTTTTTTCGTTTTTTGATACTACATTTCAGTCACTTCCCTTTTGGTTTGTAATTTTACTCTTGAGTGCATTGGCAGACATGAAATTGAGCAGGTCTCAATTTACATTAGATGAACAATCAATGTCAATTTCAAAGTGAGTTGTCCATGCAAAAATTTGCAACAACAGCCAAAGTTTGTGTGCGCTTTTATAAATACTTTGTTGGGCAGTTGATTGATTTTGTTCAAATCCGGACTTAACAATTTGCATCACCGAAGCATAATCCATTAATTCAAACAATGGGTGATTTTTGTGCATGGTTGCATAACAGAATGTTTTAAATGCCGGATTAAAAAATTTGTGCAAAGGAAAATTAAACCCTTGTTTGGGATGCGAAAATACTTCCTGTGGTAGCATGTTTTGCATCATTTTCCGGAGCAACCATTTATTTTGTTTTCCTCTTCTTAAAAAATGATCTGGTAATGTAGCCGCAAATTCAAATAAACTTCTGTCGAGAAAGGGGCATCGAACTTCAATGGAATGACGCATACTCATGCGGTCCACTTTGACTAACATGTCGTCTGGCAAGGAGTAAGCCGTTCTGAACCACATTAATTTTCTCATCGTTGACCAATTTGCAAAATGCTCAGGGTAGGGCAGCGCATTATTTGAACTCCACTTGTTTTTAAGGAGTTGTGTTTGTTCATCTCCAGAAAAGATAGCGTAGAGTAGGGATATCAATTCGTTTTCTTGTCTGGCTGATATTTCAAGAGCCTTTAGAGCCCCGCGTTTCCAGTCTTTAGTGCGGACAGATAATTCAGGTAAAGCTTGTATGAATGACAGCACAATTGAATTTAGGTTTGGGCCCAATTTTCGTAAAAATTCAATTTGAGTACCCCATCTAAAATCTTCGTATCCCCCGAAGAGTTCATCACCTCCATCTCCTGATAAGACCACTTTGACGTGATTTTGAATTTCTTTGGATATTAAATAACTTGGTATGCTTGATGAATCAATGAAGGGTTGACCTGTATGCGTAAGCAATTCCCAAAAGAAGGATTCCTGAAATACAGCATTGGGCACAAATAATTCATGATGATCGCTTCCCAAATGTTTCGCTACTTTGCGGGCAATAGCGCTTTCGTCGAAATCAGCTTCTTCAAATTTTGCATTAAATGTGTTGATAGCTTTTGACGAGAGGTTTTGCATGATTGCTGAAATCGTGCTTGAATCAATGCCACCGGATAAGAAACAGCCTAAAGGGACATCGGCCACCATTTGTTTTTCTACAGACTGAACTAATAAATTCCGCCCAACTTGAAGTGCTTCGTGTTCTTCAATATTCGTCTTTATATGATCGTAATTCCATTGGTAATAAGCTTTACTTTCTAGATTTCCATTTTTAAAAACTACGAAATGTCCCGGTTTTAAGAGCTGTACGTTTTGTAGAAGGGTAGCAGGATGTAAATTGTATCCAAAATGCAAGAGGGATCTAAGATGTGCGGTATTTAGTTTTCTTTCAATTCCTGGAAACTTCAATAATGACTGAATTTCACTTGCAAAGGCAAAATCCGCTCCTTTATGAAAATAATACAAAGGTTTTTCTCCGAATCTATCGCGTGCCAGTATGCATGTATTATTTGCCAGATCAAGAATGCAAAAGGAGAACATTCCTTCGAGATAATCAAACATTTCAAAACCAAATTCTTCATAGAGGTGAACAATGATTTCCGAATCAGCAACACTTGTTAGTTTGTGTCCACATTCCAGGAGTAAATTTCGAATTTTTTTATAATTATAAATTTCACCATTGATCACAGCGCAGATGCTTTGGTCTTCATTCCACACGGGTTGTTGGCCTCCGGCCAAATCAATGATAGCTAATCTTCTCATTCCGAGGCTCCAATCATCGTTCAGATAAAGCCCTTCATGGTCTGGTCCGCGATGTTGCAATTTTGTAAGCATCGCGCTTAAGCCATTTTTATCTCGATGATTGAATCCACATATTCCACACATAATGACGGTCTTTAAACGCGCTTAGAGAAGCTGTATATGATTGGAATTGTGTAGAGATCATTTATTAACAAATCATTCCAATAAGAAAACGAGTCATTTCCAAAGCTGAATTTGCTTTTGGAAAATGAAACGAAAATTCTCTGCATAAGGATGTTCATGAAGTATGATGATTCACTGTCATTATTTAATATGGTCAAAATTACATATTTTTACACATTAAAATTATTTAAATATAATCTTTGAAGTTGATCCTGCAAAGCTTGGGTCAACTTGTTGAATCTGAATACATTCTAATTTTGAAAAAAATATTCTTAACCGGAGGCGCTGGATTTGTAGGTTATCATCTGGCCATGCAATGGGCAAAGGATCCGAATATTGAATTGTACATCATAGATAATTTGAATTCTTATTACGATGTAAAGTTAAAGTACAAGAGATTGGAGAATCTTGGATTTCTTCAGGATTTATTAGAAACCAAGTACTGGTTGAATTCAAATAAATACCCAAATGTATTTTTTCTGAAAGCAGATCTATCGCAAACGGGTCAAAGCAATTCCTTGATCAGAGAATTGCAATGTAATTATATCATTCATCTTGCTGCTCAAGCTGGGGTGCGATACAGTTTCGAAAATCCGGAGGCTTATATTAATTCAAATGTCTTGGGTTTTTACCAAATCATGGAATTAGCCAAAACATGGAAGGTCAGACATTTCATTTTTGCCAGCAGCAGTAGTGTATATGGAGGTAATGATGAAATCCCATTTCTTGAACATCACTCCATTTTAAAGCCACTCAATTTGTACGCTGCAAGTAAAGCGTCGAATGAACTATTAGCTTATTCCTATGCGAATCTATACCATATTCCAAGTTCAGCTTTGAGGTTTTTTACCGTGTATGGACCTTATGGTAGACCGGATATGGCTTATTTTAAGTTTCTGGATCATATTTATTCTGGGGCAAACATTGAAGTTTTTGGAAATGGTGAATTGCAAAGGGATTTTACGCACGTAAATGATATTGTCATTTCTATGCTTAAATTATTGGATCTCCCCCCGACTACCCATGAACCCTTTTCGGTCTATAATATAGGAAATAATAAGCCTATCCAATTATTGTATTTCATCCGATTGTTGGAAAAATATTCCGAAAAAAAGGCAAATCTTAAATTTACAGAAACTTATAATGGTGAAATGAAAATTACATATGCCAATATAGATAAACTTGCTTCAAAGATAGATTTTGCTCCTCAAATTAGCATTGAAGACGGATTGTATAGTTTTGTGGAATGGTATAATTCTACGGAAAATCCATTGCGCGTAATGGCTTAAATTATGGTAGAACAAATTTTAATGGTGTTGCGTTTTTTTCTGATTAAATATCTCAATCCTAGTAAAATTATTTCGCAAGGTATACATGCAGTCGGGATCGGTAGTATTTTTAAAATCAGAGGATTATTGCGTTTAGGGCGACGTACAAGTTTTGGCAGATATAATTATGTGGATATTCAAGGAAAACTTAGTATAGGTGACCGTTGTTTTATCAATGACCAGGTGAGATTGGTTTGTCACAAAGAAATTATAATTGGCAACAATGTACTCATAGCAGCAGGTGTTTCCATTTATGATCATGATCATAAAACCAAAATGCTGGATGGCCAAATGGTGTTTGATGGTTATACCACAGCTTCTATTCATATTGGAGACAATGTTTGGATTGGAGAAAAGGTAATGATCTTAAAAGGAGTTTCGATTGGCAACAATGTGATCATAGGAGCCGGTTCTGTAGTCAATGCAGATATTGCCACCAATTCCGTTGCTGTTGGGAATCCTTGTAAAGTTGTGAAATCTCTTAGCTGATCGCATATGAATGAAAGCAAGCAGTTTTCTATGAAGTATTTAATCCTGGGTCCGCAATATAAAAAGGCGAAGACTGAAATTGGTGGTACAACCGTTAGTTTTGATTTACTTTGTGAATACGCAAGAAGCTTTGGGAAGGAAATATCTGTAATAAGGACGAATAAATTTTCAAAAAAATATTTTAACTATTTAAATTATATATGGATTTTATTTTTCTCGGCTATAAGAATTCCGAGATGTAAAATTGTTTTGTTAAACGTGAGTCCAAGTGGCATGTATTTTCTTTCCCCGGTTTTATTTCTATATTCTAAATTGTGGAGTAAAAAATTTGTGATTCGGGTTTTTGGAGGGAATGAAGAGAAAATCTATTCATCCGGGAATATTATTAAAAATATAATTTTTGAAAAGATTATACGAAATGCAGATCTGCTTTTATTACAAACAAAAAACTTGGTAGAAAATTTTAAAAAAAGAGTGAAGAACGTTTCCTGGTTACCTACTTCCCGTAAAATTCCTTCAGATATTAGATCCCGATCTGCTTATCGAAAGAAATTGGTATTTGTAAGCCAGATCCATGAAGCAAAAGGGATCAAGCTGATTCTTGAACTTAAAACAATACTTCCGGAGGAATATGTCCTGGATGTATATGGGCCCATACTGGAAGAAAAGTATCAAAATTTGATATCAGAACCATTTTATAAAGGGGTTTTCGACCCTCAAAATGTTTTTGAAGTCCTCAAAGGATATGATATTCTGTTGTTGCCAACCAGACATTTGGGCGAAGGTTATCCGGGAATCATTATTGAAGCATTATGTTCGGCAGTGCCGGTCATTTGCTCAAAATGGTTAAGCTTACCGGAGTTGATTGTCCATGAGCAGAACGGATTTTTAATAAGCTCTCGAATGGCCGATGATTGGCTACAGCTTATCCAAAAAATTGATGAACCAGCTTATTTAATGTTGAGCGAAAATGCATTAAAATCTGGAGCTGAATTTGATGGGTCGAAAGTGAACAGAGAGCTCTTTCAAAAATTGGATGCAATTTGTACGGTGTAAAATTATAATATAGAAAAAGGAGATGTGTGGTATTTTAGGATTTATTTCAAAAGATGAGAAATTTATTGCCGAAGAGAAGGGCTTGAATATAAAGCATCGGGGACCGGATGATACAGGTTATTATCAAAGTGATGGTTTGAAACTTATACATCACAGGCTTTCCATTCTGGACCTGAGTTATAAGGGACATCAACCCATGTTTTCACATGATGAAAGATTTGTTATTATATTCAATGGAGAAATTTACAACCATATCGAGTTGCGTGAGCGCATAGGTAGTGGTGTTGTATATAAATCTCAATCGGATACAGAGACCATCCTGTATGCGTATGAAAAATGGGGAGTGGATGCATTCGCTGAATTGAATGGAATATTTGCATTGGCCATTTTTGATACACACTCTAAAGAATTGATTGTTGCCCGGGATCCATTTGGGGTTAAACCCCTTTACTATTTTCAGAGCGGAGATGCGTTTTGTTTTGGGTCTGAACTTAAATCATTTTTGAATTTTCCGGATTTGGATAAATCAATAGATTATTCAGCACTTTTTAATTATATCCAGTTTCTTTGGTCTCCGGGAAGTCGAACGCCCTTCCTTAATATTCATAAACTTGATTCGGGAACTTATATCAGGCTACACATAGAGAGACCTTCCGAAATGCAAATTTCAAGATATTATCAATGGCCGTTGAATGCCAAGCCCAAGTTCAGATCTGAAAAGCAATGGGTGGATGCTTTGGATACATGTATGCAACAAGCCGTAGAGCGGCAATTACAGGCGGACGTGCCTGTTGGATATTTTGTTTCCGGTGGTTTAGATTCAAGTTTACTGGTAGCTATCCAAAAACATTTGTATCCAGACAGAGCTATAAAAGGATACACGATATCTGATGCGATTAATACATCGGAAGGATTTGAGGAAGACCTGCCATTTGCTCAAATGTTAGCATCGCATTTGAATATTGATTTAGAGATTATTTCATCTAATAATATTTCTCCTTCTGATTTTGACGATATGATCTGGCATATGGACGAGCCCCAAGGTGATGCCGTGCCATTATATATATCAGCGATCTCAAAATTGGCAAGAGCACAAGGGCATGTGGTCCTTATCAGTGGAATAGGAGGCGATGACTTGTTTGCAGGCTATAGAAGACACCTGGCTTATTCGCTGGATCCATACACTGCAAAACTGCCCTTAGCTTTCAGAAGATTTATCAAGAATACATCCAGGATTTTACCGGATGATGTTCCCGGTTTGCGAAGATTAAAAAAAGTCTTGTCGGGCTTTGATTTTACAAATATGAACGACCGTTTGCTTGGGTATTTCGATTGGATCCCGACCGAGGAAACAAGGAAGCTTTTTTCAGATCCCGTATTACAAGCTTTGGCAGATTACAATCCACATGCTGTTTTTTTAAAGGACCTGGATTCTATTTCTGAAGCTTCAAGCAATTTAACGAAGCAATTATATTTAGAGGCTAAATATTATTTACCTGAACACAACTTGAATTATACCGATAAAGTTGGTATGAAACACGGTATTGAAATTAGAGTACCTTTTTTAGACAAAGATTTAGTAGAGTTGAGTTTTTCTATACCCGATGAATTTAAGCTGAAAGGCAAAACCACAAAATATATACTCCGGAAATTAGCAGAAAGATATTTACCTCCGGAAATTATTCACCGTAAGAAAACCGGATTCGGAGGCCCAGTCAGAACATGGATCAAAAGCGAATTTCAAACTGCAATTGATCGCGATTTGTCGGCAGAACACATGAAATCACAAGGCATTTTTAATCCAAAAGCAGTCAACCAATTGATTCAGGCCAATAAGACCGGCAAACGCGATGCTGCATATTCCATCTTGGCATTATTGGCCATACAATCATGGCTGAGGCAGTTTGGGAGGTAGATGGTAGAGGATGGATTATAGATTATAGATGATGGATTATAGATGATGGATATTGAAAGCAGGAAAATACTACGCAGAGCTATTTATTTAAAATAAAAAAACAATTCTAAAAGGAACCAGGATCTGCTCTCCTCTCCGCATCGTGGAGAGGAGCTGAAGGTGAGGTGAGCGATGATAGATGATGAGACTAACAAACGTACGTTAGTATGGAAAACAATAAGCGATTTCAAATGGGGACACACACCCAACAATCTAGCAACCAACAACCAACAACTATCAACTAACCAATCGCTCCACACACGCGATTACCTTTTCGGTAGCCATGCCATCATCCATGCCGCATTCCTGTATTTTCGCATATTTGGCTATTTGATAGTGTTCTTCTGCATTTGTTTGATACATTTTGATCAAATGGTCCATTTCATTGTAGTTATCTGCAACTTCTATGCCTTTAAATTGAATCAACTTATCAATGTGAATGTATTTGAGGAGCCGCTTTGCAGAACTCCAATAAGGAAGTGTTTGATGTCCATCAAACATAGGAGCAATGCTGCTTTTTTCGGCCATAAGGGCATCGATGGATAAGGTTGAACAGGAATTAATGCATACCAAACATCCGCTTAATGCTGCGGCTAGTTTATTCATATCCAATCGCTCCATGCTCCAGGGCATCTTACTTTCTGCCAACAGGGGATAAAAAACACGTACTCGTTTACTCTCCAATTTTTGTAACCGTGGCAACCAACTTTTGTCGGCCATTCCACCCTGTACATTTTGAGGATGTGGTCTAATTAACATTTGTAAGTCTGGCCCAAAAAAATCATTTTCAATTTTAGCTGCCAGGTTTTCAACAATATCAATTTCGCAGGGAACAAATCGCGGACTACTCATGCCGAATAACAAATAGGGTTTATTCTTTTGAATTCCTGTGTCCAAAATATATTGATCTCGATTCAAATCTGTTTTGATTTGATGATGTAAATCAAAATGTGGCACCCCACATTCAAATATGTTTTCATTCAGTATTGAATAATATTGTTGAAGTTCTTTTCGCATAATGGGACCCCAGACCATATAATGATCTGCCATAGAATAAAACCGGCCTTTACTGGTAATGTTATCCCAACTCAGTAAATGAATGACGGTCTTGATCTTTTTTCGGGATGCGTTAAACAATAATACCCCTTCTTGTATATTAGCCGGATAAGTTGATATGACGATATCCGGAGCTAATTTATTTAACAATTCAACTGCCTGCTGATCTTTCAAGAGAAGTTTTTCTAGCCAGGAATAAAGTCTTTTCAAAAAAGGAAATTTACAAAAGACCACATGAACGATGATGAGAAAACGCGGCACGAATTTTAAAAATGCAAATCGCGACTTCATGCGATGCATTTCGTAATAATGTTTTTCGAACAAAGCTTGATTCGATTTTACATCTTCCAGAAAATAGGTCCGGTATAGACTGTAGTTTGTCCTCCAGATATATTTGTTGGATTTAAAGCTTAGCAAATTGATATTCCATTCCTGGCAATAGGCTTTCAAAACAGGATCATTGCTATCCGGGCAAATAAGACTTAGTGTATTTCCATTGGCCGAAAGTTTCCCGATTAAATTGGTTTGCGTGAGCATTCGGGCAGCAAATCCATGGGATACAAGATAGACGATTTTTTTATGGCTGGAGTTGATCATTGGCTTAAAATGCGAATTTACATCGTCTCCGATGAATAGGCTCATTTTGTTAAATCTCGTTTGCTTTTTCATAAAATTCTATTTTTAAGAAAATTTTAAAACTTTATGGAGCGCTGATTTTCAAGCCCAAAAGCCTATGCTTTCCAGTTTCGGGTCTCCAATTGGTGGAGATATCTATCATGCGCTTATTTTTGCATTCAAATTCATATATTATGGATGTCCGGATTGAAAATTTGAGTAAACATTATGGATTGCAAAAGGCGGTCGACCACATTTCATTTGAAATCAGATCCGGTGAAATCGTTGGTTTTCTAGGGCCCAATGGTGCAGGAAAAACCACTACTATGAAAATGCTGACCCAGTATCTGCAGCCTGATGAGGGCACGATATGGTACGGCAATAGCAGTTCTTTGGATTCTGATATCCGTCGCCAAATCGGCTACCTGCCTGAGCATAACCCGCTTTATGAGGATATGCCGGTTATTGACTATCTGGGATTTATGGCTGCTCTACAAAGGATGCCCCAGTCGGAAATACCCTCCAGAATTAAAGAAATGATCCGCATTTGCGGACTCGATGTAGAAAAGCACAAAAAAATTGGGGAGCTTTCAAAAGGATTTCGTCAAAGAGTTGGTCTGGCCCAGGCCATTTGCCATAATCCTAAAATTCTGATATTAGACGAACCGACGACCGGTTTGGATCCCAACCAAATTGTTGAAATACGAGAGCTGATCAGAAAATTAGGCAGAGAAAAAACGGTTATCCTAAGTACTCACATTCTTCCGGAAGTTGAAGCTACGTGCGATCGGATACTCATTATCAATAAGGGCAAAATTGTGGCCGATGGAAGTGTGGAAGAATTGCGTGCCAGATCGGAAGGCAAACAGCTGCTTCATGTTCGCATTGAAGGAACAGAACCCGAGCGATTGTTTGAAATAATAACTTCATTGCCAACGGTAGAGCATGTGAAATTTCTGGATCCGGTAAAAGGCATATTGGAAATTCAAAGTAAAACGGGAGAAACTTCAAATGCACAGGTTTTTCATGCCTGTGTTTCCAATCATCTTGAATTGCTGGAAATCATTCCATTTGAAACAAAATTGGAAGATATCTTCAGAGACCTTACCTTAAATTAATAAGTAAAAAAAATTACTATTTATGGAATCTTCTATATGGATCATTACGAAAAAAGAGTTGAATGCATTTTTTGATTCACTTGCCGCATACATCCTTATTATTGTTTTTCTCGGTTTTAGTGGTTTTTTTACATGGATATCCGGATCTGATATTTTCCTGCGCAAGGAAGCCGACCTTGCTGTTTTTTTTAGTGTATCTAAGTGGACTTTATTTTTCTTTATTCCTGCAATTACCATGCGGATGCTTGCAGAAGAAAACAAGGCTGGTACCATTGAACTTTTACTCACCAGGGCCATCACTGCAAGACAAATTGTGTTTGGAAAGTTTTTCGCTTGTTTGTCCCTGATAGGTATTACACTTGCATTTACCTTGAGTTATTATGTGACGGTCAGCCAAATTGGAAATATCGATCATGGTGCAACTTTATGTGGTTATTTAGGATTGCTCTTTTTGAGTGCCGGTTATATATCGATCGGACTTTTTGCCAGTAGCATTACCAACAATCAGATCATTGCCTTTTTGCTTGCATTATTAATTGGAGTATTCTTTCATTTTATATTTGATATGATGGCTTACGGATCTTCAGGATTTATGGGTCAGTTGCTGAGTAGTTTAAGTGCTTCAAGACATTTCGATTCTATGTCAAGAGGTGTGGTGGATACAAAGGATATCTTGTTTTTTGTGAGCTTATGTGCAGCTGCATTATATCTCGCTGAATTATTTGTGACCAAACGAACTAAATAAGTCATCATGTTAAAATCAAAATATTATATCATTCTGATCATACTGCTGGCTTTCATAGGCCTGAACTATTTTGGAAAATATCTTTTCATCAGACTTGATCTTACAGAAAACAATGCTTTTACTTTATCAAAGGCAACGAAGAATATACTCAATGATTTGGAAGATCATGTAGAAGTAACAGCTTATTTTTCTGAAGGCCTGCCTGTAGATATTGCAAAGTCGAAAGAAGAACTCGACAATTTGTTGAATGAATATTCTAATTTGTCGAAAGGTAAACTGACTTACACATTTGTAAATCCCAATGAAAGTCCTACTGCTGAAGAGGAAGCAAGCAAAGCCGGCATTCGTCCGGTAATGATCAACGTGCGCGAAAAGATCAGGCCAAACAACAGAAGGCCTATTTGGGTGCAGTCATAAAAGCGGGCGAAGCAAAAGATGTAGTTCCTGTGATACAGCCGGGCATTGCCATGGAATATGCTTTTACAACTGGTATTAAAAAATTGGTCGGAAAAAACAAACCCAAAGTTGGATTTACACAAGGCCATGGTGAAGCCAGTTTACAGGATATGGCACAAGCTTATCAGGAACTAAGCATTCTGTATCAACTAAATTCTACTAACCTGCAAAATGATACGATAGATTTAACGGCATACAAAACCTTGGTCATGGTAAAGCCAACTGATAGTATTCCGCCCGATCGTTTTGCCAGATTGGATGATTACCTTTCCAAAGGAGGACATTTAATCATAGCTTTCAATCAGATTGATGCGAATATTCAATATGGTAGTGCTACAACCTTGAATACCGGAATCAAACAATGGTTAAACACAAAAGGACTGGATGTCGAAGATGCGCTCGTTAGAGATGCGCGTTGTGGTCAGGTGAATGTCACACAACAACAAGGATTTTTCTCTTTTTCTACACCTGTGCAATTTCCATATTTGCCACTCATTCAAAAATTTTCAAACCACCCGATAACCAAAGGCCTTGAACAAGTATTGTTGGAATTTGCAAGTCCCTTGAATTTTAAAGGGCATCCGGACTATGAATTTACATCCATCTTATTTACTTCAGATAAATCATCCCGGGAAAACATCCCTATTCAGTTTGATGTGCAACGCAATTGGACAGAAGCTGATTTTTTGGAAAAGAGCATACCTATTGGCGGACTTTTAAAATCTAAATCCGGAACGGCAGGAAATATTATCGTGATTACTGATGGCGATTTTGCAATCAATGGAAGGGAGCAACGCCGGCAAAATGAAGATAATATCAGTTTATTGGTAAATGGTATCGATTTTTTAAGCGACGATACCGGGCTCATTGATCTGAGAACTAAATCTGTCGACACCAGACCTATTGAAGAATTGACAGATTCAAAGAGGAATACTTTAAAATATCTAAATTTCTTGTTACCTATTGGAATGGTTATCGTATATGGAATTTTTCGTACCAATAGAAATCGACAAATCCGCAAGAGAAGGATGGAAGAACGGTATTGAAAAAGCAAAGTTGTAAACATGACCAATAAGGAAATCGCCGGTTTATTTCATGAGCTGGCAACACTCATGGAACTCCATGATGAAAATTCATTTAAAACGAGATCGTATGAAAATGCTTATCTGGCATTGCGCAAACTCGATGTTCCCTTACTTGAAATGGAAAAAAGCGATTGGTCTCAGTTTAAAGGAATTGGATCTGCTATTCAGGATAAGTTGGAAGAAATAAAGACAAAGGCAACTTTTACAACATTGGAAGAGTACCGGTCTAAAACTCCGGAAGGAGTTCGCGCGATGTTGCGCATTAAAGGACTAGGACCTAAAAAAGTAAAAAGTATTTGGAAAGAACTTCAGCTGGAATCAGTTGGAGAATTGGCTTATGCATGCGAAGAAAATCGCCTCATTGAATTGAAGGGATTTGGCAAAAAAATTCAGGAAGATATTCTCAACAATATTGCATTTTTAGATAGTCAGGCCGGTTTTTATTTGTTTCCTAAATTAAATGCTGAAGCTGAACTTTTGATTCAACAAATCAAACAATTAAATGCAGATCTTATAATTGAAAAGTGTGGTGCACTGCGTCGTGCAAATCCCGTGCTTGAAAAAATTGAATTCTTGATAAATGCAGAATCTTTCCATTTGCCCGAACAATTCATAAAATCAGATGAGCGGAATTACCTATGGAAAGAAAATATTCCAGTTCAAATCTATACAAGTTCAGATTCGGATTTTTATTTCAATTTAGCGAAGTACACCAGCGGCAGCGATGCATTTGTTACAAATGTATTATCTGTGCTGCAAAAAATTTCTGCAGCCTCTGAAGAGCAAGTTTTTTCGCATGTTCATTTGAATTATATACCTCCCGAATGCAGAGATCTGGAAGAATTTTCAACATTCAATCCACTTGAATTGGTAGATATGGATGCCATTAAAGGGGTCATTCATACACATAGCTTATATAGTGATGGAATGTATTCTATTGAACAAATGGCCGAAGAGTGTATCCGATTGGGATATCAATATTTGGTGATTTCAGATCATTCGCGGGCTGCTTTTTATGCCAATGGCTTAAGTATCGAACGCGTCGAACAACAATGGCGGGAAATTGATCAGTTGAATGCTCAATGGCAGGATTTTACCATATTCAAATCCATTGAATCTGATATACTCTACGATGGATCATTAGATTATCCAGATGATATTCTGGAGAAATTTGATTTAGTAATTGCCTCAGTGCATAGTCAATTAAAAATGGATCTTACGAAAGCTATGAGCAGACTCATAAAGGCTATTGAAAATCCGTATACGAGAATTCTTGGTCATATGACCGGTAGACTATTATTGTCTCGACCCGGATACCCTGTTGATCATCAAAAAATAATTGATGCATGTGCGGATAATAATGTCATAATTGAACTAAATGCCAACCCAATGAGATTGGATATGGATTGGAAATGGATACCATATGCTATGGAAAAAGGAGTTAAGATTTCAATAAATCCCGATGCACACAACCTAAAAGGAATAAGTGACATAAAATATGGAGTGCTGGCTGCCAGAAAAGCTGGCTTGTTAAAAAATTATTGTTTGAATTATAAGTCAAGTACAGAATTTATTTCTTGGATAAATGAAAAAAGCAACTTTTAATAATCGTTAACATTACGTTTGAAATAGAATAAATGGGTCTGGTTGGTAAAGGAGTAATTTTACATTCTATTTATTTGACACAAATTAAAATCATTTATTCATCATGAAAAAAGTACAATTACTAACTTTTGTTTTATTTGCAGGTTTATTTGCGATCAGTGCGTGCAAATCTGATAAAGCAGAAACTACAGAAACAGCAGCTACAGATGGTGCAGCAGCAGCGGATGCAACTGCAGGTTTAGCAGATCCAGGTGCTTCAGGATCCGTTCCACCAGAAGCAGCTCCAACTGGTCCAACTACTACTATGGAATTTTCTGAGATGGTTCACGATTGGGGTGAACTCAAAGAAGGTGAGCACATGAAATATGCATTCAAATTCAAGAATACAGGTTCAGAGCCATTAATTATTTCTGATGCAAAAGGCAGCTGCGGTTGTACCGTTCCTGATTGGCCTAGAGAGCCAATCGCTCCAGGAGCAAGTGGTGAAATCAAAGTTGAATTTGATTCTAAAGGAAAAGGTAGCGATGATGGTCAGAAGCAAACTAAGAAAGTGACGGTTACTGCTAATACCAATCCTCCTCAGACATATTTGACAATTACAGGAGTTGTTAGAAAAGATCCTAATGCAAAACCTGCAACTTCAAATCCTACACATTAATCAATTTAGTATTGATAAGATAAAAAACCCGCTCTGAACTTCAGTGCGGGTTTTTTTGTTTTAGAATTAAGCGCCATTATGCAGACCATTAAATCGTATCTGTCACTGGTTAAATTCAGTCACACCATATTTGCACTACCTTTTGCAGCCATTGGATTTATTATAGGCATTCATTCTTCGCCGGAATGGGTGGTGAATTATAAATTGTTGATTTGGATTTTTGTATGTATGGTGACTGCCAGGAATGCAGCTATGGCTTTTAACAGATGGGCAGATCGCGATATTGATGCATTGAATCCACGCACTCAAATGCGGGAAATTCCGGCAGGAATTATTTCTGCAAATAAAGCTATCTTTTTTGTTCTTGTGAACTCAATGCTATTCGTTTGGAGTGCTTCCCAAATTAATTTCGTTTGTTTTATTTTATCACCTCTGGCATTGGCTATCGTATTAGGCTATTCTTTTACGAAAAGATATTTTTGGCTTTGCCATTTGTTTTTGGGACTTGGTTTGGCATTAGCACCCTTAGGAGCCTTTTTAGCAGTTCGTGGCAGTCTTGAACTATTACCTTCTATGTATGCTTTAGCCGTAGTAAGTTGGGTTGCAGGTTTTGACATTATCTACGCACTTCAGGATGTCGAGTTTGATGTTTCTCATCATTTAAAATCCATACCTGCAAAATTTGGCATTCGTACTTCACTTTGGATTTCTTCTGCCTTACATTTTATTTGTGGAGTTTGTATTCTGTCGGCAACTTATTTATTGCACAGAGACTACGGTCTTAATGACGGTATCTATTTTGGAAGTGCTGCATTTATCATATTACTTATCTCACAGCACATCATCGTCGGAAAAGGCGATTTATCAAAAATTAATCTTGCATTTTTCTCTACCAATGGCTTGGCGAGTATATGCCTCGCTGTAGGCATTATCATCGATTTTTATTTTTGACTCAGAAATGCTACAAATTTCTGAATGGCCAAGCTGCGATGGCTGATTTTTTGTTTGATTTCTGAACTCAATTCTCCAAAAGTTTCATCGTATCCGTTTGGTATAAAAATGGGATCATAACCAAATCCATTGGATCCTTTCATATGATGCGCAATCCGCCCTTCTATGATGCCTTCAAATAAGAACTGTACTTCAAAAGATGGTATATAAGCAATAACCGTGCGAAATCTTGCAGACCTGTTTTCAATATGCTTTAAATTACTTAATAGTAAATTCATGTTTGCCAGATCGTCTTTTTCTTCACCGGCATATCTGGCAGAGTATACACCAGGAGCCATATTCAATGATTCGACTTCTAATCCGCTATCATCTGCTATACAAGGTTTTTGGAGTTGACTGAAAAGTAATTTTGCTTTAAGAATTGCATTTTCATCCAGACTGTTGCCGGTTTCTTCAATAGGATCAAAAAATCCAAGATCATTCAAATCCAATAATTGATAGTTCAAAGGCAGCACAGCTTGTATTTCTGCTTTTTTATGAAGGTTATGTGTTGCAATACAAAGTTTCATGTTGAAAAGAAATTCAGTGAAAATGATTTGACGAAAATAAATGAGATAAAAATCTTGAAGCACTCATGAATTGATGGCATTATAAAAACATGAGTTTTAAAGCCTGCCAAAGCATTTTTTTATCTATTTCTGAACTGTATTCGCCCAATGTTTTAGCAAATAAAAATTGCAAATGCAGCATTTGTATTTTTTCATGAAGACTTGAGCTTCCCTGATAGTCCAAATTGTTGGTTGGAATTCCAAAAAATATACATTTTAATTCTTCATTCGATGGCATTTCTGAAACATGAATCTTGGATTCAGCAGGAACCGGTATTATCAAAGTATTGATGTTGGGCGCAAGTTTTATAGCGCCCATTATTTTGTGAAGAAATTCCATTTGGGAAGTTTGCTCATATTCCTGTTGATTCACAAAAATATAATTGTGGATACCAGGTTTAAAAAAATCAATGCCTCCTGATTTTATCGGGATCTCGTAATAAAATGGAATATTGTCAATATGATTCACAACAATTTTATTTTCTGCAAGTTAAATATAATAGAAGGCTAAAATTAGGCATAAAGCAGACATTTTATTAACTTTGTACAAAACAGAAACTATGGCTTACGAAATCAGCATTGAAAGAACGAAGAACTCTAGAATTTCAACGGTGGACTTCAACAATATACCATTTGGTAAAGTGTTCGCCGATCATATGTTTATAGCTGATTTCGATGGTCAGCAATGGAAAAATTTTGCAATTAAGCCTTTAGATAAAATTCCGTTTCATCCCGCAACAATGGCTTGGCATTATGGACAAGCTATATTTGAAGGCATGAAAGCTTCCATTTCAGCGGAGGGAATGCCCTTGCTCTTCAGACCAGAAGACCATGCGGCCAGACTTAATCAATCTGCATTGAGAATGTGTATGCCTGAATTTCCGGAAGCTCTATTCGTGGAAGCATTGAGTAAGTTAATTTATATCGATAGGGATTGGATTCCTCGCAATGAGGAAAGTGCATTATATATAAGACCGGTGATGATGGCAACCGATGAATTTGTGGGTGTACGATCATCGGATACTTTCAAATTGATGATCATGAACCTTCCATCAGGGCCTTATTATGCAAAACCGGTGTCTCTTTTGGTGGAAGAAAAATACGTAAGAGCTGTTGATGGGGGCGTAGGCGAGGCCAAAGCTGCCGGAAATTACGGAGCATCACTTTATCCCACCAAATTGGCAAAAGAAAAAGGATATGACCAGGTCATCTGGATGGATGCCCATGAATTTAAATACGTACAGGAAGTTGGTACGATGAATATATTTTTTGTGCTAAAGGACAAAATTCTTACGCCTAATTTGAGTGGTACCATCTTAAAAGGAATAACAAGAGAATCCATCATAACCCTGCTCTCAGAAAGAGGTTATGTTGTTGAAGAAAGACCCGTTACTATGGAAGAAATCGCCAGTGCACACCAGTCTGGAGAATTACTGGAGGCCTTTGGTGCCGGAACAGCAGCCGTAATTGCCAATGTAGATCGCATCGGATACAAGGGAAATGATTTATTGATGGACCCATCCAACTGGACCTTATCGAAATCCTTGAAATCTGAGATCAATGGCATCCGTTCCGGTAGATTGCCCGATACACATGGATGGATTCATCCGGTATTACAGGAAGCAGCAGTAATGGTTTAAATTCAAGGCTCAAAGCCTAAAGCTCAAAGCTTAAAGGAAGTATTGCTGATGCTTGATTTTACTATTACTAACAATCGTTAGTTATTTTCCAATCAAGGAATATAGTTTATGGAGCAATGATTATGGAGTATAGAAGTATGGATTATGGAGCAATGATTATGGAGTATAGTGCAAAGAGAATGGATTATGGTGTCCTGACTTGAAGACATTATTCAATAAAAAAATGATGACAATGTTGGGAGGAGTATGACGCAAAGATTATATGTTTAAAGTTTAGGTATAATACTCAAAAATATTATTTGAACAGATCAAAGCTTTAAGCTTTAAGCTTTAAGCTTTAAGCTCTTAGCATTTAAATTATAACTCTAAACTTCTAATCCCGACTACATTTTTACCAACACATTTCTTTGGATTGTTTTTCCATCATTTGTGATCAGCAAATAACTTCCGGGCATCCATTTGCGCGTTGACAATTTCAAATAGGAGAAACCATTATCAAGGGATATGAATCCTGCTTCTTGAGATTTGCCGAGGAGATCTACAATTTGATAGGAAATCCGGCTTCCTTGTTCTCCGGAAAATGAAATACTGAGAAGATCTGTAAAAGGATTGGGTTTGATATCTACTTTATATTCGGAAGCAAATGTTTCATCTTCTACATCAACCGGCGATTGTACCTTTTCAGCGGAAAATAAAATTTCAGAGAGCCCGGCACAATTTCCCCCATAATTTGATAATGCGGTGATCAACACATACCTGGCTTCGGGAATAATAATATCCATCCAGGGCATGCCTTCATATCGGTTGTTTCCACTGGCTTTATCTATTAGGAATGTTCCTGCATGATTCCAAACGATACTATCCTTTGAATAGTCAATTGCAATGTTCTGCATTCCCCATGCCAAGCGATCAGGATCATTGAGGTTCCATATTTTGAAACGATCGATGCGATATTGTTTATTCAAATCAAACATGATCCAATGACTTTCAGTTTGAGCAGGATTGGGATTTGATTTTACCGAGCAACTGATCCAGGAGTCAACCCAATTGGTACTGTGGCGATCCGGAAAACATTGCGCAAAAATTTGAGTCGTGCAAAAAAGAAATAAGCAAACTTGTATAAATTTCATTTTCATGGTGTTAGTTTTTTAGAAAACCTAAAGGATTTTTACCGGATTGCGGATCGTAGAAATTACCAATATTAGGTAACATGTAATTTACATCACCTGGTGAAACACCCATCCACAATGCAAATTCTGCAAAATACTGATCTACTGAGGTTGTAGGTATAATTACACCGTCATAAACATTTAGCGGAGCATTAGATGCCAATAAGGGATATTGCCCGTACATTTTTTTACCAACAACAGAACCTCCCATGGCCATCACATTGCCGCCCCAAGCGTGATCCGATCCATTGCCATTCGATTTTAGAGATCTGCCGAATTCTGACATGGTGAAGGTGGTCACCTGATTGCTCAGCTGAAGTTCTTCCATAGCCTGATTGAATTCTGACATAGCACTATCTACAATCCCCAACATCTCGCGCTGATTTTGCAATACTTCGTCGTGATGATCCCATCCCGGAAAATCAATGAAAAAGATCTGCCGCTTAAAACCAAGATCTTCGTGAACAGCTATGGTACGCGCAATCATTTGAAATGATTGGCTAATGTAATTATCTGAAAACTGGGTATTCAGCGTCGGACTTTTTTCGATCGCTCCGGAAAATAATCTATGTCCGTCTCTGGAACCGCGAATGACATCCATATAAGTCTTCTGGAATGGATCTATATAGGAATGATCGATGATAGAATCTAGTGCTTTGCCGCGAACAATGTTGAAATAATCGTACATATTCGTGGATCCGTAGCCCTCAATTCCTACACTTCCTTGTCTGGGATCTATGGCAAACTCAATGGTTTCATTTCCGGTTTGAAATAAATTGGTTCCAGCTAATGAAATATTCATAGAGATTTGATCAGATGGGTTTAGATCGCGAATGAGATCAGCCATTCGACCGCCCCAACCCACAGTGGCGCGTTTATCGGCCACCGAAGATTGCCATTGCTGTGCTTGATCTGAATGTGAAAGCAGGCCTAATGGCAATTTTGATGTCCCGTTATAAAATCCACTTTGGTCTGTTGGTTCCAATAAAGTACCAACATTATTAACGAATGTTAGTTTGCCATCGTTAAAGAGCTTTTGGCATCCGGTCATAATGGGATTTAAGCCAAATGTGCGACCTGGAGTTCCGTTGGATTGTATGGGCAAGAGATCATTTTTTGGAATTGCTAAATTGGCCCGGTTTTTTTGATAATCTCCGTATTCTTTAGTGCTCATCGGAACAACCATGTTAAATGCGTCGTTACCTCCAGACAGCATGAGGCATACCAAAGCTTTGTAGCCCGGATCTAAAGCACTATTAGACATTGCAAGGGCATTGATCCCCTTCAATTGCAATAAAGCATTGATGATGCTGGTAGATCCCAATGCAGCACAACTGGCTTGGCCAATAAAATTTCTTCTGGAATATTTTTTCATGAGGGGATTTTATTTAAAAATGGCATAATCGGGTGAAATCATCATAAGGTACATCGCCATCCGCACGCGTTCTTCTCTATAGTTGCCCGTTTTAAATGGTTCAATTGCACTTTTAATAATCTGTCGGGTACGATCACTTAACTGACCATGCGTAAGTACAATGTCGAGTTTATTTAATAATACTTCAGGATCCTGAGCCAGGTCTTCCAATTCGCGCGTGTTTATCGTAGCATAAGGGTCGTCGGTTTCCCAACTATTCATGACGTAATCGTAGATCGCCCAATTATTGACCTGGTTGATATAACCAATACTGGTTCGAGAATTGTGAATTTGAAATTCAGGTCCCATCAAATTTAAATTATCGAGTGCCCCTTTAGGAGTATATGATGGAGAAAAGAAATTGAATACCGTTGGCGGACTCAATGGCAATTGTCCTGTTCCTTGCCAATAATAATAACCTGTATTCCAGAACCGTCCATAATATTGTTCTATGTCCATGGCTTTGGTAAAGTGCGTATATCGCAAAATGGGTTCTCTTAACTGTCCATTGGAAGGCATCATCATTTCGTTGCAATCTCTGGCCTCAGGATCTAATAAAATGGCTTTAATAACTGCTCCGAGATTTCCGCGAATACCTTGTCCGTCATCATTAAAAATTCCGGCAATGCGCTCTACATAGGAAGGCGAAGGATTTGATTTGATCAATCGCTGTATTAATTGTTTGCAGATGAAAGGTCCCACATTCGGATGATGAAACAGCGCATCGATGGCTGCATCGATATCCTCCATTCCACTTTGTCCTTCGGGAATTATTACACCATCCAGAAGATATTTCGGACCGAATTCATGCATTCTGGGATACATGCGCATAGGTACCGTCATATCCGCCAAATAGATGCCCATTCCAAAAATGGCAGTATCGAGATACATGTTTGGAACCACTTTAGCGATTCCTAATCCCGTAAATACTTTAGCCAGTTCCTGAATTTCTTTTTGGGTATAAGTTGGAATGGCATGGCCCGCAGAATCCAATACAGGACTGCCATCTGGATTTAGTTTGACCAGACCGATGCTGAACAATTGCATGATCTCCCGTGCATAATTTTCATCAGGACGAACTCCCTGAGCCGTATCCGTTTTGGGATTGTTTAAATGACTCAGATAAAAGCCCATGGTTGGATGCAAACTAACATCTGTTAGTAAATTCCTGTAATTGCCGAAAGCATGTTTTTTGAGGATGTCATAATAAGAAGCCAGACCTTCTCCGAATCCCTGAAGATCAGATTCAATAGAGATGACAAAAATTTCGCTCAATGCAAGAGCTACGCGTTGTCTGAGACGATCTTTTTGCAGCATATGCTGATTCCACCATGCGTATTGAAATTGCAGCCAATTAGCATAAGAAGGAGCATCGGCTGAATCACCGCCGGTCACATAATGCCAATCAATCACTTCTTTCATGATTTCGCGTGTATCGTTCAATAAAGATCTGTACGGACTCGATTGTTGTTGATCGATCCATGTTTCAAAATCGGACGATGCCAATTGCCTGATATCTTCAAAAGACGATCCCAAACTCGCCTGATACAAAAAGCGGCTGGTTTCATAATAGGGTCCCACAAGCCCATCGCCATTAAATGCCGATTTGGCCTTGCAACTGTCTTTTCGGTTAAAAGGTTGCCAGTTTTCGCTGGAATAGATCTTTATCTGCTCGTTGGTTTGCCCGCCAAGTATTAATTTTTGAGCATTTAATGGAGAGAGAAAGCCAAGAAGAACGAGGACATAAATGTGTCTGCGGATGTACATATCCAAATGTTAATTTTAAAAATAGCTTTAAAATTAAAAGGAATATCCAGCTACTGCAAGTTATTCGCCAGCTTTCTGTTAAAAATCAGGGTTTACCCTGATAGATTATGCTTACTTATCAGGGTAAACCCTGAGTTCTTCTCTGGTAAGTGAAAATGAGGCTTTAGTTTGTAGGTTTCCCCGATTCCTTGGAAAAAAGTTAAACTTTTAATTTTAAAGTAATTTTATTTTATATTTGTTAATCCTAAATCTAAATTGAGCACTCACATTCTAAATTCATTATTATGAGAATCCTTTATCTAATTTTATTCGCATTCACCTGCTTTTTTTTACATGCACAGAATTATGAAAAATTAAATGGACCTTATGGGGGAGGGTCGAAAGTGTATGAGGGGAAGAATGGGGTCTTGTTTCAATTTTTGGAAGGAAATAAATTATTTTACCGTTCTACAGATAACGGTACGACCTGGAGATTTTTTAGTTTTCCAACAAATGCAACATATTATCAAGTAGAAATCGGAGGCGACGGCCAATTGTATTATCTGGTATTCAGTGATCTTTACAAATCTACTAACGATGGGCTTTCATGGTCTAAATTAAATTTACCTGCAAATACATTGGGTGAAAAAATAACCGCACTCCAGGACGGAACTTTGATTTTATATGGTGACAATCAAATTTTTACTTCTGCAAATAATGGGCTGACCTGGATACAAACCGGATTTATCGGACAAGTCAAAAGATTTTTTCCATCTCAAATCCAGGATTGGGTGTTTGCAATCAGTAGCCAGAAATTATGGCTATCCAAAGATAAAGGATCCAATTGGAATGAATTTTATGTGGATGATTTCGGCAACGAACAGTTTTGTTTTGCTGAAGCTGCGAATTCGAATATACTTCTTGCGGGAAATGAGTTTATTTGGCGATGGGATACCAGCGCTAATCTCATGATTAAAACGAATATTCTAAGAACCACCAACAGCAGTGTACACATGGCACTCGGTAACTCAGGTCGGTTGTTTGCATATGAGGATTACCGCACTTATTATTCGGATGATCTTGGCGTACAATGGAAGTCTTTTCCTATAAATCCAGCTTATCCATCTGTTTTTCATTCCTTGGCAGCAACTTCTGGGAATGTTGTATTTGGCGTAAGACAATATGGTAGTCTTTATAAATCAACCGACAATGGATTAAGTTGGAATTTTTCTGCCTACGGTATGCAGGAAGCGAACATCTTTGAATTGGATTTTATAGCAGCAAGACAATTTACCGCCTTGACAAATGATGGAATATTTTATACTGAGGATGATGGTAAAAACTGGGATTTAATTGCTCGCAGTAAAAGCACTTTAGGAGACTTCAACAGAAATAATATTTCTCTTGTGGGTAGCGAAATATTTTACATGGATGGAGCAGAATTATATTATTTGTCCAATCCAAAATCTATTCCGCAGAAACGTACACATGCTTTATTTAATCAAGGCAAGCGATTTAATATTCACAGCAACAGATCTACATCAAGTATATTTGTGTATGATCTTTCGGAAATACACAGATCCGATGATAAAGGTCAGAGTTGGACGAATCTGCAGTTGCCGGGAGTGATTCAAATGTATGATTTTCCAAATGGCCATCTCATAGCTGCTACAGCAAAGGCAGTCTTCCGCTCTGAAGATAATGGTTTAAGCTGGACTCAAGTTTTTGATTTTCCAACAAACGTGATCTCACTTTTTAGTATCGCCGGAAACGCATTTAATACGGCATATATTTTAAGCTATAATTCCACTGGTAACCAAATGTATTACTCCGATGATAATGGCCAAAGCTGGAGCTTGAGCACAATGATCAACCAATCAAATGGTTTATTTGGATTCCTTTCGCGTTTTGCATCGACAAATACCGGACGCGTATTTATTCCTTCATCTGTTGCTGGCGACAGAGTATATGCATCTACTCCTGATCGTAGAAATCTACAAGCCTTTGGGGATGTATTGGAGTCGATATCCGGAACTTACATCGGTATGGATCAAAAATTGTACATCACTGCTATTGGATTGTATAGATCTATATTGCCGGTGAGTACTTCAAAAGTTTTGCAAGGAATTTCATTCAGCGATGCGAATAAGAATTGTCAGCAAGATCCAGGAGAAGCGGTGTTACCAAATGCCATGATCAATGCGACGAGCGCAAATGAACAAATTGTAGTGTTTTCGGATGCGAACGGGAAATTTTATGTACCACTAAATTCAGGCGATTATACATTGGAAGTGAACTCAAAGAATAATTATTGGAAATCCTGCAAAACAACAATTCAATCGGCCCAGTATAATTTTGCTAACACGCTTTATTTAGGAGTCAGTGAGGAAACGATTTGTCCTTACCTGGAGGTTGATGCGCAAACTTCGCTCTTTCGCAGATGTTTTGAATCTGATATCATCGTGCGTTACACAAACTCAGGTACGGCCACGGCCACCAATGCATATGTAGATGTTGTGTTGGATGACTCTTTGGATTATGTGAGCAGCAGCATCGCATTAAGCAGTCAGAATGGTCGCGTATTCAGATTCGAATTAGGTGATCTGTCTAAATTGAGTGTTGGAGAATTCTCCATCAGGGTTCAAGTAAACTGTAATTCCAAACTGGGCGATGTTCATTGTGTTGAAGCACATATTTTCCCGGATAGCTTGTGTATTCCCTCCTCATTTGCTCAAATCAGAACCGATGCTGAATGCCTTGGCGATTCAATAAAGTTGATCATTCGCAATGAAGGCAATGCAGATATGACTCTTGCTAAAAGTTGGTTTGTTGCAGATATGTCAAACAGTTCCAGTTCGATTGATATCTTCGATTCGGGAACATTTTTATTGGGAGCAGGGCAAGAATTCACAAAAACTATATTATCCAGAGCACGCGTTCTCTTGAGTGCTGAACAGGACGAGCTTTATCCAAATAACCAACATTCTACAACAGAAATTATTTCCTGTTTATCTAATCCCGGGCCGGGCCTCCCGCCATTGCGCATTACCAATCTCGATGAGGACGAATCCTTCATTTCAAAATTTTGTATCCAGAACAGGGGTAGTTACGACCCTAATGACATCACAGGATTTCCCCAAGGGCTTACTGATAAAAAATTCATTGACACTGATCAGGAGTTGGAGTATATCATTCGTTTTCAAAATACCGGAACAGATACTGCATTCTCGGTAAGAATTGAAAACCAAATCAGAAAAGACCTATTGGATCTATCAAGTTTTATAGCCGGTGCATCCTCACATCCTTATAATTATCTGGTGACCCCTGAAGGAAAACTTATCTTTTCATTTAGCAATATTCAATTGCCGGATTCAAATATTAACGAAAAAGCGTCCCATGGTTTTTTACAATATCGCATAAAACCTGTTCAGAAATTATGGAAGGGAACAAAAGTTTACAACGATGCGGAAATATTTTTTGATTTCAACGCTGGCGTTAAAACCAATCTTGAATATCATACTTTGGGATTGCCTATTCCGGTGAATACAAAGAATGTTCTAAATCAGAGTTTCCAGGAATTCAACTTAAGTCCAAATCCTGCTATTACTGAAACGAGGATTCTATGGACTAAAGAAGTGCCATCTCCTTTCTACTATTTGCATATTTATAATGATCATGGGCAAAAAGTGTATGAAAGAAAAATTTACGATATTTCAAGAAACATCCCAATTAAAGATTTACAACAGGGAATTTATCATCTCATAGTTCAAAGCAATACCGGTGAAATTCTGGGAAGTGGAAAGTTGATTAAAAAATAATCCCGGATCGGGAAGGGTTAAAACCCATCCCTATTGATGGAATGTGTAAAATTAAATGATCCCTCTTTGTTCCCGACATTTTTAAACATCCTGAAATTTTCGTTTTCGAATACGGCTGAAGCCGTCTTGCGGTTTTAATTTATTTGATGTCGATAATGAATCAACATTTTTCTCAAATCCCATCAATAGCTTCAAGCTTCAGCTGGGGGAACCTGATCATAAATTTGAATATTATTTTTATAATTCGTTTGTGATTTCGAATCGGGCAGGGATTCCGGATCGGGAAGGGTTAAAACCCATCCCTATTGATGGACTGTGTAAAATTAAATGATCCATCTTTGTTCCCGACATTTTAAAACATCCTGAAATTTTCGTTTTCGAATACGGCTGAAGCCGTCTTGCGGTTTTAATTTATTTGATGTCGAAATTGAATCATCATTTTCCCAAAATCCCATTAATAGCCTCCAGCTTCAGCTGGACAGGAAAGGAAGAATCAATTAGCTTTCTTTGCGGTAACTGAAAATGGCCCATGTGATCAATACGATGGCCATGCCGAAAACGGATAAAATATGCGGCATAATATCCATCAGGCCACTCCCTTTCATGATGATCATGCGGATGACTTTTACAAAATAGGCTGTAGGATTTATATAGGTCGTGTATTGTGCCCAAGTGGGCATACTCTCTACAGGTGTATAAAGTCCGCTGAGTAATATAAAAATCATCATGATGAAAAAAGAGATCAGCATCGTTTGTTGTTGGGTCTCTGTATAAATGGAAATCAATAAGCCCAATCCTAAGACGGCTAATAAATAAACGGAGGCAAACAGATAAATCAATGCGAACTGTCCCGATGGAATAATATTATAAACGAGATAGGCCACGAAAAGGCCTAAGGTCAATACTACCAGGCTGAGTATCCAAAATGGAATTAATTTGCCGAGCAGAAATTGGTATTTATGTATGGGTGAAACATTGATTTGCTCGATGGTTCCGATTTCTTTTTCTTTGACGAGGTTGAGTGCAGATAAAGTAAATCCAACCATGGTGAGCAATATAACCAGGATCCCCGGAACCATGAATTGCTGATAGTTCATACTCTGATTAAATAAATAAGTATGTTCTATTTTTAACAAAGGCATAGGATTGAATCTTGGAAACTGCAACCATTCAAGACGTATTTCCCGATTAAAATCATTGAGCACTTGAAGTAAATATTGGCTGCCAATACTAGCGCGTTGGCCATTCACAGCATTTACGCTGGCTGATAATATGGGTTCATTATTTAAAACAACTTCTTTTTCAAAGGATTCTGGAATGGTCAAAGCAATATCAATCAGATCGCATTTCATGAAGGACATAGCTTGATCATAGTCACTTGCAAAATGTTTAACAATGAAATGATGGTTTGCTTCAATTTTGTGAATCAACTTTGCTGAATAAACAGAATGGTCGTGGTCAATAATGCATAATCTAATATTTTCGACTTCGTAGTCTGCAGCCAGCGGTAAGAGAATCAACTGAACGACAGGCATCACCAATAGCATCCTTATATTGGCTTTGTCTCGAAAGAATTGTGCAAACTCTTTTTGAATGATACTCCAGATAATTTGCATCGTCAGAGTTTTAATCGTTTATCAAATTTTCGAATACTGACGGTTAGCATGATCAATGTCATTGCTAAAAGGATGAGGGCCTCCTTCCAAATATCTGCAAATCCAAGTCCTTTAATCATTACAGATTTTACCATATAGAAATACCATTTGGACGGAATCAAATTGGATAAGAATTGCAAAGGCAGCGGCATATTGTCGATCGGAAACATAAATCCACTAAACATCAGTGTGGGTAAGAATAGGCCAACCAGTGTAGCAAACATTGCTGTGGTCTGAGTTTGAGCTATCGAAGAAACAAACATCCCCAGTGAAAGTGCAGTGATAATGAATAATGTACTGACCGCCAACAATAAAAATAAATTGCCTTTGATCGGGACATTCAATACAAAATAACTCAACAATAGAATCGTGCAAATATTAATAAAAGAAAGAAATAAATATGGTATCGTCTTAGAAACGATCACCAGCACAGGCCTTACCGGAGAAACTAATAATACTTCCATGTTTCCCATTTCTTTTTCTCTGACGATGGCAACAGATGTCATTAATGAACAAATGAGCAGAAGTATCATGGCCATAACGCCCGGCACAAAATTGAATGCTGCTTTTAATTGTGGGTTGTAGATCATTCTAACTTCTGTCTGAAAGGAGTATGGAATTTTATCCGGTTGTAAAAGTTCTTTTTGGTAACTATTGAGGATCGCACTCAGATAAGCCACTAAGGTTGAACCTACATTGGGATCAGAAGCATCTGCAAGTAATTGGATGTTGCCCTCATGCAAGGCAGTTAGATTTTTTTCAAAGGACCTTGGAAAGATGACCACCATTCTGACATCTCCTTTCTTAAATATAGCTTCGACCTCATCCCGACTATGGATATTAGCCACCACATCAAAATATTTACTTGCATCAATACGCTGCGTCAGCGCAATGCTTGAGGCATCTCTTGATTCATCCAGAATGGCAATTTTAGAATTCTTTACTTCATTGGAGAGCGCAAATCCAAAAATGAGCATTTGAGCAATGGGTAGTCCGAACAAAATGATTAAAGTTTTCCGGTCCCGGAAAATATGTCTCCATTCTTTAGTGACAAATGCGCTGAAAGTTTTAAGGGTCGTTCTCATGCTGGCATCATTATTTTGTTTGAACCAATTTGAGAAAAACACTTTCCATATTAGGGCTGGCATATTCTTGTTTCAAGGCCTCAGGACTTCCGAGTGCAACAATTTTTCCGTCAACCATGATCGATACCCTTGAGCAATATTCAGCTTCATCGAGATAATGCGTCGTTACAAACAAAGTATGTCCCTGTGCAGCATAGGCCAGGATGAGTTCCCAAAATTCTCGCCGGGTAATCGGATCTACACCGCCTGTAGGTTCATCTAAAAATACCAATTTGGGTTGATGAAAAATAGAAACAGAAAAAGCCAATTTCTGTTTCCAACCAAGGGGCAAAGATTTGACTAGCTGGTTTTTATAATTTTCCAGGTTTAGAAAATTTAATACATCAGCTGATCTTTTTTGGATTTCACTTTTAGACATGCTATAAATTCCACCATAAAACCGCATATTCTCCAGGATCGTGAGATCTTCGTACAAAGAAAACCGCTGACTCATGTAACCAATAGATCTTTTGATCGATTCACTTTCTTTGTATACATTAAAATTTAAAACACTTGCAGAACCACTTGTAGGTTGGATCAATCCAGCCAACATTTTAATTGCAGTTGTTTTGCCGGCACCGTTAGCTCCAAGAAATCCAAATATTTCACCTTTGTGAACACTAAAGCTGATTTGATCAACGGCTGTAAAGTTTCCAAATGTTTTTGTAAGTGCCTCGGTATGTATAATGCTGGAGTTCATTTTGTCGTTTGCATATAATACATGAAGCAATCTTCTATATTGGGAGAAATGGGTTTTATCTGAATGTTTTGATGTCCCATTTGTTCAAGTATTTTCATGGTATCAGGAATGGAAGCTTGATCCTCAAAAACGACATGATATGAATTGCCAAAAGCGAAACAACTGAAGATGCCCTGCAATGATTTCAGATCGACGAGTAATTGATACATCCGATCAGATTTTAATTCGTAAAGAGATTTTGGATAGGATTGTATAATGCCTGCAGGTGATTGGATTTGCAATATTTTTCCATTTTGAATCAAGGCTACGCGATCACATAAAGAAGCTTCATCCATATAAGGCGTAGATACAAAAATAGTCATGCCATGTAGTTGAAGTGCCTTGAGCATTTCCCAGAATTCTTTTCGCGAAACAGCATCCACTCCGGTTGTTGGTTCATCCAGAAATAATACGCTGGGTTTGTGGATCAATGCACAACTCAATGCAAGTTTTTGCTTCATTCCACCTGAAAGTTGTCCTGCTTTTCTTGTTTGGAAGGGCTCGAGGTACTTATAAACTTCTTTAATTAGCGTGTAATTGGATTGAATATCTGTATTAAAAACAGAAGCAAAAAACTGAAGATTTTCAGCCACCGTAAGATCCTGGTATAATGAGAAACGGCCGGGCATATATCCAACAATTTTTCTGATTTTATCTAAATCTTTGATGACATCCAGGTTTTCTACAGACGCGTTGCCCTCATCTGCCAGGATCAAAGTGACGAGGATGCGAATCAAACTCGTTTTGCCTGCGCCATCCGGACCAATCAAACCGAAGAGCTCTCCTTTATCGACGTTTAGCTGAATATTTTCTAATGCTGTAAGCTTCTGCTTTTTTTGCAGATAAGTTTTTGAAATTCCATTTACGGAAATACTATGCATGAGCTTAGTTGAATTTTACCTCACCGTACATTCCTAATTTGAGGTAACCATCATTTTCAATTTTAATTTTGGTTGCATATACCAAATGTGCCCGCTCATCTGCCGTCTGGATGGTTTTAGGAGTAAACTCAGATTTATCGGAGATCCAAATTATTTTACCCGTATATTCTCTTTGACTTTCTCCATATCGAACAGTTATTTTAACGTCCTGGCGGAGCTGTACCTTGAGCAACTGGCTTCCATCAATATAAGATCGCAGATAGACCGTATTCAAGTCTGCTATTTTGTAAAGCGGCTTACCTGTATTTACCCATTCTCCTGCATGTACATAATTGCTCAGTACGGTACCGGTGGTGGGATTTTGGATGTTGGCTTTTTGTAAAAGATCATCTGCTGCTTCTTTTCGCTTTTTGAATACTTCCTGTTCACTTAAAATTCCTCTGTTTTGATTTTTAACCAATTCTCTTTGAGATTGAATTTGCCTTTCCGTGAGTGCAATTTGGCTTTGGGCTATGTCGAACTGTTTTTTTGAAAGAATTACTTCATGATTGACATCATCCAACTGCTTACTGGTAGCTGCATTCGTTGCATGTAGTTTTTGAACTCTGGTTTGCTCATATAATGCGATATTCCATTTTCGTTTTGCCAATTCCAGCTGCTGTCTTTGAACCTCTGCCTGTGCTTCGAGAATTTTGATTTGAGGTTCTGGCGATGCGGTTTTACTTAATACTGCATTAATGGATTCAACAAATTGTTCACTTTGCAATTTATACTGAGAAGGATCAATTTTTCCGATTATTGAATCTTTACTGATTTGTGCACCTTCTTCAATGGAATATTCGAGGAGTTTGCCGTTTACTTCTGCAGATACTACAATTTCATCAGCTTCAATGATCCCCGTAGCATCATAATCATGATGATTGGATTGGCATCCGAAAAGTACGAATGCGTATACTACTGCTGAAATGTAAAATCTAGAGACCATTTTATTCATATCGAATGTAGATATATTATTGTCCATAATAATAGTTCAGCGTAAAATGAGCTTGTATGTTTTGAATTTTATGAAGAATGGCATTTACTTTTGCTTTTTCTTCTGCATTTAATTCTCGGATATAATCCGCACTTGTAATGGTGCCTTCGTCTAATTGCGATCGCGTTATTTCTTTAATATTTGTTCTGTATTTTAAAATCAATGCATCTGATTCCATTAATTTTTGCAGGCGTTCAATTTCTAACAGTTGTTCGTTGATCACTTGTTGATTGTTAATATGGAACAAATCTTTTTGCAGAGCTGCCATACTTTTTCCCAATCGAAACAATTCTTTGTCATTGCGAAAAGAATACATCGGAGATAGATTCCAACTCAAACGGAGACCTGCGATGTAATAGGAATCAAAACCTTTTTTTAAAAAATTAAGTGCCGGATTGGAATAACCTGCTTGTCCAAATAATAAAATTTTAGGAATGCCCTGACTTTGTTTGAGTTTCCATTGTGCTTCTGCATGATTAGAATACATGTCACTCCAAAGTAATTCTTTTCTGTTGACTTGATTTTTGAGGATAGGTAATTCCGGAAGCAGGAGTTGGTCTTTGTCACCAATTGTTCTTCCTGTCATCAATGAAAGTGATTGCCTGATATGTTTTAATTTGTATACAATTTCATCTGTTCGTTGTTGGGTAGATAATTTTTCAGCTAGTAGAGATTGCAGTGCAGACTCCAGCAGCACACCGGCATCAACAGCAGCCTGCAATTTTAATATTTGTTCGTCGAGATCAGAAATTAGATATGAATTAATCTTTTGTTGTTCATTTAAGATAAGCGCACTAAAAAACAAAACGAGCACGCGACCCTCAGCTTTATACAGCTCAATATCATTTTTTACATACTCCATCTGCGATTGCCAACGCAAAGCATTTTTTTGCCTGCTTATTGAAAATCCATCAAAAATTAGCTGTTGAAGATCTGCGTAAAATTTGTATTGGTCTTTACTCAATGGATCGGGCAACAGAATATTAGGAATGTCAATTTCTATCGCTGTGACATCCGATTGATAAGTAGCCTGTCCGATTATATTCAACTGAGGAAACCAGGATTTTGAAACAGACGATAACTGCAGTGCTTCTGTTTGTTTTTGCAGCTGAAGTTGGGCGAAAATGGGGTAGTGACTTCTAAACCAGTGTAAGCAAGAATCCAGTGTGATTTCTTGAACTTGAGTTGATGCGGGAAAATATTGAAACGCAATTAGTATCGCAAGAAAATAGGATTTCACAAACTTAGATTTAAAAGACTAAAAGTGATCTCTCAGGCTTGAGATTGGGTTCACTTGCAAATGTAAGCAAATAGGGGGAAATCCGGGCTTCATCCCCGGCCCTTCTCCTCGCTAGTGGAGAAGGGTTGGGGATGAGGTGCTACACTAACTCCTTATAATTCTTCGGATGATAAATAGACTGTATAAAACTACCATGCAAAAAGGCCTTGGTATCTATTTGTGATTGTAAAATTGGACCCTTATATTTATTACTCAGGAGCATACGTGCTGCTTCGAGCATGGGAGCGGCGGTCGCTGTTTGTATAGCTTTGAGTTTGTGACTGCCAACAAAACTGGGTTCAATTTTGAGGCTGCGTTCTTTGATGCGCAATATTCCAGAGCGGTCTTTACCCTTGACAGAAACATATAAGACGATCATATCATCTTCTGAAAAAGGTATTTGATCGGTCATTTTTTTGAGCAGTTGATTTTCTTTGGCGACCCCCTCCTGGATATCATGAAGTTGGTTGCGTACCCAATTGAAATGGCCCGGATAGCGAATGGTTTTATAATCGAGAGATTTTACTTTACCCAAAAAATAATCCGGCAAATCTGCGGCGCCACCACTGGTAAAATCATCTTCAAATTTAATACCATCGATGACGAGCGTGCTGGTTTCAGATAGTGACGGGCAGGTCGTTTTGATTCCATTGCGGATGACGATTGCATCTTTAACATATTCAGTTGCTACTCCGATGGGGCTCCACGTAAAGCCATAATAGTGTGGCCCCGTGGTCATTTTGGGCAAAGCACCTACTTTCATAGCGATATTTTCGACCTCCGAATCGCCATATTCCTGAACGAACTCTTTATATAAGTGGTTCGCCAAAACATCTACATATCCCGGAGCTAGACCAGATTGTAGGATGAAACCGGTATTGGCATCTTTTGCAATTTCAAGGATTTCATTGGTTTCAGACACGTATTCAGTGAGGTTTACGTAATGCAGATCGTATTTTCTGGCCATTCTCGCCATTCTCGGAGCCTCAGAACCCGGAAGACAATCAAGAAGGATGTCTCCGGACCTCAATATATAATCCATATGTTCCGAAATTTCTGCCGGCTCAATTTTGAAATTTTCGATTTGGATGAGACTCGATGCACCCTTTTGAATCCATTCTGATGCTTCTTCGGCGACTGTAGGGTAGAGATCGCCCATGAAAATTTCGCAATCGAAGTCTGGTTGTTCAGCTAAAATGAGTCCCGCGGCTCTTCCAATTCCACCGGCACCGGCTATAATGACCTTATGTTTTACGTATTCCATTCAAAAAAATATTGAAATGCAAAGTTATTGCTTAGAAATTCAAAAGCTCATAACAGGGAATATTTAACATATGAATAAGATTGATATATAAACGTGTTATAGATATAATAAATTTAATATATGTTTTTGATTATCATATTATGATTTTTAATAATATTTAAAATGAAGATATTCTGATAAAAATAAATAATAGTTTTGAATAATATGTGAAATGATTATACATTAGCGTCATAATTAATACATAATCTACTATTGATCATGGCGCGGTCAAAACGGAATAAACTTTCCGCCTGGCAACTATTTTATGCCCGGCTGATGGATGAAAGAGTCTCAAAAATTATAGCAGTTTTATGCTTTATGCTGGGCATTTTCCTCCTCCTCTCTTCAATTTCTTACTTCTTTTCATGGAAGGCAGATCAGGATAAAGTACTGAGTTACTCCTGGCATATCTTGTTTAAACCCAATGTGGCCATTGAAAACTGGATGGGGAAGTTAGGAGCACTTAGTTCTCACCTCTTTATCTATTATGGATTTGGCGTCTCTGCCATCTTAATAATACCCATTGCCATTTATTTGGGCTTTTGCTTTCTGCATCGCCAGGGTTGGCTGTCCTTTTTGCGATTTATGACGCATTCTGTGATCATCATGTCCTTATTATCGATGATCTTCTATTATATATTTCAGACATTTGAATTCCCATTTGGAGGCGCTTTTGGTTCTCGCTATTGCGAGTGGATGGAGGGTTTTATGGGTCCGATAGGTGCCGGACTGTGTTTAATTTTCGGATTGCTCGCATTATTGGTTTGGTATTACAATCCATCCTTACAAACTTTTCAGGCAGAGGCTGTCGGCCACACGGCTGTTACCAGTTTTTGGAATGCGGAATGGTTTAGGTTTAGACATGAATTTAAATCTGAAGGGCAATCCTCACCGGAAGCTTTTCTCAAAACAACGAATACTCCAACTGCACAGGAAGATCCTGTTACTGTTGACTGGAGCGATTACCCGGATGCAGATGTGCTCCTGGCATCACTGGCTCCGGAAGCCTTAAAACCAAATTCCAATTGTAGCTTAGAAATAGAAACTCCAAAAATCGAAACCGACACTATTTTTAAAGAGATGGAACTCAACGAACCACAGTTTTCCGGAGCAGCCGTTGCCGATGAGGACGACGGCTGGGAAACTGGGGATGGCAAACCTTATGATCCCAAAGCCAGTCTTTCCAGTTACAAACCACCTTCTTTGGATTTACTCCATGATTATGCAGATCAGAAATTTGAAATAGATCGCGATGAATTGGAATCAAATAAGAATCTCATCATTGCTACACTCATGCATTACAAAATTGAGATTCAAAAAATTAAAGCAACCATCGGTCCCACAGTCACCTTATACGAAATTGTTCCGGCACCGGGTGTCCGTATTTCGCGCATCAAAAGTTTGGAAGATGATATCGCTTTGAGTTTATCAGCACAAGGCATCCGTATCATAGCACCTATACCCGGACGTGGTACTATTGGAATAGAAGTAGCCAATAAAAACAGGCAAACCGTTGCTTTAAAGGAATTGATGAAGACTGAAAAATTCAACGATCCTAAAATTGAATTGCCCATTGCGCTTGGAAAAAATATTTCAAATGAGGTTATCGTTTCCGATTTAACTAAAATGCCTCACTTGCTCATCGCCGGGGCGACTGGACAGGGAAAATCAGTAGGGATCAATGCCATTCTCCTATCCTTATTATACAGGAAACATCCTTCTGAAGTAAAACTGGTTTTAATCGATCCTAAAAAAGTCGAGTTACCGATTTATGCTGAAATTTATAAACACTTTCTGGCCCAATTGCCGAATTCAGATGAAGCGATCATCACAGATACTTCCAAAGTAATTTATACCCTGAATTCTCTTTGCATCGAAATGGATCAGCGGTATGAATTGTTAAAACTCGCCAGAGTTCGAAATATTCTGGAATACAATGACAAATTCAAAAAACGCAAACTCAATCCTGAAAAAGGACATAAGTTTTTACCCTATATCGTATTAGTCATCGATGAATTTGCAGATCTGATTATGACAGCGGGTAAAGAAGTGGAATTGCCCTTGGGAAGACTTGCACAGTTGGCCAGAGCCGTCGGAATGCATTTAATCATTGCAACGCAAAGACCTTCTGTCAAAATTATTACAGGTTTGATAAAAGCCAATTTCCCGGGACGTATTGCTTTCAAAGTTTCTTCAAATATAGATTCGCGTACCATCCTCGATTGTGGCGGTGCCGAACGACTGATCGGTCGCGGAGATATGCTGTTCAATCTGGGATCCGACATCATCCGTTTGCAATGTGCATATGTAGATACCGTGGAAGTTGAAAAAGTAATGCGACACATAGCAAGTCAACAAAGTTTCGGCACACCTTATTTGTTGCCGGAATTCAAAGGCGATGACAGCGGTACAAATGGCAACGGAGTCGATATCAGTGATCTTGACGAAATGTTATTTGAAGCTGCAAGACTGGTCGTCCAAGCGCAACATGGCAGTACCAGTATGATCCAACGCAGATTAAAATTAGGATACAATCGGGCCGGCCGCATCATGGACCAATTAGAACAGTTGGGGATTGTTGGCGCCGGTGAAGGAAGCAAGCCGCGCGAGGTCTTTGTTTTTACCGAAGTCGAACTCGAAAACATGCTCTCAAAATTGAGACGATAACATTAAAATTTGAACCTACCATATTAACATTCTTATTTTGATTTCAACCAACTGAGAATGATAGTAGATTATGCCCTTGCTGACCACAAGGGCTTTTTTTTTATTAAAAGGCTAAAGGCTAAAGGCTAAAGGCTAAAGGGAAAAGGGAAAAGGGAAAAGGGAAAAGGGAAAAGGGAAAAGGGAAAAGGAGATTAACGGGAATCTAAATATAAAATAAATTTAGTGAACTTACATTCGTTAGTATCAATTGATTTCTAAAAGCCTAAAAGAGCCACAAAGACTTTCATACAATCAAACAATCAAACAATCAAACAGTCAAACAGTCAAACAGTCAAACAGTCAAACAGACTTCCAGACTTCCAGATTTCCAGACTACCAGACTACCAGACTAACAGACTTCCAGACTTCCAGACTTCCAGACTAACAGACTAACAGACTAACAGACTACCAGACTACCAGACTACCAGACTAACAGACTACCCCTATTCCTTCTCCGAAGCTAGCACATTCATAATGGCTTCAGCCTGGAAAGGCCAGGATTCGATGAGCTTATCGTCGACGTCGTCGAATTCGATCATCCATTTGCGGAGATCCTTTTTAGGCGTTTTTGAAATTTGTTCGAACGTGCGGACACCGTGTGATTGCAGCGCATTACTGATCTTATCATCTATGCCTTTGATGAGGTGCAAAGGATCAGAAGGGCTAGCCTTTTGAGTGTATTGTTCCATTTTTTCATCACCTATAATTTGACTGATAATGGACAAATGCTGATCTAGGACTGCTTTTAAGTCAGAAACGATCTTCGAATCTGCGGTGGCTGTATTTCCTTCTTTGCTTTCTAATTGATTCAAACGCAATTGTAAACCGGCGATCACCTGGTCTTTTTGTTGTAATTCTGTTTGAAAGGATTCTTTTTCGTTGCTTGATAAATGTCCACCTTCGAATTCTTTCTTTAGATTTATGTGCTTTTCTTCTAAAAATGCATATTTCGATTTCCAATCTTCATAGGCTGCTTTATAAGTTTTTTCCTGCGATTGGGCTTGTATGATTTTATCTTCGAAATCCAATTTTTCTTTTCTCAGCTGGTCGTATAAAAACTTCAACTCATCGCGCTCTCTTAAAATTTCTTTCATCGCCCGGTTATTCTTATTGACTAGGTACAGCGAATAGATTACAGTAGCAATAACCAATAATCCAAAAAAAATATAAAGAGAAATCTGTGTGCCTGACATATACTGAAAATGAAATTCTATTGATAAATACCCTAAGGTAAAAGTCTTAGGTAAAGACAATTATCTCGGCGGATATTCTTTGTTGTATTCATATCTCAAAATATCGAAACTCGTTACAATGCCAATGAGTTTCTTTCCTTCGACCACAGGAAGTGCGTGAAACAAGTGTTCCATAAATACTTCCGCAGCGGTACCTACTTTATCAGTTGCTTCTATGGTTGCTAGAATTTTAGTCATTACATTACTCACCTTGGTTGTCGGATAATCTTTATGATCAACGTTTAATTTGAATAAATCATAAGTGGTTACAATTCCGACTAAGGTGCCATCTTCCTGAACCACCGGAACATGGTGTATTCTGTTGTTGATGAGGATTTCTTTAACGGATTGTAAGGAATCTTCAGGTTTGACAGTAATTACGTCATTGACCATTATGGCGGAAACTGGTTCATTCATCATAAGCTTTGAAATTTTGTGGTCAGAAAGATATTACAAGTTTTTAAATTGGAGTTAATGCCTCTTAAAAATAGTTTTTAGACTTCCATTTTACAAGCAATAAAAATTATAAAGTTCTGATAGTCAATAGTAGACCATTAATCCAAATTTCTGGTTTGGTCTTGTAAAAACTGCTCATCGACAAAATTAGGTAAGGTCACTTTCAACAAAGGCTCTTCCATCATGGCTTTTTGAATGGATTTAATGGCTCCTTCATTGCGTGCCCAGGCCCTGCGGCTCACTCCATTGTTGACATCCCAATGCAACATGCTTTTGATTTGGGCGGCAGATTTGTCAGATCCATCAATGTACATTCCAAAACCACCGTTGATCACTTCACCCCATCCTACACCGCCACCATTGTGAAGCGATACCCAGGTGGCGCCCCGAAAACTGTCGCCAATGACATTGTGCACCGCCATATCTGCGGTGAAACTTGAACCGTCGTAAATATTTGCAGTTTCGCGAAAGGGCGAATCCGTACCTGATACATCGTGATGGTCTCTTCCCAAAACAATACCCGCCGATAATTCTCCTTTTGAAATGGCTTCGTTGAATGCAAGTGCAATTTCAATGCGGCATTTTGCATCTGCATAAAGGATGCGCGATTTGCTTCCAACCACGGGGAGATTTTGTCCCGCATCCCGGATCCATTTCAAATTGTCGAGATACTGTGACAATGTATTTCCATCGGCATCTTTCATTAATTTTTCAATGACATTCGCAGCAATTTGATCTGATTTTTGAAGATCTGCCAAATCTCCTGAAAGACAAACCCATCGGAACGGACCAAAACCGTAATCGAAACACAAAGGGCCCATAATGTCTTCCACATAAGAAGGATATTTGTATTTCAAGTGAGTTTCATCTTTCCAAATTTCGGCACTTGCTTCTCCGGCTTCTTTTAAAAAGGCATTTCCATAATCCCAGAAATACATGCCTTTCGCACTTAAAATATTGACCGCCCGGACATGCCTTTGTAATGAAGATTTGACTTCAGCCATAAATTTTACTTTGTCCATTTGCAGTAGGCTTTTAGCTTCCGAAAAACGGTAGCCTACCGGACAATAACCGAGATCGTGGATATTATGTAGTGAAGTTTGATCAGAACCCAGATCAATGTGAATATTATTGTTGGCAGCATATTCCCATACCTCAATAATATTTCCCGCATAGATCAAAGCGATGCCTTTTTCATGGACAGCTTGATATTGCAAAGCACGATCGAACAAAGATTTTAAATCTGTGTAAATATTTTCCTTTAGGATGTAACCGTCGGTCAATCTTTGTTGGATTGCATCGGGATCAACTTCTGCCAGAATGCAAGTCACGCCGGTAATGACTGCCGCAATGGCTTGAGCACCGGACATCCCACCTAGGCCGGAGGTAATAAATATTTTTCCGTTTAAATTTTGAATGTTAGCATTTTTTCTTCTGCCTGCATTCATCAGTGTAAGCGTGGTGCCATGTACGATGCCTTGCGGACCGATATACATAAAAGATCCGGCGGTCATTTGACCATATTGTGTGACACCTAGAGCATTGTATTTATTCCAGTCTTCTTTTTTGCTGTAATTGGGAATCATCATGCCGTTCGTAACGACGACACGAGGTGCTACTTTTGAAGAAGGAAATAAACCTAAAGGATGGCCGGAATACAAAACTAATGTTTGTTCGGCGGTCATTTCCGATAGGTATTGCATACACAATAAGTACTGTGCCCAGTTTTGAAATACGGCACCGTTGCCACCATAAGTAATCAACTCCTGAGGGTATTTGGCAACTTTAGGATCCAGATTATTCTGAATCATCAGCATGATGGATGCGGCTTCTTTGCATTTTGCAGGATAGGCTTCCAAAGGCCGCGCATACATCTCATATAAAGGCATAAACCGATACATATAAATGCGACCGTACTGTTGCAATTCACTTGCAAACTCTGGCAATAAGCTAACATGAAAATGATCCGGAAAATATCGCAATGCATTCTTAAGCGCCAATCTTTTTTCGTCGGCAGTCAATACATCATCAATGATTCTTTTGGGTGCATGTGGCATTGCAGGATTGATTCCCGGGTGGTCCGGTAAATCTTTCGGGATTCCTGTTTGTATATCTTTTGCAAACATCTTTCGAAAACAATTTAGTTCTTAATGTCGAATAAATTTAAAGATTCAGGAAGAAGTTCCGATTTTGATTTTGAATTTTTTCGCGTGACGATCACCGGAATACCCGGATGTACATCAAAATAATTTGGAAAATAGACTTCGTCCTTTGTTTCTTTTAAATAGAGGGCGCGCACAAAAGTATTTGACGACACGCTCAATTGTCCGTTTGTATTTCCAATATTTTCGACGATCACATCAGGTTTTGGCAATTGAAGATTTTTTGGTTTTTCAAAAAAATGTGAAGCATAAAAAGTATCTTCCTCAACGACCCACTTTAATTGCAAATAATGTGTTTCGCGCAGTGCAAGTTCATTTAAATCAATAGAAATAAGGTGAATTAATCTCGAACTGTTTTCTTTGAGGGTATCTTCCAGGGATTGAAAGTACAATGGGTTGCCAAAAAAATCCTGTACGGTCAAATCCAATTGGAAAGTTTTGATATCACGCGAATCGTTGATGCCATATATTTTAATGTATTGATCTGACTCCATAGCAGAAAACTGAACAGGTGCAAATGCCATTTTTAGTTGATGTTGTAAGGCCTTCCACCGTCCGAGATAATCAATGCCTGACCATGAAATGCCCGGCCAGCAGTCGTTGAATTGCCAATACAGACTACCCATGCAGTATGGCTTAGCGCGTCTGTGAGCGCTGATAATTTGCGAGATCCCATCAGCCTGGCAGAGTTGATTTAGATAAACCAAATGCTCGAAATTGGCAGGTTTGGGATAATCGCGGTCCAGGTATTCTTTGATCAATTTATTTCCACGCGGATGTTTTTGATGATTTAACAAGGCAGGAGATTCGAAAATCAAATCATTTTCTGAAATAAATTCCTGAAGCGTTGTTAGTGAAGCTAAAGATTGAAAACCAAACTCGCTCATGAATCTGGGAATCCGCGATTCCAATTTAGAGAAAGGCATTTCATCATGCCACAAACCCCAGTCGTGGGCATCGCCATGGGTTTTGAAACGATCATCACCTCTTCCGAAAAGAGGAGAAGAATCCCAATAAGAAATTCCCGGGGCCCACAACTGCACTTTTTCCGGTAATAGCTTTTGAAATAAATTTTGATAATCATTCCATAAACGCTGTTTCGATGCTTCATCGAGAGATGCTTGCCAACCCCAACGATGCCAGCCTTCTTTATTTTCATTGTTTCCACAAAACAATGCGATACTTGCATGCTTGGACAATCTTTGGAGTTGTTGTTCTGCTTCTATCGACACATTATCTATGAATGCAGTATCGCCTGGATACATCGCACAGGCAAACATAAAATCCTGCCACACCATAATGCCAAGGCTGTCGCAGGTCTCATAAAAAGCATCGCATTCGTAAATACCGCCTCCCCAAATTCGCAACATATTGAAATGAGTTTCAACAGCTGCATTCAATAATGACTTCCATTTTTCTGCAGCATTAAAGAGGATATCTGAAGGAATGTAGTTGGAACCCTTGCAAAAAACAGCTTCGCCATTCACTTTAAAATAAAATGACTGACCAATGGAATCTTCTTCTGCGATCAGCTGAATCGTGCGAATGCCCGTTTTCCATTTTTTTTGAGCCAACACGACTCCGCTTGAATCTTGTAATTGAAAACTACAATCGTATAAATAAGCGGGGCCGGAACCTCTGGGCCACCAAAGATTTGGATTTTTGAATTCGATATTATTGCGAAAAACATTTTTACCCGGTGACAGCAGCGTATTAAACTTGAATTCACGGTCTGCAATTTTGCATGATATAGCGACATCTCTCGGCACGGTATCGGCGTTGATGAGGATCGCTTGCAGTCGGAGGGTCGCATGGTCTTCAACAATCTGGATGGTATGTAGTCCTGCTTCTTCCAATCGAAGTTGATTCCAGGAAACAATTTTAGGTAACTGGCTGAGACCGCAAAGCACAAATTCCGGTCCGAAATCCCAGCCAAAATGAAACTGAGGTTTGCGTGCACATACTCTTGGACCACCCGGCAAAGCTGGATTTTGTAGGCTGTACAAGGAATCTGTTATACCTTTTGCAGAATTAAATGAAAACAGCAATTCATTTTGATCGAGTGAAAGGAATTCTTTTATTGGGAAATGATATTTGCGAAAAGCATTGTCCGTTTTTCCTAAAAAATGACCATTGAGAAATATCTCGCAATAAGTATCTAAACCATCACATTCCAATTCAATGTGTTCCTGATTTAATAGAAGGCTGTCAATTTTAAAACTATGTTTGAATTGCCAATTTTTTTTTGCGAGTACGGCCAATTTTTTTTCGTGATCTCCGAAGTATGGAGACAGGATGGCTTTATTTTCAAATAAGGCTGTGTAATTATTTCCGGGCATCTGACAGGGCATCCAATCTGAAGAATCGGCATCCCGGAAATGCCAGTTGGCAGCCTCTAATAGGATCGTTTGTGTGAAAGCATTTGACATTAATAAGCAAAGGAACACAATATGAAGGAACTTGTATGGCATGGCAATAAATAAAAAAGGCTTCCGTGTGGAAGCCTTTAAATCATATATTATTTAAGTCTTATTCTGATTTAGCTGGTTGAGCAGGAGCTACATTTTCTGAATTGGTAGCTGAAGCAGTTCCTTTAGATTTGCTGCAACAAGCTTTTCCAGATCCGCCTTTTGCACAACAGGCCTTTGCACAAGATTTTTTAGTTGAAGCATTTTCCATGGAAGCATCGCCAGCAGGAATTGCAACAAACTGAGCTGTTGACTCATCAAATTTTACTTCCGCATAAGAAGCTACTCCATCAGCACCTACTGTTTTCTTTTTAAAGCAAACAGCACCTGAATTTTCGCAAACTTTGGTTTCGATGCTAGCATCCATAGAAGCAGCTTTTAAAGCAGCTTCGCTGGGTTTTACACATTGTTTGGTTTCTGCAGTTTTAGCAGCATGTGAACACTGAGCTACGCTGTAGTTGGTAGCCATGAATAATCCGAATACAACGAACAAGACTAATTTTTTCATAAGTTTATTTTATTTAATTTAGTGAAGCAAAGATAAAACGTATGAATGCATTATTTTGTTCCTTCTTTGGACTTTTAACGTGACTTTAAGTAAATTTCAATGAATAAAAACGTTTTTACACTGATTATCAGCTATTTAATGATTTCAATGCTAAGTTTGAGTTGTTCCGGTTCCAAAACTCCGGCTCAGGAAGAATACACTCTTTTGGGCGATGGCGGCGGATTTACCGGCGTAGAGACCATTTATAAAGTATCCGACAATGGCCGAATTGAGAAATCCGGGGAATATTTGGGCCGATTGTCGAAAGAAGAAATCAGTCAATTGAGAGAAAATAAACAGACCTTGCAGCTGGATCAGATCGAATACCTGAAACCTGGAAATATTTACCATCTCCTTGAATTTAACAAAGGTGGTGTAGCCAGGAAGTTGGTTTGGGATCCCTATGATCCGGAACATCCGAAAGCACTTGAACTCTATTATAATCACCTTTTTTACCTAATTAAGAAACACAGCAAATGAGAAAATTCATCTTATTGTTTTTGGCAATTCCTCTCGGAATATTGCCGGCACAATCCCAGGGTCTAAAAAACAAACCAGATTTCCAGTTAAATGGGAATCAGAGCATTTCGGGAAAGACTTTTGAAAATCCCGGATTTGCCCTTCCTTATTCAAATTCTTCATTTTTATATACCGGAACTTTGAATCTGAAGCCCATTTCAGCTAATAAGCTATCTGGTATTAAGAAAAATTATACGGTTTTAGAAACAGATGAAGCCGGGTATCCAAAGCGTTTATCTTTAAATGCGCTCATACCCAGAAATTCAACTACCGATGCATCTTTCTGGGCTCAACAGTTGAATCAGGTTTTTGATTCTGAAGGAGATAAAGCCATTGAATGGAAAAACCTTTCAGATACATCAGACGATCTGAAGATCAGACATTTAAAATATCAGCAACTGTTTGATGGAAAACCGGTCATAGGGTCAGAATATTATGTCCATGTATATGCAGATGGCAAAGTTTTGGCTCACGGACATTTTCAACAACCGGATCAAAGCCTCGAGCCGAAATTTCATTTGGATCAGGCAGTAGCACTCGTTAAAACTGCATTTATCCGGGAAGGAATTACTTTAAATGAAAGCCCATCAACTGAGCAGAAATATTTAAAAACAGGGCTAAGTTCTTACACATTGGGTTATGCACAAGTTCCTGGATCTGACCAATGGAAACTGATATATGAAATGGTATATTATCCAACAGCATTGAGCAAATACCTCATTTGGATGGATGCGGAATCAGGGGCGATCTTAAAATTCAGAAAAGATCAGTGCAATGTACATGTGCACACTACTAACGAATGTTCGCATCGCGATCATGTAGCAGAACTTCCGTCGCCACAAGGCGGAGAAACAACAACAGCCAGAGATTTGTTTGACATCAACCGGACCATACAGGTTTGGAGGGAAGGAAGTTTTCAATATTTGCTCGATGCTTCGCGATCCATGTTTAAAGCAGCTTCATTCAAATTGGACGACCCTGTAGGAGCCATATGGACTATGGATGGATTGAATAGCAATGAAAACAATATCCGTATGGGGCAGATTCGCAGTAATGCCAACACCTGGGCAAAAAATGCAATTTCTGCGCATTATAACGCCGGGTTAGCATATGAGTATTATCTGAATACCCATGCGCGGAATTCAATCAATGGGCAGGGCGGCACCATTTTGTCGGTGATTAATATAACTGAAGCCGGCGGCGGCGGATATGACAATGCATTTTGGAATGGGGAGGCTATTTTTTATGGAAATGGAGGTACCGCATTTACAAGTTTAGCGAAGAGTCTGGATGTGGCCGGACATGAAATGACACACGGAGTTGTGCAGACTACGGCCAATCTTACCTATGAAAATGAATCGGGCGCACTCAATGAATCCTTTGCAGATATTTTTGGAGTTTTGATTGACCGCGATGATTGGAAATTAGGAGATGATATTGTTCGCCTCAACGCATTTCCTTCAGGAGCCATGAGAGATATGAGCAATCCTCACAATGGAGCACAAACCAATGATTTTGGAAGATGGCAACCACAACACGTTTCAGAACAATATAAAGGAAGCTCAGATAATGGAGGTGTACACATCAACAGTGGGATACCTAATTATGCATTTTATTTATTTGTCAAAGAACTTGCTAAAGGGAGTACAGAAGAACAAGGCAAAAAAATTGCGGAGAAAGTCTATTACCGAACATTGGTCAATTATCTCACGAGATCCTCTAATTTTAAAGATTTGCGCAATGCGGTAGAGCAGGCATGTATCGATTTGCATGGCAATAATTCAACGGTGCACAATGCTGCTAAATTTGCATTCGACCAGGTGGGCATTGGGTCAAGTGGCAATCCCGGTGGTGGCGGCCAGCAATATCAAAATGATTTGCCTGTCAATCCGGGAGCTTTATTTGCAGTATGTACAGACGATCGGAACCTCGGCGTTTATCTGATCAATATTCAAACCAGCCAGATTTTTCAATTGAGTAATAGAAGCATTAAAAGCAAACCCAGTGTGTCTGATGATGGTTCCGAAATATATTTTGTCGGCGTTGATTCCCGATTGTACGGTTTATTTTTAAATCAAACAACAAAAGTGTATGATGAGATCGTATTAGATTCTGACCCGATCTACAGGAGTGCAACGATTTCAAAAGATGGCCGATTGCTGGCGGTGTTGTACGATCAGGAAGAAAATAAAATTCACGTATATGATTTTGTGAGACAAGTGTGGAAGACATTTACACTTACGAATCCAACCACTTCGAATGGCGGCGGTGCTACTTCAAATGTGCGTTATGCAGATTTTATGGACTTCGAACATTCAGGACAATATCTGATGTACGACGCCTTGAGTAAACTGGAACAAAACAGTGGTGCCATTTATGAATACTGGGACATCGGATTTTTAAGAGTTTGGAATTTAGCCAGTAATAATTTTGGCGACGGACATATCGATAAGCTATTTTCAGATTTGCCCGAAAACACAAGTATTGGTAATCCTTCTTTTTCAAAAAACTCACCTTATGTCATTGCCTTTGATTATCTGGAAGAGGATTTATTCGGCAATAAATTTTACATCCTGGGATCAAATGTTGAAACGGGAAATTTAGCAGAAATAGCAGCGGATAGAGATAATACAGGATATCCGAATTACTCCGTCGATGATAAGTTTATCATGTACAATGGTTATGATAACAGTGGCAATATTTCGATCAAATTCAAACAATTGGCGGCCAATAAAATTCAATCCGGAGGTTCCGAACAGTTGTTCATATCAGAAGCAAGATGGGGCTCTTTCTTTGCAAACGGGAAAAGGGTGTTGATCAAAAATGAGGATCTTGAAACGATTCATGATTTGGAAGTGTATCCCGTTCCATTTGATAAATTGTTGAATATTTCGTTCAGCAGCGATCGCAGCCAGGATTTGAATATACAATTGATCAATAGTTTAGGAGTTGAAGTGTTAAAAGAAAAAAGAATCATTGAATCTGGTAAAAATGAAATTCAATTGAATGTAACAGAACTTCCGTCAGGGATTTATTATTTGCAATTGTTGTCCGGGAAAGTTGCGGCGAGTGTGGTTGTAGTGAAGGGATAGGAATTTGGGAATGCAGGCTTGCAGGCTTGTAGGCTTGTAGGCTTGTAGGAGGGTAGGCTTGTAGGAATGTAGGAAAAGGATGATAGTCTGATAGTCTGATAGTCTGTGGGGATTTATGGGAAAAAAGGGAAATGATTTTTTCTATTAACTATTGAGATCTAATTGCTTTTTTTTTTTTAAATGTATTGACCAACTCCATAATCCATAATCTATACTCCATAATCTATAATCTATAATCTATAATCTTTACTATAATCTTTACTTTTGACTACTGACTTTCTCCCTGACATGCATATCAAAAAAGGAAGCAAAATCCTCATTCTGCGCTTTAGTTCGATAGGTGATATCATATTGACTACACCGGTCATACGATGTCTGAAGCAGCAGACAGAGGCAGAGATCCATTACTTGACAAAGTCAAAATTTTCGGAATTGCTGGCGGATCACCCGCAGATCGACAAACTTTGGACTTTTGAAAGAGATTGGACAGAAATAAAAACAGCGCTCCTGACAGAGAAGTTTGATCTCATCATAGATCTGCATAAAAACATTCGTTCGTATCACATCAGTTGGGTTTTGGGAGTGAAGACCCTTCGGTTTGATAAATTGAATTTTAGAAAATGGCTAGCAGTTGTAAGTAAGTATAATTGTTTGCCGAAAAAGCATATCGTTGACCGCTACTTCGATGCCCTTAAAACCTGTGGAATTTTAAATGATGGCCGGGGTCTGGATTGCTTTTTCCATGCTCAGGATCTCGCTAATTTTAAATTACCAGATAAGTATGTGGTCGGCGTACTGGGCGCGACTTATTTTACCAAGCAAATTCCAGCGCAGAAATGGAAGGAGCTCATTGAAAAAACAAACCTGCCCATGGTGTTACTTGGAGGCACTAACGAACGTTTGTTAGCAGAAGAACTTTTGTCCAAATTCCCAAATCAAATTACCAATTTATGCGGACATACAACACTGCGGCAATCGGCAGCAGTGATCCAATCTTGCGAATATCTGGTGACCCCGGATACGGGCATGATGCACATCGGTGCCGCTCTAAAAAAATCGATGCATGTTTACTGGGGCAACACCATCCCCGAGTTTGGAATGTATCCTTACTATGGAGATCAGCAGCTTCCCTGGTATAGCCATGAAGTCAAAAATTTATCCTGCAGACCTTGTTCTAAATTAGGATATGCGGCTTGTCCGAAGGGGCATTTTAGGTGTATGATGGAGCAGGAGGTTTAGGCCCTCACCCCCGGCCGCGCAGCGGAGAGGGGAGTTGCAACATGAAATAATAACACGCGATTTCCTCATAAATTAATTTCATTTTATATCGCTCCCCTCTCCACACAGTGGAGAGGGGCCGGGGGTGAGGTGGAGATGTTCAATATTATTCTTATTTTTGCTTAAATCGGCATTCATGACAGTCAAAGAAAAGATTTTATCTGACATTCAGAACATAGAAAATGAAGAGCTTCTTCAGGAAGTATATACTTTAATTCAAGATCTTAAGGGATGTACTGAAATGTTGATATTGAATGAAGAACAAAATGTTATGCTGCAGGAAGCTCAAAAGCAATACGAAAAGGGTCTCACGCATTCGCATGATGAGCTTTTTAAGGAATTGTTAGGTGAGTAAGAAAATAATCTGGTCCGATATTGCTAAGCAGGATATTATTTCCATCAAGAAATACTTTAATGCCCGTAATAAATCAAATGTATATTCTAAAAAATTACTGGTATTGTTTCGGGATACGGTTAAATTAATCTGCAAGTATCCTTACTTATCTGTCAATACAGATAGAAAAAAAGTTCGAAGTTTTGTTGTCAAGTCTTACATTATTTTCTTCGAGATTAAACCAGATTGCATTTATATAATTAGCGTATGGGATTCAAGAAGGGATCCAGATCAATTGAAAAGAATTTTAGAAAAATAATGTAGTGTTGAATTCTTGAAAAAATGAGTCTTGTTCTTAAGATGACGACCCTATGGGCGGTTATCTTTGAAGGCTAGAGTGCACACCTCACCCCCGGCCGCGCAGCGGAGAGGGGAGTTGCAACATGAAATAATAACACGCGATTTCCTCATAAATTAATTTCATTTTATATCGCTCCCCTCTCCAAACAGTGGAGAGGGCCGGGGGTGAGGTGAAGTTCCTTTTTTCATTTTACATTTACGTATTATTTCAAAGCTAAACGATCACATGCAGATCCTGCAAGCAACTTATTATAAAGGCATCAAGCCGGTAGGTAAACCGGTGGCTGTTTATTTGGAGAACGATGCTTTTCGCATTGTTCAAACCATGGAAGAGCATGAGGATGACCGATATTGGGATGTACAGGCCATACATCCTGATGATTCTTTTGATGACAATCGCCTGATATTAAGTTATGGTGTAGTAAAGCCTTTGGAGTATTTGGAGTTTAACCAGGCAGATGCGCTGATGATTTTGGAAAATGTATATCCGGGTAAATTGTGGGAAAAGAAAAAATCGGCTGCTTCCAAAAATGCGGTGGGTATCTTATTTATTGGGATAGGAATTGTCATTGCTTTGTCGATTGCTGCATATTTTATAATTGCGCCCCGGCTGGCAGATAAAATCGCACGAAACGTACCCATTGAATGGGAACTGGATCTTGGAAAACAAGTGGCTGCAGGATTAGTACCGGAAGGAAAGGTGGATACCCTGAAATCGCAGATGCTGGACTCCTTTTTTACAGCTATGAAGGTGACGACGGATTATCCAATCAAACTCTATTTTGTGAGGGATACGGTGGTCAATGCCTTTGCGATGCCCGGTGGGAGCATCGTCGTGTACCAGGGATTATTTGACAAAATGCAGAATTACGAAGCCTTGGCCGGATTGTTAGGTCACGAATTTGCACATGTGGAAAAGAGGCATAGTCTCAGGAGCATGTTCCGTTCTTTGTCGGGATATATGTTTCTTAGTTTGTTGTTTGGCGATCTGACAGGCATCATGGGAGTGTTATTGGATAATGCAAATTCCATTCAAAATCTCAGTTATTCCAGGGAATTTGAACGGGAGGCAGATGCCCGTGCAGTTGAGCTGTTGATGGAGCGCAACATCGGGTTGAGTGGGATGCAGGGATTATTTCAGATCTTCCTGGATGAAGGCAGTAAAGGATTGGAAGTACCGGAATTTATGCGGACACACCCGGTCACCCAGGATCGCATTGATTACGTCAAATTGAAAATCTCCGAAACCGGTATCGAGCCCATATATTATGAGGTCCTCAAAGGCTTGTTCGACCGGATGAAAGCCCAATAATCTTGCAATTTATAAGGCAATCTCTATCTTCGCGCGATTTCCGGTGCAGTCATAGCCAATAATTGGCTGGAGTAGGGCGTTGGAACTAAATACCTTAGCCAGAATAAACAGTATGGAAATATTGAGTTTTAGTGAATTGATCAGGATCATTGTAAAAAATATCCGGACCCTGATCATGATAGCCATTTTTACGATCATCGGATCTGCAGTCATCGCTTTGATCTTGCCCGTTTATTACAAATCGACCACCGTCATTTTTCCGGTGAAACTGGGACAAGCTCCGGTCAACGAAACATCTTTCAGAAGAGGTAATATCAGCGATTTTGGTGAGACCGGAGAAGCGGAGCAGGCGCTCGAAATTTTAAACTCCACCAGTTTGATGGATCGCGTCATTGAAAAGTTTGATTTGTTTACGCACTATGAAATTCCGCGCAATGATCCTGCAGCGCTCACCTTTACGCGCAGAACTTTTTCGGGCAATGTGGGCATTAAACGTACCAAATTCAACTCCATAGAAATTACAGTTCAGGATAAAAAGCCCGAAATGGCGGCCAACATTGCCAATGCCATTGCTCAATATCTCGATACTTTAAAATATGAAATGGTGAAACTTCGCGCCAATGAACTCATCGGCAATTTGCAACACCAACACTCCAAACAACAACTCATCATCGACAGTCTCAAAATGCAAATGGACAGCATGACCAAAAAAGGCATCATGAGTCAGTTTCAGCGGGGTTATTTGTTGGATGCCTTTGGCCAATCATCCGGGCAAGAACGGAAAGAGTTGCGCGCGATTGTCGATGCCAATATCAGTATGGGAGAAGACTTTGATATGTTGGAAAAAATTTATGAGCGGGAGTTGGAAAATCTGATGTTGATCAATAAATACCTCGTACAATCTAAAGCCGATGCAGAAATTCAATTCTCTCAAAAATTTGTCGTGGATTCGGCTGAACCGGCTGAGCGCAAATCTTATCCCGTGCGATGGTTGGTGGTATTGGTCAGCGTATTTTCTTCGATGCTCATCTCCGTTAGTTTATTGTTGGCCAAACAAAAATGGCCCGAACTGGCCAAGGGAATCTTATCCTGATGCAAGTTGCACTGATTAAAAAACCGGAAATATTTTTGCCCATCGCCCTGAGCTTATTGATCAGCGGAATTGCTTTTGGTGGACAATACTTGTATTTACTTGCAATTCCCGTTGCGATACTTTTAGGCGTCATTGTTTTTTTAAAACCCGATGTACTTTTTTTTAGTCTTGGATTTTTAACACCCCTATCCATCAATCCGCACGATGCGGAATTGGGAAAATTGAGTTTGGCATTGCCCACTGAACCGATGGCGGCATTGTTGGTCGTATTGTTTTTTTACGTTTTACTAACGACCGATAGGATCGATCCCCGTTTGTTGAAACATCCGATCAGCATATTAATTTACATTTATTTTTTCTGGTTACTGGTAACTACGGCGACCAGTGTAGATAAAGTGGTATCGATCAAATTTGTGATTGCAAAAATGTGGTTTATCATTCCGGGCTATTTTTTAGCAGCCACTTATTTTAGAGAACCTAAAAATTTATTTCGCTATCTGATGTTATTTGTAGCAGGAATGTTTGTGCTCAGTTGTTACAACATTATACATCTGGCGCAATACTCCTTTGAAGACAAGCCCTCGCAATCGACCATGCAGCCCTTTTTTAAAGATCACACCATACTCGGTGCGGTATCTGCTATGGTTTTGCCCTTGTGTTTTGGATTATTCCGTTTATCGAAGAGCGATGTTGTAAAAAGAATGTTTTTTTTCAGCGCGATGGTCATTCTAATCATTGGAACCATCATAACTTATTCCCGCGCGGCCTGGGCCAGTATTGTACCGGCTTTACTTTTGCTTTTGGTTTTTGTATTTCACATCCGATTCAAATGGGTATTTACTGCAATGCTGCTTGTGATGGCTTATTTGTTTATGAACATCGAAGGCATCATCACAGAAATGGAGCGTAACAAAGTGGCAGGTGGAGATGATCTTGAACAGAATATTGAATCCATTTCCAACATCAGCTCTGACCCTTCCAATCTCGAACGCATCAACCGCTGGGCCTGTGCATTGGAGATGTGGAATGACAAACCTGTTTTTGGTTTTGGTCCGGGTACGTATATGTTTGAATATGCACCTTACCAATTGGGTAGAAACTACACCTCCATCAGCACCAATTTTGGTGACATAGGCAATGCACATAGTGAATATCTGGGTCCGCTGGCAGAGACCGGTATGATCGGCATGTTGATTTTTATGAGTTTGTTTGTGATGTGTATGTATTATGCCATGCGCGCATTTTTAGCAAATAAAGACAAATCGCATCGCGTGATGATCTGCACCCTTGCTTGCGGATTGGTGACGTATTTCACCCACGGATTTTTGAATAATTTTTTGGATACCGACAAAGCCAGTTTTATTTTCTGGCCGATGATTGCAGCGATTGTCGTTTATGATTTGGCACCTCACCCCCGGCCCCTCTCCACTGGCGTGGAGAAGGGAGTTGAATAAAAGAATCATCTGTGATTTTCAAATTGGAATTGGCTCTGCGGAGTCGGAGACTCTGCAGAGCTGGTTAAAAGCTTTATAACTTCAGCCTTCAGCCTTTTCCCCTCCTTTCCGTCGTTAAATTCAAACCCCCTGCCCAATTTTAAAAGCCACTGATCTAAATTGGATCAAACGGCAAACGATAGTCTCCAAAATGTGGTATTTTTACACTCAAACTAAAGAATATGCAGCTTACCAGATTTTCAAGATTTCTCATTGTTGTTGCCGTCTTGGCCGTGATTTTTCTATTGTATCAGAAATACAGTCCGATGTTGCAGGAAAAATTTGGCGTACAGCCGGGAACAGAGCAGACGACTCTTCCAGAAAACATGCCGCCAGCACAAGCTGAAGGCGAAACTCAGGAATCGGCTACTGCTGCTGAGACAGCTGATTTTCCATACGTAGCTCCCGAGCCGGTGAATGGAAAGTTGAAAGGAGTGGTGGAGTTAGGAGCAGCCGGATTCAATTCATTTATAGTTTTGATCGACGCACAGAAAAACTGGAAACTGCAGAAAGCCGAGTTTGGTTCGAGTCTGGTGCATGAGAACATGGCTACAGATGACGACGTGCGCAACGGATTGAAAAATTATATCCGGGGAATGCTGGATTACGGCGTACCTGGAAAGGATATTCATTTTGTGGTGAGTTCCGGAGCCAAGAGCGAGCCGAGTGTGATGAAGATATCTAAAGGCTTGAAGTCATTGGGATATTTTGTGAACGAAGTGACTGCACAACAAGAAGGAACCTTTGGACTGAATTGTGTCATTCCGGCGACCTTTAGCGACAATTCATTTATGATCGATATAGGTAGTGGTAATACCAAGATCAGCTGGAGATCAGCGAGAGGCATACAGGCCTATGAAAGTGTGGGTTCTAAGTATTTCCAAAAATCGATTTCAGATGAGCAGGCTTACAGCGATGTGCGCAAAGTGATCGCACAGATACCGGCTGCCAACAGAGAATATTGTTTTATCATTGGGGGGATTCCATTTGAATTAGCCAAACAAGTGCGCAACGGAAAAGAGCGTTATACGGTATTAAAAGCACCTGCTGATTATAAAGCAGAAGGCGAGAAGCAGCGCGCCGGAATCAATATTTACAAAGCTATTGCCGATGAGACGGCTTGTAAGACCTTCGTATTCGACTGGGATGCGAATTTTACGATAGGGTTTTTGTTGGGGCTGAAATAGGCTTGTAGGCGTGTAGGCATGTAGGCTTTTAGGAAGAAGTCTGTGAGTCTGATAGTCTGATAGTCTGTTAGTTTAGTAGACAAGTATCATTTTATTCAATTAAATTATTGACTTTTGACTGTTGGTATACTATTGCTCTTTTGATCAACATCCGTTCGTGTCCATGGCGCATAGAAAAAGGAGAATCGTTTTATTTAAACTTAACAGAAAATATTTTTTGCAATTATTGTATAATTGTCGAAAAGATTTAATTTTGTTGTTACCAATCTTAGATCTGACTGCTATGAGTGGTTAGATAACATTCAAACATGTTTCAGTACTTGTGACTGAAGATCGGCGAAGCCGTTTAAAAATTTCGATACATTTCATATTTTATTAATGTCAATAATATGTGGCAAGGTTATAGCCGTGATTTATTTTTTGAATCATAAAAAAAAGGGTGTTTTTCCTGTAGCGAAAGAGGGTTTATCCTGTTTTTAGGAATGTAGATTCCATGAAATTTGTTGATCAGAATTTCTTTTGAATAAAAGGATACGCTGAACGCTGAACTGATCCGGCTTGCAAAAATTTAATTTGATAAGCTTGTCTGAAAAGCGGAAAAGAATTATTTTCGATTAACAAACCAACCACCCCGCATGCTAAGCTGGAGAGTTTTATACGTTCAAGGACGGTATGAATTCACCGTTGAAAAGCAGTTTCAAAAGCTTGGCATCACTCATTATGTACCCAAACTGGAGGTGGAGCGCGTTTGGTCTGATCGCGTAAAAAAATTAAAAGTTCCCGCATTTCCAGGATATGTTTTTGTCAACTTAGACGAAAAGGATCGCAATAAAGTTTTTGATGCCAAAGGCGTAATACATTATGTAAAGTACAACCAGCGGGATGCTACCATCCGCGAAGATGAAATTCAACTGATTCAAAACTGCGGTTCGCGAATCCAGTATTCATCGCTTCAAGAAGTGAATTGGTCGAAAGGCCAAAAGGTGATGGTGACCAGTGGTGTACTGAAAGGTTGTAAGGGCTGTCTGGTAGAAATTTTAGGCAAAAAAACAGTTCAGATAAAACTTGAATATATACCGATGGGATTTTTAGTTGAATTGCCTGTCGATTTATTGGAAGTTTGTTGAATTGATAGGTTTTAATTTTTTTCTTGCCCGGCAGCAGGATGTGACTGGGTGTGGCGAAGCCGTGGGGTTTGTTTAGTACTGAAATTTTTGGCGCAATTTCTAATTCCGAATTTTGAAGGGTATAGGAGAATTTTAGTTGAGAAATCTTGTAAGGAGCTATAATAAGTTTTTTATTCGCATTAATAAATGTGGTGTTTTACCTTTTAATATAAGGTGACTAAAATGTGATTTAGAATGAATATGAAAAGTTTAATTCCTTTAATAAATTGATGAGTTATGGAAAATACAAAACCCTTTTTTCTTGATGCAAAGAAAGCTTTAATTGGTGGATCAATTGCGATCATCTTAAGCCCCGTTTCAATTATTCTTGCTTATTACCTTGGGCAACAATTGGAAAGGCCAAAATTGACATTAACAAATATTGAGCAGCAATTTACTGTAGTTTCAGCAAGTGGATCTAATAATCTAGCACTGCCTGATAGTGTTGTCAATCCTTTGAAAATGAATATTGAACTTTCATTGCTAACGGATTTGGATGCTACTGATTTTGAAAATCAAATGTCAAAGGAAGAAGTAAGTTATGTTTTGGAATCACTTGGAGATGCTAATTTAGCATATGATTTAACATTGAATTTAGTTATGACAAACATTAAGAATATTAATTCCTGGGATGGTAAAAGTGAACTTTTATTGGAATTCATGAATCCTGAATTATTTGGTGGCAAAACACTTTACTCGCTGGCAAAGGAAGATCCGAAAGGAGCGCTTCAAATACTACGAGGTATTAGTCTTAGCGCGGAAAAACGAAAAAGAGAAATAGAGCGATTTGTAAATTATGTCACTCCTTTTATTAATGATAAAACCGAAAAACTTAGGACAGGAGATTTGAATTTTATTGTCGGAATCCTTAACTCAGGCAAAACGGATGCGGTAATTTTTCCAAAGGGTGAGCTTTCGTTTCAAGACAAAATCATTTATTTTACTGCTAAAAGTGTGGCTAATACACCGGGATACTCAGTGATAAATTCTCATTCATTTAAGCAAATTATATATAAACTGGAAAGTTCAGAGGGTAATGCTAAGGACATTGAAGAGTGGAAAGCGATGGTAAAAAATCATGCATCTGCAGAATTTAAGTTCAAGGTAAAGTCAATTGAGAGTGAGATTACTTATTCTTCAAATCTTGAAACTAAGTAAAATTGAATTTTATTCAGGAAATATAAATTTTAAAAGGTATTGAGTACTTAGGCTTTACAAATGCATAATTGTCTTCGTGTGATGTATCAAATATTCAAGAGCTAGATTTTTATATGCAGCATTTAATAAGTACAATATACTGTTTTGTTTGGCTGAAAATTATTTTTAGTTTATCATGGAGACAGATCAAAGTAACACGAATGCAATACTGGCAAGTCTTAATCAGGCCTGGCTTGACCATAGGAGTCTTTGAGCTAAAATTACCTAAAGCATTACTTTAAATCACAATAACGGAAAACACAGGTGAATAAAGCGGCGATCCAGATCCATAAACAAGATGTTGTGTAAATTCCGAGATTGCAAACAGGATTATGGAGTGTGGGCATGTATGCACAATTCCCCTATATAAAAGCCCGGCTTCGTTGAACTCGAAAAGTTGATGACAACTTGTAGAATGGATTTGTATTCCGTAATTTTATCCTGCAATGATCAACTTTCCTTTGTGTTCGCTTCAATCACGAAAATAAAATAAATAATATGAATAAGAAAATCCTCATTTGTTTCTGTTTAACTCTCGGAATCACTTTTAATTTATTTGGACAAAAGAAAAAACCGCCCATGGGTATGTTCATCGCCGAATCTCAATACAAGGATTTCATTCCAATTTCCCCAATGGAATTTGAACAAACTGTAGTGATTTATGATAAATCAAAAAGTAAGTTTGATACTTTATCTATTAAGGAGTTATCGGCGAACAGTGATTTGTGTAGGCAGTTTTTGCCCAACGAAACTGTTTACGCCTCCGTAAAAAAAGTAGACAATTCTGCCGAAGCATCATTTGGTCCCGCCACATTAAGTGGTGAGCAAGGTTCATACACGATTACCATGGATTATGGGAAATTTACAACCTTAAAAATATTAAATGGAACCACTTGTGAAGGGTTTGCAAAAGTTGGAATTGGTATACGAGTTACCGCTCAGATAACTACCTTTAAAGCAGGTGTTGATATTAGTTCCCTTTTTGGACTTGGAATCGCAGCAAAAACCAATCAACTTAGGGGACAACTTAGCGTTGACGTTATTGGTATGGAATCTGGCAAAATTACGGACTTAATAACCCTGCCTATTGACATTAGCGAAGCCTCAATTCAAACAGCCTTGCAATCAATGTCAGCAATCAAATCGAAAATTTATGATGCGGAAACAAGACTTTACCCGCAGATACTTGCAGTAAAACGTGCCAATCAAGGGAATTGCACTGTATTTGAAATTCTTAATACCATTGAAGTCCCAGAAATGACTGCAAGAGATAAGGGCTTTAACGACGGTAGAGCAATGAGAACTCTGATAGACTCTATTAATAGTTTCTATCAAAATAATGGAAAATACCCTAATGGCCTTGACGAAGTAAATGCTCATGCAGCAATCTTGGCCTTAAAAAAAGGAACGTCTTGATTATAGCCTTGATAGCAAAAGGGGTTTATCCTTCGGTTTGCTGGCGCAGATAATCAATTGAACACCCAAGATGACAGACTTTACTATGGCAATTAAAAATTAAAATATGAAAAATGTTGCTTTTTTAACAATAGTCTTTCTTCTGTTTTTTGCTACAAACTGCAAAAAAGAAGTATGCAGAACCTGCATTCGTTGCATTTCATATGATGCCAACTTTGAAATAAAAAATGAAGTAAAGAAATGTGATGTTGACACATTTAACATCAAAAACTACAAGCAAGGTTTCATAGACGGTGCAGTATCAGTAGGTAGGAGTGCGATTTGTTTTGAACTTGGAATTGAATGTGAATGCGAATAATAAAATGAAGCAAAAAAAGCACTCAACGCCAACCGCCGCTAAGCCTAACGCTCAAAGTCAACGCAGGTGGCGGTATGCGGTGTAGATGCCACCGTTAGCAACAAGCAATAATTAACCTAAGACATGGAAGCAACTATATATAAATGTTTTATTGGTTCGCCAGGGGACACTATTGACGAACGCATAGCCTGCAAAGAAATTATACGCCATATAAACAAGACAATTGGCGAGAAATTTAATTTTCGCGTTGAAACACTAATGTGGGAGGATGATAGCAGGCCATCATTTGCTGATGACGGGCAAGCAGTAATAAATCGACAATTACTTTTAAAAGAATATCACGTGTTTATAGGAATAATGTGGTCAAGGTTCGGCTCGCCGACTGATAGGGCTGAATCAGGAACAGTCGAAGAATTTGAAGACGCGTATAGTAAATATGAGTCACGAAAAGATATTGAAATATGTATGTATTTCAACAAAAAGATATACCACAGAGTAATATGGATCCTGAACATATCGCCAAGGTATTCCAATTTAAAAAAACGTGTGGCTTCGCTTGGTGGATTTTACAATGAGTATATTGGAACCGAACAATTCAAAGATAATTTAAGACTGCCTCTTACAAAGTCCTTTTTAGAGGAATTAGATTTATCTAAAAACGAAAGAATAATTGAAATTCAGACGGAGGAAAAGAATGATGTTATTACAAAACTTCTTAACGAGAATTTATCGAATACCCTTAGTGTTTTTGATGGTTACAATCCATGTTGGATAGAGCCAATTTTGTGTAAAACAGACCAAATATCTTCCAATTATGTAGATAATTTTAATGCACGTATTGATTTAAATGAAATAATAGACACTCCAAAATCTATTATTATTAAATCGCCTCCACAATTTGGTTTGACCTCTTTAGCTCGTTATTTTATTTTAAAGGCGTGGCTGAATAATGATATATGGTTATACATAGATGCAAAGGACATAAATCGCAATTCAATCGAAAAAGGTATAGTTAATGAATTAAGACGAAATTTTCAAACCGATAATATTACCTTGATAAAATGTATTGTGTTAGACTCTTGGAAAGTTTCTTTGCATGGCGGCATGAGATTGTTAAGGAACATAACAAATACTTTTAAGAATACACCAATAATAGTAATGCAAACCATAGAGTCTGCAGAGTTTTTAAATGATTCACAGTCCGAAAAAATTGAAAGAGAATTTGAAATAATGCATTTGCTTGCATTGCCCAAGACAGAAATCAGAAAAATGGTTTCTTCTTATAATGAAATAAAATACATTCAAGACGAAGACAAATTATTGAATAAAATTGTTTTAGATCTAGATACATTAAATATTCATAGGACTCCATTAAATTGTTTGACTTTGTTAAAAGTAAGCGAAAAGTATTTTGATGAGCGAACTGTAAATCGATCTGATATGCTCAACAAAGTGCTTTTTATTTTATTCGATTTAAATGCAGATATTGGTTATTCAAGTATACCTGATTTGAAAGACTGTGAGTTCGTAATTGGCGCTTTATGTGAAGACTTGATTCGCAGGGATAAATATCATTTTACAAAGGATGAGTTTTTGTTATTTTCAAAAAAGACTTGTGCAGAAAGTTATATCACACTTAATACTAAAACCTTGTTTGAAATATTGAATTCAAACGGCATCATTGAAGAAAAATCTAATGTATTTACATTCCGAGCAAGATATTGGTTATTTTATTTTGCTGCCAATAGAATGCATGCAAATCCAGATTTTTGTAAATTCATTTTTGAGTCGGGAAAATACGTGAATTATCCTGAAATAATTGAATTTTACACTGGAATTGATAGGCGAAGAACCGATGCAATCTCGATACTAAATAATGATTTAAAACTAACATGTAATGACGTATTGAATAAGCTAGGTATTCCTCAACATGTAGATCCATATTTGAAAGTAGAATGGAATCCGTCTAATGAGAGTATAGAAAAAGCTCGTGATGAAATTAACAAAAATGTCCAGGCTTCAAAACTACCACCACAAATTAAAGACCAGCACGCAGACTCACGACAAAATCAATTAAGACCTTACGACCAAGGTATTTACACAATTCTAAATGAATACTCTTTAGCTGTATTGATGAGAAAAATAGTTGCTTCATCTAGAGCACTAAGAAATAGTGATTATGCGAACTCAAATGTGAAAAAAGCGATGATAGATTCAATTATTACGAGCTATGAGCAAGTAGCTAAAGCGTTAATGATATTAACTCCTGAATTGGCAATTAAAGGGCGAGCGGCTTATGAAGGTCAATCTTTTAATCTTGAAGGCGATTTTGGAGACTCGGTGGACGAAAGAATTAATATGATTTTGCAACATATTCCCGGAAATATCATTAAGTTTTTTAAAGATGATATTAACAGTGAAAAAATGGGTCCCTTATTATTAGATAAATTTGAACAAGAAAAGATTCCTCTCAACAAACATATATTAGCTTTACTTATTATAAGTATGAGATTCCACGGATGGAGAAAAAGTATTGAAAACTATATAGGCAAATTAAAAAATAATTCCTTTTATCTCTTTGATTTAATGGGTCATTTAAGGCACCTATATTTTTATGATTATTCAAACGACACCGAACTAGCTACAATGAAACATTTGCTATTACTTGGTTATTCAAGACATGAATTTGGGAACTCGAATCCACCAAAAGCAACTATGATTAAATTAGCTCAACAGCTTTTTAAGAGGCCAGATGATAAGGAGAGCCAAGATTAAATTGCGAGTTGACAACAACTAAGTTTTCCTTGGGCACGCAGCACAAACAATGTAAACGCCTTTGATCTAAACCTGGGGTAGTTTATGTTGGGACGCCTGGAGTGGATTGAAATCTATGGGGATGTCGTGCTAAAAAACGAATTGGTTACAGAATGATTTGCAATAGATTAGAGTTTTGAAAATGTTTATTTTGATCTGAGTTTTCATTTTAGGCCATAAATTGTTCTGTGAATAAAATAGGAAGCCATGCCTAACAGCAAAAGTCATTAAGCCGAGCAGAGTGATGGATGCTGCAAGCGAGTATTCCAGCCAAAGTGAGCCACCAATTCCGGTGCAAAATGAGCCACTCATGGCAGTATAATCTGAGTACAATTTTGAGGAGCTAATAAAATCTGATGGACACCCATCATGGGCAAAACATCAGGCGGATCACCACCAGGCTCTACACAAAGTAGATCGACATACCCGAATGTAAATTCCGAGACCGCAAATAGGATTAAGGAGAGTGGGCATGCAGGCACAATTCCCTTATAGTAATGCCCGGCTTCGTTCAACTCGAAAAGTTGATGACTGCTAGTAGAATTGATTTCCATTCCGTAATTTTATCCTGCAATCATCAACTTTCCTTCGTGTTCACAGCAATCTTGGAATGCCCGATAAAACACAAATAAGAATAAATTACTTACCATTGCTCTTGTACGTAAAAAATGAACAAGCTGTTACCAAATATCCGTACTGAAAAATGCAACATTCATCCTGCATTACGTTCGCTGTTAAGGCATGTCGTAATTATCGAAGCTGATTTCGGCAATGTTCCTGTAAGTTTGGAAGGTAATTTTATGCCCTCGCCCGACCAGACCATGTTCATCAATCTTTATACCCGATTCAAGTCTAAAAAATCAGGAGAACACAATTTCAATACGGTTACTTCCTGTACAATAATAGGAGCACAAATTACTCCCTTCAAACTATTGGTAGAAGAAAGTCATAAAGCCGTATCAATTATTTTTCAACCCGGCGGATTAAACCGGTTTTTGAATATTCCAATGACAGAAATATTTGACAATGGGTACAATGCCAGGGAAGTTATTGGCAAAGAGATAGAAGAACTTATAGATAAATCTCACGACACTAGTTCTAGAGACGAATTGGATAGTATTGTACAGTCGTATTTTCTCGGAAAACTATCTCAGGTCAAAGAACCCTTACCCATTGATTATGCCTTGCAATTCCTGTCGGTAAACCATAACACAAATATCGACCGGATTGCAGGATTGGCTTGTATGAGTATCCGTAATTTTGAGCGAAAATGTAAAGAACGACTGGGTATGTCTGCCAAGATGTACGCACGAATTTCCAGATTTCATAAGGCATATAAAATTCTCGAAAGCCGAAAGACAATATCCTGGGCAAATTTGGTATATGAATTAGGATATTACGACCAAATGCACTTTATCAAGGATTTTAAAGAGTTTTCTAAACTCACACCCACCCTTGCTCACAAAGATTTATCGGGAGAACATATGCAGTTTCAGCTTGACTGGGACAAAATTTGACTTTGTCGATTTTTTACTATCACCATTTTCTTTTCAGATCTATTTTTGATGTAACAAAGATCACTAAATATGAAAAGGTTTGTTCTTTATGCATCTGTTGCATTTTCAAGCGGTTTGTTTTTTGCCAATATTTACAATTCTATAGTCAATGCAGCCAACTGGGAAAGCAACGTCCCTTATTCCATAACAGCTACCAGGGATTTTTTTGTAGTTGCAAATCCTGGTACCTTTTTTCAACTGATAGATCCTACAAATCTGATATTGATTGCAATTACATTAATTTTATTTTGGAAAAAATCAACTTCCATACGGCTGTATTTGAGTATAGCATTACTTTGCTATATAAGCTCTATGATTTTAACTTTTACCTATTTTTATCCCAGAAATGAGATTATGTTTCTTTCCGAACAGCTTCCCGATACAGAGACGCTCAAAAGAGTTGCATCTGAATGGGGACGAATGAACTGGGTAAGGTCTTTGATATGGCTGGTAGGTCTTGTTTGTTCTTTCTTAGCTTTGGACAAAGCCTCTTCAAGCACACAAAAACCATCTTAATTGCTTAATGCAATCTATTTAATAATGCTATCTGCGAGCGAAAAGACTGCCGCTAAATAACTAAGTTTTCGTAACGCAGGCTGTGCGAACAATGTAAACGCCATAAACCGAAACTTGCTGTAGTTTATATTGGGATGCCTGGAGTGAATATCAATCTTCGGGGATATCGTGCGAAAGAAAGGATTGTTTTATGAATATTGTGTCATTTTATCTCCGTTGCAGCTCTTGAAGTTTTCCTCTTTTCCAATTTCTGATCGGAAATCTTTGTTTCATTCAATTGGCTCAATAAAGAATTAATCATTACTTCAAATTGGATCTCAAATTATACGACACACAGTGGCTAATTTTAATCCGGAATCAGTGATTCACTTTGGCATCGACACTCAAGATTCTAAAGTATTTTAATAAATCTTAAAAAACATAACAATGGAACAATACAGCATTTCTTTTTGGAATCTGGAGAATTTATTTGACATTCAAGGTTCGCCAAGAAGGTCGGATAAATTGGATAGAGCCATTGGCAATGATTTGACTGGTTGGGACCAGACTCAATTGGACCTTAAAATTCAACAGTTGGTTGCTATCATTCAGCAGCTGAATTCGGGTCAAGGGCCTGATATTTTAGGTGTCTGCGAAGTAGAGAACAAACACGTTTTGGATTTATTGGTTCAAGCGCTAAACCTGCCGAATAGAAATTATGCCGTCATCCATTCTGATACCAACGATCAAAGAGGTATTGATGTCGCTATTATTTATGACCAGACGCGTTTTAACATGGAGCCCAATATGATTTTCAATCATGTCGTGATGCGGCGAACCGCTACGCGGGATATTCTCCAGGTTAATTTTATGACGGTGGCCGGCAACCGTCGTTTGGTGATCATTGTAAACCATTGGCCTTCGCGCAGTGGGGGCCAATATGAATCTGAAGGGTATCGTCAAATAGCAGGTGAGACCCTCGCTTATTTTCATCATCGCATTATGGAAATACACGGCCGGGACACGCCAGTTCTGGCCATGGGCGATTTTAACGACGAGCCTTTCGATAAAGCGCTTACTAATTTTGCATTGTCACTCAGAAGCAAAAACAGAGTTGTGAATGGGACGAATCCTTATTTCCTAAATATGATGTGGCCCCTTATGGATGAAGGCGTTGGGTCTTTCTTTTTTAATAATCAGCCTAATCTCTTAGACCAGTTCCTTGCAAATGCGAATCTTCTTAAAACAAGCGCTCAAATAAAAGCGAAACCGGCTTCAGTTCAAATTAATAACTTCCCGGAAATGGTCGGATCCGGTCAATACCCCTCGCCAATTCCTTTTGGGGGCATGGGAAAACCCATTAATCCTGATGGTTTTAGTGATCACTTTCCTATCACTTTGGAATTAGAAGAAAATTAAACTTGAGGTTTAAAATTTAAGGAAATCGCATAGGTCAATTTTATTTCACTCAGCTTCAAAACCTATCCAATCGGTTTGAATCATAATTCAAACTCATCTAACCTCTCTCCAATACGCAATTTCATTACCTAAGCCGAAAACATGCTTTCTGCGCATCTTACTTTAACAGCAATTAAAGTAAAGCTGCTGTTTTAAAGAAAATTCGCCTGAATATTTAAATCAGCAAATGGAAACTTGGCTTTAATATGTTTCTGATTTTGCAATTGAGACTCCAAAATATCTTATTCACCATGCTGGAAGCCGGCTTCAGCCGGAATAAAAAGCGAACACTCAAAAATGTGGAATCAAAACCGAAAATCCAAAGAAACGTGAATTGAACCGGAAACCATAAATAGGAATGGGTTTCAACCCATTCCGAAACGAAATGCAAAACGCAATCCATTTCAAAAATGAAATCATAAAAAGAACATCAAACCCCGGAAGCCGGCTTCAGCCGGAATAAAAAGCGAACACTCAAAAATGCGGAATCAAAACCGAAAATCCAAAGAAACATGAATTGAACTGGAAACCATAAATAGGAATGGGTTTCAACCCATTCCGAAACGAAATGCAAAAAACGAAACCCAAAACGAAAACAAATTCCGAAACGAAATGCAAAACGCAATCCATTTCAAAAATGAAATCATAAACGGAACATCAAACCCCGGAAGCCGGCTTCAGCCGGAATAAAAAACGAACACTCAAAAAAGTGGAATCAAAACCGAAAATCCAAAGAAACTTGAATTGAACCGGAAACCATAAATAGGAATGGGTTTCAACCCATTCCGAAACGAAATGCAAAACGCAATCCATTTCAAAAATGAAATCATAAAAGGAACATCAAACCCCGGAAGCCGGCTTCAGCCGGAATAAAAAACGAACACTCAAAAATGCGGAATCAAAACCGAAAATCCAAAGAAACTTGAATTGAACCGGAAACCATAAATAGGAATGGGTTTCAACCCATTCCGAAATGAAATGCAAAACGCAATCCATTTCAAAAATGAAATCATAAAAGGAACATCAAACCCCAGATGCCGGCTTCAGCCGGAATAAAAAGCGAACACTCAAAAATGTGGAATCAAAACCGAAAATCCAAAGAAACATGAATTGAACCGGAAACCATAAATAGGAATGGGTTTCAACCCATTCCGAAACGAAAAATAAAAAACGAAATGCAAAACGAAAACAAATTCCGAAACGAAATGCAAAACGCAATCCATTTCAAAATGAAATCATAAAAGGAACATCAAACCCCGGAAGCCGGCTTCAGCCGGAATAAAAAGCGAACACTCAAAAAAGTGGAATCAAAACCGAAAATCCAAGGAATCATGAATTGAACCGGAAACCATAAATAGGAATGGGTTTCAACCCATTCCGAAACGAAATGCAAAACGCAATCCATAACGAAACTGTAAACTAAATCAAAAATGATTTCCAAATTGCAATGAAGCTTTATTGTTATGGTTATATTTCCTAAATTTGTTGAGCCAAATTTACCCTTGTACTTTATTATAATTTTGAATGATCATGAAAAACAACAACTTAAAAAGCTAAAATAGATCTGGTAATTAATCAACAATGGAAATAATCGAAGTCACTTTTGACAGTTTTTTAATTACGACGGACAAGTCAAAAATGGATATTGCTGCAATTCACGACTTTCTATCAAAATATGCGGGTTGGTGTGACAACATTCCTTTTGAAACCGTAAAGACTTCTATTGACAATTCTCTAAACTTCGGACTATTTCATAATAACAAACAAATAGGATTTGCAAGAGTCATATCCGACCTTTCAACGATTGCTTATTTAGGAGACATTTATATTTTGGACGATTATCGGGGTCTCGGGCTTTCCAAAAACTAATGGACATCGTAATGGGTCACCCAGGTTTACAAAAGCTGAGACGATGGATATTATTGACTTCCACAGCAGATTGGCTTTACGAAAAGTATGGCTTTACCAAATTGCCTATGCCGGAAATATATATGGAATTATTTGACCCAAATGTTTATAAAATAGGCAAGCAATAACTTTACATTTAAATTATCGATAAAACCTATGAGTAATATTCCATTTCAAACCATAGATTGGAATTCAGTTGAAAAAATTGAATATAAAGGAGAATCAGGTACTGCAATTTGGCAGACCATGTTATTTAATGGACTTAGAATAAGGATTGTAGAATATTCAGACGGCTATTTGGCAGACCACTGGTGTCAAAAAGGACATATCGTTTATTGTTTAGAAGGAGAATTTATTAGCAAATTAAGTACGGGTGAAAAAATTAAATTAATAAAAGGAGAAACATATATAGTATCTGATGGACTTAGTTCACATCGTTCTATATCTGAAAAATGGGTAAAACTTCTTATCATTGACGGTGATTTTTTAAAATAAATGAAAGAAGTTTTGAAATTGATGGTCGTGCTCCTAAAAATAACATTCTTTTAATTTCATTGCAGTATGTTAAAACTTTGGTCAGCAATTTTAATGACATCGATGGCAGCCTTTTTCTTTTCAGCTTCTCTTTGGGCGCAGGAAAATGTAACTATAATTTCTGGCGGAATTGAATTATCGGGGACTTTAGAGCTGGCTAAAAAGAAAACAAATAAGGCTATCTTGATTATTTCCGGATCAGGACAAACGGATAGAGATGGAAATACTAAACCACTATATGTAAATGATGCCCTCAAAAAACTTGCCTTAGAATTATCAAATTTGGGATATACCAGTTTGCGATATGACAAGAGAGGTGTTGGTAAAAGTTTATCAGATTTAGTATCTTACGAATCCTTGCGTTTTGAAGATTACGTCACGGATGCAACAAATTGGATTTCTTATTTAAAAAAAGAATATTCTGATATCGCCGTCATTGGGCATAGTCAAGGCGCATTGGTTGCTATGTTGGCAATTCAAAATAATCCGGTTAACAAATTCATCTCCTTAGCCGGGCTTACAGACGATCTCTATACTACTTTGAAAAGGCAATTATCAAACAAGCCCAATTTTGTAAAGGATGCAGCTTTTCCTATTTTGGATAGCCTGAAAAGAGGTGTAAAAGTTGATAGTGTCCCTTCATTTCTGCAAAGTCTGATGGGTCCCGCTGTCCAAAATTATTTTTTGTCATTTATGAAATATGAGCCAAGAGAGGAAATTAAAAAACTTGGCATCCCTATTTTAATAATTCAAGGTACTACCGACTTACAAATAACGGTTGAAGGTGCTACAGAAATGAGTAAGCTCACAAACTTAGCGAGCTTAAAAGTAATAATAGGTATGAATCATGTGCTCAGAAAAAGCACTGCCGATGCATCTGAAAATATGGCAACTTATAACAATGCCGAATTGCCGCTTCACAATGAGTTGATTGGTGAAATAAAGGCTTTTTTGAAAGATAAAAATTAAACAAATAATTGCATACTACTTGCATATTTAAGACAATATGGTTTTACAATCCTTATTTCAAAGTAATTGATTTATATACTACAGGCCTAGTAAGTAAAATTTTTCATCTATTCTGTACTGAACTTAGCAACTTTGTAAAGATTATTTAAAAACAGGTACTTTATGAGACCTGAAAAATTTATAAAACTTTCTTAAGATCACGATTTTAAATCCTAAATTTATTTTCAATTCAATTGATTCAGTACATACTGCTTTCGCAGAGCTGAAAGCAATGCTGCTGCGATTCCTGATCAACAAACACACAAACGCACATGTTATTTCATGCGCTACAATATTTCTGTGAATGAAAAATTAATTACTAATTTTGGCAGCTGATGTTCGAACTTGTGGCGACTATGCCACATCAGGTAACTTATACGCAAGCAATACTCGAAAAAAAAATATGATAAAGCTGCTTTTTAAAAAATGTATCATGAATAATTTGTGTAAAGCCAATATTAAGTTTCAAATCCTACAAAAAAATTATTGGGCTGCCGTTTTATTAGTATTAATTCCTGGCATTTTTAATATTGCCAATGCTCAAATTGTAAAGGGTTCACAATCCGGATTCACCTGGATAAGTACAGAACATATTGCTGATACGAGCTTTGGTTCAGGTTATACCATGTATTGTGCCGCCTGGCCCATATTTAAGCAGTATCCCGGGCCTGCCGAATTTCAAACGGGTTTGAGCAGTAGCTGGTTGACGACTCAAAAAATAAGTGGGCAGGAACAGTTTTATACTACAATTGAAGGAGGTTTGGGTTGGTGGCATGACACGCGTTTTGGTACCAAAGTCCCCAAGTTTATTATGGGTGGGGTGTCCCATGATTTTTATGCCTGGGCTAATGGTCCCGGCGCTGGAAGAAGTAACAGCTTACCAAATGGGCAGCGGGATTGGAGCACTCCCGGAGGCAAATATGGTGTGGCCCAGTTATCCAATAAATTACTGTGGGCACCTGACGGATTGAATATGGCCCAAAGTCTGAATGGTGAAATGCTTGGATATGGATATATTCCTTTGCCTTTAACAGAACCGATAAGCAATACCAATGGCACGAACATCAAAACAGGGAATCAATGTTGGACCTTATTCTTGAATTCCACCAATTTTAAAGGGCCTGTAAGTTTTTTTCTGCCCACTTTTTGGACTGAAGCTGTTTTGCTCAATCCTGGCTTAGAAGGTCTGATGCTAGATACTAGGCCTTCAGATCCCAATGTAGCTTTTGGAGTTGAACATGCGGGGTCTCCGGCTATCATCGCCCATGATGCCAATGGAAAAAGATACGCTAAGGTCAATCGCTTGCAGTTTCCGGCCAATAATGATGACAGATCAATGATTTTAAACCAAATTTCAGTTTATTCCCGGGATGCACTTTGGAATGACATGGAGTCCTGGTTTAATGGTGGCCCTAAAGTACCAACCCGCATTCAAGCTGCCGGGATTCGCCCGGTTCCTTTTATCAATAATGGAGGATCTATGTTTGCTGAGATTCAAGAAAACGGACCCACGAGAATAAAAAAAGAGGTCGACCTCAACTATATTGATAACGTGCAGCTCAATAATGATATCATGGGCTTTGAATATGATCTCAATGTCGTTGAGAAAGATGGAAAAGTCTTTAAATTGCCCGAATATTTCAGGCTTGATACCGACAGTTTATGGCATGCAATTGAAGAGACCGAAGTGCCCACTTCTACAAATTTGTTAGCCACCCCGGTTCCTAAATCGCCTCGATCAGAAATCACCTATTTGACACCTTTAGACCCGGATTGTCTTTGGCAAGATCCCAATGGTCCCTGGAACAATCCCGGACCGGTAGCGGGCCCATTTAAAGCAGACCTCGGAGACGGCACCACAATTACCTATTACTGGTATCGTTTTGTGGACCAACCCGCTATCATCCATGCAAATCTAACCTTGGATATGCGCAACAAACTCCAACAAAGAATCGAACTCATTCATGCCAACTGGAGTCATACCGATGAATACCTGGCAAATCCTGCCATCGGAAGAATTGCTACCGTTGATCCTGCGGCTATCATTCAAGCACCGGCAGGCCTGGAAATAGGTTATGTTCCTATTGTAACCAGACAAGAAAAAACGCAAAAAAAAGTAAGGGTATTTGTTATGGCCGGTCAGTCGAATATGCAAGGATATGGCTCCGTCAATCGTCCCGAAAATGCTCCCGGAACCTTAAATCATGTGATCCAAAATGATTCAACCGGAAAGTGGTCTGAAATCGGGAGCTTAAATCATTGGACTACACTTGAAAATGCATACCTCTACTATGAGCAAGGCAGCGACACCATAAAGTCAAATGTTACAGTAGGCCAAGGGGCCTATTCGGATTTGATTGGGCCTGAATTGACCTTTGCACATCAGTTGGATAAATATTATGAAGACCCCATTTTAATTATAAAAACGGCCTGGGGAGGCAAAAGTCTGGCCGTTGATTTTCGTCCGCCTTCGGCTGGAGGAAATGTTGGCGATTCCTATCTGGCGTTGATCCAAAAGTTGAACCATGTTACTGAAAACATGGGAAGTTATTTTCCCGAGCTCAAGGCAATGGATTTTGAAATTTCAGGATTTGTCTGGTTTCAAGGTTGGAATGATGGCGCATCCGACGACCATTTGAATGAATATGAAAGCAATTTGTATCATTTGGTAAATGATGTTAGAAATGAGCTGAAAAACCCCAAACTACCTGTAATTATAGCAAGCGCCGGCCAGGGTGGCTATGAGCAAACCAATGACACATGGGTTCAGAGTATGCAAAATATAGTTTCTGTGGCTCAAGAAACCGTGGCTTGTAATGATAGTATTTATGGTGGTAAAGTTGGATTCGTCAATTCGAAACCATTTTATTTAAATCGGTCAGAATCGCCGGAAGATGCCATTTATCACTATAACAATAATGCCCTGACTTTTTTAAATATTGGCAAAGCCATGGGTGATGAAATGATATTGGCGATCAACGATATGTCGTTTTGTTATCAGGACTGCGCCAATCCGATACTGCCTGATGTCGTATCGATTGGGAACAGAGTATGGAATGATTTGAATCGAAATGGCATCAATGAACCCGATGAGCCTGGAATTCCGGGAGTGTCTCTGGTCATTTGGTCGGATTCAGACGGCGATGGTATTCCGGACTGGAAAGGATTTGGGGGTGTTCGCGTGACAGATGAAAATGGATATTATCGCTTTTCAGGTCTTAAGCCCGGCAACTATGTAGTTTTTGTTTGGCAGGTGAACAATTGGGATCCTGGAGAACCATTAGAATTTTTTGTATCCACAAATGGATTCCAGGCAAATGCAAACAATGATGTTGATTTTGACAATAATGGTTTTGGAAATCCTTTCACGGATATTATGTCCGGTATTGTGACCCTTGGAATAAACGAAGAGCCACTGAATGATGGCGACCCATTTAATTGTTATTTTAATTATGATGCCAACGGAAATAACAGCGTCGATTTTGGTTTCTATAACCCTAAAGTGGTCTCAAATAATGGAAATTTAAATGAACAAGATTGGATTCAAATTTTTCCGATGCCGGTGCTGGACAAGTTTTCAATCAAAGGCAGATTTTCTGGTTCATATGACTTGGAGATGTTTGATTCATTTGGTCGTATGGTAAGAAGTGTTGAATGGAAAGAATCCGCCCAAACCATAGATATTTCTTCGTTTCCGGCAGGTATGTATATCATTAATTTAAAACATCAGACTAACAAAGACCGGAAAATATTCAAATTGATAAAAATATAAATTGAATCCAAAAAAGCTGACATAATAGATTGGCCAACTAAATTTACCTCCACCTATTTTTTTCATGCGGCAAATTGGAACGCATGAATTACACAAATGCATTCGCTGGATAATGACCTTAACAAACCACGCATACTTGCCCGACATAATTCCAATCCATTATCATCTTGAAGGACGCGCAAATGGTTTTGAAGCGAAAGTATATATTTTGATTTTACTCTTTATCGCAACAGTCCTGTTTATCGGACCGACCATAGCGAATAATTTTCATCTTGTATTTAGTGATCCTCTTGAGATAAGTTCAGACAAAACAGTAAGACAATATACAAATGCCACAAGAATGATTGGATATTTATTGGTTCTTATACATTTTGCATGAAATCGTAACAAGCAGCCCGTAGAATGGGCGTAAAATTTCCTGAGACATACATTTTAGAACCTATAATAAGCGACAACAATTGACATTAAAATACAGACTACAATTAAAGGCAACATTTTCATTTCTTTACTTTTTATTTTATCAAATAAAGCTCCTGTTAATACCAATACAAAGCAGACCGCTGTAACGGGAGTAAGAATAGGATATACATTTATAAGCTGAGGTACGATAATTCCAATCACACCAAGCAATTCCAAAACCCCAAGAATTTTTAAAAAAATCAGCTTTCTATCTGGGAGCGATTGTTTTCCTGCAAGCATGTTATTTGTTGAAGGGTTTAATTTTTTCATTGCTGCTCCAGCGAAAACTAGGGCTAGTAAAGTCTGAAAAATCCAAATTATGAGTTCCATTTATTTTTTTTTGATGGGACAAAATTAGTTATATTTGCTATCCATAAGATATTACTATCCTTTTGGATAGTGATATCCTCAAACATAGTAATAAAAGGATGACTACTACAAAAACGACAACACAAGCAAGTCAAGAACATGAAACATGTAAAAAACGAATGCTTCCCGTACGTGACGCTTTGGAAGTCTTAAATGGAAAATGGAAGTTGCCAATTATGCTGTCCATTTCTTTTGGGGCAAAGAGATTTAAACAAATATCAAAGGATGTAGGAGATATTACGGATAAGATGTTATCTAAACACCTAAAGGAATTGGAAACAAATCAGTTGATCATTAGAAAAGTTTATGACACATTTCCGCCCACAGTTGAGTATTCAATAACAGAGCATGGAATGACATTAAGGAAAGTAATTAAGGAATTGGCCGATTGGGGCCAAATTCATCGGAATAAAATAATCGGGCATTAGCACGAACAAAATTGCTTTGCCAGTAATATCATCGGAAATCAAAAAAAATGAAATTAAATTACAAGGCAGAATTAGAAAAATTAGTTCAAAAGAAAAAGAACGAAATGCCGACTATATTTTCCGAAGCGGCACTTGCTTATATTTTCGCAACGCTAGAATACACGCCTCACTTTCTGACAGCTATTGCCAAACAATTTGACGAAAGAACATCATTAAATCCCATTATTTCAGGCAAACGCTCCTTCAGAGAAACCTTGATACATTTGCTCAATTTTGAAGGACCCAACTACACGATGGTCTATCCTGCATTTCTTTTGAAGAACCCACTCGTTTATCCTATTCATGCTGAAAGGGATTTTGACAGGCTGAATTTATTTGCAGATTTTAAATTGGATGAATTGTTGATGGCTTATTGTTATGAACGAAAGAAATATTTGAATTTTTTAAAATCATTAAAAAAATTGGATTGGAACAGAAAAATAACGGAAAGCGGAAAAGTAAGAGAAGAAACCATTTATTTAATGGCAAGAAGGACAGCACTTCACGATTTTACACACATTCAAATTCTTAATTTTCAAACTAATTTTTTAAATAATGGGCAATGAAATTCTTTACGATGGGTAAAGCATTTATGCATAGGCCATAAAATCCGGTATTTTCTTTAGATATTTAAATTAATTTATGAATCAAAATGGAACGGTATATCTCGTGATTTTTGATATGGATTAAAGAAAACAAACGAAATGAAATAGGCACTATTCAGCATTGAATCAAAAATATAAATATGCAAGCTACCGCTCAAGTTTTTCAATTGAATCTAAACAACAAAATGAAGCAAATGTTATATTTTTTAAGATTCATTTTGCTATACTGCTATTACTTTTTATTACTCTTGCTTTTAGCAATTACGGCCAAAGCTCAAAATCTGGATTCATTACATTCCATTTGGCAGCACAAAACACTGTCCGACTCCATAAGAGTTGCTGCCTACAAGGATTACATTTGGAATGGTTTCCTTTTTTCAAAACCCGATACTGCTGCTGTGTTAGCAGAATCCCTAAACCGTTTTGCAACTGAACACAACTATCCCAAAGCAGCTGCCCAGGCTTATAACTTAAAAGGTATCGCAAACCATTTACAAGGTAACTACTCCCGTGCTTTAGAAAATTATATGTTAGCCCTGCCGATCTTTGAGGAAGTCGGAGACAAATTGGGTTATGCAAACAGCCTTAACAATATTGGTAATCTTTACAATAACCAAGGCAACTATGCACTCGCTTTAACTTATTATGAAAAATCACTGGCGATTAAAGAAGAAATTGGAGATAAAGGCGGAATCGCATCGAGTCTGGGCAATATTGGCAATATTTACAAAAACCAAGGCAATTACAAACGTGCCTTAGAATACTATGAAAAATTGCCGGCGATATTTGAGAAATCAGGAGACAAACAAGGTTATGCAAATAGCTTGAATAATATTGGCAACATTTATCATAATCAAGGCAACTATCCACGTGGCTTGGAATATTATGAAAAGTCATTAGCGATCCAGGAAGGTCTTGGAAATAAAAAAGGCATAGCTTATAGTCTTAGTAATATTGGTCTAATCTACAAAGACCAAGTCAACTATTCCCGTGCATTGGAATATACGAAAAAGGCACTTGCGGTTCGTGAAGAAATCAAGGATAAATCAGGAATTGCGAGTAGTTTAAAAAATATTGGTGTGATCTATCAAAATCAGGGTGATTTTCAAATGGCGATGAAAGCTTGCCAAAATGCTTTGCTGATCGCTGAAGAAATTGGTGTCTTGGACCAACAAAAAGGTGCTTGTCAATGCCTTTATGAGACCTACAAAGTTATGGGCAAAGGAAATGAAGCGCTGAAATACCTGGAGAAGATGAATGGGATTACAGATAGTTTGAAAGCTGAAGAAACCGGAAAAAAACTACAACAGATGGAGTTTGCAAAACAAATGTTGCAGGATAGTATTGTCAAAGCCGAAGAAAGTCGCTTAATAGAAGCAGTGCACAAGGAAGAAGTGCGGCAAAAGAATCAAAATCGAAATATTGCATATGGCATCGGCGGAATGATATTGTTATTATCCGGGGGCTTGTACAGTCGTTTGCGTTATGTACGCAAAGCAAAAAATATAATAGAAAAAGAAAAAGACCGTTCTGAAAATTTGCTGCTCAATATCTTACCTGCTGAAATAGCTGCCGAACTCAAGGAAAAAGGCCGTGCAGATGCGCGTGATTTTGATTTGGTTTCCATTCTGTTTACTGATTTCAAAAGTTTTACTGAAACATCTTCAAAACTCAGTGCTGCGGAATTGGTGAATGAGATCAATACCTGCTTCGAAACTTTTGACGGCATCGTTGGAAAATATGGCATTGAAAAAATAAAAACCATTGGCGATTCCTATATGGCAGCAGGAGGCCTGCCTGTGCCTTCAGATCGATCAGTGAAAAATACGGTTCTTGCTGCCCTGGAAATGCAAAGATTTATTGCAGAACGCAAAACCATGAATGATGCCATCGGCAAACAAGCATTTGAAATGCGCGTAGGCATACATTCAGGTCCGGTTGTCGCAGGTATCGTTGGAGTTAAGAAATTCCAATATGATATATGGGGAGATACCGTAAACATTGCCAGCAGGTTTGAAAACAATAGTGACGTTGGCAAAGTAAATATCAGTCAGTCAACTTATGATTTACTCCATGCCGATCAGGATTTTAAATTTGAAAACAGAGGCAAAATTGAAGTAAAAGGAAAAGGCGAAATGGCAATGTACTATGTTGAATTAGTTTGAATTCAATAAAATAATGCTATAGACATTTTAACATTATTAAGATCATTCATAATCAGGAGAAGTACAAATGATGAAAAAAAATAGAAATAACAAAAGCCGGCTTACTTGCATTTTGATCGGATATTTATTTATTTACATGAATTGCGGTGAAAATGATTTATTACACACCCCGCCATGTTTATTAAAGTCAATCCAATATATCAATGAATATGTTGGCTACCAGCAGGCCTATATCATTGAATACGAATTTCAAAATGGGATTGTTTATTATATTGATTCAGGAGATGGTTCCGAACACGAACAATTTTATATATTAAACAGTAATTGCGATTCATTGGGATATTTGGGAGGAGCAGTTGGAAATTCAATCATTAACGGGGAAGATTTTTACTTAAAAGCCAAGAAGATAAGGACTATTTGGGGAAATTAAATGCCCGATTTTATTCTCGAATCGAATGCATCCAAATCGAAATAAATTTTAAATCACATCAAAAACCCAAAGGCCGGCATCAACCGGAAAAAAGACGAAAATTCTTGAAATGTCAATATGAAATCATACAACGAACATCAAACCCCGCAAGCCGGCTTCAGCCGGAATAAAAAACGAAAACCCAAAAAGGTAAAATCAAAACCGAAAATCCAAAGAAACATGAATTGAACCGTAATTGAACCGTAATCCATAAATAGGAATGGGTTTCAACCCATTCCAAAACGAAATCCAAAATGAATCCCAAAACGAAATCCAAAATGAATCCCGAAACGAAATCCTAAATGAATCCCGAAACGAAATCCAAAATGAATCCCGAAACGAAATCCTAAATGAATCCCGAAACGAAATCCAAAATGAATCCCGAAACGAAATCCAAAATGAAATCCAAAACGAAACCTAAAACGAAATCCCAAAACGAAATCAAAAAACGAAATCCCAAACGATTTTTCGATTTCCCAAAATAAACGCCTTAATATTGCGTGAGAAATCATGCCGCTATGTCCATTATGCAATTGCTGTATAGAAGAATCTTTGCTTCAATTATAGATTATGGAATTATAGGGATCTATGGGATCTTTTTGTTTCTATTGACACAAAGCATTGCATCAGAATGCAATCTCAATTTAAATATACATCCTTTTGAAAGCCAACTCATTGGATTTCTATGTCTGACACTTCCTGTTTTCCTTTATTCTTATCTGACGGAAAAAAGCAACTGGAAAGGGACTATTGGAAAAAGAATCCTAAATATTAATGTAACTCCAAATCCAGCTGCTTCCCATGATCATATCTTCTTGAGGAATCTACTTAAATACTTACCTTGGGAATTGGCACATACGGGCGTGCATTGGACCATTTATTATTCACAAAAGGAAATGGAACTAGCTTTGTGGATATGGGGATTATTAATGGGCCCACAAATAATAGCTATTGTCTATTTTGCAAGTATTGTTAAAACTAAGGGGGAGCGAAGTGTGTATGACGAAATAGCCAAAACCAAAATCTGTATTATAAATTCAAATTAAAAGATCAAGACCATAAATAATGCAATAACATGAATAACTTTGACTGGACACGTTTTACGCGAAAAATTGCTGTTAAAGCAAAGATTTCTGAAATTTACAAGGCCTGGACAACTGTCTCGGAGCTTGAAAAATGGTTTTTAAGCGAAGCGTTATTTTATAATGCTCAGCAAACTCCCATAAATAGGAATGAGTCCATAGAAACGGGGATGAGTTACGAATGGCGTTGGTATTTGTACGATGTTACAGAACGCGGAAGAATAACTGAAGCAAACGGAAAAGATTTTCTACAATTTACATTTGCAGGTGAATGTTTAGTGGACATTCAACTTTTAAGCCAAGATGATTATGTAATTGTAGAGTTAACACAAAAAAATATTCCGACCGACGATAAATCAAAACAAGGAATCCGACTTGGTTGCTCGACTGGTTGGTCGTTTTTTTTGGTGAATTTGAAATCTGTTTATGAAGGGGGCCTTGATTTAAGAAACAAAGACCCGCAACTCCTCGGAATGTTGAATAATTAATTAGAAATAAGAGAACCTTAGCCTCCGGACCGTGAATTCCTGGTCCGCATTTGTTTATCATTACTTTTTGATTTGAAGGACCTCCTATGTTTTCAAAATGTTAAATGTTTTGAATTAGCCTAGCTTTTTCGAATAGGACAGATCTCAAATTTATAAATGTTTAATTTGCGTTTTTTTAAACGAGGGTGAAAGAAAATTTATAACTTAAATTAATTTAATAATGACAGCACAAGCAAAAAATCCATTTACATGGGTAGAAATTTATGTAGAGGATATGGGAAGAGCACAAAAATTTTATGAAAGTGTATTGCAAATCAATATGGTGTCTTTGCAAGCACCGGGCGACTTTGGGGATTTAGAAATGTTGAGTTTTCCCTGGATTGAAGGCGGAAGCAATATAAGTGGCGCGTTATGCAAAACTTCTCATGTGAAACCAGGCGCGGGTGGTACGATGGTATATTTTGCATGTGACGATTGTTCTGTCGAAGAAAGCCGGGTAGAAGATGCAGGCGGAAAAGTATTACAAGTTAAAATGCCCATTGGAGATTATGGTTTTTGCGCTGTGGTGATGGACACCGAAGGAAATTCTATTGGTTTGCATTCAATGAAATAGTTGAATGCAATCAAGCAGAAAAAGATCGACCGAACTTTGGCAGTACCGAAATTCGAGCGGACATTTTTATCAAGCATTATAAATGAACAAAAAATATTTAATCTTTAGCTGTAAATAAGGTAAACAAGCCAAAATAAATAACTTGCTTCCAGAGCCGGAATTCCGAAATGAGTGATGGTTCCATACAAACTACTTAATAATAATTCAATTAACTAACTAATGAAAAGAACCGCATTCCTTCTCGCTTATGCACTTATATTCAATTTTGTATTCGCACAGCAAAAACTTCCAACGGAGATTCATGAAAGCATATTAAAAAGAATAGAGTATGGCCAATTACCGAGTATTGTGGTGGGCATAGTTGATAAGAATGGATCTCAATATTATTCATTCGGTAATAAAACCAAAGGCGGGGAACCGGTTAACGAACATTCCATTTATGAGATAGGCTCTATATCTAAAACATTTACAGCGATTCTTCTGGCGCAAATGGTACTTGAAGGAAAGTTGAAAGTGGAAGACCTTGCACAAAGTTATCTTCCATCAAATGTAAAATTACCAACGAAAGATGGTAAACAAATTACCCTTGCACAACTGTCCAATCATACTTCCGGATTGCCTCGGATGCCCAGCCATTTTAATCCTAAAGACCCGGCCAATCCTTATGCTGATTATACAGTTGAACAAATGTATGATTTTTTAAATAACTTCAAATTGACTCGCGAAATTGGTTCGCAATATGAATATTCCAATTTGGCGGTAGGCCTGTTGGGACATTGTCTTTCACTCCATGAAGGCAAATCATATGAATCTTTACTCACGGAAAGAATTACCGCAACATTACAGATGAAGGAAACTAAAATTACCTTGGATAAAAGAATGAAACAGAATCTGGCGATGGGTTACAGCAATGGTGAACAAGTATCAAATTGGGATATTCCAACATTGGCCGGAGCAGGTGCCATTAGAAGTTCCTTACACGATATGTTGCATTATGTTGCAGCAAATCTTGGATTGAACAAAAGCAAATTACTTCCTGCGATGCAGCTGACGCATCAGGTTCAACATGATAAAGCCGGTGAAGGCACATCGGTTGGACTGGGTTGGCACATTAGCAAAGGGGCTGAAGGTGACATTATTACCCACAGTGGCGGAACCGGAGGCTACCGAACCTTTATCGGCTTTGTAAAAGAAATAGGAAAAGGAGTAGTAGTCCTGACAAACTCTGATATTGGTGCTGACGACATCGGAATGCGCTTACTCAACTCAACGGCCAAATTGATCGAAGTCAAAAAATCTGGCCTTGCAAACATTAAAGAAGCATTGGATAAGCAAGGCGCAGACGCAGCATTGAATATTTACGCAAAAATTAAAATGGAAGAATCCATGTATGAATTTGATGAATCTGCCATCAACGCACTGGGATATGTTTACATGGGAAAAGGAAAAATGGCAGAAGCCATAGCAGTATTTAAAATTAATGTGGATCAATTTCCCAAATCAGATAATGTATATGACAGCTATGCTGAAGCAATGATGAAAGACGGCCAGAAAGAAGCTGCCATCATCAATTACAAAAAATCACTAGAGCTTAATCCTGCCAATACGAATGCAGTGGAGATGTTGGCAAAAATGGGTGTTGGCGAATCGATAAAAGAGATCCAGCTTGAAGAAAGTGTACTTGCGAGCTATGTTGGAGTGTATGAACTGGCACCTAACTTTACCATCGCCATTACTCAAAATGGAAATCAACTTTTTGGCCAGGCTACAGGGCAGGAAAAATTTGAGTTGTTTGCAAAATCTAATACCGATTTCATCTTAAAAGTTGTCCCTGCGCAAATCAGTTTTTTTAGCAAAGATGGTAAAGTAGAAAGTTTGACACTTTATCAAGGCGGAAGGGAGATGCCGGGGAAGAGAATCAACTAAGAAGATCATATTGGCGCAAGATCTCTTATTCATCTATGGCTTGTAATGGCAGTAAAAATAAAAGGGATGCCAAATATTTAAAGTACTTTTATTTACTTTACTTCCATCATAAATCTTAATGATGCATGACCTTTTTTCGGATGGGCTAATTGAATTTGCTCGAAAGCAAGGATATCCCCTTGATTGACTTCAGTCAGTAACATTTTGGTTTCTTCATTAAAATTCCATCCTTTATTAGTTATTTTTCTTTGAACCTGGTTGGGTTTTTTAAGAATGAGCTCAAATGATTTGATTTCCCAATCACCGTCCCATTGTTTTTGTAATAATCCATTGCAATTCAAATCGATTGTTGATAAATTTCTTGCCTGTGTCACACTTAAATAACTGCTTGTAGCTTTAAAATTTTGATGAAAGGAATCGCAAAAGTCAGCATCCAGCTGCGCAAATGTTATATGTAATATTTTAATTTCTTCAATTTTTGTTTCCGTGTCGTACACCACTATCGTATCTATACGTTCTGCAACACTTGTTAATAGATTTTGTGAAATGCCGAAATAACTTGTTGAGATTATTAATGCGAATAATAGGATTGAAACTTTCATAAATTATTACTATTTATATCCTGTAATTTAAGGCAATTTCATGAATTGAGTAATTTTATTTTATTTGAGGTCGGGTAAACAGATTTTAAGCCTGGGATAACAACGTATTGAATTATCGATAAATAGAGTACAATCAGACCAATCCCAAGGCGAATTAGAAGAAGAGAAGTAAATCGAGTTTTACTAGATTATTTTTAACTTTGTCGTAGGTGATTAATTTTCAGAATATTTTGCGAGCTATGGTTAAATTTTATCCTTGGCATATTTATTTACATTCAATGGTATTAATAGGAGTAATTTCCTGTGGGGATGGCAGTTTGGCAGATCCGGAAAAAATACAAATTGATAGAACCCAGAATATGAACCTGAGATCTTATGCTTTTAAAATAGAAGGTGCTTATCATTCTCCGGTTTCATTTGCCTTAGACATCGACAAAAATGGGATAAGCGATTTTCAGTTTACAAGTAATATTTGGGGATCTCCTGCTATTGGTCAACATCCTGAAGCAGATATCAGTTGCCTGAATAATTTAGCTTTTATCTATGTGGCAACTATTTCAGATACTGCTTTTCTCTTTACAAAAAGCGATACCAATTATCAAGGAAAGGTGAATATTATTTTGAAAAACACTTACTCTTGTAAAAGGATAAGTCCAACTGATTCCATCAGGAGTATTATAAATTCAAAGCATATTAAAGTATTAGCCAGGTTTGATGAGATCCGAAATTCGGGTCCATGGTTATCTGGGAAATTGGATTTGAATAATGAAAATTACACCCCTCCAGCGCAAAATGTATATAATTCGCTTGACACATCGGTATATAAAGTAGTCAGCTACAATTACGATTGTCATTCTTTTCCTGATGATCGGATAGCATACATCGGCATTAAATTAATTGACAATGGGGCGGCTAAATTGGGTTGGATAAAATTGAGTATTACTGACAAGTACATCATTTCCATTTTAGAGACAGCCATCCAAAATTAAAATGAATCCGGGATTGCATAGTAATACCCATGTAATTATAACTATACGTAACAATAATTAAATTTTTTAAAAACACCTAAAACCCCCAAGCCGGCTTCAGCCGGACAAAAAACGAAAATCCAGAAATGATAAATCAAAGACGAGAAACCAAAGAAACACAAATTGAAACGAAAACTATGAATAGGAATGGGTTTCAACCCATTCCAAACGAAACCAAACCCCAAACCCCCACGAAAACAAACGGAATCCCAAATCTAATCCCGAAACAAATCACGATACGAAATAATTCCCTAATTTTGTTTTTGACATTTATGCAATTCAATTCCTTATAACGAAACTGAAAACAAATTCATAAAATCGGATGAAGGGATTGCGAATCGGATAATTCAAACTAAAAGCGATAAATCAATTCCGATCGCAAAAAGTAAACAATATCATAACAAACCAACAATCATGAACCCCCCATCAGCAAAATCAGAAATACTCCCTCCAAAACTTTCCGCAATGGGATATACAGCAATAGCCCTACATCAAAATATCGCCGGCCAGCAGCTTATTCATGCAAAAATAAACAATGTCGAGGGCGTTTATATTTTAGATTCGGGAGCAGGACATACGGTCGTGGATTCCAGACAAATAGAAACGTTAAAATTGGATCTCAGACAAGAAGAGGCACAATTCACCGGGGGCGGTTTTGGGGCACATGGTATTGAGAATGTACCTTCATATGGTAATAAGCTTGAAATAGGAAATTTCAAAATGGACAATTTAGTGGTAGCTGTCATGGCGCTGGATTCAGCCTGGGAATCACTTGCACATATAGGTGCAAAGGAAGTCTTATTTGGTTTTATTGGCGTAGATGTTTTAAAATCGGGCAATGCATTGCTTGATTTCAGTACAATGACCCTTTATTTGCAAAATGCCCATCCTTAAATGTACAGGGTGGATTGATTTTTTTCGAGTTTAGGGTTTTGTTTCTTGCCAGATTATAAGGTATATTGCATTGCGAATATGTTTCGGACGATTACTTTTGTATTATATATTTAAATTTTATAAATAAACGGCAGATGGAAAACATAAATCTCAGTTTTACGGAAGACCAGTTTAAATCTTTAACGAGATTGGTATTTTTAGGTAAATGGATGTTGGAATCAAATCATGTAGATTTTGAGGAAAAGTTCAAAGTGGAACAAGATGTCGAGCAAATTATTTTTAAAAATTGCGACGAAAATGTTTGTGAATATTCAGAAGAAGATGCTCAATTTTATCCTACGATTACATTTGAAGACGAAATGCACATCTTAATTGAATATTACGACCAAGATACTTTTTGGCAAGAATTACCAGAGAAACTCGCTTTTAGGGATTTATATCTTAAAATGGGTACCAAATTGGACGTGATGACAGCAGAAGAGAAATTTTTAAAACTCTCAGAGTATATGGAACTGTACATGGACGAATTTGATAAGAATGAATTGAATAATTTAGTGATTCAATAGCTTGAATAGACATTTAAGCGGGAAGTAGGGCAATGAAATTTGTGCGAATTAAAAAATTTCATGAGGATATATAATAGAAGCATTTGGATTCATATTTGATGAGCATTCATATTTAACTGCCAGGTTAATTGTTTTAGCTTCTTAGATTCATGAAAAGGCATCAATTTTTTGACGCTTATCAATATCTCATCTTTATACCATTTGGCAATAAGGGCTGGAATTCAAGATATATTGAATTTTTTAAATCCGGAAGAAACAGGAAAAACACCTGGAAGAAACAGGAAAAACACCCTTTTAAGGTTCATGAAATTATTTTCCCTTTGTAATATTTAAATGGACGAACGAAAGAATGAGCATATGTTATTTTGATTCTTAAATTTAGTCTTTTGGTTTTTGAATTTTATAAGGTACTACTATTTCTAGTAGGTATATATGCAGAAATTCATGCAGAAAGACTTTTGTAAGGTAGTTTCTTAATATGGCTAACATTGATAGAATTTATAACGAAAAGTATTAAATGATAAGGTGGTTTTTAAATTACAAGTTTTATAGCGATTAAGATAGAATAATAAATGGAGTTTAGCTCGGTGCTTTAGAGTTTGCTTAAAATTATATTTAATTATTTTTTAATATACTTAAAACCTCAGAAAATGACGACCAGTAACCCAACGCTCGTCCTCAACATTATTAATAATTGTGTTGGAGGATACATGACCTTTAATGGTTTTTCAACAGACTATAATCCTGATCCTGTAGAACACGGAGGTCCGCCTGTTGTTCTCCCTACTATTTTAAACAACGGAGCTTCAAGTTTGGCATTTCAAGTATCTGATTGCTATTCAGGAGAAACGCAGGGGGAATCCTATTTTAATATGCCTGATGGTTCCCAATTTAAAATTACCTGGCATTTGTATAATCATCCAGATTCAAATCCAGATGAAGGATATAATGCAATCAGCTGTCCGAATTATACTATCGAATACTTGCAGAGTGATGGCTCTTACAGTACTCAAATTTATTGGGATATTACCAATGTCAATTCTTTTAGTGCGACCATCACCATCGTTGAAGCTTCTTAATTTATTCTAAAATTTAAAGTTATGTCATCAAATTATTCTCCAAGCAATGATGCTTGCTCCATCAATATTAGTGTAGCCAATAATACCAGTCATGTTTTTAGTCAGACTGATATTTGGCGGCACCATGGTAAAACAGTTAATAATCCAGTTTCTTCCATATTGGGAGATAGTGCTGAAACGCTGATCGCTACTTTTGGAAAAGAAAGTGGATATGGCCCCTTAGGTTTATTGAAGTACACTTCCGATGATGGAACGGTTTTAATAATTTATTATAACAATCCTGAAGTGGGCGAGACTACAACTTCTACTGCTGAAGCAAATCAATGGTTTTATGCCATTCTACAACCTCCTTCAGGAAAGGGTACATCATATTACCTTGAAGTGTCAGGGTTTACGATGAACTTAAATGGAAGCGGTGAGTCAGAAGAGGTTATGAACCCGGTAATTACCATTAATTTATTTACTTAGTTTTCTATTTACTTAATTTAAATTATTATAAAATGTACAGCCCCATGTACCGCTACCTATGTAGCTTAGTGATCTCTTTATCCATTGTGTGGAATACAAATGATATTATTTTTGCACAGTCGCAGTTGTCTGCCTATACGTCTACTCTAAATGGCGCTTTTAAAGTAAATCAAAATGGAGGAAGCACTTATTCAATAAATATCTCTGTGCCTCCGGGTACAAATAATGCAGCACCTCAACTTACAATCAACTATAACAGTCAGGGTGGAAACGGCATTTTAGGGCAGGGTATGAGTTTGAGTGGAATCCAAAGTATAAATCGAACTGGGGCTACTTATCAACAGGATGGTTTTAAATCTGGCATTAATTATAATGCATATGATCGATTTAGTCTTGGTTCGAGTCGATTAATGAAAGTCAGTAGTACAGGTGACGGATATTTTTCCTCAGGAGCTGTGTACCATACTGAAATTGAATCCTGGACGAAGATTGTTGCAAATGGAAATTGCGGGCAAGGCCCCTGCAGTTTTACTGTGACGGATAAGGAAGGTAATGTTTATGAATATGGCAATACTGATGATTCACAAGTTTTCGCATGTGGATCCCTTTTTTCAAGTGGAAATAAAGCAGGTTCCATCAACAGTTGGTTTATTAATAAGCAAACTGATTTAAACGGCAATCAAATTCAATTCAGCTATACAGAAAATCCACAAACCGTTTCTGGAACTCCGATCACTAATACTGCGAATAAAGGTGTGTCATATCCGGATATAATATCGTATACAATTAATGAAAAGGCCAATTTGCCTGCGCAGCGATTAGTCTGTTTTTATTATGAACCCAGACCAGATACAGCAGTTCACTATTTGGGTGGCGGGCTCATGCAAACCATGGCTCGATTATCAAAGATCAGGACATTTATCATTGATGAAAAGAATGACACCACCCTTATCACTGAATATCAAATTGTTTATCAAACTAATACGCCTTTAAATATCAGCAGGGTAGCCCAAATCAAAGAAGTCGGAGCGAATGGAGTCGTATATGCAGCAGATGCATATGATTGGACGAATGGGCTACAGCAAATGATCAAACAGTCATTTTCTTATCCCGGGTCATATACTGAAACAGGATTTGAAGGTGATTTTAATGCAGATGGCAGAACAGATTTATTGATTAATAACAATGGTAAAATTTCATCCATCTATTTGGCGTCGGAAGGAGGATTTCATAATTCTCCATTAGATACAACTATCATTTTAAGTAATTTTGAATTTATTGCCGATTTTAATGGAGATGGTCGAACTGATGTTTTTACAGGTTCAAGTGCAGCAGCCAATTTATTTCTATCAACAGGAACTTCATTTAACAGGATTAGTATTCAAACAGATAGTATTAAATGGCCAAGCACTTCCTGTAGCTCCTGCTTTTGGTCTGCGGATTTTAATGGGGATGGAAAAAGTGATTTGTTGAGCATTTCCGGTATTGAAGCTTATATCAGTTTCTCGAAAGGAAATGGATTTACTGCTTTTTACCCATTTCAATTTCCGGCATTAAACGTTGGTAAGAATTTAATATCCGATTTTAATGGAGATGGACTTGCAGATTTTTTAGCAGCTGGAGTTGATTCAATTTACTTGTCTAATTGGTCAATTGCAAAAGGCTTTTTACCTGGTATTTATGCAAATACGCATTTTGATAATAACAGTTCTTATTTTTTTTCCGATTTCAACGGAGATAATTTAGCTGATTTAGTGGGCCAAACCGGGCAAGTTTTTTCAATATATCTGTCGAATGGATATGGAATTCAATCCGGAGTTCCCATTAATACGGGGTCTATTAATATGGAAAACAGTTGGCTAGGTGATTATAATGCCGACGGTATGATGGATCTGCTAAGTGGTAGTGGATCTACATATGGGATATACTATTCCAATGGTTTTAATTTTTCGTTTTGGCCTTTGACGGGTTTTAATTTTGCGAATCAAAGCATTTGGGTAGGAGATTTTAATGGAGATGGTTTAACCGATGTGTTTAATGCGAATACCCAGTCATTATATCTAATTACAGATTCGTCGAAGACATATAAAAATTATAATCAGTTACCCAATATGATATGGCTTTTTAGCAATGGTGTTGGGGGTAATATAGAATTAAAATATCAACCCATTTCTAATGATACGATCTATACGAAATCTTTAATTTCTGAAACAGCAGAGGGTCTCACTTTTGGGAGAGGTATTTTTAATTCTTTCAATGCACTTAATCTCTCACCGGTTCAAGGATCTAATTATCCGATGCGATTTACCCAAAATGGTATGTACGTAGTAACAGCTTATGCACAAACAGATGGGCTTGGAAATAGATATCCTTACCAATACCACTATGAAGGTGCAAAAGTGGATATATTAGGTGTTGGTTGGCTGGGATTTAAGATCAATACAAGAATTGATAGCTCCGCACAAAATGTTTCAAAAACAAATAATCTACAACACTTCCCGTTTACTGGAAATCAGGAAAGCACACTTTTAACTGATTTAGAGGGTAATATTCTCCGAACATCAAGAAATTATTACAGCGATAGTATTTCTGCTGATTATTCAAATGGAAAAATTTACCATATTACTGTAGATAAGTCCAGAAAAAGCTATTTCGACAACAATACATATAAATATACGACGGGTTACAATTATCAGTATGACCCTTATGGGAATAAAACACTTACCACAGATTTGGGTGACACAGCTCAGTCTAAAAATGTTGTCAACACATTGGCGACTTATCTCAATGATACTGAAGACTGGCACATAGGATATCAATTGACAAATGTGAATGCTTCTGATCCAAAGGGAATGCATGTACTTAATGCGACAACGTATACTTACGATTCAATTACATTTAACCAAACATCATCTTCGCAATGGCTGAATACAAATAATATCTGGCTTACCCAGCAAACAGGGTTTGATCTTTGCGGCAATCAAAAGTACAATATCAATATTGCAGGAGATACAAGTTTTATCCAATATGATTCTTTTTACAACACATTTCCAATAAGTAGAATCTCGCCTCCAAATCAATGGGGAGAAAAGCTTGTGGTAAAAACATTTTACAATCCTGCTTTTGGCAAGGTGAGTCAGGCCATTGATGCTAACAGTAATATTTTTCAAATTCAATTGGATGCCTTAGGCAGAGATAGTTTGATTTTGGGACCCGACACCAGTGGAGTTATGACAATCCTTGCTAAACTTTTATACGTGCCCGACTCAATTGGTTATCAGGTTCAAAAAGCTGAACGAAATGATTGGGCAGGGCAATCATGGAATGTTAGTTCTCAATATTATGATGGAATGTTGCGCAATTACCTCAATACACAAAGTGATCAAAACGGGGAAACAATTCTTCAACAAACAACGTACAATGGTCATGGTAAAATTATCAGACAATCTACTCCATATCTGAAAACTAATTTAGCTCTCTATAGTTACAGGACATATGATCCTAATGGCAGGATCAGTAGCCTGACGTATCCTAAATCGAATACAGAAAGCGTGACTTCAAAATGGGCTTACAACGGGAAGCAAGTTACTTACTTTGATGCGGTTGGAAGCCAGGATTCGTCTTCATCAATTTATTATTTCGACTATTTTAATTCGTCAAAGCGAATCGTTCGGCACAATAATCAATCAAGACAAAATACTATATTTACCTATGACTTATTAGGTAATCAAATTTCCATCACTGATCCGGGAGGACTGACAACTGCACAGACCTATAATTCTCTCAGTAAACTCACTTCTACTCATAATCCGTCCAGTGGAAATGATTCACTTATCTATAATTATAATTTGCAGCAAATTATTTTAATAAAAAATAACCAAGATACGATTGTCAATACTTATGACAATTTGAATCGATTGTTATTACAATCAAAAGGCAAAGTTGTATTGTACCAGTTTGATTATGATTTGCCAGAATCCAAAAACGGAAAAAGTAAATTGTGTTCTGTGTTTGCACCACAAGAAAGAATCACTTATTCCTATCAATATAATTCTTACAATCAAAACATAAAAAGTACCTTAAAGCTAAAAAATGTACTCTATTCTGAAGCATTCTTCTTCAACCCAAATCAAAGTACTTCGAATATCATATATCCTGATTCTTCAGTAATGTCTTATAGCTATTATCCTAATCAGCAACTTAAAGAAATTTCTATGGCTGATCATGCAAATGGTTTTAAATCTAAGCATTATTTAAACTACCTTCAGTATGATGCAGAAGGCAATCAACTTTCTATTCAATATGGCAATCAGGTTGTTAGAAACGCTGATTATTTGGCATATGGTAAATTAAACCAATATGACATAACGGATGCACAGGGCAAACAAATATTAAACCTCGATTATATTTGGAATGATGCAAATCAACTTGTTTCCATTCAAGATAGTATAAATTCTGATTTTTCGCAGCACTTCTCATATCAGCCAACTGGCAGGTTGGATACTGCAGTAGGCAAATATGGGAAAAATATTTTTACATACGATTTATCTGGCAATTTGTTGGGTAAAGATTCTATCCAGTTTGCTTACAAAAATTATCAGGTAACGAATGGCATCAAAAATGGGAAGCAAGTATTTACTGCAAAATATGATGTAAAAGGAAATTTGCAACAGCGCTCCAGGATACTAAAAGGAGATTCTTCTGCCCTATCATATGACTATGATGTTTTTAATAGGCTGATAAGGATTCGCCAAAAGAAAGACACATTGTTTATATTTCTTTATAATTACAATGGTCAACGTATCGGCAAAGTCGATGTGCAAAATAAAGAAACGACTCTTTATATTTCGCCTTATTACGAAATTAGCATGACACCGGATTCTACATATTATACAAAATATGTGGTCTCACCTACAAACATAGTGGCAGCAGTAACACAGGTTAAAAGCAAAAAATCGAATTTTAAAAACACAAGAACTACCTACTACCACCAGAATTTTGTAAACACTACTAGTCTTACAACAAATGAACAAGGAAGTTTGTCTACGCAAATTCACTATACTCCATTCGGTGAACAATATGCAATAACAGGAACTGGTAAAGTTAGATACACATTCGGTAGTAAGGAATTGGATAAAACTGGTCTGTATTATTTTAATGCCCGTTATTATGATCCTGTTACGACGCGTTTTATTTCTGCCGACGACAGACCGGGTGGGGGTATGACGCAAACAGATGCCTATAACTATTATGCTTATACACTTAATAACCCGATCAAATACTATGATCCCAGCGGACATGATGTGTTATCTGATTTTGCAATCCTTATGGTTATAGGTGTTGAAGTGGGCGCTGACATTTTAACAGATGGGGCATTAACTCCGGAAGAAGCAGTTTTGGATGAAGCTGCTTTAGATGCAAAAGGCGCTGAGGAAGTGGGTGGAGATTTTTTGAAAGCATTAAAAAAGAGCAAAGGGACTGTCGTAAGTGACGAACAACGGGTGAGTATTTATAAAGCAAAGAGAAGTGTTGTTTCTGAAGCCGACTCTGGAGACGACAATGCATTTATGCAACGCTATAGTCGTAAGCCATCTGGGGAGTGTGAAATGCTTCGAATGAGCGGTGAGGATAAATTCGGTAATTCTGTCTTTAAAAGTATTGGAGGATTTCCGGATGAGGATGTTGAATCACTTTCAAAGAAAGCATTAAAAAGGAGCTTAAAAAATGATAACATTGTGAATTTTACTTTATCGTTTGATAAATATGAATTGAAACTGGGTGATGATGATTTAATACACTCTACGATTGCTGGTCAAGGTCGCGATGTATATAGTGCAGGAAAAATACAAATCAAAAAAGGAAACTTACTGGTTTATCCTCATAGTGGGCATTATAAGGCGGATGCAACTGCAATAAAAATGACGGATCCCATGTGGAGGATGCTAAAAGAACAAAAGGGACTTAAGTTTAGGAAAATAAAATATATGGACAGTCAAATTTATTAATATTGGAAAATGTTCTCGCTTGTTTTTTGATTAATATTTAGTAATTGTAGGTTATACTTTCAATTAACGACGTATGTAATCCAATTTCAACAAAAATGGAAGTCGAACTAATATGAGTAATATTAGATGAGGAACTTCCTGGGAGATTGTATAAGGAATATGTTTTAGGTATTTACTGAATGAAAATGCAATTTGTTAATGTTAATTTTTGTGATCGAAAAGCTTTAGTTGGTAAAGTTGTTAATACTTTCAACTTAGCTTGGGAAAAATTTATTCAATAATTTATTCACCAACGTGTTGTTCGCTTACATTTTGTGTTGGCGTAGTAAAATTTTATTTCAACATACCCAATTGGGCCAATAGCGATCCGGAATCCTGGTAATTATGTATGCTTACAATCTTTCCATTTTCTATCCGATGTGTTTCACTCACATATAATGTGACGATTTTGCCGGTAGCAGGTAAAGTATCGCCTGGTATTATGAATGGCCCGGTATGTGTACCAATCGCTTCAAACTCTAGGGCTACATTGCCCTTATTATCTTCAAAAACATTTGTGTGCTTAATAATCATATCCGGAAATGCTGTTTTGAAACCCGTCATAAAATTTCTAAATTCTGCCTTACCGTTAAATGTTTGTCCAGAGGCATAATTGATGACTTGAATATTGTCTCCTACCAAAATGGCTACACTATCGAACTTATTTTCACTAAATAACAAATGGGCTTTTTTGCTGATAGCTGAATTATCGATTATTGCGCTTGTTTGTGGAGTCTGTTGCGTACAAGCTATTGCTGTAATTGCATAAACCAAAGTTGGAAGTAAATGTATGTTTTTCATATGATGTTGATTAAAATATTTTAAAATCGTGGCACGACTTTCGAAGTGCCACGTACATTTCTTGAATATTATTTTTTTGCTTTAACCGTGCTCATTTTTTGTTCACCTTTTAATTGAGCGAGCATTGTAGCGGCATCGAGCTCTACCCATGCCTCAGTTACTTTTCCAGCATCATTAAATTTATACACACCTAATGCGGAAACTTTAATTTTATTTCCACTCGCAGGATTGCCCATGAACATGCCTGTATTTGTTCCAGTCAACCAACCTTGTACGCTAACTGCACCATTGCCGGACGCAACAACTGTTAAACTGCGTTTCACATCTGGAAATCCTGATTTAAATCCTGTCACTCGTTTTTTTAACTCGTCGTTGGAGTTCGCTATCCCATTGAAATAATGTTTGGCGTCCGGTGCAAAATAGGATACTAACTTTTCGGTATCACCGGCATCTGCTGCAGCCATAATCCCAAGAGCAGCAGCTTCTGCGGCCATATTCGAAGGATCGAGTTTATCCATGATTCCGACAGCGTACAAAATTCCATTTGGATTCACTGATTTATGAGAAATGCAAAGTCCCTGATCATTCAATTCCACAATATCCATATCTTCCACCATCGCTTTTTTACCGGTATGAGGAATACCCATAAAACTTCCGGTATTGGTACCTGACACATTCATGGAGGTAGTATTTGTTTTTGCCTGCAGGAATAATTTCTTTGATGTCAAACTTCGTATCTGGAAATGCCGTTAAAAAAGATTTGTAAGCTTCAACAGCATTCCATACACCTTTGATCGGTTCGGGACTCAAGCCGAGTTCCATGAATTCCGGAGTGCACACACTGGCAAAACTTTTATAATCTTTCTTTTCCAGTGAAGCATAGGCCTTGCGAATATTGGCTTCCGCTTTTGCATGTGGATTGATACCTGCCATCAACTGTCCCTCAAATGACTTCATGTCGAATTTCGTGTCCAACATTTTAATTTTGCCTTTTCCATCGAGAAGAAATAGGGTAGTGAAGGCAAGACTAACTTTATTGCCAGTGGCTGGATTTCCCATGTTTGGACCTGTGTTGGTGGCTTTAAATATACCACTCACTACGACCTTGTTTCCATCGGCAAACCAATCTGAAATTTCGTGTTTCATACCTGGAAATGCGGTATTGAAATTTTCACCCACAGCTCGCCAGCTTTTTTTGTCAAAAGTTACAGGAGCAAAGGCTGCAGTCGCCTTAAAATCTTCTGTTAGTAAGGAAGCTGTAGCATCCAGGTCCCCTGCATCTAACCAATTAAAATAATGGGTAACAATTTGTTCGGCTCTTTTTTCCTGACTGATTATTGTGACGCTTGCAAAGAGTACAACAAACGCCGAAAGTAAAATTGTCTTTTTCATGTGTTTAAGATTTATTTTGTTTTTAAATTTGATTGAATTGCCTTGACGATTTTGAAAACGGATTTCTTTTATCGTCAATTCGGAAACATTTACGACTGGTTTTGATATTTGGATTTAGATCGGTGAAAAAATTTCTAAAAAAGTTTCTGCCGACAGTTAAATTTGAAGTCAGTTAATAAACATAATTGGAGGTTTTAGCTTCGAAATATATAGCCGAGTGCGAATTCGTTGAGCGTCTGAAAAGGGCTGAGCATTCGGCTTACAGCGAATTGTATGACCGTTACGGACAAGCCATTTATAAGGTCATTTTTGAAATTGCCAAATCAGAACCGGACACTGAAAATTTAGTGCAGGATACTTTTGTAAAAATCTGGCGCAATATTCAACTTTATGAGCCTACTAAAGGGAGACTTTTTACCTGGTTGGTCATTATAGCCCGTCGCGTAGCGCTGGATTTTGTGCGATCCAATTATTTTTTGGAGAAAAGGAAGATCCAAAATGAAGAATCCGCCGTAGCTGTTGCAGGCCCGGCCCCTGAAATGCAGCGGCTTGATTATCTTGGCTTGGAAAAGGAACTTGATAAATTAGACTCGCATTTAAAGCAAATGATAGATTATCAGTATTTTAGAGGATATACCATGCAGGAAATAGCAGACGAAACCGGCCTTCCTTTGGGTACCGTAAAAACCCGCACCCGGACCGCATTGCTTATTTTGAGAAAAAATTTGAAAAATGTTTGAACTCCATCAATATATATCGTCCGGCGTCATTGAATCTTATTGTTTGGGAAATTTGCCTGAAGATGAAGCCCGCGAACTCCTTGATCTGGCATCCCGATACCCCGAAATTCAAATGGAGATCGATGAAACCTTAGCAGCTCTGAAAAATTACCGGCAGGACCTTTCTGCTTCGAAAGATTTGAAATCCCGTACACTACATTTTTTAGAGCCTTTTCTTGCCAAAGAAACGATTGATCTGAAAAATCCACCATTCATTACCAGGCATAGCGATGCCTTTGCATGGAAAGAGGCATTAGTGGAGTTGCAACCGGAATATCGTGAGGATGATTTTGCCATTCACTCATTAAAAGCAACAGCGGATGTTGAAATGAATTTAGTTTGGCTATATGGCGAGTTGGTAGAAGACCAACATCCCGAAGAGGATTTCACAGAAAGTTTTCTCATCATTGAAGGCGCATGTGAATGTGACTTTGAAGGACAGATTGTGCGTTTTAGCGCCGGAGATTATTTTGATGTTCCCATTGGCGTTAAACATGTGATCAAAAATATAACCAAAAATTCTGGCTTCGTCAAAGGTATCGTTCAACGCAGAAAAGCTGCCTGAAATTGGAAGAATTTTGGAGCATATACAAATTTAAGTCTTACTATGTATGAATACCAGAAATAACGAACGCGTTTTTAAAATGATTTTTGCTAATGTATATCCTTTGTACCTTCAAAAGGCAGAAAAAAAGGGGCGGACTAAAGAAGAGGTAGATGAAATTATTTATTGGCTCACAGGATATAATGAACAAAGCTTTCAGCAACAGCTCGATATTAAATGCAATTTTGAAAACTTTTTTACTGAAGCTCCCCGGCTGAATCCCAATGTATCAAAAATTACGGGTCTCATTTGTGGTTATCGCGTCGAAGATATCGAAGATCCGCTCATGCAAAAGATTCGGTATTTGGATAAATTGATTGATGAATTGGCCAAAGGGAAATCAATGGAAAAGATTTTGAGGAAATAAGTGAAAATTAAATTGGGATCTCATGGTGTTTCAAGCCTAACTTAGAATAATTGATTATTTTTGCTTTGGTAGGTTGGCAATAATTTTTAATCAATTCATCCTAATTCTTTTTAAACAATGAAATACCTGACGATCGTTGCATTCACTTTGTGCATTTCCTGCTCTGAAATGGGCAAAAAAGAGTCATCCTCAATAAGTAGAGATGCAAATTCTTTAAGTAATGGAAATATTCAAACCGATTCTTTTAATTTAAAATTCAGTTTTCTCAGAAATTTACCCGTCAGAAATACACCATTCCGGGATTCTACGAATTTTGATAATTTCAGGTTCAGCGCACTTCTCTCCCAGGAACAATTATATCGATTTAACTTAGCTGCTATAGTGAGCCCATATGATCTCAAAGATATAAGGTCTTCTGAAATGCGTTACCGGATACCGCTGTCTGAGCAATTTGTAACGGTCGTGTTTACAACACAAGTCGGAGAGCATGAGCTTAGGACGGATCTCGCTAATTTTGATCACAATTTTCGCTTGATCGATTTCAAAACCATCGCCTACGACGATATAGCAGAAGGGTGTATACAGAAAGCAGCCTTGATTTCAAAAGATAAAATCATCATTTATGAAGCAAATTATTGTGATGCGGATACCGCAATTTTGGAAAAGAATTGGATCTTAGATGGGGCAGGAATGGTGATTTTGGCAAAATAATTATTTTATAAAACTAGAAATTTTATTTCTGATAATTATAATTTCTATATTGATATAAGAAATATTTAGGTGCATGTTGAAGAAATTTATATTCAATTTCATTTTAGTCATTTCAACTTATGGCAATACATATGCTCAGGAGTTTGCCTCAAATGATTCTAAATGGGTTTACAATCATCGGGGTTTTTGGTCATATGGAATAAGTCAGGTACAATTTGATAGAGATACATTTATAAACGGCAGACTTACAAAAATATTCAAAAAAGAACTAACCCTGCAATCGAGAATGGGTGGTTCAGCTTCGACATGGCAAATGAATCCGGTGTATTTGCAATCGGATAATGGAGTTGTTTTGTATTCTGAAGATGCAATTCAATTCGATACTTTATATAATTTTATTGCTAAGATTGGCACTGAATGGTCTATTGTAAATAGGAATATAGGGTCAAGAGATACCTTGCTAATTTCGATACTTGATACTTTCGAAACCATGATTTCAGGCCAAAAAGTTTCAGGTCAAATAGCTAGATACAAATTCAATAATTTTGGAAATCGCATTGATACAGTTCTAAAAAACGTAGGGGCTTTACAGCATTATATATTACCCTTTGATGAATTGGAAGTCGCAGTAGATGGGGGAGAAGGTGGTATTTTACGTTGTTTTTATAATGATATATTTGGAGCGAAAGCATTTAATACTGGAAATCCGGAAATTGGATACGAATATGATTGTTCCAAGATCACAAATGTTAATAGTGAGAAGTTCGTTACCAGGAATGAAGATTTTGATTTATCCATCCGTGATGAAACGCTTTTTATTGACAATAAAAGAACGAAATTAGCATTTGTGGACCTTTTTGACGGCACCGGAAAAAGCTTACATCAACAGAAATTAGCATCAGGCTTAAACCAAATCGACTTAAAAAAATTACCTTTTGGGATTTTGTTCGTATTGATAGATCATTCATATTTAAGTAAGGTTTTTAAAATATAAAATATCATTTTTGGTAATTGATTTTTACTAAAAGCAAGATAAATTAAGAAATCAAAATGAAAATAATTTTAATTTACCTATGTATAATTTTCTCTATGGCATGTAAGGACAATGTAGACATGATGTTATATAAGAAATTTGAACTGAAAAGTATTCAAAGTATTATCAGAGAAGCAAATCTCATTTATGGAAAACGATTCGAAACCGGCGATCGGACATGGTACTTTGAAAGATATTGCAAAGATGCATGCGCTATGCCGGAAGGTATGGAATCTGTTTGCGGCATTGATTCCATCATACAATATTATTACAATGACGGAAAAAATAAAGACTTCAAAATTGTGATCAGCGAAAAAGAAATTTACGGGGTTCAAGATCTGGTCGTGGAAGAAGGCATTTACGATTTTCCGGATGGAAATGGAGGGAGCTTTGATAAAGGAAAATTTATTGCGATTTGGAAAACTGAGGATGGCCATTGGAAGATTTATAGAGAAATCTGGAATAGTAATTTGAAACATCCTGCTAACTAATCATTGTAGTATATGTTTGCTGACTGTAAATGGGTATTCTTTGGAAAATATGTAAAATGGGCATTGACACTTCTTGTGGCTTCATGGATGGCCTGTGATAATAATGCATTGGATGAACGCGATGCTTATGTTGGAAAATATTCCGGGATCAAAGTTGTGACTGCATGGGGCGGACATGGAATTCCAGAATTCTCTTATGATACCAGTATAGTGAAAGTTTTTTTATTGAAAGCCAAACAAGATTCTATCGTAAGTTTGTTTTTTGATTCAATTGTATTGGAAAATGCATATTTGTTTAAATTGGAGAATAGCACTTTTAGTTCTATTAAAATTGGGCATCGACCGAAATTGGTTTCTCACGACGATAGCCTGTATTATTATTATCAACCAGGCCTGGGGCCTGCATGGATTGAATGTTTTGTTAAAAAGGATTTATAATTATAAAGAGTATTTTTGAATTCCAGTCAACAGCCGGATAATTCACCTAGGATTACGCTAGTGAATTAATCTGCGTGTAATCTGCGAAATCCGCGGGAAACGAAACTGCACGCGAATAAAATTCTAATATGATCACAAACGTTAGTATTACAAGCATTTTCAATTGCTCTCTTGAACGAGCCTTTAAAACACCCATGTTCTGCGATGTTTCAAAAATACATACCGGCTATGGCATCATGCCCAAAGTGACCCATTGCACAGATGATGACAATTGGGGAAAGCCGGGTTACAGCAAAAAAATATTTGTGGCCAAGTCTATTTCTCAAAAAGGTGGTTTTGCATCTGTTGATAAAGTCCTTGAGCGCATAGAAAATAAATATTGGAAAATTGAGGTCAGTGATTTTCAATCTTGGATGCTGGGCTTTTATAAATTTGAGGGCGAGTGGAAAACAACGGAACTGGAATCCAATAAAATATTTGTAGAATACACATACACCTTATATTCTAACCGTATTTTGCTTTACCCCTTCAATGTCTTGTTCGCAAAATTATTTTGGAAAAGATATATGAGAAGAGTCTTGGAAAATATCCGGCATTTGGCTTATCAGAAGGAAACATATTTATACAATTAACATGCAGGTAACTTTTTGCAAGTGCCATCAAACGTTTACTCGTAGCGCTTTTATTATTGACAGCGATCAATGCCATCATTGCAGGTATTTTATTCATATGGAATCCAACAGGCAAATTGTTGGGTATGAATACAGATTATCTACAATACTCGCCTTTTGACTCTTATATGATCCCCGGTATCATTTTATTCATCGTGAACGGCGTCATGAATGTGATCGCAACCATTTTTATTTTGCGCAAAAATCGCTTGGGCTCATTATTGGCAATATTACAAGGAATGCTGCTTTGTGGGTGGATCGGGATACAAGTCTTAATGGTCAAAGATTTCAATTTGCTTCATGTTTCGATGTTGCTTATAGGTTTTATCTTTATCATCGGGGGCTGCATTCTGCGTTTTTATAAAAATTAATCTAATTTGTATAAGCCCCGGATTTTTTTTGTCTCGCTTAAGATTTTACCAAAATGTTCCTGGTGTTTGCCGGCTTTAAGTTCTGCATCAAATGCTGCCGCAATTTTTTGAATGAGCAATTTATCTGCTTCCGTTTTTTCTTTATAAAGATGGCTGCTAAAAGAAAGGGATTGTTCATCTTCTTTGAATCGAAGATCCAGTTTTGTTTCGCCTGATGCAAGATCAATACAGCGTCCGGTGTATTCGTGGAATTCCTCTTTAACAATTTGTGCTTTGGTCCAATTCATTTGCTTCAACACGAAATCGAGAAACACAGGTAGTATTCCCGGTTTTACAGGAAACAAGGTATAATATCCATCTTCGGATTTATAGCGTCCGGTCCAATATTCCGGCTTTTGATGGGGAATGCGCTGTAATCGAATGGCGCCATCTTTTTCTTTCCATTCAAACAAGCGATGGAACCAATCCAAATTAGCTTCCTGAATATTGATCAACCGCGTTTCTGTATCATCGAATTTTACTGAATAGCCAGTATCTTTTTTAAAATCATATGCGATCAATGCATGTTCAGATTCAGGTAAATCCTCATCTGAGCTGTTCCAGGATTGGAACTCAGCTAAAAACACAATCCAATTTTTATCAGGGGAAAAGGCAAGAGCTCCATGTGGTGATGGAAATGAATAATTGTCAATGGGTTCATTACCCACATGAAATGACCATACATCTCGAGTTTGTACATCTAACACCTTTTGTTCACCTACCATCAAGTACCGCCCGCCTTCGAGTTTTTTCAATGGATCTATATTGTTGGTATCACTTTCAGCAAAAACTTCAATAAATGGTCCCGGCTGACCTTTATCGCTGTCCAAAAATTGCAGGGAAGCAAAATCTTGCGATTGTTTTAACAAAGCTTCTACAACAGGGACACCATCCTTGATGTAAATCAAGTAGAGACTCTGACTGCCAACAATCAACATCGGTTCTTCGACACTTCCCAGGACATAGACATTCCACATATAGGGCAATCCGGTGTTGTTTTGTAAATCTCCCGGCATTTCAATAGCCTTGCCCTTAAACAATACTGTATATGCAATACTGGTGCGGTCAACCATCCCATAATTCATATTGAAATCTCGGGATGATCCAACTTTTGCACGTATAGTAAATGGCCCATAGGGAATATCTCGTTCAAAATTTTTACCGGATTTTCGGGTCGCAAAAAAGTAGGCGATACTGATGAATAAGGCTACGCTAAACAATGCGATTTTCATGTTTAAATTACTTTAGAATTTTCATTTTGTTTTAAAATTATCCTCTTCATTTTAAACCTTATATATATCAATTTTGGAGTTTATTGAATAGATTTGATAAAGGGCCTAAATGTACGATCTATGATTTTAAAAACATTTGAAAATATTCGACAAGCCAAACATGTTCATTTTATCTGAAGATGTTCAACATTGGACGCTTAAGATTGTTATTATCATCGAATCCTTTTGATCAAACGCATTATGGCTTATTTTTTAAATAAATGTTTATGAAAACCTATTTCGTCGATTCTTTCACGAATCAAAAGTTTAAGGGAAATCCTGCTGCAGTCTGTTTTCCTGAAATTACTTTAGAAGTTCCCATGATGCAAAGTGTAGCCAATGAAATTGGATTCTCCGAAACAGCTTTTGTAGAATATATTTCGGGAGATCGATACAATATCCGATTTTTTACGCCTAAACAGGAAATTCCCATTTGCGGACATGCTACATTGGCTGCTGCAAAAATAGTATTCGAGATAACAGATCTGCATCAAATTGTTTTTATAAATGTGAATGGTGTAAAATTGATCGTGCAAAAGCAGCTCGATAAAATGACCATGTTATTTCCAACATATAAATTATTGGATCTCGAAATTCCTGGTGAGATGATCAATGCTTTGGGCATTAAAGAGGTGGTGAGTGTAAGGTATAATACTGAATTAAAGATCATACTCATAGAAATGGCAGATTGTAATGCATTAGACCAGCTGAAGCCAGATTATTCAGCGCTGCTTCAATCTTACCAGAATATAAATGGAGTTTGCGTTACGGCAGCTTCGCAGGGCACAGCTTTTGATTTTCACTATCGTTTTTTCTGGCCCTGGTCTGGTACCCATGAAGACCCTGTTACGGGTGGGGTTCATACATTTTTAACACCTTATTGGTCTGCGAAATTAAATCAAAATCACATGCGGGCATTTCAATCTTCTGAGCGAACAGGAGAAATGGAATTGAAATTCGAGGACGATAAAGTGTTTATAACGGGCCAAGCAGTTCAGGTGCTGGAAGGGAATTTTAACATTTGAGCTTTGTGGCAATCTCCATTTAATACTTTCATAATGAACGGATTTATAAAATAAGTTGAACGCAATCATTAATTGACCAGCTTTTCTTGTAATTTCGTAGTTACTAATTTAATCTAAATGAAAGTCTTTAAATTTTTCGGAACAGTTGTATTGGCTTTATTTATTACCGAACTTCTTGGTCAGGAAATGAAGCCAAAGCAGACCCGCCCCGGTGGGAGATCCGTTGGCATTAAAAGTGAAATACAATATATGCCCTGTGATGGCTTTTCCAATCCGCCATCATTGGATCTGTCATTTACACCAGTGATAGCCTATAAGAGAAAAACTACCATTCGCCATCGTGGGCCTGATCAGGATTTGATTGATTCATTAAAAAAGGTAAACCATATCTTAAAATTGGGAGGCAGTTCAACTCTTGCAAATGTTCCCGGTGATCAAGTCGATGTCCAAAATAGCCTGATGCCTTTGAATCCGGAAGTGGGCGATCGTTGGGATACCAATCCATTTACAGGAAGTGCTCCAATGGACAATACGATTGCCATCGGAAATACGGCTTGGGTCGTCACAGCTGCAAATTCTTCAATTTGTTATTCGAGAAATGGAAGTCTGACCTATACGACAACACTTGAGGCTTTTTTGAACTATCCTGGTTGGGATTCCTACTGTGATCCGGTAGTGCTTTTTGATCCCGTGGCAAGAAGATTTTTTATGTACGTGCAACATTGCGGTACTTCTGAAAATAATAAAGTGGCTTTGTTGTTTTCAAAAACAGCAAATCCAAATGATGGTTGGTATCGGTACATACTTAGAGGCGACCAAACCGGCTTAGGACGCTTTTTTGATTATCCAAAATCGCAGTCACCAACAACGAAGTTATTTTGACCGCCAATTTATATGGTTCTGATAGTAAATTTTCAGACTCTCAATTATGGCAAATCAATAAATCTAGCGGTTACAACGGACAAAATCTGCAATTTGTATACTGGTCAAACTTTGACGGCGACATTAATTTTACACTACTACCGGTAAGTTATGGATTGAATAATACCTATGGTCCAGGTGCCTATATTGTCGCCTCAGAATCTGCTCAGGGGAATAAAATTGGGCTTTATGATCTTACAGATGATCTGGGTAATAATCCCGAAATGATTTATTATGAAATTACTGTTCCAGCTTATGAAGTAGGTTCAGATGCTTTTCAACGTGGTACAACTTGCAAACTGAGTATTAACGATTGTAGGGCTTTGAGTGGCTTTTATTTGAATGGTATTGTACATTTTGTGCATGCAGCCAAGAGACCCGATGAATGGAATGGAATTCATTATTACAGGGTCAACGTGGGCAATCGAACCGCTACCAAAGGATCTTTTGGTTTAGAAGATTATGATTATGCTTATCCTTCCATCGCATCTTATGCTACTACGACAACAGGTAAATCGGCGATGATTAAATTCGCAAGATCAGCGGCTGACGATTATCCTGAAACGAGAGTAGTGCATGTAGATGATAATTTTAATTGGTCCGGCTCAACATATGTCAAAGGCTTGTGGGAGGTTGAATGTTTTAGCGGCAATGATGTGCAGCGATGGGGAGATTATTCAGGCATTTGCAGGAATTACAGCATGAATGCACCAAGTGTATTGGTAGCCGGGGCTCATGGCAATTTTGATGGAGAATGGGAAAGTCATGCAGCTGAAGTCCACGATTCAGGGCCTGTCGCAAACCGCGATGTCAAAGACGAAGTTAAACTTGTCGTATGGCCCAATCCGGTGCAAAAAAGAATTTCGTTTACCTTTCAGGCTCCTGAAACTGGCCTAGCCAAAGTGATCTGCACAAGTGAAGACGGAACTATCATCAAAGAATTGTTGAAGAGTACTGCACAATTAGGGGAAAATACATTTTCAATGAATACAGAAGGATTGGTTTCTGGCGTTTATATTTTATCGATTGTACAAAATCAGCAAATTTTAGCGAATGAAAAAATTGTTATCCAGCATTAATATACTTTTCTGTATCCTTCTGTTATCAAGTTCTTGCAACAACAATGTTGGAGGAGGGGTCACGAAATCTACAGGATCGACAACCGGCGGTAAGAATACAGGAAACAGCAAAGATGGAAGCTCCGTAAAACCTGAAGATTCAATGAATCCGCCAAACGATACAAGTATCAGGATTTCTCCAAATACCGGAATCAAACATGGTTCAAAGGATCAGGAGTTATTGGACTCTTTGAAAAGAAATAATATGAAAAAGAAAAGGGGCGGGTAGCACTTCTTTCTTTCCTGTTGTTTTGAAATGAATTGCCAGGTTTAATTTTGTTGTTGATGACTTCAGTTATTGATTCTAGTTTGTTAGCTTACCAAATATAATTTATCATTGGTTAAAATCATGATTAAATCACTAACTCCCAAACAAAGCGAATCACTACTTTCGATATTAAAATCTCGCTTTGAGAAAAACATGCAACGCCATAAAGAACTGGAGTGGACAAAGTTGGAAGCGAAGTTGAAATCTCAATCGGATAAACTCTGGAGCTTATATCAAATGGAAGAAACCGGAGGCGAACCGGATGTCATTGGTCATAACCAAAAATCAGACGAATACATTTTTTTTGATTGTTCCGAAGAGAGTCCGAAAGGGCGAAGAAGTTTTTGTTACGATCGCAAGGCATTGGATTCCAGAAAAGCCAATAAGCCCTCAGATAATGCAATGGAGTTGGCAGAAGTTATGGGCATTCGCATTTTAACCGAAGAAGAATACAGAGTCCTTCAAACTATTGGTGAATTTGACTTGAAAACATCCAGTTGGATTCTTACTCCCGATGCCATCAGAAATCTGGGCGGTGCATTGTTTGGAGACCGCCGGTTTAATCATGTTTTTATATATCACAATGGTGCAGAGTCATATTATGCAGCGAGGGGTTTTAGAGGAGTGTTGAAGGTTTGATGATACAAATCTTCCTGCTGGTATCATGTCAATTTTATTTAAAATAAGTTTCCATTTTTGTAAAAAGATTTATGCCATTTATAAATTTCACAACACAGAAAAAAATTATAATCTGGGAAGGATTTACTGCGAGTTTTTATCATTCCGATCAAATGACATTTGCACATGTTTCTATTGATGAAGGCGCTGAACTTCCCGAACATCATCATATCCACGAGCAATGGACACATATCGTTGAAGGTGAGCTTATGTTTAAACTTGGAGGAGAACAAAAAATATTAAAACCAGGGATGTCTGCATTTATTCCTTCGAATATTCCGCATTCGGCAAAGGCCATTACAGCTTGCAAAGTCATCGATGCATTTTTACCGATACGACAGGATTTTGTGGAGTTAGAGAAAAATGCTTGAAGCATACAAGAGAAAAACACTAAGATTCAATTCTTGACCAATTCTAAGTACAATAAATAGTTGAGTTTAACATTTCTAAATTTTATTAGGATTTCCAGTTTTTATTATATATTTACAAGTAAATTGATTTAAAATGATTGTTTCGGATTTAAAAGAGGCTCCATCAAAAAATAGATCTTATTGAGGATGAAAATTTATTATTGGAGGCAATTCAATTATTGGAGTTGGAGATTGATGCATCAAACATAATGTTACCTGAAATTGCAATTCATAAAATCAATAGTGGCATACAAGATATTTTATCGGGAAAAATTAAATCACATGATCAAGCAAATTCAGAAACGGAAAAGTGGCTGCGAGAACAATAATTTGGTCAGATCAGGCTCAGTCTGATCGAATTGAAATACTTCATTACTGGATTCATCGAAATAAGTCAAAGGAATATAGTGTAAAGTTGAATTCACTTATAATAAGGGCAATTGAATTATTGGCTAAAATGCCAGAAATCGGAAAGCGGCATCATATCACTGAGACCAGAATCAAAATCATAAAGGCTTATTACATAATTTATAAATTTAACGATTCCGAATTAAAAATCATTTCAATTTGGGATTCAAGGAGAGATCTGCAAAATATGCAGACTAAATTCAAATAAAATTTCTCATCCATAATACTGCATAGACTCTGCTCCGCCAGGCATTTGAAATCATAATCTTTTAATTATTTCAACAATAAAGAATTTACATTTTAGTTTTGATTTTTAATGAGATGCTTTAGAAGCATGTATTACAAATCATGTTGCGGAGTATACATTTTTCAGCTTTAGCAAAAAAATTTACAATTTCTTTAATCCCCGGTCACACAATTTCATTTGTGAATCGTTTACTTTGGGTAGTTATTTCAGCAAAGTAGAGATAACTTGCTCAAGTAAGAAATTAGAAATTTCTAAGATAAAATTCTATAATTAATTCAATCAAATACAAATGACAAATTCAATTAACTGGTTTGAAATTCCGGTCAAAAATTTCGACAGAGCGAAAGCTTTTTATGGAGCCTTATTTAATGCAGCCATCGAAGACATGCCTCATCCTGAAATGAAGTATGGCATTCTGCCTGGCGATATGCAAAATGGCGTAACCGGTGGTATTGTTGAGGGCGAAGGTTATGAGCCTTCTATGGATGGTTCTCTGATTTACCTCAATGGAGGTGATGATCTCAGTGATCCTCTTTCAAGAGTTGAAGCTGCCGGTGGTCAGATCCTATTGGCTAAAACTTCAATTGGAGCCAATGGATTTATTGCCCTCATCAGCGATACCGAAGGTAATAAAGTGGGCTTGCATTCTATGGGTTAATCCGTATTGTTTCCCGCAGATTTGCGCAGACAGTTCGCAGAATTCTGAATTTATTAAATCTGTGCATGATCTGCGCAAATTTGCAGGAACCCAATGTATGCCCTTGAGAAACCTAACGCATCCGAAATTTGATTGAGAATCCCTCATGGAATGAAACAAATTTGTTTCCAAACTTTTCTACTTTGGCAGAATTTAAAACGAAACAACAAGAAGCCTCCGTTACCGAATTCATCAACAATTTTGCCAATACCTAATAAAAACGCAAAGACAGTTTTGAATTGGTAAAAATCATGCATGAATTCACAGGCTTTGAACCCAAAATGTGAACCAATCTATTGTAGGTTTTAGCATGTATCATTATAAATCAGATCGAAGCCGCCAGGAAGGGGACTGGCCAATGTTTGGATTTTCTCTCAGGTAAGCGGCTATTTCGATTTATGTCTGTACAGATGCCAAAGAACACGAACATTTACTAGAAGGCCTTGGAAAATTCAAACTGGGAAAGGCCTGTATTTATGTTAAGAAGTTATCAGACTTTAAGCTGGAGGCTGTTTATAAAATCATGGGTGCATCCATCGAATATTTGAAGAAGAAATATTGAGTATATTTTGATTTATTTATTTTAAATATGAGTTACCTTTATTTCATATTTGATGAATATCTTTAATTTTGAAATATGTTAATTCCATTTTTACTTTCATTTGTTTACTTTTTTTTCAAGGCTTACAAAGCAAAAGAGAATTATTGGGTATATGGAATATTAGGCTCTGTTAGTGTAGGCTTTCTTACTATGCTATTAACTTGGGTGTTAAAAGTTGCGATATATAGAGAAGGTGGACTAGGCATTGACAGGTCAACTGCGACAGTAATAGGAGTTATTGTGATTTTAGTTTCTATTTGGGTAGTGGATAAATATTCGGGATTGAATTGGTATGATAAAACAAATGATAAGCTCAATGAGAAGATAACGGATTCGGACAACATTTCTGAAGAAGAAATGGAAAAGTTAAAAGCTGGTAATATTATTAAGGATATAGATATTATTCAAAAAGAAGAATAGAGTCTTACCTTCTTTTGGCTAGTTGAAATTTTCTAATTCAAATATGCTTTATATTTTGGCCTATCCAATCTGTTTATTTCCTTAACTTGTTGCTGAATTCCAAAGCTTTGAATAGTAAATTTATCAGCTTGTTATTAATATCCTGTCTACTGGTGCCGGCCTGTATGACTTATAGCTATCTGCAATTGCAAAAGAGACAGGTCAAAAAGGAAGTCAAAAAATTGCTCATCTCAGGTATCGATAGGGAAGACCTGGTTTTATTGAAATTTACGGATGAAGAAATGAAATCTCAATTGCAATGGGAACATTCAAAGGAATTCAAATTCAAAGGCGAAATGTTCGATGTTGTCGAACGCAACATAGTTGGGGATACCACTTATTTTTGGTGCTGGTGGGATTATAAAGAGACTAAACTCTGCAAACTTTTGGACCAATTGACCAACTATGCAGTGGGAAATCTTCCTGAGCAGAGGGATCACCAAGAAAGATTATATTCATTTTTTAAATCGCTATTTATCACTGAACCATTGATCTCACTGGATATTGCTATCACTCCAAAAAAGAAGCGCATTTTCGAGGTTCATGAATATTTTACTTCAACGATTATAGTGCCTCCCGCACCGCCTCCGAAATTCGTTTGATCAAATTTATTTATTTCATTTTAAGATGGTCTGCTGTAATTAAGCGGACTGTATTTATTTTATTTATTAATATAATTTGATTTCACAATGAAACGAATTTTCATACTTTGCTTATTTACGGCCTTCGCCTTCAGTGCGCGACTCCAAACAATAAGTATCAAAGATCAACTAACAGGCGAAGCCATTGAAGCAGTGACCTTATTGAGTGAAGCACCCAAAGCTTTTGCTTCTACAAATGCAAAGGGCCAGGCAGATTTCACTGCATTCCGGAATGCCCAAATGATACAGATCCTAAGGTTTGGATATAAAACTCTCGTCAAAAATTATGCAGAAATTGAGCAGATGAATTTTGAGATTCTTTTGGAGGCTACGACGACGCATTTCGAAGAGATCGTAGTATCTGCAACCCGATGGAAACAATCATCAAAAAACATTCCTTCTAAAATAGCAGTTATTTCTCCAAAAGACCTGGCTTCATATAATCCTCAAACAGCTGCTGACTTATTGGCTTCTTCGGGTGAGGTCTTTATACAAAAAAGTCAGCAAGGTGGTGGGAGTCCCATGATCCGGGGCTTTGCAACCAACCGATTATTATATACCGTTGACGGAGTTCGGATGAATTCCGCCATCTTTAGAGCGGGGAATATTCAAAATGTTATTTCATTGGATCCATTTGCCATTGAAAATACAGAGGTTTTCTTCGGACCGGGGTCTATCATTTACGGGAGCGATGCTATCGGTGGTGTCATGAGCTTTCAGACCTTAACTCCGCAAATGTCCTCGACGGAACAATTATTGATCAATGGCAAAGCAGTAAGCAGATATTCATCGGCAAATGATGAAATCACAAATCATTTTGATGTAAATATCGGTTGGAATAAATGGGCATCAGTTAGCAGTATGACCTATTCGAAATATGGTAATTTGAGAATGGGAAAAAATGGCCCCGCTGAATATCTCAAACAATTCTATGTGCAAAGAATAGACAGTATTGACAGAGTTGTTGAGAATCTTGATCCCAGGGTTCAGAACCCAACAGCATATTCCCAAATCAATTTCATGCAAAAATTTCGCTTCACGCCGACCATAAATTGGGATATAGAATATGGATTTCATTTTTCTGAAACCTCCGAGTTTTCGCGGTATGATCGTCTTATTGAAAAACAAAGCAACGGCCTGCCTGTCTCGGCTGTATGGAACTATGGTCCGCAAATTTGGAGTATGAATAATTTGTCAATAGCATATACCGGGCCCAACAAATTGTACGATGGAGTTACATTGCGCCTGGCGCATCAGTATTTTGAAGAGAGCAGGATTGATCGGAGATTCAATCATCATCGTTTGCGTAATAATGCAGAGCAAGTCCAGGCATATTCTGCGAATTTGGATTTTGAAAAAAACATCAATAAGCATCGTTTATATTATGGTCTTGAATATGTTTTAAATGATGTAAAATCTAGAGGGACAGCTACTGATATCAGAAGTGGAAATCCAATTCTCGTACCCGATAGATACCCTGCATCCACGTGGACGAGTTATGCCGCTTATGGAAATTATCAATATCTCGCATCCGATTGATTATTATTGCAAGCCGGTTTGAGATTTGGAGCTTTTGATATTCAATCGGATTTTGCAAGGCATCTCGATTTTTTTCCATTTGATTTTGTGGAATCAAATGTTAAGAATTCTGCAATTATTGGAAGTGTGGGTATGGTTTGCAGACCCGAGGAAAGTTTTAAAATCAGCATCAATGCAAGTACTGGATTTCGTGCACCAAATGTCGATGACATCGGGAAAATATTTGATTTTGTTTCCGGTGAAGTCATCGTTCCCAATACTTCATTAAAAGCAGAACACGCTTACAATGCAGAGATAGGCATTACTAAAATATTTGGTGACAGATTAAAGTTTGAGTTGGCCTGTTTTTATACTTATCTGAATGCTGCAATGGTTCGAAGAGCGTTTCAAGTCAATGGACAGGATAGTATTTTGTATGATGGGGAATTGAGTAAAGTATATGCCATTCAGAACGCAGCTTATGGAAAAGTTTATGGATTTAATGCCGGGCTTGAAATCAAATTGGGCAAAGGTTTTAGTTTGATTTCAAAATATAATATTCAAGTCGGAAAAGAAGAAATGGACAATGGGGAAGTTAAACCCTCCAGACATGCTGCACCTGCATTTGGATTGAGCTCTTTGGCATTTCACAAAAACAAATTGGACATGCAAGTTTATGCGACATATAGTGCAGGAGTTCGTTTCGAAGATTTGAATCCGGAAGAACAAGGCAAGCCCGCTATTTATGCTATAGATGCCAACGGAAATCCTTTTTCGCCTTCATGGTATACGCTTAATTTTAAAGCAATGTACCAATTGCATCAAAATTGGTCTGTAAGCTCAGGTATTGAAAACATAACAGATCAGCGTTACAAAACTTATAGTTCTGGATTGGTTGCTCCCGGAAGAAATTTTGTCATTGCCTTGAGGGCGCAGTTTTAATGATATGCCTCGTTAGGTGAAAAATATCGTTAGCCAATATGGAATGCGATTATTCGCCACAAAGTCACAAAGACGCGAAGCACCACGAAGTGGAAAAACTTAGTGGGCCTTAGTGTCTTTGCGTCTTCGGGGCACAGATGAAGCCTAAAGCTCAAAGCCCTAGCCCAAAGCCTAAAGCCTAAAGCCCAAAGCTCTTTAATGCAATATTAATAATCGCTTATTTTCTATTCCTTTGTGATCCTTTGTGCCTTCGTGGCAATAACAAGCCGAACAGAGCTCCGACCTTTAATAAATATCGAATCCTAAAAAGAAGATCTCGAAAAAGCGAGGCCACAAAGTCACGAAGACACAAAGTACCACGAAGTGGAAAACTTAGTGGTCCTTAGTGCCTTAGCGCCTTCGTGGCAATAAAAAGCCCAATAGAATTCCGAACATTAATAAATATCGTATAAAATGAAGATCTCGAAAAAGCGAGGCCACAAAGTCACGAAGACACAAAGTACCACAAAGTGGAAAGCTTAGTGGTCCTTAGTGCCTTAGCGCCTTCGTGGCTATCTTAAACACCCTACGAAGCCCAAAATAAAATATTTAAAAATCAACAACATATTTATTTAACTTTGCGTTTCAAAGTACTTTTAATATCAATTGAATGAAGCAAGCAAATGAACCCATAGAAACCTTAAAAGAAATCCGGTCCTTAATGGAGCGCTCGTCCAGATTCCTGTCATTGAGCGGACTGTCGGGCGTGATTGCCGGGATGGCAGCATTAGCAGGGATTGCCGCCATTTATAGTTTCCTGGGACTTTCCTTTGATGAAGCCGGATATCATCGTTTCCTCAACGTTGAGTCCAATCCAAATGCATATTACTTTATTGGGATCATTCTTCTGACCGTGTTGCTGGTCTCCATTGCTGCAGCCACCTGGCTTACCATCCGGAAAGCAAATCAGGATGGCCAGTCTATTTGGGATCCTACCGCTAAAAGACTGTTGTTGAATTTATGTATACCACTCATCGTCGGAGGCGTGTATTGCATCATTCTTTTATATCATCAGCAAATAAAATTTATAATGCCACTAACATTGATATTCTATGGCTTAGCACTAATCAATGCAAGTAAATACACCATGGCACACATTCGCTATTTAGGTTTCGTCCAAATTTGTATTGGTTTGTTGGCTTCTTTATTTTTAGAATACGGCTTACTGTTCTGGGCCTTGGGTTTTGGACTCGTGCATATAACGTATGGGATCATTAGCTACTATAAATACGAAGCGTGAAAAATTTCATCGAAGATTTAAATAAGGCCTTTGAAAGCAGGGTGCGCCTGGGCATCATGTCAATCCTGATGGTCAACGATTCGGTCGATTTCAACACCCTCAAAGAGCATTTGCAAATCACCGATGGCAATTTGGCCAGCCACATTCAGGCATTGGAAAAATTGAAATACATCTTGGTCAAAAAACAATTTGTAGGTAAGAAGCCAAATACCTCATATGCCGCTTCAAAATCCGGTAAAAGAGCATTTGGCGAGCATCTCGATGCTCTTGAAAAACTGATCCGGAAATCAAATTGAATTTTTTTATTTATTAACTTTGAAAAACAAAGTACTTTTTAAAAATATTAAACTGAATTTAAAAATGGAAACACAAAACACTTCAGCAATCCCGCCGATGAGAACCGAAATTCTAAATAATCTGGATGCACCCGGGGAACTTGAAAAATTGTACCGGAAAGATAAATCCCAATTCAAAAGGGAATTCAACCATTTATATCCCGAAATCAAAGCTTCCAAATCAGCTCCATTTTGGAACGAACGTTTAAATTTTGAAAACGAAGGTATATCCTGGGGCTCTTCAAAGGAATTGCTCTTGGTATTGCTGGCCATTATTGTTTCGGGATTAATTGCAAAAATTCCCCACTTTACGGGCATTTCAGAGGATTATTTTTATCCCCGCAATTTGGGCTTTGCGGTGTTTCCAACTTTGACGTTTTACCTCGCCTGGAAAACCGTTTGTCTTCTAAAAGTCTGGGTATTGTTTTTTAATTTTCCTGATTTCTGTTATCTACATCAATACGCTCCCCAATATTTTGCCCAGCGATACCTTGATTCTTGCCTGTATTCATTTGCCCCTTGTGCTTTGGGCTGTCCTTGCTTATGTTTTCACCGGGTCAGCGCTGATGGATGTTCACAAACGTTTGGATTTTCTCCGGTTCAACGGCGAACTCCTGGTGATCGCAGCGATTAAGTTGATTTGCGGGGGATTACTAACGGTTGTTAGTTTCGGACTCTTCGAACTTATAGGCATTAATGTAGAGCCATTTTTTGAAAAATACATCCTCGCATTTGGTCTCCCTGCAGTTCCCATATTGGGAGCGTATCTGGTACAATCGAATCCGCAACTGGTCAAAATGATAGCACCCGTAGTGGCCAAAATCTTTACGCCCCTCGTGATCGTCATGCTCATCGTTTATCTCATAGCAGTGGTGTACTCAGGGAAAGACCCCTATAATGACAGGGAATTTCTTCTCTTATTTAATGTATTGCTCATCGGCGTTATGGCACTTGTATTTTTTTCAATTTCAGCGGATCCACACAATTCAACAAGTAAGTCCGGACATTATTTATTATTAGCCTTAACCGGCATCACCATTATTGTAAATGCAATTGCGCTTTCAGCCATTCTCTTCCGAATTTCAGAATGGGGCTTGACTCCCAACCGAATGGCTGTTATGGGTTCGAATGTTTTGATGTTGTTGCATTTATGTCTGCTCACCTATCAACTCTTTCAAAGTGTTAAAGAGAAATTTATAAGCTCAAGAGTTGAAATCGCTATTGCAAGGTATTTGCCTATATATCTTGTTTGGGCTTTGATTGTAATTTTTATATTTCCTTTGTTGTTTCATTTTCAATAGCTTTAGGATTTGCGTAAGTTCATTTTGCGACAATGGTTTAAGTAAGGCCTCATATACTTTTGAATTGTTTTTATAAACCAAGTTTAATTATTAAATTTGAGATCTTAAAAGTAAATATATGCCCATAAATATTTCGGGTTTTCAAGAAGTTTTTGACATTCTCAAAGAATTAGTTTCTGGTGTTAAATCTGCCCTCCAAATACCTGAGAAGCATCGGAAAGAAATGCTGGAAGCGGTAGCAGATACTGCAGAACTAGTTGACGAAACGCTTACCATTCTTAAGCAACATCTCACCGGAGTTATTTCTGAATTGAAGTTTGGAGATCAACAAAAGGCCAAGCAGTTAATCAGTGAATTAGGAAGTTTTCCGGGATGGGAAACTAAGTACCGTCAATTTCAACTTTGCGATAAACTTCGGGAGGCGAGTTTTAATCTGGAAAGGAGAGGGCTTTATGCCTTGTTGAATCGATTGATTTATAATGATCCTGATTTGATTAAACAGAAAATGTGGGACTATATAGGCGGTGAAGCCAATGCTGCAAATTCAGTAGGTACGCTGCTGCTCGAACTTTCGAGTCTTGATGCCAAAGTGGATTCAGAATTTGATACAGTCGTAAATTCAATGGAGCAAGCTCGTAATGAAGTTAGTAAATGGAGGCAGGTGTTTATCGATTTTGAAAAAGAATTGAGAGCATAAATTGATGGGAGATCAAATAATGGATTATATACATTGAAAATTCGACTTGTGATTTGTCCTGGAAGTAGGATTAATGTAAGTTTTTACTGGGATTGTATAACGTCAACACACATTGCTTATCGGATATTTGCATTGTTGGGATAGATAAGTCTCAGAAGAAAATCAGTATCATGAAAAACTTAATTCAAATTTTATTGATGAGTGCCTTGTTCTTTGGGCTCATACCCGCTTTGTCAGCGCAATTGACAGCATCTGTCGATGCCATTCCCGAGCGAAAAGAAGAAATAAAAATATCTGAAGCGGATGTTGCTAAAACTTTGAATGCAAGGCTGACGGAAATTAAAAAAATGGATAAAAGAGGATTATCAGCCATCCAAAAAAAGGAATTACGCGATGAGGTGAAAGCCATAAAATCAGAACTCAAAGCAAATGGAGGAGGTGTTTATCTTTCTCTTGGTGGCATTCTACTCATAATATTATTGTTAGTGCTTTTGCTTTAAGGTAATTTTGTGTTTAAATAACACTTTTATAAACGAATGAAGTCATTTAAGCACTTGAGGTAGAAGAGTTTGAGCTTTGTATGAGTAATCCATTTTATTAAATCGGAAAATACTTATTGATAATAAAATTCGTATTATAAAATGCTTTTTTCTACCTGCATAGACAAAGGTTCTTGTTTTGGTATTTGAAATCCAACAGTTACTTCCATATAGTAAAATTAACAATGAATGCAACGACTGCTCTGTTCCTCGCACATTCATTCATAAATCATTCTCTCGTAATAATTTTTTAAAAAAATATAGTACCACATGCAAACAAAAGTACCCGGCCTGATATTAATTATCATTGGTGTTATTATGATTGCTTATAATGGCTTTAATTATCAAACGACTGAGAAATTGGTTGAAATAGGGCCTGTACAAATAGAAACAAAAAAGAATAACTTTGTAGAATTGTCGCCATACTTGGGTGCTGTTTTATTGGTAGCGGGTATTTTCTTACTCTTGCGCACGAAAAAAGTTTTAGCTTAAACAATCATCTAAATAAATTCTTAAAAATCAGTTATGCCAATTTTCAATGTTTTAATCGTATTAATTGTTGCTGGTTTTGTTCTCTGGCTGATTAATAATTATATTCCCATGGACAACAAAATTAAAAACATACTCAATACAGTAGCTGTCATTGTAGTAATACTTTGGTTGCTGCAGGTTTTCGGACTTATAGATTTCCTAAAGAGTATCAAAGTGTAAAATCACTTCGGAATTACATTTATTTCACCTTATAAATATGAATCAATATGAGAACATTTACATTTATGAAACAAATAAATTTCATATTTTACTATAGCCTTTCAATTCTATTGCTGCTTGCGCTTCCATCTTGTGCTAAAAAATAGCCTTCCTAAATTCATCTGTAGTGCCTGCTGCACAAGGTAATGTAACTATGAAGGTAGACAAGAATAAGAATTATAGCATTGATATGGAAATCTATAATTTGGCTGAACCAGACAGGTTACAACCCCCGGCAAGATATACATCGTTTGGATGGAGACGGATCAGGATATGACCAAAAATATTGGGCAAATAAAAACATCATCGGGTACTTTTTCAAAAGGGCTAAAAGCATCTTTTCAAACAGTCACGTCCACAAAACCCACGAAAATATTTATCACTGCTGAAGATGATCCTAATACCCAGGTTCCCAACTGGAAAGTGGTCTTATCCACTTCCCATTTTTAATGTTTAAATTCACATTTTAAAGAATAATTTTCATATGCCACTATTAAATATACTTATTGTGCTGATTGTTGTTGGAGTCATATTATGGCTTGTTAATAACTTTGTACCAATGGATCAAAAGATCAAAAGTATCCTCAATGTTGTTGCCGTTATTATTGTCATCATGTGGTTGTTGAGGGCATTTGGTATTGTTTCGATTTGACAAGGTTCAGGTTTTGATTTTTGAAATTTTTATAGCTTTCATGAATTTGTAAAGCTCTGCAACTGTGATTTGCATGCAATGTAAATCCATCGGCACTTTAAAAGACCTTAGCGCTTTCAATCAGCAATTCTGGCTTTTTACGGAGATCCTTACAGATTTCTGAAGTTGGGAGTCTATTGAAAAATAAAACACGAGCCTTTCTTATAATAGATAGGGATGATGCCGTAGGAGATCAAAAGCAATTCTTGAGCAGTGATTAGCTGTTTTTGAGTTTGAGGTTAATAGGGATAAAACTATTAATACATATCATTTATAAACTCCAACGTACGTCTGTAAATGTTCTCATTGATGATCGGGTATCATAGATGCCATTCGCGATCTAATAGGAAAAGGACTCCGTTTTAAAATCCCGTTGATAAATATGAATTTGTTTTAAAATTCATTGATTTTATTGAAGAATATTGGACCTGTTTGCGGATGTGTTGCAAACAGGTTTTTTTTGATGGAGACGGTATGCCGCGAAAGGTAAGCAAACCCTGCCCTTAAGTCGGAATCTTTATATTGGATTTGTTGTGAGGTTCATGCTTTGGTGGTAGATTGGTTGTTTTTCTGATGAACTACAGGGCCACAAAATCTTCTTGGGATCAGCGCGTGATCATTACAACCAGATCCATTTAAATTTAATCAGCCACTGCTGAAGCAGATGTCTTAAACTTTCATTTAATCTTTATTTGTGTTGTGGAGTCAACGGATGTAATATCAGAATTATAAGCAAGTTGTGTTTACTGACAGGTAATGGGCTAGCTCATTAGATGGTGATATCCTTGGTCTTGAAGATAAATAGAAGAGTCCAATGTTCCGGAAGCAACATTGGATTCTTTTCATTTTTTTAGAAAGATAAGATGCGATCTTAATTTTAGTAGAGCGACTCGACAGGCACGAATCCTAAAATTCCCGGAGTTGTTTATTCATTAGGATTCTACCCACAGATTTCAAAACCTGTAACCGAGCGAAAGACCAAATCCTGTATTTTTGATCGACATTTTTCCTCCGGGAATGCGATCATCTATGGGATTTATTTTGAACATTCCAAATTGTGTATTCAGTTGCATAAATATTCCAGCGGCCATTTCGTAGCTGACAAAAATATTTCCACCTGCATCAAATGCTTTGAAATAGGGACTTAATACGGGATCATTGATTTCTACCACGTTTTTAAATACGACATCCATTTCGATTTTCTCTGATGTTGAACCATCTTCATAGATGGCTTTACCGGAAATTCCGTAAGCTACATAGGGTCCAAATCCTAACATGATAAATCCATTTCCCAAACTACCCTTATACACCAGGTTCAATGGAAGCTCAATATACGAAAGCTTGAAAGTGCTTGTGATATCTCCATCAGTCGATTTGGCTCCTTTGGTGGTAAACAACAGTCCGGGTTGAAAATAAAAATCCGGGACAATGGGAATTTGTGCATTGACTCCAATGTGAAATCCGGTGATCAAATCATTATCAAATTTATCGCCATTGAAATCCTTGCCGTTTAAAGTCTGTAAATTGACTCCACCCAGAAGGGCAAATCTCATTTTATTGCTTCCTGAATCTTGAGCTAAGGCGAAGGTCGCGGCCGACAGGAGCATGAGTAATATATGCATTCGTTTCATTTTCATTTTTGTATTTTGATTCATTTTAATTTATTGGCCTGATTGTAATTTAGCATCTGCTTTCATTTTTTCATTTGCTGCTATTAAAAATTCTACTCTGCGGTTTTTATCGCGTCCATCATCATTATCGTTTAAATACTTCGGGAGCATTTCACCGAACCCAATGACGCTTAATCGACGACTGGTTACATTTTTGTTTATTAAATAGCTGGAAACGGCGCTTGCCCTTTGCACAGAAAGATTTTGGTTGTAAGATTTGCTCCCTTTGCTATCGGTGTGGCCCTGTATTTCGATATCCGTATCGGGATAGGTATTTAAAACGGTCACTAATTTATCCAGGTTGGATTTTGCATCATTTGATAAATTCGATTTGTCGAAAGCAAACAATACACTGCTTGAAAATTCTACAACTATGCCCTCACCAACGCGGATAACTTTTGCATCCGGAACGGCATCTTTGATTTGTTCAGCTTGTTTGTCCATTTTATTGCCAATAAGGGCTCCGGCAGTTCCGCCAACAGCTGCTCCAATGATGGCACCCAAAGCTGTGTTCCCAGTTGCTTTTCCAATGACGGCACCCATTCCAGCGCCTGCAGCGGTTCCTATGATGGCGCCTTTCTTGGTTTTATTTAAAGAGGCGCAACCTGCAAAAACCAGGATGCCACTTAATGCTATTAATAATAATTTCTTTTTTAATTGATACATATACGCTTTGATTTTAATGAAAAAACTTTTTCATTTCAATTGGAAAGGTAGTATATACGAATTGTTATAATTTATACAATTATTTTTATTAATTGCATAAATCCTACATCTTTAAATGGCTTGCAATTGGCCTTCCTTGTTTTTAATTGTTTACTCATAAATGGATTTATAATTGATGTTTGTATGAACCGGAATGTATTAACGGGTCCATAGGTTTATTCAATAGGCCATACCCAAGAACTTACTTTTTGATAATTTTATCTGCTTAAAAGTATTTAAGTATAGAGCCTCCGCTAAATTACATTGATAATAGAGTGGAATCGAAATTTAATTTGAAGTCAAATTTTGAATAATTAGAATGAGCTGTTTTGAGAAATCTTTTAAATGTGAAGCTGAGTCTATTCCAGGGTTGTGTTCCCAATATGTTCGTTATATTTTAAGCTTAGTATGAATCAATTGTTCAAATATTTAGTGATCAAGATTTTGATTATATTTGTCTAAATTTGGTTTTATGAAAAACGTCATTTTGCTTTATTTGAAAACCTTTGTTATCTTTATCGGCTTTCTTGGTTTCTTTTATTTACTGATAGAGTTTGTTAATTCAGGTGTTTTTGGTTTGCAACAATCATCATTTGAAAGATTGGTAAGGTGGGCCCTTGGCTTGACTCTTTTGTTTGTTACATCGCATTTATTGGTGTTGAAATTTATGGGTATTTCTATTTTCTCCGGAGTGCATCTGGGTGTTTTCCAGAAAGTGAGACTGAAAACGAGTAAGTCCTTAAAACAAATTTCTGAAATCTTGTTGACGCATTTGGATTCGGGCTACCTGTCTTTCAATGAAGAGAAAAGCGAAATCGCAATTTTATATGAAAAGAGCTGGAAATCCTGGGGCGAAAAAGTGATCATAAAAAAATGTGGTCAAAATAAAGTGGATTCGGAAATAGAGATTTTAAGTCAACCTAGTTTTAAACTAACAGTTGTGGACTATGGAAAAAACTATCAGAATGTGAAGCAGATCTCCCATACCATTTCAAGCCTGAGTTGATCATAGGATCTTCTTCAAATAAAAAAAGCTGAATTTATACAATCCAGCTTTTCTTTAATGAAAACATTCGTTTTTTATTTCAAATCAAATCGATCCAGATTCATCACCTTATTCCACGCGTTCACAAAATCATGGATGAAGTTATCATGACCATCTTCGCAGGCATAAACTTCTGCAAGTGCCCGAAGTTCTGAATTGGATCCGAAGATAAGATCCACGCGGGTTCCCGTCCATTTGAGTTCGCCTGATTTGCGATCACGCGCTTCAAATAAATCTTGTGCATCATTTCCAGACTTCCAACTGTTAGTTAAGTTGAGAAGATTTTGAAAATAATCATTACTCAAGGTTTCCGGTTGCTGGTGAACACTCCATGTTTCGAACCATCGTAATTGGTATTCAGCACGCGCATGCCACCAATAAGTGCAGTCATTTCTGGGGCTGTCAAAGTCATCAATTGCGCTCTGTCTATAAGCATTTCTTCTGCAGATACCGCATGTTTGGCTTTGAAATAATTTCTAAAGCCATCTGCTGCAGGTTCAAGAACGGCAAATGATTCCACATCTGTTTGCTCCTGTGTTGCATCTGTCCTGCCCGGAGTAAAAGGAACTATAACTTCGCGACCTGCATTTTTTGTCGCTTTTTCGATTCCTGCATTCCCAGCAAGTACAATCAAGTCTGCCATGGAAATCTGCTTTCCGCTTGTTTGAGCTGCATTAAATTCCTTTTGTATGGATTCCAATGTCTCGAGAACTTTTGAAAGTTGCGCCGGATTATTGACTTCCCAATCTTTTTGTGGCGCCAATCGAATACGGGCACCGTTGGCACCACCGCGTTTATCTGAACCTCTGAACGTGGAGGCAGAAGCCCATGCAGTGGATACCATTTGCGATACCGTTAATCCTGAATTCTGGATTTTTGATTTAAGCGCAACGGTATCATTTTCATCAATAAGTTTATGACTTGTAGGAGGTACCGGATCCTGCCAGATCAAAACTTCCTTAGGCACCTCAGGTCCCAAATAACGAGATATCGGACCCATATCGCGATGCGTTAGTTTGTACCAGGCGCGCGCAAATGCATCTGCAAAGTCATCGGGATTTTCGTGAAAACGCCTGGATATTTTTTCATAAGCCGGATCCATCCGCAATGCGAGATCCGTAGTAAGCATAACTGGAGTGTGGCGCAAATTTGGATCGTGTGCGTCGGGCACTGTACCGGCTCCCATGCCGTGTTTCGGGATCCATTGATGGGCCCCTGCCGGACTTTTACTCAACTCCCATTCGTAGCCAAAGAGATTCCAGAAAAAATTATTGCTCCATTTGGTGGGAGTTGTGGTCCATGCCCCTTCGAGTCCACTGGTGATAGTATGCACACCATGGCCACTGCCAAAACTGTTTTTCCAACCCAGTCCTTGATCTTCGATACTTGCAGCCGCTGGTTCGGGACCTACATATTTGCCCGGATCGGCAGCACCGTGTGTTTTACCGAAAGTATGACCACCTGCGATCAGGGCAACGGTTTCTTCATCGTTCATGGCCATCCTACCGAAGGTCTCGCGGATATCGCGGGCAGCGAGCAGGGGATCGGGATTTCCATTGGGCCCTTCGGGGTTGACATAGATCAAACCCATTTGTACAGCAGCTAAGGGGTTTTCCAGTTCGCGATCCCCGGTATACCGCTGGTCATCCAGCCATTTGCGTTCAGAGCCCCAATACACATCTTGCTCGGGTTCCCAAACATCTTCGCGGCCTCCACCAAAGCCGAAGGTTTTAAATCCCATGGACTCCAAGGCACAATTTCCGGCGAGAATCATCAGATCAGCCCAGGATATTTTCTTGCCATATTTCTTTTTAATGGGCCACAAAAGCAAACGCGCTTTGTCTAGGTTGGCATTGTCGGGCCAACTGTTGAGGGTTGCAGATCGCTGCGTTCCTGAACCGGCGCCACCTCGTCCATCAGAGATGCGGTAAGTACCGGCACTATGCCAAGCCATTCGGATAAAAAAGGACCGTAGTGGCCATAATCTGCAGGCCACCAATCTTGTGATTCGGTCATCAATGCGAAGATGTCCTTTTTACGGCTTCGAGATCTAAGGACTTAAAAGCCTCTGCATAATTAAAATTTTCATCCATCGGATTCGATAAAGATGAGTTCTGTCTGAGGATGTTTAATTTCAGTTGATTGGGCCACCAATCGCGGTTGCCCAGGCCGCTGCCTGCACTTTGCTTGAGAGCCCCGCCATGAAACGGGCATTTGCTTTCTCCGTTTACATTGTAGGAGGAGTTCGATGAATTGTTGTTTTCCATTTTTATAAAATATTTATTTTTTTGATAATGATAAATTCCTTCTCAACAAACATATTGAAAGCATTTAAAGAGTTTACAATTTTATTCGTTATTGAGATCATATACTCTCAATTATAAAACAAGGAAATTCTCCTATTGTTTGGCTATCTACTTTGAATCTCATGAAAAGCTAATGAAAGCCTAAAGCTAAATGCAAAAAGCTTATAGCTGCAATCCTAAAAGAATTTTATCATCCAGACATAATTATCACTTTCCAATTGAATAATTTCTTCAAGTCGTGACTCCATAATCCATACTCCATACTCCATAATCTATACTCCATAATCCATACTCCAAACGACATCCTTTAAATTTCTTCGTGGTCCTTTGTGCCTTTGTGCCTTCGTGGCAGAATAACGGATGTTCCATTTTAAATAAATGTCGATTCATTTTCATAGCCAAAATTTTTGAAGAAATGCCACTAAGGCACGAAGACACGAAGGAACACAAAGTAGTAGAGGATACGCGATTATTAATATCGCATTAAAGAGCTTTAGGCTTTAGGCTTTGAGCTTTTTGCTTCTTCTGTGCCACGAAGGCGCAAAGGCACTAAGGACCACGAAGTTTTTCCACTTTGTGGTCCTTCGCGTCTTAGAGTCTTAATGTCTATCTTCACAGATGTTGATAGTGGCCCAATTGAAAACCAAGACAGCAAGCATTTCTTTGAAATTTGATTACATTTGACTCCCAAATAATTACTTGATCAAAATCAATTCATTTTATTAAAATCATTAAAACGACCCAGATGAAAAACAGCTACCTGACTTTATTTTTTACCATATCGCTGGCCATATCAGCTTTTTCTCAAAATTTACTCACTGAAGATTTTGTCTACGATCCAGTCGATAGCCTCGAGGAAACTAGAAACTGGCACAGATCCGGAGTCAATTTCTTGAACAATGTTACGGTGGTTGCTCCAGGTCTTGAATATGTAGATTATGTTGGATCGGGCAGGGGCAATAGTTGCCGCATTACCAATGATGGAGACGGCGATATTCTTCTGAGAAATTTTCCAACCGCAGTTATATCAGGTTCAGTTTACTTGTCCTTTATGTTTAGAATAGACAGTATGCCTGCTACTGTTACGCAAGGTTACTTTATTTGTTTGAATCCCAATACTGGGGGCACTTATTTGAATACGGCACTTTATATCAAAAGACTGAGTTCTACTGAATTTAATGTGGGAGTGCGAAAAACCAGCCCGGTTAATTATTCCAATAAAGTGTTTGAAACCGGTAAAACCTATCTGGGAGTTCTGAAGTACGCCATTCATAACGGCGTAAATGATGATTCATCCAGCGTATTTGTTTTTGAAAATGGAGTACCCACCACAGAACCTTCACAAGTTTTGGCAGCTTCCACTGATGGAGATGATTTCACCGGACAGGCGACGGTTGTTCTTACCAATAATTATGCACAAACTGGCATGAAAGGCGTTGATGTTCAGGTTGATGGTATCCGTGCCGGAACATCCTGGGAAACCAGTGTTTTGGCCATGATCAGTTCCGTTGAAAACGAAAAATTAAGGGCGACATTTTATATCCGCAATGCACCCAATCCGTTTGCTCAAAATACCACAATTGAATACCAGATCCCCAATCGCGGATTTGTAAATCTTAAAATGATGGATGCATCTGGAAAACCTTGTGCAGAACTTGTCAACGAAATGAAAGAAGGCGGAAAACATACATTGGATTATAATGCCACAGGTTTGCCAGCCGGTGTGTATACTTGTAAGCTTTTATGGAATGGACTTGCGGTAAGTGATCAAATGATTCTCGTCAAATAAGCAGTTCGATTCCAGCGATTGTTATCCTACAATGGCCAAGATGAAATCTTAAAGCTTATTTGAAACTGATCAAAGCTTGAGTTCTATTTTATAATAGGCTAAGCGAATGGTATCAGTAGCAATTATGGTTTGATAAATTATTGACTTCCAGCGTTAGCTTAATTCAATTTCAGAGCGCTTATTTCCTTTTTTATACTTATACTAACAAACGTTTGTTAGTGCAGCTTGAGGCGTTCCAAAATTGGAAATCAAAACCCTCTAGTTTTATACCTTGTGGGCCCATAAAACCTCAAATCATCAGCGCAACAACGTCGCAGATCCTTTCAGTTTTTGTTTCTGGTGACAAGCCTCTACTTCAATGACATATACATAGGTATCAGGTGGCATAGGCCTCGAATGAAAACGTCCATCCCAGGATTGATTCCTCCCCTCAAACAACAACTCTCCCCAGCGACTGAAGATTCTGATATGGAAAGGTTCCTTAAATTCCCGGCCCGGAAACTCGTCGTTGATCTGGTCTCCGTTGGGACTGAAGACGTTGGGCATGTTGTTGGCAGTGAAGACAACTTCAAAGTAAACATCAACACTGGAATTGAAAGTTCCACAGGCATTTTGCAAACTGTAGTTATAAATCCCACTTTTTTTAACTTGTATTTGCGAACCTATATGTCCGGTATTCCACAAACTACGCGGATCACCGGAGTTTAGTGTAATCGTTTCACCCTCGCATGAGGTGATCATAATCGGAAGCAATATGGGCATGCTATCGATATGGATTTGAAATGCATCGCTTATTTCTTCACAGCCGTTTTCTATCAAATAAGAAAAGAACCCGGATGAATTAATGTGTATGATTTCAAAAGCTCCGGTGTTCCATTGTGCATTTTTAATTTGTATTGAATAATTAATAGTTTGCCCTTTGCAAAAACTAGTATCGCGAAGTGCTTCCGGAGGATCTAGTTTTTTAATGATATCAACAACTACCGAATCAATTACATCGCCACAAGGAGTGTTTAGTTTTGCCCAATAAATGCCAGCTTTGTTTATTATAATTTGTTTGTCAAAACTTCCGTCGCTCCAAATGACATCCTGGAATGTGGATAGCGTATCAGATTCTCCTTCACATAAGCTTATTTTGGTTTTGGAAATTAAATCTGGAGGGTTTATAAAATCAATCTTTATAGTGTCCGTGTAAGTTTTACAATCGCGTTCGAAACTAGCCCAGTAGGTTCCTGATCGGCTAATGGATATTTGGGAGCCCGTTTGTCCTGTACTCCATATTGTATTTGAATAATTCGTGGTTAATCGTAAACTATTATCGTCGCAAATCAGCGTATCATTTCCTAAAAATTGTTGATTTATTATTATTTGTTGATTTCCAAAATATTGTTCTGTGTTTTGCATTCCAAAATGCCCGGAAGTATTTGGTAAAAGCTGAATATACGATTCCTGATAATTACACTGTACACCAACTATATTTGGATTTAAAATTGCACTGACTATATTTTTTACACCACTCGAAACAATTAAACGACCATGAGGATCTTTGTTAATGGAGGCCACATAATAATTTGAATTATTCTGGAACAAAATGGTTTTGTTTCCAGTACTTAATTGATATTGATAAACACCTGAAATCACGTAAAAGCTCGTATAATATACCAGTTGATCATCAGGCGAAAATTCAATTCCATAATCATGTGTACCGGAATTAATTTCTAATCTGTTGCTCGCGACTCCTCGGATGGTATCGTAATCCATTAACCAAACACCGTTGCCGAATCGGTCGAGTCCGGCAGAATATAAAATTTGTGTTTTCTTATGATTGACTTTTATTTGTCCAACCTGTGGCGAAAATTCCCGGCCGAAGTAGCTAAAAACTGGATTATTAATATCTATTCCTCGGCTGTCGAAATAAAAACTAACAATTGTATTTTCGAAATGACTTGAAGTAATGATCCAATATGCTTGACCTTGATGGAGCGAAATCGCTGTTATTCTTTCTGAAAAGAAACCAGGAATCTGAACATTTTTGAGTCCCGGAATTACTTTGCCTAGTCCATTATTTTCGCAAAGATTAACTACAATGTATCGCAAATTACCTCTGTATTCCGGAAAGGTTTCATCTGCCGTCATAAAAATATAATATTTCATGGGGTCTGCCGGATCTTGTAAAATCATTGGACCCTGGGCGCTGGATCCACCATTACAAATCAGGCCATCTCCATTTTCCATGATAAGATGTTGTTTGTTGTAAATCTTATCTGCAGTCACATAGAATAATAAATTACCTGCACTATCAGTAAGCGTTGCATTGCTTTCCTGATTATTGAGATTTTGATTATACAGTGGTGTCGGAGGGTCTGTTTTAAAATCCAAGCCTGCTTGCTTTCCAAAGTACCATATTTTGGAAGGGATTTGATTGAAAACTTCACTTATAAATCCTGATGTAAATAAGATGCAGCAAAAAACTAGCTTTTTATAATTCACAATTTATGGATATCAATTGCTTAAAGTTACAAATTATACAATATACACCGGTTTTAAAGATTTTACACCATTGTTTTCGAAAGAATTCTTGAATCCAATAATATCATAAATTCGCAGGCAGCTGCGAAGATTTTATAAATTCGATCACTTTATTGGAGAGTTTAGAGTTCAATGCCATGGGATTAAATTGAACTGGAATTTTTGAAAGTACATCCGCATTTTAATTTATTTTCTAAATGCATCCAAACCTTACTTAATCGACTGTTTCATGCAATCGACAAGATTACTTAACTAAATTTAATGAACTCAAATGTATATTTGTTCGCAGCACAATCATATCAAAGTCAAATTATGAATCGCAAAAAGCTTCTTTTCTACATTTTCTCCTATTGTCTTTTACATACTTTTGAAAAGCGCCTCCAAGCCCAAGCCATCTCCGCCGGCGGTCGCCACAGCCTCGCCATTTGCGCAGATAGCACGGTGGTGGCCTGGGGTTATAATGGCTTTGGGCAACTGGGCAACGGCAATGAAATAGAACAACATTCGGGTACAGCGGTTATTGGATTGACAAAAATCATTCATGTGGCCGGTGGGTTGTTTCATTCCTTGTTTGTGCACAATGATGGCAGCGTTTTTTCCTGTGGCCGGAATGCGACCGGTGCTTTGGGAGTCGGAGGTACGACAAATGCATTTATACCTTTGCTGATCGGTTCCTTGAGCAAGACCAAAAAAGTAGCAGCCGGCGGCGAGCATTCGCTGTTTTTAAGCGAAGACGGCAGCGTCTGGGCCTGCGGACAAAATGCTTCCGGACAATTGGGTGATGGCAGCAATCAGACGAAGACCAGTCCGGTACGCATTTCGGGACTCAGCGATGTAGTTCAATTGGCAGCAGGTGCCGAGTTCTCCCTGTTTCTCAAAAGCGACGGCAGCGTCTGGGCTTGCGGACATAATGGTTTCGGTCAATTTGGAAATGGTAGCAAAAAATCATCGAATGTGCCCGTACACATCAATGGACTGAGTGGCATCGTGCAGATTTCGGCCGGGGAGTGGCATTCCACTTTTGTAGATAAAGACGGCCGGGTCTATACTTGTGGGCGAAATCAATACGGACAACTGGGCGATGGCACCACGACCGACAAAGAATTGGCAAGCCTGGTTCCGGGATTAGACGATATACTAATGGCAGAAGCCGGAGGTATCCATACTGTATTTGTAAAACGCGATGGCAGCGTATTTGCCTGCGGCCTCAACAGCGGGGGTAATAACAACGGACAATTGGGCGATGGTACGACGATAGACCGATCCAGTCCGGTAGGAGTGATACCGGCCTGGTTTCCCGGCGACATCATCCACGCAGAAGCCACCCGTGAGAATAGCCTTTTTGTTCGCAGTGATGGATCACTTTGGGCCAGTGGCCGCAATAACTATGGCCAGCTGGGCATAGGTGCTTTTAGCAATAACAATGCTGCCACAGCGTTGCCGGCTACCGCGGTTTGTAAAACTGTATGGCTTACCGCGGCTGAAGATCCTAAAGAAGTACATTCCATAAATATTTATCCGAATCCGACACAGAATTCTATTTATGTCGATACCCAAGCCGACCTAACGGATGTTAGCATCGTAGTATCCGATGTTTCATCACGGCCCATCCACATTTGGGAAAATGTTCAAGAAAAAACGCTCAAGCTGGACCTTGATTTAAATGCGGGAATGTATTTCTTAAAAATCGTAAAAGATCATAAATTGTTGACCTGTCGCAAGTTGATGATTCAAAAATAGGCTTTTGTGAGCTCCTTTTCCATCTTCCGAAATTCAGTTTTAGGCCATATCTTTGGACTTCAATCTTGAGATCCCCGCACACATGAATACGGATATTCAATTCTGGATTTATTTTACACTGTTCATCTTGGCCATGCTGGCTATAGACCTGGGTATTTTTCACCGAAAATCGCATGCCGTCAGCTTTAAAGAATCCTTGATGTGGACTTTCGTATGGCTCATCCTGGCCATGCTTTTTAATACGGTGGTGTATTTCTGGAAAGGTCCGGAAAAATCTTTCGAGTTTTTAACAGGTTATATTATTGAATTGTCGTTGAGCGTCGATAATTTGTTTTTATTCATTCTCATTTTTAAGTATTTCCACGTCCCTGTTGAATACCAGCATCGCGTACTGTTTTGGGGGATCTTGGGCGCGCTGGTCATGCGCGTCATTTTCATTTTTGCGGGCATCGCACTGATTACCCAGTTTCACTGGATCATATATGTTTTTGGTGCTTTTATCATCTTCACAGGTGTTCGAATGTTGTTTCAATCCGATCAGGAAGTACATCCCGAAAGAAATGTCATCATCAAAGGAATTAAAAAAGTATTTCCGGTCACCAAGGGTTTTTATAAAGACAAGTTTTTTATCAACAGACAGGGCATCCTCATAGCAACCCCTCTGTTTATCGTTCTGGTGTTTGTTGAAATCACAGATTTAATTTTTGCAGTAGATTCGATCCCTGCGATTTTGGCCATCACTACAGATCCTTTTATCGTATTTACTTCCAATGTATTTGCCATTCTTGGATTACGCTCCTTATATTTTTCGCTGGCGGGTATGATGGGATTGTTTCGATTTTTACACATTGGACTGGCGGCTATTCTCATTTTTATTGGTCTCAAAATGGTATTGGCAGATATTTATAAATTGCCCATCGAAGTTGCGTTAATGGTAGTGCTGGCTATTTTGGTGATCAGTATTATGGCTTCGCTGATTGGGAAGAAGCCTAAAGCTAAAAGCTAAAAGCTAAAAGCTTAAAGCGGACCGGGGTAAACAGGTTTGAAAACATTTTTAAGATGGTCGGGATAAACAAGATTAATGTGATTTGGAGGATTCAAAAAATAATAGGAATGAATGTAAACAGGTTTTTTTTGTTGGGCTTTGTATTATTTCAATGCATGCATGCATTCGGGCAATTATCCGATTTAAATTATAAAATATACGCCACTAAAACCGGGAGGGAGATCAGTCTTCAGGAACTGGCAGCAGACGCGAAAAATTATGATGTCGTCATTTTTGGGGAAGAGCACAATGATTCGGTAGCGCATTATTTGCAAATTAAATTGTTGGAATTGCTGTATGATAAATACCCACAGCGCCTCGCACTTTCTTTGGAAATGTTTGACAGAGATGTACAGCCGGTGATGAATGAATATTTAATGGGAAGTATCCGTGAAAAGAATTTCACAAAAGATGCCCGCGTATGGAGCAATTACCGGGACTACAAACCCATGATTGAGTTTGCAAAAGCAAAAAAATTGGATGTGATTTGTGCAAATGCCCCCAGCCGATACACTAATCTCGCAGGTCGGAAAGGTCAAAAAGCATTAATGGATTTGCCGGAAGTATCCAAAAAGAATTTTGCACCCTTGCCCTATGATACCGCTTCCGGAAAATATTATGAAAAACTCATTAACCTCACTGCCCATAGTCCGGCGCCAACTACCGTTGCCGACACGACTAAAAAAGATACCGCTGTTAAAATGCCGATACCGGCGATGAACATGGGCGGATTTAATCTGATCATGGGACAATCACTTTGGGATGCAACCATGGCTTACTCCATATTCAAATACCTTAAGAAAAACAAAGAAAAATTTGTGATGCATGTCAATGGCCGCTTTCACAGCGATGAACATTTTGCAGTCGTCACGCAACTCAAAAAATACAATTCTAAATTAAAACCTTTGGTGATCTCAGCCGGACCTGATGATTCCTTTCCCAATATGGATTGGAGTTCATTGAAATATTTAGGAGATTATGTGATCATTACGGATCCAAAGGTTCCCAGGACCTATGAGGAATAGATTTTACTTGATGGATGATAGAATTTGGTTTTTAGCCTTACAGACAATACGTTTGCCGGCTTCAGCCGGATAAGTTTGGCTGATCAAAAAAATGAATATAGGAAAACGGATCAAAAAAATGCTTTCATTAAACACTTGATATCAATAGGAATGGGTTTCAACCCATTCCGTATAATTCATTCCGGTTATTCCATTCAGCAATCCACACAAACCAATACTAACAAACGTTCGTTGGTTAAAACAGTAACATATTATTTTCATAATTATCATTTGCAATAAATCATAATGCCCATTTACGTCAGCCGGCTTCAGCCGGATAAGGATCCCGATCAAAAAATGAACATAAGGAAATGAATCAAAAAAAAGCTTTAATTTAATACCTGTCATCAATAGGAATGGGTTTCAACCCATTCCGTAAATCCATTCCGTAAAATCCATACCAAACATCCCATCCCACACAAACCAATACTAACAAACGTTCGTTGGTTACAACAGTAACATATTATTTTCATAATTATCATTTGCAATAAATCGGAATGTCCATCAACGTTAGCAGAATTCATCCGGATAAATTGCCATGATGAAAAGAATGAATATATGGAAACAAAAAAAAACTTTAATTAAACACTTGTCATCAATAGGAATGGGTTTCAACCCATTCCTTCCAATCCAATCCATTCCAAATTATTGATCCCGGCATTATTAAAAAGTAAAACAAAGCATATCTTTACAGAACTTTAAACACTCAATCTTTCGTCTTTAAGCATTAGGCTTTTAGCTCTCTTGAAATTATGAACTCAGAAATTCAGGCATATCATGAAAGACAATTACCCGGTGACCGGGCAATTTGCGAAACACTTGCACAAGAAATAGATGCGGCACTACCAGATGCGGAGTCCAAGGTCTGGCATGCGCATCCGGTTTGGTTTTTGGATGGAAATCCCATAGTAGGTTATGATAAACTCAAAAACTGCGTACGACTCTTGTTTTGGAGCGGACAATCTTTCGAAGAAACTGATTTAAAAAATGAAGGTAGTTTTAAAGCAGCAGAAAAGCGATATACCTCTGTGGAGCAAATTGATATTGAAGCATTGACCAGATGGTTGGATAAATCGAGAAATATTCAATGGGACTATAAAAATATAGTGAAACGAAAAGGTGTTTTGGAAAGATTGAAATGAGATAGTTATTAAGTTTGTCGCTTAAATCAACTCATGAAACAACTAAGCCTATCTAATACATGGTTCTTCTTCGGATTTAATTTTGTTTGGATTTGTTTTACCACAGCTGAGCTCCAAGCTCAGACTTTAGCGGAACACGGGATGGTGGTTTCATCTAATAGCCTCGCATCACAAATTGGTGTAGATATCCTGAAACGGGGTGGCAATGCAATTGATGCCAGTGTAGCTACCGCTTTTGCATTGGCCGTAATACACCCGGAAGCAGGAAATATTGGCGGTGGTGGTTTTTTAGTTTTTATGAATGATAAGGGTGCCGTTAGTACCATCGACTTTCGCGAGAAAGCTCCGCTCGCTTCCAATTCTAAAATGTTTATTGATCGAGATGGGAAAGTCATGAAAGATGAACACCATAACAGCATTCGGGCAGTGGGAGTACCCGGTACCGTTGCCGGACTATATCTCGCACATTCCAAATATGGTCGCTTGCCTTGGAAAGAATTGCTGCAGCCAGCCATCAATCTGGCGAAGAATGGCATTGCGATGAGTTGGGGATTGTACAAAGCAGCCAAACAAATCGTGAAATCGCGGGCTTCTATTCCATTTATGAGAAACTATTTTAAAAATGGCAAAGATGAAGTCACAAAGCCTGGAGATCTATGGAAACAACCAGCCCTTGCCAATACCTTAACGCTCATTCGCGACAAGGGACATGATGGATTTTATAGCGGACCGGTGGCTCAGGAAATTGCCCAATTTATGGAATGGAATGGCGGCCTCATCACCATAAAGGATCTTCAAAAGTATAAAGCCATTGAGCGACAAGCGATTCATGGAACATACCGGGGTTTTGATATTTATTCCATACCGCCTCCGAGTTCAGGTGGAATTGGATTAATCGGAATGTTGAATATGGTGGAAGTAGCAAGACTCGATACCTTTGCATTTAATTCTGCTGGATACGTACATTCGTTAGCAGAAATCATGCGACGTTCTTTTGCCGACCGGGCGGCTTTTCTAGGCGATCCAGATTATAATACTGATCTGCCAATTGAAAAATTAATTTCAAAAGATTATGCAAAGAGTCGCTTGGCAAATTTAGATATGGAAAAAGCGTCCATCAGCGATTCAGCTCGCTTCGGGCAGATTTATGAAGGCGATAACACCACGCATTTTTCAGTAGTTGACAAAGATGGCAATGCTGTAGCGCTAACCTATACATTGGAATATTCTTACGGATCCGGTTTAGGTTCAGAAAAATTAGGATTCATATTTAATAATGAAATGGGCGACTTCAATCCGGAAGCCGGCGTCACGAATACTTCCGGGCAAATTGGAACCCTGGCCAATCTCATAGCACCGGAAAAAAGAATGCTTTCGAGTATGACCCCAGCCATCGTTGCTAAAGATGGAAAACCTTACTTAATTATTGGTTCACCGGGTGGAAGAACCATCATCAATACCGTATTTCAAACTGTATTGTGTGTGCTTGCTTATAAAATGCCGATCGACAAAGCCATTGAAGCGATGAAAATCCATCATCAATGGTTGCCGGATGTATTGACCTACGAAAAACATTTGATGTCACCCGATACGAGAATACAACTTGAAAAAATGGGCCATCGTTTGCGCGCGGTCGATAACCTGGGTTCGCTAATGGGGATCTTATATGATCCGGAGTACAAGATCTATACAGGTGCAGCTGATTCATCCAGCCCGGATGGGGGAGTGGTTGGGTATTGAATACATTTAATGCTCTTTAAAAACAGAAGTAAATATATTTCAGGATGATTCCGGAAACCCAATATTACGAACCAAAAGGAAATATTGAAAGCCAGATTATTAAATGTATTTGGAAACTTTCAGATGATCATGCAGATGAACGAACTGAGCTCATCCTTCCCAAAGGTACCGCGGAAATCATTTTTAATTTTTCAAATCATGTAATTTACCAAAGTTCTCTAAATAATATTGGAATTACTTTACCGGACAGCTTTATCAACGGAATCAACTTAAAACCTTTTAAGTTGATCAAAAAAGGGCGGCAGGAATTTCTTGGAATTCAACTAAATGATATAGGCTTGAAACTTTTGTTTGATATACCAGCAAATGATTTTAACAACAAAGTTTATGAAAGTGCACTGATTGATCGTACTTTGAATTCAATGGCATCCGAATTACACAGCAAAACTAATTTCGGAGACCAGGTTCAAACTATTTTGAAATGGATTCGTAAAAGGGTTTCAAACTTGGAAGGCCATAAATATCAGGAGAGATTATATACTTTGCAAAATGCCTGTCAGATAAAAGATGTAAAGGTGGCAGATCTGAGTAAGAAATGTTTTCTTTCTGATCGGCAAATGCATCGATTTTGTTTGGAATGGTTTGGAATGAATCCGGCCACTTATCTCAAATATCAAAAATATTTGTGTGCATTAAAGCTCGTTCACAAAACACAAAATACTTTAACCCAGGTAGGAACGCAGGCGGGCTATTACGATCAATCGCATTTTATGACAGAATTTAAATCATTCGCAAACATCAGTCCAAAAAATTATAAGCAGGCTATCAAGGGAATACCCGGACATATCTTTCTTTAAGAAAAAATGTCTGATTTGTACAATTTTTATTCACATGTATAAATCTAAATTTGCCCTTTAGCATTCATTTAATTTTTGAACATGATTTACAAATTTTCAATTATTGAGAAATTATTATTGGCAAATGATATTATACCGCATCCCTTTGCAGATGCAGCTTCGTCTGTGGGGCTTGGTTTTGCATTGGGAACAGCCATTAAATTAAAAATTGCCGATCAGCTTTCGATGGATTATTTATCTATTGATGACATTGCAACAGGAGCTAAAGTAAGTCGGAATGGAGCAGAGATCATCTTAAATTGTTTGGATGCGTTGGGTTATGTTGTTAAAAATAACAACACATATGCTTTTACGAAAAGAGGATTTAAAAATTTGTCCCCGCATTCCCCGAATAATTTCAGATATTTTATTCTGTTTTGTGACCATTTATACAGGGGTTATTTAAATTTGGATGAAACGATTCGTTTAGGTAAGCGGCCTCAATCATCCATGCTGGAAGAAATGTCAGCGCATGAATGGGAATTATTTTCTCGGGCCATGATCGATATCTCCAGCACGAATTATAAAGAAGTCTGCGGGAAAATACCCATTCAAAAACAGTATAAACAAATTTTAGATCTGGGTGGATCGCATGGGTTGTACAGCATAGAACTTTGTAATCGGAATGCAAATTTGCAGGCGAAGATTGTTGACTTGCCACCTGTAGCAAAGTATGCACAAGAATGTATTGGTAAAAGCAGCGTTTCAAGTCGCGTTTCTTTTATTGCTGCAGATTTTATGAAAGATGTACTCCCACCAGAAAATGATGTCATTCTTGCTTTCAATATTATACATGGGCTTAATGTCAGCGAGAACCTGCATCTTGCCCAAAAAGCATATCAGCTTTTAAATCCCGGGGGGATTTTTGTAATTTTAGACCAAATCAAGGGTATAGGTGGCAGCTCACAATTAGCAAAAGCCACGACATCCTACATGGCCCTCAATCTTTTGCACCAGGCTGGTGGCAATACCTATTCATTTGATGAAATTCAAGAATTCGCTACAAATGCAGGATTCAAAAGTGCAGTCATGAAAAAATTGAATGCTCCGGGTTTTGGTTTGGTGATATCTACTAAATAAATAAACTTCTGTCGCCTGGGCATTCCTGCCATAGGTCAAATTTGGTTATTGATGTGACATGTGGATCTTTTTCCGCAAATCTTGCAGATACATTTTCTGCTTAAAATCTGCGCATTATCTGCGCAATCTGCGGAAAACCCCACGGATGCCCAAATGTTAAATCTACCCTCATTCACATTATCGCATTCACATTCATTCTATTTCAATCGTTCATTTGAATCGGAGCACTATACTCCCAAACTCTATTTGGTCAATTAGTTAAAAACGAAGTAAGTATGCCAACGCTTAGAATGATACTGATGCTTTTATATTGTAGTCCCGTACTCCATGCTCAAGGCGGCTGGATTTTAGATAAAAATCCAATGAATGCAACAAGTAGCTTTACAACTATTTTCAACTATGTAGGTTGCTCATTTATTGACCTCAATGGAGATGCATTTGTCGATTTGTATGTTGCTCCGCAGACCTTGTTTCTGAACAATGGCGATGGTACTTTCAGACAAACGGTTTCTTTGCCTTTTATGATCCGCAATGGTGTTTTCGGCAGCAGCAGCGCCGATCTTGATAATGATGGCGATAACGATATCATATTAGCCGGTGTGCCCTCCAAATTTTTTTTTAATAATGGGGATGGAAGTTTTGCAGATTCTACCAGCAGGATTCCGAATTTTGGATTGTATGGAAGTTGGGCTGTAGCTATTGGCGATGCGAATGAAGATCGTTTGCTGGATTTTATATTTGCACATGCATTTGGATACCATGCTCCGGCTCCAAATTCAACTTGTAAATTTTACAGGCAACAGTCACCGGTATTTAATCCTTTGAGCCTAAACCTGTATCCACTAACGAGTGTTTTTTATCCTTATACCAACCCTTACTGGAGTGATTATGATTTGGATGGAGACATGGATTTATTTATGGCCAGCGGTCCGGTATCGGGAACGCCATTAAAAGATTTCTGTTATAAAAATCTGAAAATAGAGACGGGCCTGGATTCGCTTGTGCTCATGACTTCAGAATTATTTGCAAGTCAGGATCAGGATGGCCAATGTTATAATTTTATAGATTGCGACAATGATGGAGATTTGGATTTGTGTTTGACCAATTATTACAGCACTCAAACGCGATTATATCAAAACAACAGCGGTGTGTATGCGTCCATTCAAACGCCTTTTACGAATGCCACAACGAATATTTCAAATTGTTGGGGCGATTACGACAACGATGGAGATTTGGATGTCATCATCACCAATGACAACCAGCCCGCACGTTATTATCGCAATAACGGGAATATGTCTTTTTCTTTTTTAACGAGTGGATTTTCGACATCAACAGCCATCGGCAGTATCAGCAATGCTGATTTTGATAACGATGGTGATCTGGATATTTTTACAAATGGACTTGGCAATAATGGGCATACAAGATCTGTAGGATTATACATCAATGATACGGTCGCTGGGAATCGCAATTTTGTAAATTTTAAACTTGTGGGTACGACTTCAAACCAATCTGCTATTGGCACTATAGTAAAAGCCAAAGTCAGCATTAACGGAATTCCCGTCTGGCAAATGCGTGAAATAAATGCACAAAATACTTTTCAGGGGCAAAATGATCTGCGGGTTCATTTTGGATTGGGAGATGCCCCAAAAATAGATAGCCTCGTGGTAATCTGGTCTTCGGGAAAGATTGAACATTATATGAGTCTTAACTCCAATTTATTCTTTCAAATAACGGAGGATGTGGGTATCAAAATACTTTCAGGGACAAGAAATGAAAAAGCTGAACGACTCATTCGAATTTTTCCAAATCCGGGTCGTGACAGATTATATATTGAAATGGGTGAATCCTTAAATATTCCGCGCGCTTATCAGCTTACAAATATACAGGGAGTCGAATGTATGAAAGGAGTTTTTGATCAACAGGTTCTTATTTTAGATATAAGTCAGTTAAAGACAGGGGTGTATTTTTTAAATTTATATACAAATGGGGGAATTGTTACGAAGCGATTTTTGAAAATGTAAATGCGTTCACCTCACCTCACCCCCGACCACTCTCCACGAAGCGGAGAGGGGAGTAATTCATGGTTCTTTTAAAAATGTTTTAATTTTTTAATAGCAGTGGCCGAGCAGAGTCTTTGACTCTGCTCGAGTGTTTGGGAAACTCTTTTTTCAAGTCGGATGATGAATTGATTTATTTTGTTTCTGGCATAATTGTCTATACGGACGACAATGAACTTTCTATCGTTACGGAATGGGTTGAAACCCATTCCTATTGATAGCAGGATTTAAAAATGAGCATTTGCTTTTGATTTGATTCCAAATGATCATTTTATTGATCAGTGCTGTTGAACCGGCTGAAGCCGGCTGACGTAATTATAATATCGATATATAACAAACGTTTGTTAGTAGAATATTCCAACAACAAACACCCAACATCTATCACCCAACATCTACAACTAACACACTAACATCTCCCGACATCAGAAAGTCTTTGTTAATAAGAGGCATCTTCATGTCGGGACAACTAACATCAATCAACTCATTTTATTCAAACACAATTTTTGCATAAGCTGTGCTTCCATTTTCGTCTCTTAATAGCAAGTAATATAAACCAGATGGAAGATCCTTTCGATCTAATCTGAATAAGTTTCCGGTCCAATGATAGTTTTGTAAATGACGACCATCCGAAGAGATCAGGGATCCAGTGAGTCGATGATACTGCCATTCCTCCGGAATGTAAATGTCTGCATAATTTCTGGCAGGATTGGGTACAGAAACTAACATACGTTTGTTATTTGATTGAGGGTCTCGTACTCCGGTAGTTTGTTTCAAACGAAGTAAGGCTACATTGGTCAGTACTGGTTCATTGTAATCAAAATAGATTCCGGCAGTATTGTGAACGAGCGTTCCAACTTTTAAGTTGGGTTTGGGTCGGATACTGTATAGGAAATAGCCATGTGAAAGTGATTCGTTGAGGTTGCTGTCGGGCAGTAGGATGTCTTTAAAGAAGAGTTCCAGTTTTCCGCTTTCTTCCAATTTGAAGCTGTAGGGATGGCTGGCGTCGACAGGAAGAAATGTAGACCAATCGAGAGCGTAATCAAGTTTATCTTCAATGCGGATGTTAAATGCAGTATCCGTTCCTGTGTTTTGGAATCGTATGAGATATTGCAGCAACGTATCGGAGCTATGAAAGTGATCTTCTGATGAACCGCCAACGAAAGCCGTTTTATCATTGGGATCAAATGCACCCACGTTTTCATCACAAACCCAAATACTGTCTCCGATAGGTAGAAAACGCATGCATTCCTGAGGGTTGTCGATTGAGTAATTTATACAATGTTCCTGGCCCAGGCTTGCTGTACAGGATATTTTAAATTGAAAATTGAATACGGCCGATTTACCTGATTTTAGTTCCGGGATAGTGAAGGTCCATTCGTTTCCAATTACAGATGTTGGATTTACTGAGGCTTGGATGTTTTCAAAATAAGGATCGAGAACGATCGTGATTTTGGTATTTTGAGCAGCTATAGAACCTTCGTTGCGTATTTTGAGCGTGGCCCAATTGTTATCAAAACATCGTCTCAAACGACCCATCACCAAACTTGAAAAAAGATCTGCGCATTGTTCTAAAGGTTGGACCAACAAATCGCGGTAGTCGTTGCTTTGATTGGGCTGAATGCTTATTTGTTGAGGAAAATTGCAAGGCGACCAAATCAACGATGGACTTTGGAGCTGCATGTCATAAGTGCCATAGGAGACATACGATTTAAATTCTCCCGTTGGATCGACAGGTAAAATGACCGACCGATTATTTCCTTTAAGGACTATTTGAAAGTTTCCGGTTTTATTTTCAAAACTATCCCTGAAACAATTCAATTGTTCATCTTGCAGAACATTACCGGAGATGAGACCGTTTGCAGCATCCATTTTACCGGTATACTTATACAGAGGGGAATGGTTAATGGAAGCATATAAAGTGTCGTTGTCGCCCCGATACAAATTAACTCTGCTGTTGTCTATCCATTGGACTCCGTCAAGACTAATTTCACGGGTCTCATTTGTTAGTACATTAGTTACTTTTATGTTTGATGTGTTTACTCCTGATTGGGTATAAATATTTTCAAATTCATCAATGTACAAAACAGTTTCATTTTCGGCGGGTTCATATTTATGTGTTGTAGCTCCATAATCGATAGAATACATCAGGTGATAATCAAAATTGTCATCATAAGCATACCACCAGAACACATTATTTTGGGTCAATGTTATTCCATACAAATCATCAATTCCTTTTGCGTAGAACTTATTCCATGAGATCCCATAGTCAAAGGAATAATGCATCGAATCCGTAAATTGAGTACCATATAAAATATTTTGTCTGGACAACTTCAAGCCATAGCTTGTAGTAACACCAAATGTACCTTCTATGATATTCCAGTTATCGCCTTTGTCATAAGAAATTAATGATTTATCAAGTGAAATGAAAATGAGATGTCCTTGACTATTCTTATATATATTATCTAAAAAAAATCAGGTAAAGGTTTTGCATAAATGTTTTAAATAAATCCTCACTAAAATACAAACTGTCAGAAGTAGCATACATTAATGTACCATCCTCCCATAAATGCAATTCTCTATTTAGGTCTAAGTGTAATTTTTGCCAATATTGTCCTCCATCTGAGGATAACTGGTAATTGTTTTGACTGCGGCACAAAATTTGATTTTGTCCAATTTGTTGGACGTTGTTTATGTTTGGCTCAACCAGCGGCAATTCCATCTCATACATATTACCAGAGGCATCAAGGTAATATGCATTGGAACCGTTATCAAATAATATGGCATCATCATCTGCTATGGAAAATTTAGTCCGATAATAAATGGATTCCAATTCCTCAAGATTGAAACTAGGATCTTTGGTCCAATTGATACCTCCGTCACCGGAGCGATAAACATAACGGCCTATTCCAAGTAATGTACCGTCTTTCAATGGGATTATCTTGGTAATATATATATTCGGGTCTATGTTTCTTTTGGTCCAAGTGTTTCCAAAATCTTTTGAAACAAAAAAATCATTATCGTAGTCAAATAAAGTATTGGATGGAAGGTGATAAAGCAGGTTCCTGCAACATCGCGTATCTGAAATTTTTCGAAGATTAGAGCCGTCGTCATTAAATTTCCAGATTTCACCTGAAGCGCCTAATGTTCTGCGTACAAAATTTTGGTGATTGCCTAAGCATAAAGATTCAAGGCTATGAGTCCACCAGGTTTGACGGTTTGATGAGCCCGTTAAAATATTAAAAATATAAAAATCACGGGTGCCCCCATAATAAAGTGTTCGGCCATCCGGTGAAAAATTATAATCTTCAATAGCAGCTAATGCACTTGTTATTTTAAGCCAGGTATTCGCTAAAGAATCCCACCGATAGATATCCTTATCATCAGCTAAAAAGACCTCACCAATAGCTGATTCTTTAAGAGTAGCATTGGAAGCTGCCTTTGTACCAGGCAAACCAAGATCTCTTCTCATCCAGTTCTTGCCTCGGTCTGTTGAAAAAAACATTTTCCCCGAAGCGGAAAAGCAATAAATTTCTCCTTTATCACGGGTTATGATAGAAGTTGCGACAGAAGCGCCTACAGGTCCCGCTAACTTCTCCCAACTTTGTCCATAAATCACTTGAATACTTGTCGTTGCAAGGAATGCAAATACGAGCAGTGTAATGTTCTTTTTCATGTTTAAAAATGATGGGTCAAGTAAATAAAAAACATTTGCCAGGTTAACAATTTCACTAATGTCAAATGCGCTGGCTACCAAAGATAATCAGGATTATACTCAAATCAAATGAATTTTCAAGGAAAATCTAGATTCTTTTAAATTTTAACTAAATTAATTATTTAAAATCGCCACGCCAACGTTTCAGATTTGAGTCGAAAGAATGCAAGGGTCGTGTCGGCAAAGCAATAAATGTGATGAATAGTCTTCACAATGAATTTAGCTGAGCGTGGGTTGTGTTTAAGTATGAGAATCCATTTATGGGAGAGCTTTGAGTAGTATGAATTTTATAGATTTGCATCTGGTTCAGAATCAGAAATGATACGTGATAAATTTGTTAGAGTAATTAGTTATCTAGGTGCTGCCTTGGCATTACTGATTCCTGCTTTCATAAATGGATATCCACTGGTGTATTCAGATACTTCCACGTATTTGGCTTCCGGCTTCGAATTGGAAACGCCTTTTGACAGGCCTATCACCTATGGACTGTTTATTCGGTTTTTTAGTTTCAATGGTTATTCTTTGTGGACCGTACTACTCGCACAATCCGGAATTCTGGCTTTTCTGGTGATACAGTTGACGAAACATGTTTTACTAAACAATAGCTTGTATCCTATACTTGGGTTTGTAATTTGTATATTTCTTTCTTTGTTTTCAAGTGTATCGTGGACGGCAAGTCAAATCATGCCGGATATTTTTACGGCTATTATGTTTTTGTCCATAGTATTATTATTGGAGGACGATGCATCCCGGAAGAAGCGTTACTTTCTCTATTTTATATTTTTGATTTCCTGTGCAATGCACATGTCCCATGTCACCATCATTTTTGTTTACTTGCCGATATTGTTCCTGTTCAAAAAATTTCTGCAACCATTCCATTTTAAATATAAATCTATTCTGTACTTAGGCTTGCTGACGGTAGCTTCTTTGTTGACTATGGGCTCAGCGCTTTCAAAGTCAAAGCATGTATTTTTGATGGGTGCATTTGTTGAACATGGTATTATTGAAAAATATCTGGATGAAAATTGTAAATTTAAGACATATCAATTGTGTGCCTATAAAGATTCATTACCTGAAAAGGCCTGGCAATTTGTTTGGGACGAAACCAGTCCATTGTATAAGCTGGGTACTTGGGGGGATAGTAAAGAAGAGTTCAATTCTATTATCTGGAATACGTTTACCCAACGCAAATATATCATAGAACATATCTATGCATCGGTCCTGGCCACCATGGATCAATTGACACAATTTCAGATTGGCGATGGGAATAAACCCTATACGGAAGAAACAGTTCTCTATCAAAGAATTCAGAAATATGTACCCTCAGAATTGCATTCGTATGCAAGTTCTAAGCAAAACAAAGATGAATTAGGGTTTATGACTTGGTTTAATCATTTACAGCTTGCGATCGTATGTATTTCATTAGTGTGTTTGATATTTTTTATCATTTTAAAAGAGAACAGCTTAAACAAGATCAAATTATATTTAGTATCTGCTGTTTTTATAAATGCATGGGCTTGCGGCACCTTTGCCAATGCTATTGACCGACTCGGCAGTAAAATGATATGGATTTTCCCATTATTGGTAATCCTGATTCTGCTCAGGATATTTAATGAAAGACACCAACTATTAAAAGCAAACAATGAATAATGGAGTAAGCTACGGCAAGTAAATACAGTGCTTACTTTTTAATTTCGAGGCGGTAACCGACGCCGTGTATTGCAGCAATGGCAACAGAAGTATCGACCGCTATTTTTTTGCGCAACCTCGACACAAAAACATCCAAACTCCGACCTACCAAAATCCCTTCATCAGCCCATACTTCCCGGAGCAGTTGATCTCTCTCCAATATTTGATTTTGATGATTTATTAGCAATTTGAGCAATTTGGTTTCCCGGAAAGTGAGTGTCTGCCTATCGTCAGCACAATACAAGATCTGATTTTCAGCGTCTAATTTTAAATTTCCAAATTCCAAGCACTCAACTTCTTCGATAGATGTAATTACTTTATGATCATTTTTATTTTTTTTATATATCCAAAAACTCACCAGACCCACTAATGCAAAAAGGATCCAAGTCAATTTCGATGAATGGGTTTGCTGTAGTTGAGTTGCTTCCAGAAAACTGATTTCAATATATCTGCAGGCTTTGGGCAATTCGCGACCCTGACAAGGAACTTGATTGGTATTTAGAAAATCATATTGATGATAACCAAGTTCAATTTTTGAATCTTCGCAATTGCGAATGCTTACCTGATAAGCTTGTTGAATGCCATATAAATCTAGTGAAGTTTGGAGAATAAAGGGCAATTGTTCATATCTGAAATCGCGTTCAAGTCTAACTTGCCAAACGCCCTCTTTGATTTGTTCAACCGAAGGTATGCGGCTGGTGCTGTCTCCGGAAGCTCTCAAAAGGCCATCTGCTGTGCGTCTTAAGGCAAGGTTGATGTTTTCAGTTGAAACTGCTGCTGTAATCGTTGACCCAGCTATTAATTCATATCCTGGTAAAATAGAAATTGCGACAAGGATAAGTTGTCGCAATTTTATGAGGGGGTCATTCTGAAACATCCTTCAAAAATACACCTATTTTTTTAGCATCCTCTGTTTGCTTTGACGGCATAGATCATATGGCCGGTTGATGAAAAGTTGAAGATGTGATTTTCTTTGGTGGTCAACACGCGTTCCCAGGTTTTGCCTCCATCTGCCGAGCGGAAGATACCCGAATCTATACTGCAAACCATAAAATTTCCAACTTGTGTTAAATCGTTAATAAAGTTAGAAGAGGTTTTGTCTAAATTCAAGTAAACGTATCTACCGACTTCCAATCCTGAATCAATTCTCTTCCAGCTTTGTCCATGATCAGATGAAATCAGCAATTTATTGGCCATCCCTTTTTGATTTGAATTCTTATCTTTAGAGGCTTCATCTTCGTTGGTAATTGCATACAATTGCTCGCCGATAACTCCGATATTCCGAAACATATTATTTTCGCGAAGCACCCAATTCCAGGTCTCACCGGAGTCTGTCGAACGGAGTATGCCATTCGTTGAGTTGGCCAGAATAACTTTATCTTTTTGAACAAGTTCAAAAACTTTTTCATCGCCTAATGCCAGATTCCAGCTTTGCCCGTGGTTTGAAGATTTGTAGATTCCATGGTCGGTGCCTAAGAGAATATGCTCATTTGGGCATTCAAGCACAGCCCATTTCCAAACTCCATTTAAATTTTTAAAAATGGGCAGCCAGGTTCCGGTATTCTGAACTTCTCTATAAAAGCCATTATCAAAATTGCGGGCAAAACGTCCTGAACGGCCGGAAAATACACCTGAAATTTTATCATTCAGGAATACATCTTTCTTCCACATAGGGCTTTTTAATTTTACTGGACTCCTATAAATGCCATTGGCGGAACTTAGAATGAGCTCTTCACCATCTGCTATGATGTTTGTGACTTCCAATTTATGAGGGAGTCCACTACTTACATCCTGCCATGTCAATCCACCATCTGCAGATTGAAATACCAGATTTGAGGCTACAGGTGAACATTTAGGTTCATGTAGAATAGTGGCAGGGCTCGTTGTTTGAATCAGCATTAAAAGTGCAAATACGAAGTTTGATAACATATTAAGTGTTTTAGATGAAGGGGTAAAATTACTGGCCATTCCATTTTAAGCTCATTTTTTGATGTAAAAGGATGTAACATAAATGTAAAACTGTGTTTCAGGGCAATTGGAAAGGCTTGGTTGGAGGAATTAAATTGCGATTTGGATCGACATCCGTGTGTTTCCCGCAGATTTGCGCAGATCTGCGGGAAACAAATCGAAATGTTGAATCATTAATCGACGATAACCTTAAATACATATCCTCTCGAATCGGAAAACAAGTTTCCAAAATAAACTCCTTTAGGCAAATGTTCAATTTGAATCGTTTTTGTTTCAGGAATTCCAACATTTCGGTAAAACGAATAGACCAATGCCCCTGTACCGGAATAGAACATCAGGGATTTTATAGAATGCTCACTGCTAATCTCGAATGTACCGGAATTGGGATTCGGCGATATGCGTACTTTATTTGAATGAAGGTCTGAAATGCCTACAGGACTGCAAATCACTTCAAATAGTTTCTTGCAACCGTTGCTATCCGTCACTTCAAGAGTTACCAATTTTTCAAGAGTTTCAAGTGTATCCGATTGACTACCTGTACTCCACAGATACGTATAGATTTGAGCAGGGTCTGAAGGAATGAAATAGAATTTACAAGTTTGTCCTAAAGCTCCGGGTTCTGTGCCAATTTTTCCTTGAATTTCTTGATGTTGAACAATTTCCTTGGATTGGCTTGCTGTGCATCCGAATTCATTGGTAATTTTTAAGCTGTATTGGCCGGAAGCAGTCACTTGTATCGAAGATGTGCTGTCGCCGGTATTCCACAAATGCCTGTCTGAAGAATTTGAGCTCAACACAATGCTGTCATTCGGACAAATGCCGAAGGGTCCGGAAATGTGAACCTGGGGCAAAGGATTTACCTGGACAGAAAAGACATTACTAACGATCGTTTGTAAAGCACAATTTAAATCAATCCTGATGTTAAACGATCCTGGATTTGTGAATTTCAACAATAAATTGTGATTTTGGTACAATGTACTATTTCCCCAACTGCTATTCAGTTGGAGTCCATATAGAGGATATCCCAAATTCGATAAATAGGAATCGTGTAATACCAGGCTGTCCCCAGCGCAAATTTGGAAACTGTCTATTCCAATCCAATCATTTATAAGAATTATAGGACTATTTTGTGCTACTTGTATGACCCGATGATTTCGGTTTAGATTATAATCATTGTCGTTGGGTAAAGCAATTTTTTCTTTACTCATCAAAAAAGACAATGCATCATAACGAACGACGAGATAATACGATAAATTTGGAATTGACTTTGGAAATAATACGCCGACATTAAAATTGGTATCTACCAAAACGCTGTCGGATCTCAGCAGCGCAGCCCGTCTTTCAATTATTAATGTGGAATCATTGCCATCGCGCAATTCAACCAAGACCCAACGCAAAATATTTTGTGGAAAGCTGTTCACAGATTCTGCACCAGCATAGTTAAAAGGCGAAGTATGAAAGGCTTGTGTTTTTGTAAGCATGGGCCTTACACCTGTAAAACATTCCGGGTCGAGCGGAATCTCTATTTTAGCAATAGGAGGTGGTGGAATGCATCTACCGATTAAATTTGCATCCATCCAGTTGAGTCTATTGCGTATCCATGTTTTAAACAGGTTCATTTCATCGTTATAAGAACTGGCTATGTATGCATTAAATCCACCGGGATTTGTTCCAAGGATTTTCCATTTGGTAAAATGTCTTTTTTGTGGAATATCAAGGGTATCAAATGCATATCGGTTGAGATATTGAAAAAGATAATTTGTGTCCATAATTGTTTTGCGCAATTCTAGATACCGGCATTTTAAAGCATTGGCATAGTTGCTGTCCTGAAGCAATCTTCTCCACATGATTGGAGTAGGCAATGTTGCTGGAACACATCCGTCGTACATCCATCCCGTGGTTTGGGCTCCCGAGCAAAAGCTGGCATTGCCAAATGCGAAATTATAATCCCAAACCGGGCCTGCTTTTAACTGTCCTTTACTGCCATCGGCTTCCAGTTTTTCCTTATAGAAAAAACTGCTGGCTTTGTAGGCATCGATATTGCGGGAGAGTTCAGTCAATATAAAATAATCGATGAAGGAATTTACACTTAAATATTTTCGATATCCGTTTTTAGGATCTGCAAATCCTGTAGATGAAATCGACAATTCTAAGGTATCAATAAAACTGCGAATGTAATTTTGTTGTTTAAGTTTGATATCATCCGCTTCCGGATAGTGAAATAACCAATTGATATCTGAATTGGTCGTTGACTTGACTTTAGAAATAAAACTCAAATCTGCGGCATTGTTTTTCTTATCGATCTTCATGATATAACCTCCGGTCAGGTCCCGACCTGTTGTATCTTCAGTTGTGAGCTTTGCGATATCTACCCGGTCAGCGCCTCTTTTGATCGACTCCATCATGATATAGACTCCTACATATTCGTTGTTGAGTATAACTTCACAAAATCGGGTTCGAGGACCCCAATGCCCCATGTTGTTCCATAAATGGTACGTCAATACATTTCTCAACATACTAATGTCATTATAAGGCGCATACAGGATCCAATCTTCTTCGGCGGGCATGCCCATTATAGAAGCATCGATATCATCTCCATTGGTGCTGTCGCGCAATTCAATGCCATATTGTTTTTGTGGATAGAATTGGGAACTGTTTCCCCGGATCTCAATCGCAATGAAATTATTGTAATTGAATTTGAAATCTTTGATTCTGTTTATTTCTCCTGGCCCATTATCAATGATCTTCATGTGTGCCAGGATTTTGGGTTCGTTAGTTATGGTTTGGCCGCGGGTGTCGATGATACAAATGGGCAGATTCGAGGAGTCCAGTTTTACGATTTGGGCGTGGATGTATAAGCTCCACATCAAGAGCAATGCAATCGTTTTAAATTTCATAAATTTCAATTTCACACTTTATCTTTCAAATGTAGGATTATTTTATCAAATACTGTAAATCGTCTGATGGCCAGCTTATTTTTTTGAATTTGCATAATGATGATGTAATCTTTGGCGAAAAATTATTATTTAAGTTTTCGTAAGTAGCAGAAGCGACTTTAATACAGTACATTTAAGTACATTTGCTTTACATAGATAAAATTCATGAATACTATTTTTACTACAATTTGCTTGCTTATTATTATTGGCTTATTTATATTTTTTAGTTGCCAACCGAAGAGCCAATCTAAATCCAAAACAAATAACATCGGAGATTTTACAATTCAAGGTAATAAGGTCTATTACAAGGATACAGAAATATCCGGAATGGAAGCGAATACTTTTAAGCTTATTGATGAATACTATGCCAGGGATGCTAATGTTATATTGTGGTATGATACCTACAGAAGCAGCAGTGATTATTTTATTTCAAAAAAAATAAGAACCAAAATCATGCAAGTGGCTTCAGTGGATGCCTTCCAATCACTTGGATATGGGTATGCAAAAGATGATACCAACTTATTTCTCAATGGGGATAAAGTTTACATTAAGGACCTGGTAAGTTTTCGCATGTTGAATGATTTCGTCTATGCCGATCAGTATCATGTGTACTTATATGACAAAATAGTAGATGGAATAGACGGGGCTAGTTTTCAGTTGGGAGACCTTCATTACGCTTCTGATGCGACCCAGCATTTTTTGATTCGAACAGACGAGTTTGGAAAGAAGCATTTTTCGAAAATAGATTGCGATTATTCAAGTTTTGAAATTTTAGAATATCCTTACGCCAAGGATAAAGTAAATGTATATTATGAAGGGAAAAAAGTAAAAGGCCTGAATTCCGCCCGGTTTAGACTATTGGGGCACGGATATTTGACAGACGGTGAATTCATATTTTATAGAAATAAACCATTGTCTGGTGCTGACGCTGCTTCCTTTCACGTATTTCAGGAGAATGAAAATTTTTTAGGAGAACAGGTCGTGGCGCGGGACAAAAACAAAATTTACATCCAAGACAAACCACATGCAGACGCAGATGTAGAATCTTTTAAAATTCTAAATGAAAATTACAATAGGGATCGTAAAAATGTTTATTTTATAGATAAAAGGATAAAGGGTGCAGACCCGGAAAGTTTTGAAGTCTTGCCTCATGCCATCGGAGAGACGGATGCGAGAGATTCCAAATATAATTATTTTGAAGGCAAGAATATGGGCGTTCGGCAGGATTAAAGGATTTTAAAATATCCTGAAACTCAGAGCATATTTTAATTTCTTTTTTATTTTAAAGTTCTAAAACTTTTAATGAAAATGCGCTTATACTGTAAGCGGTATGCAGGCTATCCAAAGATTGAAAAGCCATTTCAAAGCGACCCATCTTTTATTGCGTATTTAATTTTGTTTTAACACTTTCAATTCATCCTAAAATTGATTTATCTTTGATAGGAAACCTGGCAGCTTTAAATGGACCTGGAGACTATTTTATAATGAGAATTCTTTTGGGATAATTGCTTTTTAATAATTTAAATTTAGTATATGATGAGAGGAGTTTTTTTTATACTGTTTATTTTCTCCAGTGGTAGTTTGTTATGGGCTGCAAGTTTTTTTGTTTCTCCGTCCGGTTCTACCTCAGGCGATGGAAGTTTTCAAAAGCCATGGACCTTACAGTTTGCCTTAAATCACCCGATGGCTGTATTGCCGGGTGATACTATTTGGTTGAAAGCTGGTGTGTATTTGAATTCTTTTGATTCACAATCTTCCTTTAGTTGTTTCACAAATGGGACAGACAAGGCGCCTATCATATTTAGAAATTACAATAACGAGAGAGCCATCCTGGATGGAAATATAGTGTATACACTTTATTCAGGTTTTGGAAACTGCAGTTATACCTGGTTCTGGGGTATAGAAGTTCGAAATTCTATGTCGGTCAGCCGAAATCAGAATATCGGTGGCGGGGTAACCTGCACCGCCGAAAACATGAAATTCATTAACATGATTATTTATGACACGGGCCACGGATTAGATGTTTGGAAGACTGCAAAAAACACGGATGTCTATGGTTGCATCATATATCATATCGGGAATAATCTAAACAACAATGGAAATCTCGAAGGGCATGGCCATGGATTGTATTTGCAAAATGATACCTTCGGAATGAAGAAGATTCATAACAATATCATTTTTAATACCTATGGCAATGGGATTAAAATATGGCAAACTACGACGACTGCTGCAATTGGAAATTTTGACATTCAAAAAATATTTTATTTAATGGAGGGGCGGCTTCTGAAAATTTGGGTGGCGTTGGCAATAATTCTAGGACGCATAATTTTTTTGTACTTTCTAATGGCTCGAATAATCCCCTGTTGAATACGGTCATTAAACATAATTATACTTATGCAGGAACGAATATGCCACGCCCGTCTGTGAACGCATTTGGATTGAACCATGGGGTTCGCAATTTTATTTTGGATAGCAACTACCTGACTTGTCAGACACGTTTGGGTTTTAATAATACGCCCATTTTTGATGCTTCTGTAAAAGGAAATAAAATTATGGCAGGAATACCCGCAGTTTATGGTTATTATTTATGGGGGTTTACCCAAACGGATTTTCCATTGAATGATTACTTTCCGGAGAAACCCAAGCAAGGGCCGGAATATTTTATTATCCCGAATGGATTTGACCCCAATCGAAGCCATTTGGTCATATACAACTGGGATAGCGCATCGACAGTGAATGTAGATGTAAGTGCAGCAAATGTGTCAGAAGGGGAGACTTTTTATCTTGTAAATGTTTTGGATTGTTTCAGCGATACGATTAAAGTTGTATGTCCGGCAAACAAAAGAATTGATGTGCCAATGACTGGAATGTCCTTTATTTATCCGAATGCTTCGACCCAAATTCCTGCCACCCCGTTTCCAGAATTTGGTGTGTTTATCCTTATTAAGAAATCTCAAAAGTTTGTAAAAAATTTTGAATTTATTCCGGAGTCATCAGAAATTAGGGTAATACCAAATCCTAGTTCCGGAAAAATAGAAATCAATAAGCTTCAAAATGCATTGGCCCTGGTTCTAGAAAATAATTCCGGAGTGCCCATTCTTAGTTATAGCAATATTGCAGAACAATTGACCATTGATTTGAGCCCATATCCGAAGGGGATGTATTTGTTAAGGATCATTTATAAGCACAAAACGATAAACAAATGGGTGCTGCTTCTTTAAATTGGAAATAAATGTAATTAGAAGATATGTTTAGTAATTGATAGTTGGGACCAGTATAAACCAATCTGAAGTGTATATCCAGCATTTATTTTTATGAATTAACTTTTATCAGGATCTAACTTATTCTTGAGTATGGAAATTTCTAAAATGATCTCAAAACATCTTCGCGAAGTATATTTTGGTGGTAATTGGACTTGCGTGAATTTTAAAGAAGTATTAAATGATGTGGACTGGACTCAAGCTACCAGGCAAGTAAATGATATGAATACGATAGCAGTCCTCATGCATCATGTAAGTTATTATGTGACAGCTCAAATAGAAGTGTTGAAAGGAAATCCTTTGAATGCAAAGGATGCAGACAGTTTTGACCATCCTCCAATCCATGCACAAAAGGATTGGGATCAAATGTTGGACTCCATTTGGAGAAATGTCGAAAACTTGGCTCAGTTGATTGAAGTATTGCCAACGTCAACTTTGACACAAGTTTTTCAGAACGAAAAGTATGGACATTATTATAGAAATTTACAGGGAGCCATCGAACATGCACATTATCATCTCGGGCAGATAGTCCTGCTTAAGAAATTATTGAAACAATAGGCGGAACTAGCAAGAAGCAAATGATTCTTGGTACGGTGAACCTGGCGTTACCGATTGTAGAATTTCCCTTAATATTGTATGAAATTCAGTAGGGATTAAACATTGTTACCCAGTATTGTCGCTTTGATATATTGGGATTTACCTTAAATTTGAAATCATAAAAAATGCGTTTTACAATAGCTATTTCCCAAGATCGCACTCCGATTCGGAGAAATTATTGGATTTGGTGCTTTATAACTTTGTTTGGCATTCTTTGGGCGAATACCTTAATAGGCACAACGGATCTTCATAATTGGGTGCTGGAAAATACGCTCACGATAGCATTCATCCTTATCTTGATATTTACATTTCAAAAATTTCAATTTAGCGATCTGAGCTACTTGCTCATTTTTTTGTATTTGTGCCTGCACGTGTATGGATCAAAATATACCTACGCAGAAAATCCATTGGGGTTTTGCTTGCAGGATTATTTTCACGCTAGCCGCAATCATTACGACCGGATCGTTCATTTTAGTTTTGGATTTTTACTGGCTTATCCAATGCGGGAGATGTTTCTCGTTGGTTTAAAATATCCTAAACTCGTTGCATGGATATTGCCCATTGAATTGACTTTATCCATTAGTGGATTATATGAACTCGTCGAATGATTTTCTGGTGCCGTTTTGGCCACAAGCATAGTTTCATTTTCGAAAAAGGTTTTCAATATCTACGGACCAAAAAATGAATAATCTAGCGGTTTAAATTTTGGAGTAATTGAAATAAAATTTTATTGGGTGAAAGAAAATTCTTTGTTTCATGAAATATATAGATAACATGGAGAACTGAAGGAATGCAGGATAAGGAAATGAAAAATTGGTAATAAGTCTCAGCGTTGTATGGGAAAAGTTTGCAGATGATGCCTGATATTGTTTCCAATAGGATTTAAGAGTGTCAATCAAAGCTTGCGCTATTTTAGTATTTCTAGTTAATATTTTCAATAAGCCTGCTACATTTATGCTTGAAAATTATATACCTGGATTTGGAAAAGATTGAATTATATAGTAAATTAATTTTGCAGTTTTATGAAGTAGATCCTTAAATAATTATCTTGGTAAGTATGAAAATATTTGTAGAGACCGAACGCTTTATTTTACGGGAAATAGTACCGACTGATATTGAAGGACTTTATGAGTTGGATTCAGATCCTGAAGTGCACCGCTATCTGGGTAATGAACCTGTAACAGACAAGGATAAATTGAGCAATGTAATTCAACTCATCAGACAACAATATATAGACAACGGGATAGGTCGGTGGGCCGTTGTGCATAAAAAAACAGAGGAGTTTGTAGGTTGGTCAGGTTTAAAATTGGAACGTAATCTGATTAATGATCACCAAAACTATTATGATCTAGGATATCGCATTCAGAGAAAGTATTGGGGGCAGGGCATTGCGAGTGAAACTGCTAAAGCAACTTTGAATTTTGGAATTGAGCAGCTTCAGCTTCAGGAAGTTTTTTCGATTGTGCATTGTGATAATTTAGCGTCACAAGCTGTATTGAATAAATTGGGCTTCGTAAAGGATGGAATTTTCGAATGCGATGGTGAACCACATTTTTGGTGCCAACTTAACATCGAAAATTGGCTTAACAAATGATATTATAAATGCCAGTTTTAGGCTGCGGTATAAAATTTATGGCCATGGAGCTGGACTAAAAAAGCAGGTCAATCATTCTGATTGATTTATAAAATATTAAATTATATAATTGAAATACAGAATGTAATACATGTAATTAGTTATTATATGATTGATTTATGAAGATTGTGAAATCCGAAATTCCAATGGGTTTTGCTATTTGGTTAATACTAAATTTAAATGATTATCTAATGGGCCGGACTTATCTTTGATATTCTTAAAAATTCCATTAGCCATAGGATATGTATGTAGGCAACCTCAAAGATTTTTATTGCAGTGTATGTGGCAATAGGTCAATTTTTAAAATTCCTTTCATTTTATTATTACCCTTAAGTAAGCGACTTGCTCTTCTCTGTTGCATTTTGGCAAATTCTTTATTTGGTCAGAGTGCAGATAGCTATCCTTCACAAGTGAAATTATTGGATTCGCTGTATAACAATATTTATCATCTGGATAGCGCTGTAAGTCTGCAAAAACTCCATGATCTCTATCAATCAAGCCTTGGACAGGAGGATAAAAATTATAGTTTTTTAATCAAGATTCTAATACTGAATCATCAGGTAGAAAGAGGACTTCAGACTCCAGGTCTCAAGGAATCAATTCATGAGGTACTTGATGAAGCTCAATTGAATCATGTCGAACGAATCCGGGCTGATGCTTTGCAAATGGCCGGGAATTTTTATTGGAATCGCAAATCTTATGCACAGGCACTGGAGCATTATTTATATGGTAGCAGGATTTATGAGACTTTTGGGCTTTCTCAGTTTCCACGTAAATTGATATATTTGAAAGATCTAGCTGCTAAATTTTATTTTTTTACAGATTACGCTACAGCTAAAGATTATTTATTGGAATTCTGGAAAATTTTGCCCAAGGAGCAACAAAGCAAAAATATTTCTCCAATTAATACACTTGGCTTATGTTATAGTAATTTGCAAGTCTATGATTCATCGGAGTATTTTTTTAACCAGGCCGAAAACATTGCTCGTTTATACCATGATGAAGAATGGATAGGAATCATCAGTGGTAACAAAGCAAATATTTATTACCAACAAGGTAAACTTGAAATGGCTCTGCCATTATTTGAAAAGGATGTAAGTATAAGTCTTCAAAGAGGTTCCCACATGAGTGCTGCTTTATCTGTGGCAACCTGTGGTTCCATATATATGACTTATGGTCAGGCCGATAAAGCAATAGAATATATATTGAAAGCCAGAGACATTATCAACAACAAGATCAATCGTTCAAATATTCTCGTGAGGGCTAAAGTTTATCCCATCATTGCCAAAGTATTTGCTGAAAGAGGAATGACCAGAGAAGCCTATCTGTATTTGGATTCGGCAAATGCAGCGAAAGATACGATGACCCGACAAAAAAGTTTATTGTATTTAATGGGGGCAAGGAATAAAGTGGAAGCAGAAAAACATCTTGATGAGTTACGGGAGAAAGAAGCTGAAGTTAATGAACAAAAGTTGATACGCAACGGATTGATTGTTGGTTCCATATGTTTATTGCTTTTTGCCGCTGTTTTTTTTGTGCAACGCAATCGCATTAAAAAGGAAAAACTGCGCACCGATGAATTATTATTGAATATTCTCCCTTCAGAAGTAGCTGATGAATTGAAAGAAAAAGGGAGTGCAGAAGCACGTCAATATGAAGATGTGACGGTGATGTTCACAGATTTTAAGGACTTTACTAAAATCTCGGAAAACCTGACACCCAAACAACTCGTCGCAGATATACATTCCTATTTTGAAGCTTTTGATAAGATTATTTCTAAATATACCATTGAAAAAATTAAAACCATTGGCGATAGTTATATGTGCGCAGGAGGCTTGCCGGTAGCTAACAATACTCATGCACTGGATGTCGTACGCGCTGCTTGGGATTTACAAGAGTATATGAATCAGTGCAAAAAAGACGGTAAGGATTTATATGACATACGGATTGGCATCCATACAGGGCCTGTTGTAGCAGGTATCGTAGGGGTCATGAAATTCGCCTATGATATTTGGGGCGATACGGTCAACACAGCATCGAGGTTGGAAACTGCTGGAGAAGCAGGTAAAATTAATATCAGCGGTTCGACTTATGAAATGGTCAAAGATCATTTCAGATGCACCTACCGTGGAAAAGTGGAAGCGAAACATAAAGGACTTATTGATATGTATTTTGTAGATGGAAAAATTTAAATATTCATTCATTTTAATTTTTGGGTTTTTGAGCAATAGCCAATCCCAAAGCAATAGTCACGTTGAATTCGCTAACGAGCGTTTGCATGAATTTGATAATGTGAGGGACTTCGCCATTTCGAATGATCAGGACGAAGTATTTTTCACCATCCAATCACCTATGCAGGAGATTTCCCAAATTGCATTTATGAAGTTAAGTGCGGGGAAGTGGACGCCTCCGCAGTTGATGGAATTTTCTGATGTTTATGCTGACATGGAAGCTTTTTTATCGCCGGATCAGACCAGATTGTATTTTGCATCCAACAGACCGGTGAGCGATACCGCAAGGAATGTTAAGGATTATGACATTTGGTACGTTGAGCGTGCCCATAAACAAAGTCCCTGGTCAAAGCCCATCAATTTAGGTCGAGATGTAAATACAGAATTCGATGAATTTTATCCTACATTGGCCTCTAACAATAATTTATATTTCACCTCAGAGAGAAAACAAGGTATGGGGAAGGATGATATTTATTTTAGCAAGTGGAATGGATTTTCATACACCACCCCTCAATTAATGGATAGCAGTATCAATAGCAGTGGTTATGAATTTAATGCGTTTATTTCAAGAAACGAAGATTTTATCATTTATACAAAATACAATGCTGCCGGAGGAATGGGTAGTGGCGATTTATACATTTCTTTCAGAAATTCTGAAGGCCAATGGGGTGTGGCAACTAATTTGGGTTCGTCTGTAAATACCAAATCGATGGAGTATTGTCCATATTACGATGAAAAAAACGGGATCTTATATTTTACAAGCCGGAGAAGCCAATTAGCACCTAAAAAGTTTAGGGACCTTGATGATTTTCAAAAAACAATTCAACATAGTGAAAATGGCTATAGTAAAATTTATAAATTGAAAGAAGCATCAAAATTTATTTTTTTGAAGCCATAATGAATTGGGTGATTACTGCATTATTTGAGGACATCAGGTATTCTAAAGACTAATGCTATTGTTAGATGTTTCATACAGTTCTTTTTTACTCCCGTATATTTTATTTAACATTGTGCATGAAACGGAGAGGCATTCACATTTTGATTTTTTATTTTATAGCTACATCTTTAGCTGCTCAACAACTCTATGATGCGCGACAATCAGTACTGGTACAGGCTGTTGTTCAGGAGGATCCGCCACGCATTACTTTAAATTGGGTTCGGGATACTGCTAACGGAGGCTATACCATTTGGCGAAAATCCAAATACGATAAGATATGGACAGACAGCCTGGTAAGTCTCAGTCCCTCGAGTATTACGTGGACGGATTCAACGATTGAAGCAGGTCGAGGCTATGAATATCAAATCATTAAAAGCCTGCCTGCCTATCCCGCCGGTAACGGGGTTCCGAACTTCGGTTCTGGATATATTTATACAGGTATAAAAATTCCGCCGGTTCATTATAAAGGATCTTGTCTCATCGTCATTGATAGCAGTTATGAACAATCGTTAGCCTTTGAGATTTCTAGATTAATGGAGGACATGACCGCTGATGGATGGTTGGTAGATAGCATTTATGTGCATCGAAATGGATCTGTGAAAGTGGTCAAAGATCAAATTCGCAATTGGGCTTTACAACAGCGGGATTCCAATCAGGCAGTTTTTCTGTTAGGACGTGTACCTGTTCCATATTCTGGTAATATCGTACCAGATGGGCATCACGCCGACCACAAAGGAGCCTGGCCTTGTGATGGTTATTATACAGATATGGATGGCGTCTGGACAGATCAATCGATCAATACGAATATTCCTCCGGGCTCGCGCAATGACAATCTGCCAGGAGATGGAAAGTTTGATAATAATGTGATTCCTGAGCATGTCAGAATACAAATAGGTCGCGTGGATTTTGCAAACATGACGAAGTTTGCAGAATCAGAAGAGCAATTGTTGAGAAGGTATCTCAATAAGGATCATCAATGGCGGAGAGGCCTCTTACAAGCTAATGAACGAGCACTCGTCGATAATAATTTTAGAGACATTGAAGGACTTGGATCGGTTGGATGGAAAAATTTTACGCCGATGTTTGGGTTTTCACAAGTGAAGGACTTGCCGTTTAGACAAACACTTTCCACGCTATCTTATTTATGGTCTTATGGCTGTGGCGGTGGCGGACCCGAAAGCGCATCTGATATTTCAAGTACTACAAATTTTACTAATGATTCCTTACAAACTATTTTTACGATGTTGTTTGGTTCCTATTTTGGAGATTGGGATTATCCGAACAATTTTTTAAGAGCTGCCATTGCATCGAGAACCTGTCTGGCAAGTACCTGGGGAAACAGACCTTCCTGGCTGTTTCATCACATGGCACTCGGAGAACACATAGGGTATGCAACCCAATTGACGATGAATAACAGAGGCTTGTATTATCCACCCTTTTATGGAGGGTATGCAAGTATTGCTCTGTTGGGTGATCCAACCTTGAAGATGTACAATCATCCTGCTGTTGAAAATCTGCAGTTAAAACAAATCGGACTGCACGTACAATTGGAATGGCAAAAGCCTGTCAATAGTGTGGGCTATTTTATATATAAAAAAATGGCTGCAGATTCAGGATATGTTTTACAGAATCAGAACCCAGAAAAAATGGAGACATATGTAGATTCCTGTGCAGGGCAAGGTCAGATAGAATATATGGTTCGAAGTGTGGAATTAAGGACCACTGCGAGTGGAACGTTTTATCTTTTGAGTCCCGGTGTAAATGGTTCAATCCAAACTAATCCTTCTAGCTTTTATGCAAGAGCAGATTTTATCCCAAGCCTATACTTTGATCAATTGACTTTGAAAAATAATTCGGTTAATAGCACATCTTTTGTTTGGGATTTTGGTGACGGTACACAAAGTACAGAATTGCAACCTACTCATCTTTACACAAAAGAAGGCAGCTTCAAAATTTGTCTATCAGCATCAGATGCCTGTACAACAAATACATTTTGCCAGCAAATGGATGTAATCTCAAGTTTGCCGACAATAAAAGCTTTCATCACAATATTGATTGTTATGGTACAGCTACCGGATCCATTCAATTGCAAATTTCAGGGGGTACACCCAAGCTGAACATTCGTTGGTTGCATTCTTTAGATACCGGAACATTAATAACTCAACTTTTACCGGGTGTTTACTCTTGTGAGATTGAATCAGAAACAGGCCATCGTGCTGTCTATGGACCTTTTGTAGTGAATCAAGCTCCGGCATGGACGCTAAACCCGCTTGTCTTGCAAGCGGATCCTGGTCAAATGAATGGTTCCATCAGCCTGGATCCCACAGGTGGCTGTCCGCCTTATCATTTTATTTGGAATACAGGACATACAACGCCGGCAATTCACGGCTTAAGTCCGGGAAGGTATTGTGTGACAATAACTGATTGCAAATCTTGTAATGAAAATTTTTGTACAGATATAGTGCTTAATACCAGTCAGAATAATTTGGCCGGGTTAAAAAGCGCTCTACTCTTTCCCAATCCTGCATTCGATCATTTAGTGCTTAAACTTGAATTTGAAAAAGATATTCAAGCTAAAGTGGAAATGTATGATGCCTATGGGAAGTATATGTCAGCTTTTCCGATTAAAGGGAAGGACATTCGGGTAAAGCTGAGTTTGGACTTGATTCCTGTTGGGTCTTATTGGATTGGGATAAAAACAGATGACGGATATATGTGGCTGCCTTTTACAAGAGCAGGCAATTAAATAAAAATTTTATAAATCCAACTTGGTAATAAGTGAGTTATATTTTATACCTATTTTTCTTATTAAATATTTGTATTGGATTTAATTGCCATTATTTAAAATATTAATAGGTTCATTAAACAAAGTGGAATAATTTTTATTTATTTGTTGGAGTGATTCTATGAGATATCATGAACTTAAAGATTCATTCCAATGAAAATGATTAAATAAAACTAAAATAGCTTTATGAAATGTCCAAGTTGTAATGTAAATCTCATGATGACCGAACGCAGCGGTGTTGAAATCGATTATTGTCCGGACTGCCGGGGTATTTGGTTGGACCGCGGAGAACTTGATAAACTCATCGAGCGCTCCGGCCAGTTTGGGCAAAGTTCTGGCCCTAAAGAGCAATATCGTCCTTCAGATGCTCAATACGAACAAAAACATTATGATAGCAGTCATTATGAATATAAAAAGAAAAAGAAAGATTCATTTTTAGGTGACTTGTTTGATTTTTAATATTTCATCGAACAAGGCAAAATTTTGAATTTTTGTAATACTCTGTAATCTAATTAGTTCCCTTCATGTTTATGCGTGGAAGTTTGTTGAAATGGTCTTTTGTTTTATAGGCTTACTTTTTGAAATCTTCATTTATCTGGTTCGTAGCTTCCGTAAAAGATTAAACGCGATATACGCACATCCGGATAAATTTCTTGATTTGAGAACCATGGTAACTTGCGGATTCTAAGACCTTTACTTTTCTGTTGCCCTAAAATTGTTGTATCTTTACGTATGAATTATGGAATTCATCGATTTTAGCAAAGCATTTGTTAACAAAACGAACCATCTAAATTTATTAATAAAGATTTTTTTGAAACCGTTTTGTTTATTTAATTGGACTGAAAATATTAATTTCAAAAGTTTAATTTGCTTTCAATATTACAAATTTAGGTATAGCCCATTCAGGGAATTATCAGCCATAATGAAACATTAATTTAAGAAAGCAAAATTTTAATAATTTAATCTTCGAAGAATGAAACTTTCCCAATCACTTATAGATCGAAGTAATGGAGTTTGTGAATTGTGTACTTTAAATGATGAAGTGCTCCAGGCCTTTGTAGTTCCAACCCGAACAGACGATATAGATGCAAATGTTGTGGTGATTTGCGATGCCTGTTTTCAACAGATCCAAAACAAAGAGGCAATGGATACCAATTACTTCCGATTTCTAACAGGAAGTATCTGGAGTGAAGTGAGCGCTGTAAAAGTGCTTTCTTTTAATTTGCTTTCCAGATTAAAAACGGAGGAATGGGCACAAGAAGCAATCGATGGAGCTTACCTCTCTGAAGAAGAATTAAACTGGGCCTTATCTGAAAGCGAATCGAAAGCAAATGAAGTAGTCCATAAGGATGCATATGGTATTATTTTAAACAGTGGTGATTCGGTTTTTCTTACAGAAAGTTTGAATGTAAAAGGTTCCAGTATTATGGCAGCCAAAGGCACGAAAGTGGCAAAAATCAGATTGGTGCCCGATAATCCGGATCAAATTGAAGGAAAGATTGATGGAAGTACCATCGTAATTCTGACAAAATTCGTTCGCAAAGGCAATTCATAAAATTATCATTTAAAAAAAATAAATCCACTCACCATCGAATTAACATACGTTCAACCACACTCCTTATCCAAATACATACTTGTAACCAAACGTTTAAGACTCCGCCAATTCACTTATGCAGATGCTCCTTTTCTCATTGAGCTGCTCAACAGCCCCGGTTGGCTTGAATTCATAGGAGATAAAAATGTAAAGACTGAAAAGCAGGCTATTCAGTATTTGAAAAATGGTCCGATGAAAAGTTATCATGAAAATGGTTTCGGCTTATCGCTCGTTGAAAGTATTGATAACAAAACCTTCATTGGTTGTTGCGGAATGATTAAACGCGATACACACGAAACGCCTGACATTGGATTTGCCTTCCTTCCTCAATTTCAAGGCCTGGGTTATGCTTTTGAAATTGCAAGTGCTACGATGCTTTATGCGCAGGAGCAATTGCATTTTACGAAAATTTCAGCCATCACGAGTTTGACCAATTTTCGTTCCATTAAGCTCCTTGAGAAAATGGGATTCAAATATGAAAGGGCTATCCACGTGAGCAGAGAGGAAGAAGAAGTTTTGTATTATAGCAATTGAACCAGGCACCCGCTAAACTTATGCTCAATGGGACCAGTTGTTTTAGATTATTTCCATCAAGAGTGTTTTATCAACATAATTGGAGATGGTAACTCCAACTGAACATTTTAATTCAAAGCAAAAATGTTCTTTATAAACGAATGCTATCCTCTTTCTCACAAACGCGTTTTGAGGTGCAATCATCTTGGCTATGATGTTTACTGAAAACCAGCCTGATGATTATCCTTTGCATCTTTAAATACTATTTTATATTTGTCTCAAATGACAAATCAAGGGATGATACTTGAAACTAGCCGACTTCGATTGCGGGAGCTCAATTTGGAAGACTCTGAATTTATAATTGAGTTATTAAATACGCCTGGATGGCTACAATTCATAGGTGATAAAAATGTGAGAACAAAGGACCAAGCGATAAATTATTTGGAGAAGGGCCCTCTAAAAAGTTATTATGAAAATGGATTTGGACTCAGTTTAGTTGAAAAGAAGGCGGATGGGGTTTCAATAGGCACTTGTGGAATTCTTAAACGCGATACCCTGGATAAACCTGATCTGGGTTTTGCTTTTTTGCCTGAATATACAGGAATGGGGTATGCTTATGAAGTTGCTAAGGCTTTGTTGGAATATACTTATCACGAACTCAAGCAACCGGAGATCTATGCCATTACGAAAACTGAAAATCATTCCTCCATAAAATTGCTTATTAAATTGAATTTTGAATTCGAGAAAATGGTTAATTTAAATGCTGATGCTGAAGAATTAAAACTCTTTAAAATTAATTTGGAATCGCTGTTATAATTTTATGTTCCTTAATAAATATTTTGAAAAGGTAATACTTAAAAAAAATCTCATCTATTGGAGTATAATTTATCTGATGGTGCCAATAACATCATACACCTGCATGTATTTTTTTTTGTGGAAGGCAAATGGCGCACCCACTTTTTTTAAACCCTGGCTGAATATCCCATCTGAAGATTATTATTTTGTAAATATTTTTTTATTGGCCCCAAGTATGCTGATTTGTTGGTTACTTGCTTCGTCTATGGTACAGGTTTTTTCGAAAGCTCTAGGTGGCGATGGGAGTTTTGAACAAACCTTGATTTTGATTGCTTTGAGTATAAATATTTCGATGTGGGGAAGCCTTATCCATGATCTACCAATGAGTTTTTTAAGTATGGTGGGTGTTATTGATGCACGGCAACATGAAATAGATATGAACACACCAACGGTTTTTAGGACCATTTTATGGGCTTGTTACTTGCTTTATTTGCTTTCATTTCTCATTTTGTTTCCCTTGTCTGTAAAAGTGGTTCACCGACTTAAAACCTTACATTGTATTTGGATAGGGTGGACCAGCTTTATTGTGTTTCAGCTGATTTTTTTAATTTTTAATCGTTGATCTCAATTTAAATCTATGTATAAAATTCTGGGTGTATTGATATTGAGTATTCATGGTTTGATCCATTTGATGGGGTTCATGAAAGCATTCCATTGGGGACAAGTAAGCCAAATTGCAAAAGAAATTTCTAAACCCTGGGGACTTGTATGGTTATTAACTGCTATGATATTGGTTGGCGCAGCCATAACTTTTGCTTTGAATTATAGACTTTGGTGGGCCTTAGCTGGGATCGGACTTGTACTATCCCTAATTCTTATTTTCACAACATGGCAAGATGCAAAGTTTGGGATGATTCCGAATGCCTTGCTTTTTGGGATGCTGATGATTGCTTATGCAAGTTGCAGTTTTTACAATATCTTTTTAAAAGATGTAGATTTATTTTTACAATCGGATGTTGCCAATACATCAGAAATTTTGACGGAAAGCGATATAGTAGAATTGCCCGAACCCGTTCAAAAATATCTTCGATATACAGCTTCTATAGGTAAACCTCATGTGCATTATTTTGAAGCGGAATTTTCAGGTAAAATCAGAAAGAATGATCAATATGAGTGGATGCCGCTTCATACCCAACAATATAATTTTATGGCAAATCCGGCCAGACTATTTTTTATGAATGCCGTTATGAAAACACTTCCTGTTGCAGGTATCCACAGTTATAAAAATGGAAAGGCAACTATGGATATCAGACTGTTTTCTCTGCTGCAAGTGCAATTTATGGATGGACGAGATATGGATGTTGCCGAGACTGTGACTTTTTTTAATGACATGTGTGTGTTGGCCCCGCCAACTTTGATAGATCAGAGAATTAAATGGGTCGAAGTTAATGGAAATCAGGTAAAAGCTTCTTTTACAAATAAAGAAATTGTAGTGACTGCTTGCTTGTATTTTAATGATGAAGGTCAGCTCATTAATTTTTCATCTGATGACCGATACAATTTCGATGCCGCAAAGAAGCTTAAATGGTCAACTCCATTAAGAAATTACAAAGAGTTCAATGGTTACCGTTTGGCTACATCCGCAGATGCCATCTACCACTATCCGAAGGGGGATGTTATATATGGAAGTTTCGATCTTCAAAAATTAATGTACAATGTCAAAAAAATTGATTAATTTGGTTCTCACAACCATTTCCATTTTATAAATGATCCATAGATTTAATGATATGAAATATTCAACCCTTGCATTATTTTTTGTAGTCATTTTTCTTTCAGCTTGTAAAAATGACCAAGTATTAAGTACTGATCATGAAAATCAAGCTATTCATAAAATTTTAGACGAATGGCATCTTGCCGCGTCGAAGGCAGATTTTGATTTGTATTTCAGTTATATGTCAGATTCTTCCATTTTTATTGGTACGGATGCTACTGAGAATTGGAATAAGCAAGAATTTAAGGCTTTTTCAAAGCCTTATTTTGATAGAGGGAAGGCCTGGAGTTTTACAGCTGTAGATAGAAATATTTATTTGAGTGGAGCGCATGAATTGGCCTGGTTTGATGAATTGCTCCAGACTCAAATGAAAATATGCAGGGGATCTGGTGTGATGGTAAAAGAAGGAATACATTGGAAAGTGAAACATTATGTTTTGTCAATGACCATTCCAAATGAACATGCAGATACCGTTGTTAAAATAAAAACTGTTGCCGAGGATTCTCTAATTTTAAAAATGACACAAAATTCCAAATAAGAAGCCATTTAAAATTGGACAAAAAAACAAGTGGTTTTAGAAGTGAGCTCCAATACACTTGCTTTTGAAGGATAATTAACTATTCCAAAAATATTAATAAAAGTAAGATTGCGGCTATCCAGATTAAAAATACCGACCAAAATAGAATAGATGAAGAAATTTGAAATGAGTTTACTGTGGTGTTGCGGAACCAAACAGCAAGCGGCCATCCAAAGGGCAATATAAATGATAAAAGAAGAGCCATTGGCCAAAGATCTTCTCCTGCAAATTTGTCTGCAGGAAGTAAACCGATAAAATGCAACAATTCAATAAAGAGTCCTCCTGGCAAACCCATAAATGGTATTATACTCAGCACCGTTACAGCAAGTGCCCACAAACCGCTACGCATGAGTTCTATTGAACCGGGTACTTTGACTTTGGAGCGAAGATCCTTTGTTTGAAACGTATAGTCGGGTTCAAGGCCCTTACTTTTTTGTTGTTTATATTGTACATATCCAAGAATTGGAAACAACAAATAGACTAAAATGATAAGAGGCCAGAGCATGTTGATGATTTTGACTTATGACGAAGTTAAGCATTTTAGTCAGAATGAAGTAAATCGTACTTATTAAATTGATCAATCAAATTTAAATCTTGATGTAGGTCGAGTGAATTTTTTATAATATACATCACGAAGGACAAAGTCTCATGTCTAAGTGACTAAAGTCACATTCCAGAATTGCTTTCATGCGTAATTTTGTTATATTAAATTTGGTTTATGTATTCCTTGAAGATTTTGGCATTCTTTTTTATTCTTTTGAATGGAGCTTATTTCCATTCTCAAACTTCCCCCTTTAATATATCGATAGAACCTTATAAAATCGAAGGACTTGGGGGTATTCAATCATATGCTTTTGGGCAACACGATGGAAAATGGCTAATTGTGGGAGGCCGTTTGGATGGTTTACACAGAAGACAGCCATTTGCAAGTTTTGATTTGGCGGGCCATAATAATCTAATTTTTATTGTGGATCCGGTTAACAGACAAAAGTGGTCAGCACCTTTGACTACTCTTCCAAGAAGTATTCAGGAACAATTGCAAGCGACCAACATGGAATTCTACCAGCAGAACAATTATCTATATCTCATTGGAGGTTATGGATATAGTGAAACACTTGGAGATCATACGACTTTTGCAAATCTGTCGGCGATTGATGTTCCGGCAGTAATGGAGGCTATTATTAATGGACGCGATTTTGCGACATACATACGTCAGATAAAGGATAGTTTATTTCAGGTAACCGGCGGAAGATTGGAGAAAATTGAGGATTACTTTCATTTGGTGGGCGGACAAAAGTTTATGGGCAGGTATAATCCAATGGGTCCCACTCACGGTCCGGGTTTCATACAAGAATATACCAACCAGATCAGAAAATTTAAGCTCATTGATAATGGTACGATTATTACAATAAATCATTTACCTGGATTTACAGATGCACAGAATTTACATAGAAGAGATTACAATCTTGTGCCGCAGATGATGCCAGATGGAAAGTTTGGTTTGACAGCTTTTTCAGGAGTATTTCAGCTGCAGTCTGATTTACCATATTTAAATTGTGTAAATATCGATGCCAATTCCTATGCTGTAAATAATAATTTTACACAATACTACAATCACTATCATTGTGCAAACATTCCCATATTTTCTGCTTCGAAAAACGAAATGCATACGATATTTTTTGGTGGAATCGCTCAATATTACGATAGTTCAGGAATTTTAGTGCAAGATAATAATGTGCCCTTTGTTAAAACAATTGCCAGGGTAACACGGACATCTGATGGTTCGATGGCTGAATATAAGTTGCCTGTCGAACTTCCAGAGTTATTGGGAGCCGGAAGCGAATTTATTCCGCTTGAGCATTTATCGCGATATGAAAATGGTGTTTTAAAATTAGATGAATTGCCAGATGGCACTTCACACATAGGTTATATATTTGGGGGCATAAATAGTACTGCAGCAAATATTTTTTGGGTAAATGATGGATCACAAAGTGTCGCAAGCAGTCAGTTGTTGAAAGTAAATTTAATTAAGAATCCTAACACAGCCATTGATGAATTAAACAAGCCTTCTAATGGAAGTTTAAAACTTATGGTTTATCCTAATCCAAGCAATGGAATTCTGAATTTGCAATTTCAGATCATCAAAAACACAGATATCCATATCTCTTTATGGACTCTGGACGGATTAAAAATAGATGAGTTTAAAAGCATGAATGTGGAAATTGGCCAACACTATGTAGAAAAAGAATATCCTGATTTAATGAAACAAAAGGCTTTTCTATTAAAGTTTGAAACGAGTTATGAAAAGGATGCTAGAGTCATACTCATTGAGTAATAGTAGGCAACAATATTTCAATCATAGATCATATGCAATTTTGGACTTTCCTTATGAACTCAAGCCGTAAATTAATAACAAATTGAGATTTTTTTTTAATGAGGACAGATATTTTCCGGCGACCTCGAGCTGATAATTTTTGATATTTGGAAGTGAACCTATCAATAGGAAAGTATTCATTTTATTTTGCAATAGCATTGCGGATTAAATACCTTATTTTTGAAAAAAAAAATTGAAGTGTCAACTTATAAAGCTCTTTACATAAGTCCCATGATACCATCGTACAATTTGGTGGAGACCGGTAAGTTTTTTAAAGATATTCTGGGCTTTAAGCCACATATGGAAAAGAATGAGTATGCCATATATGAAAAAGATCACCTGACGATTCATCTTCTTCCTGCCGGTGAAAATATTGGTCAAATGGAATTTTATCTAGAAGTGGATGACATTGATCAATTATGGCTCAAAATCGAAAATCAAGTTTTTCATTTAAAGCATCGAAAACCCTTTAACCAGGAATACGGGATGCGCGAAATTCATCTGGAGTTACCTTTTACCAAAACGCTTCTGTTCATTGGGCAATGCATTTGAGATCACCAATTTAAATTTCTTACAGAAATTTAAACAGGCAATAAATTTAATAGTTTGTGATATTGTAATATATAAATTTGATTACCTTTAAACTATGGAACAATTTAAACAAATCGGCAATTTTATCCAATATTCAATTTCCATAATCCATAATCCATAATCCAATATCTAAGTTATGAATCCAACCATTAAAAACATCCTTGCTGTAGTTGCCGGAATCATTGTCGGATCCATCGTCAACATGAGTTTAATATCTATAAGTGGATCTGTTATACCGCCTCCGGAGGGTGCAGATGTGACCACCATGGAAGGACTTAAAGCAACGCTAGCTTTGTTTCAACCCAAGCATTTTATCATGCCTTTTTTGGCACATGCATTGGGCACTTTGGCAGGTGCTTTTGTGGCTGCTAAATTTGCAGCTGAGCGTCCATTTCTTTGTGGGATGGTTGTTGCTGCATTTTTCCTAATGGGTGGAATTGCAAATGTCTTTATGCTTCCATCGCCTATGTGGTTTAACATCCTTGATCTTGTTGGAGCCTATTTACCTATGGGCTTTTTGGGAATTAAGTTGGTTATGCGCAATCAATAACATCAACAGTATTATTGCTTCCTGAGCTCTTTGATTTGTAATTTTACCTTTGATCTGGTTTCACAATTGCCTCTAAATTGCAGCTGATAATTGCTATTTCTCAACAGAAAGTCCTGCTACCATTTACATTTATTTCTGGGCGGACGGGCAAGTTTGAAATCAGCGAAATAGCATGCAGAACAGAAACCCATTTCCTTGCTCCATTATTTTATCGATCCATTTATAAAATGAGTTCCCGAAAATTTCTCTGAACTCTTATATTTGTAAAATTACCATGATTTTGCTTCATGAATAGAATACTTAAAATACACGAAAGCGAATTTATACAAAGGATCATTTTGTTTAGGCATGTGAAAGACATTTTCTTTATTGCTTTAGGCGTATTCATGGCGTCCATTGGCTTGAAATGTTTTTTATTGCCCAGTCATTTTTTGGATGGTGGCGCCATGGGAGTTTCGCTGCTTTTAAAAATTCAAACAGGTATTGACCTGTCAGTTCTCATCGTACTCATCAATTTGCCATTTATCATATTAGGAACTAAGCAGATCTCTTTGCAATTTGGAATTAAAAGTAGCTTGGCCATTATCGCTCTGGCATTGGTAGTACATTTTATAAATTATCCGGTCGTCACGGTCGATAAATTACTCATAGCCGTATTTGGTGGATTTTTTCTGGGAGCTGGAATTGGATTGTCCATTCGGGGAGGTTCTGTGATTGATGGTACAGAAGTGCTTGCGATTGCAGTGAGCAGGAGATCGAGTTTGACAGTTGGTGATTTTATTGCAGTATTCAATATCATCTTGTTTGCTGTCGCTGCACTTATCGTGAATATTGAAACAGCCATGTATTCTATGTTAACCTATCTGTCAGCATCCAAAACTGTCGATTTTATCATCAATGGTATTGAGGAATATATAGGTATCATGATCGTATCTGAAGAATCGGAAGACATTAAACAATCCATAGTCGACAAAATCGGAAGAGGATTTACCGTTTTTAAGTCTGAAGGCGGACATGGTAAAAAGGAACCAAACTTGAAGATAAGAATGTATTGTTTTGTGTGGTGACACGACTCGAAGTTACAAAAGTACTTTTAGAAATAGATAAAATCGATCCGGGAGCATTTGTGATTCAATATCCAATCAAAGATACGCGTGGTGGAATGATTAAGAAAAGGCCTTTGCACTAAAGCCGTTCTATTGTGATTTAATGATCAAACTTAAATCAAATATTAGGTCCCAGGCTTGAAACTTACACTGATTTGGTTGATGGAACTATTCCAATTAACCACCAATTTTTAATGATGTCATCGTCAATGAACCACCTACAGCTTTATCGTTAAAGACCTGAAGTTTTTCATTTTTGTGTTGTAGGCCTAAAGTGTAAAGCAAGGGTAAATAATGTTCCGGGGTCGGTATAGCAAGTTCAAAGGCTTTTCCTTGTTTTTGATAATGGATCAGTTTTTGGTGGTCACCGATTTTAAGATATTGGTTCATTTTTTCTCTCGCTTCTAGTGCCCATTCAAATGCAAAATCAATCTTATTCAGTTTATCCCAGGCAACAAGTCTGAGGTTGTGAACGATGTTTCCACTACCTATGATCAATACACCTTTTCTTCTCAGGGGCATCAATTGTTGAGCGAGTTCATAATGGTACAAAGGATCTTTGGTATAATCCAGACTGAATTGAATTACAGGTACATCTGCTTTCGGATACAAATGTTTGATGACGGTCCAGGCACCATGGTCTAAACCCCATTGCGTATCCAGCTTAACAGATGTTTTTGCGATCAGACCATTTATTTCTTTAGCAAGTAATGGATGCCCAGGTGCCGGATATTGTTGTTGGTATAGTTCTTTTGGAAAGCCTCCAAAATCATGGATCGTCCTGGGCTTGGGCATGGCTGTTACAAAACTTCCATTTGTTTCCCAATGTGCTGATATGCACAGAATCGCTTTTGGTTTTGGCAGAGTTTTGGCAATTTCACGAAATCCTTTTACAAATTCATTTTCCTCGATGGCATTCATAGGACTCCCATGACCTAAAAACAATACCGGCATTTCCGGACTTGCATCGAGATTTTCCACCAATTTGCCAAGTGCATTCAAAGGCAGCAGACTTGCAGTTATCGGTAAATAAGCCAGTGTTTGTAAAAATTCATTTCGTTTCATCTGTTTCGAACAATAAAGGCTGTTGAAAGTTGGACTGGTTTGAATTTTCCCGTAAATTTTAACTTTTTGTGTTTAATGCCAGGGTTAAATATTTGGGATATCAATTCATAAGGAACCGACTGAATCATGATCACTTTTTTCGCTCTAAAATCTGATGTATAAAATCAGAAAGTTGAATCCGGACACCATCACTTACATTCAATTGTTTTATCAATTCGAATGATTTGGATTTATAGTTCAGAAATCGCGCTTTTAATTTTTCGCGTATTGGAAATTTCAGCAAATATTTTTCTACGATTTTTATTCTCTTCAGTTCTTCTTTTTCTTGCTGGTAAGCGTCGAGAAATTCTGTTTTTTCAATCGAATCCATTTGTTCTGCTAATTCAAGAATCAATCCCGATTTTTTACCTCTTCGGATATCTCCGGCATGTTGTTTACCAAAAGCAGGATTCTCAGAATAGTAGTCTAACCAGTCGTCTTCCAATTGAAATCCGATCCCGGCCTGGATTCCCAGTTCGTATAATGCATCCGCCAAATCCGGGCGCTGGCTTATTAATGCGGCTAATTTAAAACTTGCTGCAAGCAGGACAGCTGTTTTAAGTCTGATCATTTCGAGGTACTCAGCCATATTGACAATCGCCCGCATCTCAAATTCCATGTCCATGGCCTGTCCTTCACAAACTTCTTTAGCAGTTTGCAACAAAAGATCAGTGAGATGATTCGCGCCGCTGATCTCTTCCGAAGTTCTCACAAAACGAATGGAGTCAATCAACATGACATCCCCGGATAATATCGCTGCATTCAATCCGAATTTTTTATGAACGCTTGCTTGCGATCTCCTGAAATCAGATGCATCCATGATATCGTCATGCATCAAAGTGAAGTTATGAAAAAGTTCGATTCCATAAGCTGCGTTGAGCGCGGAGACTTCATTTCCCTTTAGTAGTCTGCAAATGAGCAATAGTGCTACCGGTCGTATCTTTTTACCACCTAATGAAAGTATGTATTCAACGGGTTCATACAAACTTGAAGGACTCGTTTTTCCGGAAGATTCCTGAACAAATTTTTCAAACAATTTGAGGAACTCTTCCTCCGGACTTACATTTGCCATAATGAAGGCAAAACTAAATCCATTCTTTTACCTGTTTAATATTTTCTTACTCTTGTCTGCATGTCAACAAGATAAAAAAGCCGATACGGTATGGTATGGTGGCCAGATTTACACGGCCGATACCCTGAATCAGTTGGTCGAGGCGCTTGCGATTTCCGGTGACCGGATTTCAGCCGTGGGTAGTCTCGCACAAATGAAGAGCTGGACAGGCCCTCAAACAAAAATGTTTGATTTAAAAGGAGCATTCGTTATGCCCGGGCTCATCGAAGGCCACGGACATTTTCTTGGATTGGGGCGAGCCTCAGTGAACTGAATCTCATGCAATCAACTTCCTGGTCGGAAATTGTAGCACAGACCAAGACAGCCATTGCCAAGGCTAATCCTGGTCAGTGGATAGAAGGCCGGGGCTGGCATCAGGAAAAATGGAAGGATGAAGCAGAAATTAAATTCAATGGATATCCTTATCACGATGCCCTCAGTGCAGTAAGTCCGGACAATCCTGTAATCCTCGTGCATGCATCAGGGCATGCTCTGATGGCCAATCAACGCGCTATGGATCTTGCAGGCATTACCGTTGAGAGCATATCGCCACCAGGTGGCAGGATTGTGACCGATCTACATGGAAAAGAACCGGTGTCTTTGAAGAGAATGCCATGCAATTGATCCAACAGGCCTTTCATGAGGAAGAAAGTAAAAAAAGCAGAGAAGAGCGATTAGCTACCATAAGAAAACACGCATTGCTGGCATCACAAGCCTGTATACAGCAAGGTATCACCAGTTTTCAAGACGCCGGAAGTAGTATCGAAGAAATTCAACTACTCAAAAGCCTCTGCGATTCTGCAATTCTTCAGACCAGAATGTGGGTCATGTTATATGAAGACCCTGACAAGATAGCAAGCCAAATAAGTCTTTTACCGGTTGCACATAATGCAGCAAAGAATTTTTGTGCTTTAGCCGTCAAAGCATATGTTGACGGTGCTTTGGGAAGTTACGGTGCCTGGATGCTCGATGATTACGAAGACAAACCCGAGCACTTTGGTCAAAATACAATGTCGCTTGAAGACCTGGATAAAATTGCAGGTTTATGTATCGCAAGAGATTTGCAATTGTGCACACATGGTATAGGGGACCGTGCAAATCGCGAGATCCTAAATGTATTTGAGCAACATTTTTTAAAACATGGCCCATCGGATTATCGTTGGCGCATCGAACATGCCCAACATCTGGATCCGGACGACATCCCGCGATTTAAGCGATTAGGAGTCATAGCTTCCATGCAAGCGGTACATTGTACATCAGATGCGCCCTTTGTCGAAAAAGACTGGGGAGCAGAGGGCGCGCCTTGGAGCTTATGCCTGGAGATCACTCATCGATTCAGGAGCAAGTTTAGCCAACGGCACCGATTGTCCGGTAGAATCCGTAAATCCTTTTGAGTGCATGTACGCAGCCATAACCCGAAAACGATTGGATAACGGACTCGAATTTTTTTCCGAACAAAAGATGACCCGAACGGAAGCCCTGCGTTCTTATACAATTTGGAATGCCTATGCAGCCAAAGAAGAACATTTAAAAGGCAGTCTTGAAGCCGGTAAATTAGCTGACTTTGTAATCCTGGATCGGAACCTCTTGACTTGCACAGACGAAGAGCTTGCAAAAACAAAAGTATCAAAAGTGATTTTAGGCGGAAAAGAGATTATCATAAAATAAAAAACCCGCCATCCAGCATCTATAAAGTAAAGTCAAAATAATCAAATAAAAAGTAATTCAGTATTACAAAAACTAACAAATGTTAGCTTCAGCAATCATCCATCAACTAAAAACGCTCTGCGTAGTCTTCATCCCGCTTTATAAATGTATAATGGACTCCGTAGAATTTTTCAAAGCGGGATACGCTGGGGTGATCGGAAAACTCCGTTTTCCAAACGGAACATAGATCTAAGATTTTTTGTTTTGTACTCGTGTTGCAATGGATGTATTACCATCCATCATCTCCCGACATCATCATGTTGTTGTTAAAAAGTAACATCTTCATGTCGGGACATCCATAATCCATCATCCATTAGCCATTAGCCTGCCCTCTATTCAACCACCAACCCAACCAGGCACCAACCAATCCCCACAAAACAATTGTATCAACAAAATACATCATCGTATTGGTATCAAACCAAATGCTATTGGTGTAGGTAATCACCAGGTAACCTATGAACCCGATGCCCAGGGAACTCATCATGACCGTTTTAAAGCTCGTCTCCCGAAATTGCATCAACAGCCAGATCAGTAAAAATGCTGCAAAGAGATCAACGACGAAGCCTCGAAACATATTCATTCCCATGCTGAAATCAGCTACTTTATGATATTTGACCATTGCCCAGGGTTTACCCATATTTGCTTTCATTGCCGCCTCATGTTGTTCATGGCTTGCATCCATAGGCAAAGTAGGCATATAATAATTCCCATCTTCTGTCAGATTTGCATTTAAGGCATTTAGGATAGCATCCTGATTAGGACTGTATTTAAATTCATCCGCATGCAGATTGAGCAAGCCCCAGGTACAGAATTGCCAGATGAAAATAATGATTCCGGTAACGGTAATAGTGATCAGTTGATTTTTCATATAATTTTTGTTTTGTTTTGAACTACTAAAGTAGGCAATTTTTTAAATTTGCAAATAGGATGAGCGGTATTGGGAAAAATTAATTTGAGAGAACGGATGAAGAAATGCTATTTTTAAGATGTAATAAAGCTAACTTATGGTAAAAAGTGTTCATTTTCAAAGGGCGAATATTACCAACCAAATAACCGAAATGCTTTAAAAAGCCTTCAAAGTGAGCTAACATAATGATATGATGATACGATATGCCTATAGAAGAAAATTGTATTTCATTGTGATCTTGTTTTTGTCTAGGCTCAGTATTGCACAAGAAGTAGACCCCGCCACCATTTTAGACTTATTAAACATGAAATATTATAATTTGAAAAATTACAGCTATAATTTGAATGTTAGTTTTCAATCTATAACAAAATCTTCAGGCAAATCCTACAGCTCTTCTGTATATACAAGGAAGAGATCAAACCTTGATTCCATTCGCGATTTTATAGTGGTGAAAAATAATCAGTTGGCCTGCCTTTCTCTAAATAAACATTTAACGCAAATTGATGCAGTCAATGAAAAAATGTACTCTAAAAAAATAGTACCTCCTTATGCCGATTTAACCAAAGGTCTTATGACGAGATTATTATATTGTCCATTTGTCTATCGGAAAAATATATTCACCTTGGACCAATGGGTGGTCAAACAAAAAAAAGAGGGAAATGCCGAAAGTATCTTGGAATGTACACGATTTGTGAATACCGGATTTACGAATGATGAGCAAAGTAAAGAAAACGCAGAGCAGAAGGTGATCATTGAATGGAGTAAAACGGATACATTAATAAGGGCCATTTACGATACCATTTATTTTAAACCAAATCCACAAATTTGGGTTTATAAATTTTCTGATTATGAAATGATTTCACAGGAAGTATTCGATTCTATTTATTTAAGTCATATGACTAAGACAAGCGGATTTAAAAGAGATAATGCAGTTGTAAAGTCTGTTGAAATTAACATGAAATAGTCCCGATTGAATTGAGCAGGTTCTCTTTATTGCTTAATAAACATATAACGATAAATTATAATATTAGTTTTAATACATTAGCGAACACAACTTTATGTCTAACAATTGGGGAGTATTACAGAGTTTAGAAACTGGAAATTTATCAATAATTCAATTCGCTTAAATTTTTAAAGGGTTCCCCCGATTGTTTATAATACAACCTCGCCTTCAACGAAGACAACAAAGTCAATCCGCCTTCCTTGTCCGTAATCTTTACTTCCAATACAACTTTCGAAAGCAGGGCTTCCGGGATTTTAATCGGCACATGAAATTGTACTGTAGTGGATCCGGATTTATGTACTTCAAAAGTTTGTAATATTTTTCCGGTAGATTTGTCTTTGAGATTCAAAATACAATTGGGTGCAAAATTGAAAAAATTCCAGCTACTTACTGTTACATCCAAATAATATAAATGCTCTTCACAAGGGATATTATTAAAAATTACGATTCCATCTTCCGATAAACTCATCTGTTCGTTTCTTTGGAAAAGGGCTATTTCTTTGTATTGAAAAAAATCGTCGTAGATCTTTACCGGCAATAAATATTCATCTTCGGTGGCAACAACGCTGGCCGCCTGATAACATTTGAGTTTATGATAAATGTTTTGGAAACTTTTGTTGTTGTAATATTCGTGTAATTCAAAATTTTCATCAACCTTAAACATGCGGTTGCTTTCGGAGATAAATAATCCATGGTAGAAAAAATCTTCTATTCGCCGGTTATCTGTCATCAGCGGGATTACTTTCGCTTGGTTAAATGTTTTTTCAAATTTCAATCCTTCACCAAGTGCTGTGCTGAATACAGGCACTCGCAAATCATATTCAGATCTTAAATAAGGCATTAGGGTTTGGTATAAGTCCAGATGACTGCATACTTCGTGGAACCTTTCAGTTTCTTTTAATAGCGGAGAATATATGATCAGCGGTACATGGTACTTCTTTAAAGGATTGTTTACCGGAATTTCGGTTATAGGATGATCTCCTGTGACTATAAACAAGGTATTGCAATAATCTTCTCGCTTTGAATAGTTATCGAACAAATGTTTCAAAGCATCATCTACGTTGAGCAATGAAGTGTAATACTTGGAATACTGCTGGTAATGTTGTTTCGTTTGTGGATCGCTGATTTTAGAAGTGATCTGTCGGTATTTTTTTCGGTAATGGTTTTCGTCGTTCACTGCAAAAGGTGCGTGTGAAGTTCCTGTAAAAAACACATCATATCGGGAATTATTGGACGGTTCCGGAGTGCTTAAAAAATATTGATTGAACAAATCAAAATCATTATAACCCCAAAAAAATTTTTCTTTCCCCACGAAGACTTTGGTAAATTTGGAGGAGAAATCTTCCTTGTCGATAATCTCATCAATATTATTAAATTGATAAAAGGGCTCTTTTCCGTGAAACCATGCCCCCTGTCCGTAAAAAAAACGACTGCGGTAATGGTTTTCTTTTAATACGTTGACCAATGAAAAATGATAAGGATATTTATCCATTAAAGCAAAGCCGTTGTTGCCAAAAGGCAGAGAGCCATTCAGCGAAGGTGTAGCACCAAACGAACGTTCTGAATTGCTCAGACAGCGGTCCCAATAAAGACTTTTCCGCGATAAACTATCCATAAATGGCATGAGCAGTCCTCCCTTCATGGGATGAATAAAATCGTCTGCAAGGCCTTCAACGATGATGAGGACAATATGGGGTGGGGATTCGAATTTATCCAGTTGTTTCGATAGTCGATCTTCGCCGGTAATCAAATGGAGAAAGGGAAATTTGGGGTCTGTATAATTGGGGCCTGGAAATTCTGTTTGAAAGCGTTTGGCATATTTTTTTAATCCGCTGTCGGTGAGCATGAGGTACAGTTCCTTGAGGGAATTTACATATAAAAACGTCGATTTATTGACTACCAGATTACCTGCAACGGGTAGTTTTAAACTATGGAAGACAGGCATTATGGTCAATGAGATCGCTATAAATAGTAGTAAGAGTACCTTATTCAGTTTTGCCGGAAGTGTGCATTTATAAAGCCATATGGCCATTATAAAATAAATTAACATGACAACGCTGTATTTGATCATGGCCGGTAACAAGATATGTGAATCTGCGGTGCTTACTGAAAAGACCATTTCTTCAGCTTTGTGCTTAAAGACAAAAACATCTAGTGGCCGCTGTTGATAGAAAAAGTATTCGGAGATCGTGATATGCATGAAAACAAAAAAGCCAATCAGATACCAGCCATATTTAATTCCAAATCCTGGAAATCGTTTAATGAGTATTTGGTGGAGTGGAAAGACGAGACAAAGCACGAGCCCTGCCTGAAAAATGTCGATGAGCCAACCCAATAATTCGGAACTATAAAGTTGGGGCGGATTAAATCTCATCAATAAATGTAAGGTTTCGGCAATGCGCAATATGGCAGTCATTATGATGGCGCCTAAAAAGTAGCTGAAATAGGTATTCCCAATAAATCGTATCAGCCGATCTAGCATTGATCATCTAATTGAATAACCCCGTTTTCCCAACCAGCTATCATTTTGGCCCCGTATTTTTTATAAAATGACTTGGCAGGTTCATTCCAGTCCAATACCTGCCATTTGACTTTGCGTGCAGATTGCGCAATGGCGGTTTCCAGAAAAGCATCAAATAAGAGCTTTCCGAATCCAAACCTGCGAAAAGGCTCCCGAACGATAAAATCCTCCAAATACAAAGTTTTTCCACCCCAGGTTGAAAAATAAGGAAAGAACAAGGCCATACCCACGATTCCGGTATTGGGCAATTCGACGACGATTGCCTGAAACAGACCGGATTGAAGACCGTTTCTGTATTCTTCTGGTCCGGTACGTACCTCCTCCGGGGCTTTTTCATAGACTGCCAATTCCATGACCAGTTCTAATAACTTAGGGGCATCTTCCGGCACTGCAAGCCTTAATACTGCATTATTAACTTCCATTTCAACAATTTAATAGTCCAGGGCCTGTTAACGACATGCAAAATAATGGAATAAATTTGAACATCGGCTTGGCTGATAAGCTAAAGAATACTATTTTTGCGTCTCTTTATGGGATAGGTGTGCCATAAGGTACTGAAAATGTGCATTATATAAAAATTAGATAAAAACAGATAAACCAAAATATGCCTACTATTAATCAGTTGATCCGAAAAGGCCGGGAAAAAGTGGAGTACAAGAGTAAATCCAGAGCTCTCCAGTCAAATCCTCAAAAACGAGGTGTTTGCACCAGAGTTTATACCACAACTCCCAAAAAACCGAATTCGGCTTTGCGTAAAGTAGCTAAAGTAAGGTTGACAAATGGTATAGAGGTCATCTGTTATATCCCGGGTGAAGGCCACAACCTTCAAGAACACTCTATCGTCCTCGTACGTGGAGGTAGGGTAAAAGATCTTCCCGGTGTGCGTTATACTATTGTAAGAGGTGCTTTGGATACAGCTGGTGTGAATAACCGCAAAAAGAGTCGATCTAAGTACGGAAGTAAAAGACCAAAGAAATAATAATTAGGATTAAAGATTACAATCGTCCATGAGAAAACATAAACCAAAGAAGCGAATAATGGAACCAGACCCCAGGTTTGGTGATACACTGGTTACTCAGTTTGTGAATAATATGATATGGGAAGGCAAGAAAAGTACGGCCTATAGCATCTTTTACCAGGCAATGGATCAGGTTGAAACAAAGCTGAGCGAAAATCCACATGAAGTTTGGCAGCGCGCTTTAACGAATGTGATGCCACATATCGAGGTTAAACCGAAGCGAATCGGAGGTGCTACTTTCCAAATTCCACAGGAAATGAGGCCAGCTCGTAAAACAGCAACAGCTATTAAATGGCTAATCAAATATTCAAGATTGCGCGCAGGAAAGGGGATGGCTGATAAATTAGCGAATGAAATAATTTCTGCCAGCAAAAATGAAGGTGCTGCAGTTAAAAAGAGAGAAGATACACATAAAATGGCAGAAGCCAACAGAGCTTTCGCACATTTCAAATCTTAATAATAAGGATATAGGATGTCAAAGGATTTAAGTTACTTGAGGAATATTGGAATTGCAGCGCATATAGATGCAGGTAAAACTACAACTACCGAGCGCATCCTCTATTACACAGGAATGACACATAAAATCGGTGAAGTTCACGATGGTGCAGCAACTATGGACTGGATGGCTCAGGAACAGGAACGCGGTATTACCATTACTTCTGCTGCCACCCAGACAAATTGGAATTGGAAAGGTCAATCTTATATTGTAAATATTATCGATACACCCGGACACGTCGATTTTACCGTTGAAGTAAATCGATCGCTTCGCGTATTGGACGGTCTTGTTTTCTTATTCAGTGCTGTTGATGGCGTTGAACCACAAAGTGAAACAAACTGGAGGCTTGCAGATAATTATAAAGTTCCGAGACTTGGATTCGTAAATAAAATGGATCGCCAGGGTGCTGATTTTTTCAATGTAGTTAGCCAGGTACGTTCGATGTTGGGTTCTAAAGCTATTCCGCTTCAGGTTCCCATTGGTGCAGAAGAACACTTTACCGGAGTAGTAGATCTCATCACCAATAAAGCCATGATCTGGGATGATGCCTCAAAAGGCATGTCCTATAATGAAATTCCAATTCCCGCAGACATTGCAGACCAAGTGCACGAATGCCGCCAGGAACTGATCGAAGCTATTGCAGAATACGATGACGATCTGATGGTTAAATTTTTTGATGCCCCAGAAACTATCACTGAGCAAGAAATGATTGCAGCAATTCGCTCTGCTGTTTGTGATATGAAATTTGTGCCGATGCTTTGCGGTTCGGCCTTTAAAAATAAAGGGGTGCAGGCAGTTTTAGATGCAGTTTGCGCTTTCCTTCCATCTCCAATGGATATTGAGGATGTGAAAGGAACACATCCAAAAACTGATGCTGAATTATTTAGAAAACCTTCTGCTACTGAGCCATTTGCTGCTTTGGCTTTTAAAGTTGCTACCGACCCTTTCGTTGGACGATTGGTTTTCATGCGCGTATACTCAGGTCGCCTGGATGCAGGATCTTATGTGATGAAAGTGCGTACCGACAAGGACCGCGTTATCATGGAAAAAGAACGCATTTCCAGACTATTCCTTATGCATGCTAACGATCGTAAGTCTATTGATTTTGTGGAGGCCGGAGATATCGTTGCAGCTGTTGGATTTAAAGATATTAAAACGGGCGATACTTTATGTGATGAGAACAATCCGATCATTCTGGAATCTATGGTATTCCCTGAACCGGTAATCTCCATTGCAATTGAACCGAAAACACAAAAAGATCAGGATAAATTAGGTATGTCTTTGGCTAAATTAGCTGAAGAGGATCCTACCTTCCGCGTGTTTACTGATGAAAATACAGGGCAGACCATCATCAGTGGAATGGGAGAATTACACCTTGAAATCATTGTCGATCGCTTGAAACGCGAATTTGGCGTTGAATGCAATCAGGGTGCCCCTCAGGTTAATTATAAAGAGTCCATGACCAAAACTGTAGGTCATCGCGAACGCCTCAAAAAACAAACGGGTGGTTCGGGATTGTTTGCAGATATGGAATTTGAATTGGGTCCGGCTGATGCTGCATTTATGGAGAGTGATGAGTTTAAGAGTGGTAAGACCAGAATGCAATTCATTTGGGATATTTTTGGAGGCGCTATCGATAAAGCATATATGCAGCCTATCATCAAAGGTTTTGAATCTATGATGAATCAAGGCATATTGGCAGGATATAACCTCGAACACATGAAAGTTCGCGTGTTTGATGGTTCTATGCACTCTGTTGACTCTAAACCACAAGCTTTTGAACTTTGTGCAAAAGACGGTTTCCGGGAAGCTGCTCCTAAAACAGGTCCTCAACTGATGGAACCTATTATGAAATTGGAAGTCATCACACCCGACGAATATGTGGGTCCGGTTATTGGTGACCTCAACAGAAGAAGGGGAATGCCAAAAGGACAAGAGCAAAGAATGGGCGGTGCAGTGGCGATACAAGCAGAAGTTCCGCTTTCTGAAATGTTTGGTTATGTTACGCAATTGCGCACCATCACTTCAGGAAGAGCAAGTTCTACGATGGAGTTCTCTCATTATGCTCCGGTTCCTAAACAGGTCGCTGAAGAAATTATTGCAAAAGCAAAAGGTACCGTGAAAGTATAGTTTGTAAAAATTGATTAGAAATAAATATAGGCATGAATCAAAAAATTCGGATAAAACTTCGCTCTTATGACCACAATTTGGTCGATAAGAGTACGGAGAAGATTGTGAAGACAGTGCGCAGTAGTGGCGCAGTAGTTGCTGGTCCGATTCCGCTGCCCACCGAGAAGGAAATATTTACAGTGCTGAGATCACCGCACGTAAATAAGAAAGCTCGAGAGCAGTTTCAACTTCGGACGCACAAAAGGCTCATCGAGATTTATACACCTACCAATAAAACGGTAGATGCGTTGTCTAAGCTCGAACTGCCCAGTGGAGTAGACATACAGGTAAAGTTGTCTTAAGCGTCTTCCATTTCTGTTTTTTTTGAGGTTTCCGGTAAAACGGAGATCTTATTTGATAACATAATTAAAATCACATATTGTGAACGGATTAATTGGAACTAAAGTCGGCATGACGAGTATCTATGACAAGGACGGCAAATTCATTGCATGTACCGTTGTAGAGATTTCTCCGAATGTAGTTACACAAGTCAAAACTGAGGAATCGGATGGTTACTCTGCTTTGCAGTTTTCACACGGAGAGGCCAAAGCCAAAAATGCAAACCGTGCCATCACCGGACATTTTAATAATGCCAAGACCACTCCTAAAAGAAACTCAGTGGAATTTAGAGATTGCAGCCTGGAAAAACAATTGGGTGATGAAGTGCTGGTGACAGAAGTTTTTGCAGAAGGCGATGTAATCCATGCAAGTGGAGTTTGTAAAGGAAAGGGATTCCAGGGAGTTATTAAACGTCACGGTTTTGGTGGCGTACAAAATGCAACCCACGGTCAACATAACAGGCTGCGTGCACCGGGTTCAATTGGTGCATCTTCATATCCTTCAAAAGTCGTGAAGGGTTTAAGAATGGCCGGCCAGAATGGAAATACTAATATTAAGGTCAGGAATTTGAAAGTTGCAAAAATCCTACCAGAGAAAAATTTGCTTTTGGTAAGGGGAGCGATTCCCGGTCACAAAGGTTCCATTGTAATCATAGAAAAAAAATAAGTTGCCATGAAATTGGATGTACTGAATACACAGGGTCAAAGCACGGGCAGAAGTATAGATTTGCCTGACAATATATTTGGAATTGCACCAAACGAACATGTTCTTTATCTCGCGGTTAAAGCTTATATGGCAAATCAAAGACAAGGAACACATGATTCTAAAGAACGCAATGAAGTCAACCGTTCAACCCGTAAAATCAAAAAGCAAAAGGGAACAGGTGGTGCTAGAGCAGGTTCTATGAAAAATATAACCTTTAAAGGAGGTGGACGCGCATTCGGACCACATCCAAGGGATTACACGCAGAAATTAAATAAAAAAGTGAACCAATTGGCCAGAAGGTCTGCTCTTTCTCAAAAAGCAGCTGGCGAAGGAATTGTAGTCGTTGAAGATTTTCAAATGAGCGCTATTAAAACCAGCGAGTTTGCTGGGATTATGAAAAATCTGCAGGTTGATAAAATCAAAACTGTAGTCGTTACTCCTGAATATAACGAGGCAATTTATTTGTCAAGCCGCAATATTCCATGTGCTGATTTGAAAATTGCAAAAGACTTAAATACTTACGATATCCTTAATTGTAAAAAACTGGTTTTAACAGAATCCAGTATTGGTAAAATAAGTGAAACATTAGCTTAATATCAGAGACATGAACAAGCAAATAATTATTAGACCGGTGGTTACTGAAAAATCTGAGACGCTTTCCACAAAAAAGAATCAGTACACTTTTTTAGTTGCAAGAGATAGCAACAAAATAGTGATTTCTAAAGCCATCGAAAAAATGTACAGCGTTTCTGTAGAATCTGTAAACACAGCGCTCTATCCCGGCAAACTCAAAACGAGGAATACCAGGAATGGCGTTTTAAAAGGTAAAAAAGCCTCCTACAAAAAAGCATTTGTGAGCTTGAAAGCGGGAGATGAAATTAACATTTTTGGTGACGAGAAATAATAAACGATATGCCAGTTAAAAAATTAAATCCGATTACCCCGGGAATGCGATTCCGCGTTCAGCTGACGCATGAAGAAATTACGACTTCAAAACCTGAGAAATCGCTGCTCGAAAGCATCAGTTCTCATGGCGGGCGCAATAACCAGGGAAGACAAACAATGCGTCACCGCGGTGGTGGACATAAAAGGCAATACAGAAAAATTGATTTCTTTCGCGACAAAGATGGAATTCCTGGAAAAGTAAAATCCATTGAATACGATCCAAATCGCTCATCGCATATTGCTTTACTCAATTACGCAGATGGTGAAAAGAGATATATTATCGCTCCACACGGCCTCAAAGTAGGAGATAGCGTGATGAGTGGTAAAAAAGCAACGCCCGATGTTGGAAATACCTTGTTTTTAGAGGATGTTCCCTTAGGTTCTTCAATCCATGCTATTGAATTACATCCCGGACAGGGAGCTTGTCTGGTGAGAAGCGCAGGAACAGCTGCAACTATGATGGGTAAAGAAGATAGGTATGCTTCTATCAAAATGCCTTCAGGTGAAATTCGCCGTATTTTGGCGACCTGTAGAGCTACCATGGGTTCAACTTCTAATCCGGACCATAGCCTTGAGCGTATGGGTAAAGCTGGAAGATTCAGATGGTTGGGCTGGAGGCCAAGAGTTCGAGGGGTAGCCATGAACCCGGTTGATCACCCAATGGGTGGTGGTGAAGGTCGTGCATCCGGAGGACATCCAAGATCAAGAAAAGGACTTATCGCAAAAGGTGCCAAAACGCGTTCACGCAAAAAGCATTCATCTAAACTCATTATTTCCAGAAGAAAAACAACCAATTAATAAAGATTAGATATGACTAGATCTATAAAAAAAGGCCCTTTTGTACACCATAAGCTTATGGAAAAAGTACATAAATCCAAAGAAGGAGGAAAGAAGACTGTTATCAAAACATGGAGCAGAGCTTCGGTAATTATTCCGGATATGGTTGGGGAGACAATTGCTGTTCACAACGGAAAAACATTCATACCTGTGTACATCACGGAAAACATGGTAGGCCATAAATTGGGAGAATTTTCACCTACAAGGACATTTAGAACACATTCAGGAAACAGATAATAAATAAATTAAAAGCAAAACAGATGGAAGCTGTAGCCAAATTGCGGAATTGCCCGATGTCAGCCAGGAAAATGAGGTTGGTTGTGGATTTGATAAGAGGGAAAAAAGTGGGTGAAGCACTCAGTATTTTGAAATTTACCAAAAAAGAAGCATCTATTTGGTTGGAGAAACTATTGTTATCTGCTATCAATAATTATGAGCAAAAGCACGGCGAAGGCTCTGCAGAAGGAGCAGATCTAATTGTTAAAACAGCATTTGTTGATGGTGGTATGATGCTAAAGCGTTTTCAACCTGCGCCTCATGGACGAGCACACAGAATTCGCAAGCGCAGAAATCACGTAACATTAGTGGTAGGTAATAAAAATGGAACAATCATTCAAAAAGAAGATTAATAAAAAAAACAATTTACTCGAATGGGTCAAAAAGCAAATCCGATAGGTAATCGCCTGGGAATCATCAGAGGATGGGACTCCAACTGGTTTGGGGGAAAGGCTTTCGCGCAAAAAGTAGTGGAAGATGAAAAAATCAGAAACTATCTCAATGCCCGTATTGAAAAAGGCGGACTGGCGCGCATTATCATCGAAAGAACGCTGAAACGCATCACGGTTTCAATACAAACATCAAGGCCTGGTATCATAATAGGTAAAGGAGGTACTGAAGTGGATAGCATTCGCGAAGAATTGAAAAAACTGACGAATCAGGACATCCAAATCAATATTCTTGAAATTCGCAAACCTGAATTGGATGCCGCTATTGTTGGGGAGTCTATCGCAAAACAGATTGAATCGAGAATTAACTATAGACGTGCCATTAAAATGTCCATTCAATCAACGATTCGTGCAGGTGCAGAAGGGATAAAAGTGCGCATTTCCGGACGATTGAACGGAGCAGAAATGGCCCGTTCTGAAGAATACAAAGAAGGCCGTATTCCGCTTCACACTTTCAGGGCTGATATAGATTATTCGATCAAGGAAGCTCAAACGGTGTATGGTAAAATCGGTATCAAAACCTGGATCTGTAAGGGTGAGGTGTTTGCGAAAAGAGATCTTTCACCGCTGGTAGGATTAGAGAAAAAGGAAACGAAAGGCGGCATGGGACAGGGACCAAACAGAAGAGGCGGCGGCGGAGATCGCGAAAACAGAGATAGAAGACCGGACCGCGGAGGAAAAAGGAGATAATAATTTTAAATAGTCGTAATTTTGCGATTCTTTTTTTAAAAGGTAAATAGTATGTTACAGCCAAAACGCCTTAAATACAGAAGGCAACAGAAAGGAAGGATTAAGGGAGTAGCTCACAGAGGTACTACGATTGCCTTTGGCACCTTTGGTTTGAAAGCGCTGGAAAGCAGCCGGATCACCAACCGCCAAATCGAAGCGGCACGTATTGCCATGACCCGCCATATGAAAAGAGAAGGAAATGTTTGGATCCGCATATTTCCGGACAAACCTATTACAGCTAAACCTGCTGAGGTAAGGATGGGAAAGGGAAAAGGAGCTTTAGATCATTATGTAGCCGTCGTGAAAGCAGGGACCATAATGTTTGAAATGGATGGAGTGCCTTTCGAAATTGCTGCACAGGCATTTTTATTGGCTGCCCAAAAGTTGCCAATAAAAACAAAGGTGATCGTTCGCAGAGAATTCCAAAATTTAGCAACCGCATAATTTATAATAGATATGGCATTGAAAAAATATAGCGAATTTGCCGGACTTGATACGGAAGTTCTTGAAAGAGACTTAAACACAGCTGTCACTGAATGGCATCGTTTGAAATTAGAACACAAGATTAAAGGTTTACAAAATCCGGTTCAGATCAGACACATTCGCAAGGAAATTGCACAAATGAAAACGGAACTCATCAAAAGAACTTCAGCAAAAGCATAAAATCATATTTGGAATGGAAGAACGGAATTTAAGAAAATCGAAAATAGGAGTTGTAAGCTCTAACAAAATGGAGAAAACCATTGTGGTTAAAGTGGAGCGCTCCATGATGCACGCCAAATATGGCAAAAAGATGAAGAAAACTTCTAAATATTTCGCACACGATGAAAAAAATGAATGCGGAATTGGAGATATGGTAAAGATCATGGAAACCAGGCCTATGAGCAAAAATAAAACATGGCGTTTGGTTGAAATTATAAAAAAGGAGAATAATTAACGCTTAAAAATTAGAGTGGTATGATACAGCAGGAATCCAGATTAAATGTGGCAGATAATAGTGGTGCCAAAGAAGTGCTTTGCATCCGCGTTTTGGGTGGCACTAAAAGGCGCTATGCTTCAGTGGGTGACAAAATAGTTGTTACTGTAAAGTCCGCTACTCCGGGTGGTGTCAAAAAAGGTACGGTTTCAAAAGCTGTTATCGTTAGAACGAAAAAAGAGATCCGCCGTAAGGATGGAACATACATTCGATTTGACGACAATGCAGTCGTTTTGCTAAATCCATCAGATGAACCGAGAGGTACGCGTATATTCGGTCCGGTAGCCCGCGAACTCAGAGAAAAGGATTATATGCGTATTGTTTCTTTAGCCCCCGAAGTACTTTAATTCGAAAATGTATAAACATGAAAAAGTTTAAAATAAAAACAGGTGATAAAGTTGAGGTGATAGCTGGTTCCAACAAAGGGAAATCGGGTATCATCACCAGAATGATCTTGGAAAAAGATCGCGCGGTGATTGAAGGCCTTAATATTGTTAAAAAGCATACAAAACCGACCAATAATAATCCGGGTGGTATTGTTGAAATGTCGGCACCTATACATATTTCTAACCTGGCGCTTTTAGATCCTAAAAGCGGAAAGCCAACAAGGGTAGGATATAAGGTAGAGAATGGAAAAAAACTAAGAGTTTCTAAACAATCAGGTGAAATTATAAAGTAATGAGTTACCAGAACAGATTAAGACAGCAATACCTGACCAGCGTGGTTCCTGCATTGAAGGAAAAGTTTAATTACAAATCCATTATGGAGGTTCCCAAATTAGTGAAAATCAGCATCAATCAAGGCGTTGGTTCCGCAACACAGGACAAAAAGCTGGTCGATATTTCGATTAACGAAATGACTACGATTACCGGCCAAAAAGCCGTTGCAACAATGTCTAAAAAGGCAGTATCTAACTTTAAACTTCGCGAGAAAATGCCCATTGGCGCAAAAGTTACACTTCGCAGAGATCGCATGTACGAATTTCTGGATCGCCTTGTAACCGTGGCCTTACCTCGTGTACGTGACTTTAGAGGGATTAATGATAATTCATTCGACGGTAGAGGAAATTATACATTGGGAATTACAGAGCAAATCATCTTTCCTGAAATTGATCTTGACAAAATCAATAAGATTGCAGGTATGGATATCACCTTTGTTACTACAGCAAAAACAGATGCAGAAGCTTATGAATTGTTGAAGCAACTGGGACTGCCATTTAAAAATCAGAAAAATTAATTGAAAATATGTCCAAGAAGTCAATTATAGCACGCCAGGAAAAACGCGAGAAAGTAGTTGCGAAATACCGGGAACTTCGCCTTAAACTAAAGGCAGAAGGAAATTATGATGCCCTCAGTAAATTGCCAAGGAATGCATCTCCGGTGCGTTTGAAAAACAGATGTCAATTGACAGGCAGACCTAAGGGATATATGAGAAGGTTTGGAGTTTCCAGAAATGTCTTTCGTTTAATGGCATTGGATGGAAAAATTCCAGGAATTGTAAAAGCAAGTTGGTAGTTTATTAAAGTAAAAAAATTATGTCAGCAGTTACCGATCCAATAGCAGATTATTTAACGCGCATCCGCAATGCACAGCAGGCTGGATTTCGCATCGTAGATATTCCGGCTTCCAATGAAAAGAAACGCATTACGGAGATTCTTTACAATTATGGTTATATTCTCAAATACAAATTCGAGGATACTGAAAATAATCAAGGCTTGATCCGCATAGCGCTTAAATACGATCCATTAACCCGTGTACCGATCATCCGGACACTAACGAGAGTTAGTAAACCAGGACGAAGAGTATACGCTAAGGCCGATAATATAAAACGCGTCATTGATGGATTGGGCATCGCCATTATTTCCACTTCTAAAGGTTTACTTACCGATAAGGAAGCTAAGAAGGCCAACGTAGGTGGAGAAATATTGTGTCATATTCAATAATAACATTAAACCGAATCGAATGTCACGGATAGGTAAAAAATTAATCAAAATTCCGACAGGAGTGGATGTCAAAATCGATACAGCTTCTGTTACGGTAAAAGGCCCGAAAGGCGCATTGACTCAGCAAATTGATCCGGATATGACCGTTAAAGTGGAGGATGGCATCATGCAGGTTACACGTCCTACAGAACAAAAACGCCATAAATCTGCGCACGGACTGACCAGAGCTTTATTGAGCAATATGGTAACTGGTGTTACAGATGGGTTTACCCGCGAAATGGAGTTAGTCGGTGTAGGTTACAGGGTTTCAAATGCTGGTAATGTTTTAGAGATTTCAGTGGGTTTTTCGCATCCTATTTATTTTGCTGTTCCTTCAGAACTCAAAGTTGAGACCGTTACAGAAAAAGGTTCCAATCCAAGAATTATTCTGAAAGGCTCAGACAACCAACTGCTCGGACAGGTTTGTGCCAAAATCAGAGCCATGAAATCTCCGGAACCATTCAAAGGCAAGGGTATCAAATTCAAAGGAGAAATATTGAGAAGAAAAGCTGGTAAGTCAGCAGGAAAATAATATTCGTTTACAAGTAAGATTCCACGTATAATGAAAAATACGAAAATTATAAAAAGACAAAAAATCAAATACCGCATTCGCAAATCTGTGAATGGTACTGCAGAAAAACCTCGTTTGGCAGTATTTAAAAGCAATACCGGTATTTATTGCCAATTAATTGATGACTTAAGTGGGCATACTTTATGCGCAGCTTCATCAAAGGAAAAGGGCTTGGAAAAGGCTCCTAAATCTGAAATGGCTAAAAAAGTAGGGGCCCTCATCGCGAACAAAGCACAGGGTATGAAAATACAGAATGTGGTATTCGATAGAGGTGGATTTATCTATCACGGTCGCATCAAAGCACTGGCTGATGCTGCTCGCGAAGGCGGACTTCAATTTTAATAAATCGATTAGAAAAATAGATCATGGGAAAAACGCATGTAGTAAAAGTTAAAGCGGCTGGAGAAACGGAACTTAAAGAAAAATTGGTATCTCTTAACCGCGTTGCGAAAGTAACGAAAGGGGGTAGGACCTTTAGCTTTTCGGCACTCGTTGTCGTCGGCGATGGTCATGGCATAGTAGGGCAGGGAATCGGTAAAGCGCGTGAGGTATCAGACGCTATTTCTAAAGCAGTTGATGATGCCAAGAAAAATTTAATCAAAGTTCCAATTCAAAAGGGCACCATTTCACACGAACAAAAAGGAAAATTTGGTGCTGGTCGCGTATTTATAAAACCGGCTGCAGATGGAACAGGAGTTATTGCCGGAGGTGCCATGAGAGCTGTTTTGGAAATTGCAGGAATACATAATGTATTGGCAAAATCCATGGGCTCTTCCAATCCTCATAATGTCGTCAAGGCGACCCTTGATGCCCTGACAAAAATCAGAAGCCCGTATGATGTGGCAAAAGATAGAAAAATTGATTTGGTAAAAGTTTTTGAAGGATTTTAATAGTGCAACATGTCTAAAATCAGAATCACACAAACGAAAAGCGTAATCAAGGCTAATTCTAAGCAGAAGCTTACCATACAAGCTCTTGGATTGCGCAACCTCCATGATAAAGTGGAATTGGAACACACTCCTCAGATCGATGGAATGTTGAAAAAAGTAAATCATCTTATTCACATTGAAAAGATATAACGGACTATGGAATTATATAATTTAAAACCGGCCAAGGGAGCCACTCATAAAGAAAAAAGAGTTGCAAGAGGTGAAGGATCAGGTCATGGAGGCACTTCCGGAAAAGGACATAAAGGTATGAAGGCCCGTTCAGGTGCAACTACTACCAAATCATTTGAAGGAGGTCAAACCCCTTTGCAAAGACGTCTGCCAAAATTTGGTTTCAGGAATGTGAACCGTATTGATTATAAAGAGGTGAACCTGGCTAATTTGGAAAAATATTCTGAAGAATATGGTTCCACAGAAATGAATCAGGATTTCTTTGTAAAAAACAAAATCTTCAATAAAAGAGACCGCATTAAATTACTTGGTAATGGCGATGTGACGAAATCTTATAAGCTCACCATACATGCATGTTCCGCATCTGCAAAATCCAAAATTGAAGCTGCAGGAGGATCTGTTGAATTGATTTAATTTTTAGAAAATGAAAAAACTAGTAGAGACTTTTAAGCATATTTGGAGTATCACGGAGCTGAAAGATAAAATTATCTATACACTGACCTTGTTGATCATATTTAGGGTAGGATCTTTTATCGTTTTGCCAGGAGTAGATCCTGCGATTTTAAGTCAGAAAACAACCAATGCTTCAAATAGTCTTTTTGGTTTGATTTCGAGTTATACAGGCGGTGCATTCGATAAGGCTTCCATATTTGCCTTAGGGGTCATGCCTTATATTACTGCTTCCATCATCATCCAGTTGTTGGGATTTGCAGTTCCGTTTTTTCAGCGTTTGCAACAAAAGGAAGGGGAATCAGGTAGAAAGAAATTGAACCAGATCACCCGGATGTTAACCGTATTAATAACCCTGGTTCAAGGGGGAGGTTACTTAACTTATGTAAAATCAATGGGTGCTGTTGACCCTAATGTAAGCCAGTTTATTTTCTGGTTTTCAAACAGTATTATTCTAGCTGCTGGTACCATATTCTGTATGTGGATAGGCGAAAGGATTACAGATAGAGGTATTGGTAATGGAATTTCACTCCTCATTATGATCGGTATCATTGCAACTTTGCCTTCGGCTTTTGCTTTCGAATTGAATACACAGCAGTTACTGCTATTCCTGGTAGAATTGGTCATCCTGTTCTTAATAGTTATAGCATGTATTCTGGTCATTCAGGGCGTTCGTAAAATACCGATTCAATTTGCAAAACGCATGGTGGGTAGAGGTGCAGGTTCCATGCCTGTTGGAAATAATCGCGATTTTATTCCTCTAAAAGTAAATGCAGCCGGGGTAATGCCCATCATCTTTGCTCAAGCGATTTTATTTCTGCCATTGACTGCTGTACAGTATATGACCTCTGATCCCAGTTTGGGAACTTCAGGGGTTCTTGGAGCAATTACAGATCCCTACGGATTCTGGCATAATTTTCTGACCTTTTTATTGGTCGTCGGGTTTACCTATATCTATACCGCTTTGATTGTGAATCCCCAGAATTATGCAGAATATTTAAAAAGACAAAATGCATTTATTCCCGGTATCAAACCAGGAGAAGATACAGAAGAGTATATAGATGCGACAACTACCAGGATTACCTTACCGGGTTCAATTTTTCTGGGATTTCTGACCATTTTGCCAGCTATAGCTGTGTTATTTGGAGTGAATCCTGAATTTGCCCGATTCTTTGGGGGATCTTCAGTTTTAATCATGGTTGGTGTAATTCTGGATACCCTCGCCGTTGTAGAATCGTATTTACTCATGCGCAAATACGACGGACTGGTAAAATCCGGAAGAATAGAAGGCCGTTTTAGCCAGGGCGTTGGTCCTGTAGTCAATGGTTAAAGCTAATGGTTTACCTCAAAACTGAAGAGGAAATCCAACAAATCAAAGTAAGTTGCCAGTTGGTAAGTCAGACGTTGGCAGAAATTGCTAAGATCCTCAGACCTGGTGTTACGGGTTTGGAATTGGATGCACTTGCCGGTACTTTTATACAAGATCATAAGGCGACTCCTGCATTTAAAGGCTATCATGGCTTTCCAGCAAATCTTTGCATTTCATTGAACGAACAAGTAGTGCATGGCATACCAAATAACTTGCCTATCAAAGAAGGCGATGTCGTGTCAGTAGATTGTGGAGTACAGTTCAATGGATTCTTTGGTGATTCTGCTTATTCTTTTGCCGTTGGAGATGTTCATGATGGAGTTTTAAATCTATTAAAAGCTACCCTTAAATCACTTTGGCTTGGTATCGGCCAGGCTATTGCAGGAAATCGCATAGGCGATATCAGTAATGCCATTCAGGAGTACACAGAGGTCCATCATCACTATGGAGTCGTAAGAGAGCTCGTTGGCCATGGAATCGGTAGACAGCTCCATGAACCGCCTGATGTGCCAAATTTTGGAAAAAAAGGGAAGGGTATGGTCTTAAAGGAAGGATTGGTTATTGCCATCGAGCCTATGATCAATCTTGGAACCCATCGCGTGAAACAATTAAAGGATGGTTGGACCATTGCAACTCAGGATAAAAAAACCTCAGCGCACTACGAACATACCATTGTTGTTAGAAAAGATAGGGCAGAATGCCTCTCAGATCACACAATAATTGAAACTTCCGTTAAAAATAACAAAGAATTGACAGAAATTGCGTAAAAAGATAGATATTTGCACTCCGAAAAAATTTAGATGGCAAAAAAAGACCTGATAATCCAGGATGGAATCATAGAAGAAGCCCTTTCAAACGCAATGTTTAGAGTGCGACTGCAAAATGACCATCTGATAATCGCCACAATTTCAGGTAAAATGCGGATGAATTACATCAGGATATTGCCAGGAGATAAGGTTTCGGTAGAAATGAGCCCTTACGACTTGTCGCGAGGACGTATTACTTATAGATATAAATAAATAAGGTATGAAAGTCAGAACTTCGATTAAAAAGCGAACCGTTGATTGCAAGTTTGTCCGCAGAAAGGGCAGGCTGTACATTATTAATAAAAAGAATCCTAAATACAAACAACGTCAAGGATAGTTATTAACCCAAGCTTATATGGCACGTATATCAGGAATAGATTTACCAAGAAACAAAAGAGGCGTAATAGGCCTCACTTATATTTATGGCATAGGTCCAACCTCTGCAAAAAATATTTTAAGTAAAGTAGGGCTTAATGAAAGTGTACGCGTCGTGGATTGGTCCAATGACCAGGTTCAGGCGATCGCTAAAGTCATACAAGAAGAGTATAGAGTTGAGGGAGAACTTCGCTCAGATGTCCAGTTGAGTATTAAAAGGCTTATGGATATTGCTAGTTACCGAGGTATCAGACATAGAAAAGGTTTGCCGGTAAGAGGACAACGAACCAAAACCAATGCAAGAACTCGTAAAGGCAAACGGAAGACGGTTGCAAACAAGAAAAAAGCTACTAAATAATTAACAGTACTGTTTATATGGCAAAAGGTAAAAAAGCAAAAAAGAGGAAAGTCAAAGTGGATGCTGATGGTTTGGCATACATACAGGCAACCTTTAACAACATCATTATCTCGCTGACCAATAAAGCTGGAGAAGTTATCTCCTGGGCAAGTGCAGGTAAATCCGGATTCAAAGGTTCAAAAAAGAATACGCCCTTCGCAGCACAAATGTCTGCAAACAGTGCGGCTTCTACTGCCTATGAGGCCGGAATGCGTTCTGCAGAAGTTTATGTGAAAGGCCCGGGCTCTTGAAGAGAAGCTGCAATTCGCGGTCTGGACTCATCCGGGATTCGGATTACCAAAATCACAGATTTAACGCCTATTCCACATAATGGTTGCAGACCTCCAAAACACAGAAGGGTATAATTTTAAATTGAACAAGAAGCATGGCTAGATATACTGGACCGGTAACAAAAAAATCAAGATCTTTTGGTCAATCCCTCACGGGTTATGACAAATCTTTCGAACGCAAAAAGTATGCTCCGGGTCAACATGGACCTTCCCGCAGAAAAAAGCAGCGCTCTGATTATGCTTTGCAGTTGATCGAAAAGCAAAAAGCAAAATATACTTACGGTGTACTTGAAAGACAATTCAGAAACATTTTCCACGATGCCCATAAAAAAGGTGGCATCACTGGAGAAAATCTTTTTCAGTATCTGGAAGCACGTCTTGATAATACCGTTTATCGGATGGGGATTTCAACTACGAGAAAAGGTGCTCGTCAGTTGGTTTCACATCGCCATATCATGGTGAATGGTAAACTCGTCAACATTCCTTCAGCTCGATTAAGACCTGGTGATGTGGTCACGGTACGTGGAAAATCACAAGGATTGGAGCTCATTCGCCATAACGTAGCTCAAAAAACAGATATGCGCAAATACGCATGGCTGGAATGGAATCCGGATAAAATGGAAGGCAAGTTTATACAATACCCAACACGCGATCAAGTTCCGGAACCCATCAACGAGCAGCTGATCGTCGAATTGTATTCTAAATAAGATTTTACCCATTACTATAAAAAATTCAAGCATGAGTATATTAAACTTTCAAAAGCCGGATAAAATCATTCTTCAAAAAGCAACCGACTTTGAAGGAACGTTTGAATTCAAACCACTGGAACCAGGTTTTGGACAAACAGTGGGCAACTCTTTAAGAAGAATATTATTGTCTTCATTAGAAGGCTTTGCTATTTCTTATGTTCGAATTGCAGGCGTTGAGCACGAATTTTCTACCATTAAAGGTGTTATGGAAGACGTCGTGGAAGTAATCCTGAATCTCAAACAGGTTCGTTTGAAACCTGCGATGGATGCCAATAGCTTAAAGGAAGAAAAAATCTACCTATCCATCAGCGGAAAAGATTCATTTGTTGCCGGTGATATCCAAAATGCAACGAATGTATTTACTGTAACCAATCCTGATTTGGTCATTTGTCGCATGGAACCTTTTGTTAATTTAGAACTGGAGTTGACCATTTCAAAAGGTAGAGGTTATGTTCCCGCAGATGAAATGATTACCAAAGATTTACCAATAGGAATTATTCCTGTAGATGCCATATATACGCCGATTAAAAAAGTTTCTTATAGCGTTTCAAATACACGTGTAGGACAAAAAACGGACTTTGAAAAGTTGTTGCTCGATGTTAAAACGGATGGTACGATTCATCCTGAAGATGCCGTCAAAGAAGCTGCAAGAATTATGATTCAACATCTTATGTTGATTACGGATGAAAATATCACTTTTGAGGATTCTGTACGCAAAGAAGATGTGATTGTCGATGAGCATATTTTACATATGCGAAAACTTCTAAAGACACCTTTGGAAGATTTGGATTTGAGCGTAAGAGCCTACAACTGTTTGAAAGCTGCTAAAATCAATAGCCTTGCAGAATTGGTGCGTTACGACACACACGAATTGCTGAAGTTTAGAAATTTCGGAAAAAAATCTTTGGTTGAAATTGAAGAATTACTTCAATTGAAAAATCTGAGTTTCGGAATGGACTTGAGCAAATATAAATTAGACGAAGATTAGTATTCATAAATTAGTAAGCAAATAAAATTGCCATGCGCCACGGAAAAGCATTTAACCATCTAAGTAGAAAAAAAGGACATAGGGTTTCATTATTAAGAAATCTAGCCATCTCTTTGATAAAGCATAAAAGAATCAACACAACGCTGGCTAAAGCCAAGGCATTAAGAGCGTTTATTGAACCCCTTTTAACAAAAGCCAAAAACAATACAACACATTCAAGGCGTATCGTTTTTAGCTATCTGCAAAATAATGACGCTATTACCGAATTATTTGCTGGGGTAGCTCTAAAAATTGCCGACAGACCGGGTGGTTATACCCGCGTACTTCGCACCGGATTCCGTTTAGGAGATGGTGCTGAAATGGCAATGATCGAAATGGTTGATTACAATACAGAAATGGTCTCTGCTTCTAAATCTTCGGCTCCTGAGGCTGAAGTGAAGAAAACCAGGAGAAGTCGGGCTAAGAAAAAGTCAGATGAATCAAGCACTGCTGAAACAACCATTCAGGAAGAAACAAATTAATTTTTAATAGATAGCGGCCAAATGGCCGCTTTTTTTTTGCCTTTTGGAAAAAACATCCTGCGGAATTCGCAGGGCTGTCCAGTTGGTAATATATTTGCAAAACTTTAATATAAATTTAATCCATGTCAGGAACCACGCAAACCAACGCCTTTCTATTACTGGAAGATGGAAGTTATTTTGAAGGATTTGCAGCGGGTAAATTGGGCACAGTAGGAGGTGAGATCTGTTTTAATACAAGCATGACCGGGTATCAGGAAATCTATACAGATCCAAGCTATTACGGTCAGATTATGATTAATACAAATGTTCATATTGGGAATTATGGCATCGTTCATTCGGAATCGGAATCATCGTCTGTGCAAATCCGGGGCTTGGTTTGTAGAAATTTTTCGGATCATCTGAGCAGGCCTTTGGCTCAGGATTCCTTGCAATCCTTTTTAGAGTCAAACGGAATCCCATGCATTCACGGCATAGATACCAGGGCTCTCGTACGGCATATTCGTATCCATGGAGCCATGAATGCAGTAATATCAACGGAATTCAATGATTTGGCCAAGTTAAAAGCATTTCTTCAATCTGTACCATCTATGGAAGGATTGGAGTTGGCAAGCATTGTAAGTACCCAGTCTGCTTATTACTATGGAAACCCACAGGCTGAATTTAAGCTTGCAGTGATGGATTATGGCATTAAAAAAAGCATTCTGAAACAATTGGATAAGGCCGGATTCTATATGCAGGTATTTCCCGCAAAAACCGACTTTGAATCCATAAATCGATGGAATCCGGATGCATTTTTTCTGTCAAATGGCCCAGGTGATCCGATGGCCATGGACTATGCTTTGGAAAATGTTCAAAAATTCGTGGAAACTAAAAAACCGGTTTTTGGAATTTGTCTGGGTCATCAGTTATTAAGTGTTACACTTGGCGTTCCAACTTTCAAAATGCATCATGGACATAGAGGCGGTAATCACCCCGTATTGAATTTGAATACCGGACTCTCTGAAATCACAAGCCAAAATCATGGTTTTGCGGTTGATGCAGAGATGCTGAAGCGTAAATCTGCAGACATTAGTTTAACCCACATCAATTTAAACGATAAATCGGTTGAGGGAATAGAACACAAAAAGCTTCCGGTATTCGGAGTACAATATCATCCGGAAGCAGGTCCAGGTCCCCATGATTCCAGATACCTGTTTACCCAATTCTACCAGAATCTCAGCAAGCTGCATCAAACAACAAAGATTACACATGAGTGAAATTATTGATATTCGTGCAAGAGAAATATTGGACAGTCGTGGCTACCCAACCCTGGAGGTTGAAGTGGAAACGGAATTCGGTGTCGTACAACGTGCTGCTATTCCTTCAGGAGCTTCTACCGGAAAGCACGAGGCACTTGAGTTAAGAGATGGCGATGCCAATAGATATAAAGGGAAAGGTGTTTTAAAAGCCTGCACATTTGTAGAAGAAGAATTATCAGATTGTTTGTTAGGTATCGAAGTAAGTCAGCAAAGAGAAATCGATCAATTGATGATTGAAGCAGATGGTACCGAAAATAAATCCCAATTCGGGGCAAATGCTATGTTGGGTATTTCATTGGCAGTGGCAAAAGCTGCAGCAATGGAAGCGGGTTTACCTCTTTACCGTTACGTTGGTGGAGTTAATGCTGCGGTACTCCCGGTCCCTATGATGAATATTATAAATGGAGGATCACATGCAGATAATAAACTGGATTTTCAGGAATTTATGATTATGCCGGTCGGAGCTTCCAGTTTTACAGAAGGACTCCGCATGGGTGCAGAAGTGTTTCATACTTTAAAAAAAGTATTGAAAGAAAAATCATATTCAACAAATGTAGGTGATGAAGGTGGATTTGCGCCAAATTTGAGATCCAATGAAGAAGCATTGGATTTAATCATGCAAGCAATTGAACAAGCCGGATACAAAACAGGAACGGATTTTGTCCTTGCCATGGATGCTGCAGCAAGCGAATTCTACGACGATAATATCAAAAAATATGTATTTCATAAATCCGGATCGGAATCTCTCGATGCTCCAGGAATGGTCAATTACTTGAATCGTCTGGTAGACCAGTATCCAATTTTTTCAATTGAGGATGGAATGGCTGAAGATGATTGGGAAGGTTGGAAAGAACTGACTCGCTTATTGGGTGCTAAAATTCAATTGGTTGGCGATGATGTTTTTGTAACAAATCCTTTAAGAATTCAAAAAGGTATTGATATGAACGTAGCAAACTCCGTTTTAATAAAAGTGAATCAAATTGGCACTTTGACTGAAACAATTGATGCAGTGCAATTAGCTCATAGAAATAAATATAAATGTGTAATGAGCCACAGATCAGGTGAAACAGAAGATACTACAATCGCTGATCTCGCTGTTGCATTGAATTGTGGACAAATCAAAACTGGTTCATTGTCGAGGTCTGACCGGGTCGCCAAGTACAATCAATTGCTCCGGATCGAGTGGGAATTGGGACAACAGGCACACTATCCGGGAAAAAGTATATTTGATAAATAAATATTATATATATTTGCCTAATATTCCCGTGATTAGATGCCAAGATTGGAATCTCAAACCCATATTCTCACTGCGCTCAAAAATTGGATTGACCGATACCGGTACATCCTAAGTTTTGGCTTTTTTGCTGTGCATATGATTTTTTTTGATCAATACCGGATTCCGGTGGCCTGGTCTATCTATAGCGATGTCAAAAAATTGGAAACAGAAAAAGCGGAGTATCAAAAATTAATTTCAAAACTTAGGGAGGATAAGCGTGATTTTGAGAATAATTATGAGAAATTTGCACGCGAAAAATATTACATGTCCAGATCAGATGAGGACGTATTTATCATCAAACAGAATTCCCCTAAGAATAAACAAACATGGCAGTTTTAGTTGGCGCCGGATCTAGAGTAATCGTTCAAGGATTTACAGGAAAAGAAGGCACATTTCATGCAGAACAGATGATTGCTTATGGTACTCCGGTTGTAGGTGGTGTTACACCCGGCAAAGGAGGCCAAATGCATTTAGACAGACCGGTTTTTAATACGGTCGCGGATGCTGTAAAATCAGTCGCCGCGAATACATCAATCATTTTTGTACCTCCGGCTTTTGCCGCAGATGCCATTATGGAAGCTGCTGAAGCAGGAATTCACCTCATCGTGTGCATCACTGAGGGGGTCCCCGTTCAGGATATGCTCAAAGTGAAGCAATATTTAAAAAATTATCCAACACAACTTATCGGGCCCAACTGTCCCGGAATTATTACGCCGGGCGAAGCTAAAGTGGGTATCATGCCCGGTTTTATACATAAAAAAGGAAGTATTGGCATCGTTTCGCGCTCTGGTACGCTCACTTATGAAGCGGTTGACCAGGTCACAAAAGCAGGCCTGGGCCAATCGACTTGCATCGGAATTGGTGGTGACCCCGTTCCGGGTACAACAACATTAGAAGCCATTCAATTGCTTATGGCAGATTATCAGACAGAAGGTATTGTTATGATCGGTGAAATCGGTGGTAATATGGAAACCGAAGCTGCTGAATGGATCAAAGCTTATGGAACGAAACCAGTGGTCGGTTTTATTGCAGGCAAAACTGCTCCAAAAGGCCGTAAAATGGGCCATGCCGGCGCTATCATCGGTGGTAAGGCAGATACGGCAGAAGCCAAGATGGAAGTGATGGCTGCCTGTGGAATTCATGTTGTTCAATCTCCGGCAGATATAGGTTCAACTATGAAAGCTGTCCTCAATAAAGCTTAAACTTTATTTGCTTCCTCTTTTGTTTTCTTCTTATTGAAATATCTGGGATGGACCAGCAACATTCCGAAAGATTCTCCATCTTCTTTTGTGGTCTTTGCGTGATGGGCGCCATGTGCTCTTAATACAGCTTTAGAATAATCAGTTTCCAACTGTTTAAACCAATTGAACCGTCTGTGGATGTAAACATCGTGAACTAGAAAATAACACAATCCATAAATGGAAATGCCAATACCGATGTAGAGTAAAAATCTCAACTCGGGATAAAAACTGCCAGCCATATAACAAGCTGCAGAGGGTAATGCAAAAACTAAGAAAAAACGGTCGTTCTTTTCCCAAAATCCTTTTTTCAGATGAATCGGATCGTGATGATCTGCATGCCATGACCATAAAATTCCATGCATAATGTACTTATGAGTAAACCAGGCCATGAATTCCATAAAGAAGAAAGCACCGACGATTAAAGCAATTGCTGTGAACATGAAATTATTATCTATATTAAGAGTAACACAAATTGTGTATTGAAGTTTAGCTTCAAATGAGGATTCAATTTCATTTATTTGATCATATGCAAAAGTATTTATTGCGCATCTTCAAAATCAACAATCCGCATCAATGGAATTTCAACAAAAAAACTGGTCCCTTTTTCAGGAATGGTTTTGAAATATATTTTTCCATTCGCGAGCTCAATGATTTGTTGACACATCGCAAGTCCTAACCCGGTCCCAGAGCTTTTAGATGTAAAATTTGGAAGAAAAACTTTTGACTGCATTTCTTCGGGAATTCCGCTTCCATTGTCTCTGACACAGATGATAGCATTTTTTCCATTTGAATCCATACTAATAAAAATCTGTCCCCGCCTGGAATCCGGTATCGCCTGTATCGAGTTATTGATCAAATTATTTAAAACGCGAATGATTTGATCTTTGTCGGCAAAAACATACAATTCATCAATAGGTACGGTTAAATGAATATCAATATCTTCCCTTTTGCGAAAAAGATCGTGCACAGATGCAAGAATATCATTCAAGATTAATTTTTCGTTATGAGCTTGAGGCATCTTTGCAAAATTGCTAAACTCCGTGGCAATCTTACTTAAGCTGTCTATTTGCTCGATCAGTGTGTGGCATACTTTCTGTGCCATTTCTTTGATATCTTCTGTGCCGGTCCGCAGTGATTGCTGTAAATATTGAATAGATAGTTTCATGGGCGTCAGCGGATTTTTAATTTCATGGGCTACTTGTTTGGCCATCTCCCGCCATGCCGAATCTCTTTCTGTCTTGGCTAACAATTGTGCGCTTTCATCCAATTGATTGACCATTTGATTATAATTCTGAATGAGTTCTCCTATTTCATCTTCACTTTTCCACTCGAGCATTTCATTTGATTTTCCAAGGCGGATACTTCTGAGTTTATCCGTAAGGCTTACCAGAGGAGATGTAATGGAGTTTGCCAATAATGTTGCCAGACTCGCAGCTATTAAAAATAAAAAGACGTATATATTGAGTAAGGTATTTACAAGATTGGCAAGCCTTGCACTATAACTTAACTCGCGTGAAGCCAGGGCATCTACTTGTAATACTCCTGCTCTTTGATTATTATAAAATATATTGCGGTAAGCATATAATTCATCTGGTTTATCAGATTTTTCCAGTACAACTATATCTTCTGCATATGATGGATATTGAAAATAAAAAGCCGGATTCAGCAGTTGAATGGAATTATTATAGTGTTGATGCAAGCTTTTATCAGAATCCTCAAAGCCGTTCTCATGGAAAAATCGAATATCGAAATCCACCATTTGACTTGTTTGTTTGATTTGCGTCCGGAGAATAATTTTTGCATCATCTGCACTCCCTGCATTTCGAATCGCGGATTCTAAAAAACCACTTAAATTTCGGGTCTTACTGATCAGGTTTTCTTTAAAAATTTCGTTTTCAGATCGCTTGGTAAAAAATACGGTGGTCAAAGCTATGATGAGAAAACTGATTACAATTCCAAGTATTACATAAAATTGAATCCTGTTTTTTAAGGAGGGTTTGTCCGGGAAACTGATCTGCAAATCCTCTGGCAAAAAAGGAAACCTCTGATGTACCAGGCTGATCATATACGATATCACAATCAGCAAAGTAAACATATATGAAAATAAAGAAATGCCTTTTAAACTTGATTCCAGAGGATTACTCAAAATGAGCAATTGATTTGCTGAGGGCTTTAAATATAAAATGTCTTTGCTTTCAATATTAATATGACGGATGCTGTCTTTTTTAAGGAATTGCAAACTTTCGTCATAATTTGGTTTAAACACATTGCTGGAAAATTTGAGCAGCCTGTCTTCATAAAAATAAAAATCATAATTATTAGTATTGCAATTTTGTATGAGGTCTGCCAGACAATCCGGTTTGTTCTCATTCATGCAAGACACATAACTTGTTACCAATTGTTCTTTGACATACCTTTTTTTCTGATTTTGGTAATGAAAGATCAGACTCGAATTTAAAATGCTGATAACGATGATCCATGAAATCAGCCAAAGAATATTTTTTTGATAGTCTTCATTGAAAAAATCCTGCATCCAAATAATGATACTTGCACCTAACAAAAATGTGGCAAGCCCAATTTCTAATTTAGCCTGGAGAATAAATGGAATTGCGATGATGAGAGACAACAGAAAGAAAATAAAACGTTTGCGGAATTCAAGTTGAAAACTATAAGTACTGGTGGTGAGTTTGTTTGTAATTAAAAAAATTGCAAGGAGGACTGTAAGTAAATCAAATAATAAAATGAAATGCTGAAAATTAAATGAAAATATATTGTTGAGGTCAAAATAGTAATCTGATTTGATAAAGACAGCACTGAAAATAAAACAATAAATCACCAATGCAAATAAGGCAATAAGATAATTAAACAACACGATCAGATATCCTGTCCACCGGGGTGCAGCAAGTTGTGTGATGAGTGCATACTTATAAAAAAAGTAACTCAGGTGAAAAAACAGGCAGGAGAAAACAGTAAACTCAAAAAGCGTGTAATTATAAAAACGGGTATGAATTAATTTGTCAGTGAGTATGCTATGGTAAAAGTCATTCTGGTGAACAATCCACTGACACATGCTTGAAGTCACTAAAATGCCTAATAGCAAGATCATGTTTCCCCAAGGGTAATCCTTATGGGTGTAAAAATATCTTGAAACCTTGTGTACTGGAATGTAGAATAACAGCAATACAAAAAAGTAAAACAGAATCAAAACATTACCATAAACAGGGGCAAGAAATTCACCTTCCAAGTGAAGAATACCCAAGGCCTTTTTGGGATCCATGGGATTTCGGATGATCAGACCGGTTTTCTCGGTTTTTTCCGTTGCAATGTTGACATGGATATACGATTGATTGGCTGCTTCTAATGGTTTATAGCTGATCAGGGTATATGGAATTCCTGACTTTGAAAACTGGATCTTCTTAACAAGGTAATAGGCATCCAGGTGTTTGATAATGCGAAAGCCATTGATGCGGGAGCTTGGACTCCAAAGATCTTTAAGGAAGGCAGCTTCACCACTCCAGTATCTGGCTGAATGATTTTCAAAAACGACACAATGAAGGCTAGCCTGGTGAACGAGGTATTGTATTAATGCTGTGGGATTAAAACCCGTACTGTCCTTTCTATTTAATAAATTCTGGATTTGCTGAGACTGGGTTTGTTCTATTTTATGAAACGATTGCAGTTCCTTCTGGATCTCATTTTTTAAAAAGTTGCGGTAATCATGTTCAAAACCCGGGTAAGCCCATTCATAGACTTTGCCTAAACAAAGCAACATCAGGGCAGCTGCCCAGATCAAGTATGCATTTCTAAAAACCCTGGTATTCACAATAGAAATAATAGGTAAAATTAAGATTTAATACATTATATCTTATTTTAATGTGTTTTTACGAAAATGAACAACATAAGAAAATGGGCTAACTTTGTTCTTCCACGTCTTATCGCGCCGGTTTTACCGGTGAGGAAAGTCCGGACAATGCAGGGCAACCGCACCACTTAACAGGTGGCTCAGAATTTATTCTGACGAGAAAGTGTCACAGAAAAGAACCGCCTCAATTCGTTGAGGTAAGGGTGAAAATGTGTGGTAAGAGCACACGCTGTGTTTGAGCAATTGAACACAGGGATAAACCTTGCGGATTGAAATGCCATGTATATCCATTACCTGAAAAGGTACTCTGGCCCTGAGGTGTCATTAGACAGATGGAGGGGTAGGCAGAGCAGATAAATGATAAGATGCTTCCGTTCTGCGGAGGTAACAGAATCCGGCTTACAGTGGAATTTTGGGTGAGCGTAATGCTTGCCCAATTTTTTTTTAGGCATGTAGGAATGTAGGAATGTAGGAATGTAGGAATGTAGGCATGTAGGCATGTAGGCATGTAGGAATGTAGGAATGTAGGAATGTAGGAATGTAGGCATGTAGGCATGTAGGAATGTAGGAATGTAGGAATGTAGGAATGTAGGAATGTGGTCTCATGCAGTCATGTAGGTAAAGCTTCCTGCCTATAAGCCTAAACACCTAAATGCCTACATGCCTAAACGCCTATTCCTCCCCTGCAGCTGTGCTTTTTCCCCCACCGTCAAAATCATAGCTGATGGAGAAACGCACCGTATTAGCCAATGGACTGCGATTATTAGTTGCCGGGACTAAGTAAGAAAGATTTAGTCCAAATACATTGTATTTGACACCACATCCAAGGGTTAGAAATTTTCGGTTTCCTTTCAATTCGTGTTCGTGAAAATAACCGGCACGTACAGCGAACTGCTTATCGTACCAATACTCCAATCCTACAGAGTACATGAGTTCTTGTAATTCTTCGCTAGCACCGCCGGGTGCATCACTTAAAGATCCAAACACACCTTCAAACAAACCTTTCTCGCGGTAATCTGCTATTTTGTTATTATCGACATCGTATTCGGGGTCGCCTGGTTTGCGGGGACTTGGAATCAATAATTTATTGATTTCTATAGTTGCAGTCAATGAATTATAATCATCGAAATTCATTTCATAAGCTGCACCAATGGCTAGATTTGAAGGGATGAAATCCTTTACAACTCCTTTGGTATAAGTCACTTTAGCACCAAGGTTGGTCAAAGCAACGCCTGCATTTAAATAATTCCTCCGACCACTTGCACCAAGTTTGTTGCGATAAAAAAATCCAATATCTGCAGCAAATGTTTTAGCAGTTGTAATGGTAAAGGCACCCAAAGTTCTTCCGGTGGCAAGGTTTGAATATGCAAATTTTGCCGTCAAACTGGCCGAAAATACATCTGATAACTTTCTGGAGTAACCAGCGGCAATTTCCATTTCATTGGGCTGACCAGTACCTATGTCTACACCATTTTCATCGCGGAAATCGATCTTGCCAAGCGAAAAATATCGGATCGATCCTCCAACCGTTTGAAATTTGTCTATTTTATAATAACCAGAGGCGTATAGCAAATAAATATCGTCAATTCCTAAATTCCTCAACCATGGGGAGTAAGTAATTGAAATACCGAGATTCTGTTCTGAAAAAGCCAGCCTTGCAGCATTATGGTGCATTGCATTGGGATCAGCGGTAAGGGCTACACCTGCATCTCCGAGTCCTCCTGATCGCGTATCCGGATTGATCCTTAAAAAGGGCATTGCAGTTAAAATAGTGTTTTGAAGACAATCGCCGGTGCTGTTATCGACGATACAACCACGGTTGGGATCCCAGGTCTGAGCATTCATGTAATGAAATGAACAAACGAGAAGAATGAGGCTTAAACTACGCATAAAAGGGAAATCAGTATTCATAAGATGCAAAAGTACTACGATTTTAAATATTAAGCTTTACGATAATGTGTTCGTAAAGTTTAATTATTGACGAAAATCAATGAATAAACTCAAAATGCCTGTGTTTTATTATTTAACAAGCACCAATTTTTGAGGTGGAGATTCTTTTTTAATGATTTCACCTTCTTTTTTTCCACTAATCGTCACTTTATAAGTATAAACGCCATTTGGAATTTCAGCTCCGCCATCTTCTCTGCCATCCCACTCCATACTTATAACTCTAAAGCCATTATTTTGAATTTTCTGTTGGAGCTTGCGCACTGGTTGCCCGGATATAGCCCTAATGTCTATTTCAATGGACAATTCGGCTGCAGACCAATTAGTTTGAAACTGAAATTTCGTATATTCATTAAATGGGTTGGGATAATTATAAACGTCTTTGATCACAATCTCGTTTTCATCGATTACGAAAAACTCAACTGTACCAGTTCCAAAATTATTGGAGATATCCCATGCTGTTACTGTAATGCTGTGTTTGCCCGGCGATAATCTTGGAAGTAAATACAACAGTTCTCCTTCCAGAGGATTGTTGAGTTGGGATGTATAATATTGGTTGAGAACAATTGGGGATCTTGAATTTTGATCAATGACGGCAATCAGATCATGTCCTATGCTGTTTCCTGAAATATTGATTCCCGTATCATCACTTATTTGGGCATATAATTTGGCTTCCGGCCCACAGATACCGCCTGAAATAAAATTTGCATCGTTAATAAATGCTTTTACAACCGGTGGATTATCATCTATTAACGAATCGCTTGAAACGCCTCCAATGATTAGTTGGTCTTCATATCCGGCAGCATCACGACTGATCTCGTCCGTAGCATACAAACTGATTTTACCGCGACCAAATTCGTAATTAATATCCTTAGGAATTTTAAAACTAAAACTCCAATTGCCATCCTTCACATTTACCAATCCTTTGTAAATAATATTTTTTTGAATGGAATAGTTATCGGAATAAGAACCCGGGTCATTCGCTTTTGTGCGAAGCTGAATTTCTTTATCAAAAACAGTTATATATAGTTTACCATTAAAAGTCGATTGTAGTACATCGTTTTGGTCGGTTACAATTCCGCTCACATTGACGCGTTCCAAAGCCCGAAATGTATCAATTGCACTGCCAACCGCCTTGCCGTTGATCGTTGTGACTTTGTTTTTAAATTGTGGGATGGCTAGATGTTGAGACGGGTCTCCAAACAAAAGGAATTTTCTAGAATTTAATAATATAAATCCCGAAGAGTGTTCATTTTTTGCCCGCCGCATAATTTCTCCCAGGGGTAATGGTTTTCCGTTTTCAAATTGAAAAAGTAAATTATAAACAGAAGATGTCAGGTCAAAATTATCGTCGCTGTAAACGGCCCTGACCGTTGAAAACAGGGCTAGAAATCCGCCATTGGTATTATGCAATCCTTCCTCGCCGGCATTGGTCTTGGAGGGATCATCATAACCGTTGAAGGTACAGGAAGCAACGATGACCAACGGAAGCTTGTAATAGTTTTCAAGATTGGGTATTTCGTTGTTTTGAAATACGCGCTCTTGCGCCAATCCGGTATAACCGCCGTGTCCTAAATAATTCATCACCAGTGTGCCTTGGAAAAATGCATTGGCGATGGATTTATTCACTTCAGGATATCTTTCCCCTCCTGGTGTTGTAGTTTGGGTATAAGCATCCAAATATATTTTTTCCTGATTAAAAACAGGGTGAATGGATGCCGTTTTTTCTGCGATCGTTTCTGCCTGGTGAAAATGTATATTTGAATCTTCGTCGTCTGCAGTATATAGTGTATTTAGTTTCCAATCACCCATGGTTTTCGGGTCTTTGTCATAACGGATGATTTTGGAAACTAAATTTTTAGCCTCACTACTGTCACGAGCTACCAATCTTCCAATATTTAAATCAAGTTTTCCGGCCAGATTTTTGCCTTCTCCCGGATCCAATAATCCAAAAAATCATCACTTGGAAAAGCAGTAATGGGATCCAAACTTTCGTCTGTTTCATAACTCACTATAAAATTTTCATCAGGATCTTTTTTATTCCGATGGCGCATATCGTAACTACCGTCACCAAATAATAAAAGGTATTTAAAATCCGAATTTCTGGAGTAAAGCATCCTGCACATATTCCTGATGGCGGCAGGATCCTGTGATCCGGAAGAGAATTCATTATAGATCTGGTCCAATTCGACGGAAGTGATCCGTAAACCTGAATGCTGACTTCGGTGTTCTTGTAATTGTTCAGCTTCATTTTTAAAAGATTTATGATATACGATCAGCATATCCAACTGATCCAGACTATGTAAATTTTGGTTGCCGGTACTTCCTTTATAAATAGGAGTAGGGTAGGAGCCTGTTTCGCTAAAAACTAACAACTGTTTGTATCTTGCTTTGGTAGGAATAGCAAATTGAAGTTCACTACCGGTTGCGGGTTTAGCCTGAATGGATTGAACATCCAATGGATTTGATATATCCCAAATCAATTTTCCAGTTCCGGCATTCTCAATTCTGAATTGACTGACTTCATACTTTGCAGATACGGGATCCAAAATGTAAATAGGTTTGTCGGTCCAAATTAGCTTTTTGTAGGCGGAAATCCTGAAATGATCTAACCATCCTTCAGAATTTGTTCCGTTGATTAGAGGATATCTTATCTTGGCGCGGATCAAATCACTCACCGGCTGGAATTCATCTGTCCGGCGAGCAATGTTCGCAAATCGGCTAATACTGCTGATGGTGATCTGAAATATATTTTGGGAGACCGTTTTATCTTCTACTTCGGCGTAAACTACACTGCTCGTTGGGGCTCTTCCTGCAAATGCAAAACTGAATTTAGCTTTTTGGTTCACATCAATGTGATCGAATATGAAAGTATTCCCAAAATCAAATTCACGGGTATTACTTAATTCTTCTCCATACCAATCTTTACCAGATCCTTCACCTCCTGGATCTAAATCCAATAGGTTGACGAGATCATTTTCGTAATGTATAAAATCAAATGTTTGTTGACTGGTATAATCCGGATTTTCTGCAGATGGAATGGATGCCATTCGTTTCGAATTCGTTCCATCCAGTCTTATGAAATAAATGGACTCATCCATGTACACATTTTTGCGATAGGAATAATTTTGACTGGCAGAATCAAATGCATAACTGTCCGGACCGGCAGCATAGAATAAAATAAAATCGCCATCATCAAATTTTCCATCTGATTCTCCTTTAAAATAAATTGCATTTTCTTTTAAATCATCGATAAATGCTTCGTCATTCGATTCCGGCAACATCTGTCCACCATTTCCATAAATTTGAATGCGCCTTGGGTCAAGATTGCTCACATCTAATTTCATCGTATTGATAAAGTAGGACCTATCCAGTTTATACAGTCCGCGTTTCGGAATGCCTATTTTATGCCAGATTCCTGACGAAAGGTTTGATATTCTGGTGAATTCAGGTATTGGCACAGGACTGAATGCAGGAATGAAATTGTATTCGATTTCAAATTGATGGAGCAAATGCACCTGAGACTCCTCCAGTTTGCGAAGTGGCAGAAGTTCAATGATTCCTGTAAAATTGGATCTGGATTCTAAAACGTGGGTTTGAAGAATATAGGCATCTTTGAGTTCGTCAATTTCTGAACTTGTAAATTGTGCTTTTTTGGAAAATTCTTTTTTAATGATAAGTTTTGCTTCAAGATGTCCATTTTGAGGCAATTTAAATTCATATTTATAAAAAGGGAGTCTGCTTAATCCTGCTTTTTTAGAGGCTTGTTTAAAGCTCAAGTCGTTGAGTATGTTGCCATTCGATTCGAATGCATCAAGTTCCCATTGAAGGTTAACTTCAATCCTTTGCGATTGTGAATTTAAAAAATGAACGGCTAAGAGTAAAAAAGAGATAATTTTGAACTTCATACGTTTACAATAAATGGGGGACTAGAATTGTTTCCAAATATAAGATTAACGATTGAATGATTGAAATATTACCAAGCTTTCGCCACATTAACGCTTTCGTGTATAGAATAATGCTGATGTGTTTTATCTGGACATTTGATGTTCAGGTGCAAGCGCAGGACCCATTGTTTAGTCAGTATTATGCAATGCCTATGCATATCAATCCGGGTTTTAGTGGTATCAGTTATGCTCCGCACATCGAAATGATCTACCGAAATCAATGGCCGGTTTTGGATAAATCTTCCCCGGCTTATGTAAGCTATGCTGTAAGTTATGATCAGTTTTTTAAAGACATCAATAGCGGTTTGGGTTTTCAATTGCTTGCTGATGATGCGGGTGGTGGATTAATTAAAACTTTAAAAGCAGCATTCACTTATGGTTATCAGGCTAAAATCAGCAAAGGCAATTACCTGAGAGGAGGTATAGAGCTTGGAGGGGTACAAACGAGATATGGTTGGGACAAATATGTTTTTGGAGATCAGCTAAATCCTGAATTTGGGGCCATTTCTCCTGGAGGAACCCCATATCCCAGTCAGGAATTGCGTCCCAATAAAATACAAAGTAGCTATCTTGATATTGGAACCGGACTGCTTTATTTTAATCCCTATTTTAATGTCGGCTTTTCAGCAAAACATATTAATTCGCCGAGTAATGATATCTTGCAAGTCAATACTGCAGCGTATAATGGGATACCTATTCGGTGGGTATTACATGGAAGTGCGAGGATTGGGCTTGGAAAAAGAACATCCAGGCAGGTATTTATTAACCCTTCTTTGTTGTTTGCCCGACAATCTGAATTTATGCAAGTTAATGTTGGGGCACAATTAGAAGTTAGCACGGTTTTTGGTGGACTTTGGTACCGAATGGCAAAAGACAATTCAGATGCCCTCATCGCCGTATTTGGATTGAGAAAGGGCCTGTGGAAGTTTGCTTACAGTTTCGATTATACGACTTCGTCGTTGGGGATTGGAACAGGTGGGAGCCATGAATTGAGTATTGGAATGTATCTTGAAGAAGTATTCAAGCAGAAAAGCAATATAAGTGATTGTTTTGAAGCATTTAGGTAGAAAAAAATTCTTGTTTGTACAATAAATTAATGTTTATCTTTGTTCCCCTAAAAAGTAAGTAGTAGGATGAAAGGCAAATTTTTCCATTTAGTCTTTCTGTTGGGCTCGTTATTGATAGTAGGAGCCTGCAGTAAAAGAAGCACAGACGAATCTTCAGCCACTGGCTGGAAGTACAATGACCCTAAGTGGGGCGGATTCGAAAAAGTTGATTATCAAGGTCAAATCACAGGTCCAAACTTGGTCCTCATTGAAGGGGGAACCTTTACAATGGGACTAACGGAAGAGGATGTAACCTATGAATGGAATAACATTCCAAGAAGGGTGACGGTATCTTCTTTCTATATGGATGAGACTGAGGTTTCCAATATCAACTATAGAGAATACATTTATTGGCTGAACAGGGTATACAAATCTTACCCTGAAGTTTTCAGACAAGCATTGCCGGATACTTTAGTTTGGCGTGAAGAATTGGCTTACAACGAACCATTCGTTGAGACTTATTTTAGGTATCCATCTTATGATGAATATCCGGTGGTAGGTGTTAGCTGGTTACAAGCTGTTGAATATTGTAAATGGCGTACCAACAGGGTCAATGAAATGATCCTTATCGAAAAGGGCATTCTGAACCCAAATCCGGAACAGGTTGATGCAGACAACTTCAACACCAATTCTTATTTGGCAGGACAGTACCAAGGAAATGTTCGCAAGAATTTACCCGACATTCAAACCGGAGGAGAAAGACCTGTGAAATTTGAGGATGGAATCCTTCTTCCAGAGTATCGCTTGCCAACAGAAGCCGAGTGGGAATATGCAGCTTTAGCTTTGAAAGGCAAACAATCAGAAAACAAAGATGAATTGATCACAGATCGCAGAAATTTCCCTTGGGATGGTGCAGGAGCGCGTTACAAGAGGAGAGATAAATACATGGGACAAATTTTGGCGAACTTCAAAAGATCACATGGTGATTATATGGGTATGGCCGGTAAATTAAATGACCACGCACATATCCCTGCTCCCGCTAAGTCATATTATCCTAATGATTTCGGACTCTATAACATGGGTGGAAACGTAGCAGAATGGGTTGCAGACTTGTTCAGACCTTTAACATCAACGACTTTGCGCGATGTTGAAAATCATGACCTGAACCCTTTTCGTGGTAACGAATTCAAAGAATTGATCCTCGATGAATCAGGTAATCCGGTTGAAAAAGACAGCATAGGCCAGTTGACTTATCAAGTGGTATCTGACTCTGCTGTTGAGTTCCGCGAGAACTATAATAAAGCAGATGTTAAAAAATACCGCGATGACGATGATGAATTGATCAAATATCAATATGGAAAATCTTCTTTGATCAATGAAAAGTCGCGGGTATACAAAGGAGGTTCCTGGGCAGATCGCTTGTTTTGGTTATCACCCGGAGCCAGAAGATTTAAAGATGAAGATAAATCTGACCGTACCATCGGTTTCCGTTGCGCGATGACGCGTACAGGAGGACCCGAAGGAAATGATGATGCAGGTGGTCTTGATTTTAATCGCAAATTGCCTCAAACGAAAAGAGACTATAAATAAATTACAGTCATTTCTAAAAAAACAATTAAACTCACGGCAATTTTTGCTGTGAGTTTTTTTTTATGAATTATCCGGAATCTTATAACAGGTATTTACAACAAGACAGAAAAATATTTACGGATAGCAGAAATGTTATTTCCGGTGGCGTCTTCCTTGCCCTGAAAGGTCCTCATTTCAATGCCAACCAATTTGCTTTATCTGCCTTAGATCAAGGAGCCGCTTATGCCATTGTAGATGAAGATCTGCCCTATCATCCGGGTTTGATTCGCGTCGAAAATTGTTTGCAGGAGTTGCAAACCATGGCTCAATTAAATAGAAAACTTTCGAAAGCCAGAATCATAGCTATAACTGGAAGTAATGGCAAAACGACTACTAAAGAACTTTGTTATAGCATTTTTTCTAAGGGCTTTGAGACCCTTGCAACGATTGGAAATCTAAACAATCATATTGGTGTCCCACTTACTCTTTTGCGCATTACGGATCAAACGGAAGTAGCTATTATCGAGATGGGCGCAAACAGGACAACTGAAATTGACGAGTTATGTCAAATAGCAGATCCAGATGTTGGATTAATTACCAGTATAGGAAAAGCTCATTTAGAAGGATTTGGTTCTTATGAAGCGATCCTAAAAACCAAATCGGAATTGTTCCGATATCTAGATATCAAAAAAGGTGCCTGCTTTTATAATCTTAATGATGACTCCATTCGAAATATTTATACAAATGCAGATCATCATATCAGTTTTGGCGACGAACAATGGGCAGCTATGATCACAGGACGATTGATTCAGGAATTGCCGGATATACAATTAGAATTCCAGGGTGAGCGAATACATTCAAAGCTCATGGGAAAGTATAACTATTGCAACATCCTTTGTGCTTGCGCATTAGCATCCTGGTTTGGAATCGAAACCAATAAAATAAAGACAGGTATAGAGGCTTATGTCCCAACGAACATGCGTTCAGAATGGAAGATACACAATGGGTGTAACATATTATTGGATGCCTATAATGCAAATCCGAGTTCGATGCATAGCAGTTTAGAAACATTTGCTAATATGGATCTCCCTAACAAATGGGTGGTGCTGGGTGAGATGGCAGAATTAGGAGATTATTCTGAAGAAGAACACTTGCATCTCATTCATTTTGCAAGCACCAAAAATTTTAATAAAGTTATTTTTATTGGAACAGCTTTTCAAAATATTCAAGAAAATGATCAACTCAAATATTTTACCACCAATGAAGATTGTAAACTTTGGCTTCAAGAAAACTGGCCTGAAAGTGCTGCCATTCTTATCAAAGGTTCTAGATCATCGCAACTTGAAAAACTTATCCGTTGATCTTTTCTAGTATTCTTTTTGGAATTTGATCTTTTGCAGTAAGCATATATTCTTCATAAGAGCAGGGTATGAGTTGATTGGAAAACTCATTGTCGACCAGAGGCTCTTCAAACCACCATTTGCCGGATTGTTCAGATTTGTAAAAATTCAGAACATAGTCAATATTGTGCAGGTGTACCTGATAGTTGGTCAGTTGATGTCTTTGAAGCGCTTGGTCGAGCTGTTTTAAATGACAACCTTCCCAAAAATACCATACCATTTGAGCAACGAGTTCTGCAGTAATATCTCTTTCATCTTTTTCTGAATTCCAATCAGAAATCACAAAACATTTGTTTCGATCAGACATTCCGGCCATTCTTGACAAGGCTGCTGCTTCTTCTGCATATAAACCACTTGGATTTTGTGAAGTAGTTGCCGGACAATCAGCAGCACGAACTGCATTCAAATCAAAATATATAAATTCAGAAGAACGAATATACGGATCTGCACAGCTTGCATTGTTGCGCAATTCACCCAATCGAATACTTTGGGAAATTCCTTTTGTTCCTGGGTTTAAGAAATGTCGTTGGAGCCCTAAAAAGTGCATCTCCTTTAAATACATACAATCCTCTTGAATTTTGTGTGTGAGCAAAGTTTTATCGCTCACGATACTTAACCTATATGGATTGTAATGCACTGACCACTGTTTTTGAACGGCTGCAATCCATTCTGCACCGGCACCGGCAAGAATGACAGTTTTGTTTTCTACATGCATTAAATGATAAAGCATGTTCGTATTTTCTTCAAGTTGTTCCGGATACAATTCACCACCATAACATATACCATCTTTATCAAAATAGGCCGATGACAAATTTTCCAATCTCTGCATCATTCGATTTCCTTGTTCAGAATGTACATTAAAAAGTATCCATTTTGAATTTGGGTTTCGGTAGTAATTTGCAGCTTGATTTGCAAAAATGCCAGCAAGATCTGAGCCAGGATCCAAAAATCCATGTGAAGAATTTGAATGCATAAACGAAATTGTGGAACAAATATACATATTAATTATTTATTTAATATGTTTTAAAGAAATTATAAGTATGAATGCGTTAGATCGATATTTAATCAAGGCGCCAGAAATCATATTCGAGTGGAAAGATCCGGAATCGGAAGCGATCGGATGGGTCGTCATCAATTCACTCAAAGGCGGTGCGGCAGGTGGTGGTACTCGCATGCGGAAGGGCCTTACTAAAACTGAGGTCGTTGAACTCGCTAAGACCATGGAGGTCAAATTTAATGTTTGCGGACCTGGAATCGGTGGAGCGAAATCGGGAATTAATTTTGATCCCAATGATCCGCGTAAAAAAGAAGTGTTGTCCCGTTGGTTCAAAGTTATAAGTCCCTTGCTGAAAACTTATTATGGAACGGCAGGCGATTTAAATGTGGATGAGCGTTTGGAGGTGAGTCCGATGTTGCAGGAGATTGGAATTATGCATCCGCAGCAAGGTGTTCTCACGGGCCATTATGCCTTGAATGCAGAAAAAAGTGCCCTCCGTTTGAATCGTTTAAAACAAGGTACATCCTTGCTTTTGACGAATCCCAATTTTGCCCCGTTCAAAGCGGGATCACCTTATTCCACGGCAGACATTATAACCGGTTTCGGAGTGTATTCTGCGATTAAAGCCTATTACCAGCAGATTTCTTCAAGCGGAATCAAAGACAAACGATTTTTTATTCAAGGCTGGGGAAATGTGGGAGCTGCTGCAGGATGGTACTTGTCAAGAGATGGTGGGAAGATCGTTTTGATTCAGGATCGGAATTCTTATTATTTGAATGAAAGGGAGCATCCTTTGAAGATATTGATAAACTTTTATGGAAAGAAAGGGAAATACCTTGCTCCAGGTACAAGGAAAGGAAGGCCAACTAGCTGCATCCCAGATTGAAACGCTCAAAATTGATGCATTCATACCAGCAGCCGCCTCAAGACTTGTTGACCCGCGAATTATCCAACGGTTTACTCCGACAGGGACTTGAATTGATGGTTTGTGGGGCGAATGTTGCTTTCGATGAAGAAGAGATCATTTATGGTTCATTGTCTCGGGAGCTCGATGAAAAAGTAGCCATTATTCCTGACTTTATAGCAAATTGCGGGGTCGCTCGACTTTTCTCTTATTTGTTATCTGGTGAAGGCCCCATTGAAGAAAATGCGATTTTTAATGATGTAGATCAAATTATTTCCAAGGCAGTTTGCAGAATTACAAATGATGGGCAAAAATCCAATTTTTTGATCCAAAATGCATTGGACCTCTATTTGTGATTAATTACATATTATGCTCATTATAAGCAATATATGTATCTAGTAATATTTTTATATAAACTTTAGCTAAAATGGCCGGGTTTTTGCATAACTTTGTTAGGACATATTTTTTGCCCATATCCTTTGACCAAAGTTTTCCGCATGAGGCTACGATTATCCATTTACTTTTTACTTTTTATTGGTTTGAACTTAGCGTTTGGGCAAAATCATGCAGTTCCACCATCCTCTGACACTGTAGTAGTTGTAGTAGATACATTCAAGGAAGGAAGAACCCCACTTATTGAAGAAAAGCCAAACCAAGCCGTTCAAATTCAACAAAACCTGGACGTTCAATCTTCACCTCCAACGATGTCTGCACCTCTGCTTCTGAAAGACCAAGATAAGAATGTGGTGTTAGGAACCATCGTAATGGATACTTCTAAAAATGACCTTCAACTGGGTGGTGCAGATGCTCAGTGGAAATCAGGAAAGGCAAAATATCCTCCGAAGCCGAAGCATATGTGGGAAATAGGTGTGGGTGTTGGAAATTATTTTATCAGTGGTGATGTAGATTATTGCCTTCCGGGTTATGGATTTGCTTTACATGTAAGACGTGCATTGCATTATGCGTTTTCAATACGTGCTGATTTATTTTATGGCATCGCTTATGGCTTAGAACCACAACCATACAATTCTTCTCTCGACAATGAGCAGGAAGTTTTCTATGGTTACGGTACTAATGCCGGTGGCAATTCCTGGTTTCCTTCCTATCGCACAAAATATTTATCTGCAAGTTTGCAAGGGGTACTCAATATTGGTAACATCTTGTTTCATAAGGATCACAATGTTTGGAATTGGTATATGTTTGTAGGTTTGGGATTAGATCACCACAAGACAGAACTGGATTTAAAAGATCAAAATGGGGTGTATAAAAATCTTGTGCAGTTGACCGGATTTACGGTAGATCGTTTTAACACCAGTAAGGGAAGATCTGAGATCAAAGACAAAATAGAAAATATATACGATGGAAAATATGAGACGAAAGCCTATGAGCAAAAAGGCATTTTTCGTTTTGGCGATGATTACAATGCCCATGTGTTATTTCAGGCAGGTATAGGTCTTGCCAGAAAAATAAACAGGCGAATAAACATAGCGCTCGAGCATCAGATAGGTTTAACTGATAATGATTATCTCGATGGCATCAGATGGAGAACGAACCTTGATCAAACAACTGAAAATGACGTTCAACATTTTACCAATTTAAGGTTAGCGATTAATCTTGGTAGCTTTAAAAACAAAAAAGGAACCTCTGTATTGGTTGAATCCATTGGATGCAGTCATGTCGGATATCGCCGATTTAAAGCAAAGACCTATATACGATCCTACAGATTCAGATAATGATGGTATCATAGATTTACTGGATCAGGAAAATGAAACTCCTGCAGGTGCAGCAGTTGATACCAGAGGCGTGACTTTAGATAGTGATAAAGACGGAATTCCAGATCATTTGGATGCGGAACCGTATTCTCCTCCAGGTTTTGGTGTAAATGACAAAGGAATTGCCAACGTTCCACCAACTATTAATGAAGGAGATGTTCGAAATATACTCGACAAGAGATTGGGTATACCGCCCGGCACCAAAGACGGCGATGCAGCAAAAGCTTTGTTGAGCAATGTAGAGTGGTTCTTGCCAATGGTGCACTTCAATTTAGACGAATATTGTATACTTGAAAAATATGCGCCTCAGTTTGCCAGCGTTGCCCAGGTCATGAAAACACATCCAGGTTTGAAGATCACTGTCCATGGACATACTGATATCAGGCATTCAAATGCATACAACAAGGTATTATCCTACAATCGAGCGAAAGAAGCCATAGATTATATGGTCAATACCTATGGTATTTCACGGGATCGTTTTATTTTGATGTATGGCGGTGAAGAACATCCATTGGGCGGACATCAGTCCAACCACCTCATCAACCGCAGAGCAGAGTTCAGAGTTGCTTCTCCCGATGATAAAGAAATGGAAAAACCAACAGGACCTAATGCTGGTGAATGCCACAAAAAGCGTGGACGCAAACTTACCGTGCCTGTTCAGAAAGAATCAGGAACCCAGAAATAAAATAAGAATTAAGAAATTATCGGGTATTTTTTGTTAATTTGGGATGGCCTGATTGGATTGGGAATCAATTCCCTTTTTAGTTTTTCCAGTAGCCTTAATATTTGTTTGAAATCACAACAACATACTCACGGGTTGTTCGAGCAAGTTTTTCAAACTTTGTAAAAATTTAGCTCCGGTTGCTCCATCAACGGCGCGGTGATCGCAAGACAAAGTCATCTTCATGCGATGTGAAATGACCAGCTGGTCTTCTACAACGGCAGGTTTCTTCTGAATAGAGCCTACAGCAAGTATACATGCATCCGGTGGGTTGATGATTGCTGTAAAATGTTCAATATCAAACATGCCGAGATTTGAGATGGTGAACGTGTTTCCCTGCATTTCATCAAGGTTTAATTTGCGCTCTTTTGCACGTGTTGCTTTATCACCAATTTCTTCTTTGAGGCTTATCAGAGATTTCAAATCTGCATGTTTGACGACCGGAACGACCAAACCATCTTCAATGGCTACAGCCACTCCTATGTGTACATCACCATGATAAACCATTTTGTCGCCCATCCAGGAAACATTGACTCCGGGATTACTTTTAAGGGCCAATGCACAAGCTTTCACAATTAGATCATTGTAAGATATTTTTACAGGCGAGATTTCATTCAATTGATTTCTAGCCTGGACGCATGAATCCATATTTACTTCAGTCGTCAAATAGAAGTGCGGTGCTGTGAATTTACTCTCAGCTAATCTCCTTGCAATGGTCTTGCGCATTTGACTGAGTTCTACTTCTTTGTCGCCAATAGCAAACTGAGCCGAATTCTTTGAAATGGTGGAAGTTAAAGGTTTGAAATTTTCTACGTCTTTTTTGACAATCCGGCCATGATCTCCGCTACCAGTTAGTTGATTCAAAGGGATGCCCATTTCACGGGCGATACTTTTTGCTAATGGTGAGGCTTTAATGCGTTGGTCGGTTGTGGATGCAATTGATGCATGCTCCGATGGGGTCGCAAGCACAGAATTATTTGTAGCATCTGAAGATGAGCCTTGGTTTTTGGTTGCTGTTATTATTAAATCCGACGTGTTTTTTTTCGGATTTAATAAATGTTGAAATTCCTCATTGGCTTGTCCGACGATGGCAATAATGCCATCTACTGGTACTGGCCCTTGTTGTACAGCTATATGCAGAAGCGTACCTTCTTCAAAAGCCTCCAAATCCATGGTTGCTTTATCCGTTTCCACCTCAGCTAAAACATCTCCCGGTTTAACTTTGTCACCTACTTTTTTGTTCCAGCCTTTGATAAAACCTTCAGACATGGTATCAGAAAGCCTGGGCATTTTAATTACAGAAGCCATCGCACTAATTTTATGCAAAATTAAGTTATTCCCGTTTAATTATCTGATTGCGCATCGAAAGCCACATAATAGTTTAAAATGGACCGTTATCAGATACTTATGAATTATAAAAATGTATAATTTTAAGCCATGAATCAAATTTCGAAAATTCTAGATGAGGCCGTTTTGTCCTTAAGCGGATTACCGGGAATAGGGAAGAAGACCGCATTGAGATTGGTCTTGCACATGGCACAACAGGATAAGGAACGCACTAAAAATCTCGCGGCTTCAGTAAATTTGATTGCGACAGATTTGAAATTTTGCAGAAATTGCTTTGCTTATAGCGATTTCGAAATTTGTGCAATTTGCTCAAATCCGCATCGAAATTCAAGTTTTGTTTGTGTCGTTGAATCCGTTCGCGATTTATTTGCCATCGAAGAAACCCATAGCTTTAAAGGCCAATATCACGTATTGGGAGGGCTGATTTCTCCTTTAGATGGTATAGGACCTGACAAAATAAATATAGCAGCTTTATTCGAAAAAGTTAGGACCGGTCTGGTAAAGGAAATTATTCTGGCCATTCGCCCAAACATAGAAGGCGACACAACTGCCTATTATATTCATAAGAATATGCCTGATGTCAACGTTAAGTTATCAATGTTGGCTAGAGGTGTGTCATTCGGGTCGGAATTGGAATATGCAGATGAATTAACTTTGAGTCGATCTATAATGAATCGCACCCCTTATCAATTAACAGACAACACTAGCGGGTGAAACTCAGTATCGTAATTGTCAATTACAATGTGCGGCATTTTTTGGAGCAGTGTTTAAATTCCGTTTCCAAGGCAATCACCAACATTCAAGCCGAAATTATCGTTGTCGATAACGCATCAATGGACGATTCAGTTGAAATGGTCCTTGAAATGTTTCCATCGGTGAAATTAGTAGCCTCAAAAGAGAATTTAGGATTTTCAAAAGCTAATAATATAGGCGTAAGGCAAGCCACCGGGCAATATGTTTTGATTCTTAATCCTGATACGCTGGTTGAAGAAGATTGTCTGATCAAATGTTTAGATTTTTTTGAGAAGCACCCGGAGACAGGTGCCTTAGGTGTTAAAATGCTGGATGGTGCTGGACATTTTTTGCCAGAGTCCAAAAGAGGATTTCCAGGATTGTGGAATTCATTTTGTAAAATGTCAGGACTCTATAAACTTTTTCCTAAATCATCTTTATTCAATGCTTATTATTTGGGGCATTTAACCGAAGACAAAATTCAAAAAGTTGATGTGTTATCGGGAGCATTCATGATGATGAAAACGGAATTGTACAGACAATTGGAGGGTTTTGATGAAGCTTACTTTATGTATGGCGAAGACATTGATTTGTCTTATAGAATTCAAAAAGCCGGATACATAAACTATTATTTTCCGGAAACCACGATCCTGCATTTCAAAGGTGAAAGTACGCGCAAATCGAGTTTGAATTACCTCACCGCATTTTACAATGCGATGATCATTTTCTCTTTTAAACATATCACTGGCGGACAAAAAACGTTTTTTATCGTTTTTTTAAAAGCCCTTATTTGGGCCAAAGCACTGATGAGCGCTGTAAAGAGCAGCTTTATTCAACTTCGAATGGTGTTGATAGATGGGATTGCTTTGTGTTTGGGATTTCAATTTATCCGAAATGTTTGGTCAGAAGTTTATCATGGAAACTCAGATTATTTGGACAAATTACCGACCCTTATAAATACCGCATTGTTTATACTGATTTGGATTTCAAGCTTTTATTATCAGGGCGTTTATGAAAAAAAGTATACACTTAAAGATATCGTAATTGCTGCCATTTGGGGATTTTTTATAAATCTCATGTTGTATGCTATGCTGCCGGAGGAGTGGAGAGCTTCCAGGATGTTGTTGGTATTTTCTTTTTTTTATGTAATCGGCTATGCCATCATGAGCAGATTATTTTTAAATAAATTTATTAAAAACCAATGGACCATTGGCTCCGACCAGCCATTAAATGGTCTTGTCATAGGCGATGATTCGCAGTTTGAAAAAGCTAAAGTATTGATTCAATTTACCCGGAATAAAATTCAACTAATGCATAAAAATGTAGAGAACACATTGAACTTTACACCGGAAATGTGGGTTGATTTTATTCGCATAAATAATATCCATGAGATTATTTTATGCGAAAAAAACATGCCATGGAAGGAAATTCTTGGGTTTATCGCAAAGTTTAGAGGAAAAGCTGATTTTAAAATATTGACTTCCAGCGGAAGCGGAATCGTTGGGAGTTCTTCAAAAGATCAGCCCGGAGATATCTATTCATTTGAACTTGATTATCATCTATCGCAAAAAGTGTTTCAACGCCAGAAAAGATTGTTTGATGTATTGTTTGCATGTTTGCATTTGAGCTTTATTTGGATCCTCATTTTTTTATATAAGGATAAAAAACAATATTTGTTGAATATTTTTAAAGTCATAACAAATCAACGTAGCTGGGTATCTTATGACAGATTTAAAAAGATGGAACTAAATCTTCCGCCTTTGAAAGAAGGTATCTTACAGGTTTTCCAATTGAATTCACAACAATATATGCAAGAGATTGCGATTCAAATGGTCCACAATTATGCTTGGAATTATACAGTATGGATGGACCTGGATATTTGCTTAAAAGAATTTTTAAAACTGGACCAAAAATAAATGAGGACACAAATCATCCCAAAAATCAAAGAGCTTGCTTCACTTCTGCAAGATCAATTGGTAGAATGGAGAAACCATCTTCACCGCTGGCCCGAATTGTCATTTAAAGAACAAAAGACATCTGCTTTTATTCAGCAAATTTTAGATCAGTATGGTATTGTTTATAAGAGTGGATTTGCACAATATGGAATTGTAGGTACTTTGCATGGGCATCAAAATGAAAAACGCGTGATAGCCTTGCGTGCAGATATGGATGCGCTGCCTATTCAGGAAAAAAACAACTGTTCGTATAGTTCCCAAAATGAAGGCGTAATGCATGCCTGCGGTCACGATGTACATATGACTTGGTTATTGGGTGCATTGATTATTTTGCAGCAAATGAAAACCCAATGGGGTGGAACTGTTAAGTTTATTTTTCAACCCGGCGAAGAAAAATTACCTGGCGGGGCGTCTATAATGATCGCAGAAGGCGCACTTGAAAATCCGAGACCCGATGTTATAATAGGCCAGCATGTGCAGCCAGGAATGGATGTCGGAGTAGTAGGGCTGAAGGCTGGACAATTCATGGCATCTTGCGATGAATTGTATATTGATATTTTGGGGAAAGGCGGACATGCAGCTTTGGCGCATTTATGCATCGATCCCATCAAAATTGCTTCACAAGTTGTGATTGCACTTCAAAATCTGGTCGATGAAGAAAAAAAAGAAAACCAGCCAATCGTATTGAGTATCGGTAAAATAAACAGTCTCGGTGGTGCTACTAACGTGATTCCCGATCAAGTAAGATTGGAAGGAACTTTTCGGTGCTTGGATGAAAGTTTTCGTGAGCACATGCATAGCCGTATTCGCAAGGCCATCGAAAGTATTTGTGAAAAACACGGAGCATCTGCAAGCATTTTAATTGATTTGGGCTATCCTAGTCTGATCAATGATGAAAACAGCACAAATCAGGCGAAAACCTTTGCTATGCAATATTTAGGGCATGAAAATGTTGAGCATTTAGGTACAAGAATGACGTCTGAGGACTTTGCATATTACTCTCAAAAAGTTCCAGCGATCTTTTATCGGACCGGAATAGGTAAAGAGGTATCGGTACATAACCCAAATTTTGATATCGATGAACGATGTTTACCTGTAGGTGCTGGATTGATGGCCTACCTGGCAATGCAACTACAAGTGGACCTTCGCGATTGATTCACAGATGGATAAACATTTATTTTTTTGAATGTTTAGAAAAGTGGGTCTTTAGGTAAAAGTCAATTTGCAAATACATATAAAATAAATTACTAATTTGTAACTAGATATCAACCAGAGTATTATTTTTGTCTTTTAAACTACAAGGTTCAAATAGTAGATGACTTAATGCATGGCTAGAATTTTAATTGTCGATGATGAACAAGCCATACGAAGAGCACTAAAGGATATCCTTTTGCTCGAGAAGTATGAAGTAGAAGAGGCCGTGGATGGCCTTGATTGCCTGGTAAAGCTGAAGCAAAAAGAATTTGATGTCATTATCCTCGACATCAAAATGCCGAAGATGGACGGGATGGAAGCTCTCGATAAAATTGAGCAGTTGGCGCCGGATACTCCGGTAGTCATGATTAGTGGGCATGCAACTATTGATACAGCAGTTGAAGCAGTCAAAAAAGGAGCATTTGATTTTATATCCAAACCACCGGATCTCAACCGTTTGTTGATTACGATCCGAAATGCGATCGATAAATCTTCCCTGATCTCTGAAAAGAAAGTCCTTCAAAAGAAAGTTTCTAAAATAAAAGTTCAGGAAATTGTAGGTGAGTCTAAACAAATTCTGAAAGTGCGTGAGACCATTGATCTCGTGGCACCAACAGACGCACGGGTGTTAGTAACCGGACCCAATGGTACCGGAAAAGAATTGGTTGCCCGTTGGATCCATGAAAAAAGCAATCGCTCAGGAGGAAGTATAGTAGAGGTGAATTGTGCTGCTATTCCTTCAGAGTTAATAGAGAGCGAATTATTTGGACATGAGAAAGGTTCATTTACTTCAGCCATCAAACAACGCATCGGCAAATTCGAATTGGCGAATGGAGGTACTTTGTTTTTAGATGAAGTAGGAGATATGAGTTTGTCGGCACAAGCCAAAGTACTCCGTGCATTGCAGGAAAACAGGATCACCCGCGTTGGCGGTGACAAAGAAATACCCGTAGATGTTAGAGTCATTGCAGCTACCAACAAGGATTTGCGTGAGGAGATTGCCAGAGGCCGTTTCCGCGAAGACCTTTACCATCGTCTGGCAGTTATCATCGTGGAAGTACCATCACTCAACGACCGCAAAGATGATATTCCATTGCTGGTCGATTATTTTGTAGATCTGATCTGTTACGAATACGGAATGCCTGTTAAAAAAATTGACGATGCCGCCATTGAAGAACTAGAGAAATACAATTGGACAGGTAATATTCGAGAACTAAGAAACGTAGTCGAAAGATTGATCATTCTCTCTAAAAATAAAATAGGCAGAAAAGAAGTGTTGGATTATGTCATTCCGGCCAGTCAGCGAAGTTTCCGCTTCAGAGAATTGTTTGAGCAATTTGATAACTTACAAGAGCTCAACGATTTTATCAAAAAGGAGTTTAATGCGTTTAAAACGCCGGCTTGATTCCAAGTTGTAAACGGAAGCTAATTTCTCCCGCCCTTAATATTGCTTTTTTAATGTTATAGGAATGTATTCTCTAGTCCTTAGAATGCATATATTTATACTCATTAAATGAACGCCTAAATGAAAACACAGAAACAATGGTCTCAACTCAAAGGTGAAAACAGCTGGACGATGTTTAAAGTCCTAGCTGAATTTGTCAATGGATTTGAAACGATGAATAATATCGGACCATGTATTTCGATTTTTGGCTCTGCCCGGGTAAAAGAGGATCATCCGCACTACCAATTAGCCATGCGAATCGCTCAGGCCCTTGTCGATGAAGGATTTGGAGTCATCACTGGAGGGGGGCCCGGAATTATGGAAGCTGTCAATAAGGGTGCTTTTATCAATAAAGGGGTTTCGGTTGGCTTGAATATTCACTTGCCCTTTGAACAGTCTGAAAACGATTACATTGATCGTGATAAAAATTTACAACACAGATATTTTTTTGTTAGAAAAGTGATGTTTGTGAAATATTCGCAGGCATTTATTGCCATGCCCGGTGGATTTGGTACACTCGATGAATTATTTGAAGTTTTAACGCTAACACAAACCGGAAGAATTCACAAAGTACCGATCATTTTGGTCGGTAAATCTTTTTGGGCTCCGCTTAAAGATTGGATTCGGACGACCATGCTTGAAAATTACAATTATGTCAGCGAGGATGATTTGACATTGATGCCGGTTGTGGATACTCCTGAAGAGGTAGTAAAAGAAGTCTTGAGATTTTATGAGGAAGGTGCTGGTACTTCATTACGTCCTACTTTTGAGTTATAGCCCTGAAATACGCAGGTAACTTTGCGTTCTTCGTTCATTGCCTGGTAACGTCAGCAGATTTATTTTTATCAAATGAATTCATTGTTATCAATTCAAAAATCTCCACGAAATAGCCATTCTCAGCATAAAGTCGTAAATAGGGTAGCGGTGAATAAATTCTTTGCGTTGTTTTTCCCAAAATGAATCAATTTGATCCAAATCCAGTTTGAATTGAAAATCTTGTACGGTAAAATGTGCATAAGCACCTACTGAATAGATTGTTTGATTTGATTCACCCGAGGTTTGAAACAACTGGAGCAGAGGGAAATAAGCTGGCTTATTTGCATATCCTGCCAAATTGCAGCGGAGTCCCAATTTTGCAAAGACTTTGTTTTTAAATACTGTTGTAGCCAGTCCAAATTGACTTTCTAGCAACCAACCGGTAATGCCCAATGAATCTGGTGTCATTTTTTGATACTGGCCTTCTAATTTGAGTTGCCAGATCCCGGGATTCGATTCGATGCCAGCCTGTATTTCAAATAATTTGGCGTCGTTTAGTTCTGAAATCATGGCATTCCTGCCTAAATAAAAATATTGGTCGTAGCGTTTGAATTCCAGTCTAAGAAATGGCTTTAAGGGTGATTCCATTTTTACATTTAGTCTGAATCCACTTGTGGAAAAATCTGAATGTGATATACCGGATGTAATGGCAATGCTGTCATTTAAATAAATAGTTTCGTATACGTTGGGTATGGGTTTTTGCAAATGGTATAAACTCAAATTTCCGCTAAGTCCTTTATAGTTTTTAAATATTCCGGTAATGTTTAAATCGGGGTAAGATTTATTACTTGCCAGCCAATAATTGAGCTCGCTTTTTACTTCGGATTTTGAATCTATTAAATAATGATGTTTAGCGCCCAATTTAAAGACGGTTCTTGAACGATCTGATGATCCAGTTTTAAAGTTTTGCCATTCGTATTGAAAATTTCCATAAATCTGTTGCTTTGATGTCGAATACAAATTTAAAACCAGCTGGTTGGTCCAATAATCTTCTTCAATATTGAGCCTAATGCTGCTATCAATATTGTATGCAAAATAAAGTGAATCACTAGGTCTGTTATCAGTATCTGTGTAGTCTGATTCAAAACGACCAAGTGAACTCCTGATTTGTAGTCTGGAAAAAGGAAGTGTTGTGTCTTTTCTAAGCCGAATCAAATGATGGCTTTGAAGATTTCGATTGGATGACTCTGTAAATGCTAAAAGATTATTTACCGGTACAGATTCCCTTACCGAAAATTGAGAAATTTGTAAAAATGTATCAGAACTAATTCCCCAATGATGTTCCAGGTAATGACCTTCAGTTGTAAAGACTAAATTTGTTTGATAGGATTTTGATTTGGATGCAAAATTTAAACCTGTTGTAAATAAGGTATTGCGTTGTTTTTCATGAGTATAAATACCTTTGTAAATCTGTCGGTCATAGGAAAAATTCCAGGTAATGTTATTTCTGAAGGCAGATGCAAAAATAAGGCTGATGTCAAAATTGTCCTGAAATCCTGCTTGCGAATTACTTAATGCCCGCCATCTGTTCGTTTGAACTTCGGAATAAGCTTGATTGGGTAATGTAAAAACATAATTTTCCGGAAAAGCTTTCAAATTGGACATGCTGTTTTGTCCATGTTGATAAAACCTGCTGTTCGCAGATTGATCAAAATTTTCAAGTCGAATGGTATAAGCGTTGGATAATGCAAGCCCCCAATTATTTAATCTTGGTAATAATGAAATTTGCGTATCGATCTCCATCAAATGTTCAGGATCCTGCGCACTAAAAGAAAACAAACTCAATTTTACAGTTTTGATACTATCAACAGCAGAAACTTTCAAGCTGTCGATAATTTGCTGACCGTATGCATTGCATAAAATAAGCTGAAATAAGCATATGAATATGATTTGCTTGCTGCAATTCATTTTGCTAAGATATGCAACAGATAAACGAGCGATTGATTTATTCTTTGATAAAGGTTTGTCTGAACAATACCTGTTGTTTAGTATAAATAACGAATACATACATTCCTGGCATTATCCGATCTATAGCTACTTCCATTTTTGTTGTAGTGAAGGTTCCAGTTTGGATGGGTAGTCCGGTCAATGATAAAATAGCATACGTTTCTGCAACCATGCTTTCAGGCAGTGAAATCTTCAAATTCTCATCTGCCGGAATTGGATAAACTTGCAATCCTTTATTTTCTAAATTATCGTGGGTTGATACCTTAAGGCAATTGTAAACTGAATTGCAAAGCTTTTCAATTCCTTCTACCACAAATAATCCATTCTGCATATCTGCAATGACAATATTCCCAGAAGGAAGATATGGGTAATTACCCCAAGAACCCTTGTAATTTCTATTATTTGGCAACACTGAAGTGGGGTAGTAATATTCGAGTTTCGGTTCTTGTGGATCAATGATGTTATAAACTTGCAGTCCATCATAATAGTAAGACACATAAGCGTAATCACAACTAACCAATGGGTTATGTGGAATGGCGACCGAAGTATCTTTGTTGGCATATAGCAAGGAGACTACTTGTGCATTGCTAATGTCGTTGAGGTCATATATTTTCAAAGGGAGCCCGTGATTTTCATCCGCCATTACATAAGTTTTTCCATCTGGTGTTAGCCAACCGGAATGGTTGTATCCTGAATGGGGGTATTCATTGGGTTTGGCCGTAAAAATGGCTTTCGGATCGGTGGCATCGCTAAAATCCATGATGGCGAAACCGTCATTCCCGCAGTTCAGGTAAACCGTATCATTTCTTGCAAATGCATCGTGAATATGAGAAGCCGTAATATCTCCGAATCTGTTGTAATGTCCTACAAACTTTGGTTTCGCCGGATCCGAAAGATCGTAAAGACCCAGCGCTTTGAATCCTGCTACACCTGATTCTGCACAAGTATACAATCTTGCTTTTGGAACATCTAAATAAATATTGTGGACTCTTGTCATAAACTCTCTTGAATCATATACGACAAAAGCGGTATCTGGCAAATTCGAGAAGTCGATGATCTGAAGCGAACTATTACCTTCATCGCATACCGCGTACAACATGCAATTGTAATCGTCATAGTCTCGATGAATAACCCCATCTCCATTAAAAGCACCCGGAAATCTATATCGTTCAAATGGCTTTGTTGGGTCTGTGATATCAATAAAATGAGTACCAGCAGTCGATCCAATGATAGCATATTCATGGCCATTGACTGCAAGGCCCCATGCTTCATTGAAGGCATTGTCATAAGCCGCTGAGCCTACAATGCTGCTATCCCTCCAATGCCCAAGCAGTTTCATTTTTTGAGCCTGTGCGTGGATATTGGCAACTAAAGCAATAAAAAGTATAAAGAGAAAAATTAGACATTTCTGGATTATAAATTTTAAATAACTCAAGTTCGTTGATTTTGACCTTTTAACTCCTAACTCTTGACAATTGACTCTTGTAAATAATCCCGGCATTTTCATAAGTTTAATACGGCTGGATTCATTCCCATATGAGAAAACCCACCATCGTGATATAAATTTTGCATGGTGACCATTTTGGTCAGGTCTGAAAACATGACAACGCAATAATCGCCACAAGCATCAGCGGATGCATTTCCCAATGGACTCATTTTATCTGCATATTCAAAAATTCTTTAAATCCTTTGACACCCGAACCGGCAGTTGTCCAGGTCGGTGATTGCGAAATCGTATTCACTCTGACTTTTTTCAAAGTGCCGAAATGATAACCAAAACTTCGGGCAAATGATTCAAGTAAAGCTTTTGATTCTGCCATTTCTCCATAATCAGGAAACACTCTTTGTGCTGCAATATAGGTCAACGCGAGTATTGACCCCCAATCTGCTACTGCATCCAGTTTTAAAGCTGATTGCATGAGTTTATGAAATGAAATGGATGAAATGTCGAAGGTCTTTTGCATAAAATCATAGTTAGAGTCCGTGTAAGGTTTTCCTTTTCTAACGTTTAATGACATGCCTATAGAATGTAATATGAAATCTATTTTACCTCCCAGGACCTCCATACTCTGCGTCAGTAGTTTTTCGAGATCTTCAACAGAAGTCGCATCTGCGCCAATGAGTTCTGCATTTAATTTGTTTGAGAGCTCCTGAATTTTTCCCATACGTAGTGCAACCGGAGCATTGGTCAGTGTGATTCGCGCGCCCTGTTCAACGCATTTTTCGGCTACATGCCATGCGATCGACTGTTCGTCTAATGCGCCAAAGATGATGCCGCGTTTTCCGGCTAAAAGATTATTTGACATAATGTAAATGTTTTCAGTGCAAAAATAGAAAGCAAACTCATTCCTTTTTGGTTATTTTCAAGAGGTTTCATTGATCCTTTAAATGCAGCAATTCGGATGCGTTGTTAATGGCTGCTTTAGTTGGGGGTTCACCACTTAGCATTTTTGCAAGTTCAACGATCCTTTCCTTTTCATCAAGGGGTCTTATTTTTGTTTCACTTGACTGATCTTGATGTTGTTTGTATACATAATAATGCGATGCTGCTCTCGATGCGACTTGTGGTGAATGTGTTATACATATGACTTGTTGTTGCATCGCAATACTTTTTAAAATTGTACCCATTTGCAATGCAATTTGTCCAGACACCCCGGTATCAATTTCATCAAATACCAAACAACTTGTATCGTTTTTGCTGGCCATAAGTGCTTTGATAGCGAGGTTAAATCTTGCCAATTCACCTCCGGAACTCTGATCTTTTAATGACTTTAGTACATTGCCTTTATTTGCAGAAAATAAGAATTCAACAAGATCAGAACCTGATTCAGTTAATGGCTGGTCCTGTATCATTTGAATTTCAAAACGCGCGAACTCCATTCCTAGTTTTTGCAACAAGGCAATGGTTTTTGATTGCAATTCTTTGATGATTTTTTTGCGACTAACACTTAGTTGCGATGATATAACTTGCAGAGATTTTTGAAGTATTGAAATTTCTTTATTGATATCTTGGAGTTTTTCATCAGAATGTTCCATAAGATCCAGTTTGGAATTTATTTGATCCAGCAACGCGATTAATTCATGGTCTGTATTCAAACGATGCTTTTTGAGTAAACTATTGAGCAAATCCAATCTTTGATTTAATTGAACAATGCGTTCCGGATTTGCTTCCGAGTGATCTGCAATTTGTTCCAATTCACGTGCAATATCTTCAAGATCTAGTTTAACATTTTCCAGACGCTGGAACAAATTTTTAAGCTGGTCGTTTAATAAAATCTGCCGGATCAAACCTAAACAAGTTTGCAATTTGTCAACTATTCCATTGTCTGTGTTGATGGCTTCACTGATCTGAATACTAAAGGCGTTTAAATCTTCTGCCTTAGTCGCTAAATTTAATTCCTGCTCGAGTTGTGTAATTTCTCCTTCCTTTAATTGCGCCTGTTCCAATTCGTTTAATTGGAAGGATAAAAATTCTTTTTCACGGATAGTTTCTTGTATTTGCCGCTCTAATTCTTTTTGTTCTCTTAATTTTTCAATAAGTTGTTTGTATTGTATTTGGTAGTCTGCAAGCAATTGCGTATTACCGGCATATGTATCGATAACTTCCAATTGAAATTTGCGGTCGTAAAAATCAAGGTGATCAAATTGCTGGTGTATGACCAGTAAGTAATTTCCGATTTGTTCGAGTTCAGACAATAATTTGGGACTGTCATTTACAAAGCATCTTGATTTTCCGGTAGGATAAATTTCGCGGCGCAATATAATTTCTTCAGACTCGTCGAGATCAAATTCCTGAATCAGTTTATTGCGCAAAGCATCAGGACAGCTGAAACTGGCTTCTACAATACATTTTATTTCAGGAACTCTGATAACTTTTGAATCTGACCTTTCGCCGGTAGCCAATTGTAAAGCACCTATGATAATTGATTTTCCTGCTCCCGTTTCTCCTGTAATAGTTGTAAGGCCTTTATTCCACGAAATTGTCAACTCATCGATGAGTGCATAATTTTTAATAAATAGTGTTTTCAGCATCTTCTTTGGTTAACGTATAGATTCGCCCATTTGCTGTGCTTTGTTCAAATCCTGATCAGCAAGTTGTGTTTTGCCGAGTATCTGATATGTTCTTCCTCTTTCGAGATAAAACAGACCAACATTAGGTTTTAAGCGAATGGCTTTGGAATAATATTCAAGCGCTTTCTCAAATTGATTGATAGCCCGGTAACATCTTGCTCCTTCATACCATAAATCGGCATTGCTGGCATCATATTTTAAATAGCGATCAATATCCGCTGCTGCCAAATCGTATTGCCCTCTTTGGTTATAGAGGATGGAGCGATTTAAATATCCTGTTTTCCAATTGGGATCGACACTTAATCCTTTATTGATGTCTGCAAAAGCTTCTTCCGTTCTTCCAAGTTTGGCTTTAGCTGCGCCTCTGTTTACATAATATTCTGCGATAGGATTCAAACTTATGGCTTTATCATAATCCAGTAATGCTTTTTCATCTTCATTGCGCTGAAAGAATAATTTTGCCCTGCTATTATAGGTAGCGTGTCCGGCTTTGTATTTAATTGCATTACTATAATCTTGAAGTGCTAAATCAAATTTTTTCTGGTCTCTGTAAAAATTAGCCCTGTTATTATAAGGAAGGGGTGTGTTTTTATAGTATTGAAGTACGTGAGTCCAAAGTGTGCCTGAGTCTTTCCAGATTTTAGTTTGCTTATAGGCTAAAAATGAAAATACCATTAAATAGGTTATGCAGGCTGATAAAATGGCTGTGATATATTCTGGTTTTTTTTCGGACCAAGTTTGTGCTAAATAGGCGAATAGAAAAAACAATCCCATGTAGGCAATGTAAGTAAATCTGTCTGCAAGATATCCTTGTCCGGCGCCCAGGATCTGCAACAGAAAAACGATGTTTACAAAAAAGAAACTAAATCCGAAAACAACTGCTTTCTTTTCTTTTTTGAATGCATACCAAATGTATGCCAGCAATGATAAAACTATTGGCATCGAAATATAATGCCATAGACTCAATGATTCAGGATAAGGATAAAGGGGCGACATCCTGAACGGAATCAAACACTTTATGAGATAGATCAACAAACTAAAACTACCAATAAACAGCCTTGAGAATCCCGTATGCACTGCTTCATTCGTTTCCAATGAGCCCTGATCCTTCAAAAAGATGATGCCTAGTATTCCAAATGCCAATGCTCCCAAAAAGAAATGCCATTTTTCAAAAACCAGCTTCATTTGAATCGGTCTGTTTTTCCAATAATCAATAGCCAGCATTGTCAGAGGTAAACTCACCATTTGGATTTTTGCAAACAGGCCCAATACAAATAAAATAAATATCAAAATAGCTCTGGTGGATTTATATTCTTCGAGATTTTTTAAGTATAGCCAAATAGCTGAGCTGAAGAATAAGCCATATAAAACATCCTTTCGTTCCGTAAGCCAGGTGACCGATTCGACGCGAAGCGGATGTAGCGCGAAAAAGGCAGTTGCCAAAAGAGCAAACCTCATTTGCAAACCTAATTTACTAAATATTAAAAATGAAAAAAATACACAAAGCAGATGTAATAAAACATTATTGAAATGCATCACTTTGGGATCCATTCCAAAAAATTTGTGCTCCAACGCAAAGCTCAAAATACTGAGGGGATTATAGTTACCTATTACATTTTGAGTAAAAATGCCTACGACATCAAATTCCTTGACCAGTATATTTTCATAGACATTGCGGTCATCATCCCAATTTACGAAATCACACTTGAGTGACGGACTAAATATCAGAAAGGTAAACGCAAGTAAAATATAAAGGTATCGCAACCCCGGGATGCTTTCATTCTGGGTCTGTATTTTGACAGGCTCAGCTTGGTTTGGTTTGTTTTTTTTTGCTTTTTGACCCATATGGCAGATCCTAAGTTACAAAGGTAAAAGGAAGTTGCTGAATACAGGAATTCCATAATAGTATATGCTTTGATGGCTATTTGCTAATTTTGGGCCGTGAAAATAACAACAGGTGAATTAGCCAGAATGGTCGATGGTTTATTGGAGGGGGATCCGGATATTTGGATCACCCATCCCTGCAAGATAGAAGAGGGGGAAGAAGGGAGCATTAGTTTTCTTGCTAACCCAAAATATGAGTCCTATATTTATCAAACCCGGGCCTCAGCTGTCATCGTCGAAAAGGGCTTTCAACCAAAGGAAAAGATTGGTGCTGCACTCATTCGGGTAGACAATGTCTATCTGACTGTGGGCAAGCTCCTTAGCCAATTCGAAGAATCCAAAATTGCCTATACAGGTGTACATCCTACCGCCATTATTGAGCCAACAACCCAACTAGGTAATCATGTAAGTGTTGGTCCCTATACCGTTATATCTGATGCTTGCCGGATAGGTGATCAATCAAAGATCTATGGCCATGTGTTTTTGGATAAAAATGTGAGTATCGGACAAAGGGTGATCATTTATCCCGGTGTTAAAATTTATAAAGCGTGTGTTATAGGGAATGATTGTATCATTCACTCAAATGTGGTCATCGGATCCGACGGTTTTGGCTTTTCTCCTGACGAGAAAGGCAGTTATCAGAAAATAGCTCAATTAGGCAATGTTGAAATTGGAAATAATGTTGAAATAGGAGCAAATACCACGATCGATAGAGGAACCATGGGCGACACGCGAGTTGGAAACGGCTGTAAGTTGGATAACCTCATACAAATAGCCCATAACGTTCAGATTGGTGAACACACGGTTATAGCTGCTCAAACAGGGATAGCCGGAAGTACGCGCATAGGTTCCTTTTGCCAAATTGGCGGCCAGGTTGGCATCGCCGGGCATTTGACCATTGCCGATGGGACGCTAATCCAAGCTCAATCAGGTATCGCCAGTTCACTGGAAAGCGCTAATGGCAAATGGTACGGATCTCCTGCCATTGAATATTTGGCCTATCTGCGTTCTTTCGCAGAATTCAAAGCTTTGCCTACTTTAGCAAAGCGCATTAAAGTACTAGAAGATCGCCTTAAATCTTAATTCATGGAACAAGTTTGCAAACAATCTACTATTCAAAAAGAAGTCCAAATAGAAGGAATTGGACTCCATACAGGCTCATTTGTGCGGATGACATTTCAGCCAGCACCAGAGAATCATGGAATTCGTTTTCAAAGAACAGACCTGGAAGGCCAACCCATCATTTTAGCAGATGTCAGCAAAGTAGCATCCACTAATCGGGGAACGACTTTACAGGAAGGTGCTGCTCAGGTTTGGACGGTAGAACATGTTTTGTCGGCACTCGTCGGACTGGGAATAGATAATGTTCTCATTTTAATAAATGGACCAGAAATTCCTATCAAAGACGGAAGTGCTATTGATTTTGTGGATGCACTGGAATCAGCCGGAAAAGTATTCCAAACTGCGAACCGTGAATTTTTTAAAATTACAGAACCCATTTCTTTTGAAGATCCTGAAACGGGAGCTGAATTTCTGGCTATGCCATCCGAAAAATTAGAGATCACAACGATGATTGATTTTAATTCAAAGATTATTGCCCCACAATATGCTACCCTGGGCAAAATTGAAGACTATAAAACCGAAATAGCTCCTTGTAGAACTTTTGTGTTTTTGCACGAATTGGAAAAATTGATTGATCAAAACCTGATTAAAGGTGGTGATTTAAATAATGCTATAGTCATTGTTGACAGAATGATGAACCAGGAAGAATTGGATGTTCTGGCTCGTAAACTGAATAAACCCAGTGTTAAAGTTGAAAAAGAAGGTGTTTTGAATACCATCAAATTGTATTTCGACAATGAACCGGCCAGACATAAATTATTAGATGTCATGGGCGATTTGGCATTGGTAGGAAGGCCTATTATTGGAAATATTTTGACTAAAAAACCTGGCCATAAACTCAATATTGAATTTGCGAAAATTCTAAAGAGGAAAATGATCGAACAGCGTAGAATGTCTGGAATGCCGATTTATGATCCGGATAAACCTGTCATTTACGATATAGAACAGATCAAAAATTTGTTACCGCACCGATACCCATTCCTGTTATTGGATAAAGTTATCGAGCTCACCGATAAAATGGTTGTTGGTGTAAAAAATGTTACCGGAAATGAAGCCTTTTTTCAAGGACATTTTCCGGGCAATAATGTATTTCCAGGGGTCTTGCAAATTGAAGCCCTGGCCCAGACTGGTGGAATTTTGGCACTATCAACTGTGGAAGACAAAGGGCAATGGGATACTTATTTTCTTAAAATTGATACTGCCAGATTTAAGCAAAAAGTAGTTCCGGGCGACACCTTAATATTAAAGATGGAATTAGCCGCCCCCATTCGAAGAGGAATAGTTCAAATGCTTGGCACGGCTTATGTAGGTACTAAAGTGGTTTGCGAAGCAGACTTAACAGCGCAAATAGTGAAAAGAGGATCATGAGTTCGATTCAAAGCAATATCCATCCTAATGCCAAAATTGGTAACGGTACAGTCATTGAACCGTTTGCTACGATTCAAGGAGATGTTGTCATCGGCGACAATTGCTGGGTCGGTCCTTACGTCACTATCATGGATGGAAGTCGAATAGGTAACCATTGTAAAGTATTTCCGGGGGCTGTTGTAGGCGCAATCCCTCAGGATCTTAAATATGCCGGCGAAAACAGTTTGCTTGAAGTAGGTGATTATACCGTCATTCGCGAATGTTGTACACTTAACAGAGGCACAAAAGCAGCAATGACCACCAAAGTTGGGAGCAGATGTCTTTTGATGGCTTATGTGCATGTTGCTCACGATTGTGTTGTAGGAAACAATGTGATTTTAGCCAATAGCGTCAATCTTGCAGGACATATTGAAATAGAGGATTATGCTATTATAGGTGGGATGTCCGCAATTCATCAATTTGTTAAAATTGGCGCACATGCAATGATCGGCGGAGGGTCACTCGTCATGAAAGATGTACCTCCATTTACGAAAGCAGCCAGAGACCCGCTATCTTATGAAGGTATTAATTCTATAGGTCTTAAAAGGAGAGGTTTTACAGTAGATCAAGTAAATCGGATTCATGAGATATACCGCTACATGTTTGTAAAATTCAAGAATATCGGCAAAGCCACCAAGGCTATTGAAGTTGAATTGCCGGATTCGCCAGAGAAGGATACTATTCTTGAGTTTGTCAGAAATTCCAGTCGTGGTGTAATGAAAGGATACCGAAGTTAATTCACATGCAAATTCATGTAGAGAATCTTTGGAAACGATTTCAGTCAAACTGGATTTTTAAAAACATTCAATTCGAATTTTCAGTTCCTATAATTTACGGCATAGCAGGTCCGAATGGCTCCGGAAAATCTACATTATTGCAAATATTGGCCGGACTCATACCTCCATCGAAAGGTAAAGTCATTTATAATATTAACGGTTCGAATTTGCCTGAAGATGAATGGTATAAGTATATCAGTTACGGTGCACCATATGCAGAAGTCTATGATTACCTGACCATAGCCGAATTATTGAATCATCACCAGAATTTTCGATCCTTTTATAAGGAAGTAAATACTGAGAATTTTATCAAACTCAGCTATGTGCGAGGGCACGAATAAAAATGGATCAAGACTTATTCTTCAGGTATGAAACAAAGATTGCGCCTTGCATTAGCAATACTCACAGATAGTAAAGTTTTATTTTTAGATGAACCATTGACCAATCTTGATGAACAGGCAATTGAATGGTATCAAAATTTATTGGCAAATTTTACGAAAGACAGATTGGTCATCATTGCCTCTAATGATCGAGAAGATTTCGTAAATGTAAATGAAGTTTTAGATTTGCGATCTTTTAGTCAACAGAATTCAAAAGTTTAAAATTGTAAATTCCAGTTAAATTTGTACCCTCAACTTTGGCAAATAGTCGATCCGGCCAAAATAGACGTTCAATGATCAGGCCCGGTAGTTCAATGGATAGAATAGAAGTTTCCTAAACTTTAGATACAAGTTCGATTCTTGTCCGGGCTACATTTTTAGCAAAAAGCAAAAAGCTCAAAGCCAAAAGTAAGGATTAAAATTCCTGAAGGTTACATTTTCAATAGGTTATGATCATGAATGAATTAGAGGTCTCTGAATGTACTTTTCATTGCTTTTTAAAAATGTTATCAAGCCAAGGCGCAAATGTTAAAACTTAATTTGCGGATCACAATTCCATCCTTACAGACTATCATTCGCATATCTTTGTCGGCTATTAATGTATTGCATTTAAATTTAATATATGAAGAACACTTTTCTATTTGGAATTTTATTCCTGTTTTGTGCCCTTGGGCAAAGCCAATACTATGTTTTGCCAGTTGTGAAGAACGGCCTGAATCCCGGAAATTTAAACCGCGACAATGAATTGCCTCAAAATGGTGGACTGAGCGCCGGATGGCAAACCATTTTACAAGGTCCACAAGCTTCGGGAAATTGGTCAGCTACATTTCAGGTTCCATTTAAATTTTATTTTAATGGTGCCTTGGTTAGAAATTACAAAGCATCTACGAGCGGGGTAGTGACCTTTAATTCAAAAACCAGCATGCGCGTAGATTCCAATAATATTGCTTTACCAACATCCCGCGTTCCCGACAGCTCTATTTGTATTTGGGGGCTTCGTGCTTTGCAGGGAGATTTCATCGTGATCAAAACCTTTGGATCTGAACCCCATCGTCAATTATGGATATCGTATAATTCGTTTAGCGAGCAGAATCTCAAAAGTGGAGGACATATTTACGCTTCTATAGTTTTAGAAGAAACAAGCAATAAAATATATTTGGTTGACCAACGAACAATTTGTAGACAAAACAATGTTGACTGTACCGATAAAACTGACCTCACTTTAGGGCTTCAGATCGATTCCACAAATGCAATTATGATTGCCGGTTCACCTGCTTATGCTAGCGAAAATCAAAACCTTTCTACCTCTGCAGATAATGCATACTATGCTTTTATTCCAGGACAACGACCAGATCTGGATATTGAATCGATAAAACATGGTTTCAAAGATTATTACTTATATCGTGAATTTCCTTTGGAGGTTGTAGGCTTTTTTAAAAATATAGGCAACAACTCCATCCATAAATTGGATTATCATTATCAGGTTGACAATGGTCCCGTTCTTAATGCGACTATCAACGGATTGGATATAGCACCATTAGAGGAATTTTCAATAACACATACTACGCCTTGGCAAAATGGGAATACAAAATTTGCGCAGCATACGATCAGGTCCTGGATTGGAAATATTAACGATAATCCTGCAATTCAAGCCGCTGATGATACACTTTCTTCCAGCATCATAGTCAATGATACGATTTTTGACAGAGTTGTTATGCATGAGTTTTTTGCATCGCCAACGTCCACACAAACAAAAACGGGATATGATACCATGAGCAATGTATTAAAATCCTTTCCAGGTGTATACACGGAATTGAGATATCCTATGGGAAGTCCACAGGGTGGTGACCCTTATCATACTTCTGAAGCAGCAGCCAGAGGAAGATATTACAGCCTTGGAAATCAATCTATACCTAGTTTACTGGTAGACGGAAATATTGGCATCAGCCCACTGAGTTATACCGACCAAAGTTTCAAATCTAGTCAGGAAATTCCAGCCTTTTACCAAATATTGCCCAAAGGTTCAGTGAAAGCTCAGCAAATAGATGTTCAAGTTGAAATTAAAAGTGAAGCACCTTTACTTAACAATACTAAATTATACGTAGTCATTAGTGAAAAGCAAACTTCAAAAAATGTTAAAAGCAATGGCGAAACGAGTTTTAATCATGTCTTGAAAAAATTCTTGCCCGATACCTTGGGCATTATGATAAATCCTCTAAGTGAAGATACAAGTATCCTATTTAATTTTAACTGGACAGTCCCTGGCGCGTATAGATTACCAATAGACGGTCGGACAGCAAACATTATTAATCTCGATACGGAACATAGTATTGAGGATTTTTCAAATCTTGAAGTGCTTGCATGGTTACAGGAAAGCGACAGAACTATATTACAATCGGGTTCTGCTGATCTGAGTTATACCGTATCAAACGATGATCCCCTTACTACAAATGAAATACGAGTGTATCCAAATCCTGTACAAGGAGAACTCATTATTGATTTGAGAGACATCGCGACAACAGATCCATTATCGCTAAGGATTTCTGATATAAAAGGAAACGTCGCTTTCAGCGGACTCGTTGATTCGAAACTGATGTTTGTGAATACTTCCCTTTGGAAAGCCGGATTATATATCATTCAGGCCACCGGACAACAAAGTAACTATCAGACGAAGGTATTGATTGTGGATTAAAGGAGTTAGCAGTTTTTAATGAACAGCTGACAGTAGAGATAAGCTTAAAGTCTAAAGGTCAAAGTAACTAAGGATGGGTTATGAAGCTCATAATTAGATCCGTTTATCTTTTTTTGAATCTTAAAATTCTGATGCATAAAATTTGGAAGTTTGCAGTCTCCAGTGCTTAGGGTTTTGTTGGCAGCCCATTCTGACTAACAATCGTTCGTTAGTATAAATGTATTGTTGAAAATTCATTCTTATACCCACTTTGATGTAGAAACGAGTTTAAACCAAATAAAGCTTTGTGCTTCCTGCTTTTAGCCCCTAAACTAGCCTTTAAACTTTTACCTTTAGCCTTTAGCCTTAAGACTTAAGCCTTAAGACTTTACCCCTAATCAAACGACTGATTCAAAGTTGATGCCATGTCCACCATATCCTGATATTCTTCAGGAGTAAGACCATCCATACAGTAATGAATTGGATTAACGGCTTTGCCATTTTGACGGACTTCATAATGCAGGTGCGGAGCAGTGGATGTGCCTGTACTGCCAATGGTACCAATTAATTGGCCTTTTTTGACCTTTTCACCTATGCGAACTTTAATTTCTTTCATGTGTGCATACAGTGTAGAAAAACCATGTCCGTGGTCAATGAGAATGCTTCTTCCGTAACCGCTTTTTTTGGATTCTATTTTAAGCACCCGGCCATTTCCGGTAGCTTGAATTTCAGTACCTGCAGGTGCAGCGAAATCTATGCCTTCGTGCATTTTGGATACTTTATGGATCGGGTGGAGACGGATTCCGTATCCTGACATTTGGCTAACACCTCTGTTTAATTTGTCGACTCTTACAGGCTTTATCGATGGAATACTTTGAAAGAAATCCTCGCGTTCTTTCATTCTCTTTTCGATGGCATCCAGCGAATTAGATTGGATGTATAACTGACGTTCTAATTTGCCAACCTGGCCTTTTAGATTTTTAAAAGTATTGCCGGTAACATTCAAACTTCCATCCATGGCATTGGGGTCATGGCCGCCAATTCCACCTTCCCAAAGGTCTTTGTCGATGGGATCCATTCCAAACAAGACCCGGTGAACCTGTGCATCGCGTTTTTGCAGATTATCCAATACTTTATCCATGACGACAATCTGGTCTTTCATTGAAAGCATGTGGTATTCTACTTGGCTTAGTTCGCGTTTAAGGGCTTTTTCGCGTGGCGATGGAAAAAATTCGGATGTAAAAAAATAGATGAGGAAGGTAGTAACAATAACAGCAGATAAGAAGGCTAAAACACGTAAGACGTAAAAAGTCCCGCTGAGTTTAACTTTCTCAAACTGAAGTGTTTGTGGATTATAAACGTATTTTTCAGATCTCATTAAAACCTGCCTGCGTTAAAAATACTAAATTTGCGATCCGATTACGCTCGCTTTGTTTGAATGATCAAAATTAATGATTTTTTGATAATTAACCTTGGTTTAATCGCTCAAAAAGTTTATAAATTCTTGTTAAATATATAATTATCAATAAATTAGCTATTTAAATATAATAAATACTTATAATATAATATGGATTCCCGCAGCATTCGCCAAACGTTTTTAGAGTTTTTTGAAAAACATCAACATAAAATTGTGCCTTCTGCGCCAATTGTCGTCAAAAATGACCCCACTTTGATGTTCACAAACGCAGGGATGAATCAATTCAAAGACTATTTTCTCGGGAATCAGCCCGCACAAAACAAAAGAATTGCCGATAGCCAGAAATGTCTTCGAGTGAGTGGAAAACACAACGATCTGGAAGAAGTAGGCACAGATGGCTATCACCACACCATGTTTGAAATGTTGGGCAACTGGTCATTTGGAGATTATTTCAAAGAAGAGGCCATCGAGATGGCATGGAAACTCCTTACTGAGGTCTACGGTTTGCAAAAAGACAGAATCTACGTTTCTGTATTTGGGGGAGATACCCAGGAAGGATTGGCAAGAGATGAAGAGGCTATAGGATACTGGAAAAAATGGGTCGACGAAGAGCGCATCCTGAGTTTTGGCAAAAAAGATAATTTTTGGGAAATGGGTGATACCGGCCCATGCGGTCCCTGTTCAGAGATTCATTATGATATCAGAAGCGATGAATTGCGAAAGTCAAAGCCAGGAGCTGATCTCGTTAATGTTGGAACACCCGATGTCATCGAAATCTGGAACCTCGTTTTTATCCAGTATAATAGAAAAGCAAATGGTAGTCTGGAAGAACTTCCCGATAAACATATTGATACGGGAATGGGTTTTGAAAGATTGGCGATGGTCCTACAAGGCAAAACTGCCAGCTACGATACAGATATTTTTAGTCCGTTCATTCGTTTCATTTCCGAATTTACAGGGATCACTTATAAAGCTAGTTATGATTTTTCTGAAAAATCAGATCTTGCCATGCGCGTAATTGCAGATCATATTAGAGCAGTCTGCTTTGCCATTGCAGATGGATCTCTACCTTCTAATACAGGTCCGGGTTATGTTATTCGCCGGATCTTAAGAAGAGCTGTGAGATATTATTACTCTTTTCTCGGAATTAAGGATCCATTTCTGTTCAGACTGGTACCGATCTTATTGGAACAAATGGGAAATGTTTACACGGAGTTGGCGGCGCAAAGCAAATTGATCAGTAACGTATTGCTGGAAGAAGAGGCTTCTTTTCTGCGCACCTTAGAAGAGGGCTTGCGCAAAATCGAGGCCCTCGATCAAAATATGCAAACCCTATCGGGCAAATTGGCATTTGAACTCTATGACACTTATGGTTTCCCTTTTGACCTCACCCAATTAATTGCAAAAGAAAACAATTGGAAAGTGGATGAGCAAGGTTTTCATGATGCCATGTTGCAACAAAAGGAACGTTCGAGATCAGATGCCAAAAAAGAATATTCTGATTGGAACATTATTCATGATGGAACCAGTCATTTTGTTGGATACGATACAGATGAAGTTGAATCTACCAAATTGTTGAGATGGAGAAAACTTGCGCTAAAAGGACAAAACGTTTTTCAGTTGGTATTTGAAACGACTCCCTTTTATCCGGAAGGTGGCGGACAGGTAGGCGATAAAGGCATTGCAGTATTTGATGGGAGTCCCATTGAAATAACAGAAACCCTCAAAGAAAACGAGCTCATCCTTCATATGGCTTCAAGTTTACCTGAGCATTTGGATAAACCCGTTAGCTTAAAAATAAATTCTTACCGGAGAAGTTTGATCGAAAACAACCATAGCGCAACGCATTTACTACACGCTGCGCTGCGTAAAGTTTTGGGAAGCCATGTACAGCAAAGAGGTTCATTAGTTCAGGATTCTTATCTGCGTTTTGATTTTTCGCATTTCCAAAAAATGGATGAGGAATCTATCGCTAAGGTAGAACAGTTGGTCAATGAAAAAATCCGCGAAAACATTGCACGAATAGAACGGAGGTCAGCTCCCATTGATGAAGCAAAACAAGCAGGTGCTATGATGCTTTTTGGTGAAAAATATGGAGATAAAGTAAGAATGATCACATTTGACCCGGCTTATTCGATTGAGTTATGTGGAGGATGTCACGTAGATACTACAGGGCAGATCGGTTTCTTTAAAATTATTTCGGAAACAGCCATCGCTGCAGGTATCCGACGAATAGAAGCCGTCACGGCTATTGAGGCGGAAAAATTGATCAGAGCACAATTTCAACAAATGTTTGAAATCAAAAATTTATTAAAGAATCCGAATAATGCCGTTGATTCGATTCATCATTTGCTTGAAGAAAATAAAACACTTCAAAAGCAGGTCCAGGAACTCAAAGAAGCTCAGGCCATGGCTTTGAAGCAGACCATGCTCAGCAAAAGTGATCGCATTGCCGGAATCCGTCTGCTATGTGAAGTGATTCCTGTCGATGACGGCAAAATTGCCAAAAGTCTCATTTATCAAATTGCAAAAGAAATGGAGCCTGCTATCATTCTTTTTGGTTTTATCGAAAACGAAAAGCCACAATTGATGTGTCTCATTTCTGAGGAATTGACGAAAGCATACGCTTATAATGCTTCCAGTTGGGTTCGCGAAATTGCTAAGCATATAGATGGTGGTGGGGGTGGTCAGGCATTTTTTGCAACCGCTGGCGGTAAAAATGCAAATGGGCTCAATGCTGCGGTTGAATTTTCTAAACAATTGATTCAGGAACAAATTTCAAAAGTCAATACATGATCCAGGCATTTATATATATCTTCTGTATATTCGCTTTGTTTGTAGGATTTAACATTTACATCCGTGTGAAAACGTTTAAATTTTATAAGCAACTGGTAGATCGCCGCATCCAATTTCATTTTAAAGATATTTTCAGCAAATTAAGATGGGAAAAGATTCTTGCGCAATATCCAGATGATATCGATTTGCTGAATCGTTTTCGCAAACACATGCTTACGACTGGTTTGCTCTTTGTGTGTGTGATCATCCTCGTATTCCTCCTTTTATTTTTCATGAGAAATATTCAATAAACCCATGTCCATTCAAAAATTGAAAATTGGTCTATTGGGTGCCGGACATCTCGGTAAAATTCACTTAAAATGCTTGCTGGAATTGCCACAATGGGAGCTTGTTGGTTTTTATGACATTGTGCCGGAAACCAGAGCAGAGGTCTCCAAACTTTTTGGGATACCAGCTTTCGATGATTTGGATGCATTCATCGAAAAATGCGATGCATTAGATATTGTGAGTTCAACTTCTGCACACGCTTCATTGGCCACTAGATGCATTCAGGCCGGGAAACATTGCTTTATCGAAAAACCGGTGAGTAGTACCCTGGAAGAAGCAGTAAGCCTGGAAAAACTCAGCAAAGAGTATCGCGTAAATGTTCAGATTGGGCATGTAGAGCGCTTCAATCCAAGCTTTGCTGCAGTAAGACCTTTTATAAAAAATCCGAGATTTATTGAAGCGCATCGATTATCCAGTTTTAATCCTCGTGGAAGGGATGTTTCTGTCGTTCATGACATCATGATCCATGATTTGGATTTGATCTGTTTAATGGCCAATAGTCCATTTAAAGAAATACGGGCCAACGGAGTCTCATTGGTAAGTCCATTGCCCGACATTTGTAACGCTCGCATTGAATTTGAAAGCGGTTTGGTTTGTAATGTTACGGCCAGCAGGATTTCGCTTAAACAAATGCGCAAACTTCGAATTTTCCAGGAAGATGCCTACATTAGTCTGGATATGCTCGAAAAAGAAGCCCAGGTCATCAGACTTTTGGATGGACCTCTTGATGATACCATTGAAATTGACACACACCGAGGTAAAAAATATATTAGTCTGGTCAATCCGGAAATAAAAAATATGAACGCCATTGTGGAAGAATTAAAATCTTTTCATAAAAGCATCGTTAATGATGAAGTTCCAGAGGTCAATTTGCATGAAGGAATTCAGGTAATGACCTTGGTTCAGGCAATAACGAAGCAAATCGACCAAAACCAATGAGCTTTTTCCAAAAACGCTTTACTTACTTTATATCTTTTTTGGTTTTATATGCATGTGATACAGAGCAAGAACCAGCCCCGGCTTATTTAACGGTCCAGGACTTTAGCTTTCAGGCTAAACCAGGCGAAGGGACTTCAAGGCAAAATATTACGGACGCCTGGATTTATGTAAACAATCAATATGTTGGTGCTTATGAATTACCGGCCACAATCCCTGTATTATCAAGTGGTTTGTTAGAGGTATTGATTCAAGCCGGTTTTCGCAAAAATGGGCGGATTACGAGTCCTTCGCGTTATGAATTGTTAGAACCTTATCAAACAACAGCCTTGTTTGATCCGCTTGAAACTACGCAGCTAGCTCCTTCAACTGCTTACCAGGCAAATTTGGATTTTACTTTTTTAGAAGAATTTGAGGGTGTCCATTTTTTAAATATTGACCGCGATGGCAATTCGGAAACAAAAATATTATTGAGCACGGTTGAAGATGCTTTCGAAGGATTGAGATCTGGTGTCATAGAATTAACCAAGGACCGCAAATCCTTGCTTGCGGTTTACGATATCGAAAAAGTCATCCCGCAAAGTCCGGACCCCATCATTCTCGAATTACATTTCAAAGCAGATATTCCATTTTCAATTGGATTTCTGGGGAATAAAGGTGCATTGGGAGAAGATTATTTAATCAATGCAAGTCTTTTACCTAAAAAAGAATGGACCAAAGCATATTTTGATTTCAGAGATATTATAAATGATTCCAACGCAAACGGATATCGTCTGGCAATTTCAGCAAATTTTCAGGAGGATACTGCTATTGCAATACAGCGAATTTTATTGGATAACATCAAAGTGGTACATCGTTAATCCATGTTCAAACGGAAAGAAAATTTTATATATCAGGCCGGTGATTTCCTGCTTTCTCTGATCGCCTGGTACCTCTTTTTCGAATATCTAAGTGCAAACGAATATATCCGTGCGAAAGAGCCGAATCAAATTGACCTGTTTTTCTTTATCGGATTCTTTCTAGTCCCTTTTAGTTGGTCTTTGTTTTATATACTCACCGAACAATACCGCGATGTGTATAGATTATCGCGCTGGTCTGTATTTTCGCAAACCCTGATGTCCTCTATATTCGGAAGCCTTGTTCTTTTTTTTATTTTACTAGCGAATAAAAATATTCAGTTTGACGGAAGGTATTTTTCTGCGATTGCAGTCTATTTTTCTCTGCATTTCGGACTCTCTATAATTTTTCGCTTGGTTTATCTCACGTATATCAGTAATAGACTCAAAAAAGGTCAGGTTGGATTTAATACTATTATCATTGGTGGGGATCAAAGTGCAGTAAAACTTTTTAAAGAAATTAGTTCTTTGCATTATTCTCTTGGCCATAAATTTTTAGGTTTTATTCACTCCAATGGTTCAAGTTCAAATGAACTCGTGCAATATCTTCCGGAAGTTGGCGGACTCAAAAATATTGAAACTGTGATTCGCAATTTAAATATTGAAGAAGTGATTATTGCCATAGAATCTACAGAACATGAAAAACTAAAATCCATTTTGGATGTATTGTTTGAATTTGGTGATCGCTTAATTATTCGAACCATTCCTGACACTTATGATATTTTATTGGGTACTGTTCGATTAAACCATTTGTATGGGGCTATTCTAATTGAAGTGCGACAAGAGATTATGCCCAGATGGCAAATATTTTTCAAAAGAGTTTTGGATTTGATGGTCAGTTTTCTGGCATTGCTCATTTTGATGCCACTCATTGCTTATATTTATCTTCGCTCTAAAATTTCTGCAAGAGGGCCCGCTATTTATAGTCAGGAGCGTATTGGCTTAAATGGAAAGCCATTTCAAATCTATAAATTCAGATCTATGAATGTAGAAGCAGAAGAAAACGGACCTTTGTTGTCCTATGAAGGCGATCCACGCATTACGCCCTGGGGCGCTATACTTAGAAAATGGAGATTAGATGAAATTCCACAATTCATAAATGTGATTAAAGGTGATATGTCACTTGTAGGGCCACGTCCTGAAAGAAAATATTTTATCGATCAGATCATGCAGAACGCGCCACATTATAAACATTTATTAAAAGTGAGACCGGGAATTACCTCATGGGGTCAGGTTAAATTCGGCTATGCGTCTTCATTAGAAGAAATGATGAAACGATTGGAGTATGATATTCTTTACATCGAAAACCGTTCCTTGGGTCTTGATTTTAAAATCTTGTTTTATACCGTTGCGGTATTGATTCAGGGCAAAGGAAAATAATTACTGCATATTTTCGATAATCATTGCTGATGCTCCGCCGCCGCCATTACAAATAGCGGCCAGACCATATCTGGAATTTTGCTGCTTGAGTATATACACAAGAGTGGTCAATATTCTAGACCCCGAAGAACCCAGCGGATGCCCCATAGCAACAGCGCCGCCTTTGATGTTGATGATATCCGGATTGACTTGGAGAATTTGTTGAAAAGCCAAAGGAACTACAGCAAAAGCTTCATTGACTTCAACAAAAGAAATATCATTCCATTGTAAACCGGCTTTATCCAAAACTTTTTTGAGGCTAGGGTGGGTGAAGTGGTGAACCATATAGGGGCTTGTTCTGCCTCAGCACTTGCAACGATACGTGCAAGTGGTTTAAGTCCGAGTTCTTTTAATTTAGATTCACTTACAAGTATCAAAGCAGATGCGCCATCATTGATGGTAGAAGCATTGGCAGCAGTAACGGTTCCATCTTTGGAAAAACTAGCCTTCAAGCCTGGTATTTTTGCAAAGTCCACTTTTCTGATTTCTTCATCTTCCTGAAATGAAATTGGGTCGCCTTTTTTTTGCGGGAGCAGGATGGGTATGATTTCATTTTTAAAATCACCAGCTTCGCTGGCTTTTTGTGAGCGCTGATAGGAGCGAATGGCATATGCATCTTGCATTTCTCTGGTCAATCCATATTTAGTCGCCGCAAGATCTCCACATGCTCCCATGGCCGAATGGTTGTAAGCATCTGAAAGGCCATCCTTTTGTAAGCCATCAATCAGTTGGGAGTGTCCATATTTCGCGCCCCATCTCATGGACTCCGCGTAAAACGGAATATTCGACATACTTTCCATTCCACCAGCTAATACGATATCTGCATCGCCCAATTGAATCGACTGTGCACCCAATGCCACAGCTTTCATGCCGGATGAGCAAACTTTGTTGACGGTTGTACAAATGGTTGAAGCAGGTAATTCAGAACCCAGGCAAACCTGTCTTGCCGGAGCCTGGCCCAAATTTGCGGAGCAAACATTACCCATCCAAACTTGCTCTATCAATTCTTTGTCAATTCCTGATTTTGCGATTGCTCCTTGGGCAGCATGAATCCCCAATTGGATCGCAGACATACCTGCTAATGAACCACCAAAGCTGCCCATGGCGGTGCGTGCAGCGGAAACTATATATACCTCATTCATTTATTTACTTTTTAAAGGGCGCAAATATAGGCTGGTTGTGTTCTAATATAACAAATCTTTGGGAAATTGGATTAAATTTTCTTTAATTATCTGAAAATGAATTTGTTGCTCATTTTTCAATCCGAAGGGAAGCTCGTTTTTAATTAATTTTTGAAAAAATGATAAAAGATTTGTTGACAATCATCCGATTAATCCTATTCATTAAGAAATGAGCAAATAATTCTTTAACAACAAAATCAAACACGATGAAAAAGTCAATAAAATTATCTTTCATATGCGCTTTCGTTTGGATTTCCATTTCGCTCAGCAGTTGTTTTAAAGAGCGCGTCTTTGATCCCGGCTCTCAAGGCTTTTGCAAGCCCTGCCATACAGAAGTTGATTGTTGCTGTGGCTTAAAATGTTATTCATTCTTCAATAAACAAGGAGTGTATAACAGATGTGCGGAAAGTTATACGAAATCGTGCAAGATCTAAATCAAACAACAAATCAACTTATCTCTAAAAAAATAAATTCTTCAAAATTTAAACTACAATTATGAAAGTCAGCTTTTTATTTTACTTCTTCCTGTTGACCTGCATGCAGGGCTTCAGTCAGGCACCTATGCCAACACCTGCATTGAAATCTATTGAAATCAGAAAATCTAAATTTTACCAGGAAGGCGTCCGATTAAAACCGGGAAAACCTCTCGGATTGGCTCTGCAAAAAGCAAATAATGCAGAAGTAAATCAATTATTCAAAAAAGGAAAGAATTTGCAAACCGCAGGAATAGTGGTGCAATGCGTAGGTTTAGCAGTAATGCTTGCGGGTCTGGCCTCAACTTCAAGTGAATCCTCCATTGGTGGAAAAACGATTGCAGGTGCAGCGATTTCACTCTAAGGAGTACTGATCGGGTTGCCGGGTGGCAAAAGCAAGAAAAAAGCAGTTACGAAATACAATGAAGTCATCAATCAATTGAAATGATATGAAAACCATTTTAAAATTTTGTTTGGCATTGACTGTTTTGCAATCCTGTGTCACGCCCAAATACATTGCACCAGAACATCTGGATCCACAATTTACTTCCATAACAAATGATACCATTTATATACTTTCTTTGGCTGATATAAGAAAAAATTCAAAGGACGTTTTTAAAAAGGAAAACTATCTGCGTAAGAATATGCTGAGGTATCTGAGCAAAAAAAATTACAATGCTGTATTTACGACAAGTGAAAAAATCTTAGCAGAGAAAATTTCATATGAACAACTTATCAATTATGACGAAAAAATAGAGTCCTATTTGGGAAATGCATCTCAGAGGTACGTATTTTTAACCGTGTTGATGGAACAGGAATCAACTTCATGTGGCATTGGTAAGCGCGCAGGATTGACTATTTCCGGTTTTGTGTTTGACAAACTAAATAGAAGATTATTGTGGAAAAATGTAGGCTCCGGTTCAGATACTTCTTTTGGTTTAATGGCCATCGCGAGTTCCGGACTTTCTATAGATGAGGCAGCATACGAATTAATGCAAGGTTTACCCAAAAGAAAATAAATTGATTTCATGAGGGAATTAAAATTCAGTAGAAGTTTGCTTTACTCGATGGTTAAAATTCTTTAAGCGGTAAACTCAGGTGAATTGGCTATTTTTGAGTTCATAAATATACCTCATCCATGGCTAAGGATCCGAAAAGTGATTCAGAGATTGTCAAATTGATAAAGCAAAAGGAAGGCAACAAAGCAATTAAACTGCTCTATCAGACCAGAAAAGATGACCTCAAGAGCATTGTTAATTATGTTATGAATAATAGTGGTTCAAAAGAAGAAGGTTTGATGATCCTCGATGATGCAGTTACCGAGTTTTGGGCTAATTGTGACTCTGGTCATTTTGATTATAATCCGGAATCCACGTTGGATCATTACATTTTTGGAGTAGCCAGAAATATGTGGTTGAGCGAATTGAAAAGAAAGAAAAGAGACCGGCCTGTAGATCCTATAAATTTTAGTGATAAAAATACAGGCGGGGACGATCCAGATCCTCTTTCAAAGCAAGACTTGAGGGAGATTCTGACATTTCGAAAATTTGAAAGGGATGAATATCTGGCTTTTGCTGATTGTTTTGAAAAGCTTTCGGAAAAGAAAAAGCAAATCTTATTGATGAGAGATTATGATGAAAAGTCCTATGAAGAAATTGCCATATTGTTGGCATATGCCAAACCGAATGTCAGTGAAGACGAACTTAAAAAGGCTGGAAATGTTGTAAAGCAGACCTTGAGCAGACTTAAAAATGAAGATTTGGATCCATGTCTTAAAGTTAAATTGAGAAAATAAGTTTTGTGAGCATCTTATAGAGAAAATAAACAATGGATAAAGAACAATTAATGGCATCCTTCGATGATTACATTGAAGGAAAACTAAATCCCGACACCCGGAAAGAGTTCAATCTCAAATTGGAGTCAGATGCTGAATTTAAATCTGCTTTTGAACGACATCTATTCATGAAGGAGGGAATTAAGAGAATGGGAATGAGGAGAGCAGCCACTGAAATCAGGAAAAGTATTTGGATAGATGGGAATCCGGATATGGAAGATGAAAAAACAAAAAATGCTGAGAGGCCTTCTCGTTTAAATGTGCAGTGGTTTAAAAAAAAATGGATTTTAATTTTATTGGGTATTTCCACGATCGCTATACTATTGTGGTTCTTCAAAGATTTGGAAAATAAACCAGATGAAACCGGGAAGGAATTAAAGCCTGAAATGGAAATCATTCCTGGATCGGATGAAACTCCTGGTGGAATCGATTCACTTCATAGTAAGGATAATCCTCCAATGAACACTAAGGGTTCCCGAAATATGATGGCTAACGAAGAGCATTCCGAAATGGAACTTGTTGCTTTAGCATATGTACAGAATGATACATACCGGGATGAAGATTTTGCAACAGATCGATTGAGAAGTGAAAATTCAAAAACTGACCTAAGCGATTACAGGAAATTGGGTCTCATGAATTTTGTAAAGGGAAATTATAAAGCTGCCATTGACTACTATACCAAGGTCGATAACATTGATGAATACATGAACGATTACTTGAAATTGGGGTATAGTTACCTTAAAGAAAGGAAGTTTGAAAAGGCAAATAGTTGTTATAATCTGATAGTTCAAAATGAAATGGCCGGAGAGTGGCATGGAAGGGCGAAATGGTATAAATTGCTTTCAAATTTGTCTGCCTCTAATCTTGTTCAAAGCCAAGCTGAAGCTTTAATAGATGAATTTATGAACGATGAAAGTATTGAAAGCGAATTGAAGCAGCGTGCAGCTGGACTAAAACTTAAAAAAATCAAATAGGACCCATGATGAATAGGATAAGCTTTTGCATCAATTTCATGTTTATGCTGGGCTTTTCTACGCTATGTGATTTAAATGCAGGAAACGACCTGATCGTTTACAGTAGTTTAGAATGGAGTACCCATGCAGATACCCTGCGTGGACAAAATGTTTTCGACGAAACTCTTAAACTTGAAACCACGGGTCAATATAGCAAAGCATTGCAACTTCTGGATTCGCTCAGAACAACCGTAGGAGTTACTTTGCAAAAAGAGGATAGCCTTTTTTTGGCTCAGATTTACCATCAGAAGGGTAATTGCAATTACAGATTAAGGAATTATGATTGGGCCATTCGCTTTCATGATTCAGCTAAATTCATTAGAAATAAGATTTTCGGATACCAACATTCAGAAACTGCTGGTTCATGGTATATGTTGGGAAATGTGTATTTAGACTTGCGCAATTTTGAAAAGGCAAGGCTCCATTATGATAGTGCCTTATGGATACTAAAAAACCTTCCTTTATTTGATTCTATAAAGGTGGGTAGTTGCTATTTTGCTTTGGCAAATGTGGCCAATTTGCTGGCTGAGCCTTCGCGTGCAAGAGATTACTTTCTTCAATCACTGATATTGTTGCCGGAGTATAATCCAAAATTTTGGAATATTAGGCAAACAGTGTTGTATGGATATTCTCAATATTTATTGGAGGAGGGTGAATTGCTGAAGGCTACGGAAACATTGAATTCGGCGCTTTCGTTGTATTATAGAGGAAAGAGCAAATCCTTATTGACACTTGGCCAAATATTTAATGGAATGGCCTTGTTGAATCAAAAAAAAGGGTTTTATGATTCTGCTATGGTTTATGCGAACAATGCCTTATCCATTTACAGTAAAATTTATGCAAATAACAAGACTGTATTAGCTCCATTCTATTTAAATATTGGAAATTTATATAAGCATAAAAGAGATTATAAACGTGCAAAAGCAGCATTGTTTACGGGTATAGAATTTTGCGCTCATCCACAGCAAACAAATGACAAATTAAATTTGGGGAAGATCATGGGAAGCCTAGGATCTTTGTTTTCAGATATGGAAGATTACCATAAAGCATTGGAATATCAAAAACAGGCTCTGAATCTATTTCTGGATGTTCCGGGTCTTGATTCATTGATAGCAGGATCAGCTTATATGAAATTGGGTGTTGCTTACAAAAATGTGAAAAATTATTCATCAGCATTTGACTCTTATTCGAAGGCTGATCAATATCTGAGTAATTATAGAAAGGGTTTAAATTTGGACAACATCCATAACAAGCAGAATATTTGTAATCTCATATCCGATCAAGGCCATTATCAATGGGCATTGGATACTTTAAACGCTTATTTGAATGAAGTTGTGGAAATCACCGGTGGTAAAATGCATTTTGAACTTGGTGATTACTATATGAGTTTGGGAGGTTTATATAAAAAATTAAAAAGGTATAATGAAGCCATAATTCATTTTAAAATAGCAGATACGATCTTTAAACATACGACCCCTCTCCGGCACCCTTTAAGAGCTCATTTATATGCTTCAATTTTTGAAACGTATAGTTTGATGGGTGCATTTGAAGAAGGTTTGCCTTATATTGAAAGTGTATTTGAGGCATTAGATGTTAAAAGTATTGAAAAGGTGGATTATTTCAAAGTCAGCAGACTCCATTTACTCATTCAGGCTTTTTATGCCAAAGGCAATTTTTATTTATACTGGTTTATCCGCGATAAACAAAATCAATATTTGGAGGAATCCATTAATGCTTACGAGGCTGCGCTAAAGGCCTTTGAATTTCAATCAAGGACGGTTCATTCTGATTATTCTAAATTTCTTTTGGCAGACAAATACTTCAGCGTTTTTGGTGGATTGTTAAGGGCCTTGGATTATTTGGATACGGAAGGTGGTAAAAGGCAAGCTTTGGTGGTCGCAGAAAAAGGGAGGGCCCAAATTCTTAGAGATATGATCCAAAAGGATGAAGCCAATGATAATTTTAAAATTCCAAAAATATTAGCCGATGTGGAAGAGCAACTCAGATTGGCTAGCCTGAGCATTGAAGTGGGCAGACATGAGTTGATGAAGAGTCAAGATAAAGAATCAAGGTTGTGGTTGGACAGTCTGGATAAAAAGTATTTGGAACTCAATACCCAACGCGAATTGTTTTATAAAAAGATTGAAAATGAATATCCTGAATACTATGCTTCAAAATACAAAACGGAAGAAATAGCAGTCGATCAAATGCAAAGCAGAATGGATCCTGACCAATCCATATTGGAGTATTTTGTGAGTGATAGTTTGATTTATATATTCGTAGTAAACAAAAATAGTTTCAACATGAAAGTTATTCCCAATAATTTTCATCTGGAAGATCAAGTTCGGGACATGTTAGAAGGAATTACCATAAAATCAATGGACACGACCCTGGCTGCTATAAATGGGGGATGGAGTAAGTTTTACAGTGCTTCCCAAATGCTTTATAAAAAACTGGTGGCTCCAGTTCAAGAGTTTCTCTGTAATACATTAGTCATTGTTCCGGATAAAGCACTTTGTTTTATACCCTTTGAAGCCCTGGTCGTCGAAGATGATTTGCAGGGAATAAAATTGAAGAATCCTGGATATTGGGTGCGAACAAAAACCATAGTTTATTCATTTTCTGCTGCGCTGTTTTATAAGAATAATAAGGAAAGCCATACAACAACGCTGGAATCAAATACTTGTCTAGCAATGGCGCCATTTGCTCAATCAGGCGAACTGTCAAATTACGCTATGCGTTCTGAATTTCATAAGCTGCCTTATTCGAAAAGAGAAAGCGTTGAGGTGCTTTCCATCATCGGAAAGGGAAATTCGGCGATGGACATGAATGCAACTACTGATTATTTTATAAATAATGCAATAAATCACAACATCATCTTATTGAGCACACACGGTAAAGCTGACCGGAATGCAGGAGATTATTCCTATATAGCATTTGCAGATCGAAAATTGTACGTAAGGGAGATCTTTGGTTTGAACTTAAAAGCTGACCTTGTCATTCTGAGTGCCTGTGAAACAGGAATGGGGCAGTGGAAAAATGGTGAAGGCCTGATTGGGATGAATTATGCATTTGCTTTTGCCGGGGCAAAAAATATTTGCTCGACACTATGGCAGGTCAATGATAAGGCAACAGCAGAGTTGACTTCTCATTTTGTAGATAATGCATTTGGATCCAATAAAAAGAGTCTTAGCCTGGCAGCAGCACTTCGCGATGCTAAATTAAAGCTACTCAATAGAACCGCAACAGCCCATCCGTATTATTGGGCGGCTATGGTAGAGTTAGGGAGGATGGATTAGCATCTTCACTATGAATTTTGACCTAAATTAGTTTTTCATAGAATTTGAAAAGCGTATTTGGTAGCCGTACAATTTGTACGAATGGCTCAATGTCCTGCTATATTAAATATGGGAGCCACAAAATGAGTCTGTTTATTAAAGGAATGATTCCGATTAGGGAATAAGGAGAGTGCTCTCTTTGAGCCCAAATGTATTTATTTGCCAAGGAGGTTTACCTATAAGCCTTTAACCGTATTTCAAAATAATTAACCTATTCTGTTGACGAATTGTATTCCCAGTTTATATACTATTAAATGGATATTATGAATACTATTAACCTTCCTTTTAAATCGTTTTGGAGTACCATTTTGGCATGGACTTTTGGCAGTGCAGAAGGTGGAGTTATAAACAGGCAGGCAATTTCTCAAACATGCAAAAATACCAATGGTATAGACTTGATAGAAGAAGCAATACGGGCTTATTATAATAGCGATTACCAAAAGTCATTTTCAATCTTAATGAAAAACCCTGAGTTAGTTCAAGCAAATGCAGATGCACTTTTTATTCTAGCCAATATGTACATGTTTGGTAATGGTATTTCAAAAAATGTTAAAGCTGCTATCGAATTGTATTTCAAAGCAACCGAACTAGGATGCAAGGATGCCATGTATAATATTGGAGTATCATATCTTAAAGGAATTGGACATAAAAAGAATTATGAAATGGGTATTTCCTGGATTCAAAAAGCTGCTGAGAAAGGTGAAGAAAAAAGCATGCTTTTTATAGCGAACCAATGCCAGGATGAGGGACGCCTGAGTGAAGCCAAGGGGTGGCTTGAAAGGTTGGCAAGTTATGGAAATCCGCAAGGTATGTATCAGTTGGCTGTCATGTATTTGAATGGGATATCTGGTCAAGTTAATTATGCGTATTCACTTGCACTGTTGAATAAAGTAATTGATCGGGAAATCACGGATACTTCATTAAAACCAATTCAAAAGTCTCTAAACTTATTAGGAATTATGCATGCCCAGGGCCTGGGTGTCAGAATAGATGTTCATAAAGCTGTTGTTTACCTGAAGTTGTCTTACCAGTTAGGAGATAAAACAGCCTCTTCTCTATTAAAAAAATGGGCTGTCTTATAATGTTTTAAAAACCAAATTTGAAATTATGAAAAATTTATACGTTTTAGTTGTCACCTTCCTTTTCTTATGTTCTTGTAGCAAAGATGAAGGGCAATCATGTGAATTGGTTGTCAATGCTCATGGACCGGCGTTTATCCAGGTAACCAATCATTATAGTGAAACGGTATTGGTATATTTTGGAGATTTCAATTTGCCTTTTGGAGCTGAATTGCGATCCGGGACATGTGAGTTATATGGTGTTCCCGTGAATGAGAAGTATTTGGAAATATCTACGCTTGATGGAAAAAAGTCGAGAGACGTCAGGGTTAAAACGATTCGGGGTGAGACCGTTGTCGTTGAGGTTGCGGGAGATTTTTTTAGGTAAGCTTATATCCAAAAATCAATTTTAAAGTTAAAATCCGGAGCTGGTTTTTTTAAGAAAGAGGTTTATAGGATTAAGTTTTACATGAACGGAAATATGGTACGAGAGGTCAAGGTTGATTGCAAAATAATTGGTTGGTATTGGGGAAATATTTTATTTGGAGGTTTGCTTGGAATATTAATTATTGATCCGATAACAGGTGCTATGTATAAGCTTAAAACCAATAGTGTGAATGAGGATTTATCAAAAATAACTCTTACGGATGATAAAGAATCTGACCTAAAAGTTTATGGCATTCATGAAATTCCAAATAACTTGAAAGAACAGCTTGTGAGAATTAACTAATAAGTATTGTAAATAGGTTGATATGAAATCGGTTCAATCCATACTTATACAAATAAATGTTAGTGTATTGCATCGTTTCACCTTGTTGAATAAGGGAGGTTTTGGATCCGGTTGCAACATATGTCTGAAAGTCTGGATTCAAACGAATCTTTACAGCTGTAGCTCATTATTAGTTTTATTGTTCAATTATATTTCTATACGATGATGTACGATGAGTCACAAATATTTGTAAACCAAATGACCTTGCATTTGAATAGAATCCTAACAAATTCTCCGGGTACACGTGATTTTATTTATGAGTTTATAACCGATAGAATGGAGGAGTTGGCTCAATATGCACATGGGAAAATAAATCTCAGTTTAGAGGATGGACTTGAGCATAGTATAATCCTAGCAATGCCACCTGTATGCTTTGATATGTGTATACTTCCCTTCGCGATGGATAAGGCTGCGTCGTATTTTGCACATAAGTATGGCGGCTTTGGCGCTTTGCTCAGCAAGATTAAAAATCAGCATCCTGCTTTTCAGGTTCAAGATTGCCGACACCTCGTGTCCATTGTTTATGGCCGTTATGAAACGAAGTGTTGGATAAATATGTCCATTATCATTTCAAAACAACATCATTGCGGGGTGTCAGTTATTGCAGAAGACTTGTTGACTGACCCGGAGTTGGTCTTTATTCGAAAGAGTATCTGATAGTTTCATTGGTCCGGTTGAACATTTAAGACAAGAAACATTATTGACCCCGGGAATGCTAAAATGCATTTATGGACAAAAATATTTGAATTATTATTTCTTTATTATTTATATATTTGTATGAAATCAATAACCATGAAAATTAGTAAACTCTCCAAGCTGGCAATTGCTAGCTTCATTACTTTCGGCGGCCTTCAGGCACAAACCACGGAAGTTCCCAAACCACCCGATATCGTTTCAAAAATTATAGAACCACTTAAACCTAACATTGGTGATCTTGGCTTTGGAATCAAGGCTGACGGACTCAAAGGACTTATTTGGGAAAATAATTTTGACAGTCTTATTTTACAGGTAAGAAAGGTTCATTCAGAGAATATTTACCTTCGCACTGATCTCACCATTGCATTTCGCAATGATAAGAATAGTTCTACGGAGGATGCTTCAACAGGGAATTACGACCATCGTGAAGAATCCATAACTCAATTTTCAATCGGAATATCGCCGGGTTTTGAATACCACTATGCAGGCACAAAACGCTTGTCACCTTATATAGGGGCTGCTGTACCTATTGCGTTTGTGGGTAAAACGAAATTGAAAGAGACGTTTGATCAATACTATTCAAATGGGACCTATAATTTATCAACTACGGAGCAATTCCTTCCGGGTGGAATTGGATTTGGCTTAGATGGATTTGTCGGGTTAAACTATTTTGTTGGCAAGAGAATATCTATTGGTTTGGAGTATAAGTTGGGCTTTGCCTTTATTAAAATAAGTGGTGAGGAAGATTACAAACGGGTCAACAGGGTTAAATCTTCTCCCAATGGATCGGAGACCGTCAATGTTACAGAGCGAACTGGAGATGAAGAATCAGCCAGTGTATCCTTTTTTGGGAACAAAGGAGTAGCAGGTTTGAATTTTGTTTTTTACTTGGGGAAGAATTGATTGCGACTCTCAGAAAATTTCCTTTTGCTATAACTTTAAGGTAAAGAGTTTTCGGTGAGTAATGCTGTAGTATTTACGTGATGAATGTGGTATAAACAAATTTGTGTATTTTGGCTGGAGTTGCTTAATGTTATCCTAAAATCAGGAAAAGGCATTTTTAATATTTTTCATTGAAAGTGATATTGCTTATGACAATGTGAAACTAAGAATATAATGTTACCTGTTTATTTGTAAAAGTATCTAAATATTTAGTGGGGAGATATTTGTAATTTGGCAATTGTGACCCCTGAAAGACCGATTTTTTATTGGACAAGATTTTAATAGCTAAAACTAATTTGGTGGTAGTAAAATAGTGTATGAGTTTAAGTTAATATATGAATAAAGTACTATTTGCATTTTTATCGATATTATTTTGCTTGAATTTAAATGCATCAGCTTATTGCAAGCATTTATTAACTGCGAATAGAGATGCTTTAAAAGATACTTCATTAGCTAAAAACTTTTTAATTGAAGCTAGTAAGTTGGGCAATTCCGGACAGCACCAATTGGCATTATTTAAATTAGATACTGCGGAATTATTTTTAGGAGAGGTTCTATCTTATTTTGATAGTTTGCTATATGCAAAAATATGCCAAGTTAAAGGGGATACTTATACAAGGATTCAAAATCTGGGTGAAGCCATGATGCTTCAGGAAAAAGCCTTAAAAATCAGAACTCATATTTCAAGGCCCATTAAGAGAGATATTGCTGAATCCTGGTATTCAATTTCAAATATTTATTTACAAAGCAGAAAAATCGATGAGGCAAAAAATAGTTTTAATAAAGCGATTAATTATTATTATGAATCTGATGAATTGGATTCGGTAAAAATTGCAAATTGTTGGTTGGGATTAGGCAGGGTTTTGCGGCAACAGGATAGTTTTTATACTGCAAAAGTGCACTTTAAGAAAGGAAGTGAATTTTTGAATGCGAAAAATTCAAACGCACATTGGAGTAGGGTTTCATTGAATTTTTCTTATGCGGAATGTTGCATATTTTCAGGCGACATGTTACTTGCTGATACTTTGTTAATGGAAGCGCAATTAATTCTTTCGAAATTTGAAGAAAGACAGTGGATACTTGAGGCACAAATATTCAGTTGTAAGGCATTGCTTGAATCCCAAAGATGTAATTATGATTTAGCAATTAAGTATTCTTTAGAAGGATTAAATATTTATAAGACATTAATACCACCTAATAGCCCTTTGATGGTGCCATTCTATGTTTCTTTAGGGGCATTATATTTTATAAAAGATGATAGCCCGAAAGCCAAAGAATATTTGGAGAAAGGCATTGAATTGAGTGGAAATTCAACGCAGCCTAACGATTTAATTGCTAAGGCACAATGTACAATAAACTTGGCCGGATTATTCGCGGAAAGACAGGAGCACGAAAAGGCAATTGCTGCGATACAACAAGCATTAACATATTTAAGCACCTTAAATATGTTAAACACCAATTAGCCGGCAAAATGTATATTAATCTGGCTATTGAATATAAGAACAGTAAGCAATATGGAAATGCGCTGACTTTTTACAATAAGGCGGACAGTATATTTAAAAATTTGAATATTAATGATTTTATGAGCTTGATCTCATTGCGCACTAATAAAGGATTGCTGTATGTCGAAATGGGAAGCTACAATGATGCAATTATTTCAATTCAGTCGGGTATTGATTTATTCGCCAATGGAGAAACATTAAGTAATTACGAGGAGTTAGGAAAGGCGTATTATCAGCTTGGTAGAGTTTATTTCAAAACCCGAAACTATCAGATGGCATTGTCTAATTATGAACTTGGTTACACTTGTTCAATTAAAGTTTTTGATAGAGGTCATTCAATACCGGCAATTATTTATGCTGCCATAATTGAAGTAAAAGGGGCTCTGGGTGAGTTTAATACAGCAGAACCCATGATTGATACAGTGTTAGCACACTTTAATTATTCCGGAACAAGTAATGTAGACTTATATAAAATAGAAAATTTACCAAAATTAGTTGATGTTCTGATTGTAAAAGGTAGTTTTTACCGCGATTGGTATAATCATTCTGGGAGTATGTTGCATCTTCAATTAAGTAATTCTACGTTTATCGAAGCCATGGAGATATTGGAGTGGCATAAAAGAGTTATAAAGTCGCTTAAATCCAAAGTTGTGTTTGCAGATAAATATTACCATATTTATGAAAACGTCATTCGAACTTATGATTTAATGAAAGAGCGGGAAGGCTATTACAAAGCCTTTGAAGTGGCAGAAAGAAGCAGATTGCAAACATTGCGCGAAACATTTTTGCATATAGAAGCTTTGAAATTTGCAAATGTTCCGGAAGAATTAATAAACGAGGAAGAAAAACTGCGATTGGAGATACTTTCTTTGGAGATAGGGAAACATGATTTATTAAGTAAATCAAATGAAACAAACAAGCAATGGATAAATAACAAAATCATCGAACGATACAGTGCATTGGAAAGGCAGGAAAAGTTTTACCAACTGCTTGAAAAAGAATATCCTGAATACTATAAAGCTAAGTATGAAAAGTCAAAATTAGAAGTGAGGGATATTCAAAAAGTTTTATTGGAGAAGCAGACATTAATTCAATATTTTGTCGGAGATAGTTCCATTTACATTTTTGTAATCAATAAAATGGATTTTGAAGTATTTGCGATTCCTAACGATTTTCGTATGGTCGAGCATATTCAGACATTGTTAGATGGAATCATTTTGAAGGGAAAGGATACAACATCCCATGTTATTTACGCTGGATTTGAAAGTTTTATTAAAGCATCAGAATTTTTGTATTCTAAACTTATCTTGCCAATTGAACACAAATTGCACGAGGCTTTAATTATTGTTCCTGATCGCGAATTAGGGTATATTCCATTTGATGCCTTAATTAAGAGAAAGTCTCATAATGGAAACATTACATTCGATTTGGAATATTTAATAGCTGGTAAATCCATTTGCTACGCATTGTCATCAAACCTTTATTACCATAGTAAAATTAAGGATAAGGAGAAATCAAAGTTTAAACTAAGTTGTCTTGCAATGGCACCTTTTGTAAGCGATTTTAATTTGTTAAATAACAGTGCTATTTCAGATTTTTCATCTTTGGCATATTCCGGTAAAGAGGCCAATGCATTTATGAATGCAATTGGGAGTGGGCTTTTAGCGTTCGATACTTTGGCATCTACAAATTTATTTTTTGATAATGTTCAAAAGCACGATATCGTTCTTTTGAGTACGCACGGGAAGGCTGATCTCAGTTATGGCGACTACTCATATCTTGCTTTTTCAGACAGAGTATTATATGTACGCGAGTTATTTGGAATCAATTTAAAGAATGATTTGTTTGTCCTGAGTGCATGCGAGACAGCTTTAGGCGGACTTCATAAAGGTGAAGGTATGATAGGTTTAAATTACGCTTTTGCATTATCGGGGGTACACAATGTCTGCTCCACATTATGGAAAGTAAATGACAAGGCTATGTTTGATCTGAGTAGTAAGTTTATTCAAAATTCATATAATTCTGGGCAATCAATTGGAAATAAGGCGAAAGCTTTACAAGAGGCAAAACTTGCGCTATTAGGCAATAAGTCCACTTCTCATCCATTTTACTGGGCTTCGATGGTTGGATATGGCAATATGGATTGATATGAAATTACACATTGTAAAATTATTCCTCTTTGGATGTTGACAATTGTTCACTTAAAACTATTATAAAGTAATTGAAAGGTTTATAAATGAATATGGTAAAGTTTAAATTACTTCAAATTGTTCTGATCCTATGCTTGACTCAGGGATATGTTCTAAATGCTCAAGATCCTTTTTATACCCACTTTTTGGGCAATGAGAGCAGGTTCAACCCTGCATTTACCGGGTTTAAGGGTTCCACTAATGTTAATTTAAAATATAAATCACAATGGAACCAATATGGTAAAGCTGGTTTTCATACAGGGTCCTTCTATTTTGAGGAAAGTATGCCATGTAGTTATTTTGATTATGGTTTAAATCTGGATTGGGACCAGGAAGGCGAAGGGTTTTTGACTACCTATACAGCTGGATTAAGAGGTTCAGGCGCTATCCCTTTCGAGATTGGACAGTCTCATCACAATATCAAAGTGGGTGTTGGATTGCAATGGTCTCTGAAGACCATTGAATACAGCAAATTGGTTTTTTCTGATGAATTGGATGCGAAATACGGTTTTAAGGACGAATTTGGTAATGATTTAAAATCCGGATTCTTACCACCAAACGGTGGACGATCACTTTGGTTTTTTACGCCTACAATTGGCTTCGTACACCAAGTCTTATTTAATAAGGACAGTAAGAGAGGATTTAATATGACATATGGCTTTGCTATGCACAATTTTTATTCTTTAGGAAACTCTAGTGTTACCGGGGGCTCTGAATCCATTCTTGGGCAGGAAACGAAAATCCCAAGCCGATATAATTTTCTCTTAAGTTCTGAATTTATAATGGTCAATCTCAAAAGGTCTTTTGTTAGTTTAAAACCAATGGTATTATACCAAAAGCAACAAAACTTAAAATATTGGGAGGCGGGTGCACGGCTTTCTCTGAATCGTCAGGCAGCAATCGGTTTCAGTTATCACTTCAATGGCCAGGCAAAATCCGGTTGGAATACGGATTGGTTTACCGTGAGCCTTGAGTTGGCTAAATTTATTAATAAAGATAGTCAGATCGCGATTGGACTGGCCTATTCAGATAACATTTCCGGTATTCGCAATTATCTAGGTGCAACGTATGAGTTGACCTTTGCAATTCATTTTGCATCAAGCCCTTCGTGTAAACTGGCTGGCAAGGGAGATGAAGTGCCATATAGCAGTGATGTAAAATGTGAAATCAATTCTATTTCTCCATCTAAAAGAAAATTGTATGAGAATATTTGGTACCAAGCAAAGTAAAGCAAGATTAATTAATTTATTTTTATTGTCATTATCAATGCTTATATGCAATTTTACTTATGCACAAAATAAGTGTCCTTTTCCTATAGATAAATGTGGCGTAGGAAATAAGAACCCTTCAATGAAAATTGAAGGAGGCATTGCATTCTGTGAAGGTCGAATTATTACTCTTACTAACACTACAGACCCGTCTTTAGGATTTAGTGAATTTATTGTAGATTGGGGTGATGGATCTCCTATTGAAATTAAGAATGACTATAGCTCATTTTCTCATACTTATAATATTCCGGATTCGAATCTTTGTAAATACATTAATGGTGTCATTACTATTACATTGGAATTTACAGGTATTAAATATTGCACTGAAGGAATAAGTTGCCAGCCTAGTACAATAAAATTTGGTTTAATGTTAAGGCCTAAAGCAATTGCTGATTTTCCTAAAACTGTGTGTATAAATAGTGATGTATTATTTAGTCATAAAAGTTGTAATGAGACAGAAATATTATGGCAATTCCATGATGGAACATCATCAACTGCTAATAATTTTACAAAAATGTTTCCAAATTCAGGTAATTATTTAGTTACATTAATTGCGACAAACGAATGTGGATCTGATAAGGTAAATGAGTTAATATCAGTGCTTGATTTTCCCCGTGCAAATTTTACATTTTCCAGTATGCCGCAAAACAGCTGTGACACGACTTGTGTTACTTTTATCAATAGTTCCAATGTTTGGACAACTTCATCAGAATGGATTATAACTCCTAATGACACTAACAAATGGCGTTTTACGGATACTTTGATGAATAACTTTAGTAGGGATATTAAAATAAATTTTTATCAAAAGGGAACTTTTACAATAGAACTCCGAGCAAAGAATGTTTGTGGCGACCATGTCTTTAAGGACACAATAGTTATTTATGAAAGTCCAAAGATAAGTATGATAGCGCCTAATCCGTCTTGTGATAGCATTGTGATCAATCCGGCAATTTTACAGTTTGTGTCTTCAGGGGATATTACAAGTTATGCATGGCTCTTTGAAAATGGTACGCCATCTTCTTCAAATCAAAGATTATTTCAGCCTGTAAAATTTTATAAATCGGGAAATATTACCCTTCAAATTACCAGCCCATGTGGCGATACCAGCATCACAGTTGCAGTCAATGTAGCGAATACTGATCCCATAGATTTGTCCAAGATACCGGACACCATTTGTCTAAGCAATAATACTGTTACTTTAATTGGAAATCCGGTAGGTGGGTGGTGGAGTGGTAATGGAATAGATTCCGCAGGCAATATTGATTTGAGTCAGCTGTCTTCGGGAAGGAAAATCTACACCTATCATATTGGTACCGCAGACTGTCCGAAAGAAGCAAATAAGAACATTCTATTTACAGGATCGCCCCTCATTTTTTTATGGCGGCAAGATACCGTTTGCAATTCTTTAAATTATACTCCTCAAGTAACTTACACTAACAATAGCGTCATTCGAAACTACCAGTGGGATTTTCAGGGAGGTAATCCAAATTCATCTACTCTGCGAAATCCATCGGACATCATTTTTGATAAGGTTGGGACTTATATCATTTCATGCAAAATTTTCAGTGTTTGCGGAGATTACACCGTTTATGACACTATTGTTGTTGAGGATTTGCCTATAGTGCAGATTGATACCCTGTCTGGTCTAGTCTGTTCGAGCACAGATTCTTTTGATTTAGTAGCATTTCCACCAGGTGGTAAATGGTCAGGTCAAGGTATCATGGATTCCAATAAAGGAACATTCAATCCATCCCTTGTTGCGCCCAATCAATTTCACACCGTCTATTATGTACTTGATAAGTCAAAAGGATGCATAGGTAGGGATTCAATTGATATTTATGTACAAGCTGCTGAAAATTTGACAATACAAACAGATACATTTTGCTCCAATGATTTGCCTAAACAATTATTCGCATCTCAGCCTGGTGGCGATTGGAGCGGACAGGGTATAAGTGATCCGATTTTGGGAATTTTTGATCCTTCACAAGTTTTGCCTGGGTTTAATCAGGTGACATACCAGTGGAAAGATTCCCGATCATGTAATATCAGAAAGTCTGCTTTGATTAAGGTTGATAAACTACCAATTGTTAGTTTATCCGATACCATTCAATTATGCATTGCAGATAAGGATTTGGATCTTTCTCAAATTTCAAAATTGAATGTGGACTCTCTTGGAGGTATCCTTCAATGGTCCGGGCCAGGCGTGGTAGGTTCGTTTTTTAATTCGGTTTCTCAAAGCTTGAATCCCGGATTTTACCCGATATATTTGAGTTACCAAAGAAATGAATGTTTCGTTCAGGATTCTTTCATCATTCAATTAATCGATAAGCCTGCATTAAATTTGCCGCGGAACGATACCGTATGTATCTCCAATCAGTTTTATTTCTTAGTTGCCCAGCCTCAGGGAGGAAGATGGTCCGGACCAGGAATAGATCCAATCACTGGGGTTGTTAATTTGACGATTGCAAAAGGAGGGCAACATACTTATAACTATTTATATGATCTTGGGCCCGAGTGTTTATTATCAGATTCAGTTACCCTTGATATAATTGACTTGGGAAAAATTGTGAATGCGGGTACAGATACGAGTATATGTGAAGGCATTCAACTATTTATATTAAGTCTAGCCAATCCTACGGGCGGTTACTGGACAGGCACTGGCATTATTGATAGCTTGCAAGGTATTATAGATGTGAAGATGCTCGACACAAGTACAATTTATGTTTACCGCTATAACTTCAATAGTAATTTGGCTGATTCGTGTAGCTATTTTGATGAATTGAATTTTGTTGTGCATCCAAAGCCACAAGCCCTGTTTAGTTTGGATGGCAGACCATGTATCAATAATGAATTTACATTAATAAATAATTCTTCAAATGCTGTTCGATATGTTTGGGATTTTGGAGAAGGAACTACGAGTCAATCCAACAGTCCGAAAATGACATATCTACAAAAGGGAACCTATCAAATTGAATTGATTGTGCATTCAGTTTATTCCTGCATGGATACGGCTATTTTTAATGTAAATGTCATATCTGCACCTTTTGGTCATTTTAGTGTTGATTCAAGTACCGGATGTGCACCATTCGCTTTGTTTGTTAAAGATTCAAGTGATGGTGATTTTATTACGAAATGCTGGTTTATTAACGGGGATACCATTAATGGTAATTTTCCAAACCCATATCTTTTAGATGGCAATACTCAGGATAGTGTTTATTTTATTGAATTGAATGTAAAAAACCTTTGCGACACGATTTCAGTAATTGATTCAGTGACCATATTGGCATATCCTCGTGTCGACTTTGGGATAACTCAGGATGAAGGTTGTTCGCCATCGAAAATAGAATTTTCTAACATTACAAAAGGTAAAGCTACCGATTATGATTGGGATCTTGGAAATGGATTTGTTTCAAAAGACTCTGTACCTCCAGCCCAATATTATTCTACAATTGATGATACGACGATCACAACATACACGATTCGGTTGATTGCAAAGAATCGCTGTGGAATGGATACACTGGCGAAAAGTATTATAGTGAAACCTGCTAACGTCCATGCATTTATTGAATTAGATACGCTTGAAGCTTGCCAGCCGTTTTTATTTAGTCCAAAAAGTAAGAGTACGCCTGGTTCCACATTGTATTGGGAAATTACTAATTCATTGAATCAAGTAGTGCACAATAGCAATCTCGTTCAACCGTCATTTCTCTTGGTTGATACGGGTCTGCATAAAATTATTTTAAATGCAAAAATATGCGGTCAGGATACTGATGTAGCATTTGTAAGAGTTTTACCAGCTCCAATGGTGAAGTTTTCTCACCAACGATCAGTTTGTCAATTTAGTGAACTAAATTTCTTAAACCTTTCTGATTCAAGTGCCAGTTATTTTTGGGATTTTGGAGATGGTAATACCAGCACTTTTCCCAATCCAAAACATATTTACGATTCTGCGGGTACATATATAATAAAATTGACCGTTTTTTCAAAGTTGGATAATTGTCCTGCTGTCGATTCCAGTCTGGTGCAGGTTTTTGGAAAACCAACTGTTAGCATCACAGCTGATTCTATTAATGGCTGCTACCCATTCTCGGTCAAATTTAATAGCTTGGCCAGTGGTGCCGGCAGTTTATTGTATAACTGGGATTTTTCTGATGGTAGCTCCCATAGTTTTGATCAGAGTCCTCTGCATTTATTTGATAAGCCGGGGAGTTATCAAGTTCGACTCGTTGTGTCAGACTCCTTGCAGTGTTTTTCGGATACTGCCTTTATCAACGTTTGGGCCTATAATCGGCCTAATGGCGATTTTATTTTTGACAAAGTAAAATATTGTGCAAGACATGATTCAATTCATATAACCAACATTTCTTCCCAAGATGCTGTTCGCTTTGATTGGGATATAAACGGAGTAAATTATGTGACAAAGCACGTCAATTTAAAAAGTGATACGGCAGGCTATATCTTCATTCAATTGATTAGTCAAAATATTTATTCTTGTTCGGATACGATATCTAAAAGAATTCAAGTTTTGGAGTCACCGATTGCACAATTTCAACCAGATACCAATTCGGGCTGTGAAGATTTGGCAATTAATTTTCAAAATCAAAGCCAGTATGGAACTTATTTTGAATGGTATTTCGGTGATGGCTCTTCATCAACGGATTCAGATCCTGTTTACAAATTTGAAGAATCGGGTAGTTTTGCAACAAAGTTGAAAGTTTCCAACTTAAATGGATGTCCATCTGATAGCTCGATTGTTCAAATAAGCGTATTCCCAAGGCCACAAGCAAAATTTGTTTTTACTAAACTAAAATTCTGTGGAGCACCGTCCGAAGTCCAGTTTTTAGACCAAAGTTTAGGTGGACTTGATTATGATTGGGATTTTGGAGACGGTTCACGTTCTGATCAAAAATCGCCATTACATGAGTTCATGGCTGGGGGGTATTATCCTGTTCGGCTGATTGTAAATAACCAATACTTATGTGCTGATACATTGGTTCTCCCAATTGAAATTTATGATCAACCAGTTTCTGATTTTACAATATCCCCACACAAGGGTTGCGAAGATTTGGAAGTTCAATTAAATAATCTATCGAATTTTTCAAACAAATCTATTTGGGAAATTGAAACGATTGGAATATTAGAAGATACTTCGCCATCTGTGATCTTTACAAATCCAGGGGTTTATAGTGTGCGACTGATTTCTATATTTAATGACATTTGCAAAGATACTTTGGAATTAAAGGATGTTATAAAAGTATATCAAAGTCCAAAAGCTGATTTTACTTGCATAGCTGATTATAATGCGTCTATTATTGGTGATGTAATGTTCAAAAATCTTTCATTGAACGCTGACCGTTATTCGTGGAATTTTGGTGACGGCGAATTTTCATCTGAAAAAGATCCAGTGCATGAGTACGACAAGAATAGAACAATCTTCGCTTATTTAATTGCATTTAATGACAATATGGGCGAATATACCTGTATTGATACTTTTGGAAAGCAAGTAGACCCTGAGTGGATTACAACCTTTTTTGCACCTAATGCTTTCACTCCGGACTATGGTATAGGTTACAATGTATTTAAACCGGTCGGAATAGGATTGAAGGAGTATGAATTGAGTATATACTCGCCTTGGGGCGAACAAGTGTGGTATACAACGTCCATAGAAAATGAGCAACCAAAGGAATTCTGGGATGGTGTATATAAGAACGATATTGTACCGCAGGGAACTTATGTTTGGATTGCTAAAATAAAATTTGTAAATTTAACGGAAAGAATTTTTAAAGGAACTGTAACTGTTATTCGATAATGATTAATTTTTGATAAAAATAAGTTATGAACAAGATTAATTATAAAGTATCTACATTTACGCTCTTGTGCTTTTTTAGTAATCAATTTTTACTGTTTGGGCAAGTTTGGTCTGGTTCTGGTATCACTGAAACCAGTATGTATTGGATGTATCATGTAGAATTTTTGGAGAAATAAAGCTTGGGCTAACTGGATCATTGTCTGATGCATTCATGAAGGGTAAAGGGCAAGCCACACATAAAGGCTTATTGATTTCAAGTGGTGTAATAATGGAAATTTCAAAAAGTAATATGAGCCTAAGGATCGACAGTATATTATTTAGTTTTAATTTGGTTCCAGGTACGATGATGTGTGACGTAAAGAAAAATATTAAATTGTCCTAATTTTTAACCTGGGGAACTTGCTACTGTTTGTACTGAATTAAAAGGGAAAAATGCAATTTCCATTAAATTGGGTCCAATGATATTTAAGGGGATAGGTAGTTCTTCGAAATTGCATACGTTTTCTTGTTTATAAATGTCTTAATTCAGGTTACTTTTAAAATTTTAAAAATTTGTGGCAGCAGTGAAAATAATCAAATTGTATTCATTAGGTATGAATTATTGTGTTTATTTATTGCTGATATTCTGTTTTGCGGTTGCATCTTGTGATGGGTTTAACTACAATAATTATGAAGAAGGAGATTCAGCCAAAAGACTTGAGTTGCCAAATTTGAAATTGGAGATAGATACCACTAGTAGAGCTTTAATTTTTAATCAGTGTAATTTTAATCATGGCGAGTGATGGGACGACCCAAAAGTTTATTCAATAATTAATTCTCTATCTCCTTTTAGAGCTGTAGTTGACCATTATGCCAGGGTCACTCAAGCTTCTGGTGGTAAATTAAATAATTGTGTATTTGATTATTATAGTCCAGAGTTATTAATTATGGCTAATGGTGATGCTGATATATTTAATAGGTACTTGAACAAAAGGGAAATTAATATTGTAAAGTATAATTATAAAATGCCAAAAGTTAACTCAAAGTGGGATTCTTTCCAGCTAATGGATAAAGGACGGTGGGGTTTTTTGCCATCTTTATATTGCCATAATTATGCATCATTGACTAGATTTGTACAAGCTCATCCAGAAGTGATAAGGGATAGAATCAAGCTTGATGCAATCCTTTCTCAGAATTCTAATTTGCATAAAATTTTTCAACAAAACGGAAATCATTTTTTAAAATCATCACAACTTATGAGGGGTGATTCTCTATTGAGCATTGGGCTAAATGATTTTCCTGTAAATTTGATAGAAGTAGATGGGGAATATAATTACGATTTAAGAGTTAGAGATCAACTCGCTTATATTAAGTATATTTCTGAGAATAGGCTTTTTAACGCTGTTGGAAATATTAAAGGAAAAATTAAATTTGAAATACTTAATTCGAAATTGTCAAACGGTTTGGGTTGGTTTGTTTTGTCAACACTTACTTTGTATACCATAAACCTACTTGGAGTGCCAATTGGGAGTCAAAATGTGGAATTAACGCTAAAATGCACAATCAGAGATTTGAATGATAATATTATTTATTCAAAAGATGTAAATGTAAAAGGAAAAAGTCATTCTGCATTATATTGGGGATATGGTATGATGGGAAGTCTTCCTACAACTGCCCAGTTTGGAATACAGCGTGCAGCTAATATGAAAGCAATTTCAAATGCAATGCAAAAATTATTTACCGACATTGGTGCTAAAAGCAAACAAATCAAGGAAAGTTTGAATTGATCACGAATTAGGTTCAACACGGTAATTATGATCTATTGCGTTAATTATTTGAACAACATAATGATATCAGTTAGAATCATACTTTTTAATTTACTTGTAAATGCAATTTTTACAATAAAATGAAAATAAACTCCATAACTGATCCCTGCAATCATCCATGTTGATAATTTTATCCATTGACGTGTATAAAAATTGAATAGCAGGAGAAAACTTACCAAGAATAAAAATGCGATCCCAACTTTTAATATATGCGGCGGAAGTATGTTGCTTAATGTCTTATGTGAAAATGCATGGTCTTCCTTGGAATCCTGAAAATCAAACAACAAACTTTGCGCCAGCAATATAATGAAAAAGTCGAGTGCATAGAAAAAGCGCTTTGTATTTGTAAAATCGTGCTCTTGAAAGCAAAAGAAAAGTAGTAATACCCAACACAGGCAAATACTTATGTTTTTGAGAAGTAAAATATTTCTAAAAAGATAGGTTGCTGTATGATTGTGGTACAACAATCCAATGCTCCCGATAATACAAATGATGACTTGCGAAGGCTTTTCGAAAAAAATAAAAAAGTATAAGGCACATAAAATCGGTATGATCAGAACCAGAATATGAATGTGACTGGGTTTATCTATTTTTGGATAATGGCGAATGAAACAAAATACTTTTTGGTAGTAGTATGCCGCAAAAGTAATGATTGCGACAAAAGCATAGGCCTGCCATTTTATTGGTGGAAATGGAAATATTATTTGAATGCGATACAAAAGTAAAGGCAATAAGCCTGCATAAAACAGAGCGCTAAAAATGCCTTTTTGTATTCGGCTAGAAATATTTAAAACTTTGTTTTGGATTGATAGTAAGTAATACTTCGTAAATCAGCCTGATCACATTTTCAATATCTTCAATACTTGCTGTTTCAACAGTCGTGTGCATGTAACGCAGGGGCACCGAAATGAGTACTGAGGGCACGCCTCCATTAGAATAAGCAAAGGCGTCTGTATCGGTTCCTGTTGTTCTCGATGCAGCATTTCGCTGAAAAGGAATTTTATTTTTTTCGGCAGTTTTGATGACGAGGTTTTGAAAAATATTGTGTACCGGCGGTGCATAACACAATACGGGTCCAAGTCCACATTTGATCGAACCTTGTTCCTTGGTTTTTAACATCGGTGTGTGGGTATCGTGTGTAACATCTGTTACTATCGCGAGATTCGGTTTTATGGTTTGTGCAATCATCTCTGCACCGCGTAATCCGATTTCTTCCTGAACCGAATTGACAATATATAAGGAGTAGGGTAGCTTGACTTTGTTTTTCTTGAGTAGTCGTGCCACTTCAGCAATGCAAAATCCACCAATCCTATTGTCTAAAGCTCTGCCTGTATAAAATTTATCGTTTAATTTAAACAACTCGTCTTCATAAGTTATACAACATCCAACATGAATTCCCATGTTTTCGACTTCAGCCTTGTCTTTAGCACCAACATCGATGAATATATTTTCGAGGGTTGCGGTCAGATTAGTATCATTTCCCTTGCGGGTATGTATTGCGGGCCAGCCAAAGACGCCTCTCACTTTTCCTTTGGGTGTATGAATGATAACGCGTTTTGACGGTGCTATACTTTGATCTATGCCTCCGTTTCTGATCACATAAATAAATCCGTCGTCGGTAATATAATTTACCATCCACGATATTTCATCTGAATGTCCTTCAATAACAACGCGAAATGGTTTATTGGGATTTACAATGCCATAAAGGGTCCCATAGGAATCCAGACTCCAGGCATTCAGATAAGGTTTGATGTATTGTAACCATATCTTTTGTCCTTCCGATTCATGCCCGGTGGGAGATGGATTATTTAAGTATTTATATAAAAAATCTTCTGAACTCTTGCTTATGATCTTCATAATGATGCCTGCTGTAGCTGGAATTGCCTGGACCATTCTGCTGGGTCCTGGTTCCAGCCTTTTAGATTTTCGTATTCGTTTGAATTAATGAGTTTATGTAGCAAAGCCCGTTCCAATAATGTCGAAAATTGACTTAAACTTTCAAATTTCAATGATTTTTCTTGAAATTTAGTTTGTGCAATCTGGAATTCGTATTGAAAAATGGCAAGAACGGCTTCTATTTCATGGCCTTCTGCCTTTAAAGCCTCACAAGCTTCAATCGAACTTCCGCCGGTAGAAATGAGGTCTTCAATAACGAGAACCTTTGACCGGGGTTCCAGATGGCCTTCGATCAGGTTTTTCAATCCATGCTCTTTTGGTTTGCTGCGAACATAGCAAAAAGGAAGACCCAATTTATCTGCTAATAGCGCACCCCATGCAATACCTGCCGTGGCAACTCCTGCAATTGCCTGATATCCATTAAATTGTTGGCTAAGCCCTACAAAACCATCTACCAGTTCATGGCGAATGATGGGGTAGGATAAAATTTTTCGATTGTCGCAATAAATGGGCGATCGGAGGCCTGATGCCCAAATGAATGCCTGTCCGGGATTTAACTTTACGGCTTGGATTTCTAAGAGTCGATCTGCTATCTTGTGGGCTATTGTCATAACATGTCAAAGCGAAGGCAAATTTACGAAATTCAAATCAATGAGCATTGCTTGGTACTCAGAGGCAAACATGAGCTCGAACAAATGGAAATCGCGAAGCAAAGAATCGTGATGCCTTATCAAGGTAATAAAAAGACGCTTTTTCAATACCTCGATATGCTTGAAAAATCGAATCGTTTTGAAGAGGTGGTGCTCGAAAGCGTAGATCCTTCCCTTATTTTTAAGGATTTGAAAAGCATATGTAATTGGGTTCCGGCCGCCGGTGGAATTATCAGCAGAGCTGACGGAAAAATCCTGATGATCTTTCGAAAAAAAATCTGGGATCTGCCTAAAGGCAAAGTTGACCCTGGAGAAAAATCAAAGCAGACCGCCCTTAGAGAATGTATGGAAGAAGTTGGACTGTCGGATCTTGAGTTGATCAGAAAATTAGGCCTTACCTGGCATTTGTATCGCGAGTTCAACAAATCGCGCGCCTTAAAACGTACGAAATGGTATGTTTTAAAGACCAGCACTCCTGATAAACTTGTATTGCAAAGCGAAGAAGGTATCGAACGTGCAGAATGGCTGGATGTAAAGGATGCTCTGCTTCTTGAACCCATGTATTCAAATATCAAACAGATGCTTTTGAAATATGAGGATTTGGTGGAAGGCTTAAGTCTAAAGGTCAAAGCCTGAAGGGAAAGGATTAGAGATTAATGATATAAAGTAAAGCTCCAAAATTTATTTTTAACTAACGAACGTTAGATTTTAAGGCATTTTTCACTTTTGACAATCAATACTAACATATGTAAGTTTTAAATTGGTCAAAGGCTAAGGATTTAAAATTAAAAGGACATTATAAGAAGACTTTGCACCGTAATCCACTATCGTTGTGTTGTCCTCTTTCATCTAATTTGTCTCTATTGGGGCTACTAAATAGGGTATCACAATTGTTAACAATATGTTAATTAAGCTTCAAATATACCTCGTATATATATATATATATATATTGCAACCGGAAAGGAAGATGATTGACACCCGCTCAAAATCATCAGTGAATTGGATCACTTCTAATATTTAATTTATGGACCCCATTGAATTTACACCGCCCGTTTGTTTAGGGCTGATGAGGTGATTAGATTGCCCATCAGCTTAAAATTCAAAGTTTTTACTTACCTTTAGTAAGGTATTTAAGTTCATAATCTTAGTCTTTTTCAACAACATTGAATGGACTTAAGTTTTTATAAATTTTAAATACAACAACATGAAAACCTCAAATATTTTAACACTTAAAAAATTTCTTTTAATAATATTAATTTTATTCTTCCTGTTCAAATCAGGATTTGCTCAATCTCCATGTTCGATCCAATATACATTTACTGTGTCAGGAGATTCTACGACCTGCCAATACACCTTTACACCCAATATTCCAACGCAAGGGGTTTGCTCTATCACTTGGGATATTGAAAGTAGCGGATATTATGGTATTGCCTGCGATCCGTCTAACATCACAGCCAATCCACTCACCTATAATTTTTGCTTTGGTGGCAATTATAAAGTGACGATGTGGGTTCATTTTTGTAACGGTCAGTCATGTTATGTGTCTCAGACTGTTTACATTGGTTGTGTGGATGCAGATAAATGCGATCCTGACCCGGATCGGGTTGACGATATTTCCAATCCTAAAGTTGAGGTCACTTATATCTCTCCGGATACTTGTAATTTTAACAGTAGTCAAACAGTCACAGGATGTATGTATAGTACCATTCCTGGTGGTACATATTATATTTCTTGCGGTTGGCGTTGGGCATTGCGAGTGCATCCGACGAGTTGCAATTATTGGACTTATTATGTACAATATGATTCAATACGTTCTTGTGGAAATTATAGTTGCATCAGAAGAACATTGGATACAAATGTACTATGTATTAAAGCCTACATAGATCGCCCAATATATATAGTGGCTACAGCCAACTCCTGTTGTTTACCCGCGGGATATCAACGAGGGCTGTATTGGACTCCAACACCTGTCAGTGGAAATTATACGCCTATTGGAGATCCAACTCCAACAGTAAGCACTCTTTGTACAGCTTACCGCAACTGCCCTAATTATACTTACTGCATAGAAAACCCACAAGACCTGAACCAAACCAGTGGCTGGCCGGCAACATGTTTTTCAGGAGGTGGATTTTCGGAACAACGATTGAGTAAGATCGACGCGAGCCAATTTGCTAAGCAGCAACATGTAGAAATTTACAATCTGCAAGGCGGAAAATTATTTGATGGCCTGTGGAAGTTTACAGCACATCCTTCTGTAGGAAACGTAGTCTTTCCGGGAACTATTAAGTCTGGTATTTACTTTGTGAATTTTGTAGATTTGCAAACCAGCGTTAAATTGGTGAATATTAAGGAGTAAAAGAGTTGAATTGAAACCGGGTGAAGTGTGCGCAAATTTTATTTCTAAGACAATAGTAGATATACTGCATCCGGTTTTGGTTTTGTTTAACCAAAATCATAACATGAAAAGCAATAGATGTAAACTTATTATTGTGTTGGCTTTGATGGCATTCCTGATGAAGGCTCAATCTGGAATCAGCCAATGCAGTTTTCAGTATATATCGAATGATACAGCCCATCAGGATTATATTGATATTGTTTTTGAGGAAGATTCTACAAAAAACATCATCAGTTTTGGATCCAGATTTAGCAGATACAATACTAGTAATTCTATATTCAATGCTCTGGTATTTCAGAAATTTTCTGAATGCGGTGAATTGTTACAATATAATGCTAATTCTACCTATGGGTCTTATTTATTGCGCCCGGAAAGACTTCCATATCATCCGAGCTATTATCCCGAAGAATTTATTGGAAATCATTGCCTCCAAACGGGTCAGGATCGATTTGTGTGTGCAGTCAAGGTTCAGGATAGCATAAGTCGATTGCGTTATGTGATGCTTGTTGAAATAAACAATGAAGGTGAATTTCTCAAACACGGCGTAAGTCCTATATCAGCTCAAAAGGCCAATCAGTTTTTGCTGAGTCATTTGTTGCAATTAGCCAACAAACAGTTTATCGCCATCTTATGGGATTTGGCAACAGGGTATGAATTTTTATATTTTGATGAAGCATTTGAATTCCAATATGCAAAGACATTCACCATTGATCGCGGCATTCGCGCTATTAAATCTTTGCCAAATGGAGATTTTATTTGTAGTGCGGCTGCAAGCGATAAGTATGGCTTCCAGTTTTACAGAATGGATAGTTTAGCACAAATAAAATGGATACAAACACCCGTAGAAGTATTTGGAAGTATCAGAGATTTTATTGTCCAAAATGACAGCATCTATCTTGTCGGAAATTATGGCAATACTGCAGCATTATTAATTGCTGATTTAAATGGAAAAATCTTACAATCCTATTTGTACACTCAACAGCCGTATTGCAATCAGCGATTTTGCAGTGTTCTGCTCAATGACGATCAATCGGCGTCTGTTGGTGCTTATGTAAGACATTGCGACCCCGATGATCCCAGAGGCGCTGACCTTGCCATTTTTACCATCGATTCAAATGGAAGTATAACAAATCAAGAGTCTTACAATTTTATCAGTCGATTGGGAAATGGCAATTCAAGTCAAAAAAATTACTTTACTGATTTTGGGTGTTATGGTTTGACAAAAACTTTAGACCAGGGTTTATTGATGTACGGCACTTCTATGTACAGTGATGTCAATTTCAATGCGGTATTACACCACGATGCTTTGTTGGTAAAAACAAAGCCACAGCATGTAGTCCAAACTAAAAATCAGCTTGATGGGTTAAGTTTAGATATCAAACTTAAAACAAATCTTGTCCAAATGAATTGGAATTAATTGGCCCAATTCAGAATATTCAAAACTGGTGGATTTCAGATTTGTATGGCAATATTGTTGATTCCGGAAGTAAATGGATCAATCCAATGCAATTGAATTCCATACGGAGTGGTCTAGGTTTTTTGCATTTAGAATTTATGTTCGCCTATAGCAATAGTTTTAAATTTATTTGCATCAAATGAACTTGTTGTTTCAAAAGCACTTTTATTGTATGATTTTGAAACCATGTTTGGTTTTAATACTAATTTGTTGCAGTGTTTTGATTTATGCTCAATGTACTCCTCCTACTTCCGAAACCTGTGAAGAAACGATTCCTTTTTGTTCGCTGAATCAGCTGAATGGTTATAGTTGCATCACCAGTAGCACAACATTGAGTACTTGTTGGCCAGGTTGTGCACAAGGAGGCGCAAATCAACGATCCTGGCTTGCATTTATTAGTACTGGTGGAAGCGTTACTATTACTTTAAGTGTTGGAAATTGTCCAATTGCAAATTTCCCTGGTTTTGGTATTTGTCCTGGTTTTTGGGGTGATTGCAATTGTAATGAAGAAATTTTATGTCAGCCAGGATACATTCAAGAAAATAACTCAATGAGTTATACAATGAACTTACAAGCATGCAAAATTTATTATATAACATTGGATCATGGTGACGATCAATGCGACTTCACAATCTCCACCTCTGGCGGCAATCCACCCAACTTAATATTAGGCCCGATCAACAATAAAGCAAGCGGCATCATTGAGCCCGTATGCGAAGGTTATTGCGATTATTCATTTTTTGTGGATCCTGGTGGTTGCCAAGCAGCTCATTTTGAATGGACCCTGGATGGAGCTCCAGTTGGAACGAATAAACCGGATCTCAAACTGGATTTTCCCCAAGCGGGCGATTTCAGATTGTGTGTGAGCGCGACAGTAGGCAATCCACACAATGGAGCGATTTGTCTGGAGCAAGGACCTGTTTGCACTACGGTCAAAGTGCGTCGCCATGCTGATCGGAACGGCACCCTGCGTACACTTTGTTCTGAAACTGCCGCCCAAGGCACTTATCGCTGGCATTCGCAGCTCATTCAAACATCCGGGATCTACCGGGAAACCTTTACGGATGCCGTTTGCTGTCCCTACGACTCGGTTGTTGAGTTTCGGGTGCTGCCCAAACCCGAACCTCCGGATGTGTATTACATCACTTGCAACAATGTACCCTATGTAGATGCGATGGGTCGGCGCTGGTCGCCTTGCCGCACTCAAGAGATCATCGACTTTTCAAAATTCACAGAACCTTACAAATGCGATAGTTCGATCCGGCTCACTGCTGTGAATGTGGACATTGGAGCCGACTGGAAAGCTGCCTGCATGAACGGTAAAGTAGAATTGAACCCCAATATCAAAATTGTAAAACCCTGCGAAGCAGGGGAGAGCTACGAATATGAATACAAATGGTATCGCAAAACGGATACGCTAAAAAAGACCTTGTCTGTAGACGAACGACTGTTAGTTGATTCAGTGCAGTTCCAATACTGTGTAGATGTACAGGTCAAAGTACGACTGGGAACGGCGATGGCCATGTGCAACAAAACATTCTGCGATACGATCAATAAGATCAAAGCGCTGGGAAGTCAGGATAGTATCCGATTGAGGCTTTGTGATTCCGTCACCATCAACAACAAAACTTATACTCAATCCGATACCTTCACCCAGTTATGGACCAATGTGTTTGGTTGCGATAGTTTGGTATTTACGGAACTAAATATATCTAAGAGCAGTTCATCCTCGGTTCAACAAATGGAATGCGATTCGGTAAATATTAATGGGCAGAGTTATTATCAAAGCGGAACATATATGCAGATCTTGCAAAATGCAAATCAATGTGATAGTATTATAAAGCTGGATCTCACCATTGAAAAAAGTTCACAGACGATAATAAATCTCAATGAATGCGATTCCGTTGAGTTTAATGGCCAGATCTATTATCAATCGGGCAATTACCAGCAGCAGTATTTTACCAAGCTTGGCTGTGATAGTATATTAAACCTGGAGATCAACATTGCAAAAAGCAGTAAAACAGATATACTACTTAGTGGCTGTGATTCAATCATGATTAATGGCAACAGCTATAATCAATCTGCTACATTTACGCAGCACTTAAAAAACCAAGTCGGCTGCGATAGTATCATTGCCACGGAAGTGCAGATCCATAAAAGTAGCAAAATGGATACGTCCTTGAGAAAATGTGATTCGATCAGCATCAATAGTCAGCTCTATACAAATACAGGCGATTACAGTCAATTGTTGACCAGTGCAAACGGCTGCGATAGTGTATTGAATCTGCAACTGGATATACCCAAAAGCAGCAGTGTTAGACTTGTGAGTAGTGCCTGCGATTCTGCACGTATCAACGGAGTTGTTTATACTTCCACCGGTATCTACAACCAATTACTTAGCAACACAGCTGGTTGCGACAGTATTTTAATTTTGGATCTTAGCATACACAAAAGCTATACCGATAGTGTGTATTTGACTGACTGCGATTCGGTGTTGTATCTGGGGCAGACTTATAAAACCAGCGGTCAGTATCCCTTAAAACATCAAAGTACAAATGGCTGCGACAGCATCATAAATGTATTTATCAATATCCCCAATAGCAAGGTCACAATCTACAAACATGCGACTTGCGATTCAGCCACGATCAATGGAACGACCTATACCCAGTCCGGCATCTACACACAAACACTCAGCAGTGCCAATGGCTGTGACAGCACGCTGCAAATCGAATTAAATGTATTTACAAAGACCGCCGGTCAGATCACATGGACGGCTTGTGATAGTGCTGAAATTAACGGAATCAGCTATCAACAATCCGGTAATTATATGCAATTGTTAAAAAGTGTAAATCAATGTGACAGTACACTGGACATTATCTTAAATTTATCAAAAAGTTCAACGGAAGCATTAAAATTAAAAAGTTGTGATTCAGTGCAGGTGAACGGGCAGCTATATTCTCAAAGCGGAATCTATACTCAAGTCTTAAAAAATTCAGCCCAATGCGATAGTATACTGACAATTGATTTTACGCGACAACAAAGCAGCAGTGCAGACCTGAGTTACAAATCCTGTGATTCGATTGAAGTAAACCGACAAGTATATAAACAGTCTGGCAATTATAAACAGACATTGGTCAATGTAAACAACTGTGATAGTATCATCAATTTGCAAATTGAAATTACAAAAAGCAGTGCAGAAAATCTGTCTATCCAACAATGCGATTCTGTTGAAGTCAACGGTCAGTTTTACACCCAAAGCGGAATCTATACTCAAGTCCTAAAGAATGCAGCTCAATGCGATAGTATCCTGCAACTGGAGATCGGCATCTTAAAACCTACGACAGCGACGCTCAGTCAAACGACATGTGACTCAGCGATCATCAATCATCAGCTGTATACCGCAACAGGCGTATACAGTCAATTACTAACAAATGTTAGTGGTTGCGATAGTATTCTTACATTGGATCTGAAGATAAACAATCGCACAATCGGCACACTGAGCCAAACCCATTGTGATTCTGCGGTCATCAATAACCGTTTATATACATCTACAGGAGTTTATAAACAGTTACTAACGAATGTAAGTGGTTGTGACAGCACATTAAACATAGATCTGACCATCAAACCGGGCAATTCAACCAGCTTAAATGCCGGAGTTGATACCACAATCTGCGAAGGCGAGATCCTAAAATTAAATGGAACGTTTACAGGCAATGCCAAGTTCCAGTGGCAATCAGCTCAGGGAAATTTTGATCATCCAGAAAGTCTCAACACAAATTTTTATCCAAGCGGGATTGGCAAAGAGAGACTCTACCTACAGGCAGCAGACGATTGCAAACAATGGCTTGACAGCATGGAAGTGTTGATCTTAGCCAAACAAATCATTACAGTTACCGGCGATACGATCATCGATCCCTGCAAAGAAATTACATTCAAAGCAGGTGGAGCTGCCAACTACATCTGGACTCCCGCTTCACAAATCGATTGTTTGGATCCCCCCTGCAGTCTGGTCAGAATAAAGTCCAATGACATCACACAATTTACGATCAGTTCGCCAGGTCCTTGTGTTGTGCCCGCAGAACTGAGTTTAAGCATATCACAAATCCGTGAAGACATCTACCTGCCCAATGTATTTAGTCCCAACGGCGATAACATCAACGACCTATTCCTGCCAACTGTCAACTGCGAACTGATGACATCCTATTTGTTGCAGATATACGATCGCTGGGGCAATCAGCTATTTGAATCAAATGATAAACACAAAGGCTGGGACGGAAGAAGCCAGGATCGTTTCATGATACCAGGTGTATATCCATATATTGTGCATTATGAAATTGCGGGAGCGGGAAAGAAAATGAAGAAAGGGGAGGTGACGTTGGTGCGATGAGGAGGAAGGGATGTTGGAAGAAGTCTGATAGTCTGATAGTCTGATAGTCTGTTAGTCTGTTAGTCTGTTAGTCTGCTAGGCTGTTTGGTAGTCACTAAGTCTGTATCATATTGTGCCCAGCATAGTCATGATTATTGCAATCGAGAAGATTGATTTTATTTGGACTGATAACTGATAATTTCCAACTGATAACTTCTTCTAGTAAGTTTGTTAGAAAACAACACGCACTAACGAATGTTAGTTCAGCAATAATACAATTATTTTCAATTGATTTTTTGTAACTTGACTTATTCAAAGAATATTGCTTGAGCTTTTAACAATTGACTATTAACTCTTAACAATTGTTCATGTCCCGTAGGGACAAAATATTGGTAAAAAAAAGAAAACAACGCTCACAGCGTGCCGTAGGTACGCTACAGTATCTTGGGTAGTAAAATGCTATAGAATAAACGGATTACAGAATTGACTTTTTAAGAAACATCAACCTTTAATCACCATCACCAATTTGGCATATAACAAGCCTCCTATTCTTTGTTCCTTAATCCTTTACTCCATCATCCAAACTTATTCCTTTTTTCCCAGCCTCCACTTTATTCCCACATAGGCTTTTCTTCCGGAAACCGGAGCATATACCTCCGAAGCATTAAAATAATTCCCATAAGGATTGTCAACTTGTATAATTGCATCGTGTTGACTGTAAGCCAAAAGATTTTCACTTCCGATATAAAATTCCCAATTGCTAATGGTGTAGCTTAATTGCGATTGCATAAGCACATAGTCCTCTGTAGGAGAGTGATGTCCATGTAATAACGAAACTGGCACGCCCTCTTTATCTGAAAGTCTCATTTTCCCAACGTAATTGGAAGTAATATTCCATAACCATTGTTTATTATTGGATTCAAGATCCATTGATAATAATGCTCTGTATTTTGGAGTCATTAAAGTCGTTCTGCTTCCTTCTTCCAAATCAATTTGAGTATGGGTATATTTTCCGCCAGCCTTCAAATTCATAAAGGGAAATAAACGATACGACAAAGTGATAATGGATTGAAATGCGCGTGATTTTCCTTCAAGAGCGTATACATTCACTTCCTGATAGTTTTTATCCAGATCAATGATCAGTTGCTGATCAAACCAAGTATAGTAAGCATCCAGGTTTATTTCAAGTTCTTTGCCTCCAATAAAAGGTTTCCCAACAAAATTCAATCCGGTATTCCAGGATTTTTCAATGGGTATGGGGCCATTAAATACCCAGGATTTCGAACTGGCCATTAAATGAGTGTTTTCAGAGAATACTCTGGGCATTCGGTATCCACGCCCAATAGAACTCCTCACAGTCCAGTCCTCGGTAAAAAGATAACGCAAACTGACTCTTGGCATCCATAGTGGTTTTGTGTTTTCGATAAAATCGGCATGAAATCCTATGGTCGTTGTTAATTTATTATCTGCTTCGATGCTGTTCCTAAAAGTATGCTCTACAAAAAATGCTGCAAGTTTCTCTCGATAGTCTATAGTCTTACCGTCAAATTTTTCAACAGCATCATGATATTTAAATTGTGGACCCGTTATTATTTGGTGATTGCCTTTTCCGAAAGTATGGTTGTAGAGTAGTTTGAAATGAATATTTTTTTCGGTGGCCTCAAACTTTCGGTTACCATAAACAGATTGAATTTTGGCATAAGCAACATCATAAATGGAACCAGTATTGTCATTCGGATTCGAAAATCCAACATAACCAAGATTTCCAAAGAGATTAAAATATTGCAATTCCTGACGAATCACATAAGGATTATCTTGAATCAATTGTCCGCTCGATTTTTTTTCATAAAGCGCTTGTGCATTCACTTGCCCTTCAAAGGTCTCGCTAAAGAATATATTGCGAAGGATACCATTGATACGTTCATTACGGGGTTCGTCCTGGAATTGGTCTTTATTATGATCGCGTTCTGAACTTTGAAAATTTGAATTGATATACAGACCACTGGATCTCTGATGATCCCAAGTTTTATTCAAATGCAAATTGGCTTCATATCGCCCATGCGCATCAGCAAATAAATTAAAATACACAGGGTAATCCTCATAAGGTTTTTTGAGTTGTACATTGATGGCTCCGCTCATACTTTGGATCCCATTTTGCACGGAAGAAGCCCCTTTTAAAATATCTACGCGCTCAAGCCAGGTTCCGGCAAGTAAATCATAGCCGTAGTTGCTAAGTATGCCCGTATATGCAGGCCGGTTTTCTATCAGCAATTGTGTATAAATTCCGCGAAGGCCCAGAAACTGAATCTCTTTGGATCCAGTTACCGCATTCGTATAACTTACATCTACTGCATTGCTCGTTTGAAAACTTTCAGAGAGACTGCAACAGGCTGCTTTGCGAAATTCTTTTTTCTCAAGTGTTTCAATGTTTAATGGATTTAATCTAGAAAATGCATTTGAATTCCGGTCCGTTTTTATTTCAACACCGGACAATAGTACGCCTTCATGTAAAGTGAATATTTCAAAGGATTGATCTTTAGGAATGAGCTGTGTATCTTTTTGAAAACCGGTATAACTTAAAATGAGATAGTTGTTATCTGTTTTACGCTCGAGTCTAAAATGTCCATTTTCATTGGTGCTTGTACCAATATTGGATTCTAACCAATATACACTGACACCCACGAGGCTCATGTTTTTATCATCGACTACATTGCCCATTAAAAACTGAGCTGATATTTTGGATAAACTTACAAATGTTAGTATAAATACATATATTGTTTTGCCCATAATCTAATATTATAAAAGAAATTTTTTAAAAAAAAGTGTTGCTAAAGAACACCTTGGGCTAACAAAGATGTAAACAGTATTGAATCAGACGTTGAACACCTGTTTTGTAGGGTGTATAGGAGACAAAATGTGTCGTTGAAACATTCGCGAATTCAATGTTTGCAAGACTTAAGTTTTGGTTTAATACCAAAGTCAATGAAAAATCTGAAAAGATCTCTTTAGTAGGTTTTTCAGCTGTGAAGTCAAGGGCTTTATATTCTACAAGTTGATTTTCACAGGGTTTCTTATGGCTATGAGAAACTGTACAGGTTTTAATTTTAGTATGACAAGATTTGGCCGGATGTTTCTTTACACATTGATCTTCTTTGGGAATAAATGAGTATTCAACCTTTTTGGTGCAGCAGCAATACAACATAAAAACATTAAGCCCTAGCTGCGCTACCAGTATGTGGAAAGACAAGATCAGGGTAAGTATTCTATATTGCATCATCGCCAATTAAAACGAAAATAATCCAATTTTGTTGATAATCATCACTTTATTTTAGAGCTTCTCTGGCGATGACTAACTTTTGAATCTCAGAAGTCCCTTCTCCAATGGTGCATAATTTGGCATCGCGATAGAATTTTTCTACCGGAAAGTCCTTGGTGTAACCATAACCGCCAAAAATCTGTATGGCATCTGTTGCAATTGAGACAGATACTTCCGAAGCATAATATTTAGCCATAGCTGCTTCTTTGGTCATTTTTTGATGAAGGTCTTTCATTTTCCCGGCTTGTCTCGTCAATAATTCAGCGGCCTCTATTTTAATGGCCATATCGGCAAGTTTGAATGCAATACCTTGAAATTGAGAGATCTTCTGGCCAAATTGCTCGCGTTCCTGCGAATACTTTACAGAGGCCTGATAGGCTCCTTTTGCAATACCCAGTGCAAGTGCTGCAATGCTGATCCTGCCACCATCAAGGACCTTCATGGCTTGAATAAAGCCTTCTCCTACTTCTCCAATGACCATTGATTTGTGGACTTTGCAATTTTCAAAAATCATTTCCGTAGTTTCGGATGCACGCATTCCAAGTTTATTTTCTTTTTTTCCTGCACTTAATCCCGGATTAGATCGCTCAACAATAAATGCGGTCATTCCTTTACTGTCTAAAAGTTCTCCGGTTCGGGCAATAACAACTGCCACGTCTGAAGATTTACCATGTGTGATCCATGTTTTTGTACCATTGATCACCCAATGATCTTCCTCCATATGTGCCACGCATTTCATGCGGATGGCATCACTGCCTGTATTGGGTTCAGTGAGTCCCCAGGCTCCTAAATATTCACCTTTTGCAAGTTTTGGAAGATAAGTCCTCTTTTGTTCTTCGTTGCAGAAAAGCATGATGTGACCTGTACATAGGGAGTTATGTGCTGCTACTGACAAACCTATAGAACCGCAAACTTTAGCAATTTCCTCAATCACGGTGATGTATTCCTTGTAACTGGGACCTGAACCTCCATATTCGCTTGGAACTAATACACCCAGAAATCCTTGTTTTCCCATTTCGCGAAACAAATCTTTAGGGAAATGTTGAGCTTCGTCCCATTCCATTACTTTTGGCCTGATGTGCTGATCTGCAAAATTTTTTGCAGATTCTCTGATGAGTTGTAAATGTTCGGATTCAAAAGGGGACATACAGGTTTTAATTAAGGCTGCAAAAATAGTGAACCGCTTGCGAAACTCAGTAGTTGTATTTCGTTTCCCATTTTTCCTTCAAAAATTGCCTGATTTTATCCTCATTGCCCGCTTGTCCGGGTTCATAAAATATCTGATTTACAATATTTTCAGGTAAATATTCCTGTTCCGAAAACTGACCCGGATAGTTATGTGCATATTGATAGCCTTCCCCATATTGCATTTTTTTCATCAAGCCTGTCACTGGATTTCTCAGGTGTAGCGGTACCGGAAGGTTTCCCGTTTGCTGTATGACAGCCAATGCTTTTTCAATTCCCATATATGCAGAATTGGATTTCGGAGAACAAGCCAAATAGATGGCAGTTTCTGCAAGAATAATGCGCGATTCAGGCCAGCCAACCTGTTCAACAGCTTGTTGGCAAGCCGTTGCAAGTAATAAAGCATTAGGATTGGCCAAGCCAATATCTTCAGCAGCAGAGATTAAGAGCCTGCGTACGATAAATCGAGGGTCTTCGCCGCCGGCGATCATTCTGCCAAGCCAATACAAACTTGCATTTGGATCTGAACCTCTAATGGATTTTATAAATGCGGAAGCAATGTCATAGTGAATTTCTCCATTTTTATCATAAATGGCGATATTTTCCTGAACCAGTTTTTGAATGAGTTCATTACTAATCTGAAGGGTTTCATCTTGCAGCGAGCCCACTAATTCCAATATATTGCATAATTTTCTGGCATCGCCTTGTGCATATTGCAACAAAGCTTCATTTTCAAGCAACTCTATTTTTCTTCCTTTGAATAAAAAATCTTTGGTTAGAATACTCTCAAATAATTTTAAAAGATCATCATCCTTCAAGGGCTTGAGAGTATAAACCTGGCATCGGGACAAAAGGGCATTATTGATCTCGAAAGATGGATTTTCGGTAGTTGCACCAATTAATACGACGGTGCCTCTTTCTACAGCAGCTAATAAAGCATCTTGTTGTGATTTGTTAAATCGGTGAATTTCATCTATAAACAATATAGGAGAAGCTTGATCGAAAAATCGATTACTTTTAGCTTTATCTAAAACTTCCCGAACATCTTTCACTCCGGCTTGAACGGCGCTCAACTCATAATAAGGACGTTTTAAACTGCTGGATATAATTTTGGCCAGGGTGGTTTTTCCAACGCCGGGTGGTCCCCAAAATATAATGGAAGGGATGTGTTCTTTTGTAAGTGCAATTCTCAATACACCTTCTGGACCGGTGAGATGATCTTGTCCTAGGAACTCTTCAAGCGACTTAGGTCGCATTCGCTCTGCTAAAGGTTGCACTTTTTATAAGAAATTTTATTGTTAAGCGTTCAAATATATAAGAAACCGGATGACTGTCACATAAATATTGGACTCTGCTTTTGGCAATACACTCTAATGAACTTCAAATGTTAAGGTTTTTGGGTACATGAATGAGCTATTCAATGAATGCATTATCTTTGAAATCGCATGAAATGTAATATTATAGTTTTTCTTACTTTATTTCTCATTTTTTCCATAAGCCAGCTTGCTAAATCTGCGCATATCATTGGCGGTGAATTGTATTACGAATGTCTTGGATTTGGAAATAATGGCCAGGACACAAGTAAAAGGCGTTACTTAATTACCATAAAACTCTACAGAGATTGTGCATCTACTGGTGCTTTTTTTGATGATCCTCTGGGATTTACTATTTTTCGCCAGCAAGGAAATACTTGGGTGAACACCCGAAGCGGACAAGGGGCCAATTCAGAATACAGGGTAAACTTGCAATCACCTATTCAACAAATTGATCCACCGGAATATCCATGTTTGGTGTTGCCGCCTAATATTTGTGGTGAAGCCGGCAGTTATCAGCTTGAAGTGGAATTGCCGATTATTAATTCGAAATATTTAGTTGTTTGGCAACGGTGTTGCAGAAACAATACGATCACAAATATTGTAAATCCGGAAGCGACCGGTGCTACTTATTTTATAGAAATTCATCCTGAATCGCAAAGGACTTGCAACAACAGTCCTCGATTTATCAATTTTCCGCCAACCGTACTTTGTGTCAACGAACCATTTAATTTTGATCATTCCGCATTTGACAAAGAAGGGGATCAATTGGTTTATGAGTTTTGTGAACCCTTTGCAGGTGGCGGTAGGGGTGGTGGCAACAATTGTCAGTCTGTAATACCTACTCCGGATTGTATTCCACCATACACGCCAGTGCAATACAGATTTCCATATACTGCCTTATTTCCATTAGGCGGAAATCCTCAAGTTACCATCAATACCTTAAACGGAATCATTACAGGTTCTCCCGATGTCATCGGACAATTTGTAGTAGGCGTTTGTGTTTACGAATATAGGAATGGCGTTTTATTGTCAGTGCTAAAAAGGGATTTTCAATTTAATGTTGCAAGCTGTGAAGGAGCGGTTGAAGCAAGATTGGGAGGCGCAAGTCAACTGACCCCGGATCATTTTAGTATTACGGTATGTGGGTCTTTGAATTATCAAATGCAAAATGCGAGCATCGATTCGCGGTTTATTAATGAGGTTCAGTGGATTTATGAAAATGGTGGAATTTTGGATACGTTTTTAGGTTGGGCGCCGAGAATTAATTTTAAAGAAGGTGGTTGGCATGCTGGAAAATTTATTTTAAATCCAGGTACTAACTGCGGTGATACGGGTTTTTTCAATATTAATCTCATTCCAGATTTGAAAGCAGATTTTATTTCAGTTTACGATAGCTGCAATGCAGGGCCTGTACAGTTTAATGATCTTTCCTATTCTCAATATTCACAAGTGTCGCAATGGAATTGGAGTGCAGGTGATGGGATTACGGCATTTTCTCAAAATCCCTCTGTGCATTATTTACGGCCGGGAACATATCCGGTATTGTTGACAGTTAAAGATAATTATGGCTGCGAAAGTCAATCTTTTGAGGAAATAAAATGGTACCCTTCTCCTAACGTAGTTATTTTTTCACCAAACAAAAATGAGGGTTGCATTCCATTAGATATCGAATTTAAAAATATTTCTTTTCCAACGGATTCGAGTTATAAATTTATTTGGCGTTTTAGTGATGGTGCCATTGATTCAGGCTATTTCGTGAACCATCGATTTTGGCAGGCTGGAATCTATGGTCTCAAACTAGAGGTCACTTCACCATTAGGCTGCTATACGGAGAATAGTTTTCCAAACGTGATTCAGGCATTTGAGCCACCCAGTGCAAATTGGACCATTGATCGTCTCATGGTCAATCTCAATGATCCTGTTATACACTTAGAAGATTTGACCAGTGGCACTATTGGTCGTACCTGGATTTTTCAAAAAGATAAATATTTTTTTGATAAGAATTTAAGTTATGAAATTGAAGATACAGGGAATTTTAGCGTACAACTCATTGTTGTGGATCGCTTTCTTTGTACAGACACTTTGGAGACCAACATCTTTGCATTTAAGGACTTTAGTTTATTTATGCCGAATGCATTTACACCTAATGGGGATGGAAAGAATGAAGTATTCGGTCCGGTAGGTCAATTTGCAGCGATGCAATACTATTCAATGCAAATCTATGATAGATGGGGATCTTTATTATTTTCGACCACCAATCCAATAGACCACTGGAATGGGCGATTTAATAATTCCGGAAAAGATATTCCTTCCGGAGTTTATGTTTACGAAATAAAATATAAAGCTTTGGCTAGAGAAGCTGTCGAACAACGCCGGTCTTTTAGTTTGATCCGATAAAGACTTCGATGTCAAAGGATTTCAATAATGCATGTTTAGAAGAATTTAGAAAGTGTTTTAAAGCACTTCGAAATTCTTCCAAAGCGATAGGTATGAAGGCTTACATGCGCAACCAATTTGATTTTTGCGGCGTGCAGGCTCAGGATCGTCGCCATGCGGTCAAAGCAATTGTTACCCATTTTGAATGGGACGATCAAAATGATTTTATTGAATTTATTAGACTATGCTGGCAGCAGGACCAAAGGGAGTATAAATACCTGGCTTTGGATTTAAGCAGAAGATTTATTCACAAATTAGATACGAAGTGTATTCCGTTTTTTGAACAACTCATAATTACCGACTCGTGGTGGGATACGGTCGACGGAATTGCACCTCAAATTATTGGACGCTTGATTCAAAATGATAAAGCCAGGATTCAAGAGCAGGCCTCTAAATGGATCCAAGATGATAACATTTGGAACCAAAGATCAGCTTTGATTCTGCAATTGTTTTATAAGGAAAAAACAGATTTTGAATTATTGACGGATTGTATTTTACGCACTTCAAAGAGTAAGGAATTTTTTATAGAAAAGGCAGCAGGGTGGGCTTTGCGCCAGTATTCAAAAACGAATCCCGAGCGGGTTAAAATATTTTTGGCAGAAAATAAAATTCCCTCCCTGAGTTTCAGAGAGGGAATGAAATATATTCTTCAAAAAGCTTTGTAATTAGTCAGTGAAAACTTTGAAATCTTCCGGTTTACTTACTTTTAAAATGTAAGAACGCGTACAAACCTGATGTATGTATTGGTCATATCCTTCAACAATTCCCGTTACCACAAATTTCTTATTGATTGGATTTTTAATATCGCTGTACATTTCAACGGGTATAGCCGAACTGAATTCAACTTTGATAGTATAATCAAAGTTGTCAGGATCACGTGCAAAAATGGTATTTCCTGCAATCATGATATTGTTATTCGCTAAGGCCATTTCAACCGTGAGGGATTTACCCTCGCAATCCATTGTTTTATTGCAGCTGCCTTTGCAATCTGATCTCTTGAGTATCCCTTTGATCCCTTTAGAAACAGATCCACCGGTAGAGCATGCAGTTAGTAAAATGCACGCTGCAAAAATTCCAAATACTACTTGTTTCATAAAAACGATATGTTATTTAGATAATTCTGATGTTATGCGGTCAGCTTTATAAATGTATTTTAAAGCTGCAAAAATCCCGCCAGCATGAACACCAACAGTTCTATTGGTTTTTTCATCATAAATGAAATTACCCGGTAATGACTCAATATTTCCATCAAATACTAAACCAATGGCTTCTTTATTCCGGTTGATAATAGGGCTTCCAGAATTTCCACCAATGATATCATTCGTAGTGACAAAACAAAATGGAGATTGTAATAGTTCCATAGGAGGGTTCAGCCATTTTTCAGGCAATGTCCAAGGGAATTTCTTATTATAGGAGTAATATCGATCGTACAGCCCAAAGAAAGTTGTTTTGTATGGAGCCGTTGTACCATTGTAGTCATAAGATTTTACTTTTCCATCAGATAATCTTAGGGTAAAAGTAGCGTCTGGTGGTAACTGATTTCCTTTTACTTTAAAAACGGCATTAGCTATTTTAGCTTCCATCGCTTTTCTTTTGTTATTGCTTTGCTGAAATGCTTTTACGGCTTCCATATATTTGGGCACAATGATATGAGCTGCCTCCAATAATGGGTCATCGTTCTTAGCAAACTTTTCGGCATCCTGCATTAATATCTTATCAAGTTTATCTGGATCTGTAAAATCAGTTTTTTCAAGAATTTTTTTTGCTTTCTTTTCAGGACTTTTGCCATCGAGAAGTTTTTCTGATATATTGAATTCAGCGGTTTCAAAAGCAACAATTTCTTCAAAATAAGCCTGGAGAAACTCCTGTTGTTTTGGAGTATTCAAATCTTTTGCCATGTCTTTGATTTGCATTCTTAGATTTTCAAGAGATTTTGAATCTGCACTTGCTAATGATTTTTCATAATTGACCAATGCAAACATCAAATACACAGCATTGCCTTTATTGCCAGATGGTCCCAATATTGTTGTGGAACTACCATACTTTTTAAGTGCATCGTATTCTTTTTCAATTTCAACCCATGGATCTTCATCTTTAAGCTTTGTCTTACTCCTGATTTCTTTTTCCATGGCTACTTTGCGACCAAACAAGGCCGGATTTTGTAGGCCTCCTAATATTCCTGAAATGGCTTTGATGCTGTTTCCTAATCCAAAAATGGAATTGAGTAGTTTGTCGCTTGGATTTTTGTCATATTCTTTTTGTAGAATTTGACTGCGCGTCTTCATCATTTTTAGCTGTGCAGGAAATCGCACATCCCGGTCATATTCAAATTGTCGCACAGTTCTATATCTTTCAGTACTTCCGGGATTGCCAATAACAAAAACAGGTTCATCTTCTTGAGCACCTTCAGGTTTAAATTTGAAATAATGTGCCGATGTATTTAAGGGTTTCCCTTGCTCGTCATAAGCCCTCCAAAATGTAAAGTCTAAGGAATATCTTGGATAGGTAAAATTGTCAGGATCTCCGCCGAAATAACCGAGGTCATTTTCAGGAATCAATACTAATCTAATGTCCGCAAATTTTTTATAACCATAAAGGCTGTACTTACCACCACTGTAATAAACAACAGTCTGAATGCGCAAACCTTTCCATGCATCCATTTGAGCATATTCTTTTTTGAGCTGAACAAGAGCGGAATCAATGAGTGCCTTTTGCTCGTTGTCATCTTTTGCTCCTTTTGCTTTTTTCTGAATTTTTTCCGTGATATCTTCAACGATAATCAATTGCTCTACAAATAAGCCTTCAGCTTTGCGCTCTTCTTCCAGCGTCTTTGCATAAAATCCATCAGTCAATAAAGACTCACCTGGTTTTTGCAAAGAAGTGATGACATCTCTAGAACAATGATGATTGGTCATGATCAATCCGTCCGGTGAAACAAAAGAAGCGGAACACCAAGTTGCAAACCTCAAAGAAGCTCTGCGTACATCGCCATACCAGCTATCTTCAGGAGTGAAATTGTAGGCTTCCTTCAACCAATCCTTGGGTGGGTTCTCGAAGGTCCACATTTTGCCAAAATCAAATCGTTGTGGCCGGGTGTCATCTTGTGCGGTCAAGTTAAAGGCCCAAAAAAGCACAAATGGGATTAAAAAATTGCGATAATTCATAATTATTTTAAAATTTAAGCTGCAAATATAGCTATTACGAAGAATTTCGTAATAATATTTGAATTTAGTTAACCTTACAGCACTTTTTCTATTGAAAGCTTCGTAATAGGATGATACAAATGGCCATAAGTTTGGAAGAGACGTCGGGCTAATTCTTGATATCCATGATCAGCAAGCGCTTCGTAAATGGGTAAAACGAATTTTCTCCTTCCAATAGTTTGAAGAAAATCTTCAATGGAGGGAAGTATTTCGGCGGTATATTGATTCTCAATTCCATAAATGAACCATGCAAAACGAATTTCTGAATTTTGACGTTGTTTAAAATTGTAAATGCGATCAATTTTTGAACATAATTCTGAATCCTTTGAATCTGGCAAATTTCTAATAAAATGAAGATATTCATGTGTTGTCCATTGTCTTGAATAGGATGTATCGGGTTGATTTCCTTTTAATATGAAGGAGATATAGGATTCGACCTGATCAAATTTTTTGCGACTATAATTTCCAACAACCAAAGGTTGTCCCGGTTGATAAACCCACAAATTCAGAGTATCCAATAAAGGATCATTCGCTTTTAGCAAATGAGTTTTTGCAAAATTCAAAAATCCTTCAGTCGTATTGGATCGGAATGCAAATTCTTTAAAATAAGCTTTAAGAAATTCGTCTAATGCAGCCCTTCCTTTTCGTTCCTCAAGAAATCGCAATAATGCTTTCCCTTTTTCATAAGCAACATCTGTCAGTGCTTCTTCCGGGTCCATACCGTGTAATTTTAAATGTAGACAAGTCAAAGGGTTTTCGGGACCCATGTCTTCAATTGTTTTGCGCAGATCCTGTAGACCCAATAAACTAAGCATATCCGCATAATCACGACCGTACAAACTTTCCATAATTCTGCTTTCGATATAAGTAGTAAATCCCTCGTTCAGCCAGAAATCATTCCAGCTCGCATTGGTTACAAGATTACCACTCCATGAATGCGCAAGTTCATGAGCAAGCAATGCAGTCAGACTTCTGTCTCCTGCAATTACGGTCGGGGTCAAAAATGTCATTCTAGGATTTTCCATTCCGCCAAATGGAAAACTAGCCGGTAAAACGACTACATCATATCTTCCCCAGGGATAAGGACCATATAATTGTTCAGTCGTGATGAGCATTTTCTCTAAATCTTCAAATTCCCAATGCGCTGCAGTTAGCCACTCATGGGGTGCATAAACACCAGTTCTGGGGCCTATCGACTGAAACCCAAAATCGCCAACAGCCAAAGCCAGCAAATATGCAGGAATGGGCAACTCCATTCGAAAGTGATAAATTCCGGAATCGTTTTTTTGAGTGCTCCCTTCAGCGCTCATCACTGCCATTAATTCTTTTGGAATGGAAACTTTTGCGTGATAGCTAAAGCGCATGCCCGGTCCATCCGGACAAGGTATCCATGATCGGGCATAGATGGATTGACTTTGGGTAAATAAAAATGGATGCTTTTTATTGGCTGTTTGATCTGCGGGAACCCATTGCAATGCGGTGGCATCGGAACTTGTTTCGTAATGCACTTTTACTTTTTGAATATGCTTTCCAATGGGAATTACCAAACCATTGCCAAGAATGGAGTCAGTATCTGTAATTCTGAATTCGGTTTGCGTATAATCTTGTCCGTTAAACACTTCAACTCCAAGTATTCGGATCCCCATCATGTCAAGAATCAGACTATCCTTACAGTTTTGAAAAAGTGTATATTCTGCCGTACCCGCTATTTTCTGACGATCAAAGAGTATCCTTACATCCAAATCCAAATGTTGAACATTACATGAATTAGGATCGCTGAAACTATGAGGATCTTTTTCAAATTTGGGAAATTCTTGCTTCTCCTTATTTTGACAAGCAAGGATTGAAACAATGACCAGTAAGTAAAAACTTGTTGACTTTATTTTCATAAGGCTTTCAAATGATTCAGAAACGAAAATTAGTTGTGTTTGTTTTGCAGGATTTCATGTAGCACCTTCATATTAAAGGATATTCCCATTATATAACAAATGTTGGTCTAAACTTTTTGAGATATGCTGGAGTTTCGGGTCCTAAATGAAAAATAGCATCTAATATGGATAAGTTGTGGAGAAATGTTTGGCCAAAAATCTGCTCATAAGGTGGATTGTCTTGAGTAAAATCAGTATATGATTGGCTGCGCAAATCCAAAGTTTGAGAGCTTATGGATTTTTGATAGGAGCAGGTCATTTGAAAATCTTTGGGTATAGATAACCAGGATTTCAAAAGATTTAAAGCGTTCATGTTAAAAGTAAACAAGGATTTTTCTTTTCTAACAAACAATTTGATCAAATCTTCCCGATAGTATTCATAAAAAGGACTATTTCCATAAACTGTTTGAAGAAACCTCAAATGCTGAGTTGGCCAATCCTGTTGATAACATATGCTTACATTCATAATGTTTTTTTGATGATTTTTACCTTTTTCAAGAGGAATAGATAAACTATGAACACCTTGGTGTGAACCTAGTAAAAATCGGTTTCTTGCAGATTTTTTTTGGTAATTTTCATGGGCTTCCACTAGAAGGTTTGCAGCTGAATAGAATGCGCTCACCCATTGAATAGGAGGAAAAGCAACGGTATGGATCATTAGGTTTTGATAGCTTTGTTCCATGAATGATTTCGAGAATTTATGAATGCGCAAAGTTATCTCCAAAAACATTCATTTTTTGATGAACTGGTGGTAGGCTTGCCGGATAAAGAAACCTGTTTATGTATAATTATACCAGCTTATAATGAACCTAAGCTGTTTGTGACCCTTGAATCCGTATTTGCTATGAAATCCTTACCTGGTGTTACAGAAGTTCTAGTTGTGCTCAATCATAGCGTGAGCTCTTCTGAAGAAATTAAAAATTTTCACGCAAATCAATACCAGGAACTCCTTAAAATTCAAGAGACAACGAAAACATCTCGCATCCGACTAATCGCCATGCAAGTCATTGAATTGCCCGAAAAATGGGCTGGTGTAGGAATGGCGAGAAAAATTGGAATGGATGAAGCCATCCGTAGATTTTCAAAAATTGGCAAAGAAGGAATTCTTTGTAATATTGATGCAGATTGTTTTGTAAATTCGGATTATCTCATCGAAGTCGGATTACATTTTGAAATGAACCCTTCCGTTGAAGCCTTAAGCTTCGGTTTTGTCCATCACACAATCGATTGCGATTTCTTAGAAAAACAAGCTATTACTTTCTATGAATTACATTTGAGGCTTTATTTAAATTGGCAAAAATATTTTAAGTACCCATTTGCATATCATACCCTGGGTTCATGTTTTGGTGTGCGCACAGATGCTTATCGCCAACAAGGTGGTATGAATCGAAGAAAGGCTGGCGAAGATTTTTATTTCCTGCATAAATTTAGTGTGATTGATAAATTAGCAGCGGTCGACAAAGTATTGGTCTTCCCTTCGGGCAGGATTTCAGATCGGGTTCCCTTTGGAACAGGAAAAAGTGTAGCCCAAATTATTGAGAATGCTTACAACGCTGAATCTTTTGAGAGTTATCATCCTGAAGCAATTGGAATATTTTGCAATGGCCTACAATTGCTAAGTTTGTCTTATTTTAAACTAAAATCTCAGGCAGATGCCTGGAAGCAAAGCAATTTGGATCCTTCCTTGATAGACTTTCTTGTGACCAGAAACTTTCAAGAACATTTGGATGAAATAGTTAAGAATTGCAACAATGTCAAGAGTTTTGAAAAGAGACTGTCAAGATATTTTGATCCATTTTTGCTCATGAAGTTTTTGCACTTTACCGAAGCGAATATTAAGTCTCGTATTGCGGTCATGGATTCCTTTAAAAGATTTATGAAATGTTATCAACCTGAAAATATAGATGTTGAGAGCTGCTCAGTTCAGCAGGCACTGGATTGCATGAGAGCAAAAGATTATGGTTCATTTAAGCCTGGAGTTGAGCGTTAAGCGGAATAGAAGTTCTTAATTTGGTGTTGGCTAACGTATGATGCATCCATATAAATTACTTTGCAAATTAGAAAACTTGGTCTGGAACTGTTGGTTGAATTGAGTTTAAGGCTTCTTTCAAATTTTTTGGTATTAATTTAGTTTCTTTGATTTTAATTAGCTTCCATGAATTCATTTGGTAAAAATTTTAGAATACAATTATACGGAGAATCACATGGCCCGGCCGTAGGAGTGATTGTGGATGGATTACCTGCCGGTATTCCAATAAACTTGAAGGATTTCGAAAGGGATATTTCACGTAGAAAACCCGGCGCTGTGGGCACAACCGCGCGTTCAGAAACAGATATTCCCTTGATTCTTTCAGGTTGTTTTCGCGATTTAACTACAGGGAGTCCATTACATATTCAGTTTGTCAACGGGGATATCCGATCTGCAGATTACGAACAACAACAAAAAATTCCTAGACCTGGTCATGCAGACTTTGTCGCTGCAAAAAAATTTGGGGGTTTCCATGATTATAGAGGTGGAGGACATTTTAGCGGGCGATTGACATTGCCAATTGTTGCTGCGGGAGTGCTTGCAAAAAAAATAATAGGGCCCATTGAGCTCGAAGCAACATTAATTGAAGCTGGTGGATCAAATGATATTCAAAAGGCAATTGAAATGGCCATTGCCAATCAGGATAGTATTGGTGGTATTGTTGAATGTAAAATTCAAAATGTTCCGATAGGATTGGGTGAACCCTTTTTTGATTCCATCGAATCAAAATTAAGTCACCTGATTTTTAGTATTCCTGCAATAAAGGGAATTGAATTTGGAAGTGGATTTTTAGCTGCTAAAATGAAGGGTTCTCAACATAATGATTCCATTCTCAATTCATCGGGACAGACGCAAACGAACCATGCCGGAGGCATTAATGGCGGAATCAGCAATGGAAATCCGATCATTTTTCGTGTGGCAATCAAGCCAACAAGTAGTATTGGAGCTATACAAGAATCCGTGAACTTGAACACAAACCAAATGGAATCATTCCAAATCCAGGGCCGCCATGATGTTTGCATTGCTTTGAGAGTGCCTGTTGTTGTGGAAGCGGTCGCAGCTATTGTAATAGCTGATTTAATAATGGAATCAAAACTCAATAAGGGATAAAAAAAAACTCCGGTTTTTTGAACCAGAGTTTTTTTATCGCGATTTGTAGATTTACATCTGCATTTCGCCCATTCCAGAAGTCATGGGCTCGGCAGCTGCAGCCGGCGCAGGCGCAGGCTTTTTTCTACCTTTTGAACTTCCTTTCTTAGCAGTCGCTTTTTTGGTAGCTTTCTTAGGAGCCGCCTTTTTAGCAGTCGCTTTTTTAGCACCAGCTTTCTTAGCAGTTGCTTTTTTAGGAGCCGCTTTTTTAGCGGTAGCTTTTTTAGGAGCCGCTTTCTTAGCAGTTGCTTTTTTAGGAGCTGCTTTCTTAGCTGCTGCTTTTTTAGGAGCTGCTTTTTTAGCGGTAGCTTTTTTAGGAGCTGCTTTCTTAGCTGCTGCTTTTTTAGGAGCTGCTTTTTTAGCGGTAGCTTTTTTAGGAGCCGCTTTCTTAGCTGCTGCTTTTTTAGGAGCTGCTTTCTTTGCTACTACTTTTTTAGCAGCCTTTTTAGGAGCTGCTTTTTTAGCAGTCGCTTTTTTTGCTCCAGCTTTTTTAGTAGCTTTTTTAGGAGCTGCTTTTTTGGCTGTTGCCTTTTTCGTGGTTTTCTTAGCAGTTGAACGTGCTTTTGCCATGATTAATTTTTTTACGTTAACGAATAAAAATAAAACATTTGATTAGAGAATAATGAAATTCATTTATCAAAAATCCTACCAAAGGTATGACATTTTTTAAATATGCAAATTTTTTTTAATATTTTTTTGAAAAAGCACATTTTTTTCTTAGTAGCAAATTTTGTAAATCATCACTTCCTTATGATCAAATATATTTATTCATAAGCGGGACGATTAAAATTCATAGGTCCATTGAAGTGTTGCATTTGAAGTTTGATTTTGCATTTCAAATGGAGTTGAACTCCTTTGAACATCAATGAATACAAGGGTTTGAGATAATTTTGCTTCAATGTTGAATCTTTGAAATGGCTTCCATCTGATGTTGAAATAGTATCGCAATCCACTTCCTGAATGCGATTGAAATCCATAATGGTACATGACATCATTCTCAAAAACATACATCTTTAAGCCACTTTTACCAAGATCAAAATATGCGATTCGAGCATTGAAATTGAGCTTTCCGGCAAGTGGTTTGTACAAAATATCCTGTGCACAAAAGAATCCTGAGGCATTTTGACCTATTGAATTTAAGCATTTCCATTGAATTCTGTTTCTCCATTTGAGCGATCTGGACAAGGCCATTTCATAATATATCTGAATGGAGAGTTGGTGAATAGTCCTCTGTATTGAAGGCAACAATACTTGTTGTGGATTTTCAGTCAGCGCTTGAGATCGCAGTTCTATCTGACATTTGGACTGCCACTTTCTTCTTTGTTGACTACTGAGAGATAAACGAGAGTAAGATGTAGGTGATTTGCTGTAATAGCCACTGGACACGTCCCAGAGACGTTCATTGATCTCATATGCAAGACTTAATTTTAAATTTCCTTTGATGTTGAAATTAAATTGCAGCATATAGCCAGTTTGGTTCCAGCTTTTTCCACTTGATGTGTTTGCCTGGCTTAGATGGGCATAAAACCCAGGTCCATATCGATAAAATTCACATGCAATTTCAGCTCGCTTGCCGATGCCTGCTGCCAATGATTGGTGATAGCTTGTGTTCTTTCGCGTATCCATTACAAGCTCCCCGGTGAGAAATATATTCCTCATTTGCATTTTGTAAAACCCAGATCCATAACATAGTTTTTGGGCTTCTGGTATGAATATCTTTTCTAATTGAGTGGTATTTGATTGATCATATTGGTTCGCATTATACATGCCATGTAATCCTATTTCAGCATTTTCCGTTTTGTGTAAAGCAACAACTCCGCTGGTCAAGACGGATTGATTCTTTCGATTAGATAGTTCATAATTAGTGGTATGTAAGCCTGATTCCTGAAATCTTGTAGATAATAGGGTGGGCTTATTATCCGACGAATCCAATCTTGAATCCATCAACTTATAGGATGTATAAGCGATCAGATCAAAATTTAAGGCTAGGGTCATTCGTGCGCAAATTCCTCTAAGCATTTCGTTTTCGCCAATGGAGCTATAAGCTTTCATTCCATATTGTGTTTTAAAAGAGATCCTCAATTCTGGTAAACCACTTTTAAAAGAACCATTGTCTAGTAACAAACCCAAACCTAATGATAGACTGTAATCTCCCAATATGATATGTGGAATTTTCTTATGTAGATTTCGCAAGGAGGCGTTCGCCGAAATATAATCAGGTAATTTCAAACCGCTTTTCATCAGCCATGACTCGCCAGCATCTTTTTCAAGTGTTAGCCCATATTGAAGTTTGTGATGTGCAAATCCTCTAAACTTTAAGAGCAATTTATCAGGACTACCTATTTTTCGCGACGCAGAGCTGTCACTTATGTTTTCATCTGATGGTGTTTCAAGCCTTCGATTCCAACGCAACAATAAGAATTGCTTCTGGCTTTGATTCATTTGAGTTTCTGAAGCAGCAATGCCACGGTCATTTAAGACATAAGTCAAATTGATGAGTTTTCGGATTTTCTCAGGAGCAATTCCCATCAGCGTTTGTAATTCCAAAGTAGATATCAGAGGTTTTAGCTTGTGCAGAAATGCAATAATTTGTTCGATCTCGTTAGGGTTTAAAAATTCAAATCTCTCAAGATCTTCCGGAACGATTGCATTGATGTCTAATTTTTCCTTGCTTTCAAATTGTAGTCCTTCATCTTTTTGTAAACTAAATTGCTGCTCAAGCACTTTTTCAGATGAATTAATAAACGGATCATCTTCTGTCCATTCTGTAAGTTGTGCGTGCAAAACACTATGGTGTAAAAGTAATAAGTGGACCAGTCCTGTCCCAATGTAATGAATTAAGTTGTTCATAGTAAAGGTGTTCTGAATACGAAATTAAATATTCAAATAGACAATTAAATATTTTGTTTGCTTTCATTATAGGCTCGCAAACTCGAATAAGTAGATCCTGCATTTGGATAAATTAGAATCTTAATTTAATCAAGCTTGTGATTGAAAATATTTTGATGCGACAAGTTCCCGGATCGAAAATTGTTTGAAAAATGTACCTGATCTATAGGCCAGGCCCATTCAGCAGCTTCTATTAAGTATACAACTAAATTCTGATGGATGTTGATTACTTTTGCGGCTTGGCCCTGTAGTTCAACGGATAGAATGGGAGATTCCGGTTCTCCAGGTTGAGGTTCGATTCCTCACAGGGTCACTCTTGATTTTGAAATTAATTATTTTTATTTTGCCTATGCTACAAACCTTCGAATCGATCCCATTTTCTCATATAAATAGCATATCCGGAAATGTATGATCATTAGGTAATACATTTGACCACTTTAAACTTTATCTTTTAATCCCTTCCAAATCCGATTAATTCTTTCAAATTCTGCGAGCATATGAAATCAAAACTTACTTCTATATTCGGCCTCTACTGTCCGGCATGCAGAAAAGGAAAGTTATTTCCCGCTAAAAATTTATTCTGGGATTATAGCTTTAATATGCATCAAAGATGTACGGTCTGTAACGAATCCTTTTTCAGAGAACCTGGCTTTTATTATGGAGCTATGTTTATTTCTTACATATTTTCCGGATTCTTCTCATTGATATTAATGGGGCTACTCATCCTGGGATTCGGTATTTATTGGGAACATGCTCTAGCTGTTTTAATTGTGGTACTTGCCATAGGATTTGGTTATCTGTTTAAAGTATCCAGGTCAATCTGGATTCATTTTTTTGTATCTTACAAGAATAAGGAGTGAGGAGATGAGATTAAAGAGTAAGGATTAAGGAGGAAGGATTAAAGAGGAAAGAGTAAGGAATAAGGAGCAAGGAGTAAAGAGTTGTCAATGCCTAAATAGGGTTGACCGTTTTGTGTAACTTTTTACTCGAATTATTTGCAGAGAATACATCAAGATTCTGAGGTGTTTTTTGCTCAAAATATATGGGGTTCGATACCCAATATATTTTGTTATTTGCATCAAATGACTCTTTCATCCTCGGTGTTTTTTGCAATTGTAAAGTTATATCCAAATTTTCAAATTCAACAGGACTTAATCTTTGTAACTCTTTATGAGGTTTTTCTAAGTTATAAAGTTGTACACTTCGGTCAACCTCTATAGTCAATTGATGATAATTTTTAATATCCCTGTGTATCAAATAGTTATTCTTTATGATTCCATTAATCCTTTCAGCTTTACCATTTTCCCAAGCATATTCACACATACTGTTTCTGATTTCATATTTTGCGGTAAGCTCTAAAAAGGATTTTGCATAGTATTGTCCACCACCATCGGAATGGAATATTAATTCGCTCATCTTTTGTTTGGCTCGCAACTTTATAGCCATTTTTAAGGCTGGCATTGTGGTACAAATGGTCGTTAAATTATCCGACACGTTATGCCCAACAATTCGTCTAGAATAAGCATCAAGGATAAAAGTTAAATAATAAAACCTATTGTTTAATTCAAAATAGGTTATGTCGCTTTGCCAGACTTGATCAACTCGATTGATTTGGAGATCTATAAGCAAATTGTCAAATCGTATAACCCCTGTGTTGTCTGTTGTTCTTGGCCTAAATACTTTCTTAAGGGACATCAAACTATTTTCTTTACAAAAGGCTTCAAAACGGTCCCTGCCCATGGATTCTGGCCGAATTTTATAAAACAGATCACGCACTCCCATCGTAGGGTGATCTTCACGAATTTGGTGTATGAGCCACAGAAGTTGTGCTTCTATTTCTAGATCCTGGTGATTCCTTTCTATTCTTTGATGAACAGATTGTTTGCTGATATTCATTACTCTGTACAACTTATTTAATGAGAATGGATATCGCTTTCGCTCCTGTCTGAAGTAGCAGATTGTGCTGAAGAATATTTTTTTAATATCAATCTTGTATGCTTCTTCTGCTAATTCAATCATCTTAGTTTGAAAGTCAATTAGGATCTGTTTTTGACCAATTACTCGTTCCAATTCTGCAACTTTTTGCTTAAGTTCTATTATTTTTTTAGTGTCGGAATTTGTTTCAACAATCATGCGAATTTGGCTTTTAGCTGCACCAAATTTACTCATCCATTTGTATACATTGGTAGGGCTAACCTCGTATTCCTTACAAATTTCACTGACTTTGCTCCTGCCTTGCTCTATCTCGAGAACCTTCGATCGTTTGAAACTTTCTGAAAAATGCCTCGCCATACGCTGCTCAATGCTCATTTTAAATTGCCTTCTAATTGTTGCCATTTTTATGTTTTTTAATGATAAAAAATGGTCAACCTATATCAGGCACTGACAAGTAAGGAGCAAAGAGTAACAGACTTTCAGACTAACAGACTAACAGACTTCTCCTACCCGCCTAAACAACTCACCAGCTGCTACCACCACCGCCTCCAAATCCACCTCCTGAAAAAGAACCGCCACCACCTCCACTTGAAGAGCCACTGCTCGAAGGTCTGCTAGACATCACCGTTCTCATTTCAGTAAGCGATTGACTCAAAGTATCATTAAACGCAGCAGCATTAAAAATACCATGCGAACTGTAAAAGCTGGGCGTATTTGAATGAAACCAAGTTGGTGTAGGCAAATTAATTCCTTTGAACTTATCACACCAAGTATCCGCACAATTGAAGGCAACCGCATATGGTAGCACTGCATCAAAATAACTTGGATCCTCTTTTACTAAAAATTCCAGTTTGTCTTTTTCTGCCAGCTTGATGAATTTTTTCAAGCCTCTGATTTCCCGATATAACATATCACCATGTTGGCTTCTCTTGAGCAAGCTATAGGCAAAGACCATCAAAACAATGGCGAATATTATGGTGAGGATTAAAAAGAAAATTTTACCATAGAAAAAACAAAGTGCGGCATTGGTAACGGCAACCAAACCAATGACCCAAAATGAATTCCAATACAATTTTTTGGAAGGTGCAGTGAAATAATCAGAATTCATTACAGCATCATTCACTGCAGACTGTGCTGTTTGAAAATGGGTGTAAAAGGTATTTTTTAAATCACTTAATTGGACGCGATCTCCACATTCGAAGATGCCATCAAAGAATACTTTTTGGTGGGCCGGTGCATCTACAGGCAGTTCTTTGAGTTTGATAAAAGTGATGTCGTCATCAGCAAAAAATCCCTCAGCTTTTTGATGCTCAATTTTAAGATAGCCTTTATGACCTAAATAGGGGATCATCGACAATACATCATGCATATTAGCCCGTATATCAATGGCAAAACCTGCCATTGCTGAATCAATTCCCTTTGGAGGCAAATAGGCCACCATATCTGCCATTTTAGTATCCACCCCAAATCTCCTCCAAACAAAATAAAAACTGAGCAACATGATCAAAGGAAGTATAAAAAATTTCCCGTGGTAGAACAGTAGTTTATAAAAAGGATAGACCTCAATACTGCCAACAGGCATCCGGATGGCTGCGGTCATCCCTTTATAATTTCCTAAGCCTACTAAGGATTGGCCAGTTAAAACATTTTGATTCCATTGGGCACTTGAAGATTGTTCAACAGAACCATATTCACCGGTGCGGATCTCAAAATCTTCTTCTCCAATTGGGATGCCTTGCGGAATCGAGATTTTAAAGGAGACTTCTTCAATAGGTACTTCCCATTGATCACCGATGATATTCCAATAAAATTCTGGTCCTGATGCTCCGTGAAGTAAACCATTTTCAACCGTGTAATCAATGATGTAAGTTTGTTCGCCCGTTAAATAAATTTCGGGATCTCCAATCCGGATTTGCAGGCCGATACCTCTATATTGATTTTTATATGGATGGCCGGTGACTTTTACATCACTTAAAAAGATTTCATGGGCAAATAGCATGTCGAAAATGGAACCTGAAGTTTTATGGGATAAATTGTACTTCAATGGAATGTCGCGCAAAATTCCCCTGCGAGGTTCCAGAAAATCTACTTTAATGATTTCCTGCACATGAAAAGAGCCTTCTTTTTTTAATTCAATTTTGACATCGTAATTGCGAATGATAAAACCACCCTGAGCGAATATAAACTGGCTAAGAAAGAGAAATATGAAAATTAAGCAATTTGAAAGTTTAGGCATGTTTGATTGCTTAAAATTGAACGGTGACATTTTTTTTGCTCTCTTCCTCTGTTTCAAAATAATCGAAAGTACTGAAACCAAAACTGCTTGCAATGAGCACACCAGGAAAACCTTCAACTTTATTGTTATTTTCGCGAACAGTAGCATTGTAATATCTGCGGGCATTCTCGAGGTTTTGTTCGATTTCGCTCAAGGTATCTTGCAATTGTAAAAAATTGGTATTTGCCTTCAGATCGGGATAATTTTCTGCCAGTGCAAATATTTGACGAAGACCAGCCGTTAAAGCTTGATCTGCAGCTATTTTTCCATTAATATCTCCTTTGGGAACACTCAATGCAGCATTTCTGGCTGCAATTACTTTTTCAAGTGTACCTGATTCATGAGCTGCATATCCTTTTACCGTATTTACAATGTTTGGTATCAGATCATATCTTTTTTTCAAGGCTACATCAATATTGCTCCATGCATCCATGACTGCGTTTTTTGCACGAACCAATCCATTGTAAAAAAATACGAGAACAATCCCAATAAAAAGGGCTAAACCAAGTAAAATCATCATAAAATTCAAATTTAAAGTGAGTAATTGAACAACGTAAATATAATGGCTTTTTGATGTTTTAAGTTCCAGGCAAATGTTCTATTGATCCGGTTTTTGAGTTCATTCATCGAAAGTACTTTGCGTTCTATTAAAATTCCATCTTTAATAAGATTCGAAAACTTCTGCCTTCTTCATCGGCGAAATAGCGAAGACGATTTAAATAATCCCGGTATCTCTCGTTCCATAAATTATCGATTTCAAGTCCTATATGCCATTTTTGGTCAAAAATTATCATTTCTGTATCGATTCCTGCTGTAATCAATAAATAGGCTGGGGGTGGTTCTAGAAAGTCTGTTTTTATACTATAATGATTTTGACGAAAATGGTAACTAGCCGATACAAACAAATCCAACTTCCTGAATTTTTTGCCAGGAAGTATATAACGATGCAGTGAACCGCTTAACTGATGTGGAGGCATATAAACAAGTGGAGTTCCAGAAGTTTCCTGTCCTCTCAAATAACTGAATTTGTGAATCATCTGCCATTTGTGATTGAATTCAAATCTGAAGGTCAAGTCAATTCCATAAAGTCTTGCATCGGTCTGTTTATATAAATATACCGGAAACGCTCCCCGAATCGTCAATCTGGGTTCAAGCTGTGGTTCTAAAAAAATATAATCCTTTATGCTTTGAATCCAAATACCAGCTTCTGCACTCAACCACTCCTCAACTAGTAAACTCCCGGTCAGCTGGGTTTTGAACGAACTTTCTTGCTTGAGTCCGGGATCGCCTTCTTCAATCCCTGCTACTGATTGGTGTAAGCCATTGCTGAATAATTCGTGAATTTCAGGTGATCGTTGTGTCCAACCACTATTGATCGCAATTGTAACAGGGTCTAAATTAAAAATCGCTCCGGATGCAATCGAATAATTATGGTAGAATTTCTGGATCTTTTGTATGCTTGGTGGGATGCTGCGGTCAATATAATCTACTTTGAAATGGTTAAGATCATATCGCAAACCTGCTTCCAGTTGAAATTGTTCTTTCATCAAATTCCATTTGGTGTATAATCCGGCATTATTCAAAAAGTAATCTGGAATTAATGGTATGATACCGGTTTCTTTGTTGGCGGTATTGATGTTAAATCTGTGGCTTATTCCATAACTTAATTGTTGATTTCCCAGATCGAATCGTTCATTCCAAATAAGATGACTACTCAAAAGGTTCAATGATAATGCAGGAATATCTGACTTTCCACTGCGACGTACATCATATTCTTTTCTTGAATTCCATTGCCCCGCAAATTGCAATTCGCGAAATCGATGATCTAAATCCCATTGAAAGGATGCTTTTAAAAGATGGTGGCTAACGTTCTGACGAGGAGCTTCAATTTGATAACTGAAATTATTTTTGGTAAAGAAGGGAATGTCCCTGCCTAAGGCTTCTTTCAAATCACTTAAATTTCCAATATGCGATCCTCTCAAGAGCCCTGGGCTGGAATGGAACAGCGAATAATAATATTTAACGAGTTTCGAAGGTTTTTTTTGTAAAACGCCCAAAGCTGAAATCGCAAAATCTTTTGTGCCGGTGTTGCTTAAATAATAATTCGGTGTGGAGTGGTCTCCGGATAATTTTCCGGAAGCTGTCAGTCTCCAATCTATTTTTTCTGTCGATTGTTCTAACTTTAATCCGATGTGATACGAACGACCGTTCGTTCTGTAAATGCTTTGCACATTGCCATGTAAATGCGGGTCTTTAAGTATGGGGCCGGGCTCCATAAGAATCATTCCACCTAATCCATTTCCACCATAACTTATGGCATCCACGCCTTTAATGACCTTGATCTCACTGGCTGCAAAGGGATCTATTTCTGGCGCATGATCTGCACCCCATTGTTGTGCAGATTGGATGATGCCATTGTTGACCAAAGTGATTCGGGTCCCGGTGAGCCCCTGAATGATGGGTATAGCGATTGTGGTTCCATTTTTTAATGATTGCACTCCAATGATGTTCTGCAATATACTGGCAAGCGGCTGGTCAGATTGTGACTGGATTTCTTTTGAGTGAAGGGTGTGTTTGCTTGCACCTGTGTTTTTTGATTTGTAGTCGCTCACTTCGACACTTTGTAATGTATGTGCATGATGCTCCATTAAAACCGTAAAATTAGTGTCCCGGTGAATGCTCATATATATTTTAACGGGATCACATCCAAAATGATGGATGGTGATATGATATTCACCGGGACACATGCTGCCAATATTGATTTCACCTTTAACATTCGAGGTGTAGGCATTACCTGTTTCTTGAATGAAAAGAGTAGCAAATTCAAGTGGATGATCATCGTGATGATCCATGACTTTTACTCCCCAGCGAATTTTACAGTCCTGAGTAAATGCATAATATACCTGGAAGGTAAAAAGTAATATGTTTAAAATCCGGCTCACAGCGATCAGCGGACTATTATGTTAAAATCAACTTCAATATCCGTTTCTCCGCCAGCATTGGCAATATTGCCTTGGGAGACCCCTGGCGCCGATTTATCAGGCGCATGTCGTAGTACTACTTTTAAATTAGTCTGGCCTGCCTGGGCTGATTTTAATGTAAATTGAGCACCTAAAGGGTAAGCATTTGCATCCTGGTCTGCGTAAGAAATATCTAGAATTGTGGTGCCGCTACTTGAATAAAAGAATTGGTGTTCCTCCTTTTCAGCGTCAACTTCGTCTGAAATATTGATCGCCGGACTAAGCGATTCATTTAAGAGAAGGATAACAGCTGAATATTCTGTTTGGGCATTGAGATCTGGTGTCACGACAACCGGTGGAAGGCCCCCGCTTCCATCAAGGTCTATGAAAGAAATATGAATCGTATCGTTCTGTACTGTATCTACAAGTTGAATATATACGGAAGTAATGAGTTCAGATTCATTGGGAATGATATCGTCGCCACAAGAAGAAGCAAGGATTAATAATAAAGCCCAAAATTGTATTGTTGAAAAGATATTTTTCATAAATATGATTTTTAAAAATGAAATCTGTTTTGCAATAGCAAAGCAGTTTATAGTAAATTATAAAATAAAAATTTGTTCTAAAGGCTATTAAGCCATAGGGGGTGCCCGGCCTCTGAAAATGCAAAAGCAGGTATGTTCAAAGGAACTGAACGAACTACTAATTTCTTGTCCATTTGAATAGTTGTTCAAACTTGCAGATGGGTTGAAAAAACTAAACACGTCTGCATTTAAAAACAAATCGCATAGACTGCAGGATTCAATAGGAACGGAATAATGTGAATCGTGTTGACAGCCTTTATTAAAATCGCGATGATAGATTTTCCTGTGGCAGGGATCTTCTTCTTTGTCTATCGAATGTTCAAAAGAATGATGATGTTGATTATTTTGACTTTCGACTATATGTAGAGATGGTAGAATTGCAATAATAGCCAACACCAAAACAATGGATAAACACATAGGAATTCTTAACCACCGTCTCTTGTGGGCGATCATTTGCAACCATCTATATTTTTTTCTGATTTTCAAATTCTCCACAATAACAAATAAATCACTGGAAGGGATTCTACACACCAAATATACGATTAAAAGTTGGATGGAAAAAAATTTAAAATATGGCATATTCATACAACATATTAAATATTATTTATATATTTGACCCGAATTCTACACACAGCCCTCCCGAATTCAGCAGCAAAGGAATTTAAATAATTCAAAATATGAAAACTACCTGCTTCAGGCTGTGCCTGCTATTTATTTTATTTAAACTAGACATCCATGCAATGGATTTTAGTTTTTATTTGGAATGTCCTCCAAATCTTACCATCCAATGTACTGATGATGTGTCAAATTTGGATAAATACGGCCAGGCATATGTCTGGTTGAATTACAAGAAGAAGCCACTGGCCGCAAAAACTACGATTTACAATACCAATGCGTGTGGCATTGGAACGATTACCAGAACCTGGGAAGCAGAGGATCCATATTGGAAAATTCACACCTGCAGTCAGATTATTACAGTAACGGGTTCAATATTATTCTCAGGAAAGGACATTTTTTGGCCTCGTGATACAAGCATCGAAGGATGTAATCCCAACCCGGATCCTAAAAATTTGCCTTACGGTTACGCATATCCTCAGTTCAATCGTTTGAAGTGCAGTCAGGCCATGTATTCTTATAAGGATAGTAAATTCACGGTCTCGGCTGGTTGCATGAAAGTACTTAGGGAATGGAAAGTGATTGATTGGTGTCAATATGTACCTAATAAATATCCAGCTGTCGGACAGTGGTCATACATTCAGGTTATTAAACTTGTTGTCAATGATTCAAGTGCAGTGCTCAATTGTCCAAAAGATACATTGGTTGATACGAAACTCGATTGTAAATCTACATATGTCCAATTAACTCCTGCAACTGCTGTTTCAAAATGCGGAAATGCACTTGTGATTCGGAATACATCACCTTATTCAAAAAGTAAAGGCGCCGATGCTAGTGGTGATTATCCTTTAGGAACAACTGAGTTTTATTTTTATGCGGAGTATGGATGCGGTAAAGAATTAAAATGTAAAGTACGCGTAACTGTGCGCAATAAAATTGGTCCTATACCATATTGCTTGAATGGTTTGATCGTTGCACTCATGCCGGTCGATACCAATAAAGACGGAACTCCGGATGACGGCATGGTTCAAATTTGGGCCAAAGATTTTAATCTCGGTTCCTATCATCCATGTGGATATAAACAATTAAAGTTTTCGTTCTCAGAAGATACATCGCACATGTCCCAGGTTTATACTTGTGCTGATCTCGGTAAAAATGAAGTAAGGATGTATGTTACCGATTCTTTGGGTAACCAAAGTTTTTGTAAGACCTATGTAGAAATTCAAAATAACAATGCGCGCATTCCGGATTGCAAAAGGAAAGACAGCATCACCACTTCAACGGTGCTAATTGCGGGCCTTGTACTCGATCCAACAGGCAATCCATGTCCGGGCATCGTCACGCGATTAATAGGAGAAACCACATCAACTATCAATGTTCATACGGATACCATCATAAAAACTAAGTACGACACCATAGTTGCACCAAGTGGTACGGTCTTTTACATTCGCAGACAAGACACAAGTTATGCCACAAAATCAGATACGAGCTATCAGATATGGGAGAAAGAACTTGCAACAGCTTCAGATGGAAAATATACTTATTCTAAATTGGCGAAGTCCAAAAATTATACGCTCTCCCTCGATAGACGTGAATCTGAATTTAAAGGAATCAATATCAATGATGTGATTGTTTTATTAAAACATATTATAGGTACTGAAAAGTTGACCGACCCTTACAAGCTTTTAGCAGCTGATGTAAATGGAGATGAGTTGGTTGACCAAAGTGATTTTGATTTACTCTACGACTTGGTTCTCGGTATAGCTGATTATCAGACCTTATCCAAACATTGGAGATTGTTGCGCAAACCCATTTTGTTTAAAGATCCATTCAATCCGTTCACCACGCCAATGGAAGCATCTGTCGATTTTAAAGCAGTCCAGATAGATTATCCTCAAGTCAACTTTACGGCTGTTAAAATTGGAGAATTAGATGGGTTCGACGGACTTGCTCAGATTCAGGACAGATCAAAGGATCTTAACAAAACTGTGACAGGCAATATGAGTGAACTGGTAGTTTATCCCAATCCGGTGAGTCAACAACAAGTGTATTTCAATTTTAACTTAAACCAAAAATCTCAGGTCAACATAAGATTTTATAATCAACAAATGCAACTGGTAAAACGCATTTCAAGCTCTTTCGAAAAAGGCAGCCAGCATCTGGAAGTAAACCTTTCCGATGTTCAGGCAACTGGTATTTTGTTCTATGAGCTTACAGATGGTAGTTCCAATCTGTATGGAAAACTGATTTACTCAAAATAAGAAGATTAGGGTTAAAACTACGACGTTAGGCCGGGTCTTTCAAGGCGAGATCCGGCCTTTTTTTTGCAGGATTTACAGGATTGACAGAATTGAGGAGGTTGGCAGGATTGATTTGATTAAGTATTAGAGATTATGGAGCATGGAACCTAGGTAAGAGATTATAGATTATAGAGCAAGGAGTTAAGATTTTTTGAATTTGGAGTAAAGTATAAGTGAAATAGTGGAAATAATTACCACTTTATGGAACTAACATACGTTAGTATTTGTTTTTTCGTAGTAGTCAAGCAGCGAAAAGCGAAAAGCGATATTACTTAACAAGTAAAGAACGGAAAAATAATTCAAAAAAAGATGAATTTTATTGAACTAACATTCGTTAGAGTGTATTTTTTTTCCTACAAGCCTCCCGACATTATAAAGTTATTGCAAATAAGAAGTTTATTTATGTCGGGAAAGCCTACAAGCCTAATCTTCCAGCTTTACTCCCAAACTTCAGCGCCTCATTGGTTATCAACACTCCAATCAAGATGCATAAAAATCCTACCAGATCATTCCACAAAATCGATTCACCATCCATCCAACCTACAATGATGGCTACCAGGGGCATCAAATAGGTCACACTGCTGGCGAACAAAACGTGGACCCTTTGAATTAGGATATTAAAAAGAGTCATTGCCAAAGCGCTGCCGAGTAAGCTCAAAGCTAGTAAATGATAAAAGGAATTGTCTTGCGCTAAGGATATGGGTATTTGTTGGAACGATCCATTTATAAAGCAAGCGGGAATACAGATGATTAGCGTAAATAAGTACATCAATGTTGTCATCTCAGTACCTGGGATGCCTTGCAATTTAGACTTAATGGTATTTCCATTGATTCCGTACAAAATGGGTACGGTGAAAGCTACAAATAAAAAGAAAGCTTCTGCTTTAAGTTCTGCATTAGGTCTTAATAAAATTAGACAAAATGCTCCGATCAGTGCGATTGCGGTTCCTATAAATTTTGTCTTTTCGTTTCGTACTGAAAAAAATAAAACGCCCAAGCCATAAGTGCATATTGGCGTAAATGCATTGATAATACCTGCAACTGAACTCGAAATTTTTTGCTGGGCAAAAGGATATAAGTAAGCGGGAAGAAAAGATCCGATGATGCCAACAAAGGCGATGATATAATATTTTTCTTTAGGTACAATCTTTAGTGCACTTGGTAAAAATGGTAACAGCGCTATACTGCTGAAGACCATTCGCAGACTTGCGATCTGGTCGGGTTTAAAACCTGTTAAACTATGTTTGATGAAATAGTAGCTAAATCCCCAAATCAATGCCAACAGTAATAAGATGGACCAGTCCCAAAGGCCGGGCGTGTGTTGTTTCATTTTATCTTAAATCTACTGGCAGTTTTGTGAATAGGAAATTGTTGCTATTTAAAGTCTTGTGAAGATGAAATGTTTTGAAATTAATTTTCTTTCTTAATCAACAATTTTTGACTTAATATGATGTCCTGGGTCTGCAACTCAATCATATAAAATCCCGACGGAATGTCGTCTGGTAATTTATATTCGATTTGGTGTTGTCCTTGATAATAAGAGGCTGGATTTATGATGTTATACAAAGTATTTCCCAACAAATCTTTCAAGTCCAGTTTAATCTTTTGGGTTTTATTCAAAACAAAATCAACATTAACTTTACCCACCGCCGGATTGGGATAAATTGCAGATATTCCACTTTGTGAAAAGCGCGAAAAAGGCCCATCATCCTCTAAAAGTTCAGCATCTAAAATGAGATTTTCATCTCCGGGCTGATACAAGACATATGATAGAGGTAAATAATACATTTCATCGGAAGTACCTTCGCCCCAGGTGACGTATTTGGGTGGAATGTTTGGATTGACGGGATTGTTGGAACTATTATCATACGTTGCAAATCCATGTACTTCGGATCCTTTGGGCAATACAATGAGTTTGTTGAAATAGTAAGCACCTTGCCAATTGAAATCCCAATCATCAATTTTAATTAATGGTATTTGATCACCATTGGGGAGTTTAGCATAGACTTCCCATTTTTTTCCTAACATATGGCAATGAGGCCAGATTCCAAGTAAACTGACATCAATCGGCACTTTATATACGCCATGAAACGTTTTTACAGACTCCGGAGGCATGACAAATGGACCATTCACGAGTTCGGTAGGTAACATGATTTTATTGAATACGGTCCTCTTGGAGGCTTGTTTTGCAAAAAACAAATTGACCGTTGAACTATCGCTTTGATCAATACTGCTAGGTGCATAATGCATTTGTAACACCAGATCTGATCCTTTTGGAACCCTTTGAGACATTCCCGGTGGAAATAAATTGGGCTTTTGTCCGGGAACAAATCCTGGTAATTGATCTCCGAGAAAACCTACAGAGCCGCCACCGGAAAATCCGTATTCACTTGATTTCTCATCCTCGATTTTAGCCAGACCGGTAGCATCTGCCCATAACAAAGTGTGATGTACAATTTTTGCATTGCCAGGTCTCATTTCTAATGCAATCAATTCTTTGTCTTCGGTCAGACCGGTTGGTAATACAAAATATCGGTATTCGTCGCGGTTATTTCCTTTGTGCACATACGATTGTGTAAAGGACAAAACCAAATCAGGGGTTCCTACTTGTGAGCCTGTTGGAAAGTTTGGTAAAGCAGGTTCGTTGGCAGGGTTCCCTTGTGGAGTTCCGGCATCCACCCAGGATATTATTTTTTGTATTTCTGAAGCTTCAAGAAAATTCTCATTTTGATAATGCTGGTAATTTTGATCCGCCTTCCAGGGCGGCATATATCTTGATTCAACAACAAATCTGATGGAGTTTGCGCGATTTTTAACTTCTTCATAAGTTGTAAGCGGGAAAGGACCTATTTCTCCCTTGCGATGGCAATTGGCGCAATGGGTATATATGATATCAGCTACATCTTCTGAGAAGGTTTGCCCTGAAAGTTCCAGACAAAAGCTAATAAAAGATAAAAGGAGGAGTTTGTGTTTCATAAAGTAAAATTACAATTAATTTTTAGATTGCTTTTCGAGAAAGCAACCGATAGCTTCTGTTTTTTTGGGCAAGGGTATAATGCCTTGTTTTAAGGCAGCTAAGCAATCCCGCAATTCATGTGTTGTTGCCCGTGCTCTTTTTTTACCCAGGCTGGCAAATAAATTGTCGATTCTACCCTGATAAATAATTTTGTGCAATTTGCGATGTACAACCACGACTTCCGGCATAACTCTTATTTGAAATTCATTGGCCAGTTTTTGATCTTCATCAAAAAAAACATCCATAGGCAATTGATAACTATCTAAGAAAAGATAAACACTATCTGGGATGGAGGATGGATTGGAAAATACTGCTTTAAAATCTATTGAAGTGCCCCTGTAATCATCTGCAATTTTTCTAATTTCCGGGATATAGGATTTGGTAATTTTGCAATCTTCCAGTAAAAAGAAATAAACCTGGACTTCCGGATCACCATTTGTTTTCATTGCAAAATGAGGGGCCATCAGGAAAAAAAATGCAAGGAAATGTAAAAATTTCATGAGAAGCGGTTTATTGGCCTTTAGATAGCCATTTGTTTGAATCGTTTAATTTTATAGCAAAGATATGATCGTGATGAAGTAACTGAAAAGTAACTTCATAAATTGCCCGCATGGGTCTTTCTGATGATAATAGAGATTATACAAGAACAGATACAGGAAATAGTCTATTGAACAGTACTTATTAAAAGGAAACTAATATGAAAAATTTCTATATTTGCTGTCAAACCCATTTTTTTTAAACTCAACACTTATGAAAAATCTACTCAAAAACATCCTTCATGCAGCTATTTTAATTATATTTTTCTGCATTCCTGTATATGCAGATTTCGAGCTGGTTTGCCCTCCTGATGTTACTGTTAATTGCAGAGAGGATTATCTTCATGACTTGAATGTATATGGCAGAGCTTATACCAATTACAACGGAATAATAAATTACATCCATGATTGCGGAACCGTCATCGAACTCGATGATTGTGGAAAAGGAACGATCAAGAGAACCTGGGGTGCCGAAAATCCTGAGAACTGGAAGTGGTTTACCTGTACTCAGGTCATTACCATCAGCAATTTGGGCTCATTCAGTTACAGAGATGTTGATTGGCCGCCATCACTGGAAATCAGCAGTTGTGACCCGGAAGCTGATTTGAAATTATTGACCGCGCCTTATGATGCTCCTGAATGGGAGCGCACGGTTTGTGCAAAACCTATGTTAAGTTATAAAGATACCCGTTTTAAGGTCAATCCGGCTTGTATCAAATTGTTGAGAGAATGGAAAATTTTGGACTGGTGTCAATATGATCCAATCAATTATCCAGGCCGGGGTATATTTACATATACACAGGTCATTAAATTGATACAAACCAGCGATCAAATTGCACTAAATTGCAAAAAGGATACGATTATCACTAATGATAAAAATTGCGACAGTTTGTATGTGCAGTTCGATTTAGCAAAATTTGAATCTGCTTGTCCAATTTATCACACGATCTCCAATACTTCTTCGTATTCTATTGAAAAGAATGCCAATGCAACGGGTTATTATCCAAATGGAAAATACAGTTTTTATTATTCAGCTGAATATGCCTGTGGCAAAGAAGCTAAGTGTGAAATGAATCTCGAAATTCGCAATGGCATTAAACCTACCCCTTACTGCCTTACAGGTGTCATCATTGGCTTGATGCCTGTAGATACCGATCAGGATGGGATCGTCGACAATGGTATGGCAGAAGTTTGGGCATCAGATCTCGACAAGGGTAGTTGGCACAAATGTCCCGGTCAGTCACTTCGATTTTCGTTTTCAAGTGATACCAGCAACAGGGCCCGAATATTTAACTGCGACGATGTCGGCGAGCAGGAAGTGGAAATATGGGTCACTGACAAAGACGGAAATCAGGATTATTGCAGAACAAAAATAAACATCCAAAACAGCCATGCAAACATACCCGACTGTGATCCGGGATTGGTAGGAGATCATAACTCTTTAAGAGGCCAAGGAATGGAGTTGCAAAAAAATGCCGAGAACCACGATGGAAATATTCCTGGAATTAAACAAAAATTTAAACAGGTTCCAAATCCATCGTTGTTTTCCGGAACAGAATCTATAGGAACAGACCCACTACAATGTACAGTCCGGTCAGTAAGGCCGCAATCAGATCAACAAACAGTTGAAATGGAATTATTCATTCCTAAAAATGGGACCTACCAATTCGAATTTTATTCGATTGAAGGGAAGCGCCTTTTTTATGAAAATAAAATACTCAACAAACAAATCAATTTATTCTCTTTTGAAATTCCGGATGCTTCTTTCGTCATCTATAAAATTAATGGAGCAGGGATGATATGTGTGGGAAAAATTGTGCGGTAGGGAAAGCGAAAAGTCTTTAGCTCAAAGCTTGTTTAAATACAGTTCATTCTGAGAAATCTTTTATCCTGTAAATGCAGCTGAGCAGAGTCTTCATCCTGCAGCTGAGCTTAGTCTTAGACTCCGCTCGAGTGATAGCAAAACTTAGTTTTGCGAACGGATTTTGAAGATAGCAGGAACATCATTGAAGCATTTAACAACTGTTGATTGAATAAAAATTGACATTTCGTTTGGAAAACGGAGTTTTCCTATCGCCCCATTGGATCCCGCTTTGAAAAAATATGCGGTGCCCATTTTACATTTATAAAGCGGGATGAAGACTACGCAGAGCAGGTAAATTTTGTTTAACAACTAACAGCTTTTACACCAATTCATCCAACTCCCGCCTTTCTTTTTTCGTGGGTCGGCCGCTGCCTTTTTCTCTTGTTGGAAAATTGTTTGTGGATGTGAACCAACTGTTGTATTTATTAAGCTCTTCAGGCGAAGTAAGATTTTCATAACACTTTGCTGCTTCGCTTGCTGAAACTCTTTTTTCGATTAATATCAAAATTTTATAACTAAAGTTGAAACCATTCTTGCGTACTTCAATAATATCTTGCGGTTTAACAAGGTGGGAAGCTTTTAAATCTGTGGTGTTACTGCGAATTTTGCCTTTTTTGCAAGCATCTGTCGCGATGGTTCGCGATTTGTAAATTCTTACAGCCCATAGCCATTTATCTAACCGGACTTTTTCAGGCATTGCTTAGCGTAGGGTAGGCCAGCTTTAATTTTTTCATGGCCGCATGAACGATTTCTGCAACGCAGTAATTTCTGTACCACCGTTGATCTGAAGGAATAATATGCCAGGGAATTTCGGATCCGTTCATTGCGTCTTCATAATATTTCATGTATTGATCCCATAATTTGCTTTCCTCAAAATCTGCCGGATTGTATTTCCATTGTTTTTCGGGTTCGATTCTGCGCTCTTCGAGTTTTTCCAATTGACGCTCATGCGATAGATGCAAATAGCATTTTATAATTGTTGTCCCATTGTCTTCAACAAGTGTATTTTCAAAGTTATTGATTGCTGCAAGGCGCATCGCCGCTTTTTTATCATCGATCCATTTGTGAACTCTTTGAATGAGGATGTCTTCGTAATGACTTCTGATAAAAAGTTTGATCAGGCCTTTGGCCGGCGCATATTTATGAACCCGCCATAAAAAATCATGCGCCATTTCTTCTTCTGTGGGTTTTTTGAAAGCATGCGCATCAATGCTGAGAGCCGGGCAGTCCGCGAAAACAGATTTCACAACACCATCTTTGCCGCTGGCATCCATTCCTTGCAATACCACTAAAATGCTGTTTTTCTTGCTCGCGTATAACATTTCAGCCATCTTACCTATGTCTTCTCTGCGAGTTTTGCGGTCTTTTCCTTCAATTGGTCTTTATCCAAATTTTTAGGAGCCTTTGTTTCAATTTTGGAAAGTTTGATTTTAGCCATGGTTAAATATTCATTTTACGGCGTTTTACAAAAAAAGACTGAAGTATGTATTCATAACCTTCGTTGATGTCGGCCTCGTGGTAATCTATGCGGTATTGGAGACATTTAGCTTTAATCTCAGCATGATATGCTTTAATTTTAGTAGTGTATTGCTCTTTGATTTGATGTGCTTGTACTCTGATTTGTTCACCGGTTTCCAGGTCAATGAATTGATAAGGTTTGTTTTCAAATTCAAAATCCAATTCCAATTGCTTATCAAGAGTATGAAAGAGGATGACTTCATGTTTGTTGTACTTCAAATGCTGTAATGCACTGAAAAGTTGATCCAGCTGTTGATGTTTGTCAAACATATCGCTGAATACTATCACTAACGATCGTTTGTGTATTTGATCGGCAATTTGGTGAAGTGCTGTCGTTGCATCAGTTGTTTTCGTCAATTGTTCGTCTGAAAGATATTTTTCAAGGTAACTCAACAACAATTGATAATGGCTGGTATTAGATTTGGCGTGTGTATGGATACGAAGTTCGCTGTCGAAAATCGAAATACCAAAGGCATCCCTTTGTCTGCGTAAAACATTCATCAAACATGCGGCTCCCAAAGCCGAAAATTTGAATTTATTAAGTACAAATCCGTTTTTTAATTGTAGATCCGGAAAATACATAGAAGAAGATGCATCTATGACGATCTGGCATCTCAGGTTGGTTTCTTCTTCAAATTTTTTGGAAAACATTTTATCGGTTCTTGCAAAAACCTTCCAATCAATATCCTTGGTACTTTCACCCTGATTGTAAAGTCTGTGCTCGGCAAATTCAACGCTAAAGCCATGAAAAGGCGACTTGTGGAGTCCAATAATAAAGCCTTCCACGACTTGACTGGCTAATAAATCAAGGTGGTTATAAGCCTGAACCGGAAATTTTTCAAAAAAACTCATAAAAAAACCCTTATCGGCAAAGATAAGGGCTCAATCCGACGGATCGGGTATTTTAAAGAATTGCTTCTATTTTTTGTTTCAAGGTGGCTTTAGAAGCTGCTCCTACCTGTTTGTCAACGACTTGTCCGTTTTTAATAAATAATATGGTTGGAATACTGCGAACGCTAAATTGCATAGAAACCGAAGGATTGTGGTCAACATTCAGTTTTCCTATTTTAACGCGATCTCCGTATTCTCCTGCAAGTTCTTCAATAACAGGGCCTACCAGCCTGCAGGGGCCACACCATTCAGCCCAAAAATCAACTACAGCTACGCTGTCTTGTGCCAATGCCTCAGATTGAAAATTTGTGTCTGTAAATTCAAATGCCATTCTAATTTTGTTTTATTCCCGATATAACAAAACAGCTCTAAAAATGGTTCATGTTGATTGAAAGGGAATTGAAATCATGATCAAATTTAAGAATTTATTATGGGTATTGACTTTTGCGATTTGCACCTATATCTTATATCTAATTCTTGATTATTATAAAGGCAACATTCAAACATTGTATGTTAAGGCTGTTTTCGAAAGTTATAGACGGGTATGGGACGTGCTCTTTTCGAAAAGCCCGATTCCATTGACACTCATTTGGCTTGGCTTGTTGCTTCTACTTTTGATCTATTGGAGTGTGTTATGGAAAAAAAATAAGTGGAAATGGCATAATGGCATTTATGGGTTCATATTCATATTTTGCATTCATTATATTTGGTTCTATTGGACCTGGGGTTTTAATTATACTCGTGTAGATCCTTGGATCGTAAAGCCTGTAAAGGATTCGGTTTTTTATCTTGAAATGAACGATCATATCGAATACATTTCAAAGCTTCGGGCATCTATCGATATGAAAACGAAAAATTTCAATAAAAGGGAATTTGAAATTGAGATCAGAGAGTCGCTTCGCAATTATTTAAATATTTATGGCATCAATGCAGTAGGTAATCCAAGGTGTCGCTATTTGTATCCATCAGGTTCTTTGTTGGTATGGTCAGCTGCAGGTATTTATATTCCCTTTTCAGGGGAAAGCCTGATGGATCCGGGGCTCCATACATTAGCTCAAGCCTTCACCATTCCACATGAATTAGCACATGCTTTTGGTGTTACCCATGAGGCAGTATGCAATTTTATCGCTTATAAAGTCTGCCATCAGAGTCCCGATCCATTGATCCGCTATGTGGCTGCTTTTAACTATCTAAAATATCTATTGGCCGACTTTCGCAGAATTAATCCGAATCAATACAAAAGAATATTTGAAAATTTACATCCTTTGGTTAAAACAGACTTATTGGAAGTTCATAAGCAACATGACTCTTATCCTGAATTTATCCCTGCCATCCGATCCTGGATTTATGATAGATATTTAAAAAGTCACGGCATGCCGGAGGGCGAATTTACTTACCATCAAATGGTTTCGTTAGTTATTCACGATAAGTATAAAACAAAATAAGTCATACAGTCACAGCGATAAAAATATGGGTTCCATTATGGAGGCGGAAGAGTAAATGCATTTTGTGCTCGACTTTGGCAATAGTAATTATTATGGAACGCATTGGAAAACACAAATGGTATTAAATTCTTTTTTCTAAAAATTCGATAGCATATTCGTTTAAATTCTTTATAGCCAAAGGGAGATCCCAAAATTCTTTATTTCGAGGTCCTATCGGATTTGAAACAGCCCGAATGGAAATAAATGGCAAGTCCAACATCCTGCAGGCATAAAAGATTCCCATTCCCTCCATGCTTTCCAGGCTTGCGCCAAATTTGAGTCTTCTTAGATCTGCATTCTTTTGTGTTCCGCTTACGGAGTTAACAGTTAAACCTTTGCATGGCTTTAATTGTGAGGTATATTTAGATTGCAAATTGTGAATGATTCCATTTTGAAAAGGAATGCGGTCTGGCTCCATCAAATTTAATTCAAAGCCATCCAAAAAATTTCCGTTGGCTTCTTCTGCGCCCAGATCACCCCATTGTTCACTCACTACTTCCAACAGTTCTCCATTTTTTAATTGAGCATCAAAACTTCCGCTAACCCCTAAATGCAATACAAAATCCATTTTTTGGATCGCTTGAAATTTGGCTAAAGCAAATGCCATAGAAGTACTGCCAATCCCGGTTACCAATGGAAATACGAGTTTTTCAGATTTCTGAAAGTTCATTAATGAAATGGAATTCCAATGCTTCAATAAGTACTGAAGCAAAGGTTCAATCTCTTTGGTCGTAGCACTTAGGACTCCTATATGCATCATATTATTTGATCATGAAATAATCAATGCCAGTGTTTAAACTCGGGCCTAAAAGCGGATGATTTTCTACTGCCATATTGCATTTGAATTTGTTGCGCAATGCATACATGATACCCACAGATATTTGTGGACCCGAAGTACGTACACCTGCAAACAATTGCAAATGTAAGGAAGCCTGGTAATTTAAGCCTACTGAAGTACTTAAGGCTGTAAATCCATGCTTCTGAATTTCTGCCAATAATTCCAGGCCATCATAAATTCTGTAATTGATACCACTCGAAAAATGGAAGGGCGGTGAATTTGTCACAGATTTATGAAAGTATAAGGGATTGGACAGGACACATCCTGCCATTAAATTGGGGTTAATGCGAGTGGTGATGCCCCATTGCACATTCACATACATTTTATTCTTTATTGCGAATTGATTTAAAACCCATCCAAAGACGGCTATTCCCATTTTTGTATGCTGTCCCAGCTGCCTGCCGTAACTCAATTTTAACAAGTACTCGGCATAATCCTGACTGCCATCTTTTGAAAGCAATAAAGAAGCACCTGAAAGTTTATCAATTTTGAATTGGAGTAATATATTTTGGTTCAATACGCCTTTTGTGAAATAATAGTTCCTTGCGTAAACAGATAAGGAACTGCTAGTAAGTCCTGAGAGTAAGGCAGGATTGACGGTGTTGATATAATTATTCCACAAGCAAATACCGGTGTTGGCTCTGGCAAATGAACTCGGATGGATCCCTTCAGACAATATACTGTGTTGTCCAAAACCACTAGACAAGGTGAGAAAAACTAAAGCAATTGCATAAAACACAGTGCGAAACTAACATGAAGTGAAAGTGAAATTATTTCGACTTATTGTTTTGGCGTTCCTATTTTTTGAAGCAGCTATTTAATTTATTCAATCTGTAAAATTTGTTGCCAGATTTTGAAATGGGATGGCTTTCCTGTTTAAAGAGATTATCTTTACCAGTACATAAATTGCATTCAATGTCAAAGGAATTATTTGTTGATACTATTTCAAAAGCCTATCAGTTTCAGTCGCCATCCATTTATTTAGGAGCAGGCGTATTTGAAGGAACTCCCATTTCAGAAGTTGAAGTGAGTATCCCATTAAAAACGATGAATCGCCATGGTTTAATCGCGGGTGCCACGGGAACAGGTAAAACTAAAACACTTCAAGTGCTTGCTGAACAATTGTCGGCGCAAGGTGTACCCAGTTTGTTACTTGACATCAAAGGCGATCTGAGCGGAATTGCAGTAGCAGCAGATCCAAATCCTAAAATTGATGCCCGGATGCAGCAATTGGGTAAAGTGTGGACCGCCACTTCAAATTTTGTGGAGTTACTGACCATTAGTGATCAGCCTGGTGCAAGATTGCGAGCTACAGTTTCGGAATTTGGGCCGGTGCTTTTGTCTAAAATTTTAGGCCTCAATGATACACAACAAGGTGTGTTGTCGATGATCTTTAAATTTTGTGATGACAATGGATTGTTGCTACTGGATCTTGAGGATTTGAAAAAAGTGATTCAGTTTACCAGCGACGAAGGTAAAAAAGAAATCGAGGCAGAATTTGGCTCCTTTTCTTCTGTGAGCACAGGCACCATTCTTAGAAAACTTATCGAACTCGAACAACAAGGAGCAGCTCAATTCTTTGGGGAGCGATCCTTTGAAGTTGAAGACCTGGTAAGACATGATAAACAGGGCAGAGGAGTGATCAGTATTCTTCGCGTGGTTGATATTCAGGATAAGCCAAAATTTTTCAGCAGTTTTTTACTACAAATTCTGGCAGAGTTGTATGCTAAATTTCCGGAAGCCGGTGATCTGGATAAACCCAAATTGGTTTTGTTTTTCGACGAAGCACATTTGTTGTTTGAAGAGGCCACTTCAGCTTTGATGGACCAGGTGGAGACCGTGATCAAATTAATTCGATCTAAAGGAATTGGAGTTTATTTTATCACCCAAAACCCGATTGACATTCCGGAAACGGTTCTAGCACAGTTAGGATTAAAAATTCAACATGCACTCAGAGCATTTACAGCAAAAGATCGCAAAGCCATTAAGATGGCAGCAGAAAATTATCCCGAAACGACATTTTATGATGTGGATCAAAAAATCACTGAATTAGGAATTGGCGAAGCCTTTTTTACGGCACTTAATGAGAAAGGAATTCCAACTCCTTTGGTGCATGTATTGTTGCGCGCACCCCAATCGAGAATGGATATTTTAACCGACTCCGAAATACAAACACTTGTTCAAAATTCTGAAATTGCTGATTTCTATAATAAAGAAATCAATCGCGAAAGTGCTGCTGACATACTAGCAGAAAAAATTCAGGCAGCAGAAGAAAGAGAACTTGTTGCAGAAGAAAACCCGCCTTTGCGAAGAAGTAAATCTACCATCGAAAAAGTATTTGACAGCACGGTCACTAGACAAGTGGGTCGAACGGTTGCGCGCGAATTGACGAGAGGACTGTTGGGCATGTTTGGGATTAAAACGACGGCAACAAGAAGGAAAACGAAGAGTTGGTTTTGAGTCTTTACTTTTAAATTTAAGTGTGCCTTAATGTGATGGCTGTAAATTCAAAAGAAGTATATATAATTTCGAAACAAAAATCACTAAGGCTTCTTCGGCACTGCACTTGGCTTAAAATTTTCTATAAAACTTTGATAAGGCGTTGTTTTATAGTGATTGCCACCAAAAAAATTAGTGATGATTTCAAAGGTTTCTGCATCCTGATATCCCGGAAGTGGCTGTATGGTATTAAAATCTTCATCCATAAAAACAAAAGTGGGATAGGATAAACGACCGTTGGTGATTTCAATGGCGAGTTGATGAATTCCTCGCTTACCATTGTCCATGAATTTATAAATTTTGGATTTAAACTGAATGTCTTCTTTGTATTCTGCATTAAACTTTACTGCGTAATACTTTTTATTGACATATTGTACGATTCTGGGATCTTGAAATGTAGAAGCATCCATGCGCTTGCACCAACCGCACCAGTCTGTGTAGATATCGACCAAAACTTTTCTTTTCTCTTTGCGCATCAAAGACTGAACCTGATGCCAGTCTACCCATTTGATTTGTTCTTGGGCTGAAAGTGGGGCTGTGACAAAGCAAGCTAATAAAATGAAAATGCCAGCAGGAATCCTGTTTTTGAAAAGCCCGTGAACCATCTTCATGTTTGAACCCATATAATTTGACAACAAAGTAACGATGTAGTAACTGAAATACCAAGGCGTTGGATTTGGCAGCCCGGCACTTTAAGTCAATTTTAACTAAGAAGGTCTATTTTTGCGAATGATATGTATTACATCAGATTCTAATATGAATTTATTTTCTAAAAATCCTTTGATACATGGAGCCTTTATTCCTGAAATAAGCTTGAGTTTCTGATTCGTTATTATCCTTGCTTCATCCCAAAGGCCGGTATCTATAAACGATTGTATGGTATGTGCACCCCCTTCGACGAGCAAAACGCCTATTCCTTTTTGAAGAATGGAATTGAGGATTTGTTGAAGTGGGCGGTCCTTGCTTCTGATCAAGTCATCGAGTTCGAATGATTTGGCCTCATCATTGAAAAAAACATAAGAACTTTTTTGATCATCAGGAATATTTCCCAATAGGATTCGTGTCGGATTTTTACCGGGCCATAAACGGGTGGTTAGTAAAGGATTGTCGGAAATTAAGGTATTTTTTCCAATAAGGATGCCGTCTGATTCATGTCTCCATTTGTGCACTAAGCGATTTGAATATTCATTTGAAATTTTGGTTCGCCCTTCATTAGCTATATAAAAATCAGAACTTTGGGCAAATTTAAGGATGACATAGGGTCTACACTGGGTGGTATTTATGTAGAAACTACGAATGAGATCTAGGCCTTGGGCCGCTAATATCGGGCCATTAACGACAATGCCATTTTGTCTGAGCCAGCTGATGCTTTTACCCGACATTTGAGGATTGGGATCTTGAATAGAATAATATACATTTTTAATGCCTTCTTGTAAAATCCGCTGACAACAGGGGGGTGTTTTTCCAAAATGATTACAAGGTTCTAAGCTAACAAACAAGCTGGATTCTGCTATCAAATGTTTTTGTTTTGGAGCTACTGATTCTATTGCAGCGATTTCAGCGTGGGCTTCGCCATAAGCTTTGTGATATCCTTCACCTATGATTTTATTTTGGTGGACAAGTAATGCACCAACCGGCGGATTTGGAGAAACAAAGCCGATTCCTTTTTTGGCCAGGAAAAAGCAATGCTGCATGTAAAGCTCTATTTCTCGAGAATTCATTTGCAAATATCGATTAAACGACTAAAGAATTTCTATCGATTCAAATTAAAGCCTCATCATTTTTGAAATATTTCTTTTGAAACCAAAATGCCAAATTCACTAAAGCAATCAATGCGGGCACTTCTACTAAAGGCCCTATGACTCCTGCAAATGCCTGCCCGCTATGTAGCCCGAAGACGCCAATCGAAACTGCAATAGCGAGTTCAAAGTTGTTGCCCGTAGCAGTAAATGCGATGGAAGTACTTTTTGAATAATCTGCCCCAAACCATTTTCCAATAAAAAAACTACAAACGAACATCACTGCAAAATAGATAACAAGTGGGATTGCGATGCGAATTACATCCATGGGGATTTGCACGATCAGGTCGCCTTTCATGCTAAACATGAATACAATAGTAAAAAGCAGAGCGATCAGTGTGATGGGGGAGATCAAAGGAATATATTTGTTTTGAAACCATGTTTCTCCTTTTAATTTCAAGAGTCCGTAACGACTTATTATTCCTAATGCAAATGGAATGCCCAAATAAATTGCTACGCTTTCTGCAATCTGCGCGATTCCAATATCCACTATAAAACCACGATACCCTAAAACAGGTAACAAAAACGTGATAAAGAAATAAGCATATACACTATAAAAAAGAACCTGAAAAATACTATTCAATGCAATGAGTCCGGCAGCATATTCTCTATCCCCATGTGCTAAATCATTCCAAACAACGACCATTGCTATGCATCGTGCTAAGCCAATCAAGATAATGCCGATCATGTATTCAGGCTTATCTGGCAGAAAAACGATCGCTAAAAAAAACATCAACATTGGTCCCACAATCCAGTTTAACAATAGGGAAGCTGCCAAGACCCGTGTATTTTTAAACACCTCGCCCATTTGTTCGTATTTCACTTTGGCCAGAGGAGGATACATCATTAGGATTAATCCTATTGCCAATGGTTTATTCGTAGTGCCGCTTGAAAAAGATTGAATAAAAGCGCTGGTCGATGGCATGAGATAGCCTAAAGGTATTCCTAAGGCCATCGCCAGAAAAATCCATAGTGTTAAATATCGATCGAGAAAACTCAAATTTTTGCTGCGGTTTATCGGAGAGCAATGCATACTTGTCATAACATTAAAATTTTAGCTGCATTTGAAATTTTTCTTTTTCAGCTTATTTGAGATCAGCCCGAAATAATTTTCCAGTTTTTGAAAAGCACTTTTATCAATGCAATAACATAGTGCATTTCCTTCAATGGTGCCCTTTATAAGTCCGGCATTTTTAAGTTCTTTCAAATGTTGTGAAATGGTGGGTTGGGCGAGAGGTAGCCTATCTACAATATCATTACAGATACAGGAATCGACACTCAATAAATACTCTATGATGGCTATTCTTGCAGGATGCCCCAGCGCTTTTCCAAGTTTTGAGATGTCATTTTGTTTGTCTGTAAAGAGGTTCGATTTTGTGGTCCCCATATATAATTATATATTGCAATATTACGATAATAACTTGAAATAACAACCCATATACTTGCATTTGACTTTATTTAGTTCTTATTTTCTTTGGCCGCGCTTTAGATTTGTAGCGCAACTGGTAAACCAAATTTCAAATCTTAAACCATCATGGGCACTTCCATGAGCAGTAGTTCGGAACCAGGACTTTCTGAAGTAATATTGATCATTTTGGTATCCCATATACCTAAACCATCCCGGGAACTCAGTTTAATTTGGTTGATCGAAAAATTACCTTTTAAAACAAATGCATATACTCCGTTTCCGGTTTTGCGAATGTTATAGGGTAACGAAATGCCGTTGTCAAATTTTCCTATATGAAACCAGGCATTCTGGTGGATCCAGACTCCAGCGTCATTTGGACTGGGTGATAAAATTTGTTGGAGTTTATTCTTGCGATCTTTCGTCAGGAGAGTAATCTGGTCATATCTGGGAGTCACGTTTTTTTTGTTCGGAAAGACCCAGATTTGGAGAAATTTTACGAGCTTCTCTTTATTCTTGTTGTATTCGCTATGATGAATTCCGCTGCCTGCAGACATGACTTGTACATCGCCATTTCGGATCACGGCAACATTGCCCATACTGTCCTTATGTTCTAAATCACCTTCAAGTGGAATACTTATAATTTCCATATTGTCGTGCGGATGTCTAGGGAAGCCCATTCCGGATTGCACGGTATCATCGTTGAGCACCCTTAATGCCCCGAAGTGCATTCTTTCTGGGTTGTAATAATTGGCAAAACTAAAGGTATGATAGCTATTGAGCCAACCATGATTTGCGTTTCCACGAGTGTTTGCCTTATGTAAAACGGTACTTGCCGTTATTTTAGAATCCGTATTTGGGATATGGTTAAATCCTAAATCTGCAGGCATTTTTATAGGATCTAAATCCTTTAATTCATCTATATCATTTACTATAGTTCCTGCATTGGAAGCAGTTGCAATAAAAACTCCGGTTCCAAGAATCCCCTTTTTTAAAAATTCTTTGCGGTCCATAACTTTTTCTTTTCTAACACGAAATTGCAAAATTGGTTTGAGAATGCATACAAAATCTTAAGCTTTGCCTGAATTTCGATTTTGAAGTTTGCATCATTTTATTCGCCAGGCATTATTACACTTCAATGGTATGGAGCATTAAGGGATTGATATTATATGATATAAAACTGTAATATCTTCAAGATTCTGATTATCTTTAAGGCCTATTTAATCGTATGAAACTGAACAAACTCCTTGTTGAATGTGCCGGCAGTTTTTTTCTAGTTCTGGTCGTCAATATTTGTGCTTTGGGTAGCTTGAATGCTTCCACTGCGATGGTTATGGGAATGGTATTAATGGCAATGACCTATGCAGGTGGACATATTTCCGGAGCTCATTTTAATCCCGCCATCACCATAGCAGTCTTTATCCGGGGTAAATGTTCAGCAGCTGATGTGCCCGCTTATATTTTTGCGCAGTTATTGGGTGCTGCCATGGCAGCATTGACTGCCGGTGCTTTTTTTATGGGAAATGTTGGAAAAGGTATGGACTTATCAGTTACCGCTTTGCAGGCAGTTGTAGCTGAAATATTAGGCAGCTTTGCAATAACATGGGTGCTTTTAAATGTGACCAGCTCCAGGGATACCATCGGAAATTCATATTACGGTCTCGCTATTGGCGCTGTTGTTGCAAGTTTGAGCATGGTATTCGGCCCTATTTCAGGTGGCGTTTTTAATCCTTCTATTGCCCTTAGTTATGGCATCAATAATATTTCGGGATTCAATAATTTTTGGATTTATCTCATCGGTGAAGTTATTGGCGCCATCATTGCTGCTTATGTGTTTTTGTTTGCAAACGGGAAAGATTAAGAGGATACTAACAATCGTTAGTATTATTTCATTTTATTTGAAAGCGAGAAATATTTATTAAACGCTCATTTATTTCTTCAGAAATATTTTAGCCTTATTTCAAGTAATACGCAACTGAAAGTACTTTTAAGATGATAATTTTCCGCGAAGACATTTGCTGATGATCTCAAGACTTTGATCGATTTCATCCAAAGTGTTGAAGTGTGCAAATGAAAATCGGACCGCTTTTCCTTTATGGTCGGGCCGAATGGTTGAAATGACGTGAGAACCCTTCTCCGTGCCTGAACTGCACGCGGATCCTGCAGACACACTTAATCCTTCTATGTCGAATAAAATGTTCATCAATTCATTGCCTTCAAACCACGGGAATTGGATATTAACAATTTTTGGAGAACAGTTTTCAATCGGAGAGTTGAACTCAAGACCGGGTACAATTTTAGAAATTCCGTCTATAAATCGGGATTTTAGTTCATGTAATTGTGTAAGTCGAACGGCCATATTTTCAGTGCAATAATTGAGTGCGAAACTCATGGTTCCAATTCCATAAATATTCTCAGTTCCAGCCCGCATATTTCGTTCCTGTGCTCCACCATGTATAATGGGCTTTAGGATATGTTGATTTTTGATATATACAAATGCACAACCTTTGGGGGCATAAAATTTGTGTGCGGATCCACTCAGGAAATCAATATGTATTTCCCGAAGATCATATGTAGAGAATCCCATTCCTTGTACTGTATCACTGTGAAATAAGGCATTGTATTGTCTACATAAATTTGAGATTTGCTGGAGATCTGCTATGGTGCCAATTTCATTATTTACGTGCATCAGTGAAACAAGAGTTTTGTTCTCAGATGCCTTTAACAAGGATTCAAGTTGATCCAGCGAAATTCTCCCATGTATATCCACATCCAAAAATTGAATCTCTGCCATATGGTGCTTTTGCAGCCATTCAAAACATTGGAGATTGCAAGAATGCTCAATTTTTGTACTGATGACGCGTTTTACTCCAAGTGTTTCTGCAGCGCTTTTTAAAATAAGGTTATTGGATTCGCTACCGGATGCCGTAAAAAATATTTCGGAAGGATTTGCACCTATGTTTTTAGCGATCGATTTTCTGGATTCTTCAATAAAACTCCTGGAGGCCCTTCCTTCTGCATGCGTTGAGGACGGATTGCCGTAATACTTTTCAGAAATTTCAAGGAGATAGTTTCTGACTTCAGGAAGTAATGGGGTAGTGGCGGCATGATCAAAATAAAAACGGGGTTTGGCCATGATTCAGGAATTATATTGGATGATCAATGATTTCATGTGTTCAACATATTCTATAGCAAGCGCTGGGCTTGTAGCTTCACTATAAATACGAATAATAGCTTCGGTATTTGATTTTCGAATATGGACCCAACCATCTTCAAAATCTATTTTCATTCCATCTATTGTATTGATTAAATATTCCGAATAATTTTCCTTCAGATATTGGAAAAGTTCGTCTGTATTGGTATTGGAATCTAGTTGCAATTTGTCTTTTTGCATTGCGTATTCCGTGTAAAATTTTTTGAGTGCTGATAAAGTGCAGTTTTTCAGGCAAAGATTGGACAAAACCAATGCAATGCCTATTAAGGCATCCCGGCCATAGTGCAAATCCGGTAAAATAATTCCTCCGTTGCCTTCACCTCCAATGACCGCATTCATTTCCTTCATTTTATGAACGACATGTACTTCGCCAACCGGAGATGCAAAATATTTTCCTCCCTTTTGAAGTGTTAAATCGCGAAGTGCTCTCGAGCTCGATAAGTTGGAAACGGTATTACCTGGCCTTTTTTCGAGTACATAATCAGCTACAGCCACCAAACTATATTCTTCTCCGAAATATTTACCTTGTTCATCGATTAAAGCCAATCGGTCGACATCCGGGTCGACTGCCACACCCAAATCAAATTGGGATTTTGTCAATTCCATAAGTTCTTGCAAGTGCTCCGCAAGGGGTTCAGGATTATGTTCAAAATTTCCAAAATTATTTGCATTCATTAACTGATAATCGACATTCAGAGCATCAAATAATACTGGTAATGCCAATGCTCCTGTAGAATTTATACAATCTGCAGCTATTCTGAATTTTCTCTCCCGTATGGCGTCTGTATTTACCAATGGATGCGCAATGATTGCCTGTACATGCTTTTCGATCGAATCATGGACAAATATTCGATTGCCAAGTTCATGAACCTTTGAGAAGCTATTTATTGGAAATTGGCTTTGAGATTTGATCCATAATCCATCTTCCTCTGAAATAAATTCACCTTTTTGATTCAATAGTTTTAAGGCATTCCAGTCTCCCGGGTTATGGCTTGCGCTCATCATGATGCCGCCATCAGCTCCCGAATGAATGACTGCCATTTCAAGGCTGGGAGTGGTGGTCAATCCGGTTTGAATAACATCTATTCCTAATCTCGGAATTGCGACATGAGAAAACAATGGTTTGAAGAGTGGTTTGAAACAAATTACTATAAATTACTATATAATCAAAGGGATATTGAAGAAGCCAATCAGTTTGGTCTGACGCTATCGACCTATTTAAAATTGCAACCATTGGCCAAAATATTGGATGTAGGTTGTGGGCGGGGCAGATATTCAAATGCTTTTATGGAATTGGGCTATGATGTAACCGGAATTGACATTTCTATTAAAAAGATAGAGGAAAATTTAAAGTTTCAGAATGAAAACCTCCATTTTTACAAGCACGATATGCGCAGGCTTTTCAGAATCAATTATTTTGACGCTGTGCTTAGCCTTTTTACCAGTTTCGGATATTTTGAATCCTATTCTGATGAAAAAAGTGCAGCCCGTAGTATGGCCGCAAATCTTAAATGGGGTGCATATTTGGTTATCGATTATTTAAATCCCCATGAACTCACTAAAAATTTTATCCCTAATGATGAGTTTGAAAAAGAAGGCATAAATTTTAATATTTTCAGGACGCTCCACCCAAATTATGTTCGCAAAGAAATATATATCAATGACCATGGCAAGATTTTGAATTTCAAGGAACAAGTGAGATTATACAAAGTGAATGATTTAATAACACTTTTTGAACCCTTCGAAATGAAATTTCTGCATTCGTTTGGCAATTATAAATTAGAGAAATTTGAAGCTGATGTTTCGGAACGAATGATTCTCATTTTTCAAAAAACGAAATCCTGAAGTTATGGATTGGATTAATATACTCGACCATGAATGCTTCAGTTGGGTCCAACAATATATGCGACATCCAATGCTTGACTATTGGTTTGTTTTATTCAGGGATAAACATACCTGGATACCACTCTATGTTTTTTTGCTCTCTTTTTTATTTTTTAATTATGGTAAAGAGGCCTGGAAAGTGCTATTGATGTGTATTCTGCTTATTACCATTACAGATCAATTAAACAGCAATCTTATCAAAAAATCTGTCCAAAGGCAACGCCCTTGTAATGAAAGCTTTTTTAACGAAACATACCAAGCTGCTATCGATTGCAGTGGTGGATATAGTTTTCCTTCTTCCCATGCTACAAACCATATGGGATTGGCAGTTTTTTTATTTCTTTGGTTTCGCAAAAGCCTGTGGCGGCATTTCTTACTCTTATGGGCGGCTTTGGTTGGATTTTCGCAAGTCTATGTGGGTGTACATTTTCCCTTTGATGTGATGGCAGGTTTTATGGAAGGTGCCATCATTGCATTTGTTTTGTACAGCATTTACATAAAGTTTTTTGCTAAGAACAATTAGAACAATATTCACAAAGCTTCTTATTCATAATTAGACCATCTGCAAAATTGAGCAATCGTATCCATGCCAGGAGAAGCAGCATAATTTGAATATCCATTTTTCGTTGAAACTGCTTCAAAAATCAATCGTTTGCCATGTAAATTCAAAGTGATTTAAACCTGAGAAGAGTAATCCTGTTAATATGGGCAGGATGATGAGAAGCAAAAGAAGTTTATAATACCATTTGGGAACATTTGATTTTTCCAGATATTCAACAATCAAACTGATGATCAGGATAAAAAGGGAGATAAGGGGAACTAATAAGCTCATGAAAAATGCCAGATAATCCTGAATTAGCCACAATATTGAAAATGATATTACAATTAGGATTGTAAAATTTAACCATGGAAATTTTCGTTCATCATTTGTTGAATTTGGCATGACAAATATTAAAGAGATTCAAATGAATAAATGGATTTTGGGTATAGTCTTTATGGCAATTTGTACGGTGTTTGCAAAAGCACAAGATAATAAAGAAGAAATTCTTAGCATATATAAGGAAAGAATTGCCAAAGAACGAATCAATGATGTTTACATTCCCAAGGACATACCAGATGCCATGCTTGAATTGGATAAACTTACCGAAAACAAAATGGCTTTAGGCTTGCTGGAAGCCAATGAGGATACAGTAGCGAGCAAACTTCATTTTAGTTTAGGTCGTTGGATGCAAATTCACTGGGGGCTAGGTGAAGGAAGCAGGCTCATGGAGCATCTGAAATCGAAAGGACTTAGTTTTCCTGATGACATGATGGATCTTCTTATTCGGTCTTGGTACAGGCATCTCAATGGGCAAGTAATTTCAGAAGATGCACTCATTCAAGGCTATGTCCAAAAGCGAAAAAAAGAGCATTTGGAAAGGTTGAGAAAGTCCAAACCCCAAAGCTTTGAGAAACCCCCCAAACAGGAGCATCGGGAATAAGTGAATAGGTGTTTAGGAACAAAATTTAAATCGACTTTGACCGGTGGTTTTTGCGGTTTCAAATTAAAATAACAAGCCTGTACATATTGAAAATCAGCATAATATGTGAATAAATCCAAAAGAGCTTCGATAAAAAAACAGCGCCACACAATAAGTTGGAAACTCATAAAATGCAGAGGGTTATTAAAAACAAATTAGCTTTGCCCGAAATTTATCAGAAAATAAAGACACTGAATGGCAAATAAACTGCTGATTGTAGAGTCACCCGCTAAAGCTAAAACAATCGAAAAATTCCTCGGTAAGGACTTCAAAGTCAAATCGAGTTATGGTCATATCCGCGATTTGGATAAAGGTGCCAAAGGAATTGATATCCAAAACAAATTCCAACCAAAATACATCGTTTCACCGGAAAAGCTGAAAGTCGTTAAGGAATTGAAAGACTGGGCTTCCAAGGTTGATGAAGTCTGGCTCGCAACTGACGAGGACCGCGAAGGAGAAGCTATAAGTTGGCATTTGTGCGAAGTGCTTGGGCTCGATCCTAAGATTGTGAAACGAATTGTCTTTCACGAAATCACTAAGACTGCAATTCAAAAAGCTGTGCAACAGCCCAGAATGGTCGATTTACATCTGGTGAATGCGCAGCAAGCAAGAAGAGTATTGGATCGCTTGGTGGGTTTTGAATTGAGTGAAATTCTATGGCGCAAAGTAAGAAATAAGTTATCGGCCGGAAGAGTGCAATCTGTTGCCGTTAAACTCGTCGTGGATCGGGAAAGGGAAATCAATGATTTTAAACAAGATGCATATTTCAAAGTAGATGCACTTTTTCAAAAAGCGGACCAGAATGTAACTCCGATAAAGGCGACATTGGATCATAAATTTAAATTGGCAGCGGATGCTGAAAATTTTTTAAAATCTTGTGTATCCTCCGAATACAAAGTTGAAAAGGTAGATATAAAGCCTTTAAAACGCAATCCTGCACCGCCATTTACAACTTCAACTTTACAACAGGAAGCAAGTAGAAAATTGGGATTTGGAGTAAATCGCACCATGTCTGCTGCTCAAAAATTGTACGAGGGTGGTTGGATTACCTACATGAGAACGGATTCAACCAATTTAAGTCAAACAGCTTTGACTGAAATGGCTAAAGAAATTGAAAATCAATTTGGTATAAAATATGTGCATACCAGGCAGTATAAGACCAAAAATGCATCAGCTCAGGAAGCACACGAGGCTATTCGTCCCAGTTATATGGATTTAAAAGCTGCTGGAGAAGATTCAGATCAACAAAAATTGTATGATTTAATTTGGAAAAGAGCCATGGCATCACAGATGGCTGCTGCGGAATTGGAAAAAACACAGGTAGATATTTCCATTTCTAAAGTGAAGGAACGCAAATTTGTGGCAACTGGAGAGGTCTTACTTTTTGATGGATTTTTAAAACTTTACCTTGAATCCAGTGACGACGAAGATGAAGAACAGGCCTCCATTCTGCCGCCACTAAGAATAAATGATTTATTAAATTATCAGCGAATACTCGTCCAAGAAAGGTTTAGCAGGCCTCCATCGCGTTATACTGAAGCAAGTCTGGTTAAAAAATTGGAAGAATTGGGAATTGGACGTCCTTCTACCTACGCACCGACGATCAGTAAAATTATGGAAGAGAACCGGGGGTATGTAGTCAAAGAAAGCAGAACCGGTACAGAAAGAATTTACCAAACATGGACACTAAAAGATGGAAAAATTTTAAGTAAACAAGAATCTGAGATCACAGGAGCAAGTAAAAATCACCTGTATCCAACAGACATTGGTTCAATTGTTTGTGATTATCTGGCAGAGCATTTTCCGGATATCATCAATTACGGTTTTACGGCTGAAATTGAAAAGGAATTTGATGAAATCGCCGACGGTAAAATGGATTGGGTACACATGATCGAAGAATTTTATTGGCCATTTCATAAGAACGTCGATGTCGTGATGGAGCAAGGCGAACGAGCCAAAGGAAGAAGGGATTTAGGCATTGATCCCGTGTCTGGAAAAAAAGTTTTGGTGCAATTGACGAGATTTGGACCTGTTGTTCAATTGGGTGATAGAGATGAAATGAAGGAAGATGAAAAACCGTTGTTTGCAAATTTGAGACCTGGCCAAAGTATGGAAACCATCAATTTTCAAGATGCTTTGGATTTGTTTAAACTTCCAAAAACACTAGGAAATTATAAGGAACAGGAAGTTGTCGTAGGTGCGGGGAGATTTGGTCCATACATCAAATTTAATGAGCAATTCATTTCAATTCCAAAAGATATTGATCCATTGGAAATACCCATTGAGAAAGCCATTGAGCTGATTAAAGTGAAGGAAATTGAAGATGCACCTATTGGCTATCACAAAGATTTACCTATCACCAAGGGGAAAGGACGATTCGGTCCTTATGTCAAATGGAATGGTTTATTTGTAAATATTCCTCGGAGAATTGATTTTGATAACTTGACCCTGGATCAGGCGATTCCTTTAATTGATGCCAAAGAAGATAAAGAAGCTAATAGATTTATTCACAAATTTGATGAGCTCAAAATAACCGTTGAAAATGGAAGATGGGGACCCTTTATAAAGTTTGGTAAAAAGATCATTAATCTCCCCAAAAAGAATGGCGAAAAAGTGACTTCAGAAATGGCATCAAAAATGACCGTCGAAGAATTCAAAGCCATAGTTGAAGAGCAGGTTCCAAATGCTTTTGATAAATTAAATAAAAAGAAAGTCGTTAAAAAGAAGGCCAAAACAACTTAAAGACCTTGCACTCAGGTGTTGAGTAAGTCAGAAGCTTCGGAGGATTTTGCATGGAATAATTCGGATAACATCAAACCAAGATTTTTAAAAGATTCCAACTGTACAGCCGGTATAATTTTCTTATTCTGGTATAGAATAAAATAATAATGCATTCCTTCCATATGCAGTCTGAACTGATTGGAGAGTAAGGTGAGGATATCCTCTGAGAAATAATATCTTATGACTGATTCAAATTCTCCCTTGAGATGATATTTATCTGAGTACTCTGGAAATTTTTCAAAATCAATATCATCCATTCCAAGAAATTGCATCAACTTTTCCAAAAAATCTTCAGGTTTTTGATAAAACTCGGGAAGTGATAAAAGTTTAGAATCTCCAAAAAAAACGCTTTGTCTGTAAACGTGGCTCGATTTGCCGGTATTGATTTCATATTGGTAGTCAAAAATATGGTAGTTGGTTTGCAATTCTTGATGATAAATTACATTTTTTATTTTACGGGAGCTGCCTGTTTTGAATAATTTAAATTGTTTTAATTGCTTGATGATTCCCGGATTCCCGAGTTCGTTATAGCTCCAATTAATATTTGCAGAGAATTGCTGCATTTCTTGTTTTCTCTTGGCACTGTCCCAGATTAATTTGTCAAGTAAACTCATCTTTCGTTTTTTAAAGTAGAAATGGAATTCATAAAATCTTTTGCGATCTCTTGATAACATCCAATTTCGAACAGCTTTGCCTGTAATATTTTCAATTCTAATTTGACAGTATTTCGGTACTGCGGATTTTTTAAGTTATCAATTTCTGAACGAATTCGATCAGGATTACATTCATTTTGAATGAGTTCTACCACGATCTTCTTATTGACGATAAGATTGGCTAATGCAATGAATTTAATTTTTACCAATTTAAGTGCAATCCAGTAGGAGAATATATTTCCTTTATAACACACCACTTCAGGTACGCCAAATAATGCTGTTTCAAGACTGGCAGTACCTGATGTAACCATTGCCATTTTACTGTGTTTGAGCAATGAATACATATCATCGTAAACGATGGGAAAATTCATTTTTTTTGATTCTAGTATTTGATGATAGAGTTCGCGATGTTGTTGCATTCCTGCTATCACAACCTGGTATTTACATTCTCCTTTTACAGCATCCAAATAGTCAGGCAATAATAATTGAATTTCCTGTTTGCGGCTGCCGGGCAAAATAGCGATGATGGATTTGTTATTCAGATTCCATTGCTTCCTGAAACCGATTGCCGATTTAAAAACTGCAATGCGTTCCATCAATGGATGACCGTGGTATGAGCTTGGTATATTGAATTTGCTAAAATATTCTTTTTCAAAGGGAAGTATCACAAATAGTTTTTGTACACATTCCTGTATAATTTTAATTCTGGATTCTTTCCATGCCCAAATTTGTGGAGCAATAAAATAAAACACGGGTAAATTTTGACGTTTTGCCCATTGCGCCATTCTTAAATTAAAACCGGGATAATCGACCAGTAGCAATAAATCGGGCTTGAAATTTTGGATTGACTTTTTTGTAGTTTTGAATAATTTTAAAATGTAAGCTAAGTTTTTGATGACTTCAACAAAGCCCATGAAATTTGTCTTTTCATAAGGTATTTCTATTTCCATACCTGCAGCTTTGAGTGAATTTCCACCCCAGCCTTTGGCTTCAATTTGAGGATTCAGTTCTTTGAGAGCCTTGAGAAGCATGCCTGCATGGTAATCACCAGAAGCTTCTCCGGCAATGATGTAAATTTTAAATGGCTTATTCATCCAAGCAAATCAAGTCCATAATAATACATCCACAAAGCTACATATATCAATGTTGGAAAAATCAGGCCCCTCATTGCAAATAACATATGCCTTTTCCCAAAAATTTGCATAGGAAGCACATTGCAAACCAGGGCAAACAGAGCGACAGTGCGCTCTCTGAAAGTGGCTGTCAGTCCTACCGGATTGAATACTTCCCATTGGTCTAATTGATCATAAAGACTCAAAAGTATTCCGTAAGCTGTGAAGGGAACAAGTATGCCAATGATGAGCCCAATCCAGGTTTTGTTATATTGATAAATATTTTCGAACATAAATCCAGACTATAGTTTGTTTGCAAATATTTTATGATGATTCTGAAATTAGAGAGATCGGCTTTTTAGTCATTTCAAAATGTTTGTTGGATGGAATGGCCGGGTAAACCGTCAAATCATGGCCTGAAGGTACAATGCTGATAAAGCCATTATTTAAAGCCCAGATATCTGTATCATCCTTAGGCTCCTCGGCTACAAATTTACCGGTGAGCCAATAATAACTTTCACCGCGGGGATCTTTGGCTTCTTTGAATTCTTCATCCCAACGTCCTTCCGCTTGTTTACAAACTTTGATTCCTTTAATTTGATGAGCTTCTAATTTAGGTATATTGACACTCAATAAATTGCAATTTTTGATTCCGTTGTTCAAAGCTGTTTCAAGAATAGCTTTAATAAAAGATTCGCATGCCATAAAATCAGCCTCAAATGAATAATCGAGTAAGGAAAATCCAATGGAGGGGATTCCTTCCAAAGATGCTTCCATAGCCGCGGACATGGTGCCCGAATAAATGATGTTGATAGAAGCGTTTGAGCCGTGATTGATCCCAGATAAACAAATATCTATTTTTTGATCTTTTAAAACTACATTTTTCGCCAATTTAACGCAATCAACGGGAGTGCCTGAACACTCATATGCTTCAACATCTTGGAAATTTTTTAATTTGTGAAGCCGGATGGGTTGGTGAATGGTTATGGCGTGCCCCATACCTGACTGTGGGCTGTTTGGGGCAATTACGACAACCTTGCCAAATGATTTTGCGATTTTAATCAGAGCATGTAAGCCGGGTGCAAAAATTCCATCATCATTCGTAATAAATATCAGTTTTTCAGGCATCTTCTTTACAATTAAGCCTTAAAGATAAAGCTGTCAGACTTAACTTTACAAGATCAATTGTTAACATGGATTATAAGCAATTTATAAAAGAAATATTGAAAGGGGAATTTAAACCCGTTTATTTAATCTATTCTGAAGAGTTGTTTTTTACAGATGCTATAGTTAAAACATTACAAGAACAATTTATTCCTAAAGAACATCAGGATTTTAATCAACTGATCGCTTATGGAAAAGATCTCACGACCCAGGCTCTGGTAGATTTAGCTCGTGAATATCCATTTATGTCAGACCGAAAACTGATTATCGTCAAAGATGCCCATGAATTGAAGAACATGGAAGCGCTCTTGGGGTTTTTAAGGCGTCCTAATCCGCAGTGCCTGTTAATGTTGGTTTTTTCAAAGAAACCTGATGGCAGGTCTGCATGGATGAAAGAAGCAAAAGAACGATCGGTTTTTTTTGAATTTAAAGCGCTCAGTGATTACCAGATACAAGAGTTTGTAAAAATGATGGCCAAAGATCTGGATCTTGAAATGGAGGAATCGGCATTGGTTCTTTTAGTAGAATCTATTGGAAATGATTTGGCTACCTACCAAAACGAGTTAAATAAGCTTAAAATAAATGCGAACAAAGGAGAAAAGATTGATGTTCAGATGATTTCCAAGTTTATCGGGATAAGTAAAGAATTTAATGTATTTGAGTTGCAACGTGCATTGAGTTTGCGCGACAAACCTAAATCGTATTGGATTGCTAAAAACATGGCCGGTCAATTAAAATCTAATCCATTTGTGATGACCATTGGTGCACTCTTTAATCATTTTCAAAGGATCTGGCTCACCAAAACTTATGCTCGATTAGATGATGAAGCGCTCAATAAAATTGTCAAATTGCCATTCAAGAGTTTTCTTAAGGAATATAGAGATGCTTCATCTAAATATTCGATGCAATCCATTGAAAAAGCAATTGATATTTTAAAACAGTATGACTTAAAATCTAAAGGCATGAACACTGGTGCTGCCAGGGAAGAAGATTTGTATATGGAATTGATCCTTAAATTGTCTAAAGTATAACAACAAATTAAAAAAATGTATTTAAAGCATTTCTTTTCCTTATTGCTTACATGGATGCTGTTGCTTTCGTGTTCTGATAAAAAGGTGATATGGGTTGCCGAAAACAATCATTTATATAAAGATTATATAGCCGCATATTCTTCTGAACAATTGGATCGAGGTTCAGGCTTTACGATCGAGTTTACAAAAGCGGTGGTGGACATGAATGAAATTGGCAAAGTCTGGAGTGATGCCAAATTTGAAATTCAACCAGAATTACAAGGTGAATTTATTTGGATTACCAGCTCGCGAATAGAATTTCGACCAAAACGACAGAGCGATATTTCAGTTCAGAATCATAATTTAACATTAGACTTGAAATCGCTTTTTCCTGAAATTCAGGATGAGCTGCGATGGGCGGGTTTTCGCTTTCATTATATTCCCTTAAGCATTCTCGTTAAATGGGGAATCCCACGTGTGGATTTAACTGATCCTCACAAAATGTATGTATCGGCTCAATTGCGCTTGAATGATAAAGTAGAACCCGAAGCTCTTCAAAAAATGATTCGAATCGAAGGACCACATGCCAACGACTGTAGTATAAATGTGCATCCATCAGAACAGGATCCGGATATTATGGAATTAATGATCGGGAATATTCAAAAAATGGATCAAGCTTATGAGTTATTGATGAGTCTCGAACTGCCTGAGGATATCAAAAGCCCTTCTATAAAAAAAGAGAAACTGATCATTCCATCAAAATCAGAATTTACCATCACGGGCATTGAGAGAATGGATAAAGAAGCAGCTGCCTACAAAATCTACTTTTCAAATTTATTGGATCCATTACAGGATATTCAAGGATTGATTCAAGTGGATACATTTCATCTGTCAACGGGCCTGAATAAAGAAAAAGATTGTATTCAGCTTGATTTATCCGAAGCTCAGATTCCGAAAGAGGGGAAATTTAAAGTGCTTAAATTAGTGCGCTCAGCATCTGGCCAGGAATTAAATTCTGATCATTGGCTTCCTTACAACTTAGTAGAACAGAAGCCTCAAATCAGATTTGTATCCAATGGATCTGTATTACCTTTTAACGAACAGCTTATTTTGCCTTTTGAAGCCATCAATTTAAAAGCTATTGATGTTGAAGTATTTAAAATTTTTAAAAATAACGTCTTATATGATTTGCATTTAAATTTTAGTAGTCAAAATGACAATTATCAGTTGGTGCGATTGGGTAGGGTTGTGAAACAACAAACTATTCAGTTGGAAAACTTATCTCCGGGATCTAATCGCGATGCATGGAAGCGCTATGGACTTGATTTGAGCAAATTGATCGCAACAGAACCTGGAGCGATGTACCAATTGCGGCTAAGCTTCAGACCTTCCTACACAGAATATATTTGTGCTCAGAAATTGCCTGAGATCCCCGAAGATTTTTTTACTGACGATTCCGGGGATCCTAAGTTTAAGTCTACCTGGAGAGATTTTGCATATTACGATTATTTGGCAGGCTATGATTATGGTTCTGCAGACGATCCTTGCAGTTTGAGTTATTATTATAGCGAACATTTTGCAAAAAGAACGCTATATGCATCTAATCTGGGTATTTCAGTAAAGTCCATGGATATGGATGGCATTTGTTACACATTTGTATATGACTTACAAAGTGGCAAACCATTGAAGAATGTAAATATAAAATTATACGATAAGCAATTACAATTATTAAAAGAAGGACTGACAGATGCTTCTGGAATGCACCAGGCTTCAATTGTTGGCAATGTAATGTATGCTACGGCTGAGTGGAATCAGCAAATAGCTTATCTGGAATTGGAACCCGGAAAATCAATTTCGCAATCTGAATTTGAAACGGAAGGAGTACTTAATAAAGATGGTATAAAAATATCTGTTTATACAGAAAGAGGCGTTTGGAGACCTGGAGATACAATTTATTTGAATGCAATTTTATTTGATGAAACTCATTCGGGACAAAAATTTCCGGTAAATCTCACCGTGTTGAATCCCAAAGGAAAGCTGATTTATAAATCAACGCTTGCTGCGCCAATAATGGGACTTTATGCATTTAAAATACCCATCGATGGAAACGATATTACAGGAACATATATCGCTAAAATCAATTGTGGGCAATTGGATTTTCATAAAAATCTGCAAGTAGAAACGATCAAACCAAACAATATAAAAGTCAACTGGGATTTAAAAGAAAATACAAATGTGCATGCGCTTAAACGCGATTTTAGTTTGCAGGCGCTTTGGTTGCATGGACAGGAAGCTGCTTCATTGGATGCTCAGATCAAACTAAAGTATAAACTTGTAGAGCCGTATTTTGAAAAGTATCGCGATTATAAATTTATAAATCCTGAAACTCCTGTTGTCGAAGGGGAATTGGAAGTATTTAAAGGAAATCTGGATCAAAACGGGAAATTTATAACCAACGGAATTGACTTGCCTCTGACGCACACGACCGGAGATATAAAAGGCAATTTAATAAGTTTGATTACTGAATCTTCAGGAATACTTAATACAGATTATTACCCTTTGAATATTCAAATGTTTGATGAATATCTGGGAATTCAAATACCTGAGGGCCCATACGGTTATAAAAGTCTAGAAAGAGGAAAACCACAAAGTATAAAAATAGTAGCTGTCAGTGCTTCGGGACAAGCTTTGTCTGGCAGAACTGTAATCGCTGAGTTGTATAAGGTCAGTCATGAATGGTGGTATGAAATGCGGACTGGTTTTCCAAGTTATTACCAGGGAGCTAGTTTAAAAACAAAAATAAAATCGGAAAAACTAACAACTGATCGAAATGGAATAGCCTCCTTTAATATTCAATTGGATGAATACGACAGATATTTTGTAAAGCTTATTCATCAGAACAATCAATACCAGACTGGAGATTATTTCTATACAGGATGGCCATCTGATGACAAGGCAAAAAATTTTGTGAATATATTACATTTCAAAGCAGACAAAGATTTATATCAAATAGGAGAAGTCGCGCATCTGACGCTACCAGGCGCTTCAGCAGGTACATATACCATCAATATTATAAAAGGAAATAAAATCATCAAAAGCGAAATGATTGCTGCTAGCGCAGGTCAAACCACTTATCAGATTTCTCTTGAATCCGGAATGGCACCTAATATTTATGTCGATGTGAGTTATATACAGCCTTGTCAGCATAAATTAAACGACTTGCCACTTCGCTTATTTGGAATTATTCCACTAAAAATTGAAGATAAAGACAAAAAGCTTCTACCCAAACTCGTAATGCCTGAACTACTTAAACCTGACGAAAGCTTTGTTGTTGAGGTCAGCGAAGAGATGGCCAAAGAATTTGCATACCAGTTGTTTATTGTTGATGAAGGTTTATTAAATCTTACGCGATTTAAAACACCAAAACCCTATGACGACCTGATGGCTAAAGAAGCACTGGCATTAATGACCTGGGATAATTATGATGAAGTGATTGGAAACCTGGATGGGGAATTTGAAAAAATATTCAGCATTGGTGGAGATATGGGACTAAATAGTAAAGAGCTCAATAATGTTAAAAGATTTAAGCCTGTTATTTTAGCTTCAGGTCCACATGTTCTTGAAAAGGGCAAAAAAAACAAACATACTTTTAAACTCGAAAATTACACGGGGGCAGTCCGTGTAATGCTGATTGCCAATTCCGAAAAAGCTGCTGGTTCTGTGGAAAAGTCAGTTCCAGTCAAAAAAGAATTAATGATTCAATTGGCGTTGCCAAGGTCATTGAGTTATAATGATCTATTAAGTGTTCCGGTTACTGTTTTTGTGACAGACCCAAAACTTAAATCGATCCATGTGCAGTTGCATACAAATGGACCCATACAAATATTAGACAAATCGTCAAAGCAAATACAAGTGGATAGGACTGGCGAACATGTAATTTACTTTAAAGTTAGAGCGAATGGTGAATTGGGTGTATCGAATTTTAAAGTTACGGCAGAAGCAAACGGCATCAAAGCGCAGCATGAAATTCAAATCAAAATTGACAATCCAAATCCAGAAACCCATAAATATACTAGTTTGTGGATCGAAGCCGGAAAGGCCGCAATTCTTACATTCGAAGCCTATGGTATGCAAGGCACTCGAAAAATAGTATTGGAAGTTTCTACACTAAAAGGGATGTCTATGAAATATATGACGGAGCGTCTGATTCAATATCCTCATGGTTGTCTTGAACAAACTTTATCTGCTCTGTTTCCACAAAGCTTACTCCATAAATTACTCGATTTAAATCAGGAGGATAAAAATAAAATTAACGCAAACATTACTACCGGAATTGACAAATTGCGAAGATTTCAACAAGCCAATGGCGGATTCAGTTATTGGTCGGGAATGTTAGATGTGAGTGAATGGAATACCACCTATGCAGGCCATTTCTTAATTTCTGCAAAAAATTCTGGGTTTTACATTCCGGGTGATATGCTAGATAAGTGGTATAAGTATCAATCTTCAAGCTTAAATGCCATTGAGACAAAAGATCTGATGTTGTACCCTTGGAAGCAGAAAGTTTTGGCATATAAACTATTTTCTTTAGCGCTTTACGGTAAGCCAGCGTATGCGGCGATGAATTTGATGTATCAATTGAAAGAAAGAAATACAGTAGCTACTGCCTTTTTATCGGCTGCATATTTTTTAAGTGGCAAACAAGATCTAGCCTTAAAATTGCTGGCTTCGGAAGCACCGATCATTGCAACTTATCGGGAGTATGATCAAAGTTTTGGATCAACATACAGAGATGAAGCGGTATATGCACAAGTCTTTAGTTTGATTGGAAAAAAGCAGGAAGCCTATAAACTCCTCAGTAGAATTTTAGATACTGATCGGGGGATAGAATACTTGAATACTCAGGAGCTGTCTTTTGTGTTGCAAGCAGTTGCTGAATTGTATGGTCAAAAATTGGCAAGTCCAATTAAATTTGATTATCAATGGAATGGAAAAAATGAGAGTATTCATATGAATTCGAACTACTTTTCGGTCGATTTGAATACTACTAATGACAATAAATTAATTTTTAAAAATCTTTCGAACCTTCCCTTATCCGTAAACATTATTCAAGCAGGTATCGAGCCCCTTTTGGAAAATGTGAGAGATATGAAAGGCATTCAATTGAACACCAAAATCAGTAACAAATCGGGAAATGGTAAAACAATAAAACCAGGCGATCAACTGGAAGCTATTGTTGAAGTGCGCCTGACAAATTTTATCGGACTCATGAATAATATGGCGCTTACTATTAATTTTCCATCTACATTTGAAGTGATCAACGAACGTATCGGTGGTGTCTATACAATACCTGAAGGTGTAGATTATCAGGATTTTAGAGATCATCAAGTCAAAACTTATTTTGACTTGCAATCAGGTAAAGTATTAAGACTAAGTTTTCCGCTGCATGCAAGTTTTGCTGGAAAATTTTCTACACCACTCATCGTTTGTGAATCCATGTATGATCCTTCTGTTTATGCAAGAGTCAGTACGCCGTCTATCGAGATTCGTTACCAATAAATCCATAGGATTTAAGTGTGCGTTTTGGGCTTTGCTCCTCATCATTATATTCTTGATTTCTGCTATGGTAGCAGCACCTGAATTATTGCAAAGGCAACATTATGCAAGGGTAGTATACGATAGTTCAAATCAATTATTAGGAGCGCGATTAAGTCGTGATGGTCAATGGAGATTTTCTCCCGTCGACGACCTTCCTGATCGTTATATGACCTGTCTCAAACAATATGAAGATAAAAGGTTTGATTTGCATTTAGGAATTGATCCCATAGCGATCGGAAGGGCCATTTATTTAAATTTGAAAAGAGGAGAAATCAGTAGTGGTGGATCCACCATAACCATGCAGCTTGCAAGATTATTATGCAAACACAAGAACAGAAGTTTATGGAATAAGTTGATTGAATGTTGGTACGCTGTAGGTTTGGAACTCAATTATTCCAAGAAAAATATTCTTTGCTATTATGCAAGTTTTGCACCATATGGTGGAAATGTAGTTGGCTTGGATGCTGCTTTGTGGAGGTATTTTCAACGAAATCATCGCGAATTAAGTTGGGCCGAAGCTGCATTGTTGGCTGTATTGCCAAACCAACCATCCTGGTTGCACTTGCAAAGAAATCGACACTTGTTATTCGATAAACGCAATAGACTGTTGCATGAACTCTTAAAGAAAGCATATATAAATGCAAATGAATTAGAATTGGCGCTCCAGGAACCATTGCCTGAAACTTTGCATTTAATTCCTCAACATTCACAAGGACTTTTGGACGATTTGATAAATAACTATCCGCATCAATATCGATTTTATACAAGTATTGATTTGAATTTACAATTGCAATTGCAAGAAATCATTCGTCCGCATGCAAAGTTATTCAGAGGTAATGAAATCCACAATCTTGCAGTTTTGGTTGTAGATAACAATACGGGCAAAGTATTGAGCTACATTCCTAATTCACAGAATAAAGACGACACAATTCTTAATCAACAGGTCAATAATATTCATTCTTTGAGAAGTTCTGGTAGTATTTTAAAACCGCTACTATACGCTGCCGCTATAGAAAAAGGTATTGTGCATGCTGGAAAATTGATGGAAGATATACCGACTACTTATGGTAATTTCTCCCCTCAAAATTTTACGAAATCCTATTATGGAGCAGTCACTGCAAGAGACGCACTTCAGCAATCTCTGAACATCCCGGCCGTGCGACTATTAAAGGAATATGGCTTAAGTGGATTTCATGATAAATTGCAAAATTTGGGATTTACGTCCTTTAAAAAACCATCAGATCATTATGGTTTGAGTCTGATATTGGGAGGTGGTGAAGTTTCTGTCTGGGAATTGGCTAAGGTATATTCGAATCTTGCATTTCAATACAATCAATATCATGCCGAATCTGATCGTCGAAAATGGAAGTTCCGTAAAGACCTGAGTTTATTAAAAACCGATGAATCCAATTTATGGGATGTTGAATATCGGGAAGTATTAAAAATTCCAGCGATTTTCCAAATGTTTGATTTAATGAAAGGGGCACCGGATTTATGGAATGAATTGCCTTTTGATCGTTTGAATATAGCCAAAGAAATTTCCTGGAAAACTGGCACGTCCTTTGGATTTAAAGATGCGTGGTGTGTTGGTATTTCTCCCGACATCACCCTTGTAGTTTGGATTGGTAATTCAAATGGTCTGGGAAGACCCGGTTTAATTGGTGTTCATACTGCAGCTCCTTTGTTGTTTGATCTTGCAGCACATTTAAAAATGAGTGCGAATTGGAAACGACCGATCGACATCATGTATCCAAATATCGTCTGTCTTCATAGTGGAATGGAAAAATCGATGTATTGTAAAGATTTAGATACCGTTTGGACAGTCCATCAGGCCACTTCGTTTGGTTTGTGCAAGTATCATAAACAGTTTTATCTTGACAAGAGCAAAAGGTATCGTGTAACAAAAGCATGTGACCCGGAAGCTCAAGCTGATTTGTTTTTTGTTTTGAGTCCTATCATGGAATATTTTTACAAGCAGCATCATTTGTCCTATGCTTCACTTCCACCATGGCGGGAAGATTGTCAGAATTCAGATGCATACAAAGACAAAGAACTTGAGATTATATACCCTATGCAATCCAGTTCAATCTATATACCGGTAGATCTGGATTTAGCCAAAAATCAAATCATATTTAAAGCAACCCACAAAAATCCTGAAGCAAGGCTTTTTTGGTTTTTAGATGATGCATTTCTTGGCACAACCTTGAATAGTCATACACTGCAAACTTCTTTGCGGATGGGTCAACATCGATTGATGATTAGTGATGATAGGGGCCAAACAGCAAGTATTACATTTCAAAGCAGGCATTCAAAGCTCTGATGAAATAGGGAACTTTTCATTCCTTGCTCATTAAATTTACATATTATAAAAAAATATCATATATTTGCTATTGAGATCATAGTCTATGAGAATTTTTATTTGTTTAGTAGTCTGGATGCTTGTGTTGGAAGTATCCATTTCACAAGCACCCAAGTTCAGCAATGATTTCCTCAATATTGGAATTGGTGGCCGGGGAATGGCTATGGCAGGTGCAGTTTCTGCAAATACTTCTAGTATTCAGGCAGCTTATTGGAATCCTGCTGGATTGCCCTACAATCCTTCAAAGTTTCAGGTAAGTGCCCAACATGCAGAATGGTTCTCGGGAATTGGCAATTATGATTATGTCGCTTTTGGGAAAAGTTTTAGCGATGATTTTTCAAATTATGGATCACTCACGCTCATCCGAATGGCCATTGATAAAATTCCCAACACGCTCAGGCTCAGAGGTCCTGATGGAAGTATTGACTATTCTAAAATTGAAGAATTCAGCGTAGCTGATTACGCAATGTTGCTTTCCTTTGGCAAAAAAATTGGCGATGGTAAATGGGCTTTTGGAGTTAATGGAAAAGTCATTCACCGCAACTTTGGTGCATTTGCAAATTCCTGGGGTTTTGGTTTTGATGCAGGTATTCGTTATCATTCAAAAAATTTTGCCTTTGCAATCATGGGTCGAGATATTACTACCACTTTCAACGCCTACAAATTTAATTTTTCGACTGAAGAAAAAGCCATATTGCAACAAACCAATAATAGCATTCCTATTAGTTCTGTGGAATACAATTTGCCAAAGGTCATCATCGCTTTATCTTATAAAGTTACTGTCACCTCAAAATTTTCTCTGCTTTCTGCTTTGGATTTGGAGTGTTCATCTAATGGCACAGAATCAGCGATTTTAGCTACAAATAAATTTGCTGTGGATCCTAAAGTAGGTGTTGAGTTAGATTATGCGAATAGGGTGTTTGTACGGTTCGGATTTGGGAATTTTCAAAATGTGGTGAAAGACATTACAACCGATCAACGCGAATTGTCATTTAACCCTTCGGCAGGACTTGGTATCCAATTTGGGAAAATAACGATTGATTATGCAATGACAAATATTGCGAATAGTGGGGTGGGTTTATACTCCCACTTTCTTTCATTAAACCTCGATTTTTAAGAAATAGTTAAACGCTACTTCCACTCTGAAGATTTGAATTCTCTGAATTCACCATTCATGTGAATTTGTTTAATCCAGTTTGCGCGTAAACGGCTATGCTCGATCATGAATTCTAATTGAATAATGAGATATTCCAGTCTTTCGTCTTCAGTTGCCAATGCAAAAAATGAATATTCTTGATGAATATTAAAACCTACAAAATGTCCAATATCATAAGATTTGTAGTCAAGCCATTTTACAGATCTGTAAGGCTGAACTTTGTTGATTGAACAAAGCTCATCAAATAATATTTTAGTCTTAAGATATAATTCTTCAGTGCCTTTCTCTGATTCGTCAAATGTCGTAATTTCTGCTCCTGAATACAATTTGTTATTGTAATGATCGATAAAGTGAATCTTTCGAAATTTTTCCAAACTTTGTAAGCGAACATCCATTCTCCCATCCTCGTATAATTTACTAATCTCTATGAGCTTTACCAGGCAACCATCCTCCATTAGTCTATTGTCATAGATTGTGAGGATTCCAAATATAATTCCTGTTTCTTTGCAATCCTGAATGAGTTGTTTATACCTGGGTTCAAAAATGTGCAACCTCAATTCTTCATTTGGAAAAACAACTATGGGCAATGGAAAAACAGGTATCGTTATTATATCAGCCATTCCTTTCACAGATTTGACAAATTCTTACAATGACTTCTGAGGCTTTTTGCATATCTTGTACAGAGACCCATTCTTTTTTAGAATGGATCCCTTGTTCGCCGGCAAATAAGTTGGGACAAGGCAATCCCATAAAACTCAATCTGCTTCCATCTGTGCCTCCGCGAATAGATCCTTTTAACAATTCAAGACCTGCTCCTTGTATGGCTTCTTCTGCATATTCGACCGACTTTGGATATTGAGACAATATCTCTTTCATATTGCGGTATTGTTCAGTTACCAAAAATTCGTATTGACTATTGGGATATTTTTTAATGATCCGACTTACGACAGCTCTTAGATAATTTTCATATTCCTGTAGTTTATGTGTTTCAAAATCCCTAATGATAAAATGGATACTGGCATGTTCCAACTCAGATTCCACCTTTACGGGATGAATAAAACCTTCTTTGCCGGTCGTACGTTCAGGAATTAAATGTTCCTGTGGCAATGCAGAAATAATATCAGCTGCAATTTTAATTGCATTTTCCATTTTATTTTTAGCATAACCGGGATGTGTACTGACACCGGTAATTTTAATGTGAACCGCATCTGCAGAAAAAGTTTCGTCTTCAAGACTTCCTTTCTCTCCACCATCCAAGGTATATCCAAAATCGGCTCCGAGTTTTACCATATCTACGTAGTTGACTCCTCTGCCAATTTCTTCATCTGGAGTAAATAATAGAACTATTTTTCCACGCTTGATTTCAGGGTGATGATGTAAAAATAGAGCAGCTTCCATGATAGAGGCCACACCTGCCTTGTCATCGGCGCCTAATAATGTCAATCCACTGGCAGTTATAATATCTTCACCGGATTTGGTAAGTAATTCCGGAAATTCTTTTGGACTAATACAAATACCGGGATCATCAGGGAGAGAGAGATCCTGTAATTGATAAGATTTATGTAAAATTGGTCTTACATCGGTACCACTGCAATCTGGTGCTGTATCAACATGTGCACAAAAACAGATGGCTGGTAATTTTTTTTCAGAAGTTGCTGGAAGGCTTGCATATACATAACCGAAAGAATCCAGTTCTACATCTTGAATACCGGCTTGTTTCAATTCTTCTACCAGCAATCTCGAAAGATCCAGCTGCTTTGCAGTAGAGGGGACGCTGTCTGAAAATGGATTCGCCTGGGTATCCATTTTGGCATAACGCATAAAGCGTTCTGCAATCAAGGGAAATGAATTTATGTAATTATCCATTTGTTAAATCTTTGTACAGAATAGTCATTATTGAATTCTGAGTGTTTGTATATAGGTCACAAAGTTATAAATTTTGGCTTATGGCATTCAATATACCTTATTCAGAAAAAAAGAGAGTTGTCATCATTGGAGCCGGATTTGGAGGATTTATACTCGCCCAGCAGCTTCGTTGCAAATATTTTCAAATTGTTCTCATAGATAAGAATAATTACCACCAGTTTCAACCCTTGTTTTATCAGGTTGCTATGTCTGGATTAGAGCCAAGTTCCATTTGTTTTCCAATCCGCAAAAACTTTAGAAATGATGAAAATATTTTTATCAGAATTGCGGAAGTGACGAATATCAATCCAACAGATAAAAAGTTAATTTCAAACATAGGTGAATTGGACTATGACTTTTTAATTATTGCGTTTGGAAATTCGACAAATTACTTTGGAAATGAAAATTTTAAAAAATGGAGTATTCCACTTAAATCAGTTTCGGAAGCCCTTTATTTAAGAAACAGAATATTGGAAGATCTTGAAGCATCAGTTTTGGAACAGGATGAATTTATAAAAGATGTCTTGCTGGATGTGGTTATTGTAGGTGGAGGTCCGACAGGAGTCGAATTAGCCGGATCACTTGCAGAAATGAAAAGGCATATTTTGCCTAAAGATTATCCGGATTTAAAAGTGGAGTTGATGGATATACATCTGATTCAAAATGGTGATCGGCTATTGAATAATATGTCTGTAAAGTCTTCAGAAAATGCACTGAAGAGTTTGCAAAAAATGGGTGTAAACGTCCATTTGAATAAAATGGTTAAAGATATTTCAGAAACCGGGGTATTATTAAGCTCCGGTGAATTTATTAAAAGTAAAAAAGTAATATGGGCTGCAGGTGTAAAGGCGAATAAATTGTTGGGCCTGCCTGCTGATGTATATGCTCATGATGGAAGAATTATCGTGAACGAAAATTGCGAAGTAAAAGGAGCCCCTGATGTATACTGTATAGGTGATGCAGCCTTATTCGTTTCTGAGTCTTTCCCCTCGGGGCTGCCTGCGCTGGCTCCAGTTGCCATCCAACAAGCAACATATCTGGCAAAATTATTGAAGAAAAAACATCAGAAACAATCATTGTATCCTTTTGTCTATTTTGATAAAGGTCAAATGGCAACAATAGGAAGAAACAAAGCTGTGTTTGATTATAAGCAAATTCATGTCCAAGGTTTTATAGCATGGATTATTTGGCTCTTTGTTCATATTTATTTTTTAGTTGGCCTAAGAAACCGGATCATTGTTTTTATTAATTGGTTTTGGAGTTACCTTTTTTATGACCAGGCGCTGCGCATAAATATCAAACCATATGTTCCGGAAAAGCAAGAGTAACCCGTCTTCAACGCTTTCAAATTGATTCATTTAAATTGTGTTTTGAACTAGAATAGCTCACTATACCCATCGATAAATATCTATTGATCATTTATAAAGTCTGCTTGCTTCGGCGCACCGCAAACCATCTGTAAGTTCAATAATAGTGGAAAGGCCTGGACTTAGGAAACATGAGAAAGATTATAATCACTTTGAATTTTGCTTTCCTCTAAAGCCTATACCTGATTTTCAGCGATAATTTTAGTAAAATAAAAAATGCTCATTGTCTGGTAAAACAATGAGCATTTTTATAAAAGTTCAAAATATTATTGAAGAATAATCAAGGATTGAACGGTCTTAGCGGAACCGCTATTGACCACCACGCGATATACTCCGGCAGCTTTTTGTTTGAAAGAATTGCTGTGAATTTGTACTTCATCAGTTTCATGTTCAATTTGCATTTTCCAGACTTCTTCGCCAAGTAAATTATAAATCTTAATGGTTCCTTCTTTAATGGTATTGTTAAAGAGAAGTTCAAATATTCCATGATTCGGATTCGGAATAATTCTAAATCCATCAGGTGTTAAATCAACATCTTTGAGCCTTTCCTGCTCATCAGGATTTGCTTCAGTCACTTCGTCTCCCTGACCTCCTCCTTTAAATAATTCTGGACAAGAGATGCAAGGTCCTAAAAATTGATTGGGGCCCTGATTGTTGATAAAGTCAGAATACCGCACACATCGGGTCGTACAGATTCCGTTATTTCCAATTTCTGCTATATAGACTCTATTCGGATTGGTACCACATTTCCAGGACGCTTTTATTTGTTTAAACGCTGGAGGATATTTACAATCAGGTTTTCCATCGCCATTATTATCAACCGAATCATCTCCATTCGGACAGACATCACAAACATTGATGACTCCATCGCAATCGGAATCTACATAATTACTGATGGTTACAACAGCCGTACAACTTGATGAATTTCCATTCACATCCGTAACTGTTACTGTTACGATTGTATTTTTTGGACTTTTACAAGTAATGCTATCTGGATTTGTAACTTTTGTTTTAATACCGCAGTTATCTTTCTTAATTAAAAGAACACTATCAGGGTGAATAAATTTGGAACCACCACCCGATGGTAAAGCGATATTATAACTTTTACAAACGATGACTGGTTTGATGGTATCTATTATGTTCAAATTTGCGGTACAAGTGTCTGATAATCCTGTGGAATCTGTAACCGTCAATATGACTGTTCTCTTTGGTAAATCGTCGCATCCAAATACATATCGACTTAATTTCATCGATTTAATTCCACAGTTATCTGTTGACCCATTATTAATGCTATCAATTTTTAGCGTGTAAAGTCCTAAGGAGTCCAAATAAATATTAAAGTCCTTACATTTTGCTACAGGAGGTTCTGTTTCATAAACGTTGAGAACATATTTACAAGTGGAAGTATTTCCGCAATCATCCGTGGCCGTCCATGTAATGGTATGGAATCCAACAATAAATACTTGTCCCAATAGCGTATGACTATTATTCCAATTGTTAATCACACCGCTTGAATCTGTACATTCATCCATAGATACTGCATCCAGAGTAGTATTCGGTACAATAAACTGACAAGTCATAGTATCAACTTTCCTGGTGATGGTGTCATTGGAAGGACAAGTAATTACAGGTCCGGTCGTATCACTTACAGTAATAATCTGAGGGCTTGCGCCGGTTGAAGAATTTCCACAGAAATCAGTGACAGTCCAGGTTCTGAATACCTGAGTACCTGAACATTCTCCAAACACCAAGGAATCTGAATATGATACTGCAGGTGCTGCATCACATGGATGCACCACATTGGTCGGATAACCCGTAATATCTGGCACGTATGCGAAATCACATGGGATATCTTCATTATCGGCACGAACCTGGAAATTGTCAATATGTAATTCTTTTGTTTGTTGACTGTTGCCACCCGAATAGTAGACCCTTATAAACAAGCTTGCCGGATTATTGGCTCCATTAATGTTTCCAATACATTCGACCCATTGATTTTGAATAAGGGCAGTTGTACTGAAGTTCGTCCAATTAATTCCATTGGTACTGTAATCCATCAAAAGGTCTGTTGCACTGCCATTTCCTTTTCTGAAAGCTTGGACATAAACTTCAAAATTACTGAATGCTGGTAAGTTATGTCCCGTCAAATTGAATTGCCAATGCCCGGCTACCATTGAATTGTTTACACTTAATCCTTTACCTGCAATAGCATTGTTATCAAAGGCATTTGCTCCGGAAACAATTCCATTTACAGTTAAAAATGCATTTGAAGAGGTGTCAACTTTTGAATAAATTCCGGAATATAACTTGGGCGACAAGCTTATATATGAATATCCTGAATTGAAATTATAATTGACCAACACTTTATTTCCGCTTGGTGTAGCTTGAGTGTATACAGATTGATTTGCAGGAATCGTAAAACTAGGCTCGATAGTATCAATAACTGTAATAAGCTGACTGCAAAAATCGATATTGTTACAACTATCCGTTGCTGTCCAAGTCCGATTGATCACGTAATTACCAGGACAGTTACCAGGTACTATCTGATCATCATAACTAAGCACTACATTTTTTCCACAATAGTCAGCTCCTGTTGCAAATCCAGTGTTTGGAGGTAATTCAGATTCAGCACAGCTAATTGTTATAGCTGGAGGACATGTCACAGAAGGTGGAGGTTGAGCAGATACCGTGAATGTTGATGAACAAGATTTTGTGATATCGCAAGAACTGGTAGCTGTGAATGTAACAGTCTTAACACCACCACATTTTGATGGAGCACCTGAATTATTGTTCGTTAAATCTACATTGCATCCTCCGGTTGTACTCGCTTCATCTAGCCAATCCAGGAAGAAATCATCTACCTGAGCTTGAGTCAAACAATAAACAGAAGTACTGGAAGGAGTTGGACATTTTAAATTAACGGATGCAGGTGTGGTAACTGTGAATACAGCTGAACAAGTAACAGCAGGCTCACAGCTTGAAGTCACCGTCCAAGTTACTGTTTTTGAACCACCGCAAGCTAATGGAGCCGCACCACCATTATGACTTAAAGCAGCATTACATCCTCCTGAAAAGCCGGCAGAATTTAACCATGCTGTATAAGTGGAATCGACGGTAGATTGATTCGGGCAGTTGGCCATTGTTTGATTTACCGCACAAGTAATGCTCACATTAGCCGGCGCATTTACTGTAAATGTCGCAGAACAGGTCACATCTGCCTCACAACTGGATGTCACTGTCCATACAACTGTTTTAGAGCCACCACAGGCAGCAGGAGCTGCGCCACCATTATTACTAATCGTGGCATTGCAACCACCAGAAACAGATGTGGCATTTAGCCAAGCCGTGTAAGCTGCATCAATGACAGCCTGTGTCTGACAAGCAACTTGTATATTATTTGAAGGACAGGACAATGCTACCACTTCCGATGCTGTTACCGTGAATACGGCCGAACAAGTAACGGGACCAACGCAAGAAGATGTCACTGTCCAGGTGACAGTTTTCGAACCACCACAAGCAGGAGGCGCAGCACCACCATTATTTGAAACGGAAGCATTACAGCCGCCGGAACTGGTAACTGTGGCGAGCCAAGCTGCATAAGCTGCATCAATATTAGCTTGTGTCTGACAAGAAGCAATCGTGGTATCACTTGGACAGTTGAGAATTACAGCCGGAGCTGAAGTTACAGTAAATGAAGCTGAACAAGTGACAGGTCCTGCACAAGTAGAAGTGACCGTCCAAGTCACGGTAGTAGACCCACCACAAGCATTTGGAGCACCAGTACCATTGTTGGAGATAACCGCATTACATCCACCTGAAGAACTAACACTTGTTAACCAAGTGTTGTAAACAGCATCAATGGCAACTTGTGTCTGACAACTGGCCTGGGTATTATTGGCAGGGCAGTTAAGGACTACCGCCGGAGCAGCAGTCACTGTGAAAGAAGCCGAGCAAGTGACTGGAGCTGCGCAAGAAGAAGTGACTGTCCAGGTAACGGTCACCGAGCCACCGCAAGCTGGAGGTGCAACACCACCAGTGTTGGAGATGGCCGCATTACAACCACCCGAAAAACTAACAGTTGTTAACCAGGTGTTGTAGGCCGCATCCACAGCCGCTTGAGTTTGACAAGCAGCTTGGGTATTGTTGACCGGACAAGTGAGGACCACAGCCGGAGCCGCAGTCACGGTGAAGGAAGCCGAACAGGTGACGGGTGAAGCACAATTGGAAGTAACCGTCCAGATAACCGTTGTAGAACCACCGCAAGCCGGCGGGGCGTTAGTGCTGTTATTGGAGATGTCTGCATTACAACCACCTGAGAAACTAACAGTTGTTAACCAGGTATTGAAAGCGGCATCAATGGCAGTCTGAGACTGACATGCGGCCTGTGTGTTGTTGGCCGGACAGTTGAGTACAACGGCCGGAGCAGCAGTCACGGTAAATGAAGCAGAACAGGTAATGGCAGCTGCACAAGATGAGGTGACGGTCCAAGTTACAGTCGTCGCACCACCACAAGCCGGAGGCGCACTAGTACTATTGTTGGAGATGTTTGCATTACAACCACCTGAGAAGTTAACAGTTGTTAGCCAGGAAGCAAAAGCAGCATCCACAGAAGCCTGAGATTGACAGGCGACATGAGTTTGATTTACCGGGCAGGTCAATGAAATAGCCGGAGCAGCGGTCACGGTAAATACAGCCGAGCAGCTCATAGCAGGTTCACACGAAGAAGTAACTGTCCAGGTCACGGTTTTCGAACCGCCACAAGCAGGAGGCGCCGAGCCACCATTATTGGAAACGGAAGCATTACAGCCACCGGAACTGGTAGCAGTTGCAAGCCAAGCCGTATAAGCAGCATCAATGGCAGCCTGTGTTTGACAAGCAGCCTCAGTTTGATTGGCCGGACAAGTTAAAGAAACCACAGGAGCTGCAGTCACGGAGAACACAGCAGAACAAGTCATAGCTGGTTCACAAGTTGAGGTGACGGTCCATGTTACTGTTTTCGAACCACCACAAGCTGGAGGTGCAGCACCGCCATTATTAGAAACGGAAGCGTTGCAGCCACCGGAACTGGTAGCCGTAGCGAGCCAAGCCGCATAAGCAGCATCAATAGCCGCCTGAGTCTGACAAGCCGCCTGGGTTTGATTAGCCGGGCAGCTAAGCATTACCGGAGGAGCTGCAGTCACCGTAAATACAGCCGAACAAGTAACCGGTCCTTCACAAGAAGAAGTGACGGTCCAGGTGACGGTTTTCGAACCACCACAAGCAAGAGGTGCAGCACCACCATTATTGGAAACGGAAGCATTACAGCCGCCGGAACTAGTAGCTGTTGCAAGCCAAGCAGCGTAAGCTGCATCAATAGCAGCCTGAGTCTGGCAAGCGGATTGTGTATTATTGACCGGACAGTTGAGAACAACAACCGGAGCTGAAGTTACGGTAAATGAAGCAGAACAAGTGACGGGTCCTTCACATGTGGAAGTGACCGTCCAAGTTACAGTAATGGACCCACCACAAGCATTTGGAGCACCAGTACCATTGTTGGAGATAGCCGCATTACATCCACCTGAAGAACTAACACTTGTTAACCAAGTGTTGTAGGCAGCATCAATGGCAACTTGCGTCTGACAACTGGCCTGGGTATTATTGGCAGGGCAGTTGAGGACTACCGCCGGAGCAGCAGTCACTGTGAAAGAAGCCGAGCAAGTGACTGGAGCTGCGCAAGAAGAAGTGACTGTCCAGGTAACGGTAGTAGAACCACCGCAAGCTGGAGGTGCAGCACCACCAGTGTTGGAGATAGCCGCATTACAACCACCCGAAAAACTAACAGTTGTTAACCAGGTATTGTAGGCCGCATCCACAGCCGCCTGAGTTTGGCAAGCAGCTTGGGTATTGTTGACCGGACAAGTGAGGACCAAAGCCGGAGCTGCAGTCACGGTGAAGGAAGCCGAACAGGTGACGGGTGAAGCACAATTGGAAGTAACCGTCCATATAACCGTCGTAGAACCACCGCAAGCCGGCGGGGCGTTAGTGCTGTTATTGGAGATGTCTGCATTACAACCACCTGAGAAACTAACAGTTGTTAACCAGGTATTGAAAGCGGCATCAATGGCAGTCTGAGACTGACATGCGGCTTGTGTGTTGTTGACCGGACAGTTGAGTACAACGGCCGGAGCAGCAGTCACGGTAAATGAAGCAGAACAGGTAATGGCAGCTGCACAAGATGAGGTGACGGTCCAAGTTACAGTCGTCGCACCGCCACAAGCCGGAGGCGCACTAGTACTATTGTTGGAGATGTTTGCATTACAACCACCTGAGAAGTTAACAGTTGTTAGCCAGGAAGCAAAAGCAGCATCCACAGAAGCCTGAGATTGACAGGCGACATGAGTTTGATTTACCGGGCAGGTCAATGAAATAGCCGGAGCAGCGGTCACGGTAAATACAGCCGAGCAGCTCATAGCAGGTTCACACGAAGAAGTAACTGTCCAGGTCACGGTTTTCGAACCGCCACAAGCAGGAGGCGCCGAGCCACCATTATTGGAAACGGAAGCATTACAGCCACCGGAACTGGTAGCAGTTGCAAGCCAAGCCGTATAAGCAGCATCAATGGCAGCCTGTGTTTGACAAGCAGCCTCAGTTTGATTGGCCGGACAAGTTAAAGAAACCACAGGAGCTGCAGTCACGGAGAACACAGCAGAACAAGTCATAGCTGGTTCACAAGTTGAGGTGACGGTCCAGGTGACTGTTTTCGAACCACCACAAGCTGGAGGTGCAGCACCGCCATTATTAGAAACGGAAGCGTTGCAGCCACCGGAACTGGTAGCAGTTGCAAGCCAAGCCGCATAAGCAGCATCAATAGCCGACTGAGTCTGACAAGCCGCCTGGGTTTGATTAGCCGGACAACTAAGCATTACCGGAGGAGCTGCAGTCACCGTAAATACAGCCGAACAAGTAACCGGTCCTTCACAAGAAGAAGTGACAGTCCAGGTTACAGTTTTCGAACCACCACAAGCAAGAGGTGCAGCACCACCATTATTGGAAACGGAAGCATTGCAACCACCGGAACTGGTAGCTGTTGCAAGCCAAGCAGCGTAAGCTGCATCAATAGCAGCCTGAGTCTGGCAAGCGGATTGTGTATTATTGACCGGACAGTTGAGAACAACAACCGGAGCATCTGTAACGGTAAATGAAGCGGAACAAGTGACGGGTCCTTCACATGTGGAAGTGACCGTCCAAGTCACGGTAGTAGACCCACCACAAGCATTTGGAGCACCAGTACCATTGTTGGAGATAGCCGCATTACATCCACCTGAAGAACTAACACTTGTTAACCAAGTGTTGTAGGCAGCATCAATGGCAACTTGCGTCTGACAACTGGCCTGGGTATTATTGGCAGGGCAGTTGAGGACTACCGCCGGAGCAGCAGTCACGGTGAAAGAAGCCGAACAAGTGACCGGAGCTGCGCAAGAAGAAGTGACTGTCCATGTAACGGTCACCGAGCCACCGCAAGCCGGCGGCGCAGCTGCGCTATTGTTGGAGATAGCCGCATTACAACCACCCGAAAAACTAACAGTTGTTAACCAGGTATTGAAAGTCGCATCAACGGCAGCCTGAGTTTGACAAGCAGCTTGGGTATTGTTGACCGGACAAGTGAGGACCACAGTCGGAGCCGCAGTCACGGTGAAAGAAGCCGAACAAGTCACATCAATTTGACAAGACGAGGTTACGGTCCATGTAACGGTCACAGAACCACCACAAGCCGGCGGCGCAGCTGCGCTATTGTTAGATATAGCAGCATTACAACCGCCCGAGAAACTAACGGTTGTTAACCATGTATTGAATGCCGCATCCACAGCCGCCTGAGTTTGACAAGCAGCAACGGTTTGGTTCGAAGGACAAGTAAGGACTACAGCCGGAGATGCAGTGACGGTGAAAGAAGAAGTACAAGTTGCCGGACCTTCGCAAGTTGAAGTAACAGTCCAGGTAACTGTTACCGAACCACCACATGCGGAAGGTGCACCGGGACTATTGTTAGATATAGCAGCACTACAACCTCCCGAGAAACTAACAGCTGTTAGCCATGCAGCGTAAGCAGCGTCAATGGTAGCCTGAGATTGACATGCAGCCTGTGTTTGATTGGCAGGACAATTAAGGACCACTGCCGGAGCATTACTTACAGTGAATACAGCCGAACAAGTGACCGGAGCTTCGCAAGTAGATGTAACCGTCCAAATAACTGTTTTAGTTTCACCACAAGCAGAAGGAGCAGCACCACCATTATTGGAGATGGCGGCAAAACAACCACCCGAGAAGTTTGCAGCATTTAACCATGCCGTATAAGCAGCATCAATGGCAGCCTGTGTTTGACAAGCAGCCTCAGTTTGATTGGCCGGACAAGTTAAAGAAACCACTGGAGCTGCAGTCACGGTAAATACCGCAGAACATGTTGAATTAGGTTCACAAGTTGAGGTGACCGTCCAGGTGACGGTTTTCGAACCACCACAAGCAGGCGGAGCGGCACCACCATCATTAGAAACGGAAGCGTTGCAACCACCGGAACTAGTAGCCGTAGCGAGCCAAGCAGCATAAGCAGCATCGATAGCAGCCTGTGTTTGACAAGCAGCTTCAGTTTGATTGGCCGGGCAACTGAGCATCACCGGAGGAGCTGCCGTTACGGTAAATACAGCCGAACAAGTGACATTAGCTTCGCAAGAAGAAGTTACGGTCCATATTACGGTAGTCGAACCACCACAAGCTGGTGGAGCACCGGTATTATTATTTGAAATTGTTGCATCACAACCACCGGTAAAAGTGGCAGAATTTATCCATGTACTAAATGCATTGTTGATGGCAGTTTGTGTCTGGCATGCAGCTTCTGTTTGATTGCTTGCACAATTCAAGGCTACAAGCGGAGCTGCCGTTACCGTATAACTTGCAGAACAAGTGACCGGACCTTCGCAGGAACTGGTTACCGTAAATGTGACTGTAGTAGAACCACCGCAGCGATTCGGAGCACCGGTATTATTATTTGAAATAGCAGCATTACAACCACCGGCTAGGGTGTACAAAGTAAGCCAGTTCGCAAAGTTATTGTCGATATTGGTTTGTGTCAAACAAGAAGGTCTTGTTCTGTTAGGCGGACAAGTTAAATCCACCGAAGGAGCAGCAGTCACGGTGAAAGAAGCCGAACAAGTGACATCTATTTGGCAAGACGAAGTAACGGTCCAGGTAACGGTCACCGAGCCACCGCAAGCTGGCGGCGCAGCTGCGCTATTGTTAGAGATAGCCGCACTACAACCACCCGAAAAACTAACAGTTGTTAACCAGGTATTGAAAGTCGCATCAACAGCAGCCTGAGTTTGGCAAGCAGCTTGGGTATTGTTGACCGGACAAGTGAGGACCAAAGCCGGAGCTGCAGTCACGGTGAAAGAAGCCGAACAAGTCACATCAATTTGACAAGACGAGGTTACGGTCCATGTAACGGTCACAGAACCACCACAAGCCGGCGGCGCAGCTGCGCTATTGTTAGATATAGCAGCATTACAACCGCCCGAGAAACTAACGGTTGTTAACCATGTATTGTAAGCCGCATCCACAGCCGCCTGAGTTTGACAAGCAGCCACGGTTTGGTTCGAAGGACAAGTAAGGACTACAGCCGGAGCTGCAGTGACGGTGAAAGAAGAAGTACAAGTTGCCGGACCTTCACAAGTTGAAGTAACAGTCCAGGTAACGGTTACCGAACCACCACAAGCGGAAGGTGCACCGGGACTATTGTTAGATATAGCAGCACTACAACCTCCCGAGAAACTAACAGCTGTTAGCCATGCAGCGTAAGCAGCGTCAATGGTAGCCTGAGATTGACATGCAGCCTGTGTTTGATTGGCAGGACAATTAAGGACCACTGCCGGAGCATTACTTACAGTGAATACAGCCGAACAAGTGACCGGACTTTCGCAAGTAGATGTCACCGTCCAAATAACTGTTTTAGTTTCACCACAAGCAGAAGGAGCAGCACCACCATTATTGGAGATGGCGGCAAAACAACCACCCGAGAAGTTTGCAGCATTTAACCATGCCGTATAAGCGGCATCAATGGCAGCCTGTGTTTGACAAGCAGCCTCAGTTTGATTGGCCGGACAAGTTAAAGAAACCACTGGAGCTGCAGTCACGGTAAATACCGCAGAACATGTTGAATTAGGTTCACAAGTTGAAGTGACCGTCCAGGTGACGGTTTTCGAACCACCACAAGCAGGCGGAGCGGCACCACCATCATTAGAAACGGAAGCATTGCAACCACCGGAACTGGTAGCCGTAGCGAGCCAAGCAGCATAAGCAGCATCGATAGCAGCCTGAGTTTGACAAGCAGCTTCAGTTTGATTGGCCGGGCAACTGAGCATCACCGGAGGAGCTGCCGTTACGGTAAATACAGCCGAACAAGTGACATTAGCTTCGCAAGAAGAAGTTACGGTCCATATTACGGTAGTCGAACCGCCACAAGCTGGTGGAGCACCGGTATTATTATTTGAAATTGTTGCATCACAACCACCGGTAAAAGTGGCAGAATTTATCCATGTACTAAATGCATTGTTGATGGCAGTTTGTGTCTGGCATGCAGCTTCTGTTTGATTGCTTGCACAATTCAAGGCTACAAGCGGAGCTGCCGTTACCGTATAACTTGCAGAACAAGTGACCGGACCTTCGCAGGAACTGGTTACCGTAAATGTTACTGTGGTAGATCCACCGCAGCGATTCGGAGCCCCGGTATTATTATTTGAAATAGCAGCATTACAACCACCGGCGAGGGTGTACAAAGTAAGCCAGTTCGCAAAGTTATTGTCGATATTGGTTTGTGTCAAACAAGATGGTCTTGTTCTGTTAGGCGGACAAGTTAAAGCCACCGAAGGAGCAGCAGTCACGGTGAAAGAAGCCGAACAAGTGACATCTATTTGGCAAGTTGAAGTAACGGTCCATGTAACGGTCACCGAGCCACCGCAAGCCGGCGGCGCACCCGCGCTATTGTTGGAGATGGCCGCATTACAACCACCTGAGAAACTAACAGTTGTTAACCAGCTATTATAAGCAGCATCAACAGCGGCCTGAGTTTGACAAGCAGCAACGGTTTGATTCGAAGGACAGGTAAGGACAACTGCCGGAGCTGCAGTGACTGTGAAAGTTGCAGCACAAGTGACCGGGCCTTCACAAGTGGAAGTTACCGTCCATGTAACGGTTACAGAACCACCGCAAGCTGGCGGCGCACCCGCGCTATTATTAGATATAGCAGCACTACAACCACCTGAGAAACTAACAGTTGTTAACCAGCTATTGTAAGCAGCATCTACAGCTGCCTGAGTTTGACAAGCTGCAACGGTTTGGTTTGAAGGACAAGTAAGAACTACTGCCGGAGCATTGGTTACCGTAAATGTTGCTGCACAAGTGACCGGACCTTCGCAAGTGGAAGTTACCGTCCATGTGACGGTTACGGAACCACCACAAGCTGGCGGCGCACCTGCGCTATTGTTGGATATAGAAGCACTACAACCACCTGAGAAACTAACAATTGTTAACCAGCTATTATAAGCAGCATCAACAGCAGCCTGAGTTTGACAAGCCGCTACTGTTTGGTTGGTCGGACAAGTAAGGACAACTGCCGGAGCATTACTTACAGTGAATACAGCTGAACAAGTGACAGGAGCACCACAGGTATGTGTAACGGTCCATGTGACGGTCTTAGAAACACCACATGCCGGCGGAGCAGAACCACCATTGTTGGAGATCATTGCGCTACAACCACCAGTAAAGTTTGCGGTAGTGAGCCAGGTAGCATAAGCTGCATCAATGGCAGCTTGTGTTTGACAGGCGGCCTCAGTCTGATTATTTGCACAATTCAAAGTAATAACCGGTGCATCTAGGACTGTAAATACAGCCGAACAAGTAACGTTTGCTTCACAAGTGGAAGTCACCGTCCAGATCACCGTTTTAGAACCCCCGCAAGCCGGCGGAGCAGAACCACCATTATTGGAGATTGTCGCATTACAGCCACCTGTAAAAGTAGCTGTAGCTAACCAAGTTGCATAAGCAGCATCAATGGCCGCTTGTGTTTGACAAGCCGCTTCTGTCTGATTTGTTGCACAATTTAAAACAACAAGTGGAGCTGCATTCACTGTAAATACAGCCGAACAAGTGACATTGGCTTCACAAGAAGATGTCACCGTCCAAGTCACGGTTGTAGAGCCACCACAAGCTGAAGGAGCCGCGCCACCACTATTAGAAATGGCTGCATTACAACCACCCGAGAAGGTCGTTGTATTCAACCAAATATTGAAAGCATTATTGATAGCCGTTTGGGTTTGACAAGGGGCTTCGGTTTGATTCGCTGCACAATTTAAAACGACAAGCGGAGCTGCAGTTACAGTAAATACAGCAGAGCAAGTGACAGGGCTTTCACAAGTTGAAGTAACGGTCCAGGTTACTGTTGTAGAGCCACCGCAAGCTGAAGGAGCCGCACCACCATTATTTGAGATCATAGCATTACATCCACCGCTGAAGGTGGCTGAATTCAACCAAGTATTGAAAGCATTATTGATAGCTGTTTGAGTTTGGCAAGCAGCTTCTGTTTGATTCGTTGCGCAGTTGAGTGCAACTACTGGAGCATTCGTAACTGTAAATGTGGCTGCACAAGTCACCGGCCCTTCGCAAGTTGAAGTCACGGTCCATGTAACGGTCACAGAACCACCACAAGCTGGTGGCGCACCCGCGCTATTGTTGGAGATGGCCGCATTACAACCACCTGAGAAACTAACAGTTGTTAACCAGCTATTATAAGCAGCATCAACAGCGGCCTGAGTTTGACAAGCAGCAACGGTTTGATTCGAAGGACAGGTAAGGACCACAGCCGGAGCTGCAGTGACTGTGAAAGTTGCAGCGCAAGTGACTGGCCCTTCACAAGTTGAAGTAACGGTCCATGTGACGGTAACAGTACCACCACAAGCTGGCGGCGCACCCGCGCTATTGTTGGAGATGGCCGCATTACAACCACCTGAGAAACTAACAGTTGTTAACCAGCTATTGTAAGCAGCATCCACAGCTGCCTGAGTTTGACAAGCTGCAACGGTTTGGTTCGAAGGACAAGTAAGTACCACAGCCGGAGCTGCAGTGACTGTAAATGTAGCTGCACAAGTGACCGGACCTTCGCAAGTGGAAGTTACGGTCCAGGTGACGGTTACTGAACCCCCACAAGCGGGCGGCGCAACTGTACTATTGTTAGAGATAGCAGCACTACAACCGCCTGAGAAACTAACAGTTGTTAACCATGTATTGAAAGCGGCATCCACAGCAGCCTGAGTTTGACAAGCTGCTACTGTTTGATTCGAAGGACAGGTAAGAACAACAGCCGGAGCTGCAGTGACTGTGAAAGTTGCAGCACAAGTGACCGGACCTTCGCAAGTGGAAGTAACGGTCCATGTGACGGTTACGGAACCACCGCAAGCAGGCGGCGCACCCGCGCTATTATTAGATATAGAAGCACTACAACCGCCTGAGAAACTAACAGTTGTTAACCAGGTATTATAAGCAGCATCAATAGCTGCTTGTGTTTGACAAGCGACTTCAGTTTGATTGGTCGGACAAGTAAGAGTTACCACCGGAGCATCTGTTACCGTAAATACAGCGGAACAAGTGACATTTGCTTCACAAGTGGAAGTCACGGTCCAGGTCACCGTTTTAGAACCCCCGCAAGCCGGCGGAGCAGAACCACCATTATTGGAGATTGTCGCATTACAGCCACCTGTAAAAGTAGCTGTAGCTAACCAAGTTGCATAAGCAGCATCAATAGCCGCCTGTGTTTGACAAGCCGCTTCTGTCTGATTTGTTGCACAATTTAAAACAACAAGTGGAGCTGCAGTAACCGTAAATACAGCCGAACAGGTGACATTAGCTTCACAAGAAGATGTCACCGTCCAGGTCACGGTTGTAGCGCCACCACAAGCAGAAGGAGCTGCGCCACCACTATTAGAAATGGCTGCATTACAACCACCCGAGAAGGTCGTTGTATTCAACCAGGTATTGAAAGCAGCGTCAATAGCTGCCTGTGTTTGACAAGGAGCTTCCGTTTGATTAGAAGCACAATTTAAAACGACAAGTGGAGCAGCAGTTACGGTAAATACAGCTGAACAAGTGACAGGACCTTCACAAGTTGAAGTCACTGTCCAGGTCACTGTTGCAGAACCCCCGCAAGCGGAAGGTGCTGCACCACCATTATTAGAAATAGCTGCATTGCAACCCCCTGAGAAGGTCGCAGAGTTCAACCAGTTTGTGAAAGCAGCATCAATGGCTGCTTGTGTTTGACAAGGAGCTTCTGTTTGATTTGTTGCGCAATTGAGGTTGACAGCCGGAGCCGCAGTCACCGTAAAACTAGCCATACAAGTGACCGGCCCTTCGCAAGTTGAAGTTACGGTCCATGTGACGGTCACAGAACCACCACAAGCTGGTGGCGCACCTGCGCTATTGTTGGAGATGGCCGCATTACAACCACCTGAGAAACTAACAGTTGTTAACCAAGTATTGTAAGCAGCATCCACAGCTGCCTGAGTTTGACAAGCTGCTACTGTTTGATTCGAAGGACAAGTAAGGACAACAGCCGGAGCTGCAGTGACTGTGAAAGTTGCTGCGCAAGTGACTGGACCTTCACAAGTTGAAGTTACAGTCCAAGTAACGGTAACAGAACCACCACAAGCTGGCGGCGCACCCGCGCTATTATTAGATAGAGAAGCACTACAACCACCTGAGAAACTAACAGTTGTTAACCAAGTATTGTAAGCAGCATCTACAGCAGCCTGAGTTTGACAAGCTGCTACTGTTTGATTCGAAGGACAGGTAAGTACCACAGCCGGAGCTGCAGTTACTGTGAAAGTTGCAGCGCAAGTGACCGGACCTTCACAAGTGGAAGTTACGGTCCATGTGACGGTTACAGAACCACCGCAAGCCGGAGGTGCACCTGCGCTATTGTTGGATATAGAAGCACTACAACCACCTGAGAAACTAACAGTTGTTAACCAACTATTGTAAGCCGCATCCACAGCAGCCTGAGATTGACAAGCAGCAACGGTTTGGTTCGAAGGACAGGTAAGGACTACAGCTGGAGCATTTGTTACCGTAAATGTGGCAGCACAAGTGACCGGACCTTCGCAAGTGGAAGTAACCGTCCATGTGACGGTCACAGAACCACCGCAAGCTGGCGGCGCACCCGCGCTATTATTAGATATAGAAGCACTACAACCGCCTGAGAAACTAACAGTTGTTAACCATGTATTGAAAGCAGCATCAATAGCTGCTTGTGTTTGACAAGCTGCTTCAGTTTGATTGGTCGGACAAGTAAGAGTTACCACCGGAGCATCTGTTACCGTAAATACTGCGGAACAAGTGACATTTGCTTCACAAGTGGAAGTCACGGTCCAGATGACAGTTTTAGAACCGCCACAAGCCGGAGGAGCAGCACCGCCATTGTTTGAGATGGATGCATTGCAACCACCCGAAAAAGTTGCGGTAGCCAACCAGGCTGTATAGGCAGCATCAATAGCCGCCTGTGTTTGACAAGCTGCTTCAGTTTGATTCGTTGCACAATTTAAAACTACAAGTGGAGCTGCGTTGACAGTAAAAACAGCCGAACAAGTAACATCTGCCTGACATGAAGAAGTTACAGTCCAAATAACAGTTTTTGCACCACCGCATGCGGGAGGAGCTGAGCCGCCATTATTGGAAATCATGGCATTACAACCACCTGTAAAAGTTGCAGAGGCTAACCAAGTAGCGTAAGCAGCATCAATGACCGCTTGTGTTTGGCAGGCAGCTTCGGTTTGATTCGCGGCGCAATTGAGATTTACAAGGGGAGCTGCTGATACCGTAAATACAGCCGAACAAGTTACAGGAGTCGTGCAACTGGACGTTACCGTCCATATAACTGTAGTAGAACCGCCGCAGGCTGAAGGAGCAGCACCACCATTGTTTGAAATAGCGGCATTGCAACCCCCTGAGAAGGTCGCAGAGTTCAACCAGTTTGTGAAAGCATTATCAATTGCCGTTTGTGTTTGGCAAGCTGCTTCCGTTTGGTTGGAAGGGCAGGTTAATACTACTGCTGGAGCATCTGTAACAGTGAAAATTGCGGAGCAGCTAACAGGTGTTTCACAAGTAGAGGTGACCGTCCAAATGACAGTTGTGGATCCACCACAAGCAGGTGGCGCCATTCCGGCGTTATTTGAAATAGCTCCATTACAACCACCACTAAAAGTTCCTGAGGCAAGCCATGCAGCAAATGCAGCATCTATTGCCCCTTGCGTTTGGCAAGGAGGCTCCGTTTGATTGGCAGGACAAGAGATAACCACTGCCGGAGCATTGGTGACGGTAAATGTTGCTGCGCAAGTGACCGGACTTTCACAAGTAGAAGTAACGGTCCAGGTAACTGTAACGGAACCACCGCAAGCCGGTGGGGCACCCATACTATTATTGGAGATGGCTGCATTACAACCACCCGAGAAACTAACGGTTGTTAACCAGGTCGCATAAGCAGCATCCACAGCTGCCTGAGTCTGACAAGCAGCTACTGTTTGATTCGAAGGACAGGTAAGTACCACAACCGGAGCATGCAGTGACGGTGAAAGTTGCCGCGCAAGTGACCGGACCTTCACAAGTGGAAGTTACGGTCCATGTGACGGTTACAGAACCACCACAAGCCGGCGGTGCTCCCGGACTGTTATTGGAGATAGAGGAATTACAACCACCTGAGAAACTAACGGTTGTTAGCCAAGTATTGTATGCATTGTTGATAGCAGTTTGGGTCTGTCAAGGCCCTTCTGTTTGGTTGGCCGGACAGGTCAATGTAACCAATGGAGCATCGGCCACTGTGAATACGGCAGAGCAAGTGACATCACCTTCACAGCTTGATGTTACGGTCCAGGTCACCGTTTTACTGCCGCCGCAAGCCGGTGGAGCGGAACCACCATTATTGGAAATGGTAGCATTACAACTACCAGTAAATGTTGCTGTAGCTAACCATGTTGCATAAGCAGCGTCGATGGCAGCTTGTGTTCGACAAGCGCCTTCGTTTTGATTGGTAGCACAAGTCAGATTTACTAGAGGAGCATTAGTTACGGTGAATACAGCAGAACAAGTAACATCTGTCTGGCAAGTAGAAGTTACGGTCCAGGTCACTGTTTTTGAACCGCCGCAAGCCGGAGGAGCGGAACCACCATTATTGGAAATGGTAGCATTACAACCACCAGTAAATGTTGCTGTAGCTAACCAAGTTGCATATGTAGCATCGATAGCAGCTTGTGTTTGGCAAGCAGCTTCTGTTTGATTATTAGCGCAATTTAATATAACTGTAGGTGCTGTGGTAACTGTGAATACGGCAGAACATGTGACATTGGCTTCGCAGCTTGATGTTACTGTCCAAATTACAGTTTTAGCACCACCACAGGCTGGAGGAGCTGAACCACCGTTATTGGAAATCATGGCATTACAACCACCTGTAAAAGTTGCTGTAGCTAACCATGTCGCATAAGCAGCATCAATGGCAGCTTGTGTTTGACAAGCAGCTTCAGTTTGATTTGTTGCACAAGTAAGATTGACAAGTGGAGCTGCGGTAACAGTGAATACTGCTGAACAAGTTACCGGGATTTCACATGAAGAAGTGACAGTCCAGATTACGGTAGTCGAACCTCCACAAGCAGGAGGAGCGGCTCCGCCACTATTGGAAATCGCTGCATTACAACCACCTGAAAAAGTCGTGGTGGCAAGCCATGCAGTAAATGCATTATTGATAGCTGTTTGTGTTTGACAAGCAGCTTCTGTTTGATTGGAAGCACAATTAAGTACAACGGCAGGTGCATTGGTTACCGTAAATACGGCAGAACAACTCACATCTGGTTCACATGAAGATGTGACCGTCCACGTAACAGTAGTTGAACCACCACAAGCAGGCGGAGCAGATCCTCCGCTGTTGGAGATCATGGCATTACAACCGCCTGAGAAACTAACAGTTGTTAACCATGTATTGAATGCATTATTGATGGCTGTTTGGGTTTGACAAGGAGCCTCCGTTTGGTTGCTTGGGCAAGTTAAAATGACTACAGGAGCATCTGTAACTGTAAATACAGCTGAACAGGTCACTGGAGTTTCACATGATGAGGTAACAGTCCACGTCACAGTAGTGGAGCCCCCGCATGCTGGAGGCGCACCTGTATTGTCGTTTGAAATATTTGTATTACAACCGCCAGAGAAACTAACAGTTGATAACCAAGCATTAAATGCATTGTTTACAGCCGTTTGAGTCAGACAAGCTGCCACGGTTTGATTGGAAGGACAAGTGAGTACAACGACCGGAGCATTGGTGACGGTAAATACAGACGAACAAGTAACATCTGCTTCGCAGGAAGAAGTAACGGTCCAAGTTACGGTAACGGAACCACCGCAAGCCGGCGGCGCTCCAGGACTGTTGTTGGAGATGGCTGCATTGCAACCACCAGAAAAACTAACGGTTGTTAGCCAAGTATTGTATGCATTGTTGATGGCTGTTTGGGTCTGACAAGGTCCTTCTGTTTGGTTGGCCGGACAAGTCAATGTAACCAAAGGAGCATCTGCCACTGTGAATACAGCGGAGCAAGTGACATCAGCTTCACAGCTTGATGTAACGGTCCAGGTCACTGTTTTACTACCGCCGCAAGCCGGCGGAGCGGAACCACCATTATTGGAAATTATAGCATTACAACCACCCGTAAATGTTGCTGAGGCTAACCATGTTGCATAAGCAGCATCGATGGCAGCTTGTGTTTGACAAGCGACTTCGTTTTGATTGGTAGCACAAGTAAGATTTACCAGTGGAGCATTGGATACGGTGAATACAGCAGAACAAGTAACATCTGTCTGGCAAGTAGAAGTTACGGTCCAGGTCACTGTTTTTGAACCGCCGCAAGCCGGAGGAGCGGAACCACCATTATTGGAAATGGTAGCATTACAACCACCAGTAAATGTTGCTGTAGCTAACCAAGTTGCATATGCAGCATCGATGGCAGCTTGAGTTTGGCAAGCAGCTTCGGTTTGATTATTGGCGCAATTTAAAACTACAGTAGGTGCAGTAGTAACTGTGAATACAGCAGAACAAGTAACATTGGCTTCGCAGCTTGATGTTACTGTCCAAATTACAGTTTTAGCACCACCACAGGCTGGAGGAGCTGAACCACCGTTATTGGAAATCATGGCATTACAACCACCTGTAAAAGTTGCAGTAGCTAACCATGTGGCATAAGCAGCATCGATAGCAACTTGTGTTTGACAAGCAGCTTCAGTTTGATTTGTCGCACAAGTAAGATTGACAAGTGGGGCCGCAGTAACAGTGAATACAGCAGAGCAAGTAACATTGGCTTCACAAGTAGAAGTTACTGTCCAAATTACAGTTTTACTTCCTCCACAAGCAGGAGGAGCAGCTCCGCCATTATTTGAAATGGCTGCATTGCATCCGCCTGTAAATGTTGCTGTAGAAAGCCATGCAGTGTAAGCATTATTTATAGCTGTTTGTGTTTGGCAAGCAGCTTCCGTTTGATTTGTAGCACAGCTCAAGTTGACTATTGGAGCGTTGGTTACTGTAAATACAGCCGAACAACTCACATCTGGCTCACATGAGGATGTGACCGTCCAGGTAACAGTAGTTGAACCACCACAAGCAGGCGGAGCAGATCCTCCGCTGTTGGAGATCATCGCATTGCAACCACCAGTAAATGTTGTGGTATTTAACCATGCAATAAAAGCTGCATTTATGGCTGCTTGTGTTTGGCAAGCGGCTTCAGTTTGATTGCTTGCACAATTGAGAACGACAACCGGGGCATCTGTTACAGTAAATACAGCAGAACAGGTCACCGAAGTTTCGCAGGTTGAAGTTACGGTCCAGGTTACAGTTGTTGATCCGCCGCAAGCCGGAGGTGCACCCATACTATTGTTGGAGATGGCTGCATTGCAACCACCAGAGAAACTAACGGTTGTTAACCAAGTCGCATAAGCAGCATCCACAGCCGTTTGAGTCAGACAAGCTGCCACGGTTTGGTTGGAAGGACAAGTGAGTACAACGACCGGTGCATCTGTAACCGTAAATACAGCAGAACAAGTCACATTTGCTTCACACGAAGATGTGACCGTCCAGGTTACTGTAGTAGAACCCCCGCAAGCCGGAGGTGCTCCCATACTATTGTTGGTTAGGGTTGCATTACAGCCTCCAGAAAAACTAACAGTTGTTAGCCAAGTTGCAAATGCTGCATCTATTGCAGCCTGTGTTTGGCAAGCATTTTGAGTGTTGTTTGTTGGACAATTAAGTACAACGACCGGTGCATCGGTAACTGTGAATACAGCGGAACAGGTCACATTGGCTTCACAACTTGAAGTAACTGTCCAGCTTACTGTTTTTGAACCTCCACAGGCCGGAGGAGCGGACCCGCCATTATTAGATATAACAGCGTTGCAACCACCGGTGAAAGTGGCTGTAGTTAACCAGGTCGTATAGGCGGCATCAATCGCAGCTTGTGTTTGACAAGCAGCCTGTGTATTGTTTGTTGCACAAGTTAGGTTGACAATTGGAGCATTCGTGACGGTGAATACGGCAGAGCAGGTTTCGTTTGCCTGGCAGCTCGAAGTCACGGTCCAGGTGACTGTTGTTGAACCACCGCAGGCCGGAGGTGCTCCGGTATTATTATTTGACATACTTGCATTACACCCACCGGAAGTATTGGCTGTTGCAAGCCAATTGGTGAAGGCAGTATTGATGGCTGCTTGTGTTTGGCAAGCAGCTTCCGTTTGATTGGAAGGGCAATTTAAAACAACTGTCGGCGCTGTGGTTACTGTAAAGACCGCTGAACAGGTAACATTTGCCTGGCAGGAACTTGTAACTGTCCAAATTACGGTTGTTGAACCACCACATGCTGGAGGAGCTCCGGTATTATTATTGCTAAGTGTAGCATTACAACCACCAGTAAAGGTAGCTGTGGCTAGCCAGTTTGTAAAAGCAGTATTAACTGCGGCTTGAGTTTGGCAGGCGGCAACTGTTAAATTAGTTGCACATGTTAGGACAACTGGTGGAGCTGCCGTTACTGTATAAGTAGCGGAACAAGTAACAGGTGTTTGACAACTGGAAGTAACCGTCCAGGTTACAGTGGTCACACCGCCACATCTATCAGGTGGACCTCCGTTGTTATTGCTAATAGTGGCATTACAACCCCCGCTGAAAGTTGTGAGCAGGAGCCAGGCCGCAAAATTATTGTTGATATTGGTCTGCGTCAGACATGATGGCCTTACCCGATTGGGGGCACATGAAATATTAACCGTTGGTGCAGCAGTCACTGTAAATACTGCAGAGCAAGTAACATTGGCCTGACAAGAAGAAGTTACGGTCCAGGTGACTGTTTTTGAACCTCCACATGCAGGTGGCGCGGATCCGCCATTATTGGATATAGCTGCGTTGCACCCGCCGGTAAATGTAGCTGTATTTAGCCAAGATGCATAAGCTGCATCAATAGCAGCTTGAGTCTGACAAGCCGCTTGTGTATTGTTAGAAGCACATGTGAGTACCACATTTGGTGCATTGGTCACCGTAAATGAGGCCGTACAAGTGACATTCGCCTGACAACTGGAAGTGACGGTCCAGGTCACCGTAATAGAACCTCCGCATGCGGCAGGCGCCGCTCCGGCATTATTTGAAATGGCTGCATTACAACCTCCAGAAAAACTAACAGTTGTTAGCCAAGTAGCATATGCTGCATCTATTGCAGCTTGAGTTTGGCAAGCAGCTTGTGTATTATTTGTCGGACATGTGAGTACCACATTTGGTGCATTTGTAACCGTGAAAACTGCCGTACAAGTGACATTCGCCTGGCAACTGGATGTTACCGTCCAAGTCACCGTTTTTGATCCACCGCAAGCCGGAGGAGCAGAACCACCATTATTTGAAATGGCTGCATTACAGCCTCCTGTAAAAGTGGCTGTAGCCAACCATGCTGTATAGGCAGCATCTATAGCAGCTTGCGTTTGACATGCCGCTTGAGTGTTGTTAGTGGCGCAGGTAAGGTTAATGGTTGGTGCAGTCGTGACTGTAAATACAGCAGAACAAGTAACAGGAGTTTGACAGGAAGAAGTGACCGTCCAAGTCACTGTTTTTGAACCACCGCAAGCCGGAGGAGCAGATCCTCCATTATTGGATATAACAGCGTTACAACCGCCTGTAAATGTTGATGTAGCCAACCAAGCAGTATATGCTGCATCGATAGTTGCCTGTGTTTGACACGCTGCCTGGGTATTATTTGTTGCACAGCTAAGATTTACTGTCGGTGCCGCTGTTACCGTAAATACAGCTGAACAAGTCACCGGAGTTTGGCATGAAGAAGTAACAGTCCATGTAACGGTTTTTGAACCACCGCAGGCAAGAGGAGCGGATCCGCCATTGTTGGAGATCATCGCATTACAACCACCCGTAAATGTTGAAGTAGCTAACCAGGCTGTATAAGCTGCATCGATAGCAGCCTGTGTTTGGCAGGCTGCCTGAGTATTGTTTGTTGCACAAGTTAGATTAACGGTTGGCGCGGTTGTTACTGTAAATACTGCAGAACATGTAACAGGAGATTCGCATGAAGAAGTAACAGTCCATGTAACAGTTTTTGAACCACCACAAGCTAGAGGAGCGGATCCGCCATTGTTGGAGATCATCGCATTACAACCACCCGTAAATGTTGAAGTAGCTAACCATGCCGCATAAGCTGCATCTATTGCTGCTTGTGTTTGACATGCTGCTTGAGTGTTATTTGTAGCACAAATAAGATTGACTACAGGTGCAGTCGTTACTGTAAACACGGCAGAACAAGTCACATCTGTTTGGCATGAAGAAGTAACAGTCCATGTTACTGTTTTTGAACCACCGCAAGCAAGAGGAGCAGATCCACCATTATTGGAGATCATGGCATTGCAACCACCTGTAAATGTTGAAGAAGCTAACCAAGTTGTATATGCTGCATCTATAGCTGCCTGTGTTTGGCAAGCTGCTTGTGTATTGTTGCTAGCGCATGTGAGATTAACAACAGGTGCATTTGTAACCGTAAATACAGCAGAACAGGTTACCGGAGATTCGCAAGATGAAGTTACAGTCCAGGTCACGGTTTTTGCACCACCACAGGCAGGAGGAGCAGAACCGCCATTGTTGGAGATCATGGCATTACATCCACCTGTAAATGTAGCAGTAGCTAACCAAGTTGCATATGCAGCATCTACTGCAGCTTGAGTTTGACAGGCTGCCTGTGTATTATTACTAGCACAAGTAAGATTTACCAAAGGTGCATTAGTTACCGTAAACACTGCCGAACAAGTGACATTTGCTTCACATGAAGAAGTGACTGTCCAGATTACGGTGCTTGAGCCTCCGCATGCGAGTGGGGCGGAACCACCATTATTAGAAATTACGGCATTACATCCACCCGTAAATGTAGCAGAAGCTAACCAAGTTGCATACGCTGCATCGATAGCTGCCTGAGTTTGACAAGCAGCCTGGGTGTTATTGGTTGCGCAAGTGAGATTAACGACAGGTGCATTGGTAACCGTAAAAACAGACGAACAACTCACATTAGGTTCGCATGAAGAGGTAACAGTCCAAGTTACCGTAGTGGAACCTCCGCAAGCCGGTGGAGCTGTTCCACCTGAGTTTGTAATGGCTGCATTACATCCACCTGTAAATGTTGAAGTAGCTAACCACGATGCAAAAGCTGCGTCTATGGCTGCTTGTGTTTGACATGCAGCTTGTGTGTTGTTGGAAGCACAATTTAAAACGACATCCGGAGCATCCGTTACAGTAAAGACTGCAGAGCAGGTGATATTTGGTTCACAACTTGAGGTAACCGTCCACGTTACGGTTTTTGAACCACCACATGCCAATGGAGCTGATCCACCGTTGTTTGAGATCATGGCATTGCAGCTTCCTGTGAAAGTCGCAGATGCCAACCAGCTTGCATAAGCTGCGTCGATGGCTGCTTGTGTTTGACATGCAGCCTGTGTATTATTTGTGGCACAGCTAAGATTTACAGCAGATGCAGTAGGCACTGTAAATACTGCTGAACAAGTGACATTTGCCTGGCAAGTGGAAGTGACGGTCCATGTAACCGTTTTTGAACCACCGCAAGCTGGAGGAGCGGATCCACCATTGTTGGAGATCATCGCATTACAACCTCCGGTAAAACTAGCTGTTGCCAGCCAAGATGCATAAGCTGCATCAATGCTTGCTTGGGTTTGACAGGCAGTTTGGGTATTATTGGAAGCGCAAGTTAAAACTACAGTTGAAGAAGCAGTTACCGTAAAAACTCTGGTACAAGTAACAGGGCTTGAACAATCACTGGTAACCGTCCAGGTAACTGTTTTAGTTCCTCCGCATGCGGAAGGAGCAGAACCCCCATTATTTGAAATTTCGGCATCGCAGCCGCCATCAAAATCTCCTTGGCCCAACCATGCTAAATAAACAGCATCAATGGCGGCCTGAGTTTGACAAGGACCTGCAGTTGTATCATTCGGACAAGAAATCGTTGGACCAGGCAAGGGATCTACATTGATGATTTGAACACAAGAGACCATATTATCGCAAGAATCTGTGGCAGTCCAGGTTCTTTGAATGGTGTAGTCACCAGGACATGTACCGGCTACAATATTATCTGAGTACATAATATCTGCAACTTCTTCAGAACATAAATCAGTTGCTTCAGCAAAACCAGTTGAATCGGGACTGGTGTTGGCTTCACAATCAATGGTAACAATATCATCAGGGCAAGTGATACTTGGTTTTGAAGTATCTAATATTGTAATAAGTTGGGTTTCGGTTCTGGTATTATCGCAATTATCATACGCGATCCAGTTTCTTTCGATGACGTAATTGTCGGGACAATCTCCGGGTACAATTTCATCGACATAAGTGAGGCTTGGGATTGTATCACAATTGTCTTCCAAATCAGTTGGATAGCCTGTTATATCGGGAGATGGATTCACGCTACAGGAATCATATTCTATGATCGCGCGCAATTGGAAATTATCTAATAACAATACAGATGGCTCTGGACCAGTTGTGTCGGAATAAGTGACCCGTATGTACAGGTTTGAAATGCTGGTGGTAATCGGGAGTTTCGCAGTATCCTGAACCCAAACGTCGAGTGTAGTTTGGTATTGGTGAAATTTATTCCAAATCACGCTATCAATACTGTAGTAATAATAGATGGTATCTGAACTATTGGGGTCTTTCTTATAAGTCTGTGTGTATATTTCAAATTCTGAACAAATTGGAAGCGTATTTCCTTTGATATTGAATTGCCAATAACCCGGATTATTGGAAGTATCTACGCGCAAGGCCCATCTTGCAATAGGGTTATTTGTAAAGGCCAAATTTCCCGTGACTGTCCCACTATCTAATTTGAAATCATTTGAAGTCGTATCAATTTTAGAAGTAATGCCAAAGTGTAATTTAGGTGATAAGTTTGAATAAGAAGTTCCGTTATTAAAATCGTAATTGACAAGTGTGAATGTATCGACAGTTGCGGTACCCTGATAAATGGTGACATTAGCGGGTACAATAAATTCTGGTCTTGTGCTATCGCTGATCGTTATTGTTTGAACCTGTGAAGGAGCTGTGTTTCCACAACTATCCATCAAAGTCCAGGTTCTGTATATGACATGCGAGCCTTCGCAAGGAGAGTTAATGATGGAATCACAATACGTAGCTTGTATATCCGGATTACACGTATCAAATTCATCCGTTACATCTCCTGCCATATTTGGAGATGCGTCAAAAGTACAACACACATTGGCGCGCACCTGGAAATTATCCAATAAAAGGGATTTTGGATTGGCTCCTGCATTTCCACCTGAATATGTTACGCGCAGAAATAATGAATCAGGATTTGCAACCCCTGATATTGTAGCTGTATCCTGTATCCAGCTGGCTAAAGTAAGTGCTCTTGTTCTAAAAGTAGTCCAGATGGTGCCATTGAGACTATACTGTAGTTTTAAACTGTCGGCGCTGTTAGTCCCATTTTTTCTGGCTTGAACATAAACGGCAATATCCGTTGCTTTCGGAAGATTTTCGCCGGTTAAATTAAATTGCCAATGACCGGAGGTGTGCGATGAATCGACGAGTAAAGCACTTCCGCCAATCGCATTTTGTGTAAAAGCAAAACTGCCACTTGCAACACCTATATCTGTTTTAAAACTATTTGAACTTGCATCAACTTCTGAAGCAACACCGGCAAATAATTCCGGGCATAAATCATCATAACTGCTACCGGCATTAAAATTGTAATTGACCAAAGTTGCAGTGTCTGGATTTACAGAACCTTTATAGAGTGTGATGTTTGCAGGTTTGGTAAATGTTGGCACTATCGTGTCGAATTCAACTGTAAATGAGGCAGAACAAGTTACCGGAGGCTCACAAGTGCTGGTTACCGTAAATGTTACTGTTTTTCCACCACCACATGGAGGAAAATCGCCACTATTATTATTCGTCATGGTGGCGTTGCAACCACCTGAAAAATTGGCTGAAGCCAACCATGTTGCAAACTTGGCCTCTATTACAGCTTTAGATTGACATGCAGGTTCAGATACATTTACAGGGCAGTTTAAAACTACAACCGGTGCGTTGGTAACCGTAAATACGGCCGAACATGTTTTGGTGACATCACAGCTTGAAGTTACCGTCAGGTAACAGTTTTAGAACCCCACAAGCGAGCAGGGGCTCCGGTGCTATTATTGCTCATGGATGCATTACAACCACCTGTAAAAGTTGCAGTAGATAACCAAGCGGCATAAGCAGCATCGATGGCTCCCTGTGTCTGACAGGCAGACTGAGTATTGTTGGAAGGACAGCTTAAAACGACTAATGGTGCATCCGTAACTGTAAAAATAGCTGAACAGGTTTTGGTAACATCACATGTTGAGGTTACCGTCCAGGTTACCGTTTTAGAACCTCCACAGGCGAGAGGTGCGGAGCCGCCGTTATTTGAAATCATGGCATTACATCCACCTGTAAAATTTCCGGTAGCCAACCATACTGAATATGCGGCATCTATTGCAGCCTGTGTCTGGCAAGCAACTTGTGTATTGTTTGATGGACAAGTTAATGCTACTGTGGTTGCTGCGGTCACTGTAAACACTGCAGAACATGTAACATTGGCTTCACAGCTAGATGTTACGGTCCAAGTCACTGTTTTTGAACCTCCGCAAGCAAGCGGAGCAGAGCCACCATTATTAGAAATAGCTGCACTACAGCCACCTGAAAAACCAGCCGAGGCCAACCAAGTTGCATAAGCAGCATCAATGGCTGCTTGTGATTGACAAGCCGGTTGCGTATTATTTGTTGCACAATTGAGGGTGACCGTTGGCGCAGCTGTAACGGTAAATATTGCCGAGCAAGTTCTATCGACTTCACAAGATGAAGTGACCGTCCAGCTTACTGTTTTTGAACCACCGCAGGCCAGAGGAGCGCGACCACCATTATTGCTAATTGTGGCGTTGCAACCACCTGTGAATGTAGTCGTGACTAACCAGGCAGTATAGGCTGCATTGATCGCTGATTGTGATTGACAGGCAGATTGGGTGTTATTCGTTGCACAGGTAAGATTGATAACCGGGGCAGCTATTACAGTAAAAACTGCGGAGCAAGTTACAGTAGCTGCACAGGAAGAAGTAACCGTCCATGTAACCGTTTTTGAGCCACCACATGCTGGTGGGGCAGCACCTACATTATTTGAATGGCAAACATTACAACAACCGGTAAGAGTAGTTGTCGCTAACCATGCAGCATATGCAGCGTCTATAGTGCCTTGGGTTTGACAAGCAGCTTGTGTGTTATTTGTAGCGCAGGTCACAACCAGATTAGGAGCTGCGGTGACCGTAAATACCGCACTACAAGTTTTTGGGCCTTCGCAACTACTAGTGGCTGTGAAAGTAACAGTCACAGAACCTCCACAGGCTGAAGGGGTTCCGGGATTATTATTGCTGATGGAAACACTACATCCACCCATCGAGCTTACTGAGTTCAACCAGTTGGAATATTTTGTGTTGATGCTGGCTTGAGTCTGGCAAGCAGCTTCTGTAACGTTTATCGGGCAGAATAAAGTCAGGAGTGGGGCAGCCGTTACTGTAAAAACTGCAGAACAGGTCTTATTGACATCGCAACTTGAAGTCACGGTCCATGTTACAGTCTTTGAACCACCGCAGGCTGAAGGTGCTGCACCGCCATTATTGGAGATGGATGCATTGCAACCACCTGAAAAAGTAGTTGTGGCTAACCATGAGGTATATGCAGCGTCAATTGCTGCCTGGGTTTGACATGAAGCCTGCGTATTATTGCCCGCACACGTTATACTAACAGATGCTGGAGCGGTTACTGTAAATACAGCCGAACAACTGGAAACCTCACAAGTGTTAGTAGCAGTCCAGGTTACCGTTTTAGAGCCACCGCAAGCGGAAGGAGCTGAACCACCATTATTGGAAATGCTGGTTCCTATACATCCATTGCTATATGTTGCGCTGTTTAACCAGGCCGTATAGGCTGCATCGATGGTTCCTTGTGTTTGACAAGCTGCTTGTGTGTTGTTGGATGGGCACATTAAATTAATAGGAGGCGCAGCAGTGACCGTAAATACTGCCGAACAAGTCACAGGGGCTTCGCATCCGCTGTTTGCTGTAAAAATGACTGTTTTCGAGCCACCGCAAGCAGACGGTGCACCATTGTTATTATTGCTGAGGGAGGTATTACAACCACCTGAAACGCTGGCAGTTGCCAACCATGCAGTAAAGGCTGCATTGATTGTCGATTGGGATTGGCAGGAAGCTTCTGTATGATTGCTTGCACAAACAAGCACTACTGGAGGGACTCCCACTGAATCGAAAATGGCAAAAGTTGAGTTACAAGTATAAGTCAGTGGCGCGCAAGTGCTGTTATAGGTAAATGTAACTGTTTTGGTTTCTCCGCAAAAGGAAGGTGCTCCATTGTTGTTGTTGGTTATGGTACCGTCACAGCCACCGCCGCCCGTTACGCTTGCCAGCCAGGTATTGAATAATGAATTGATGCTGTCTTGTGATAAACAGGCCTGAATTTCAACTGGATCAGGACAATCCATTTGGACGCAACGATAGTCTTCTACTTCACCGTCAACAGCGGAAGTGTTTGCACGTTCATCGAAATTGGTGGAACCATCATCTGCAAGGACGTCTGTTGTTAAGCGAATCCGCAAATATTTGTTGGTATCTACGCCACTTACTGTTACGTTTGTCCATGTCAAGGTTACCGGACCTGAATGGCCGTCCATAATAGTAGCAGTTTGAATTTCAGCAGCATCGAATCGGGAACTACCATCTAAATTAATCCAAGCATAAAGGGTTGCAGTTTCACCAGTAGAATTTCGGATACTGTCTATGGTTACAGTTATCGTTTGAGGACCTCCACCAGAGAATGCCGGCGGATTGGCAACGCCATCTTCATCATCGAGATTTAGATCATTATCACCTCTGGCATCATTTGTATTTTGGGGACCCGATTCATCGTCCAATAATTCTCCAATATATAAATTTTCACAATCTAGGGTATGCAATGGTCGTCCAAGTGAAATTGGGGCATCTCCAAAATCTGAAACGACTACAGATGCCAATTCAATTTCAAAAATGACGTGAGAATCATTGGTTCCATTTGATTTGGTGACATCAAAACCTCCCGGAGGCCCTCCGCCAACAATAGTTGGAGTATGGCCGGAATTGCTGTGTGTGGTAGTTCCTACGTAAATATTACTTCCACTTACCCAAAGATGGTTGGCACCACGAGGATCCCCAATATTGCCTAGGTAGTCATTATTAGTTCCACCAACATAAGTACCAAATTTTAAGCTGTCTAAACTATTTTTGAAATCCTGCAAAAAACATATCTTGGCCACCATTATACTCGCATCATAGAATGCCTCATTGTTAATGTTAAGCGTTGGAGTTCCATTGCCCGAAATTGTACCCCAAACTAAAATAAAAGTATTGGTTGTTCCACCACAACCAGTTGAAGAGACTTGTTTAATTCCATTCCCAAGTTCTGCTGCCCTTCCGCCATAAAACGTTGCATGATAGCCTGCAGTTCCAGCAACGGGGCTCGACCAACTATGACACAACATCTTTCTTCCGCCATTAATAGTGACATCATATGCCCCTGCAGAAGTTGGAAAGCCAGATTCTACTGAGCCCGTCCAATAGAGGGTATCGCTATAATATTCAATATCAAAAATTCTATCTCTTAAATTGTTTGCACTACCACCGATTTCGTCTAGATACTCCATGGTTTGACCATTACTACTTAAGACTCCAATGTAACCATCGCTGTCATCTGGTGTAAATCCGCAAACAAATGAACTGTCATTGATAGCTTGGATAGAAGTAACACCAAATGTTTCATTACCTGGACTACCTAAGTAAGTTGAATAATGTAATGTTCCAAGATCCTTCGAAAATACAGCAATATAGCCGTCTTGTGCAGTTCTTGCTCCATCAAATGGCGTTCCCGTTAATGGAATGTTGGTCGTTGTATATCCACCTACAAATACGCGATTTTAAGATAAACTGAGTGAATATGCTATATTATTTAATTTCCATTGATCAATATTATTATCATCTGGTCAAACAAGTAAGGTCCATGAAATCATTTCCATTAAAATTAATTCTGTAAACCACTGTTGCGGCAAAAGGATTAATGATTTGTCCGCCATTTAAATCGGTTATGGTGTTCAAATAACCATCAGCAGTGTAATTTCCGGTATTGGTGGGCAAATTCCAGTTGGTAGAACCTGCACAATACAAGGTCATATCTGTTGAATCTAGTTGAATTGCATACAAATACTCATCAAATGCCGGCGACTGGGTGGTCCAACCATCCATATAGGTACCCCAAGTACGAAAAGGGTCAATAACCATCGGAGATTTCGGGTTTAATTTTTGATCACATTCAAAACCTACGGTGTTATCCGATTTTTTCTTGAATTCAAAGCTGACTAGTTTTTTACCCTCAGGCGTGACCTGATACGATTCAGGAATATTGAATTTGACGTCTGTAAAACGCAGGCCGACATCGAGATTTCCTGCTTTGTCTATTTTTAATTTATCATGACCGGTAAACTTTAATTTTATTTGGTCTGAAGTCAATTGCCATTTTTTACAATCCAATCAAATTCAAGTTTCCATGATTTGCGCTATAAAATCTGAAATCAATTCCCTGGAAAACATCTTCTAAAGTTATATCTGTAGCTGCTTTGACTCCGGATACCCATTTTTTAGAATCCTGACCTTTGATAAAGTTGTAATTTGTTCGATGCTGTGAACCCAAGAGCACATTTGGATCCAAATTGCCGCCATCAAAATACATGCTAAAACTGTGTTGACCGATTGCAATGTCTTGATCTTCTTGCATAAAATAAATGAATCATTGATATTTGAGGGTGATTTATATATTCTTCAGCTATGAATCTGAATCTGTTTTTTCAATGAGGATAGTGCCTTGTTTGCCATCCAAATAATAAAGGACGTTTGGATTGTCTAATTGTCCCTTATTCTCCATAAATCGGAGAATTTTCGCGTTTTCTTTCAAAGTCCCTTTGACTTGTTCCAACACCTCCGCATCCATGTTTTTGATGGATTGTGCATTTAGCTTTTGGTCGGCCGTAGAGACCAGCGTTAATAAGATTAGTCCAAAATAGTATAAAGAGCATTTCATTTTCTGCCGGAGTGATATTTTGTTAACACCATTGGTTTTTCTAGCTGCGGGGTTTGAGCCAATGTGAAGATTCATTGTCATGGGATTTTGTGTAGTATTGGAAATCAAAAGGGTAGTGAAACTCATGTTATTTAAGTTTTGTTGAAAGCCTTATTTGAAAATAATCCAAAAGGCCAGATACCGAAAATAGAGTCGTGCTAAAGAAGCAAGCCCAATGCGTATAGTATCGAATAGAAATCATAAAAATTTCCTGAACCGAAATTTGAAAATTGAAATAGGGTATCCGATAAGTCAGGAATGACTTATGTAGGTATAATGCCGGACAGCCAGGTTTTTCAACCATATTTCTCAGGTTAATACGTGACAAGCAGACATTTGGATGATAAGCAAGACCAGATATAAAGTTTAACTATTTATATCTTTTTGTTAATCAATAAATTATCTCTACTTCTGTCTTAAAATTGTCATTTCAAAGGTAATTTTTATTTCTGAATTTTTGAAATATTTAACATATTTATGAAACATCTAAGATCCAGAATTGTGCTAAAATTCGTTTTAATATGTAATGCAGTTTTGGATTTTAGAAACAAAATTTGGAGTTTAGCTGGTTCTCCAACTTATTATATATATATTAATTTTTGTTAATTTGTGCTATATAGTAAGCTTTTCTTGAGAGAATATCTTAATTATGCAATGCCTTTGCTTCCAGTAATGGAAGTATTGTAATCTTCGAACGCAACTCATGAGACCTTTAAAAAGTATAAATTACTACCTCAGTTTTAGCCTGGTTTTAATGATAGGATCTGCAGCACTCACAAGACATTTTTTTAAGTCTGGGAATGGTTTTTTATGCGCTATCGAAAGTCAAGAGTTAGTTGAATCCAATGAATACATAGAACTCTATGCTAAGAAGCTGGTTGCGCTCGAAGATTCCATTCAAGTTATTCTCCAAAAAGTTGGTGATAATTTAGAAACAAATCAGGCAGATATCCTTCAATCTATTAAAAATGCCCGGGAAACTTTGAAATCCGGTGATTTCTTTTGGAGATATGTTGATCCCATTCAATACAGAAAATTTAATGGAGTTTTGCCTGTAGAGTGGGAAGTAGAAGTATTTGAAAAATGGGAGCCTCCATATCGCAGGGAAGGGGGCGGATTATTTCTTGCTGAAGAAGTGCTGACGGATGAAAACCCCAATCCTGAAATGATTAAAGCTTTATTACAAAAGTCACTTTTTGCAGTACAGGCTTTTAAACAGGATAGTAATGTAAATCAGCTAAAGGATCCTGCCCATTTCTATTTTGCGAATAGATTGTTTATTTTAAACCTCGCAGTAATTTATACCAGTGGATTTGAAAATCCGGATTCTTCAAGAATCCTACCTGAGTTGATAAAAACACTTCACCACACAAGGGATATTTATGCAGTCTATGCAAGAGTGTATCCTTCATTTGCCTTGCCTCAGGAATTCATGAATCTGTTTTACAAAATGCTGTTTTTTGTTAACTCCGGACAAAGCTCCTATTCTGATTTTGATCATTTTACTTTTATTAAAGATTATGTAAATCCGCTATACGCATTAAATGCACAACAGATCAATAGCTTAAATCTCCGATCTAAAAGTTTCAATGATTATTCCTTAAACAATAAAGCGCTTTCTATTTTTTCAAAAGATTTGTATCGAGCTCAGGAAAACTTTTCATTATTTAAAAGAGCCACATTAGCAACAAAAAACGATTTGAAAAAATTAGGGGAGCAGCTTTTTCATGATCCTATTTTATCAGGGAATAATTTAAGATCATGTGCATCTTGTCATCACCCCAATCAATTTTTTATTGATACGAATGCCGTTGCTCCTTTAGCCTTTGACCAAAAAGGAATTTTAAGCCGAAATGCTCCAAGTCTCATCAATGCAAGTATCAACCATTTATTAATGCACGATGGGCTTCACCTAAGTTTGAAAGATCAGCTCAAAGCCGTTCATCAAAAAGTCGACGAAATGAATGCGGATGAAGAAACGACCATGAAAGAGTTGCTGTCATGTCCGGACTATAAAAAGCAATTACAACTGTTAGTTGAAAATAGTTCTGATAAAAAACTCTCGTTTGAACATGTAGCCGAGGCCATCATCAGTTATTATACTTCATTTGATACCGCTGTTTCTGAATTCGATCTGGCCATCACCGGCAGGACTCAAGTTTCAAAACAAGTCAAAAAGGGATTTAACTTATTCATGGGTAAGGCAGCATGTGGCACTTGTCATTTTGCGCCTCATTTTAATGGCATTAAACCTCCGTATACGGGAAATGAATTTGAAGTATTGGGTGTTCCCGTAGATACCAATTTTACGGCGCTAAGTGCAGACCAGGGAAGGTATGGTGTCCATCCGGTGCCTGAAATGCGAAATGCCTTTCGTACCGGAGCTTTGAGGAATATTGGCAAAACAAAGCCTTACATGCATAATGGACTTTATAAAAGTCTGGAGGAAGTCATTGAGTTTTATAACAAGGGTGGGGGTAAAGGCAGAGGACTCCAACTGGATCATCAGACATTGCCGGAGGATCAGCTTCAATTAACAGATTTAGAAAAAAGGCAATTAGTGCACTTTCTGGAATCTTTAAATGAACGACTTGTTATAAATCCATTGCCACCTGTATTACCGGAATGCAAATCCAAAGAATTGAACCAACGCATTTCCGGTGGTGTTTATTAAGCAATATAAAATTATTCCGACTTTGAAAAAAATCTCATTTCTGCTTTTGCTGTTTTTTATCCTTGCTTGTGCGAAAAAAGGAAGTGAGTATTTATTGCCTTCCGAAATGCATCCAAATACACGAAATTCATTCATCACATATCTTGATAAAGGAAAAGGACTTTATAAAGATTTTTGTTCGGAGTGTCATGGAATCAATACAGCTGGAAAAGACAAGATTCCCAATTTTACCAATGCCCAACTGGATATGTATCAGGCAAAATTGTCCATGCAATCTTCAACATCACATGGCATGGTAGATTCATTAAGTTATGAAGAAGTAGAAGCGATATTGAATTTCCTTCGTTACAGAAAACAGCACTAGGAGGCCTTAAATTCAAAAGCAAAAGGCTTCAATAATCTATTAAAGAGTTATTTTTAAATTGCGCTGAAAATTTCAGTTCCGGCAAAATGAAAACTGCCTTCAATGGCTGCATTTTCATCTGAATCAGAACCGTGGACTGCATTTTCGCCTACATTTTTAGCGTAGAGGGCACGGATGGTACCTGGCTCGGCTTTTGAAGGATCCGTTGCACCGATTAATTTTCTAAAATCCTCAACGGCATTACTTTTTTCAAGAATTGCTGCAACTATGGGGCCTCTGGACATGAATTCAACCAACTCACCATAAAACGGCCTAGCTTTGTGTACAGCATAAAATTCTCCAGCTTTTTCTGCGGAAAGTTTCGTGTATTTCATAGCAACGATCTTAAATCCAGCGCTTTGGATTTTATCGAGAATAGCACCAATGTGGCCTGACTCAACAGCATCCGGTTTGATCATCATAAAAGTTCTTGAACCCATGTTTTAGATTTATTTGCGCGGCAAATCTATTGCAGGAAAGAGGTTTGTAATAGATTAAGCTATAGTTTGTATTCTTGTTAACAAATAGTAAGGAAAAATAACGATCAAATCTCGGCAATTTTGCCCACTTTATGGAAGCCATCAGCCAACTTAAAGATCTTATACAATCTCCAAAGAATTGCGTCATTCTTTCGCATCGAAATCCTGATGGCGATGCTTTAGGTTCAAGTTTAGGTTTAAGTCTTTTTCTGCAGCAATTTAAACACAATGTAAAGGTCATATTTCCGAGTGAGTATCCGGTGAATTTTGAATGGATGCCACAAACAGCAGAAGTTTTGATTTATGATTTGAATCCCAAAGTTGTGGAACAAACCATTCAAAATGCAGATCTGATATTTTGCCTCGATTTCAATTCTCTTGAGCGCATTGACAAGATGGCAATGATGGTGACACAGCGAAATGTTCCAAAAATCATGATCGACCATCATATTGATCCGGAGCCATTTGCGGATATCCAATTCAGCAATGAACAAGCCAGTTCTACATCTGAAATGGTATACGACATTATCCGGACTATCCAATCCGACAAAATTGTTAGCAATTTGATCGTAGATTGTCTTTATACTGGAATCATGACAGACACTGGATCCTTTCATCACGCTACCAGCGCGAAAGTATTTCAGATCCTGGCTGAATTTAAGAGTTTGGGATTAAATGACACCCGAATTCAGGAGTTGGTCAATAATAGTCAGCCTGAAAAATATTTAAAATTATTGGGGCATTGTCTTCACAACCGCATGGAGCTTTTTCCCGAACAAGAGTTTGGCTTGATTTGGCTTAGTAAAGAAGATTACAGAACCTTTGATATTAAAAGAGGAGATACGGAAGGAATCATTAATTATCTGATGATGCTGAAGAATGTTCGCGTTGGAGCCCTGGTGATGAACCAACCCAATATTGTAAAATTATCATTAAGGTCTAAAGGAGATTTTTCCGTACAGCAACTATGCAAACAACATTTTAATGGTGGTGGGCACAAAAATGCATCCGGTGGATATTCAAAATCAGGACTTGAAGAAGCCATTGTAAAATTGAAGCAAGCAATGGGTGTCCAAATAATTGCTTAAATTGGTGAGTATTTTAACTGAAATAATTATAACAATGAAAAATTTTTTATTTACATTAACTTTAGCATTCATGTTGCTTATGGGCATCACTGGATGTAAACAGAATAATTCTGTACAAAAGACTTTGAATGGCTTTGATTTTGAGTTTATACAAAATGAAAGCGGCGATTCACCTAAGGAAGGTGATTACGTATATTTTCGTTATTATGTGAAGAATGGCGATTCAACCTTGTTTTCATCGACCATGCAAAATGATTTGATCCGTTTTAAATTGCCTAAAATTGAAAAACAGGAGCCCAAAAATGCGCAGCCTATGCTGGAAGCCATTTATTTAATGTCAAAGGGTGATAGTGGAGTGGTCCACCAGATTGTTGACGAAGAAATGAAAAAAGTAATAGGCATACAGGATATTGAAAAGCTTTCATTTTACATTGCATTGGTGGATGTAAAAGATGAAGCTGCTTATAAAACTGACATGGAAGCAGAACAAGCGAAAGCAGAAGAACGCAGAGTATCCATGCAAGGCGAAGCTGCTGCTGTAGCTGAAAAAGTAAAAACAATACTTGCCGATTTTAAAGCTGGTAAATTTGACGCAAGCCTTTTAAAGACAGAAAGTGGTTTGCGTTATATCGTGCACGAAGCAGGCAATGGAGCTAAAGCTCAAGCAGGTTCGCCGGTGAGTGTACATTATTATGGCACCCTGATGGATGGAACTCGTTTTGATGATTCCTGGTCAAGAGGTGATGCATTTAAATTCATGTTGGGTCAGGGTCAGGTCATTCCAGGTTGGGATGAAGGTGTCGCCAATTTGAATGAAGGTGCAAAAGCGACCTTAATTGTTCCTGCAGCATTGGGATATGGAGCAGAAGGAGCACCGCCAACAATTCCGGGAAATTCTGAATTGATGTTTTACATCGAAGTTCAGAAAGTAAACTAATTAAATAATTAAAGTAAATAGTAAAAGGGATTTGCAAGTTTTTGTCAAATCCCTTTTCATTCATCGTTTTAAATCTTATTCATGACTATTGAACAATTCAAAGATTTAAAGAAAAGGCTCGGTGAGCTAAGGGGGTTTCTTTGACGTCGATCACAAAAAACTCCAAATAGAAGACAAAGAGCAACAAACACTTGATCCCAATTTCTGGAATCAGGCAGAACGCGCTGAAGAAATTATGCGTGAAATCAAGTCGGCGAAAAAGTGGTTGTCCTCTTACATCCATGCTGAAACTGCTGTCAATGATCTGGAGGTTTTATGGGAATTTTCTGAATCCGGAGATGTCAGCGAGTTGGAACTCGAGGATAAATACAATGAGTGTTTGCATATTCTCGACGACATTGAGTTTCGTTCAACTTTGAATAATCCTGAGGATGAGCTAAGTTGTGTCATAGAAATTAATGCTGGTGCAGGTGGTACGGAATCCTGTGATTGGTCTGCAATGTTATATCGAATGTACCTGATGTGGGCTGAGCGAAACGGTTACAAAGTCAGTCAGATCAACTATCAGGCAGGAGATGTAGCCGGTATCAAAACCGCAGAACTTGAAATCAATGGCGATTATGCTTACGGAATGTTGAAGGGTGAGAATGGTGTACATCGCCTGGTCAGAGTCAGTCCATACAATTCACAAGGAAAGCGAATGACTTCATTTTCTTCCATTTTTGTACATCCACTTATCGATGATCGCATAGAAGTCAGCATCAATACTGCAGATTTGGAATGGGATACTTTTAGATCCAGTGGAGCAGGTGGACAACACGTAAACAAAACAGAATCTGCGGTCAGAGTTCGGCATTTACCGAGTGGTTTGGTCGTCGAATGTCAGCAAGAACGGTCGCAACATCAGAATCGTGAAAAGGCACTTCAATTGTTAAAATCAAAATTGTATGAAAAGGAATTGGAGCGGCAGAGATTTGAAAAAAGCAAAGTAGAAGCTACTAAAATGAAAAACGAATGGGGTTCGCAAATCCGATCTTATGTATTAGATGACCGCAGAGTAAAGGACCATCGAACCGGCTATCAAACAGCACAGACTGAATTGGTATTGGATGGATATATCGACGAATTTTTGAAAGCCTTCCTGATGAATCGACAAATTACAACTGAAGAATAAGGCATCGATCAATCAAAATGGTTTCAAAACCTTACACGGAGCATTTGTTCACAACTCATTATATTGATTCATTGTTTGGGATCATAAGACTTTGTAAGTAGATAAATCAAATGATTTGATGCCTGTAAGTTTAGATGGGCAATACCATCATCGATCATTATACAATCAAAGTCATTCATCCACAATTTCAGTCAATTAGAGTCATTCATAGTTTATTGTAGCCTTCACCCAATTATAATACTCTTTGTTGACTTTTACTTCCCAGTGCGCGATGCAAGGTATTTCATATGGATGCATTTTGCGAATGGCCTTTCGCAATGCCTTGTTATTTGACTTTATTGTTTTAGCTATGAGAATGATTTCATCTGTTTCTTCCAATTTTTTATTCCAAATAAACTGAGCGTTTACCGGATAATATTGAATACATGCTGCAAGTTTATTTTCGACCAAATATTTACCGGCGACTTTTGCAGAAGTTAAGTCCGGGTAAGGAACATAGAAGCAATATAAGATTTTATTCATAAGTATATAGACTTAGTGACTGGTTCGAATTTTGTTGAGGCGAAATTATTTTATATATTATGCCTGAATTCACTTGAAAAAATTTTCTTATTAACGTGAAACAATCATTTTCAAATTCTTGAGATGGCTTTACATTATAAGTATTGTCCATTGGTACGAGCATATCATTTTATTTTGATCTTGAAGCCATTGAATCATTTAGATCTTTGAAATATTTATGTGTTTCAATTTGTGATTGGAATTTCTTTTTTCCATCTGGATTGATGTAGTGATTTAGATTTTCATGATGTAAAGATCTGGCTTTGACATTGTCTTTAAGCTGGTAATCTATATTGTCTAAAATTATTTTCTTTAAAGAAGGATTATAAATTGGAAATGCCGTTTCAATCCGGAAATGTAAGTTTCTAGCCATCCAATCGGCAGAGGAGAGGAATATTTTTTCTTCGCCGTCATGATAAAAATAATAAATTCTTGAATGTTCCAAATAGCGGTCTATGATAGCAATTCCTTCAATATTTTCACTGACGCCTTTTTTGCCAATAACCATTCCACAAATACCTCTTATGATCAGTTTAATTTCAACGCCTGCTTCAGAAGCATTGTAAAGCATTTCCATGATTTCAAAATCCTGTAAATTATTTAGCTTTAAAATTATTTTTGCTTTTTTACCTAATCGTGCTTGAGATTTTTCAAACTCAATCAAGGAATGAATTTCATCATTAAGGTTAAATTGGCCAACTAACAAGTGTTTGAATCCGATATTGGGAAGGCGTATGTTTTCAAGAAAGCTAAAAAATCGACTGATTTCATTCGTCAGGGCCTCGTCTTTTGTAAAAAAACCATAATCGAGATAAATGCGGGATGTTTGTTCATGGAAGTTGCCGGTTGACAAATATGCATAATGCTCAAAGTCATCATGAGTTCGACGCGTAATCAAAGCAATTTTGGAATGAACTTTTAATCCCGGAAAGCTGTAACGAACTTTGACTCCAAATTTTTCCAATTCTTCTCCCCAGGCCAGATTGTTGGCTTCATCAAATCTTGCTTTTACTTCAATAAACACGAATACGTTTTTGCCTTCTGAAGCCGCCAATTTGAGGGCCTCCATGATGCGTGACTTTCTGGCGACTCTATAGTGTGTGATTTTAATAGCAGTGACATCCGGATCTTTAGCTGCCTGCTCAAAAAACTGAATGACCGGTTCGTAGCTATGGTATGGAAAACAAAGCAAATGTTCTGCATTTGCGATGTTATTGAATAGTTGAGTTCCCTTTGGCAATCCTTTATATTCGATCGGACGGAGAGCCTTGTTTTTAAGTTCTTTTTTCCGAAATCCGGGAAATTCAGAAAATCAAAGTTATTATGATATCTACCTTCCGGAGTTAAGTCATCTTTATCGATTTCCAAAAGTCTAAGAAAGTATGCCAGCATGTCTTTTGGCATGGATTCATCATAAACTAATCTTGAAGCAGGCCCGATATTTCTTTTTACTAAACTTTTTTTAATCTTATCTAATAAATCACCGCTAAATTCATCCTCAATATATAACTCTGCATCCCTGGTTAGTTTGATACTGTAGGAATCTACAATGTCAAATCCAGGAAACAACCATTTTAGTGAAAAGCGAACAACCTCATCTAATAGAATGATGTCGTGCCGTCCCTTTTCACATGGTAATTCAACAAATCGCGGATGATGATCTGATGGGATTTTTACAACGGCATAATGCCTTTGCAGGGTCTCGGTATTTTTATCAATTAAATTTACAGTTAAGTAGAGTTCTGAATTATTGAGAAAAGGTTTTACTTTTTGATCTATCAATAATACGGGTTGGACAAACGGGAGCAAATTTTCTTTAAAAAATAATTCGACGAAGTGTTGTTGCTCTTCTGAAATCTCCAAATGTGAAAGCAAATAAATGGAATGCTGTTTAAGTTCTGGGATAATTTGATTTTCAAAAATGGCGTTGAATTCTAAAAGATGCTTATTGGCTATTTTATAAAGTTGCCTCAATAAAACTTTTGGATTGTAATCCAGTTGGCTTTTAGTATTTTTCCCTAGTTTGGCCAGATTTTTATGGTGGGCGACTCTGATTCTGAAGAATTCGCCTAAGTTCGAAGAGTATATAGCCAAAAATTTCAACCTCTCTAAAAGCGGCACATTAGGATCTTTTGCCTCTTGTAATACGCGATAATTAAAGTTAAGCCAACTGATATCGCGATCTATAAACTCATGTTTTACAGTAGATTGCGGATCAAACGTTGTATTTTTGATTTCTGACATACTCGATTCAAAAGTAGTGGACTTTTGCAAAAGGGCCTAAATGACTCTTTTATTTTTGTATTAAATTGACTTTACACTGTTCTTAATTCCCACGCAGCGAGTCTAAACGATTAATTTTGAGTGATGCAAAGTAAACGACAAAAAGTGGTTGCTGCCAACTGGAAAATGAATGTTTTGCCGAGTAAGGCGATGGATTTAATCCATCAATACGACATCTCTTTCAATGAATCATTTCCTCAAATTATTGTATGTGCGCCATTCACAAATCTCAGTAATTTATTGGAAAGCTGCGAAATGGGCTACTTTCTAGGGGCTCAAAACTGCTCTTCTGAAAAATTAGGTGCATATACCGGCGAAATTGCGCCTGAAATGCTGGTAGATTTAAATTGTACCCATGTGCTCATCGGACACAGCGAAGCAAGACAGAGAAATCCAAACGAAAACTTGCAGATTCCCGCTAAAATTAGAAGAGCTATCGATTGTGGCCTGAAGGTGATCTATTGTTGCGGAGAACAATTGGAAGCCAGAAATTTAAATCAGGAATCTACATTTGTTGAATCGCAACTTCAAGCGGATCTGGCTCAAATAGACATTGGTGATCTAAAAAATTTAATCATTGCTTATGAACCCATATGGGCTATTGGAACCGGGCAACATGCAACGTCTGAACAAGCTCAGGATATGCATTCGTTTATCCGAGTTGTAATAAATGATAAATTTCAAAACCAGGCTAGTTCAATTTGTATTTTATACGGCGGAAGTGTTACTGCTATCAATGCCATACAGCTTAGCCAGATGCCTGATATTGATGGAGTATTGGTTGGCGGTAGTAGTCTAAAGCCGGTCGAATTCAAATCTATTTGTGAAGCCTTTATTTATCAATAAATAGATTATTTCAGGCTATTAAAATCCTATAGATATGAACCGAATTATCTTATAGAATAGGTTTTCTCGTAATCATTCTGCCTGAAATTTTTTCGTCTTTACGCATGACATCAGATGCCAATTCCCAGCGGTTTGATTCAAGATCGGAGTATAAGACTTCATCATGTGTAGCCAAGATTTTACATGCAAGCAAGCCTGCATTTTTGGATCCATTAAGTGCCATAGTGGCCACAGGAACTCCTGCAGGCATTTGTAAAATCGATAAAATTGAATCCCAACCATCAATAGAATTTGAAGACCGTATAGGAACTCCTATTACGGGGATATTGGTCATAGATGCAACCATTCCTGGAAGATGTGCAGCGCCACCCGCACCGGCAATGATGACTTTCAAACCTTTGGTTTTTGCCGATTTTGCATAATCTACCATGTGTTCTGGTGTTCTGTGAGCAGAGACGATTCTCAGTTCATAACTGATTCCAAATTGATCCAATACATCAGCTGCTTCTTTCATAATGCGCAAGTCGCTGTCTGAACCCATAATGATACCTACTAAAGGAAGATCTTTCATGATATTATTTTAATTGTACTTCTAATCTGAATTGCTTTCTCTTTGCACGATTTTAAATCAAGTCCTGTAATGTTAATATGGCCCATTTTTCGGAATGGTTTTGTCTGTTCTTTACCATATAAATATACATGAACGCCTTCGATATCCATAATCTCATCAAAACCAGAGTATATCGCATGGCCAGAATAGCCAGGTTCACCCAATAAATTCATCATGAGTGAAGGGATCACAAAAAGCGTTTGGCCTAAAGGATGACCTAAAATGGCTCTGAGGTGATTTTCAAATTGACTAATAGCGCCATTGTTGAGTGTAATATGACCACTATTATGGGGCCTTGGGGCGATTTCATTGATCCAGATGCTTCCATCTTCGTTGTAAAACATTTCTACTGCTAGTAGTCCTACAATTTCGAGTTTATTGGCAATATCAATGGCTAAATCAATAGCTAATTTTTGGGCAGCCATTGGAATTTCGGCAGGACAAACAACATCTTCAACAAGATTCGCTTCACTATGGAAATCCATGGAAACAGGTGAATACGCTTTACAATCGCCATCGATATTTCGTACAGCAATCACGGCTACTTCTTTGGCAATTTTGGCTTTTGATTCTATCAGGCTTGGCCCTTCTAACAATTTTGTCAGATCTTGTAATGTATTTATTACTTGTACTCCCTTTCCATCGTATCCTCCTTTGCACAATTTTTGTACAAAAGGTAGTTTAATAGTATTTTCAGCGACAGATTTCCGTATCTGAGTAGTATTTTCAAACAAAATGAATGGTGCCGTTGGAAAATGATGCTTCGTATAAAATTGTTTTTGTAATCCTTTATCCTGAATGAATTCCAAAATATGAGCTTGCGGATAAACGCTTTTGCCTTCAAGTTCCAATTTTTTTAGAGCTTCTATGTTTACATGTTCTATTTCGATAGAAATGACATCCAGCTTTCTTCCGAAATTCAAGACATCTTCATAATTATTAAAGTCACCCTGGATAAATTGCGGACAAACTTTTGCTACCGGATAACTTAAGTCTTTATCCAGAAATGATATGTCGAGATCCAGTCTGGCAGCATCCTGGGCTAACATTTTGCCAAGTTGGCCGCCACCAAGAATGCCGATTTTAACTGAACGAGGATTGAAATTTCCCATATTTCTTGCGAAATTCGGAAAGCTTTGATTAAGGTTTATGACCTTTGAACATCCTTTGCAAACATTATGAATAAATTAATTATTAAAAACGCCTTGATAATCAATGAAGGAAGCCAATTTTATGCCGATCTACTGATAAAAGGGCAACGTATAGAGCGCATTGATCCTTCTATAAGTGTCAGGAATGAAGAGGTCTTTGATGCAGGAGGATTGTGTCTGATTCCAGGCTGTATTGATGACCAGGTGCATTTCAGGGAGCCTGGTCTTACCCATAAGGCAACCATCTTTAGTGAGTCAAGGGCGGCCGTAGCAGGTGGTATTACCAGTTTTATGGAAATGCCCAACACAATTCCTCAGGCTTTGACTCAGCAATTATTGGAAGATAAATATAACATTGCCTCCAAAACTTCAGCTGCAAATTATTCTTTTTATATGGGAGCTTCTAACCACAATCTGGAAGACGTGCTGGCTATTAATTATGATCAGGTTTGTGGTATTAAAGTCTTTATGGGCTCATCCACAGGTGACATGTTGGTAGATAATGTAAATACGCTTGAAAATTTATTTAAAAATGCTCCGGTATTAATTGCGACACACTGCGAAGATGAAGCAACCGTAAAAGCAAATCTTCTGGATTTTCAAAATCGCTGGGGAGCCTCATTGCATGCTGAAATGCATCCACAAATTCGAAATCGAGAAGCATGTTATAAGTCTTCATCACTGGCCGTCGCGCTGGCCAAAAAGCATGGCACGAGATTGCATATTTTACATATCAGCACAAAGGAAGAATTAAGCCTATTTGATGCGACTTTAGCTCTTTCTGAAAAGAGAATAACGGCAGAAGGCTGTGTCCATCATATGTTTTTTAACGATTCACATTATGCTAGTTTAGGAAATAAAATCAAATGCAATCCGGCCATTAAAACGCTTGATGACAGCGAGGCAATTGCCTATGGACTAAAATCCGGAGCGATTGATGTGGTCGCAACTGACCATGCTCCACACACGCTTGAAGAAAAAGAGAAGCATTATTTAGAAGCTCCTGCAGGATTGCCTTTGGTTCAGCATAGTTTACTCATCATGCTGAGCCTGGCAGAAAAATACAGTTGGGATCTTCCTTTTATTGTCCGCAAAATGAGCCATGATCCTGCGGTATGTTTTCAAGTGCAGGAACGAGGATATATACGTGAAGGTTATTTTGCAGATCTCGTTTTGGTTGATCCGAATTCAGCTACTTTAGTTGATAAAAGTTCACTTTTCTATAAATGCGCCTGGTCGCCGCTTGAAGGATTTAACTTAAAAGGTAAAATCAAACGAACCTGGGTTAATGGAAATTTGGTTTTTGATGGGAGTTCTATTCTAAGTGCAGCGCCAGCTGGATTGCGTTTGCAATTTAAAAGAAGTTAAACTTAATTGAGTTCAATGGCTCTGTCTACTTTGATCTTTCCTTTATCATCGCGAATGACCGTAGCTGCATCTATAAATGGGTCATGTTCAAATACTAACACATGTTCGTGATCGACTGCTTGATTCAAAACAATTTCCTTTTCTTGTAAGGTAACCAAAGGCCTTACGTCATAACTCATAATATATGGCATGGGTACATGGAAAGAACTGGGAAATAAATCTGCACAATAGATATAAGTTCTGTTTTCGAAATCAATTTCCGGTAGCATCATAGCTTCTGTATGTCCATATACGAAACGAATATCGATGCCTGGCAACCATTCTAAAGTGGCCTTGTCGTTTTCAATAAAATGTAAGACACCGTGGTCCATCAACGGAACAAAATTTTCTTTCAGAAAAGAAGCGCGTTCTCTTTCATTCGGCTTCATGGCCCATTCCCAATGTCGCGGATTGCTCCAATATTTGGCTTTCGAAAAGGCGGGAACCAATTCCCCATTTTCATTGCGGATCACTGCACCACCACAATGATCAAAATGCAAGTGAGTCAAAAAAACATCCGTTATATCATCGGCTGTAAATCCTTTTTTAGCAAGTGACGAGATTAAGCTTTGTTCTCCATGTGGATGAAAAAAGGAACGAAATTTTTCATCTTGTTTATTGCCCATTCCGGTATCTACTAAAATTAGTTTTTCGTCGGTTTCAATAAGCAAGCATCTTAATGCCCATGAACACATGTCATTTTCATCCGGTGGATTTTGTTTTGACCACATCGTTTTGGGTACGACACCAAACATGGCTCCACCATCCAGTTTGAAATATCCGCATATAATTTTATGAATTGCTTTAATCATGAATCGGACTTAATTTAAAATGCCAGTCATTCAAAAATATTAAACATTTTGCAGACAAAGCATCTTTATTGCTGAAATGGCAGCTTCTTCACCCTTGTTTCCGTATTTACCACCGGCCCTGTCAAGAGCTTGTTCTTCAGATAAAACTGTTAATACTCCAAAAATCACGGGATGCCCTGTTTCCAAACTCAATTGCATGATACCATGGGCAATTGCATGTGCAATATATTGATCATGGTCTGTTTCGCCTTTGATAATGCAACCTAAGCAAATTACTGCATTCACTTGTTCGAATTCCAAAAGGCATTTTGCTGTTAAAGGAAGTTCAAAGGATCCTGGCGTTTTCCGGAGTTTAATATTCTCTGCAGGTATCCCATTTTGATGTAAAGTCTGGAGACAACTTTGCAAAAGGCGATCGGTAATATGTTCATTCCATTGAGCAACGGCAATGCCATACGAGAATTTTCTGCTCTTAATAATTTCATCCTGGCTTAATGATGAATGGCCTGGTAGTTTACCTGCCATTTGCTTCGAATCTAAACATTACTCTAATGGAATGATATACTTATCAATACCATTGCCATCCGGTGAATCAGGGTACTGATCTTTTATGGTTTTAAAAGCTTTTAAAGCCCCTTCTTTATCCCCTTGTTTTTGTCTAAGGGTGCCTAGTTTTTTCAAATAAGCAGGTGTAAGTAATTCGTCATCACTGATAGAAACTGCTTTTTCATAAAAACTTAATGCCTTGTCAAAATCATTGAGTTCTGCATATGCATCTCCCAAAAGTCCATTTTTGAGCACCGGCATTATATTACCTGAGGCACTGTAATCTTCGAAATAAGACTTAGCATCCTCAAATTTTCGGAGGTGCATACAACAAACCCCGGCATAATATTTAGCCAAATTGCCGGCATCTGTAGAGCCGTAATTTTCAGCAATTTCAGCAAATCCTGCAAATCCTCCACCCGGATTATTCAATGCCAGATCGAAGGAGTCTTTCTCAAACAAAAATTCAGCCTGGTACATTTGCTCCAAGGCTTCTTTGTTTTTCGGTTCCTGATACATGTATTTAAATAATAACCAAGCTCCAATGATGAGTACCAAGCCTCCAAAAACGCCTAGTATGATGAGTCTGTATTTTTCGAAAAAATCTTCAGCATGATGTTTAACTTCGCTGATGTCGAGTAATGTATCATCTTTTCCTCCGGTTGAACTCACTTTTTTAGGTGTAACATGCGAACGGTAGCCTCTAGCCATATATGCTTTGTTTAGGTTTTTTAAAAACTGGGCAAAAATAATACAGTCCAGCCAATTAAAATTGGGAATTATTCACTTCTCATATGAAACTAATCCATAATAAAAGGATAGTCTGCTTGCGTGTAATTATCTTCATATAGATCAGCTTCCAATGGGAAAGCTGAATTTTCAGCAAATTGCACAGCTTCATCCATTTCTAGTTTGACCTGTTCCTGGATATCAGCTAATTGTTTGTCTGTAAATGTTTTAGAACTGAGAATTGCGTTCTCAACGACGATCAAAGGATCAATGGATTTGTAATATTCAACTTCTTCTTTGCTTCGATAAGTTGCAGGATCAGAAACTGAATGTCCGCGATAGCGGTAAGTCTTGATTTCCAGGAAATAAGGCCCTTTTCCGGCTCTGATATGATCAGCAGCCCGACTCACAGCTTCATGAACGGGTGCTGGATGCATCCCATCAACTGATTCGGAGGGCATATCAAAAGCAAGTCCAATTTTATACAGGTCTTCAACATTGCTGGTTCGTTCTACCGAGGTGCCCATTGCATATCCGTTGTTTTCGACGATGTACAATACCGGAAGTTTCCAGTTCATGGCCATATTGAAAGATTCAAACAGGGCTCCTTGCCTCGCGGCACCGTCTCCAAACATCGTAACGCAAAGATTTTCGGTGCCTTTGTATTGTTCGGCAAAGGCAATTCCTGTGCCAATGGGTATTTGTGCGCCCACGATGCCATTTCCTCCAAAAAATCGATGTTCTTTTGAAAAGAAGTGCATGGATCCGCCTTTCCCTTTTACACAGCCATCCGTGCGGCCAAAAAGTTCTGCCATACAGGAATTTGCAGATAAGCCTCTGGCTAAAGCAAGTCCATGTTGTCGATAACCCGTTATCATAGCGTCTTGCGGACGTATGGCTGACATGATTCCAGCGGCAACAGCTTCCTGACCTATGTAAACATGGCAAAAGCCTCTAATCTTTTGTTGAGAATACATCATGAGGGTTTTTTCCTCAAAACGTCTGATCCTGAGCATCGTTCGGTACCAGTGGTCCCAAATTTCTTTCGGATAATTCGTTGGTATGTTCTTTTTAGCAGGCATCAGTATTTAGATTTCAAAACTAACATATTGAAAAGCAAGGCAAAAATAGTTTAAAATGCAATAGTGCTTACCAGTTTATAAGGTCTCATTTAACCAACGAAAAAATTCCTTTTGCCATACCAAGCCATTTTGGATTTTTAATACATGATGTCCTTCATCGGGGATGTAGAGCATTCTAGACTTTAAATTTTTTAATCGCGCAGCAGTAAAAGCCTCAAAAGCCTGCGTATCCGGAATTCTATAATCTCTTCCGCCTTGTATAATCATGATTGGGGTATCCCATTTGTTTATGAGTTTGTGTGGAGATTGCTTTGTGTAAATTAGTTCATTCTTTTTATCCCAATAAGGTCCTTTAAGATCCCAGTTTGCGAAAAACAATTCTTCTGTACTTGCATACCAGGATTCTAGATTGTAAGTGCCACAATGGGATACAAAAGACTTAAATCTTTTTTCATGCAATCCTGCAAGCATAAATACCGAATAACCGCCAAAGCTTGCGCCAACAGCAGCTCTTCTATTTAAATCGACGTATCGTTTTGCTGATATTTGATCGATTGCAGATAAATAGTCTTTCATACATTGTCCACCCCAATCTCCCGAAATTTGTTCATTCCACTGGCTGCCCCAACCTGGCATTCCCCGGCGATTAGGCGCTACAACGATATAACCTTTGGCTGCCATTAACTGAAAATTCCATCGAAACGAGTAAAATTGACTTAATGCAGATTGAGGTCCTCCCTGGCAATAAAGCAGGGTAGGGTATTTTTTAGTGGAATCAAATCCGGGCGGAAAAATGACCCACGAAAGCATATCTTTTCCATCAGTTGTTTTAATCCAATGCTTTTCAATCGGACTCAATTGCAAAAGTTTATATACATCAGCATTAACCTGTGTGAGGGCTCTACTCTGGCCTGTCTGAATATCAACAGCGAATATTTCAGCTGCATGATTCATATCTGTTCTTGAACATATCAATTCATTTTTTACGACCCCAATGATCCCATTATAGTCATGATCTGTTTTTGTAATCTGGCGAAAACGGATTGCAGGATTCTGACTTAAATCCAGATCCCAGACCATTTCAAATAGTTGAATGCTTCCTCTGTAAGGCACATTGCAAAAAATCGATTTTGAGTCAGGACTCCACTGGTAGTGATTAATAGTCTCATCCCAGGAATTTGTAAGGGTATATTTTTTTCGCGAACTTAATTCCATGATGATGAGATTGTTCTTGTCAGCTTCATAACCATCTCGTCCCATGCTCAACCATGCGAGGAATCGTCCATCTGGAGAAAACCTGGGCTCTTTGTCGTATCCGGGCATCCCTTCAGAGATATTTACGGTCTCATTACTTTCGGGATTGTATAAATAAATCTCTGAATTGGTGCTTATTGCGTAGTCCTTTCCCTTCTTTTTTACACAAACATAGGCTAACCATTTGCTGTCGGCACTCCAGGACAAATCATCCAGGCCTCCAAAAGGAGAAGTAGGCGCATTAAAGGGTTCACCGGGCATTATGTCTGATTCCTGTTGGATCCCATCGGGTGTGAGTTTGCCGATAAATAAGTGGTTATAAGATCCGTCTTCCCAATCCTTCCAGTGCCTGAACATAAGGTCATCGAAAATCATAGCTGTAGATTTATCGAGATCCGGATAATAATCAGATTTGATTTTATCTATTTTGACACTTCTTGAAAAGGCAATCATTTTACCGTTTGGCGAAGGCATTAGATTGGAATATTCAAGATTTTGGATCCCGAGGTTCCTTTGAACCAAATCGTGAAATACCTGCCCATCTTTAGAGTACATCAGGTTGCCGCCGCCATCAAAACACACATTGCCTGCATAATTCTTCGCATCAGATACCAATTGACTGTTACCACCTTGAATTCCAAGCATGTAGAGTTGAGTTTGGCTTTTGTTGGATTCTTTGTCGTACCGGCTTACACTGTAAAATAAAGATTTACCATCTTTAGAAATGGCTTCACCATTCACACGACCCAATGACCAAAGGATATCTTCAGTCATCAAACTTTGGGAAAAACCATTTAGGGTGAATAGAAAAAATAATAGACAATATTTAAATTTCATAGATAAAATTGAGCATCAAAAATAGTTGATTTTGGGAATCTCTTTTCGCTTAGATTTCTAAAGTAAGCGTTGGTTCATTTAGAATTCAGTGGTATTAGTCAGAGTTTGCCATATTTGTGAATTAATTGTCTTTCATTGTTTATAAAGTCTCTTCATTTAACCCATTTTAAAAATTTTCAGGAACTCAAACTCGATTTAAGTCCGGGTTTTCATTTTATTTCGGGACAAAACGGAGCGGGCAAGTCTAATTTTCTGGATGCTATTTACTACCTGGCTTTGAGCAGAAGTTTCAGTTCAATACCCGATAAAGAACTCATCCATTATGGTAGGGATTTTATGAGAATAGAAGCATTGATAAATATTGAAGAGAGCCTGGAACATCTTGAAATTAAATACAAGCCACCACAGCTAAAGGAATGGATTTTAAATGGTAAAAAATACGAAAAACTAACGGATCATATTGGGCTTATTCCAATTGCTTTGGTTGCACCGGATGATATTTATTTATTGATGCATTCCGCAGAAGCCCGAAGAAAATATTTGAATCAGGTACTTGTTCAAACAGATCGCGAATATTTGCGAAGAAGCATCCATTATCAACAGTTTTTGAAACAAAGAAATGCTGCAGTTAAACAAATGAAAATTGCGGGGAAAATAGATCATGGCGTGCTGGATGCCTTAGATTATGGGCTTTCCGCTAATGGTGCTTATATTGTGAAATGTCGAAAAGAACTCATGGATATTTTAAATCCGTGGGTCCAAGTATACATAACCAGAATTAGCAATGGAAGTCAAACGGGAGATCTAAAATATATTGCTGATGTGCCTTGCGATTTCGAACAAGTACTTCGCGAATACCGTGAAAAAGATTATTTTTCGGGAAGAACCAATAAAGGAGTTCACAAAGATAAAATCGAATGTATGATGGGAGATTTTCCTATCCATGGGGTGGGCTCACAAGGCCAATTAAAGACTTTTGTTTCTGCGATGAAACTTGCACAATATGCAATTATGAAATCCAAAAAAGGGAAGCAACCTATTGTCTTGCTGGATGATATTTTTGCAAAATTAGATGAGGAAAGAGTGCAACAATTTATTGAAGTCTTGAATGAAGAGCAGATTACACAATGTTTTATTACTGACACGCACGTAGATCGTTCCAAATTATTAATGAAACGACTGCCTGGAAATGCCGAACTTTACAATGTTGTAAATGGAAACATTCAAAGAATTCCAAATAAGCAGGGAGGGTAAATGTTAAAGTTTTAATAAATGAGGAATGATGAAATTAAGCTAAATGACTTACTTAAGCAGTTTTCCAATCAGGAAAAACTTAAAACCAAATTGACTCAAAAAAGGTTGGAACAAGCCTGGAAAGAAAGATTTAAGGATTTCGAAGCCTATACCCGAAAAATAAGATATTTTGAAGGTCAAATGACCGTAGAGTTAGACTCAGCAGTTTTGAGTAAAGAACTTTCCTATAGTATTAAGCTGATTATCAGACAATTAAATGAACACCTTGGAGAGGAGCTCATTAAGAGCCTGATCATACGGTAGACTATTGTTCTTGCTCTGAGGTCTTCATTTGCAATAAAAACCAGCTGCACAAAAAGCAGAGTACACAGGTCGTAGCTATAATCATATGAATGTATTTTGAGTTTTCTTAGTCACAAAGGTATATATATATTATTAATTTTAATAATATGTTTTTTTAAAAAATTTTAATCTATTTCAGGAAATTTGCGTTTATAAATAAAACTTATTGCCATGATGAAAAAAATTCTCGTTTTAATCCTTTCCGGATACTTATTTCCGGTATTTTCTCAAATTTCAGTACCGGCCCCTAGTCCAATGTGTAAAATTGAACAAAAATTGGGTTTAGGTACGGTGACTATTGAATACAGCCGTCCCGGTAAGAAGGACCGGATTGTTTTTGGAGATCTGGTGCCTTATGGTAAAATGTGGAGGACCGGAGCTAATGCAGCCACTAAAATCACATTTAGTGACGATGTGGAATTTGGTGGTATCAAAGTAACCAAAGGAACTTATGCAATTTTTTCAATTCCCGGAGAATCCAATTGGGAAGTTATCTTGTACAGTGATGCTAATGTATCTGGTGTACCCCAAAATTATGACAAAACCAAAGAAGTTGCTCATATTACTGTGGTTCCTGAGCTCATTCCTTATACTTTTGAAAATTTGATCTTTGACATCAATGATATTCGCAATGAATCTGCAACCCTAAATTTGATTTGGGAAACTACTTTGCTCCCTATAAAATTGAAGTTTGATACAGATAGCAAAGTAATTGCTAGTATTGATAAAGTTCTTGCAGGACCTACCAGCAATGATTATTATAATGCAGCCAGGTATTATTTCGATACCAAAAAAGATCAAAACCTTGCATTGCAATGGGCTCATAAATCCAATGAAATGGGAGCTACTTTTTGGAAATTGAGATTAGAATCTTTAATTCTTGCAGGATTAGGCAGGAAAATTGAGGCTATTGAAATTGCACAAAAATCAAAAGCCCTGTCAATAGAAGCCAATAACGATGAATACGTTAAAATGAATGAACGCTCTATCCAGGAATGGAGTAATTAAAAAATAAGAATTAAATATTAAGAAATAAAGCCTCAATGAGTAACGCGCTTATTGGGGCTTTTTTATTGATATCCCTGTTCGCTTACCGTCCATGAAGTTTTGCTTCGTCTTTTCGAAAATATTGCAAGCTACTAGCTAGTCCCATGACAATGCCACAGCTGATCACATTATACCACAGGAAACCTAGATCTGAAAAACAAAACAATAAGATAGTGACTGTTTGGGCAACCAGTGCTGCCGGAAAAACTGCTTTGCTCTCTACATTTTTCAAATAAAAGGCAGTTAAAAATATTCCCAATACAGTTCCATAAAATAAAGATCCTACGATATTGATAAACTGAATCAGGTTTTCAAAAAGTTGTGCATACATTGCAAAACAAATGGCGATTACGCCCCATACACTCGTTAGAATGCGAGACCAGCCGAGTTCAGAAAATTTAGAATACCATTGAGGAAAAGATCGCTTCATAATGTCTACTGTACTCGTACCCGACAGCGCATTGAGCTCTGCCGAAATAGAAGACATAGCAGCGCACAAAATAACAGCAATCATCAAACCAATAAATCCTTTTGGTAAATGATGAATAATGTAATGTAGAAAAACATAATCGCGATCATTTTTTTCCTCATTTTTTAAATGTTCTCCAACATATTGTTCTACTTCAGTTTTTAAAAGTTGACGTTGTTCTTGTAAGTTCGATAACTTTTCGCGAAGCATGCTTTTGTCTGTGATTCCCTGCAACGATTGTATTTGGTAATGAATGCTGTCATTCTTTGATTGCCAAACATTCCAGGCTGAAGTATGCTGTTCTTTTAAAGCGCTTGTGACTTTATCATTAAAATGGATTGGAGTAGTCTGAAACTGATACACCACAAACAATACCACTCCACAAAGCAAAATAAAAACCTGCATCGGAATTTTAAGGATGCCATTCATAATCAAACCCATGCGACTTTCCTTAATGTTTTTGCCTGCCAAATAGCGTTGAACCTGCGATTGATCAGTGCCAAAGTAAGCCAAAGCCAGGAAAAATCCACCGGTTATTCCTGCCCAAAAATTATAGCGATTATTAAAATCCAAACTAAAATCTACCGCTTCAGTCCGGCCCGACCAGGAAGCAATTTCAAGTGTATCTACAAAATTTATATGGACAGGAAGCTCATTGAGCATATAATAAAAAATGAAAACCATCCCTGCAAAAATCACAAACAGTTGTTGTAATTGTGTTTTAGTAACTGCGGCTGCACCACCACTTACGGTATACAGGATGACTCCTATGCCACTAATGATATGCGTCCATTGAAGATTCCAGCCAAATACGGTAGACAAAATGATACTGGGCGCATACAAAGTAATGCCTGCGGCTAAGCCTCTTTGAATTAAAAAGATAATAGCTGCAAAAGTCCGCGTTCGATAATCAAACCTTTGTTCCAGATATTCATAGGCAGTAAGTACTTTCAGATGATAAAACCTTGGAATAAAAGAAATACAAATAACGATCATTGCTAATGGAAGTCCAAAGTAAAACTGTACAAAGCGAAGTCCATCTGAAAAGCCTTGGCCCGTTGTTGAAATAAAAGTTATTGCACTTGCTTGTGTTGCCATCACCGTAAATCCTACCATCCACCACTGACTCGTCTGATCTCCCAAAATGAATTCTTGAAGACTGTTTTGTTTTCGGGTTTTTAAAACACCGTAAATGACAATGAGTCCGAGAACTCCGAGTAATACGATCCAGTCTAATGTACTCAATACTTTTCTGTTTTATAAAATGCTTCCTGAGCTTTTGGAAATTTACATGATAATCCACGTAAGATTAAAACATATATGATTAGCATTAAGATGACCACAGCATAGTATCTATTCCAATTTAAGGCTGTTTTCATTATCTAAATGATATGATGTTATCAAACAATTTGTAGGCTCCGGGAACTCCTGCTTTTAATTGTCGGAAAAATGCAAGCGAAGTATATACAAAATAGCCTTTTCCATATTTTTTTACGAGCAGGGCTGATTTTAAAGGGTTTTCACCTGGATCATTCATAGCCAAAATTTCATCATAGCTACTGTCATAATTGGATGGAAAATACAATCCGCGTTCTTGTACCCAATTTTCAAAATCTAAACTGTCAATTGAATTTGGATCATTTAATACCGGATGTTCTGGCTTAAGAAAAGTGACATGAGCACTTTCATCAGTGACTCTTCCGCGCCCAATTTTTATTTCTGAAGGTGCAAAATCTGGAGTCATAAGATCTGCAGTCGTATTATATTGCATCACAACTTTACCTCCGTGTTCTATGAAGGGGAGAATATACTTTTTACAATGTTTAAGTTCTTCTCTATTATTGAGTGCCCGAATTCCAAAAACAAGTACATCGTGTTTATGAATATCCAATTGATCTAATGCTGCTGCTGACAAGTGATCGACTTTGTGACCTAACTTTAACATAGCTTCATCAATAAAGTCGCCGGCGCCATCAACATAAGCGATCTTTTTGGGGTGGCTTACCATATTTGTTTGAAGTAAAATAATTTTAGCCGGAGTTAATACATTTTGTTTTTGGATATGTGGATATTTTATGGGTTTGTAAAAAAAACCTTGTTTGCCATTGATGAATACCGGAATTTCAATTCTTAATGATTGCTGTGAATTTGAGAAAATATCAAAAATCAAGGCTTTGATTTCTCCAGCTTTTTCAAAATGCATATTGGCATTGCCTATAGAAGATTTAAACCCGGTGGGTAATTGCAAACTGACACTCACATCTTGATTGGCTGCATTTGAAATGAAACGCAATGTACATTTAGCGGTTTTTTCTTGGATAAGGTAAATGGGATCATCCGCTAAAATTAAACTTGGTGGAAGTATATCCAAATTTTCTTTGACTTCACCCAATACTGGGTCATCGTTTTTATAAATGATATCTCGAATGAGAGTGTATTCCTTCTGTGCAATTTTTATTTTAAATGTGATCTTTAAATCTCTTGGCGCAGTAGGCAATAACTTATAAGGAACATTACCTGTTTGATATGCACTATTTGGTCTTCCGTTTAATAACCAGAAAGGAGCGGTGTTTGTAAATCCATTTACCAATTTTAAAGATTTTTGAAAAGTATATGATTTATTGGTCATGACCTGAAGTTGGACAGCACTGTCAAAACTTAAGCTTGGTATTTGGATCTGAATGAGCTCGGCAATGATGGGATTTCTAATGATAAATTCTACATTCATTTTTAACATCGCACCTTCACAAATGATTTGCTGATCGGTAGATGCTTCTGCAAAAATTCCGGCACAATCCGCGATGAGGGATCTGATTTCTTTGAGCTTAATATCTTTCCAGTCATGATTTGGCAAATCTTCCATATATTTTTCAGCCTTTTGTAAAAGTTCTATACTTTTCCAGGGCTTCTGATAATCATATTTCTGAATTATTTCATCTAGAACTTGATCCACATTTCCGCCACCATTGATCCTGGTCCAGCTTAAATCCAAACCATCAAATGGGCTCATATGATCTTTATCTTTTGGGGCTCCAAGTCTTTCAAAATACTCTGGCATGAATCCTCTGCTTGAATTGATACCAAATCCTTGAGATTTGTGCATGCTCCTGCTTTGTGATGCAATTTCATTGTTAGATAAACCTAGTGCGGGATAAAAGTCTCCTACGTCAAGTTGGTACAGGAAGGATTTATCCATCGTATCAAATTTTTCTCTGCCATAAAAGAAATAAGAGGTATTGAAAAAAATTCTTTGCACCATGTGTGCGTCGGTTCCTTTCATGACATCTCGCATGAATAGCGGACTGTTACAATATTTAAATGCATCTAAACCTAACATAGCTGATGCAGTATGATGCCCATGCGTACGACCACTTGTGCGATGATCAAATCGATTTATGACCACATCTGGTTTGAATTCTCTGACCAAACGCAAAACATCAGAAAGGATGCTGTCTTTATTCCATATCGCAAAGGTTTCTTCGGCATTTTTTGAATACCCAAAATCATTGGCTCTGCTAAAATATTGAATACCGCCATCTATTTTTCTTGCTTCGACCAATTCCTGTGTTCGTATGACACCTAAATATTCATCGAGCTCGTCACCAATGAGGTTTTGACCGCCATCACCTCTGGTGAGTGACATATAAGCCGTTCTTAGGTGTTTTCCTTTAGATAAGTAGGTAATCAATCTTGTATTTTCATCATCGGGATGTGCGGCAATATATAGAACAGATCCAAGTACTTTCAACTTATGAAGGTCTTCCATAATTTCTGCGCTGGTCCTCGAATTTTGACCCCATATGAGTGAAAAATTGCTTAAAACAAAAAAGAGGATATATATATATTTAGGCATAAGACTAACAAATGTTTAATTGCAAAGATGGAAAGATTCAAAGCTCCAACGCATCATTTTGAGAGTACATTTGTTGCTTATATGTTAAAATTTAATCTTAGTCAAAGATGGATGCAGCAGTTGTTAAAGAGGAAGGAAGCAAAATAATGATTTTAGGCCCCTGCAGCGCAGAATCTGAGCAACAAATGTTGAGTGTGGCTGCCCAATTAAAGCATTTAAATCCGGATTATGTGAGAGCAGGTTTGTGGAAACCCAGAACGCGACCTGGCAGTTTTGAAGGATTTGGAACCAATGCCATAGCTTGGTTGAAAGCCGTACAAAGGCAGTTCGGATTGAAAGTCTGCACAGAAGTTGCCAATACACAACATGTAGAAATAGCCTTAAAAGCGGGCATTGATGCAATCTGGATTGGGGCCAGAACGACAGTGAATCCATTTTATGTACATGAAATTGCTTCGGTGCTTAAAGGCGTTGATATTCCGGTTTTTGTAAAAAATCCAATGAACCCTGACTTGCATTTATGGCAGGGCGCCATCGAACGAATATTGAATGTTGGGATCCAAAGAATTGCAGCGATTCATCGGGGATTCAGCTTTTATGGAAATTCTATTTACCGAAATGTTCCCCGATGGCAAATCCCTATTGAGTTGATGCGACGATTGCCCGGTATCCAAATGATAGCTGATATTTCGCATATTGGTGGGCATCCGGGCATCTTAAGGGAAATTGCGCAAATTGCTTTTGATCTGAATTATGATGGCATCATGGCTGAAGTGCATCCCGATCCTTTAAAAGCACTCAGTGATGCAGAACAACAAGTCACGCCTTTGTTTTTTGAGGAACAGATATTAAACCAACTTATATTTCGCAAAGGCTTTAGCCATGATGATGGATTCAATCAAAAGCTCAATCACATCCGTCGTGAAATTGATGCGGTGGATTCGGAAATCGTAAGACTATTGGCCAGGAGAATGTTGCTTGCTGAAGATATCGGTATCCAAAAAAAGATCCGGGGTGTTTCGATTTTTCAGCCGGATCGTTGGGAACAAATTGTAGCAAGGCTTTTGGAGGAAGGCAAAATTTTAAATTTAAGTGAAGAGTTTATTTTTTCATTAATTGAAGCTATTCATATAGAGTCTATACAACATCAAAGTTATCAGATGAACAGGTCTCAAGAACATTCAAAATAAAAAAATCCTTCCCTTTGCAGGAAAGGATTTTTATCAGATTGGTTTTAACAACTACAGTAATTGGTTTCGTTGTTGATGATTTGAATTCAAATTTCATGCCATGAATTTAAAGTAAAGTTTTCTTACGAGCAATCTCCAGTTTGTAATGGGCCCACTTATCTCCCAAGAAATAGTTCATACTTCGGTCTATAGCCAGGTGTTTAGCCAAATGTAAGCTGCCTTTTACTTTTGGGAGATTGCATTTGCAGCTCTTAAAGATATTGAAAATCCAGGATCAATATATTCGATGTGATGCCAGTACATGCTAGGAATAAAAAGTGTATCCCCGTGTTCTAATATAGTTTCCCAGCCTTTTACCATTTTTAAACCTGGATACATGTTTTCATCAGGATTGTTCATATCAGCTAGACATCCTACTGTAAAGGGTATATGTCCAAGATATTTTGATTGTTCCTGCGAAAATAACAATACCCGTTTCCGGGTTTGAAAATGTGAAAGAAAAACATGCGAACAGTCAATGTCATAGTGTATTTTAGTATAAGAACCCTGGCCCCCAAAAAACAAAAAGGGAAACTCTTTATAAAATCCTTTCATAATGTCCGGAGTCTTAATGTCATTTGCCAATTCCGGGGCATATTTTAGGATGTTCCAAAGGAATATTCTTAATTCACATGGGCCTTCCTGAATTTTGCTCAGATAATCTCCGAATTTCATTTGAAAGGACGCTTTCATATATGTTTTTCCGGCTTTACTAAAACTTGGATCGAAAACAGGCACCATTAAATGACCATAATTTTTTTTAAAAAATTCAAAATTCCATTTTTCATAAGCTGGCCAGGATTGAATTAAATCTTTAAAAACTACGGGTTTTTCAGGAGATAAATAGCTGTCGATAAACAGTTGTTTGTGTTGCACACTTATGATTGGGATTGATTTTAATTCCATACCTTCTAAGATTTAGGCAAAATGAACATCGTAATATTCGTGGGTAGAACAATGAGGTGATCGCGGAATGAAGATAATAAATGAACTACCTTTGCAAAATGGATATGCAGAGATATAGCTCTTTGGGTGTCTCTTCGGATAAGGAAGAGGTGCATAAAGCCATTGAAAAATTAGATAAAGGCCTGTTTCCGAATGCCTTTTGCAAAGTGCTTCCAGATACATTAAATAATGATGATGATTTTGTAAACCTGATCCATGCGGATACGGCGGGCACTAAAACCAGTCTGGCTTATTTGTATTGGAAAGAAACAGGCAATTATTCCATTTGGAGAGGAATTGCTCAGGATGCCCTGGTGATGAATCTTGACGATCTCGCCTGTGTGGCTTGTACAGAGAATATTATTATTTCTTCAACCATCGGCCGGAATAAACATCTGATTCCGGGGGCTGTTTTAGAAGAGATCATTTTGGGGACCCAGGCTTTTTTAAATCAAATGGAAGAATATGGTATTCACATTAAATCGGGTGGTGGAGAAACGGCAGATGTAGGTGATATCGTCAGAACCATTGATGTTGGAATAACAGCATTTACACGCATGCGAAAATCTGATGTATTGGTAAATGACATTAAGGCTGGGGATGTCATTATCGGCTTGGCATCATTCGGACAGACTATCTATGAAAGCCAATATAATAGTGGGATAGGGTCTAATGGTCTTACGGCTGCAAGACATGATTTGTTGAATAAAAAATACGCAAGTTTTTCAGAATCATATGCCCCCGAAACTTCGAAAGAAAATATTTATACAGGGCCTTTTATGTTAAGTGATAAATGGGTAGACGGTTCGCAGGATTATACCATTGGAGAGCTTTTACTTTCTCCAACAAGAAGCTATTTGCCCGTGCTTAAAAAAATTATCGAAGCATGTAAGCCCGAAATTAGCGGATTGATTCATTGCACAGGTGGAGCTCAAACCAAAGTAAAAAAGTTCATATCTAATTGCAGAGTTGTCAAAGACCAATTGTTTGATTTGCCACCGCTTTTTAAATTATTGGAAAAACATTCATTATGCACACCGAGAGAACTTTATCAGGTATATAATATGGGTCACCGTTTGGAAATTTATTGTAAAGCTGTAGCCGTTGATCAAATTCTTGACATATGTGCATTGTTTGGTTTACAAGCCCAAATCATAGGACATGTGGAGGCTGCACCAAATTCTGAAGTCCTTTTGCGTTCACATCTTGGAGAATTTAGATATTGATCTCATGAGCAATGAACCCAATCAAGAATTGATTTGGAAATACATTCGGAATGAATGTTCAGAAAGCGAAAAAGCATTTATTGAATCACTCATTAAAAATGACCCTGCTGTAAAAGCGCGGTACGAAAGACAAATCGTGTATCAACAGTTTTTGGACGCAAGCGAAGAAAGGCAAAATAGAGATCTGCCTATCCTAAAGGAATCAGAGGAAACTTCCTATAATCCTTATGTGCTTGCCAGTTTGTTGTTGATCATAGCACTGTTATTGCTTGTTTTGTTTTCATTTCTCAAATAGCTACTAGTCATTTTTGTGCCAGCATTCCGATGTAATTTGAAGGACTTAGGGCTAGTAATTCCTTTTTAACATCTTCTGAGATATTTAATTGTTGAATAAATTGTTGGATTGTTTCCTTGGTAATATTGCCATGAACGCGCGTTAGTTCCTTGAGTGCTTCGTAAGGTTTTGGATAATTTTCTCTCCGTAGAATGGTTTGGATGGGTTCTGCCAGTACACTCCAATGCTGCTCGAGGTCTGCTGATAATTTTTCTTCGTTGAGAATGAGTTTTGAAATTCCTTTTTCAATAGACTGGAGAGCTAAGTATAAATGTCCAGATGGAACTCCGATATTTCTAATGACCGTACTGTCTGTGAGGTCTCTTTGTAATCTTGAAACGGGCAGCTTTTCTGCAAGATGAGAACCAAGGGCTGTAGCCAATCCCAGATTGCCTTCTGCATTTTCAAAATCAATCGGATTGACTTTATGCGGCATTGTGGAAGAACCAACTTCACCTTCTTTTATTTTTTGTTTAAAATAATCCATGGAGATATACGTCCAGATATCTCTGCAAAAGTCGAGTAGTATCGTTTGAATCCGAATTAAGATATGGCACCATTCAGCTACTTCATCATAATGTGCTATTTGGGTAGTGTATTGTTGTCTTGACAAACCAAGATCTTCTTGCAAAAAGTCATCGGCCCATTTTGGCCAATTTACATCGGGATATGCAGCGAAGTGTGCATTGAAATTTCCAGTGGCTCCACCAAATTTTCCACTAAAATTATAATTTTTCAGGCCTTCGATTTGTTTATCTAAGCGCTCTGCAAACACGAGCCATTCTTTACCCATGGTCGTTGGGCTTGCTGCTTGTCCATGCGTTCTTGCCAGCATCGGGATCTTGAGCCATTTTATTCCATTTTGTTGGAATAAATCTGAAATGCTTAGAAGTTTTGGTAAAAGTATATCATTCGTAAACTCCTTCAACATTAATGGACTTGCGGTATTGTTGATATCCTGGGAGGTTAAGGCAAAATGAATAAATTCAGTGAGATGTCCGAGCCCTAATTCAGAAAATTTATCTTTCAAATAATATTCAAGAGCTTTCACGTCGTGGTTGGTCACTCTTTCAATATCTTTTACCATTAAAGCTTCTTGCTCATTAAATTCAGCGACTAAATTATTTAGGGAATCAAATTTTTCATGGCCCAATTTTTCTGAAATAATTTGTGTTTGCATCAACCTTATAAAATAGGCTAGCTCAATTTTCAGGCGATAGCGTATCAGTGCGTATTCTGAAAAATAAGCGCTTAGTGGTTTGAGCTTGTCAGCATAGCGTCCATCCAGAGGTGAAATTGCATGAATCATTTAATGAATTTAGGTGGCCGTAAAATGTGGTTTAGGCAATAACTTTCTGCTTATCCAAAATAATAGGAGTATATGCAAAGTTCCAAAAATCTCAAATCCAAGTAAATGCATGGGATATGGATGTAAAATCAGCGGATTACTCACCAGCGGGGCTTCCATGAGATAGATATAATTGGATTCTAAACATAGATTGATCAAATAAACGGAAATTAAAATAACATGAGCTAAGAGCCAAACTTTCCACCATGCGGATTTCCTGGGTCTCAACTTTAAAACAAAGAGTCCATACATAGGGACAAAGATGATGCCTGCATGGCTAAAGTAATAATCAATGATAAAATAGTTAGAATAACCATGTGTCAGCTCCGGTGTGATAATGCTTTGTAAGGCCCCGCCCAGACTCAAAAGTAGAAGAAATTCAAATAAGAAATGATTGGGTTTTATGAGAAAAACAATCATAAACATATAAGAAATTCCACACAGATGAAGGGGGAGTGAATCTTGTAATGTAAACATTCCTTTCTGGGCAATGTATGCAAATAAATAAACTTCGCGAATGAGAAAGATCCCGGCTAAAAACAAGCGGAATTTTAATTCAAATCCTTTAGTTAAGGCATACCTACCAAGGTAGATGAGTGCCGAAAACAAAATGAAACTTAGTATAGCGCCTAAAAACCAGTGTGTTGAAAATAAAGGTACCAGATAATGAGGATGCATGATGATTAGTTTAATGTAAAGCTGACCTGATGGGAAGGTTTTTGATCACTTCTGCTTCCAGTTCAACCCACTGTTGTAATTTATTGTAAACTTTATCAGCTGGAAAATAACATAAGGCCATTTTTATATAGATGTGACCGTGCTTGGCTTCAGAAGTCCAGAGCATTTTATAAAATTTTTTAAGCTCAGGATCTTCTAAATGTTCTTCTACGAGCCTAAATCGTTCAGCACCTCTGGTTTCGGCAACTGAAGCGATAAGCAGTCTGTCTAAAAAGCGTTCTTCTATACCATGATGGCAATGTTTAAGCAAAGCTTTGATATAAGGATCTTCAGTCATGTTATCCGGGAGCCCGATGCCTTTATTGCACATGATTTCGTAGACGAACTTAAAATGTTCAAGTTCTTCTAATGCAGTCTCAATCAATTCCGGTATGATTTCCTTGCGATTCGGATATTTTGCTACAAAGCTCATAGCCATAGCCGATGCTTTTCTTTCGCAATCTGCGTGATCCTGTAGAAAGCTATTGAAATCTGCCATAACAGCCTCAATCCACTCCGGTGGACTGGGGTATGCAATATCTAGGTTGAGTTTCAAATTCGGGTTTCTTAAGTCGTTGCTTTAAACATGAGGTACATAAGGATCATTAATCCAAGCGCGATGGCGACAAGGACCCACAAAAATTGTTTTCCGGATTTTTGATCATGGGTCTTGCTGTGTCTTTTGTGTGTTGACATATGAATTCACATTTGATGGTAAATGTAAATGATTTTAACTTCTATTAGCAATATTGTTGCGGCTGAAATTGGAATCTTTCCGGATCTCATCTATAAGCTAATTATTATTTCAAGCATATAGACGGAGCGAAAAAACTGGAAAGTAAAAGACTTCGACTCCATTACCGATAATGATTCATAAAATCGACAATTCGTTCGTCAGTTTTAATGTCTGAGAGTTTTAAAGGTTTTGCAAGTCGGAGGCCTTCCAAAGTGGTGCATCGGCTTAGCGCTACATATGCTTGTCCAAATTCAAAAGCGCCGGAGCCCATATCTACTAAAATGCGCTCAAAGGTTTTGCCCTGACTTTTGTGGATTGTCACAGCCCAGGCCAATTTTAAAGGCAATTGCTTAAAACTACCGGTAATTTCAGTCTGGATGGAGCCAAAATCGCTGGTATTCGTTTTGTATTTGATCATTTGCCATTCAAATGCCTCTACTTCGACAATTTCACCTGATTCCTCTAATTGTACTGCAACGACATCAGTTTTCAAATGAAGGATGATCGCGAGGCTTCCATTTACAAATCGCTTTTGTGGATCATTTCTAAGTAACATGACCTGAGCACCTGGTTTTAAAATGAGTTGCTCGTCAGCCGGAAATTGGGTGTGATGAATAATCCCGCTTTTTTGAGCCTGATAAATATGGGCCGTAGTTGATAATTTAGAAAGTCTATCTAAATTTATGGCCTGCGCGACTTTGTTTAAAGTGCATAAATGGATTCGGAAAAGACCTTCTTCTTCAGATAGATTTGAAGTTTTGTATTGCGCATTTATTTCGTCCAAATCATCTTCATCAATTTCATTGTTGCGAATTTTATTCAGTAATCGAATAAACTTCATTTCTTTTTGTCGGTAAACTTTGGAGAGTTCTATCAATTCAAAATCATGTAATTCTTTAAATACATCCGAAGAAAAAAAATATGGACTTCCGTATTTATTTTGAAGGTAAAATTTTTCTTCCTGACTTGAAATGACAGGCGGCAATTGGTAAAGATCTCCAATCCAGAACATAGGCAGACCACCAAATGGTTTGTCAGATTTCATAGATAATCGGAGAACTTGATCTATATGATCGAGAAGATCGGCGCGAACCATTGAAATCTCATCTATAATGATCCAATCTACTGACTCCAGCAAACGGCGTGAAATGGCTTTGTAATCACTTCGCGTTAGAAAGTTTGCCGGAAATTTAAAAAAGCTGTGGATGGTTTGACCTTTGATTTGAATGGCCGCGACTCCTGTTGGTGCTAAAAAATTGCTTTTTTATCTGATAACCTCCTAAACGCATTTAATAATGTTGACTTGCCTGTTCCGGCTTTTCCAGTTAAAAAATAGTTTCCTTGATGGCGATCCAGGCAATCAAGTACATAATGTTGCTCTGATTCAAGAACGTAAACGGAGTCCCGAAGGCTCATTTAGAATTTAAAATGCAATAAACAGGAAAGTGATCACTGTAGCCGTAGTTGTATATATTTCCCGAAAAAGTGCGCTTTGGATAATTTTTATAATGGCCATCTCGCTCAACCATAAATGGTCTGCGAAAGATTCTGTCAGATTTGTATTTCCATTGCCCGGTAGTTTTGTTTGTGGTGAGATTCGAAGAAAGCAGTATTTGATCAAACAATCCCCAACTGTCATTAAATGCGCCTGTACCTTCTCCTTTTTTATAATTTTCAAAAAACGGATTATAAAAATCGAAGTCTTCTAAACGATCAGCTCCGGCTTTTGCTTTCAGGCTTAGTCTTAAGGATGCATCGTCTGGATTGTCATTGAGATCTCCCATGACCACCACACCTGCATCTGGATGTATTTGCCGAATGGAATCAGAGATGTGTTTGTTAATACGTGCAGCTTCAAATCTGAAAGGCTTGGTCAGTAGCTCGCCTCCTCTTCGAGAGGGCCAGTGATTCACAGTAATAAACATCAATTGATTCTTCAGCATTCCTTTTACCAAAAGAATATCCCGGGTAATTCTTTCGCGTTCGCCATCCGGAGGCAAATGAATTGGATAAGATTTGACTTGCAGGACTTGAAAGAATTCAGAACGATAAAGTAATCCGACATCCACTCCACGCACATCCCGGCTATCCCGATGTACGATTTTCAGGTATTTATCTTTTAAATTGGGGTGACGGACAAGGTCTTCCAGAACTTTCTGATTTTCAATTTCACATACGCCGAGTAGGGCTAAGGGAATATCTTTCAATTCAGCCTGCATGGCTTGAAGCACTTTCGCTAATCTGCCTAATTTGTCCTGATATTTCTCCTCAGTCCAGTTTTTTTCGCCTTCCGGGGTAAATTCCTCGTCGAATACCTGAGGATCATTTTGGGTATCAAATAGATTTTCCAGATTGTAAAAGCCAATGGCGATTTGGTTTGCTTGTGCCGATACAAGGGAGGAAATTAGGCTGCAAAAAGATAATAGTAAGAATGATTTAGCTCTCATTAATTTTTTGTTACTTTGACCGTAGATTGCGCAAATAAACCAAATTTACCCGGAATTTTAATTCAATGAAGTTTAACTACGTCTTTTTCCTGGCATTCTTACTTATTGCCGGTCATATCTCACTTCAAGCACAAGCACTTCGCGGAAAGTTAATCGACAATAACAACCAAAACCCGGTAGCGAATGCAAAAATAACAGAAATCATTTCAGGTCAGACCATAAATTCCGATGCCACCGGTTATTTTGAAGTCAACAGGTCCCAGATTTCCCAGCAGATAAAGTTAGAAGTAATGGCGGACCAATACAAACCCTTTCAAATTCAAATTGGGGTAGAAGATTGGGGTAGTGAAATACAGGAATTTTTTTTACATCCTGTTTTAAATGCTGCGGAAGCCAGGCTTGAAAATTTGCAGTCTGAAGAAAATGATGAGGAATCAACAGGGGATGTATATAGTTTACTTTCATCATCGGATCATATTTTACTGCGCGTTTCCGGATTTGAATGGAGTCCTTTCAGATTTAAACTCAAAGGTTTGTCTAATGCCTATGATCAATTGGGATTTAACGGATTTTTATTAAATGATCTTGAATATGGTCGTCTGCCCTTTCATTTGTTCTCTGGACTAACACTTGTTAGTAGATATTCAGATGATTATATAGGATATAAAGACAACGCATTTGATTTTGGATCGGCTGGAATTGGTCAATGGATTACGGCGCATCCTGCTGCTTATCGCAAAGAATTTTCAGTAAATGTGGCCAATACCAACAGAAATTATTCACATAGATTGGGTGTCCACTATGCTTCCGGAATCAAACAAAAAGGAATCTCTTATGTTGCTGGAGCCACGCGCAGATGGGGCCAGGAAGCTTATGTTCCAGGTACCTTTTACGATGCCTGGGGTGCTTATGTCGGTTTGTCAAAAGCTTTCAATACCCGCAATCAACTTACAGCTTTTTTTATTTATGCACCTGTCATCAGGGGCAAATCAAGTCCCGGAGTTCAGGAAGTATTTGATTTAAGCGGCGATCCTTACTATAACTCTTATTGGGGTTATCAAAATGGAGAAAAGAGAAATTCAAGGGAAGTTAAAACATCCAGCCCCGCATTGTTTTTAAACTATCGTTTAAACATTAGCGAATCTCTTAGCTTTCAAGCTGGGATCATGGGCTTGGCTTCCAAAAGATATGATAGCCAGTTGGATTGGCACAATGCTCCGGATCCCCGCCCTGATTATTATCAAAAACTGCCGTCTTCTATTGAAGACAGTGCCGTGGCTATGAGTGTTGCTAATCTTTGGAAGACAGATGTTCATACCAGGCAAATAGACTGGCAGAATCTTTATCAGGCGAACTATAATAATTTTCAAACAATTCTTGGCGCTAATGGCGATCCGAATCAAATACTGAATGGAAAAAGAGCAGTTTATTGGTTGAGTAAGCGATTTTCAAATATTTCAGAAATTGAGCATTTCGGAAATTTAAATTGGACCCGGAAAAGGCATGAGTTCAATTTAAAATATCGCTTCGAAATTTCAAATCTCAGGCAATATCTCGAAGTGGGTGATTTATTGGGAGCTGATTTTGTAGTAGATGTTGAAGACTTTATAGACCAAGTGGAAAATCAACATCCGGATATCCTGCATAGTAATAAAATTGTCCGGGAAAATGAAAAGTATGGCTATGACTATGAAGTCAATTCCAAAAACATCTCACTCATGGCAGGCTATTTGTACTACGGAAAACATATAGATGTAAGTTTTTCTGCGCAGGTCAAAAATTCTGATTTTCAAAGAACAGGATTTTGGGAGAATGCTATTTTTTCTAACAGTAATGGAAAGTCTGCAAGCATATCATCAACCGGTTTGTCTGCCAAGTTATTACTGACCTGGAAAATGAATGGGCGGAATTATGTACAATTGAATAGTGCTTACCAGCAATTGCCCAATCGCTTTGATCAGATATTTGTGAATCCTGAATGGCGTGCGGATGTGCTAGCTATTGATGATCTCACAAAGGTAATGTCCAATGAAATAAACTATCATTATAGAAGCCCTAATCTTAAAGTTCAATTGGGAGCATATTATGTGCAACTTAAAGACCAGATTATTAATAAAAATTTCTTTTTAGATGAACAATTGGAATCTGCAGCAAATCCGGATCTGTCAGATGGTAGTTTGATCAATGCATTTTTTACTGGATACCATCAGAATCATTTAGGTATTGAAGGTTCCGCAGAATTAAAATTGACTGCTGGTGTAAAAATTATTGCAGCAGGAGCGCTCGGCGATCACTATATCAGTTCCCGGCCCACCTTACACCTCTTTGATAAATTCAGTCAGGCTACTACCTCTCATCTAATTTACATTAAAAATTACAAAGTACACGGTTCAGCTGAGAAAGCTGCGAGTTTAGGTATTTTTTGCGACCTGCCTAAAAGTGGATTTGTTGTACTTACAGCAAATTATTTGAGTGATCAATACCTGGAATTGAATCCGCTGAGAAGAATCCCTCAAGCAGTTGATGAAATTGATCGGAATTCACAGCAGTTTGCAGAAATCTTGGCTCAGGAAAAATTCCCTTCCGTTTTTTATTTAAATCTTTTTGCTTTTAAGCCTTTTAAGTTGTTTAAGAAAAATTTTACGGCATCAATGAGTGTCCAAAATATTTTAAACAGCCAGGATTACAGGAGTGGTGGATTTGAACAATTCAGATTTGATTATGATACTAAAAACCCAAAAACCTTTCCTTCAAAATACTATTATTTTCAAGGCATCAATTATTATATAAGTTTGACATGGAGAATTTAAAAAATATGAAATTTAACAGTAGCCTTTTAAAACTAGCGGGAATTTTTATGCTTTTTGCTTGGGTTTTCCCTGCATGTGTAGATCGCGAATTTGATGAACCACCCATCATTACAGACGAATTGAATTTCCAGGCCAATTCATCTATCGCAGAACTCAAATCTTTTTATGCAGCCGGCAAGTTCGTTGATATTCCAAATGATTTGCTCATTCATGCTATTGTGGTGGCTGATGATCGAAGTGGAAATTTTTATAAAACGCTGATCATTCAGGATTCAACTGGTGGTATCGAACTCAAACTTAATCGCACGGGTTTATATACTGCTTTTCCAGTAGGCATGAAAGTTGGTTTGAAATGTAAGGGCCTAACCATTGGCGATTATAATGGCCTCATTCAACTAGGACTGGGCACTTATAAAGATGGAAATTTTACAAATATCTCCGGCATTGAAGATGTTTTGATCGATAGTTATGTTTTTAAAGGACCCAAAAATCAGAGCATAAGCCCTAAACTTAAAACCATTAATTCATTAACTGCACAGGATATCAGTACATTGGTTCAATTGGATCGCCTTGAATTTTTGAGATCTGAAATCGGTAAAACCTATGCCGATGCCATTGGCCAGAATTCGGTGAATCTGCTTTTGTCTGATTGCGATAAGAATGAAATCATCCTTCGAAGTAGTGGATTTGCTGACTTTGCAGGTATCAATATTCCTGAAGGCAATGGTACTGTTGTAGGTATACTAGGAAAATTTCGCACGGATGTTCAATTATTTATAAGAGATACCGGAGATGTAAAATTGAATGGGCCAACCTGTAATGCAGGCCCCAGTAACTTAAGAGAATTATCAATAAAAGCACTTCGAGCTTTTTATACGGGTTCCACTACAAAAGCACCAGATTCCACAAAGCTCATTGCAAGTGTTATCAGTGATAAGGATCAATCCAATATTACCAGCAGAAATGTCGTCATCCAGGATGCTACTGCGGGTATTGTAGTTCGCTTTCTGACGAGCAACACCTTTTCATTGGGAGATCAAATTGAATTGAATATTTCTACCGTCGAGTTATCTGAATTTCAGGGATTACTTCAACTGAATAATATGGATATCAGCCGTGCAAAAAAGCTGGGTACCAATCTGATAACGCCTTCACCTAAAACGATAGCACAGATTCTCTCAGATTTTGAAAACTACGAGTCAACATTGATTGAAATAGCTGACGCTGAATTAAGTAAGACTTCTGGAAGTTCATTTTCTGGCACATGTAAAATAACAGATCCCAGTGGAAGTTTAGACCTTTTTACGCAGAGTTATGCAGCATTCGCCAACGCAAGTTTTCCAACTGGAAAAATAAAGATTGTTGGTTTTATAAATCAAGGTGGAACATCTCAGGCAAAACAAATTTCAATTCGCAACTTGAATGATATAACGGGAGGAGGAAGCTCAAATCCTGAGTACATCAATATTTTAGCTTTGCGTAAATCATTTCCAGGCACAACTACATCAGTTGCTGCTAATAAGAAAATAAAAGGAATTGTCATTAGTGATCGCACTCTCGAAAACACTACCTTGCGCAATATCCATATTCAAGATAGTACAGGAGGAATTGTTGTGCGATTCGGAGCAACTCAAACTTTTAACCTAGGTGATGAATTGGATATCGATATAAGCGGACAGGAGTTTTCAGAATTTCAGGGTTTGCTGGAAATAAATAATGTGCCGCTCGATAAAGCCAGTAAAACCGGTACCGGCCAAATTATCGCAAAAAAATATTCAATAAATGACATCTTAACTAACTTTGAGGATCTTGAATCTTCTTTGGTTCAAATTGATAATGTTCAGATATCTAAGACTAGTGGCACAAGCTATTCAGGTAGTTGTATAGTAACAGATGCTTCAGGGCAAATGGAATTATATACGCGACCGGCTGCTCTTTTTTCGAATCAGGATTTTCCTACCGTAAAAGTTAGTATCACAGGAATTATAAATCAAGGTGGTACATTATTGGCAAAACAATTGAGTATCAGAACACCAGACGATGTTAAACCCTAATTCAGGAGCTTTTGAAATCTGAAGTATTCAGGTTTAAATATTTTGAACTGCAGATTGCGGAAAATGTATTTCCGGTGACGACAGATTCTGTATTACTTGGGGCATGGGTACATTGTGAAGGGATAGAGTCTGTTTTGGACCTGGGTACCGGAAGCGGAATTTTAGGTTTGATGCTTGCACAACGCAGCGCTGATAATTGTCAAATCTATGGATTGGATGTGCACCGGGAAAGTGTTGAATGTGCTAAAAATAACTTTTTACAAACACCTTGGAAAACAAAATTGAATGTAATTCATTTGAGTATACTTGATATTTTGATTCCGCAAAGACATCCTTTTCTTCCATTTTCTTTGGATTTAATTATTTGTAATCCCCCGTATTTTAAAGGGCAATTGAATTCCGAAGATATAAATGTATCAAGGGCAAAACACCAGTCTCAATTTGACTTTAACAGTCTTGTAAAAATAGCCGAACAATTATTATCAGAAACTGGAACCTTGGCTGTTGTTTTGCCACATGAGCTAGAATACAAACTAACATCTGTTTGTTTGAAAGCTGGACTAACATTAAAAAGGATGTGCAAAGTATATCATCGCGCCAATGTTGCAAATAGTTTGTGCTTATGTGAATATACAAAAAGTCAACACAAACCAGAGATCAGCGAAATCGTGCTCTATGATGAAAACAATCAAAGAACCAGAGAATATGCAGCGCTTACAAAGGATTATTACTTATAGCCAGATGCGTGATTTTTAGAAACCTCCTGAGTAATAGGATTCCCATGATGCTCAGACAAATAATAAAGCCAATCCAAATACCCACGACTTCCATTTTGAGCCAAACGCTAAAGAAATATCCAGCCGGAATTCCGAGAAACCAATAACAAAGGGTCGTGTAGAGGGTAGGGGCTTTTACGTCCTGGATACCCCGAAGAATGCCAATTCCAACTGCTTGCAAGGAATCGCCTAATTGAAAAGCAGCGGCCAGATAAAATAAGAAGGCAGCATGTCGAATCACTTCAGGCTCACTAGAAAAAATAAGGGGGATGTGGTCTTTGAATAAAATAAAAATCAGCGCACATACCAATCCATAAATGAATGCCATTTTTAAGATCGTAATTCCTATGTTTCGCGCAAGTGGTCTGTCTTGCATACCATAGGCCTCCCCAACTTTAATCGATCCTGCAGTCGATAATCCAATAGATACCATAAATGTCAATGAAGCCACGGATAATGAAATCTGATGTGCTGCTTGCTGAATGGCGCCAAACCAACCAACCATAATTCCCAACACAACAAATGCGCCTATTTCGCTGCAATATTGCCAAGATGATGGAAGTGCAAGTTTTAAAATTTTGCCCAGTTTAGACTTCAGAATTCGTCTGTTTTCCAATCCATATATCTGGTATTTGGAATGTAACAAAACATATGCACCGATGAGAATTGCAATGACCATCCGCGTTATAAAAGTTGCGATACCGGCGCCTTCCAATTCCAGTCTTGGGAAACCATAAGTTCCGAAGATGAAAAAATAATTCAACAAAGCGTTTAATGGAATTGATGAAAGCGCCAGGATCATGGGTACTTTGGTATGATTCAGGCCATCACAAAATTGTTTGATGCTTAAAAAAACAATCATGGGTACTATTGACCAAAGCATCCAATTCAAATATGGGCGTGCCAGGCGACTCACTTCAGGGTCTTGTTTTAAATGAAAAATGACATCTCCGCAGAAATATAAAATGCTCACGACAACGAGGCACAAGCTTGTATTCAAGACCACAGCGTTGTTGAGCAGTGAACCACAAAACCTGACTTTACCGGCACCTCTTAATGCTGCAACTAATGGAGAAATGGCTACCGTAAATCCCATTGCCATTACAAAAGGAAAGCTAATGATATTATTTACCAAAGCTGCTGCTGCAAGATGAAAATAACTGATCTGGCTTACCATTGCAGAATCTATGAGGTTTAAAGCCATCTGCGAAAGATTACCTAAAATAATGGGGATGGCAAGAATCAGGATATTCTTGATTTGTTTGTGGTCCAGTTTGTGCATGTCAAAAAAAAATGGGTTTGCTTACTTTTGGCAGAGCAAACCCATATAATAGGTAAGGAAATAAATCTTTTAGTTATCCTGAGAACTTTCTTGCAATATCTGTTTCGCTAAATTCAATATCGTCATATCTTCTATGTGAACGATCCCTCCTTGAGGGCCTGGTTGAATATGATTGCCGGAATTTTCAAGATGATGCGCACCAAAATAATTGCGAACGGTTTGCTCGTCGAGTTGAAGTTGGTCAGCTATCTTTTTGATACTTCCGGATGGTAAACTGTGTTTGATCTTTCTGAGTTCGTCTAAAGTGATGTTCATAAAGATGAATTTAGGTGATTAAAATTGGACCCTTGAAATTAATACGTAATTTAGAATCCGCCAAGTATTTAATACAAAAAATAAAGTGTTTGTTTAAAGAAACTCTTCTACGGGTCTATAATCTAAATTAAATGCTTCTGCAACCCCTTTATAAACAACTTGCCCTCCGAGGACATTTAAACCTAAACTGAGGGGTTTGCTTTCCTGGCAAGCTTTTTTCCAGCCTTTGTCGGCTAATTGGATTGCAAATGGCAAAGTCGCATTGGTAAGTGCCAGAGTTGAAGTAAATGGTACCGCTCCGGGCATATTAGCCACACAATAATGGACCACATCATCAATGATGTAAATAGGGTCGTCGTGAGTTGTGGGTTTGCTTGTTTCCATACATCCGCCCTGATCAATGGCAACATCTACCAGAACTGTTCCATCTTGCATGGTTGCAAGCATGTCGCGCGTGATAAGACTGGGCGCTTTTGCACCGGGATCAGCACAGCTCCAATAATTAAATCGTGCGTTTTTATCAAATTCCGAATCGTCAACTCGTTTGAATACATCGTGGTTACGTTGGCCGGTAGCACATCCGCCAAATAGCGTAGTCTCGGCAAATTGATATCCAGAATAATGACCTGAGCACCCATTCCAGCAGCCATTTTAGCGGCCTGGGTTCCAACAATTCCACCACCAAGAACCAATACTTTTGCTGGAGGTACACCGGGAACACCGCCCAATAAAATACCTTTGCCTTTCTGTGGCTTTTCAAGGAATTTTGCTCCTTCCTGTATGGCCATTCTGCCGGCTACTTCAGACATCGGGATTAATAAAGGCAAACTTCTGTCTGCAAGTTCAACAGTTTCATACGCTAGACAAACAGCACCGCTTTTGAGCATGGCCTGTGTTAGAGGTTCATAAGATGCGAAGTGAAAATAAGTAAATACCAGTTGTTGCTCTTTGATTAAAGGGTATTCAGATGCAATAGGCTCTTTGACTTTCATAATCATTTCAGCTTTCGCATATACAGATTCTATATCTGCTAGTATGGCAGCACCTGCATCCTTGTAATCTTGGTCTGAAAAACCACTACCTATACCGGCAGTAGTTTGAACATAAACTTCATGACCTCTTTTTTTTAATTCCAGAGCACCCGCAGGGGTCAGTGCGACTCTGTTTTCATTACTTTTAATTTCTTTTGGAACTCCAATGATCATATGAGAATTGTTTTTCGATGGGGCGAAAATACGAATTGGATGATAAAGAGTGGACCTAAAAAAGAAAGCCCGTATACAGTTATACGGGCAAATCTTCATTTAATAACCAAAACTCAAAACTCGAAGAAGATTGTATAACTAAATTTAACTTATTGAATATGAACAAGGTAATGTTTACAGACGGCTTGGGGGAGCCAAAGTATAACTTGAAAAGCAAGTTATTAATGGATGGAATATCCCTTAAATAAAAAAGCTCGTGACTTTTCACGAGCAAAAACGAATTTTACATTTAATAACCAAAACTTACACAATGTAAATATATTACATATTATGGATATATTTAATATGTAAATGATTAAAATTTAATATTTATTATAAATTTATATTATTGAATATATAATATATTAAAAAACAATTAAATAAATAATTCTAAATGCTCATCGTTGGGCTCAGTGGGGAGCTGATTTAAAAAACAAATGGCCTTTTTTCCCAATGGCCCAATTTCTTGACTGTATTTGTTTACATACAATCGGATATGGTCAAGAATAACCTGAGCATCCATTTCATGGGCATAAGATTTAATAAAGGGTAGTAGCTTATCAAAATGCTGATAGGCATATTCTAGACTCCGCTGAATTTGGATTTTGATCATCATTTTTAATTCTGGATCCAGATTTCGTCTAATGGCTATGACCCCAAGTGGTATGGGAAGTCCGGTTTGATTTACCCACAATGAGCCTAAATCTTCAATCAGATGAAGGTTTTTGGACTGATATGTGAATCTTGACTCGTGAATAATCAGTCCTGCATCAAAATGATCATTCATTACTCGGTCTTCAATTTTAGAAAAAAGAAGCGGTGTCGTCTTTATACATCCTGGAAATAAATGCTTCAATAAAAAATATGCTGTTGTATCATAACCGGGTATCGCAATGGTCCACAATGATGATGGCGGTCCTGATTTCCACTTATGCGAGATCAATAAAGGTCCGTTATCTTCACCCATTGCGGCCCCAACCGTAAGAATTTGGTAATGCTGTCTTAAATTTTTGATTTGAGCGGCACTGATTTTGATAAGATCATAGGATTCGTCACGTGCAAGTTCATTTAATTGTTGGATATCATAATATTCAGCATGAATCTTAAAAGCTGGATCCTCATTAATAAGACCGTTGATCCAAGCTCCAAAAATATATGTATCATTGGGGCAGGGAGAAATAGCTAATTTTAAACTTCTGTTCATTTATGTTGAATCTCGATAAAATCACACTCTACGAGGACAATCACCTGATTATCCTTGACAAACCTTCAGGTGTTCTATCTCAGGGAGATTACACCGGAGATCCAAATTTATTTGATTTATTGAAAGATCATCTTAAAGTTAAATACCAAAAACCGGGAAATGTTTATTTAGCTTTGGTAAATAGATTGGACAGGCCCGTCAGTGGGATTATTCTTTTTGGAAAAACATCTAAAGCGGCAGCCCGACTCCACAAAATGATGCAGGATGGAAGTATTCAGAAAAATTACCTGGCGATCTGCGAAGGTCATCCAATCAAAGAACAAGCAACGCTGGAGCACTACCTTATCAAAGATGAAGCTAAAAACAAAACCCGGGTTTACGAAGAACCCAGAAAAGATGCTAAGAAATGCATCCTCCATTACAAAGCATTGGCTAATATCCATGGCCATTGTTTATTGGAAGTAGAATTGAAAACGGGAAGGTCACATCAAATCAGAGCGCAATTAGCTCATATCTCTTGTCCGGTAGTCGGGGATACCAAATACGGTAAAATGCACAAAGGGGTAGAAAGCGACCTTGCTTTACATGCCTACGCCTTAGATTTTGAACATCCGGTCAGCAAGGAAGCCATCCATATTCGCTGTTTGCCTAAGAGTGGCAAGTTTTGGTATGAGTTTAGGGCCTTCTTTAATAAATTGCCTTAATCTATTTTCTATTCTAAAAGCCCGATTTTTAATGCTCGGTTAGCGCATTATTATTGTACTCGAAACCTAGGGAACATCCTTTGAGGATTCCGTTCATTAAATTATTTAAGTGCTTAAATAATTGGTTGATAAGCATTTATCAAATTGATCAACTCCAAAATAAAGCTTATTTGCAAATGATTGACTTGGTGCTCCTAACATTTCGCTTATTTTTGCGCCGTAAGAGTTCACGACCAGCTCCTGCTGAATCCCCCAGGGCAGAAATGCAGCAAGGGTGAGTGGTCGAGCGGTGCGATGAGCTCTTACATTTTACCAGTAAATCTCCTCCCCATGAAGTTCTTTATTGACACAGCCAAAATCGACCATATCAAAGAAGCAAAAGATCTTGGAATATTGGATGGTGTCACTACCAATCCCAGCTTAATGGCCAAGGAAGGGATCACCGGTAGGCAAAATATCTACCGGCACTATAAAAAAATCTGCGATTTGGTTGCCGGAGATGTCAGCGCAGAGGTTATCTCCACCGAATATAAAGGCATGATGAAAGAGGCAAGAGACCTTGCCGAAATCGCTGAAAATATCGTCGTTAAAATACCAATGATCAAAGATGGAATTAAAGCCATCAGCGAATTGACCGGTCTTGGCATTAAAACCAATTGTACCCTGGTATTCAGCGCCGGGCAGGCTATTTTGGTCGCTAAAGCCGGAGCTACTTATATCTCTCCGTTTATAGGTCGTATCGATGACACCAATTGGGATGGAATGCAGCTGATCAGCGATATATTCGACATTTATTCGCTACAGAGTTATGAGACAGAAATCCTGGCTGCTTCGATTCGCAATGGACTCCATATCGTAGAAGCTGCAAAAGCCGGAGCAGATGTGGTGACTTGTCCCCTCGATGCCATTTTATCTCTTTTAAAACATCCGCTTACCGATATCGGTTTGCAAAAATTTTTAGAAGATCACCAAAAAGCCCAGGAACTGTTTTCAAAGAGTTAAGATCTTTTCCAAACTTATTTTGATCATTTTTTCAATCGTTTGTTCCGGATTGGCTGAAAACTGATGGTTTATTCTGTTAGCCAATATGGCATTGATGGATATAGCACGATGCCCAAAATATTTTGACAAACCATAAATTCCGGCAGTTTCCATCTCCAGATTACAAATGATTCCAAATTCTTCAGTTTCTATGCGGCTCCAGTCTTCTAAAAGCTTATTTTCTAATAAGCGGTTGCTCCTTCCTTGGGGTACATAAAATCCATCACAGGTCATGGTTGTTCCTTCTAAAAATTCTCGGCATTTGAAATGGCTCAACAATGCTGCATCACATTCACATAGATAGACCGGCATAGCCGGGAAGCCGCTCAGTCCTTCGATTTCCGGCATCCTTTTTATGGCTTCACAAGGATAATAGGACAGAAAACAACTTCTATGAATGACCTGGCTACTGATGAGTAGACTGTCTATCGGAATGGTATCTTGTATAGCACCTGAAGTGCCCAATCTTATAAAAGTTAATGGCGTGAATCCTTTTTTCGTGCACTCATCAATACTGTGGCCATTGAATAAATAGTCAATTTCATTGATCACAATATCAATGTTGTCTACGCCAATGCCGGTTGAAACGACGCTGATTTTTTTTGAACCTATAGATCCTGTAGTAGTTATAAATTCGCGACTTTGTTTGCAAATATCAATGGTGTCAAAATACTTGCTAACTTGTTCGGCGCGATTTGGGTCGCCAACCGTGATAATCGTATCTGCTAGATCGTCGCGAAAAATATTTAAATGATAAATACTTCCATCTTTATTTGTAATCCAGTTTGTATCCATAAGTTATCCTAACATGAAGAAAATAAAAGTTTTTCACCTGACACACTGCGGTACGTGTAAAAAAATACTAAACTCATTTGATACTTCTGTTTGCAGTTTGCAAGATATCAAAGAAACGAAGATCAAAGCAGATGAACTGGATAAAATGGCCAAATTGATAGGATCCTACGAAGCATTGTTTAGCCGAAAAGCTGTGAAATATCAGACCATGGGATTAAAAGATAAAGTCCTGACCGAAAAGGATTATCGGAAATTAATATTGGAAGATTATACCTTCCTAAAAAGGCCGGTCATGTGGTCCGGAAAAACGGTTTTGGCCGGGCATACCAAAGAAGCCATACAAGGCATGATCGATCTGGTAAATGCCACTTGACTTTCCAGGAAAGCGAAAGGTTTCACAGACATAGTAATGCGATCTTTTCTGTGAAAATGAAATTGCTCATATTTCCGGCACGGTCCAAAATGTTTAATTTAAACTGAAGACTATCTACTGGAAATTGTGGCGGATTGCTGCAGGGAGGTATCCCATTTGGAAACAGGCAACAGGTCGTGAATAATAAAACTTGGATATTGCCTTTTTGCAAAGCACCATTTGAAGGTGGAAGATCTGGAATTTTAAAACGATCATATATACTTTGGGTTCGCTCGTCGTAAACAAAAACTTCAGACCTTGCATCAGTGCTTCCAAATCCAAAATCACCATCTCCATCTTCGAAGCGAAACTCCAGCCACAATGAATCCTGGTTTAAATCTCCTTGGATCATGCTAGACTTACTTAAACCAATGAGCTCTATCTTTGGTGTTTTATCTCCTGGATTTTCTGAAGTACAATGGATCAAAGAAAAAAGGAGGCAGCAGCCAATAAACCCTGCAATACAGGTCTTTGCTGAAATATACTGAGCTTTGTGACAAGACATTTGACGAATATGAACTTCGAAGATAGACTTTTGAATGTAAACGAAACATCGTTTGAGGAGATTGCCCTCCAAATTTTTCAATATCAGGCAACACATAATCTTGTTTATGCTGAATTTTTGAAAAATTTATCGACAGAACCAGCTAAAATCAAGAGTTTAGATCACATTCCTCATATGCCAGTTGAAGTATTTAAATATAGGGAGCTTAAAACCGGAACCTGGATACCGCAAACTTATTTTGAATCAAGTGGAACCACAAAACAATATTTAGCAAAACATCTGATCAGATCTCTTGACTGGTATCATTTCATTGCAAAGAATTGTTTTGAGTGTCACTTTGGTAGCTTGAGCAATTTTACATTTAGTGCTTTATTGCCAGGTTATTTGGAGCGGAAACATTCCTCTCTTGTCAATATGGTGCAATATTTTATGGATGAATCGGGAAGTCAAAATAAGGGTGCATTTTTTATAAATGAATTTAATGCATTGCAATCTTTTTTAAAAATGAATTCGGGAAACAAAGTGCCCGTACTTTTCGGAGTCAGGTTTGCACTGCTGGACTTTGCAGATCACTTTCCTGGTGATTATTCCGGACTGCACATCATCGAGACGGGAGGCATGAAGGGGAGACGACGGGAAGTCAGCAACGAAGATTTTTTGGAGGATATGTATTCAAAAATGAAGGGAATCCGGATGATTGGTGAATATGGAATGACGGAATTGACCTCACAAGCTTATGCCTTGGAGCCTCAAAAATTTCGGGCTGCACCTTGGTTGAAATTTTCTGTAACCAATCCTACGATTCCTGGGATTCCCTTATCTGTAGGCCAACGCGGTTGTATCCGAATTGTGGATTTGGCAAACATAAACACTTGTTCGTTTTTGCAAACTTCAGATATGGGTGTCATTTCTTCAGATGGGTCACTGCAGATATTGGGTAGATTAGACTCGTCTGAATCTCGCGGATGTGGTTTGCTTTATGAAGACAGTTAAATCAAAGGGTATCTGCTCTGCTCTGTCAAAGACTGCATCGGAGCGATAGAAAAACTCAGTTTTCCAAACGGATCATCAATCAGAACTTTTATCATGAACTATAAGAATAACTAAAGTCTGAACGATTATTTCATAAATCCTTCCGTGATCCAATCAGCTAACAGTTGTCTGTTTTTTGGGAAAAGTATCCTCTTTCGATCTTCAGGATTGTGGATATTGGCCAGCTCTATAAATACCGGCTCTGGATCGGAATTTCGGACTACATACAAAGGCCGTGCACTCACCGTTCCATTGTATTCCCGGGTCTTTCGATAGACCTGATACTTTTCTTCAAATACATTTTGAATATCTATTGCTTTTTTCTTGCTGGCAGTACTTTCTGATTGATAATAAAAGAAAACGTCTTGCCTATTTGCTTCACTTTGAGCATCTATGTGTAATGATAACATCCATTGTTTTGCAAAACCTTTCTTTTTATATTTTTTATACAGTTTATTCACTTTAGATATTCCCTGTTTTAATCTTTTCTTCTGGTTAATCGGAATTTTATATCCGCCAATATTCGTCTCATCTTGATCGCAATCCAGATACATTTCATCGCGAATACCATCATTTTCATCTTCAACGATGATGTAAACAATGGCGCCATTCTCCATTAGGTTTTTAGCCAAACGCAAACTCACATCATAAGCATATTCATCTTCACAAATAGTGTATTGACCATCTACATTCTTAGCAATAGCACCCGGATCTGGTCCGCCATGACCGGGTACGATGTAAAAGACCTGATTATTCAGATCTGCAGTTTTTACATCTACTTTTTCGTATCGTTTTCCAAACAAGGGTACATTCAGCGATTTTGAGGACACTTTCACAGCACTCCCAATTGCTAGTGATGAGGTTAGATTCGTTTCCGGGTTCAATAATTCTACTTCACCTGGACTTAACTTTCTTTCAGCAACCAGATTTGAAACAGCAGAGGATTTTCCCATCCCGGCGATTAAATATTGTTGCTTGCGGTCGAGTTTTTGAGTTTCTTTTTGAGATACAATAGGTTTATCATTTTTTAAATATTGTGCGGCAACAAATTTATCTGATTTATCATCGGAGTTAGTCGTTTTTTCAATTTTTTGATCAGCCCAGGATCGCAAAATTTTATTTATCTCAGGCACATAAATTTTTTGTGTCTTTGGTGTTTTGCTTCCAGGCTTGAGTTTTTCCTTTACAAGGTAATTGTTATAATTTTCAAGCCCTTTTAGGAGGGTACCATCATTCCAGCCTAAACTGCTTTTTAAACTTCTCCCATCATGCGGATGAGCAAATAATGGAAGTTTATAGATCCTGCCTTTCACTAGCTCAGAATTAGGTTTCATCTTGTTGATGGCATAAAATAATTTGAGATTGGCCGGATCTTCCAAAAGCTTATATTTTCGAAGCATAGAATATACACCATCTCCTTCTCGGGCTTTGATGGTCACATAACTCGCTTTCGATAATGGACTGGGCGTAGCGGAAATATTTTGATTTCCTGATAAAAGTAAAAATACCAGACTGATGATAATGCTGCGCATATCAATTATTTTGGATACAAATATATTATAAATATTTATAATTTATAATTCATTGTGGGACATAAATTTATAATTTATAAAAAATCATTATATAATATACTGATATTCAGCTTACATTTGTCTAATGCAAATATTTCACCTGCTCCAAAAAGAAGTGATTTCCGAGTGGAGAAATCCTTTTCAGATTGGTGGCTTAATCAGCTTTCTGGCTGGTGTCAGTTTTTTAGTCTATTTCTTTTCCGGAAACATCGAGCCTAAGGTCTGGAATCTGTTGTACTGGCTGGTCTTTCTTTTTCTCAGTTTTTTCTCTGCAGCCAGAGTTTATGAAGAGGATAATATCAAATACAGAATTTATAATCTTACGCTTTACAGTCCCATGCAGCTGTTTTTGGCCAAATGGATCTTTCTCACATTGACCTTGATGGTGTTGGGGATTTTATTATTGTTTGTTTATAATATCCTTTTGCCGATTGAAAAGGGATTGCATTTGAGCTGGCTGTTTTTACTAACGCTGGTGAGTCTTGGATTTGCTTGTCTGACCAGCTTTACTTCTTTTATTGCAAGTCATGGCAACTCAAGGCAAATGCTGATGGTCGTTATCACTTTACCTCTTTGTTTTCCGCTTTTAGGCACTGCATTCGCCTGTTCTGCGGCAATTCTTTCAGGAAATGATTTGAATGTTATTTTGACCAAGTCTTATCCCATTATAGCAATCGATTTGTTTGCTTTTGCTTTCGTCTTAATCCTTTTACCTTTGAGCTGGAAAAATTGATCATGCATCCAAATCAGATCTGGTGGAAAATTCTAGGGGCGGTGTTATTTTTAATAGTACTCAACAGAGGCTTGTTGACACCTCTAAAACATGGTATCGTTGACGTCAAACCAGATAGATTCCAGGCAGGGCAGGAAATAGAGCTCGATATCTATGCTTACAATAGTCAATACAATGCTGCCAGTGAGCTTTCCGTTTTCCTGAAACCTCTGCAAAAGGATCACCATCTTGGTAAGCGTTTAATGCTCGCAGCCAGTAAAGTGGAAGTGCTAAGCCCAGTCCAATTAAGAGCGCATTTCAAATTGCCTGAGTTTTTGCCGGATATTGTTAAAGTTTCTTTGTTTAGTGTCATCGTTGATAGCCCGCTGGATGGCGCTGCGGTAATACCTGCCAAAGTAATCATTGTCCAGGATAGCATTCATTTTGAAAATGGAATGCTCGCCTGGTCTCCTGGCAATTTGAATGAATTTCACCAAAAAAATAAATTGCATTTTCCCTATCGGAACATTCTCGTTGAAACCATCAGAAATACCTTTTTTCATGTTTCCCTGTGGTTTGCTATGTTTTTATTACTCGGTATGTCCGTGTATTTTAGTTTCCGGTATTTAAAAAATCCAGACCCTGAGTATGATTTAAAAGCATTTGCCTTGGTACGTACCGGTATATTTTTTGGACTCTTGGGCTGCGCTACGGGTTCCTTATGGGCACGTTATACCTGGGAAACCTGGTGGACAACTGACATCAAACTCAACATGGCCGCTTTGAGCATTTTAATATATTTAGCTTACCTGGTATTGAGGGCTTCTGTAGAAGATATTGACCGAAAACGAAGGATTGCAGCTGCTTATAATATTTTCGCATTGGTCGCAGTCATCCCATTAATATTTGTATTGCCAAGGCTTACAGATAGCCTGCATCCAGGCAACGGCGGTAATCCCGCTTTTGGATCTGACGATATGGATAATGCCTTACGCCTGATCTTTTATCCTTCCGTATTTGCATTGATGTTGATGGGACTGTGGCTGGCAAGTTTGCTTTATAGACTCGATAAAATTAAATCGCATTTAGACGAATCTGAGAATAATTTCTAAAATACTTTTCATTTTAAGAATTTAAGCTCAATTTCGCGCAGTATTTTATGAAAAATGACTAAAATAACAACCTGGATCGGATTTAATTTATGGGATCATTTGAATCCTCTTATGACCATAAGTTCTGCCGATTTTATGCGGCAAGCAGGCAAAATGTATGTTGTATACGGGGTCATATCAATAATTTTCATCGGAATTGTTCTGTTCTTATTATATCTAGAGAAACGCATTCAAAAAATTGAAAAAAAAATAAACAATGGGCAACAATAAGGCGCAATCATTTTTGGGCAGTGTCAACCAAAACTTTGACAAAGCTGCTTCATATACTACTATCCCAAAGGGTATTCTTGAACAAATTAAAGTGTGCAATGCAGTTTATGAAATGAAATTTCCAGTACGCGTTGGAGATCAAATTGAAGTCATCAATGCATTTCGCGCCCAGCACAGTCACCATCGGTTGCCGACTAAAGGAGGGATCCGTTACAATGAGCATGTTGACAAAGAAGAAGTAGAAGCACTTGCGGCCTTGATGACCTATAAATGTGCCATCGTCGATGTGCCATTTGGCGGTGCAAAAGGGGGCGTAAAAATTAATCCAAAGTTATATACTGAGGAACAATTGGAAAAAATTACAAGAAGATACACCACTGAACTCATTCGCAAAAATTTCATTGGTCCTGGTATCGATGTTCCTGCACCGGATTATGGGACAGGTCCCAGAGAAATGGCCTGGATTTACGACACCTTTCTGACTTTTAGAGGTGGTGATATTGATGCAGCTGGTTGCGTTACCGGCAAACCCATTAGTCAAAATGGTATCAGGGGAAGAACAGAAGCTACAGGTAGAGGTGTATTTTATGGACTTCGCGAAATGTGCGACACCAAAGATGCAATGCAGAAAATAGGCTTGTCCACAGGCTTGGCAGGAAAAAAAGTAGTTATCCAAGGTTTGGGTAATGTGGGTTCTTATACGGGTAGCATCATGCAGGAAGAAGGTGATATCAAGATTATCGCTGTGAGTGAATATGAAGGCGCTATTTATAATGAAAATGGTATCAATTTCACAGAGCTCTTAAAATACCGCACTGAAAACAATGGAAGTATTATCGGTTTTCCAGGTTCAAAAACTTTAAATACCCGGGAGGAAGCCTTGGAACTCGAATGTGATATGCTCATTCCCGCTGCTTTGGAAAATCAAATCACCATCGAGAATGCTTCAAGAATTAAAGCAAAGATCATTGGGGAAGCTGCAAACGGTCCGGTTACAGCCGAAGCTGAAGAAGTACTCTTCAAAAAGGGCGTATTCATCGTGCCGGATATGTATCTGAACGCCGGTGGAGTTACGGTTTCTTATTTCGAATGGCTTAAAAACTTGTCTCATATGCGTTTTGGCCGCATGGAAAAACGTTTCGACTCCAATACGTACTCAAATTTTGTTGGATTGATTGAGAAATTGACTTCCAAAACCATTGGAGAAAAAGAAAGGCAATTCCTGACCAGAGGTGCTGATGAAATTGATCTGGTTCGTTCAGGTTTGGAAGAAACGATGGTCACCGCATTCCAGCAAATTTGGGAAACTTATAAAGGGAATCCTAAAATCGACGGATTGAGAAGTGCCGCATTCGTAGCTGCCCTGGATAAAATCTCCAACGATTACGCCAGTTTGGGAATTTTTCCATAGATAACTTTAGACTTTGCGTTTTACAATACTTTCGTTTTTCTGAACAATGGAAATGGAAGAATTCAAGAGTAAGCCATGAGCCTAACTCGTCATAAGTTGTAATGCTAACCTGTAAGCCCAGCCGGACATAATTTGCTTAAATCCAGCCTTGCTGAAAAGCTAAACCAGCCGGAAGTGTTTTTAAGTCTTGCACCTAATAGAATTCTAATAACGATTCTGAGTTTAAGAAGCTAACCTCATATTTTTTTAGTTTATAAGGTAATTTCAAAATAATATTTTATTTTTGCCGTTAATTGAGGTAATTTACAAATTATTATTCTAATTATGGCAGACAAACTAGATAAAGTAGATATTCGAATACTTAATTTTTTGCAGGAAAATAGCAAAATCACAAACCTCGAATTAAGCCGTAAAATTGGCTTATCTCCAGCACCTACCTTAGAGCGAGTCAAGAAACTTGAACAATTGGAGATCATTGAAAGTTATCACGCAAAGATCAACCCGAACAAAGTAAATTTATCGATCAGCACATTTGTATTGATTAATCTCGCCTGGCATATTCCGGGTTCTATGGACAGCTTTGTCGCTAAGATTAAAGAGATTGATGAAATTACGGATTGTTATGTTATAACAGGTGATGCCGATATCCTCATGCGAGTCGTCTGTAAAGATATTCAAGCCTATGAAAATTTATTGTTTCGCAAACTTTCGCAAATCAAAGAAGTCGAAAGACTAAAAACTTTAATGACCTTGTCTATTGTAAAATCTTCTAATAAATTACCAATCCGCTTAGAGGATATAGAATAAATGTGTGAAATGATGTCGGCTTATTATGGGTTTTAATGAAGGTTTGCTGTGGTCCATAGACAAACCCGATCATAAGTCATCATTTATTTTAGGTACCATTCATATGAATAGTGTTTTTTTTGAAAAACACAGTCAACTCTTTCAGGATTTAATTTCTCAATGTGATGCATTCGCTGCAGAAGTGGACCTTGATGATATGTTATCTGTACCGATGCTTGAATTATTTCAAATCAGGGACGGTAGTGGATGGAGTCATTTATGGAGAAAAAATCAATTTGAGAAACTCAGTAAGTCTTGTCAAAAACAATTTGGCTATTCTTTAAGCGATTACCACAGCTTTCATCCAATTTTACTCATTCATTTGATCACCATGAATATGCTTGGCGAATCCCAATCAAAGAGCTTTGATCAGTCATTATGGGATTTGGCACAGGCATCGGGACTAACTACATTTGGCCTGGAAGAGATCCATCAACATTTTAATGTATTACACGATTATCCAATTTCCGAACAACTGAAATTGTTAAAAAAATTATTAACGCAATCCAGAGAAGCCAGAATTAAATTAAAAAAAATGATTGCTCATTATGAAAAGGAAAACATTTCCTTTTTGTACAAGGAAAGCAAGCGCATGCTTGGTAAAAACAGAAAAAGTATGCTCTATGAACGCAATGAAATTATGTTGTTAAAAATTTTAAAAACCATTCCGCATCAAAAATGCTTTTATACCTGCGGCGCCGCCCATTTGTATGGTGCTTTCGGCATTTTAAGAAAATTAAAAAATAATGGTTTTCATTTAAAACCGATCAGCCTTTCGTTTGTTTGATGACCATAGTTAACACTTAATATTTAAAATGAGGCAATCCCTAAAAATTCTATTTTTTGCATTTTTATTTTATACAAAAGCATTTTCACAAGAATCGTATACCATTAGCGGGTATGTCAAAGAAGCTGGTACAGGTGAAACCATGATTGGTGTGAATATATTTCTTGCAGATAAACCTCAAATAGGGACTGTTAGTAATCTCTATGGATTTTATTCAATTAGCTTGCCAAAAGGAGATCATAAACTTGTTTTTTCTTATTTGGGCTATCATCCAAACTTATTGTCAATTCAATTAAATGATAATATCCATAAAGACATCATTCTTTCAGAAGGCTTGCAAATAAATGAAGTTGTAGTAACTGCAGAAGATCCGCGAAAAAATGTGGAAAATGCAGAAATGGGAACCATCGATCTGGATATGGAAACCGTGAAAAAATTGCCTGCACTTTTTGGGGAGGTAGATTTATTAAAGTCTTTGCAACTTTTACCAGGTATTTCATCGGCATCAGAAGGCACATCCGGGATCTATGTGAGAGGCGGTGGTCCAGATCAGAATCTCGTTTTATTGGATGAAGCAATTGTTTACAACACGGGGCATCTGTTTGGTTTTTTTAGCGTTTTTAACTCAGATGCCATTAAAAATGTAACCCTTATCAAAGGCACTATTCCTGCACAATATGGCGGACGATTGTCTTCGGTCATTGATGTTCAAATGAAGGAAGGAAATAATGAAGATTTTGTTGCTGAAGGCGGAATAGGTCTTATCGCAAGTAGACTGACGGTGCAAGGCCCATTAGCAAGCAACAAAAGTTCTTTTATTCTATCAGGAAGAAGGACCTATGCCCTGGACCTGGCCCAACCTTTTATCAACAAAACCAAATTTGAAGGCACGAATTACTTTTTTTATGACCTCAACGCCAAAGTCAATTATAAATTTGGTGATCGGGATCGCGTTTACTTGAGTGGTTATTTTGGTCGCGATGTGTTTAAGTTTAAAAATGTGGAGCGTGATTTTAGTATCGAGCTTCCTTATGGGAATGCAACCGGCACAGTTCGATGGAATCATTTATGGTCTGATAAATTCTTTTCAAATGTTTCTTTGATAACCAATAATTATGATTTTAGATTAAGCGGCGGACAGGAAGCTTTTCAATTTAATATTAAGTCTGGTGTTCGAAACATCACTGTAAAAACAGACGCTGATTATTATCCAAATCCTTACAATCAATGGAAATTTGGTTCGAGATATACTTACCATAAATTGAGTCCGAATGTGGTCACTGCTACAAATGGTGAAGTTGATTTTTCAACTGAATTCACACCAAAGTTTGGACATGAACTTGAATTGTATGCGCTCGACGAATGGCGTATTCACAGCCAGTTGAAACTGAATTTAGGGATTAGATTATCAGCGTTTATGCATGTAGGTCCGTATACTTCTTTGCTTCAACAAAAAGAGTTTCAGAGTGGCGAGATCATTAAAACATATTTTAACCCCGAGCCCCGTCTGATTGCCAATTGGCTTATCGGGCAAAATTCATCTTTGAAAACTGGAGTCACCTGGAGCAACCAATACATTCATCTGGTGAGCAATTCCGGTAGTACTTTGCCGGCAGATGTTTGGGTGCCAAGTACCGAAAAAGTAAAACCACAAAAAGGATTACAAATTGCTTCCGGATATTTCAGAAATTTTATGGACAATGCTTTTGAAACCTCTGTAGAAGTTTACTATAGGAGAATGGATAATCAACTGGACTATCGGGAAAGTTATGTCGAAAATTTTAGCGCAGATGTGGAAACTGAATTTGTAGAAGGGGATGGAAGGGCCTACGGAGTAGAGCTATTTATCAAAAAGAACAAAGGCGCATTTACAGGTTGGATAGGCTATACGCTTTCAAAAACGGAAAGGTGGTTTGACGAAATTGAAAATGGCAGAGTTTATCCTGCTGTTTATGATCGACCTCATGATTTGTCATTGGTATTGAATTATAGTTTGTCGAAGAACTGGGATGTTTCAGCAAGTTTTATTTATGCAAGTGGCAAAACTTTCACACCTATAAAGAGTTTATTTATCATCGAAGGCCGACCTAATGTCGAGTATGGACCACGAAACAGCCAACGGCTCGATGACTATCATCGGATGGATCTTTCTTTTGTTTATGAGAAAAAATCTAAATCAAAAAAATCCTTTCATTCAAGTTGGGCGTTCAGTATTTATAATGTCTATAATAACCGAAATTCCTTTTTTACTTATAATGATTTTTCTTCTGATGTACTTACAGGAAATGCATCAGTTAAGGCATACGAAGTAACTATCTTCACCATTATACCTTCTGTAACATGGAATTTTTATTGGAACCTTTCAAGAAAATATGAGAATGATTAATGTAATAAATAAATGGCTACTTTCCATCGTTGTGCTAATGATGATTTCATGTGAGGATGAATATTTTCCTTCCACTAAAATTTACGAAAAGCAGTTGGTAGTAGAATCGTATCTGGAACTAAGTAATGATGTTATTCCGCCATACTGCATACTTACCTATTCGCTCCCATTTAATAATGACCTTGGTCCCGATGTGATCAACAATATCTACGTTCGCGGAGCTCAGGTTGCAGTTATCCAGGGCACTGATAAGGTTATTTTGCAAGAGTTTTGTTTGAAAGATATCCAGGAACCTTTTCGAACGGAGCTGATTCGACAATTTGGTTTTAATCCTGACAGTGTGCTGACTGACTTTTGTGCCTATATTGATATATCACGAGAAATAAATTTACAGGCAGGTCGCCAGTATACACTTGAAATTATAAGTAATGGAGATACGACCATTGCAAATGCTGAAATGCCTTTTACAATTCTATAGATAGTTTTTGGTTCGAAAAACCACCCGGTCGCAATAACAACGATACCTTTGCCCAACTCTTTTGCATAATTGCCGACAATCCGCTTAGCACCGATTTTTATCGGTATTTTACTGCAGGGCAAGGAGAACGCCTAATACCAGATCTAAATTCAGTAACAGATGATGTTTTCTTTGATGGAAAGCGATTTGAGTTTCCTTTGTTTAAGGCCCAGAGTTTGGATGAAGATTTTGGCGATAACTCCGGATTGTTTAAAAGAGGGGATACGATTCAAATTAAATGGTGCAATATTACCGGCGATCATTTCCAGTTTTGGAATTCATTGGAAGCAAGTAGAACCAGACAGGGCCCTTTTTCATCTTATATCCGGATTGAAGGAAATGTACCAAATGCATTAGGTATTTTTGGCACACAACATTGCAGAAATTATACTTTACTGGTTCCAAAACAATAATATGGAAGCACACAGATACATACAATTAAGAGTTCACCTCGACGAGCAGCAAATCCCTGATCAAATCGAATGGAGAGCTGATGAAAATCAGGAATCCTGGGTTAAAGCGAAAGCATTTTTATTATCCATATTTGAAGAGCAATCAAAAGATACCATGAAGTTGGACCTGTGGACCAGCGATTTTCAAATGAGTGAAATGGATAGATTTATGTACTATAGTTTGCGTTCGTTATGCGACACTTATATGCGTGCGACAAATAACACGGAACTTGCAAATGACTTCAGATCATTTATCGAACATTTTGGAAAACAAACTGAGTTAATCCAATCCTCTTAATGGTTCATAATTTTAAAGACTCTTGAATTCAAGGATGCGTTCTGGATGTGTGTAAATATTAGCGCTATTGCTTTTTACAAAGCCTAACAAAGTCATTCCAAAAGATTCAGCTGTATCAATTGCCAGACTTGAAGGCGCTCCGATGGATACGAGTAATGGACAACCAATCATGCTAGCCTTATATACCAATTCAAAGCTGGCTCTGCCGCTTAAAAGTATGATGTGATCCTGAAGTGGAATTCCATTATCAAGCATTTGTTTGCCGCAGAGTTTGTCCATGGCATTGTGTCTACCTACATCTTCAGCCCAATGTAACAGGTTTGCATTTGTATCAAATAATGCGCAACAATGAATGCCACCAGTTTTGCGAAATGAGGCTTGTACATTGAATAGTTTTTCTGGAAGTTTATAAATGTTTTGAATACTCATTTTTGGATAACCCTTCTTAAGAAGATATATACATTGATCCAACATGAGATCTATAGAAGTCTTACCACAAACGCCGCAGCTGGAATTGCTAAATGAGTGCCTGTTTGAGGACTCAATATTGGGAATCACACCTTTTTTTAAATGAACTACTATGGTTTGTTGTTCACTTTGTTCGGCATTGCAATCAAAGCGATATTCAAGTTGGCTGATCTCTTCTGCGGGCTTGTTAAGAACGCCTTCATTGAATAAATATCCATAAATCAATTCTTTTTCATGACCCGGCGTCCGCATGCTTATGCTTAAGGTTTTATGTTGGATTTGCTCATTTTGGAAATAACGAAGTACGATCTCCAGCGGTTCTTCAACACTGACCACATCATCATGTATTAAAAATTGTCCATGGGTTTGAATAGTTTTTACATGCCGGATACCTGCTTCTGTTTTCATTTTCAGAATCTGTGAAATTTAATAAAGAACACAATATGATAAAATTTTAGATATTGAAACACCCTTTCCCAATGAGAGCAAATTTGAAATAGCCAGAATTTTATCATCAAAACGAAACCAATATTTCAATAATAACACGAAACAACCCTCCTCACCACATAGTGGAGAGGAGCTGGAGGTGAGGTGAAATACTCGCAATCATTTCATAGAATAAAATTATCTTCGGACATAAATCCTCTTGTATGAAAGTTTATGTAAGTGCCATATTGATGATATTTGGTCTTGTGAGTCTCGGTTTTTCACAATCCAATTTTAGTTTATCAGATCCCAATATTCTGAATTTGCTAAAAGGAAATTTTCCAGCGGATTCTTTCGATAACAGGCTGATTTTGGCCGATGCAGAATTGCCTGCAACTCTGGTAAACCTGATTTCGATTGATTCATTAAAACAACACATTGAAGCCATAGTTTCCTTTGAAAACAGGAATACGATCAACGATGACCCGGTCTATCCAAATAAAGGTATTCTGGCCGCACGAAATCATATCCTCAATCTGTTAAATCAATGGCGTGCGGAACCCGCTTCAACTATAATACCCGCAGAATTTTCGTTTGATTATGTCATGTGTCAGCGTTTAAGGCATACACAGGCTCTGGCAGTCATTCCGGGTACCGGTGATTTGAGAAATGAACTGGTCATCATTGAAGCCCATTTGGACAGTAGGTGCGAAGAACCTTGCGATACCAGTTGTATGGCGCAGGGCGCTGATGATAATGCGAGCGGCAGTGCACTCTTAATGGAAATGGCACGTGTCTTGAGATTTATGCATTTAAACCGTACGATCGTTCTTATTTGGTGTACGGGCGAAGAACAAGGTCTTGGGGGGTCAAGAGCTTTTGCAACATTTTGCAAACAAAACAATATTCAAATTAAAGCCGTTTTCAATAACGACATTGTGGGTGGGATAGAGTGTGGAATAACTTCTTCTCCTCCGGGTTGTCCCGGCCCGGCATTGGTTGACAGTTTGAGGCTACGCATATTTTCTTCCGGTATTACCAACAGTATGCCTAAGAATCTAGCACGGATGACTCGTTTATTGGTAGAAAAAAATCTGCTACCCGTCTACCCGCAAGCTCCAAAGATCGATGTGATGTACGGCGAAGATCGAACCGGTCGGGGAGGAGATCACATCCCGTTCAGAGAGCAAGGTTATACTTCAATTCGGTTTACATCTTCATATGAGAACGGTGATGGTAATCCCGATCAGCCGGGTTACGAAGACAGGCAACACAGCACACGTGATATCTTGGGTGTCGACCGGAATGGCGACGGAAAGATGGATAGTTTTTTTGTCAATTTCAATTATATGCGCAATAATACTTTAGTAAATGCTTTAGCTGCATGTAATGCTGCAAGCAATGTGCTGTCACCCTTTGTATTGCAACTCAGCACCAGTCCCGGAACATTGATTGCAGAAATTTTAAATCCTCTATCTGCCAGACAATTTATATTCGGATTGAGGAGAATCAATAGTGTGTATTACGATACACTTATTATTTCTGACAAGCCCATTGTGGAAATGAAAGGATTGACTCCAACTCAATATTATATTACTGCAGCCGGTATAGATGAGTTCAATTGGATAAGCATGTTCGGTCAGGAATACAATATTCGCGTTCCTTCCCGGACAAAAGATTTGGAAGAAAGCAAACCTGTCGTTGAATTATTGCAAAATCAACCCAATCCTTTCGATGAACTGACCATGATCCCCATTATGGTGAATCAGATTTCAGCAATTAAGGAAGCTTTGTTGACCATCAATAATGATGAAGGTAGATTTATTAAAAATATTCCCTTGCATTTAAAGCAAGGAGTCAATGAAGTGCTTTACGATTATGGCTGGCATGCTTATGAATGCGGAACTTATATCTATAGCTTGTATATTAATGGAAAGAAAATCGGATCTAAAAAAATGCTGTTGTTTAATTATTGATTAAAGAGGAGCGCTTAATCTGACGTTAGTAAGGTGAGGAAGGAGGGATGTTGGAAGAAGTCTGATAGTCTGATAGTCTGTTAGGAGTATTGTAAGTGTGTAGAATTTTAACTGACTCTTGACCCTTAATTATTGACCATTGTTCCAGTCTGATGGTCTTAGTCCGTTAGTCTGTTAGTCTGCAAGGAGTATTGTAAGTGTGTAGAATTTTAACTGACTCTTGACCCTTAATTATTGACCATTGTTCCAGTCTGATAGTCTGATAGTCTGTTAGTCTGATAGTCTGTTAGTCTGCAAGGAGTATTGTAAGTGTGTAGAATTTTAACTGACTCTTGACCCTTAATTATTGACCATTGTTCCAGTCTGTTAGACTGTTAGAAAACAACACGCACTAACGAATGTTCGTTCAACAATAATACAATTATTTTCAATTTGTTTTTGTAACTTGACTTATTCAAAGAATATTGCTTTGTGCTCCCGACATCATTAAGTTATTATCAATAAAAGGCTTCTTCTGTCGGGATAACAATTGACTATTAACTCTTGACAAATGTTCATGTTCCGTAGGGACAAAATATTGGTAAAAAAAAGGTAACAACGCTCCACAGCGTGCCGTAGGTACGCTACAGTATCTTGGGTAGTAAAATGCTAATAACTAAACGGATTACAGCATTAAGTTATTCAGAAACATCAATCTTAAATCCCCATAATTATTTCTGCAAACACATTGCTCCATAATCTTTACTCCATACTACATAATCCATACTCTATACTCCATAATCTATACTCCATCCTCCTCCCGACATAATCATCTCCATTTTATTGAACATGATCTTCATGTCGGGACTCCATCATCTTTGCACTTTTTTGCAAAATCACCGGTCTCAAATACTGAATTTCTGTCATCCATTAAAACAATCCACTGATCACTCCGTTCGCATCAATATCTATTTTTTCTGCAGACGGTTCATCAGGTAAACCTGGCATCCGCATCATTTCTCCGGTGATGGGTACGATAAATCCTGCACCGGCAGCAATTTCGATTTGTCTCACAGTTAAAGTAAAATTGGTAGGACGACCAATGAGATCTGGATTGTCAGATAGTGATTTTTGTGTTTTAGCAATGCAAATAGGAAGATGATTCAAATTTAAACTTTCAATTTTTTTCAAATCTGCTTTGGCTTCTACACTGTATTCTACTTTAGAGGCGCCATATATTTTGCGCGCGACTGCTTCAATTTTATCAATAGGGTGCCAGGAGTTGTCGTAACATGGAATAAAAGGACTGGTCCAGGATTCTGCAAGAGCGGCGACTTTTTCTGCAAGTTCGAGTGCGCCTTCTCCGCCCTTGGCCCAGACTTCAGAGAATACTGCTTGTACTCCTAATTTTTCACAGGAAGTTTTAATGGTTTGTAATTCTTCATCAGTATCAGCTGTAAACCGATTGATAGCAACAATCGCAGGTAAGCCAAATTGTTTTGCATTTTCCAAATGTTTTTCTAAATTTTCACAGCCTTTGCTCACGGCCGCTGCATCCGGTTCTGAAAGCTTTTTCAAAGACTTGCCACCATGATATTTTAATGCACGAACTGTAGCAACGATGACAACAGCATTCGGAGAAATTCCTGCAGTTCTACATTTAATATCTAAAAATTTTTCTGCGCCTAAATCAAATCCAAATCCAGCTTCAGTGACAACATAATCAGATAAGGACATACCTAGTTTTGTTGCAACAATGGTATTGGTTCCCTGTGCAATATTTGCAAATGGGCCTCCATGTATGATGGCTGGATTGCCTTCAAGTGTTTGTACTAAATTGGGTTTGATGGCGTCTTTTAAAAGAGCAGCCATAGCACCTTCTGCTTTGAGATCTCTTGCATAGATGGGTTTTCGATCCCAGGTAAATCCTATAAAAATATTTCCCATCCTTGTTTTTAAATCCATGAGGTCTTTAGCCAAACAAAGGATAGCCATAATCTCTGAGGCTGCTGTAATATCGAAGCCAGTTTCGCGCGGAATGCCATTTCCGGTACCTCCTAATCCAATCGTAATCTTTCGCAACGAACGATCGTTCATATCCATCACTCGTTTCCAGGATATGGTTCTTGGATCAAGTCCGAGGCCGTATTTCTTATTTTGAAGATTGTTGTCGATGAGCGCCGCAAGCAGATTATGTGCTTTTTCTACAGCCGAAAAGTCTCCTGTAAAATGCAGGTTAATATCTTCCATCGGCAAAACTTGTGACCATCCACCTCCAGTAGCACCGCCTTTGATTCCAAATACAGGTCCTAATGATGGTTCTCTAAGGACTACAGTGGTCTTTTTACCAAGTTTATTAAGTCCTTCGGCCAGTCCTATAGAGGTTGTTGTTTTACCTTCACCTGCTGGTGTTGGCGATATAGCAGATACCAATATGAGTTTGCATTTCTTGAGTTTCTGTTCGTCGATAAGCTCCAAAGGAAGTTTTGCTTTGTAGGAGCCGTATAATTGGAGCTGATCCTCATTCAGTTCTAACTTTTGAGCTATTTTTACGATTCCAACGAGCTTTACTGATTGAGCAATATCGATATCAGAGGGGACTTTAACTTGATTCATGATTTAAGATTCAGAAATATGCATATATCAAAAATTACACCAATTGTTCTTTTGGGCATTTTTTTCTTTGCCAGCTGCAAACCAAAGGAAGAACAAAAGCAAGCAGAGAGTACCCCTGCTACTACAGCAATGGATACTGGACGCATTCATTATCCGGAAGAAATTCATCTTAAAAATGTGAAACAATTGACATTTGGAGGAAATAATGCGGAAGCCTATTGGAGTTCTGATGGACAAATGCTGGTCTTCCAGTCAGATAATGCAGCATGGGGCGTTTCCTGCGATCAGATCTTTGTTTTTAATCCTCATACAGACGACCTTTCAAAAAATCCTCCGAAAAGAATTTCTTTGCGAGACGGCCGCACGACCTGTGCTTATTTTATGCCAGGAGATAGTCTGATCATTTTTGCATCCACGCATTCTGATACCATTGGCTGTCCGCACGTTCCTGATCGAAAAAAGGGGGGGAAGTATGTTTGGCCTATTTATAAAACTTATGACATTTATGCGGCAGATTTGAAGGGTAATCTTAAGATTCAATTTACCAATATTGAAGGATATGACGCCGAACCAACGGTCTCCCCAAAAGGCAATAAAATAGTGTATACCGCACTCCGGCAAGGAGATCTGAACTTATGGACCATGGATATCAGCGGCAAAAATAAAAAGCAGGTGACCTTTCTTCCCGGCTATGATGGGGGCGCGTTCTTCTCGCCTGATGGGAACTCTCTTGTGTTTCGCGCATCAAGACCACCTACTTCTGAAAAGCGGATGGAATATTACAATTTATTAGCTCAGGGTCTGGTGGAACCAACTGAAATGGAAATTTTTACCTGCAACATAGATGGAAGTAATTACAAACAGATTACAAAACTCGGGAAAGCCAATTGGGCGCCCTTTTACCATCCTTCAGGTAAAAAGATCATTTTTTCTTCAAATCACGCAAGCGATAGGGGATTCCAATTTAATTTATACATGATCAATGTGGATGGTAAGGGTCTTGAAAAAATTACTTTCGATCCGATTTTTGATTCTTTTCCTATGTTTTCACCGGATGGTAAAAAATTGTTTGGTCATCCAATAGAAATAATGGCGGTACTCATGATACCAACTTATTTATGGCTGATTGGGTAGAATAATTTTTTTCTAAAATTGAAAACGGACTGATTTTAATTTAGATGATCTATATCAAATAACATTCCTTTTTTGGCATCATAGCTGGCCACTCCGGATTGAAGATATAGTTCCTTCTTATAGGGGAATTCTCTGGCATCAATGATATAAACTTTACAACCAATTGCTTTTTGCAATTCTTCATTGCGCTCTTTCCAGCAAAAAGCCAACTCTTCTGTTGTTTCTTCGTAGTCTTTTTTCCACTTATTGGTAAACATCACTTCCAGGTAAATGATTCCATTTCTGAAATTTACCAAACGGCTACACAAACCATGGTTTATTCTATAGACTACATCTGATTTTAAAAGATGCTTGCGATTGATTTCTTTTAAGTTGATTGCCATGGCAATGCATGCACATAAATTGTGCCACATTTAGCAAGAAAATAAAATTTCATAAAATTATTGTATGTATTTAATTGATTAACAATTAAATACGAATAAGTATAATAACTAATATGTAAAAAAGAAGTAAAATAAGAGGCTAAAAACTTTCACCTAAAATTTAAGAACCCGGATTCTTTGGAAGACCTGATGTCGATGACTTAGCACAAGTGTATAATATCCTTTGGGTAAATCTGCTAATGGAAGTTCTGCTTTTGCATGGAGTTGGGATTCAATATTACGCTCAAATTTGAGTTGTCCATTTAAATCAAACAACTGAATATTCAATTCTTGTTTTGATATGTTTGAATTCAAATATAAATTTTGTTGAAATGGATTTGGATAAATAATTTGCTCGGCACTTTCAGAAGTACTCACATGAGTTACCGGAAAACATTCAGCATTAGCTGCACAATAACACCTTCTTGCCAAACTGCAATCCAGCACAAATGGATTTGGTTTTTGATCTTGAAATTGGGCTATTTGCTGACTTCGATTCCATTCCAATGAATCAACGGGATCCTGTAAATGCCAGGAACACAAAATGGGTTTCATGTTTTCGAAAAAAGATACATCTGCCTGCAACTCATACATCGTAAAGAAATAAAAGATGGCTCTAGCTACATTGCCTTTATGATCTTCTCTGGGTTCAAACAAGCCGGAAATGGATTCACTAAATTCGTTTTTGTTGGTGCCGGGAACAAAGCTTTGTGAGATAGATTTATAAAACCATTTGTTTGTCTTTGGATCATCTATTTCTCCGAAAGGATAATTACTTCGGGCTTCATTTACAGCTGCACGAGATGGAAACAAATGATGCATATCTGATTTGGCATTTCCGTTTTCTGCACCTTTGCTTTGTGGGAATGTATGCTCGCAATTGATGCCATTGTCATTTCCGTTTTTTGATAGATATCCTATCGGATCTGAATATTGCGGATCAAGATAAAGTGCGTGTTTGGTATAGACGCATTCTACAGTATCTTTTATATTGTAGATTTCGGTATACATTTTTACACGTGCATTTGCATAATCGAGTACAGTAGCAGGTTTGAAGGAAGAGACCAGTTTTTGAATTAATAAATAACCACTATCTGTTGGAAAGAGTTTTTGTTGTTGGTATTGCCCATTTACAGTTTGACTCCACATCAAAGTAGAGACCAATAACAAAATAAGACTTGCCTTTTGCGAAATCATCGTGTAAATATCGGAATTTTACCTGGATATTTGCCTTATGCATATTGAAGATTTTAGATTGTATTGTCTGAACAAATCATTTGTGACTGAAGAGTTTCCTTTTGGACCAGAAACATTGGTGTATAAAGTAAAAGGTAAAATCTTTGCAATCACTGGATTGAATGAAGTAAGTCTAAAGGTCAATCTGAAATGTGATCCGGAAAAAGCCATTTTACTCAGAGAAAATCATATGGAAGTACAACCGGGTTACCACATGAATAAAAAACACTGGAATACGATAGATTTTGAACGGAATCTCTCTTCGAAAATCCTAAAGGAACTTTTAGATCACTCGTATCAATTGGTGGCCGCATCTCTGCCTGTAAAAGATAGATTTTAATGAGCGCTACAGATTATTTGATCGTCGGTGGCGGAATTGCAGGTTTGGTGTTAGCAGAATCATTTGAGCAATCAGCTCAGGATTTCCTCTTGGTAGACGCTCCACTTCCCGGTAAGGCAACTGCCGTCAGTGCCGGGATGATTAATCCGGTCACAGGTATGCGTTTTGTTTTGAGTTGGAATTATACACAATTGGAGGCCGATTTTTTAGAGTTTTATAAGAGGCTTGAAAATAAATATAAGATTCAATTGTTGTTTGAACATCCAATCTATCAACGCTTATATTTGGAAATGGACTGTAATGCATGGATGGCAAGGTTGGCAGATCCTTATTATGAACCCTATCTATCAAAAGTCGTACGGAAGTTGCCGGCAAATATTGAATCTTTAAAAATGAACAACTACGGTAAAATTGAGAAAGCTTATCGATTACATACAGATACCTTACTAACAGTTGTTAGGAAGTCATTAAATGATTCCGGTAAATTCAGAAACGTAGTTTTTGAGGAGCATGATTTGAAGATCTCCGAAAAACAATTGCAGTGGCGGGATGTTGCCATACATAAGGCGATCATCTTTGCCGAAGGATTTAGGATCAGGGATAATTCATATTTCAATAAAATTCCTCTCATGCCCTTGAAAGGGGATTGCATCATCTTTTATGCAAAAGACTTAAATTGGAATTTTGTACTTAAAGATGCTTATTCCATCATCCCACTTGGCGATCACCAATATTGGTGCGGTTCAAATTTTGAAATGAATGAACTCTCAGTTGAAATAAATCAGAAAGAAATTCAACAGCAATATGAGTTTTTAAAAAATGTGATACCCGTCGAATTTCAAATGCTATCAATGCAGACAGGTATTCGGCCTGCGGTTAAAGACAGAAGACCAGTTTTAGGCAAACACCCCGGGGATCCGCGATTAATAGTATTTAATGGTCTGGGTACCAAAGGTGCTTCATTGGCTCCTTATTGTGCAAAGGTTTTAAGCCAAATGTTATTTGCAGCCGCAGAAATTCCTAAAGAATTGTCGGTTGCGAGATTTTCCAAATATTTTTAAATTCTTTGATCATATCCTTTGAGTTCAAGTTGGTATGTGCCAATGCTTTAGTTCTTTGCTTTTTATTGGCTTAAAATAGTCTTCCTGAATAACTGTTTTAGTTTATTTTTGCACCTTCAAAAAATTAAAGAAATGATTCTTGGTATTCTCAAAGAAAGCAGAGAAGGTGAATTGAGGGTGTCAGGTACACCACAAGTCGTGAAGCAACTTTTGGCAAAAGGTTACTCCGTGCTCGTTGAAAAAGCTGCCGGAGAAGGTTCTGCCTTCAGAGACCAGGATTATGAACAGGCCGGAGCACAAATCATATCAGACCGGAAAACATTGCTTCAAAAAGCAGATGTGGCAATCAAGATCAATCCTCCGAATCAAACTGAAATATCTGAAGGTAAACCGGGCCTGGTTTGGATGTCTCTGCTTTACCACCTGATCCATCCTGAAATTTGTCAAAGTATCGCAAACGCAGGACAATCTGCCATTTCAATGGATGCCATCCCTCGCATTTCAAGAGCACAGAGCATGGATGTCTTGAGCAGCCAAAGCAACCTTGCCGGCTATAAAGCCGTTTTGCTGGGTTCAGACTATATGACCCGGGCTTTCCCATTGATGATGACGGCTGCAGGAACGGTTACGCCCGCAAAGGTTTTGATTTTTGGAGTAGGTGTTGCAGGATTGCAGGCCATTGCCACTGCGAAGCGACTCGGAGCCGTTGTAGAAGCCACAGATGTCAGAGCCGAGACGAAAGAACAGGCAGAGTCACTTGGCGCCAAATTTATTTCCGTGGAAGATAATGGAGTCGTTACAGAAGGGGGCTATGCTAAGGAAGTCACAGCGGAATATTTAGAAAAACAAAAAGCTGCAGTCAATAAATCACTGTTTAACGCCGATCTGGTCATTACGACGGCACTGGTTATGGGTAAAAAAGCTCCAACACTCATCACGGCGGCTCAGGTTGAAAAAATGAAATATGGTTCGGTGATTGTCGATATGGCCGCTGAACAAGGTGGAAATTGTGAATTGACTAAATCGGGCGAAGTCGTGCAGGTCAATGGAGTTCGCATTGTTGGTTTGACCAACTTGCCCTCCAGTCTTGCAACCAATGCGAGTGAACTCTATGCAAAAAATATTTTTAATTTATTAACCCACCTTGCAACTAAAGATGGTTTTGTGGATGATTTTCAGGAAGAAATCACACAGGCCACACGAATTGTACACCAAGGAAAAATAATGAGATCATAATGGGAATACTACAACTGATCAATGAAAATATTGAAATGATCTATATGATCATTCTCATGATATTTGTTGGTATTGAATTGATATCACACGTGCCTTCAGTATTGCATACGCCACTCATGTCGGGTGCTAATGCCATTCATGGAGTAGTGATCATCGGTGCCATCATTGTGATGGGACAGGCGGAAGAAACTTTGCATTTAATACTCGGTTTTATCGCAGTGGTTTTAGGTACTTTAAATGTTGTTGGTGGATTTGTTGTGACCGACAGAATGTTGGAAATGTTTAAGAAGAAAAAATGATGGAACATATACTTGAATTACTGTATTTAATTGCAGCGGTTACATTTATGCTCGGACTTAAAATGCTGAGCAAACCTGATTCAGCGCGCAAAGGGAATACCATTGCTGCAGTCGGAATGACCATTGCCATATTTGCAACCATCTTTTATATCAAAATGATCAGGGCCAACACCTTGGTAATTTATTGTGGATTTTCGTAGCGCTGATCGTTGGTACATTGATAGGTTATATCATGGCGAAAAGAGTACAGATGACGGCCATGCCGCAAATGGTTTCTTTTTTCAATGGAATGGGGGGCGCTTGTGCAGCCATGATTTCACTTATTGAATACGGACATTTAGCCCATGGAAATGGAATGGATAATGCAGAGGCGGTGAGTCAAAAGATCGTCATTATTCTGGCTGGTTTGGTCATTGGTTCAGTATCCTTTGCGGGCAGTATGATTGCATTTGGGAAATTGGAAGGAAAAATAAATGACTTCAGTATAAAAGGTCAGCAATTCATAAATATTGGATTGTTGTTGAGTATTCTGGTTTCTTCCGTTTTGTTCTCCGTTGGACAAATTGAAGGGAGCTTTTGGTTTTATATCATTTTGGGCTTATCCCTGATTTATGGTTTGTTATTCGTTTTTCCAATTGGAGGAGCGGATATGCCGGTTGTGATTTCACTGCTCAATTCATTTACAGGTGTGGCCGCAGCCTGCGGTGGATTTCTTTACGACAACTATGTAATGCTCATCGGAGGAATTCTGGTAGGATCAGCGGGAACCATACTCACGGTGGCCATGTGTAAAGCCATGAACAGGTCATTGACCAATGTTTTGGTGGGCAATTTCGGTGGCGGGGCATCAGGAGGTCCCGGATTGAGCATACATGGCAACATCAAGGAAATTGGAATGTCTGATGCCGCGGTTTTAATGAAATACGCCAAGAAAGTCATTATCGTTCCGGGATACGGCTTGGCTGTTGCCCAGGCACAACACGTTTGCCATGAGATTGAAAATTTGTTGGAAGACGAAGGTGTAATTGTAAAATATGCTATTCATCCCGTAGCGGGACGTATGCCCGGACATATGAACGTTTTACTTGCTGAAAGCAACGTAAGTTATGACAAACTCATTGAGATGGAAGACATCAATCCTGAATTCGCAACCACCGATGTGGTTTTGGTCGTAGGAGCTAATGATGTGGTGAACCCGGCTGCGAAAACAGATCCTGCCAGTCCAATATACGGGATGCCCATTTTGGATGTGGAGGATGCTAAAACCATCATTATCCTCAAAAGATCAATGAAAGCTGGTTATGCCGGTATCGACAATGCCTTATTTTTCGAACCGAAAACATTTATGCTTTTTGGCGATGCTAAAGATTCCCTGACCAAACTGGTCACGGAGATCAAGAACAGCTAATTTTAGATTTACCATACAGCAATTTCAAAGCAGATAAGTCGACTATCCGTCCAAAAGCGAGTGAAATTTTATCTAAGCTCTTCTCGGAAACAAAGATCCGGCATGAATCAAGGGGTCTGACAATGTTATTTAAGACAAATTTTTCTTATTTTACACAGTAGCTTGTAAAGGCCCGTACTTATTACAAATATTTGCATATTTAAGGGTCAGAAAATAAATATTTTATAATTTTTTTTTATTTTATATAGATTTTTTTTGGAAATGTTAAAATGCACTTTACATTTGCATTGGAATGGTTCGAAGGGGCCAGTCCATTAAAATGTATTTTAACCAAAACTTAAGGCGAAAATCTCCGGACGAAGCATCCTGTTGATTTCAGTCATTCAAAATTCGGTATTCATGGTGTAAAGCCATGTAAAACAGCTTGTTATCCTCTGTGGATTGAACTTGAGTTTTGGTTTATATTGTTTGTAAAAAATATTTAAACCATATTCTCATGAAAAGAATTAACATCCTTTTTGTTTCACTTTTTTTGGTTTTAGGACTTCAGGCGCAGTCCGTATTACCTGCTTTAAAGTCGAACGAAATCTCAAATCAGCTGCTCGAAGTTGAATTGACGAATTTAAAAACCGCTTACAATGCAAACCCCACTGCAGACATACATTCGAAGTTGGAATTGTATGAACTGGCCTTTAATTTCCTCAATGAAAAGACCATCATACCTCAAACTACCTCTTATGCAGTGACTTCAGCCTTTTTAAATCATGAAGTGAACCGTTACGGAGCAAATGATACGGAAGCTTTCATGCGCTTTAACCGAAAACATTGGAGGCAGGAATTCCAGGATCTGGTCAATCTCCTAAAAATATAATCCTTCCCATTTATAAACCATTAATAGCCAAAACTCAATCTCATGAAAAATAGCTTATTTGCTGCATCTTTAAAGCAGATCATGCTCATGCTAATCGCATGTTTCGCTTTCTCAAGCGCACATGCCCAGTTTTATACACGTACAAATTGTACAGATCCTTATGTCCAGATTCAAGGGCAAGCTGGGACGACCTTAGTAGGTCGTGGCGATGACGTTTTTTTTACTGTGAATCTGCCATTTACCTTTAATTATTATTGTGTAAATTACACGAATATAAAAGTAAGTAACAACGGTTTTATAGTGCTTCCTAGTACGGGAACTACAAGAGCGTTGACAAATACTGCACTTCCTACGGCAGCTACACAAATAGGTGCTGCCATGTATCCTTTTTGGGATGACCTGGATTCAGGTGCCGGAACATTGCCATCTGCCAACTCTGGTATATACTCTAGGACAGATGGTATTGCGCCGAATAGAATTTTCACAATAGAATGGTTTGAAAATGGTCACTTTAACGAAGTTTCCGGTCAGCATGTAACCTTTCAGGTGAAACTTTATGAAACCAGCAATCAGTTTAAATTTCAATATTTGGATGTATTTTTTGGTGGTACGCAGGTTGCATTTGACAGAGGATTAAGCGCGACTGTAGGTTTTGAAAATATAGTTGCTACGCCTCGTGAAAATTCACAGTTAAGCTTTAATACTTCGTTTTTAAATAATGGAGATTGCTTTTTATTCACACCTCCTCCGCCCGCATGCCCTGGGTTCTCCATGCCAAACATTACAGTTAGTATGGCTCCCGGAACTTGCGAAGCAAATGTCAATTTGAATGATTACATATCTCCAAGGGGATGTACTGCTGTTTTCGATCCTCCAGGTCCCACTTTCAGAGGTGGCGTTACAACTGTGACTGCAAAAAATGGTTGTATTACTATAACTTTTACAGTAACAGTCAGAGATCTTGAACCTCCGGTTATTATTGGTTGCCCTAAAGCAGTTATACTAAATTTGGGACCCGGTGAGTGTGAAGCTTCTTGGGACGCACCTCCATTAATGGCTATGGACAACTGTTCAGGGACCAATTTCGGGGAGCCAAAATGACTTCCATGGGTTGCCCATTAGGTGCAAATAACTTTTTGACTGCAGGCGGTTTGTATATAGGTTTAATGTTTAATATTCGGAACGCAAGTGCGATGAACATGGGCGTAACAGGTTTGAGCTTTATGCCTCATAATGGAGTAGGAAATTTATATAGAATATATGCTACAACTGCACCAGGTAACTGGCAGCCGGTAGCAAACAATGCTGCTGCCTGGACACAGGTTGCTGGGGATATGGTCAAAATTGGGCAGTCTACTTTCCCACCACCTATTCCAAGGTTGTTAACTCAGTTTGATTTTACAACTCCAGTTATCCTGACACCGGGAGAAAGAAGGGGTATTGCCATTTATGGTGCTCTGCCTGGAGTTTCTCAGTATTATGTAAATGCAATTGCTCCCTGCTCAACAGTTGAGCAAGGTGATGCTAACTTGAAGATTGATTTGGTAGGAGGTCTTGTACAATATGGAACGACTTGGTTCCAGGTATCAGGTACTTTCGCTGGAAGAATGTTTAATGGTAATGTGGATTACGTATTTGGAAATGGCATGATAGATGTCGTTCAAACTTGCGGAGCGCCATATGGTCCGGGTACATATTTCCCGATTGGTTGTACAACTTTGTGTTATTCTGCTACAGATGCCCAAGGAAATGTTGCCACTTGCCAGTTTGATGTTTGTGTAAACGAATATGCTAATACAGTAACACAATTGGCTTGTAATGATGAAATTCAAATAAGTCTGGATGAAGATTGCTTTGCTACTATTTCTGCTGATGAAGTATTGACAGGTGGCCCTTACAGATGTTATGATGATTATATAGTTGAGATCAGAGATTGGATTACAAATGCCTTGGTCGACAGACAAACTAATGTACCAGGAGCTCAGGTTGGCAATCAGGACATTGGCAGAGAATTGAAACTGACTGTTCGCGATCCACTGACAGGTAACACTTGTTGGGGTCACGCTACTGTAGAAGATAAATTAGCTCCAATCCTGGCTTGTCCGGCAGATACTTGCGTACCTTGTTATTCAGCAACTGCTCCAAGCTTCACAGGATCTCCTGTTGTTGATGAAAATTGTGGATCTTATACGCTTACTTATAAGGACAACATCACCTACATCGGTTGTGCTGGTGGATTTGACCGCATCATCACAAGAACTTTTACAGCTATAGATCCTTGGGGAAACAGAGGTACCTGTATTCAGGATATTTCTGTGAGCCTTGGAACGCTTACTGATATTGATGTTCCATTGAGCTGGGATAATATCGAAAATCCAATGTTATCATGTGATGGTAAAATCTACGATAAAGATGTTACTCCGCACTACTTACCTAACCCATATTGCGTGGATGGTTATTTACTTGATTCCGCACATTGGTTTGCCACAGGTGGTTTCTTGCCAAGCCCCGCCGGTGATTTAGCAGGCGAGCGTTTGCCAAAAGTATTGGGTTGGAATTGTTTGGATTCAGGTCCTTATCAAGGTCACCCAAGTCCATATCCAATTTATTATCCTGCGCACCCTAGCTGGAGATCAACAAATCCGGTTTGTTGGGGACCAGATGAAATTGTAATGTGGCACGGAACAGGTTATCCCGGTGGTGCTAATTGCAGAAATCTATCAGTGAATTATGTGGATATCGTTATTGATATTCAAACATCAAATTGCGACGCAGGTCCGGTTGGTTGTTATAAATTATTAAGAAAATGGACAGTCTTGGATTGGTGTACTAGCGTGATTGGCGGAACAAACCAAATCATAAAAGTTGCTGATTCCGAAGGTCCTAAAGTTTTATACCCTGATACCGTTATTGTTAATATGGAAGTATGGACATGTACCGGTCGTTGGGAAGTTCCACCAGCATGGTTGGTTGATAATTGCAGCAATGAAATTCACTATACAGTTGAAGTTGAAAACGGAACTGTTTTAGGAAATGAAACATCAGGTTATGTTGTGGTGGATATGCCTATGGGAATCCAGGAAGGCTACATCATTGCTGAAGATTGCTGTGGAAATATTACCAAGAAAAGATTGGCATTGAACGTACAAGACAATGTGCCACCGATTGCAGTTTGCGAACAAAGAACGGTTGTATCTATTAATGGAAATCAGTCTCCTGGAGAAAATTTTGCAAAAGTATTTGCAGAGTCTTTCGATCAGGGAAGTTTTGACAATTGCGCTCCACACATATTCTTTAAAGTGATTCGCATGAATCATTTGAGAGGAACCAATAATGGTAGCAACGCAAACCAGGCAGATGATGGTACCAATTGTGCCGGAATCAATGGTGATGACAATGCAATCCTCGATGGAAACCAAATTTACTTCGATGACCATGTTAAATTCTGCTGTTCAGATGTTGGACAAACAGTAATGGTTGTCTTCCGCGTATTTGATCGCGAAACAGGCGACGGACCCATTGCTCCATCAAGAATGAACCCAGGTGGAAACTTATTCAACCGCTTCAGTGATTGTATGGTTGAAGTTGAAGTTCAGGATAAGAGCATACCTACAGTAGTTGCTCCGCCGAATATCGTGGTGAGCTGCTGGTTCTGGTTTGATGTTGACAATTTAGATGATCCTAACGATCCTACTTTCGGTAGAGTTGTTACTGATTTGACAAATAGAAAGAAAGTCGTAACTAATGACTTAGTATGTTATAACTATTGCGTAAGAAATGATATCACTGGTTACCCAGGATTCGTACCTGGTGCACCACCTTCAAATCCACCAGCTTGGAACAGAGCTTGTGAATACTATCGTTCATTATTTGACACAGCTCACGCTGATAGAAAACATGAATTAACTTGGGGATTTGATGGATACGTTCTTAGCGCATGCGGAAACAATCCTACGATCAGTGTAAATGACAATCGCGAATGCGGTCAGGGACAATTAACCAGAACTGTAGTTGCACGCGGACCTAACGGTATCAGCGTAACAGCTACTCAGACCATCTGGGTTGTTGACTGTGATCCATTCTATATCAATCGTGCAGACAATTGCGATCCTGATGATGATATTACCTGGCCAGGTAACTGTACAGGTCAAGCTACAACCATCGCTGGTTGTGGTGCAAACATCAGCCCTGATAATCCTTTATTAGGAAGACCAGTTGTTGAAAATGGTGCAGATGATCTTTGTGCATTGATCAGCATTGAGCATTTTGACGAAATTTTTACTATTGAGCCAGATGCATGCTTTAAAATACTGCGTAAATGGGTTGTAATTGACTGGTGTCAGTACGATCCTAGTTTAGATCCAATCAACGGAAGATGGGAGTATTTACAAATCATCAAAGTAACGGATACAGATAAACCTGTTGTTACGATCACTGTTGGAGATTGTGAGCCTGCCACTAAAACAAATGGAATTTGCTATGGACATTTGAACATTACTGCTGATGCAACAGATAACTGTAGCCCATTAGATTGGTTATTCTATGAGTATAAGATCGATTTCTTTAACGATGGGAAAGGTGCATATTCCGGTAAAGATGCCGTTGTAGGTCCATTAACGCGTAAAGAATTTGCTGCTGGTCGTACACCATTGTTCCATGATAATCCTTATGCAGACAATGAAAATGATCCATTCAGTGCAAGTGGTACTTACCCGGTAGGTATACACAATATTTGCTGGCACGTTGAAGACGGTTGTGGAAATGTTGGTATTACTTGTCAGTTGTTCGAAGTGAAGGACTGCAAAGCACCAACTCCATACTGTTTGACAGGTGTTATTACCGTACCTATGCCATCTAGTGGTTGTGTTACTGTTTGGGCTAAAGACCTTGACAGAGGTAGCTTCGACAATTGCACAGATGCAGATGACTTATTATTCTACTTCGACGGAGATCCTACAAAAACTGGAATCACTATCTGTTGTTCAGATTTCGTAGCAGCAGGTGCTAATGATGAATTAGTAGTAGATGTTCAAATGTGGGTTCAAGATGAAGAAGGCAATACAGATTATTGTAAAACAGTAGTTATCGTTCAGGATAATCAGGATATCTGTCCAAATACAGGTTCGTTCAACGGAAGAATTTCAGGTAATCTGAAAACTGAGAACGATGATGAAATGGAATTATCTAATGTTCAATTATATGTTTCTGCAAACATGAAGCGTGAATTGATGACAACAAACGCTGGACAGTATTTATTTGGTGATTTAGAGCCAAATAGTTATAATGTAAAAGTCAGCAGAAATGATGACCATGTGAATGGTGTAAGTACTGCAGACATCGTTAAGATTCAGCGCCATATTCTCGGAATTGAAACATTAAATACACCATACAGATTGATAGCTGCTGATGTGAACAATAGTTCAAGTATTACAGCATCTGATGTTACTGAAATTAGAAAACTGGTATTAGGTGTTGCAAGTGAATTTAGTAAAGTTCAGTCTTGGACATTTATACCTAAGTCATTTGTATTCCCGAACCCAACACTTCCATGGAATGGTACACCACGAGAAGCCGGAGTTACAATTGTAAACGATGAAAAACACATTGCTGATTTCGTTGCTGTTAAAATGGGAGATGTTACCAATAATGCAAGGGGCCATAATGTAGCTGGAAGTAGCACTAGAAGTAATGGTAAATTGAATCTTGAAGTAGAAAACAACACAACTGTTGCAGGCGAACTGTACAAAGTTGAATTCAAATCAAGCAACTTCACAAATATCTCTGGTTACCAGTTTACTTTGAGATTTGACCGTCAGGCATTGACATTCGAAGGAATCGAAGCAGGTGTTTTAAATGTTGATGAAAGCAACTTTGGAAATAACCGCATCCAGGAAGGCATTTTAACTACGAGCTGGAATAACAAAGTAGCTCAAAGTATAGATGCAGATGCTACCTTGTTTACAGTTGTGTTCCGTGCAAGCAATCAGGCTAGTATTGGCAACTTGTTGGCAATCACTTCTGATGTTACAGCGGCAGAAGCTTATGATGCATCATTGAATATCAAAGATGTTAACTTAGGTGTACGCACAGAAAGAGGAGTTGTAGAATCTGGTGTATTCGAATTATATCAGAACTCTCCAAATCCATTCGCTAAGGAGACCGTAGTAAGTTACCGTTTACCAGAAGCTGGAGCTGTTAAACTGAGCATCTATGACGTAACCGGCAAAGTATTGAGAGTATATGAAACACAGGGCACAAAAGGCTTAAATACCATCAAGGTACAGAAGTCTGAATTGAATGCCAGTGGAGTATTGTATTATCAGTTGGATGCTACCAATCATACGGCCACGAAGAGGATGGTTATTTTGGATTAATGAACTAAATAACTTAGCATAAGTAAATGGGGATCACTAACATGATCCCCATTTTTTTTGACATTGGCACAGTTTTGGTAATATTATTATGGAATTCCATACTCGGATTCTCTTTTCATAAAATCCTACCCTTATTGGTAAGTCATTACCATCAATAAATATTTAATTTGATTCAACCCTTAGCTAAAAAAATAGCAGGGGGTTAAATATTTTACAGCTTTAAGATCAATACTCTTAAATATGGCTGTAAAATAAATATCATCAATTGCTTGACGACTTATTCCAAATGATAGATTATTGTGTTGTCGCTATAAGGATTCTAAAGGCATTGTAGATGTAATTATTGCATTCATACAAGACCCATCAGAATAGTAACACCCAATTTTTATAACCACAGCTCATACTTTATTTGTAACCACTCAGTACTCAACTGTCCTGGCAACGGCTATGCTGTTGTTTCGGACAAGATGAAGCAATTTTTTAATGAAGAGTACAATAACAAATTCCAAGAGTATGATTAGACTATGCTTACTTAATTTGAGAAGACAGTTTCAAAAGAATTGTCTGATGCCTATGGCGGCTTTGTTTGTCGTGTTGCAAGTCAATGCAGCAAATGAGCCAAAGGACCAGGCCCTTGTTTCACAAATGGTGTGTCATGACCACATACAGGTGAGTTTGGATGAAAATTGCCAGGCAACAGTGTTGCCACAGCATTTGCTGGAGCAGTTTGGATTCAACTTTCTGTATGAAGTCACTGCGAGGGACTGGGAAACGAATAAACTTGTGGACGAAGATCCTGTTGCACCTTATTTACAATTAGGTGCTGCTCAAATAGGAAGATGTCTGCGAGTAACAATTCGCGAAATTTCAACAGGGAATTCCTGTTGGGGAAAAGTGTGTGTGGAGGATAAACTACCTCCAAGATTAGATTGTCCAAGAGATCTGAGTATCGAATGTTTTGAGAGTACAGATCCAGCATTTACAGGGACTCCGTCTGTTTTTGAAAGATGTAGCGGTTATACACTTACGTATAAAGACGTAGTGAGTAAAGGTTCTTGTATTAGCGGATATGATAGAATCATTACCCGTTATTTTATTGCAGTTGATGGTTCCGGAAACAGAGATACTTGTATTCAAACGATTACGGTTGAATTAGGTGATTTGAACAATCTTACCTATCCTTTAAATTATGATGGCCTGGTTTTACCTGGTCATACATATGCATTGAGTTGTGATGGAAAATACAATCCTTCTAAAAATGTTTCTTCACATATTTTGCCTTATCCACAATGTGTAGATGGATATTTAATTGATTCGGCAATTTTCATTGGTTCGGGTGCAAGAGTTCCTAAGAAATTAGGATGGAATTGTATAGCTACCGGACCTTATGAAGGCCATCCAAATCCACATCCGATATTCTACCCGGCGAATGGCGCTTGTTGGGGAGATAACGATATCATTATGTGGGAAGGTACTGGTGAACCGGGCAATTCTGGATGTTCCAATATAGCAGTAACATTTCGCGATATACGAATTGATATCACCAAACCAGGTTGTGATGCTGGGCCCGTTGGTTGTTATAAATTACTTCGGGTTTGGACATTATTGAATTGGTGTACTGGAGAAGTCAAAGACACAAATCAAATTATTAAAGTCATGGACTTGGTTCCACCTACAGTCCTTTACCCTGACAGCCTTGTAATCAATACAGACCCTTGGAGATGCGAAGGTCGCTGGGATGTTGCTCCAGCATGGGTTATTGATAATTGTTCAAATGACATCCGTTACTCAATAAGAGTAGAGAGCGGAACAGTTTTGGGCAGTGATGTTCAAGGTTATGTCGTGGTAAATCTTCCTCTTGGTATCCAAAACGCTTACATTGTTGCAGAGGACTGCTGCGGTAATATTACCGAGAGAAGAGTTGTCCTTGATGTACAAGACAATACTCCTCCAACTGCAGTTTGTGATCAAAAAACTGTAGTAACAATTTCTGGCTCTCAAAGCCCAGGTGACAATACTGCAAAAGTATTTGCATCAACTTTTGATGATGGTTCATTCGATAATTGCAATCCGCATTTATTTTATAAAGTGATCCGAATGGATGAACTTTTAGGAACCAACAATGGAAGCGAAGGGAACAACATACAAACTTGTAACGGTACTAATGGAGATGATGATGCTCGTTTAAACGGCCATCAGATTTACTTTGATGATTTTGTTAAATTCTGCTGTGCAGATGCCGGAAAATCAATAATGGTAGTTTTTCGAGTTTATGACCGCGATCCTGGAACAGGTCCTGTTCACCCAGGTAGAATGAATCAAGGTGGTGATTTATTTGGACGATTTTCAGACTGTATGGTCGAAGTTGAAGTTCAAGATAAAAGTATTCCAACCGTAGTTGCACCTCCTGATATAGTAGTGAGTTGTATGTTTTGGTTTGATATTGATGCTATTAAAAATCCAAACAACGATGTGTTTGGTAAAATTGTCAGTGATCTGGCATTAAGGGCAAAAGTAAAAACCACGGATATGGTTTGTAGCCAGTATTGTGATGCTAACCACATTACGGGATACCCCGGTTACATTCCTGTAACTCCTCCTAATCCAATTCCTGCATCAACGAATGCATGCAATTATTATAACAGTTACTTTAATCCTGCACATCCAAATAATAAATATGAATTGGTGTGGGGTTTTGATGGCTATATCCTAGCTTCATGCAGTGCAAATCCAAATATTGAAGTTCGAGATTTACGTGAATGCGGACAGGGAAGGATATTGCGCGATATTTCTGTAAATGGTCCTAATGGCCAGGTGATAACTGCAACGCAAACGATCTGGGTGGTGAATTGTGATCCATTCTATGTGAACAGAGCAAATTTCTGTGATGACAATGACGATATCGTATGGCCGGATTGCCAGGGAAATGGTACCTATATACAAGGATGTGGAGCTGATATCAGCCCAGAAAATCCTTTACTTGGTAAACCTTATGTGGTGTCTGGTGCAAGAAACCAATGTAGTCTGATTGCTATTGAGCATTTTGATGAAGTGTTTACGATAGAACCTGATGCATGTTTTAAAATACTGAGAAAATGGGTAGTAATTGATTGGTGTCAATATGATCCAAATTATTCTGCTGAAAATGGAAGATGGGAGTTTACCCAAATTATCAAAGTTCGTGATTTAGATAAACCTGTTGTAGGTATAAGTATCGGACAATGTGAGCCAGCTGAAAAGACAAATGGTATTTGTTATGGTCACCTGAGCATTACACCGGAAGTTACTGATAACTGTACTCCTGAGGATTGGTTGAATTTTGAGTACAAAATCGACTTGTACAATGATGGAAATGGAAGCCACTCTGGAAATGATTTAGCAGTTGGTCCTTTAACTAAAAAAGAATTTGCTGCAGGTCGCACTCCATTATTTAATGACAATCCATACGCAGATGACAATAACAATCCATTTGAAGCTTCTGGTACTTATCCTGAAGGCGTACATAAAATTTGCTACTATGTAGAAGATGGATGCGGAAATCTTGGAACATTTTGCACGTTATTCGAAATCAAAGATTGTAAAGCTCCAACTCCTTATTGTTTAACTGGAATCATAACAGTTCCAATGCCAACAACCGGCTGTGTAGACATTTGGGCTAAAGACCTTGATTTTAACAGCTTTGACAATTGTACACCAAAGAATAAATTGAAATTTTATTTTGATGGTGATACATCCAAGAGAAGTATACGCGTATGTTGTGATGATTTTGTTGCTAAACAAAAAGCGGATGAACTTACCATTGAAGTTCAAATGTGGGTTGAAGACGAAGAAGGCAATAAAGACTATTGTACAACTGTAGTTATCGTACAAGATAATCAAAACATTTGTCCGAATCCGCCGACTTTAAATTCAGGCAACGTCAATGGATTTGTAAAAACAGAAAATGGAGAATTCACAGCAAAAGCTGCAGTGGAACTCTATAATGCAAATGCATTGGTAAGACAATCAACAACCAATAACACGGGTAATTATCTCTTTGGAGATTTGAGCTTGAATGCTAACTATAACATCAAATCCAGAAGATTGGATGATGCTGCAAATGGTGTAACAACTGCAGATATCGTTAAAATTCAACGCCACATATTAGGTATGGAATTATTAAGCAGCCCATATAAAATGATTGCTGCGGATGTTAATAAGACCTATTCTGTGACTGCTGCTGACATCTCTGAAATTCGTAAATTGATTCTTGGTGTGAATGCAGAATTTCCTAAAGTGAGTTCATGGTTGATGATTCCTTCAGATTTTACATTTAGCAATCCACAACAACCATGGGATTTTCCAACGGAGAAAAATTTTGTTACTTTAAACCCATCTACCAAAGTTGATTTTATTGCAGTCAAAATGGGAGACGTTAACAATTCAGCTTCTGCCAGTGGTTTGTTGAATGCTTCAGGTCGTTCAGATGCATTGAATTTATTCATTGACGAAAAGGAATTGATTGCAGGAGAATCCTATCAAATGGATATTAAAGCTACTGATTTTCATCAGATAAGCGGCATGCAGATGACATTCCAATTCGATGACAAAGTAATTGCTTTTGAATCTTATGCTTCTGGTGCAATTCGTCTTGATGATGCAAATTTTGGATTCCAGAGCATTGATAAAGGATTGTTGGCCATGAGCTGGAATGATCAAAAAGCAACAACGGCTACTCAAAATGAAGTCTTGTTCAGTTTGAAATTCATAGTTTTGGCAAATGCGAAAGCTGGTTCAGCAATTGCATTGAACAATACAATCACACGCATTGAAGCGTATGACCTTGGTTTAAATGTGAAGGATATTCAATTAAGTGCACGTTCCGGAAATGTACAAACACAAACTACTGTGTTTGAACTATACCAGAATACACCTAATCCATTTGACAAGGAAACAACAATAAGCTTTAAATTGAATGAATCAACAGATGCGCAACTTAGTATCTATGATGTAACTGGTAAAGTAATTTATCTCAATCAATTAAAAGCGCACAAAGGTTTGAACTCAATCAAAGTTCAAAAATCCGATCTTCCAGGTGCTGGTATTTATTACTATCAACTGGATGCTGCCGACCGTACTGCAACGAAGCGTATGGTGATACTTGACTAAGCGATTAGCAGTTTAATAAGAAAATGAAAAGTCTCCATTCATAAAGAATGGAGACTTTTTTTTATTGTTGTAACCACAATGGAAGCCTCATCTGGGCCTTACCCGATGATTTTTCTAAATCATTTAGATTTTTATAAACGGGCCCCCATTTGCCTAATTCTTTTTGAATTTGGCGATTTGTAATTTTTGTTTCAATTTCTTTGTTTCCCTGAAGTTCATCCATGAATTTTTGGATCGGATCTTTTTGAGTAGGGAACTCACTGACTCTGAATTTTTCAACACTTGCCATCCTTGCGGCGAGCACTATTGCATCCTGAAGGGATCCAGTCATATTTGCTAAATTCAATTGAACAGCTCTGGTGCCGCTCCATATTCTGCCTTTTGCAATCTTGCGGGCATCATCGATACTAATGTTTCTGCCCTCTGATACGATATTGAGAAATCGATTATAGACGTTTTCAATATTTTCTTCCATGATCTTTTTCTCGATGCTTCCCCATGGAAATGTTAGTTGGAATGCATTAGAATATGCACCGGTTCCAACAGTATCAAAATCAATACCTATTTTGTCTCCTGATAATTTCGCCATGTTGGGGATGAGTGCAAATACGCCTATTGAACCAGTTAAGGTATAGGGATTCGTGATGATGGTATCCGCAAAACTGGAGATATAATATCCACCTGAAGCGGCATAATCGCCCATTGATACCACTACCGGTTTTCCTGATTGTTTGATTAATTTTATTTCCTGCAGAAAATCATCGCTCATGATTGCAGAACCTCCGGGTGAATTCACGCGAAGAACTACTGCCTTGAAACTTGAAGTTTTGCGGATGTCGCGAAGAACGTTTAGATATTTTCTGCCTATTTCTCCTTCTTCGCCATATTCATCATTAATGCTTCCTTCTGCAAAAACCAATGCAATCCTGTTGGAACTTGAATAATCTTCATCATCATCTTTTTTTGATTCAAAGTATTTATTTAATGAAATGAAATTAATTTTGGCAGCGTCGTCAAGGCTCAGTTTTGTACGTATGGCCTGATAGGCATCAGATTCATTTGACAACATGTCAATCAACTTATGTTCTTTAGCTTTGTCCGGGGAATAACTAAGAAATTGATCGAAATTATTTCTTAAAGTTTCAAAACTAATATTTCTTGATGCGGCTATTTCTTGAGTGTAATAGTTGAATATTTCATTTTGGTATTCACGTAGCTGAACCCGGTTACTATCGCTCATTTTATTCATTCGGAAGGGCTCTGTAGCACTTTTGAAATCGCCGGCATAGTAGATGTTAAAATCCATACCGATTTTGTCGGTAAATTCTTTGTAATGCGGGATGGAATAACTAAACCCTTTTAAATCAACAAAACCAATGGGATGAAGATGGATTTCATCGGCAACTGAGGCCAGGTAGTAGCTTTTGTGATCTAAAAATAAGTGGTAACTTAAAATAAACTTGCCGCTTTCTTTGAATTTTAAAAGCGCATCCCTGATTTCTTTGAGGGTCGCATAGCCGTTTGCAGAGGAATTGATATTCATATATATTCCTTTGATTTTTGAATCTTTGCCGGCCTTTTCTATGGTTTTAACCAAATCCCTGAGTCCTATAGTTCCTTCGTTATTGAGGGAAAAACCACTCAGCGGAATATTGTTACTTTGTTCAGGAATGGGTTCCTGAAATTCAAATTTCAGAACTGTAGAATCAGTGATATCAACACCTGATTTTTCACCGGCGATGATCCCTGCGCCAATTGCAGTAAAGATCAATATAACTGCAATCAGCGCCAAAATTGTTCCCAGACAAGAAGAAAAAACGTTAGAGAAAAATGATTTCATAAATTTAAGTATTTAAGATTTTAATGTGATGTAAGCCAGGGGCATATGATTTAGTCAAAATGCTTTTGAGTTCATTATAAATATGTTGATCATGAATAAAATCCTGATCGTGCAAATCGATAACAACAACAGGTAGTTGCGTTTGATTTTTAAAAAAATAAAAATAACTCTCCTGAATTTTTGATAAATATTCGTTACTGATATGTGTTTCAAATAAACGACCCCGTTTGTCAATATTGCTTTGAACCTGAGGAACATCTCTGTGCAGATATACGATCAGATCAGGTTTTGGTAAACTGTGTGTTAGCGCAGTATAGATTTTGAAATACAATTTGTATTCTTCTGCACTGAGATTGGCTCTGGCAAATAATAGGCTTTTTAGGATCGTGTAATCGGATATCGTAAAGTCGTAAAATAAATCGGTGCTTGAAACTTCCAATTGAATTTGTTTTTGACGTTCTGTAAGAAAGAATAATTCAACGGTAAGTGCATAGCGTGTTGGATCTTTATAAAAATATTCCAAAAATGGATTTTGTGCAAATTCCTCAAGGACGATTTTACAATTAAAATCCAAACAAATCATTTGACAAAAGCTGGTTTTGCCGGCTCCTATATTGCCTTCAATGCTAATATATTTGTTAGGAAACAGTTTCATGCCATTGTAATTTTACAACCCTGCATGGGTCATTACACAATTGAGAAAGTTGCTCAATACTAGTTTGAAGCACTGGATGTATATAAGAAGGAATAAGTTCTTGCAAAGGGTAGAGTACGAACTTGCGTTTTTGGATTTGAGGGTGGGGAATGGTAAGTAATTTTGTTTCTATGATCAATTGATTATAAAATAGGATGTCAATATCTATAGTACGGGGTCCATAATGGATATTTCGAGTCCTGCCCATGCTTAATTCTATTTCGTTAATTTCTTTTAAAATTTGTTGAGGATCTAAATGAGTTGTGGCTACAATGACAGCATTTATAAAATCTGGCTGTTGATGATTTCCCCAAGGTTCTGTTTCGTAATAAGATGAATGCGTTTGATGTATTATTCCTTTTTCATTCAGTAAATGCACCGCTTTTTTTAAAGATTCAATTCTATTCCCCTGATTGGATCCTAAACCAAGAACTGTTGTATTGTTAGTCATGAACAACGAATTTTGAAACGGAAATTTCTTTACCACTTTTTATGAGCATGTAATAGATCCCAATTTTTAATGGAGCACATGACATCGCCGTACTTTGTTGACTCAATTCCAAATTATTTTTTTGATACAATACTTGTCCTTCAGGATTAAAAACAGATATCGTTGCATTTTGTAAATGTCTGCTTGTTCTTATGTAGAGTGTTTGTTTATAGGCTGAAACATAAGAATTAAATCCTTTGTCGTTGGATACATGGGTTGGGAATGAAATTGGAATTTCAAGACAACTTGCATGTTCCACTTCGCCCAACTGAATAACACTCGCAATGGTTGATTTAATAACATTTGACATAAACCCAAAATGTAAATAATGCAGGGAGTCATTTGCTGTGTGGTACTTTTTATTTCTAAAATTGGCGCCATCTGTCAACATGAGTGCAGGGATTCCTTTGTCCCAAAAACTTGCATGATCGCTTCTTCTAAGGTCTGGCGCTATACTTCCATTACCGGGAACCTCAACAGAAATGACTTTTAAAGTTGGAACGTAAGTGGCAGCACTCTGATCGAAAATACTTTTCAAGCCAGAAGATGTTGTATTAGCCACATTTGTTATAAAATTGCCTCTTCGCTGATCTTGTATGACCTTGTTATAGGCATCAGGAAAAAGAATGTTAAATCCAGTAGGTAATTCCTGGGTATTGGGTTCTTCTGAATAAAATCCAATCATTTCAAAATTGAAAACAGATTTAATACTTTCCCTTTTAGATACCTGATTTGAAACGTATAACAAACTTCCAATTAATCCGGCTTCTTCCAGATCAAACAAGACATAGCGCAATGTTTTATTTGAACAGTAGGGTGCCAAAATTCGTTGTGCTTCTAAAACTCCTGCGACTCCGGAAGCATTGTCGTCAGCTCCTGGTGAAGAGCCAAAACTGTCGTAATGGGCATCAATGATAATGACTTCCTCAGGTTTTTGAAATCCCGTTTGTGTGCCTTCAATGTTTATAAGCTGAAGTGGTGGTTGTTGGGCTATGTGCTTTTTGGTTTTAACAGAAGCATTCAAGCGATTGAAAATATAATCTCTTGAAGCATCATAAAATATTTTGTCATTATTGTTCCTTCTGCCTTGTAAAATACTAACTGTATTATACAAGGAAGCCGTATCAACTTGTCCTAACAATTCCTGAATATCCAAAGCTGCCCTGTCGCTCACTTTTAAAACCAATCTGATAGTTTTATATGTAATAAGTGGATCTATGGTAATTTGAACGATCTTTTGATGGCCTTGCATTACTGGATAACCGATGTCACCTCCAATTTGGATAGGCACAATTTCTTCATGTAATGTGGCATCCTCCAAGCTAAAAAGTTTGCATTGGATTTCCAATAATTGATCATCGGAGTCTGTAGCGTCGAAAGTAACAGTTATCCTGTTGCCTTGGATTTCAACGCTCTTTTGAACAAGCACTGGCAAATTATTTTGTGCGCATAAAAGCCCTGATACTAAAAATGTAAATGATAAGCTGAATTTGTATAACATGCGTTTGATTTAATAACTTAGAATTCTATAATGCTTTGGATAATAATTTTTCCATCCATTTGAATTAGATTTAATCCATCCCATCGAAGCGGACTGGAATTTTGCAACAAACCATTTTTCAGAAGTGTTTACGTCGAGTGGAAAATGTAAACATCTGAGATATTCAAGAGCTTGTTTATAATCTAATTGTATTTCCGGTAATTCATTCGATTTGAATGCAGATTGACTCAAGCCATGATGAGGTATAAAATCCAGTCCTTTTATTTGCCCCAGTTGTATTCCAGTATTCCATACATTCAAATGTTGAAGACACAAGTTGCTATTTTCAAGATGTGATTTGCGTATCGCAAGGAGCTGCTTTTTGAAATCTTTAATGATAAACTCTTCTGAATCTTGTAGCCAAGCTTTTGGAGAAAATGGATTTTGAAACTCTTTGAAGCTTTTTTTTCCCGAATATTCTATTGAAGTTGAATTTTTATTCTTTCTCAGAACTGTAAGTGTCAGTCCTTCTCCCTGGATTCGATGTGGCATAAATCTGTACGAATAAAGGTTTGATTCATTGTCTGATTTCCAAACATTATAATCTGAATTGATTTCTACGGGATCATAAGTTCCGTTGCTGATCAAAGTGGATAATACTTCTTCATTTTCAAACATATTGTAAGTACAAGTGGAGTAGATGAGAATAGAGTTTTCATGCCCTAGTTGAGCAACAATTTGAACGATCTCCTTTTGCATCCTCTGACAACTTTGAATTTTTTCTGGCGACCATTGTTCTAAAGCTTTGCGTTCTTTGCGAAACATGCCTTCACCGCTGCAAGGAGCATCCAAAAGTATCAGGTCATACGTGATACCGGTGTTTTTAAGTTCCTTTAATGATCCCTGACTAATGGTTATGTTTGAATGTCCCCATTTAATCATATTATGTTGTAAAGCAGTGGTACGGTGTTGGTCAAATTCGTGACAGTGTATAAATGCGGATTCAGAAAAATAACTTGCCAGTAAAGTGGATTTACCTCCTGGCGCGCTGCAAATATCAAGGACATGAATATCCTTGGGTAAATTTAAATACTTTAAAACATAATCGAGAAACATGGATGAGGCTTCTTGTACATAATAATGTCCAGCGTGAAAAAATGGATCCAAAGTAAACACGGGTCTTTCATTTAAATAATAACCCTGTTCGCACCATGGGACCCTTTCAGCTAGATTTAAGTTATGTTCTGATTTTAATGGATTTAAACGAACGCTCGTTTTAGGGTTTTGATGAATTGCTTCAAAAAATGCTGAACTCTCAGAACCAATGAGCTTCTCCATGTTTTGTATAAATAGCTTTGGGATGTTCATGAGAAAAGTTTATGAAGTTCGGGATTGCGATAAATAATTTGATCTACTTCGCGTATCGTTTTGGGATCAGGCTCAAGTACCGTTGCATGATGTGGTTTTTTACGAGCATCAATGATCAGCGGTGCATCACATGACCAATGTTTGAATTGATGTGAAGCTCTTAGGCCATATACATCATGGGAGGGATTACTTCTTGTAAAAGTCACCCATAAAAAATTTGAAAAATCTGCAGCCATAAAATCTGCATCTTCTGTAAGTACAACCAAAGGAAAATTTTCAAATTGGGGTGCGTCTAAAAATTTCGTGAGTTCGAACAACTCTTTTTCTGCAAATTCATAAGTACTGAATGCATTTGATTCTATTGCAATAATGCCATGGTCGATAAGTCTGGCTTTTGTAAATGAAGTTGGAAGTAGTGTAAATAATGAAACTTCATTGGATAATTCACGCAAAGGATCCCGATTGCAGCTAATGACGAGTTTTGAACCTTCATTAAAACCAGATCCTGAATAATCAAGGGTGTCAATAGTTGTATGTGTATAAAAATGCAAATCATGTTTAAAATCGACACGTCTAAGAACATATTTTAAAAAATCTGCAATATGATGTACGTCTGGAACCTGATCAGGGTTAGAAGCAGCAATGATGAGATATTTGGACAAAGAAGTTTGACCTTTGCCCAGTAAATGATTTGCTTGTGTCAGGATCTCTTCCGGTTTGCGTTCTCTAAAAGGCATATACCTTTCGCTTCCGATCGCCAATAGCAATGGATGTACACCTGCAACATCGACGGCATGAACAGCTTTAATTCCTGGAAATTCAGACCCGATAAGTTCTGAAACGATGGAGTGAATGATAGCACCAAATGAAGTGTCTTCCTGTGGGGGTCTTCCAACCACTGTAAAATGCCATAAGGGATCTGCTTTGTGCCATACTTTGATATGACTAAGAACGGGAAATGGGTGCTTTAAGCTATAGTAACCCAAATGATCGCCAAACGGGCCTTCTTCTTTTAATACTTGATCTTCTACCGTTCCGGTGATACAAAAATCGACATCCTGAGGAATAAAATATCCATCCTGAATTGCATACGCGTATCTTCTGGAATTGAGTAATCCTGAAAATAAGATTTCACTTAAACCTTCCGGAAGAGGGAAAATGGAGGCAAGTGAAAATGCCGGCGGTCCTCCGACACCAATGCTCAATTGAAATTTCGACTGGGCTGATTTATGGTTTTGATGGTGTATGCCGATTCCTCTGTGTAATTGGTAATGCAAACCAATTTCTTGATCTTCTAAATAGTCATTTCCATCCAATTGAATTCGGTACATGCCCACATTGGCTTGTTTTGGATTCATTGACCCAGGTGGAAAACTGATGACCTGGGGTAAAGTAATAAATGATCCGCCATCTTTTGGCCAGGCTCTGATTTTCGGAAGATTTGAAATTGAACAAATGGATTGAAGTGCAACGTTTCTTTTTTTGAAGGGAATTGCAGAAAATAGCCATGGGAGGTTCCTCAGAGAAGATCCAGGATTTTTCAAAAGAGAAAATGGGTCGATTTTAACCTTAATCAGCCATTCAAAGCGTTTTAATACATCTTCAAACAGATAAAATGTTCTTTCTGAAGTTCCGAAAATATTTGAAACCGCCTGAAATGGACTGTTTTTTACTTTCTCAAACAGCAATGCAGGACCTTTCATCTGATAAATACGCCTGTGAAGCTCCGGGATTACCAAATCCGGATCTAATTCTTCTTTAATGCGAAGCAATTGGCCCTTTTTTTCCAGGTCCTCACAACAGTGCCTTAAGCTCTGATAAGTCATTGAGTTTGATTACGTGTAAAGTTAAGTCATTATGAGTAGTCTATAAATAATCAAAAAATAATATTATAAATATTTTAATGTGTTTCTTTGTGGTGTTCATTTATATGAAAACTTACTTGGATCTTCTCGAAAAAGTTTTAAACGAAGGAGTTGAAAGGCCTGATCGCACTGGCGTGGGTACCAAAAGCATTTTTGGATATCAAATGCGCTTTAATTTGGAGCAAAGTTTTCCACTTGTAAGTACCAAGAAGATGCATCTAAAGTCTATCATTTATGAGTTGTTGTGGTTTTTGAAAGGGAAGACCAATATTAAATATTTGAAAGACAATGGAGTAAGTATATGGGACGAATGGGCCGACGAAAATGGCGAATTAGGACCGGTATATGGCCGACAATGGAGAAACTGGCCAAGTTCAACGGGGCGAAGTATTGATCAAATATCAAATATCATTTCTGAAATTAAGAATAACCCCGGATCCAGAAGATTGGTCGTTTCTGCCTGGAATGTGGATGAATTGCCAAAAATGGCTTTAAGTCCTTGTCATTGTTTGTTTCAATTTTATGTTGCTGAAGGCAAATTATCATGTCAGCTTTATCAACGATCGGCTGATGTTTTTTTAGGTGTACCCTTTAATATTGCCTCCTACGCACTTTTGACGCAAATGATGGCCTCTATTTGTAATCTCAAGCCTGGAGAATTTATTCACAGCTTTGGGGATGTACATTTATACTTAAACCATGTCGATCAGGCCAAAACGCAATTGACGCGAAATCCTAAACCGGGACCTCAAATGTGGATTAATCCGGAGGTAAAAGACTTATTTTCATTTGATTATCATGATTTTAAGTTGATAGGATATGAATCTCACCCTGCTATAAAAGCTCCAATTGCTATTTAGAGATGGGATTTATGAAATTATTGTTCTTTGAATTTTAAACTATTCTTAACGCTTTGCATAATTTCAAAAGTGAACTTTTTAGAAATCTATCAAACTAATGTTGCTTTTAATTTTGGAAAATCCAATTCTGGGCTAATTTTGCAGGCGAAACATCATGAAAAGCTGTAATATTTACTTGCTTCATTGTAACTTACTATATACCAATCTTTTATGAGCTACAAGAAATTCTTTTCTACTATTTTCTTGGTTTTGTTGACTTTCTTGGCTCCTTTTTCCGCTCCGGATATCGAAGTGGGGAAGGATCTATTTAAAAATAATTGTGCTTCCTGTCACAATAAGAATATGAAGGATGCCTTAACAGGGCCTTCTTTAGGTGGGTCACAAGAAAGATGGGCTGCATACCCAAAAGAGGATCTCTATAAATGGATCCGCAATTCTCAGGGAATGATCAAAGATGGTCATCCGAAAGCTACGGAGTTGTGGAACCAGTTTAAACCTACGGTCATGACGTCTTTTCCTAATTTGACGGACGATGATGTCGAAAGTCTGTTGCTTTACATTGATGGCGTTTATTCCGGAACTTATGGTCCTAAAGTTGCCACAGGTCCTGCTGCCGGTGAAGGTGTGAAAAAAGAAAGCGGTTTTTCATTTTGGATGTTTTTAATCTTTGTTTTATTAGTAAGTCTGGCATTATTCTTATGGAGGCTTACAGCAGACTTGGTTTATAGTCTTAAAGTAAATGCAGGAGACCCAAGCGCTCAAAAAGTATCAACTTGGAAGTTTTTGACCAATAAGTCCGTAGTGAGTTTTGTCATATTTGCTTTGGTCTTGTTTGGTGGTTATACTACAATAAATAATGCCATTTCATTGGGAAGGCAGCAAAATTATGCTCCAGAACAACCCATTAAATTCAGTCATGCTACGCATGCAGGTTTACATAAAATTGATTGTAATTATTGCCATGATGGCGCCAGAAGATCTAAACAATCTCTAATTCCGGCAGCAAATACTTGTATGAACTGCCATGCGGCCATAAAGAAAGGTAGCGTATACGGTACTGCAGAAATTACCAAAATATTTGCTTCTATTGGTTTTGATCCAAGTACAGATAAGTATATTGAAAATTATGCTTCAATGGCGGAGGAGGATATTGCAAAGGTTTACCGCAAATGGATTGAAGACAATTTTATTAAAGAAAATAGTCTAACTGGGGGTTCTGAAAGTTCGAAGCGAGAAGCAGATACACAATGGGAAGAAATTAAAGCTTCCTTGACAAGTGAAACCAAACCGCAAATACCCGGCCCGATAGAATGGGTACGCATTCATAATCTACCGGACCACGTGTATTTCAATCATTCACAGCACGTAAGTATAGGAAAGATTGACTGCCAAAAATGCCATGGTAAAGTGCAGGATATGGATTTGTTGAAACAGTATGCACCTTTGTCCATGGGCTGGTGCATCAATTGCCATCGTGAGACGGATGTAAAGTTTACAGATAACAAATACTACGAAAGTTATAAAACCTATCATGATGAATTGAAAAGTGGGAAGAGATCGACCGTTAAAGTAAGTGATATAGGTGGTCTCGATTGTCAAAAATGTCATTATTGATCCAATACAACATAGATGCAAATGAAACATAACGAATCAAATATTTGGATAGGCGAGAAGGACTTATTGCAGGACGAAAAATTTATTTTAGAAACGCAAAGTGAATTTGTGGACGAGCCTGGGTTTGCGGTAGTAGAAGATGAACGCATTGGTAGTTTAGAAGCAAACAGAAGAGACTTTTTGAAAATGCTTGGATTTGGAATTGGTGCAGCTACGCTAGCTTCATGTGAAATTCCTGTAAAAAAAGCAATTCCATATATCATCAAACCGGATACCATTGTTCCAGGTATCGCTAATTATTATGCTTCTAGTTTTGTGAACGGTGGCGATTATTGTTCTGTTTTGGTTAAAACTAGAGAGGGCCGTCCTATTAAAATAGAAGGAAATGCAGCTTCGCCAATAACAAAAGGTGGTACCAGTGCCAGAGTTCAGGCTTCAGTTCTGAGTTTGTACGATTACAACAGAATCCAAGGTCCCGGAATCATGAAAGATGGTAAAGTTGAATTGATTGATTGGTCAGCTTTCGATAAAGAAATAACGGACAAATTAAATGCGAATAGTAAGATCCGTATTGTGAGTTCTACGATCATGAGTCCATCAGCACTTAAGGCGGTCTCTGAATTCTCCACGAAATATCCAAATACAAAACACATTATGTACGATGCAGTTTCAAGTGCTGCATTGTTGGATGCTGCGAAATTGTGTTTTGGGGAACGCGTGGTTCCGGATTATAGATTTGACCAGGCAGATGTCATCATAAGTTTTAATGCGGATTTCTTAGGAAGCTGGATTTCTCCAATTGAGTATGCCGCTCAATATGCGAGTAAGCGTTCTTTGAAAGGTGGGCAATATCAAATGAATAAACATATTCAGGTAGAATCACACCTTTCGCTTACGGGTTCGAATGCGGACAATCGGATATTAGTTAGACCTTCCGAACAAAGTGCTGCAATTGCACACTTATATAATGAAATTGCTGCAAAGAGTGGAAGACAAGTTCAACCAGCTCCGGCTTTAAATGATAAAGCCAAGCAAGCACTTTCTAAATTGGCTGGTCAATTGATCGATCAGAAATCCAAATCTTTAATTGTATGTGGAAATAATAATCCCGGCGATCAGATATTGGTATTTGCCATTAATGATATGTTGGGAAATATCAATAAAACAGTTCGGTTTGAGCGTGTTTCTTATCAACGCAAAGGGAGTGATTTGGATGTGCAGCAATTGATGGCAGATATGAAAGCTTCTCAAGTAGACGCCGTTATTATCTGGAACGCGAACCCCTGTTATGACCTCCCTAATGCTGCTGAATTTGCAGAAGGACTGTCTAAGGTTGGCTTGTCTATTAGCCTGAATCCAACTCTCGATGAAACCACTTCTAAATGCCAATATGTTGCACCAGATCATCACTATTTGGAATCATGGGGAGATGTTGAAGCTAAAAGTGGTCAATTTAGTTTTATTCAACCCACCATACATCCCATCTTTAAAACGCGACAGGCTGGTGAGTCCTTTTTGAATTGGTGTATGAGCCCTAACTTAAACCATCAAGTTGAGCAACCTTATTACGAGTATTTGTTAAAAAACTGGGCTGAGAAAACTGGAGCAGAGACCGCCAATATGCAAACCAATTGGGATCGGTTACTCCACGACGGGTTGTTTGAGACTGCTACTAACGAACGTTTGTTAGTTTGTAATGCAGATATTACTTTGGCATTTTCAAAATTGGCTAAACCATCTGAAAGTGCTTTGGAAATAAGCTTTTATGAAAGTATCAGTATTGGATCCGGAGTTTATGCAACCAATCCGTGGTTGCAGGAGTTGCCTGATCCGGTGATGCGAACGGTATGGGGAAATTATCTGGCAGTACCGATCTCCTTTGATGGCGACAGAAGATTTAATGCGATGAGCAATGTCAAGGAAGATGGAGAAGAAGTTGAATTAACCATTGGCAATGTAAAAATTAAAATAGCCGCGGTCAAACAATTCGGCCAGATGGCTGGAACAGTGGCAATTGCTTTGGGTTACGGTCGTCAGATAGCAGGTGATTGCGGAACCGGAGTAGGTACTGATTTTAATTCGCATTGCACAAGTGCGGATGGTTATACACAGTATTATAATACCAGTGCCAGTCTCTCTGAATCTCTTAAATCTATAGAGAAGAATTTTGCTTGTGTACAACACCATCACACTTTTGGTGTGACGGCGGTTGAAACCAGCTCTGGAAAAGTGATTAATGCCGATGAAGCTGCTTTAGTGGATGATGCTTTTAAAGGAATCACCAAAGGATATCAAGGTGCATTGACAGATCGTTCTATCATTCGGCATTCAAATCTAAAAGATATCAAAGAAAACGTTGAGAAGCTCCAAAAGGAACGCGAGCACCATCAACATTTAAATTCGAATACGCTTTATCCGGGACATGATTATAAATACAATTCCGGCCACCATTGGGGCTTGCATATTGACCTCAATTCGTGTATTGGTTGTGGCGCATGTGCTGTAGCTTGTATGGCTGAAAACAATGTGCCTGTTGTAGGAAAGAAAGAAGTTTCAAGACATCATGAAATGTCATGGTTGCGTATTGACAGATATTATTACGGAGATGTTGAAAGACCAAATGTAGTCTATCAGCCTATGATGTGTCAGCATTGTAATAATGCACCTTGCGAAAACGTATGTCCAGTAAATGCCACCAATCACTCTTCAGAAGGATTGAACCAAATGGCCTATAACAGATGTGTAGGCACTCGATATTGTGCCAATAACTGTCCTTATAAAGTGAGAAGATTCAACTGGTACGATTATACTACAGCGGATTTATTTCCTGTAAATCAATACAATCTTGCCAATGAAAAGACGCAACCCTTTTATTCTGATAATTTGGTTCGCATGGTATTGAATCCGGATGTAACAGTGAGATCAAGAGGTGTCATTGAAAAATGCTCATTCTGTGTACAACGCATACAGGAAGGAAAATTGAATGCTAAAAAAGAACAAAGGACTTTACGCGATCAGGATGTGAAGACCGCATGTCAAACTTCTTGCCCAACCGGTGCTATCACTTTTGGTGATATCAATAATCAGGAAGGCGAATTGCATTCAAAATTGCAGAACCCTTTGAATTATATAGTTCTTGAAGAAATTAACGTCAAATCTGTCGTCAACTATACGATGAAAGTCAACAACAGAGACGAAACTTTAGATGCATAACTAATTAAATAAATCGCATGGCAGGAGGATTTGTAGCACCGGTAAGGAAACCTTTAGTAGAGGGACAAAAAACATATCATCAGATTACTGAGGATTTGTGTGCGCCTACCGAACGCACACCGAGTAAGGAATGGATCATTGCCTTTATAGTGTCAGCAGCAACCTTATCATTTGGTGTATTTTGTATACTTTGGACCATCTGGATGGGAATTGGTTCCTGGAACCTAAACCGGACGATTGGTTGGGGATATGATATTACCAATTTCGTTTGGTGGATCGGGATTGGTCATGCGGGAACTTTGATTTCGGCCATCCTTTTATTATTTCGCCAAAGGTGGCGTACAGGGGTCAACAGGGCTGCTGAAGCCATGACGATATTTGCCGTTATATGTGCAGCTTTATTCCCACTCATACACGTCGGTCGCATCTGGGTTGTATTTTATTTTTTCCCATATCCAAATACGCGAGGTTCTTTATGGCCCAATTTTAACTCTCCTTTGTTGTGGGACGTATTTGCCATATCTACTTATTTTTCTGTATCCCTGTTATTTTGGTATACAGGTTTGGTTCCGGATTTTGCAACCGTTAGGAATCGTGCGAGTGGCTTGCGAAAAAAGATTTATAATGCATTATCATTTG